>CBFHMJ010000016.1:0-126946 GCA_965656875.1 Alteromonadaceae bacterium
ATGTTTTATAACAGCCACAGGATGCATTCATATCTGGATTACAGAAGTCCAAATCAATATGAAGCAGAGATGGCAGAACGAGGAAAAGCGGCTTAACTGGGGTGTGTGAATTCGCTTGACCACGTCACTTTGAAAATGGAGGGCATGAAGGGTTAGCTGACTTCTTCAGAGAAAATCCTCCGTTTGGTGGAACCAAGGCTGTAATTGAAATGCTATCTGGTGCAGGTGTTATAAGATTAGCACAAGGTGGAAAGCCAATCATTTTAGCATCAGAAGAGACCGTTTCTCGCTGGGCTGCCACATACGCTAAAAACAGCCCAAACTGGGCTTCAGGTAGCCCTAAGGAGACATTAAGTGCTCTTGTACCTAACGCCAAAGCTGTATTATCTCCTGCCGGGGAGAAAACTGTATTTGCTAACGCAAAATATGAAGTAAAGGTTGATAACCTATTTAACTACTTCAGAGTGAGAAACCTCTCAACAAACCAGTATGTTGACGCTGCTGGAGGTATGGTGAAAACAGGTCGACTAAGTGGTAAGGAAGCCAAGAACTTCCTTCAGCAACAAACTCACATAAGAAATTTGGACCCTTAGGTAATGAGTAGAAAACTGTTTATAACAGCTTATGATGAAGATGAGTGGCCTATGGATACAATGTATTACGCCACTCAAAACCCGAATGCTAACAATGTATTGGTATTAGAAGATGAAGAATTAAATTGGTTCTTGAACACAACGCTTATTCAAAAAATAGATAAGCAAAATGAAAGTGAAATTTGCTTGGGAGAAGATGATTGGGTTCCTATGAAGGAAACCAAAGAGGCTTGCATTAAAATTATTGAAACGTGGCTTGATACATCGGATGATGTCAGATACCCACTAGTGGTCAATAGACTTTTAATTCTGTTTAAGCAGTCAATTGATGATAAGCAAGTTGCTGTATGCTTCATTTACCAGTAAATAAAATGTTTTAAGTAGTGTTTTGTGGGGATCCCCCTCTGGCAGGATAGTTGTCACTGTTAAAATTTAACCAGCCAGGGGCGGTAGCAGAGTAAATCATGTCTCGTTATCCGCAAGAAAGAAAAGATGCAATATTGAAGAAGTTGCTGCCTCCGCACTTTCGAACGGTAGCCGAAGTCGCAAAAGAAGAAGGCATCAGTGAAGCCACCCTGTACAATTGGCGAAAACAACTCAGAGGATCAGGAACCGCAGTGCCAAACAGTAAGACCTCCGCCGGGCAATGGTCAGCTCAAACTAAACTGGCCGTTGTCGCAGACACTTTTACCATGACTGAACATGAATTGAGCCAGTACTGCCGGGAGAAAGGACTTTATCCTGAGCAGGTTAAAGCATGGCGGGGTGACTGCATGCAAGGTTTCATGTCCAGTAAGGAGCGAGAAGCCGAAGCTAAAAGACAAGCCAACGCAGATAAACGAGAAATCAAATCATTAAAAAAAGAACTTCGCCATAAAGCAAAAGCCTTAGCTGAAGCAGCCACCTTGTTGGTGTTGAGAAAAAAGTTGAGAACCTTTTACGGAGAAGAACCCGGGGACGATTAACCTCAACCGATGAAAGGCACCGTCTGATTGCGCTTATACACGAAGCCCGCCAAAACGGATGCAGACTGAAAATCGCCTGTAACGAAGCTGGAATAGCGCTGAGAACTTACTGTCGCTGGTATCAGGCCGGTGACGTTCAGGAAGATCAGCGACCGGTAACACTGCGCCCGGAACCGGCCAATAAACTCACAGAGCAAGAGCGACAGGCCATCCTTGATATCAGTAATAAAGCAGAATATGCGAGTCTGCCGCCGACGCAGATCGTACCGACATTACTGGATAAGGGGGAGTATATTGCTTCAGAATCGAATTTTTATCGTGTGCTCAACGGCCGGGCAACTTAATCGCAGAGGGCGTCAGCGGAGTAGACAGAAGGCTTCAAAGCCAACTGCATATTTCCATCAATGTCGATCACCTAATAACATCAATGTTATTTCACAATTTTTCTTCTGTAGGGGTGTTTAATCGGTAACCTCTGACCTTTTGAGCAGAGTGCTGCCATGCCTACGACACCTGTCTCTATGCGAAAAGTTAAGGAAATTCTGCGCCTAAAATGTGGTTGCAACCTCTCTCACCGACAGATTGCCCGAAGCTTATCTGTTTCGCCTTTGGTGGTCTCAAATTATGCCAACAGAGCAGCCCAGCTCGGATTGACCGGCTGGCCTGTGCCTGAATCCAGGGATGATGCGAAACTTAATCGTGAGCTTTTAAAAACGTAGGTCAAACAGCGTAAAAGCTCTGTCCCCGACTGGTCGCAAGTGCATCATGAGCTGAAAAGCAAGTACATGACCTTGCAATTGCTTTGGGAAGAGTACACCCGGCGTAATCCAGCCAACCATTACAGCTATAATCATTACTGCTGACTTTATAAACAGTGGCAAGACGCACAACGACCTTCCATGTGGCAAAACCACAAGGCTGGTGAAAAACTCTTTGTGGACTACTGCGGCCAAACTATGACTGTTCTTGAACCGGGAACTGCGAGTGTTGTGTTGGTCAACAAAAGCTGGCCACTACGTTAGAGTTATTTAAATAGCCTTTTTCAACGTAACCATCTAAGCAAAGACACATTCAAATACTGACAGCTACTTTTTATCCCGTTCGCTATCTCAATATGCAACCGGATTTAATGATGGCAAAACGCACAGAGCAACAATGGCAAGTGTTATTTCAACAACATGATGACAGTTGTTTAACCGCCGAACAGTTCTGTCGGAATAATAAATTGTGTCCTAAATATTTCAGCTTACGCAGGAAACAGTTAACAGGTGGCAAGACAGACGGGGCACCTGCATCACTTCCCTTTATACCTGCAACGTTGTCCGCTAAATCGACAGCTCAGGACAAAGGCCTGATAACCTTCAATTATCAACGTTGACAGTTGCAAATACCTGCATCAGTCAGTGAAACATGGCTCGCCGGTTATGATTAATTGAACAGCAAAGGTTATCACCTTCTCATTTTGACCAATGGTTTCAATTGCAACTGCGGTGTGAATTGCTAAACTTGGTGGTGTCTAAGCATCAACTTACTGATTTACCGCATGTTATTATCAATAAAATCACTGTCTCATACCATCTTCGATGGTCAACAAAAGCGTGAAATTCTATCCAATGTTAACTTTTCTCTCCAACAAGGCGAAAGTGTTGCTCTGATGGGTGACAGCGGTAGCGGAAAAACCACATTTTTAAATCTGATTGCTGGTCTGGTGTCTGTTCAGCAAGGTGAGATCGATATTATTGGTTTTCCTGTCCATCAGGCTACCGATGCCGAACTAAGCGCATTACGAAAAAACACGCTCAGTATTATTTTTCAGCAGTTCAACTTACTGGAAAGTCTGACCGTAGAAGACAACATTGCATTTAGCGCAAGGCTTGCCGGACGTTATGATTCAGAACACTGTCGCGAACTGTCCGAACAATTGGGATTAATGCATTTGTTACACAAGCGACCGGATGAGATTTCCGGTGGTGAAGAACAGCGTGTAGCAATAGCGCGTTCGCTTGCCGCTAAACCTGCATTATTGTTGGCCGATGAGCCAACTGGGAATCTGGACAGAAAGAACAGTGATCAGGTAGTGGCTTCATTGTTGGATTTAGCCCGGCAACAACAAACGGGTTTGGTCATGGTTACCCATAGTCATGTGGTTGCAGAACGGGTTGGACAGGTTCAGGAACTTGTCAACGGTAAACTGGTAAGCGTGTAATGAAGGACTATCAGCAGACTCAACCTCCCAGGCAGCCAGCAGAATTCTGGTCGATGGTTAACGTTATACTCGCGCATTATCGCCGTCACTGGTTACTTAATCTTGGATTTATCATTAGTCTTGCGCTGGCAACCAGTACCTTGTTGAGTATTTTTATCTTAAATCATGCCAGTAAAGCCCAATATGCATCTTCTCATCAGCAAGTTTCTCAGTCTTCCTGGCGTGTGGTGGCGAAGCAGGGTGCATCCATCACGTTACAAGACTACGCCAGCCTTCGGCAACAAGGTTTTTTTGAAGTCAGGCCCGTTGCTTACTGGCTGGTTGAATTAAAACCGGCTGGTCAAGGAAACCAGCTTGATACTGATGGTAAGACAAAGGACGAAACCGAGTGGTTTACTATCAAAGCAACGGATATGTTAATCGCCAGCATTATGGACGATGAGAAATATCCGGCAGGGGCGCTGTATCTGCCACCTGAGATTCAACTTCAGCCCGTCAGCGACAATCAACTTGTCTTAGACTGGCAAGGAAATACGTTGAAGGTGCCTGTGGCTATAGCCGAACCTCCGATGCCAGGTAAAAGTGGCTGGATGGATATTGCATCAGCCTGGCTATTATTTGATTCCGACGGACAAATCAACTACCTGCAAACCTCACCGATATCCGATGAACGATCTAAAGAATTACAGCGGGCATTACCTCAGCAGTTAACGATGTTGCCCGCAGCTACCGTGGAGCAACGGGCTGGTTTTGCGGACGCACTGCATCTGAATTTGTCGGCGCTGGCTTTACTGGGTTTTGTGGTCAGCTTATTTATCGCCATACAGGCAGCCAGTCAGACCTGGCGTGATCGTTATCAGCTTATGCAGCAATGTCGCACACTCGGATTTTCGCTAAAAACCGTGAAGTATGTCCTGATGCTGGAAGGCATTACCATTGCTGCAATTGCGGCTGTACTGGGCAGCGTGCTGGCTATGTTACTGGTTGCCACGTTTCTACCCTTACTGGGATTAACGTTGAATCAACTGTATCAACTGCATATCTCAGGACAGGTTATCTGGCAAAGCATCTATGGAGTCTGGGCGTTTGGTATTTCGTTGTTCGCGGTGCTGGCGACTCTCGGCATGCACCTTAAAGTGATGATGTCTGGTAATATCCTGGCTCGGCCTGATGAAGGCGTGAATGAGCCACTGCTAAAACTAATCGCCGTGGTTTGCCTTGCCATCTGGTTTATTTTACCGACGGATAGCTGGCTGCTTATTATGATTAGTTACAGTGCTGTTCTGTTAGCATCCATCGCCATTTTGCCGGTATTTATCAGTTGGTTGTTGAATAACCTGAGTAAGTTCGTGTCAGGATTTAACACCCAGTTTCTGCTCCAGGACGCGAGTGTTAATGTTAGCCGTCGGTTTCTCCCGATAGCCGCTTTTTATCTGGCGTTGACGACCAGCCTTGCTGCGGGATTGATGATTGGTAGTTTCGAGCAGTCGTTCAGTCGATATATGGACAAAATCCTGGCGAATGACTTATACATTGGCTTTCCGGTAGATAAGCAAAAACAGGTGATGGCTGTTGTTACATCGTCACCTGATGTGTCAGCCTGGTATCCAAGATATCGCGCAACAGCAAAGATTCAGGGTAATGATCAAACGACTTCAGCCGTTGTCTCATTGAGTGGCTGGACGGCAGTTGCACAACTGAAAAACTTGTCGCTGGTCTCAGCCGTGCCTGACGCTCTTGATGCCGAGGCAGCTTATTGTTACGTCAATGAACCGCTGGCGCTGGCGTTTAACCTTAAACCGGGTGTCACCATTGCCTTTGAAAATGCCGGTGCGGTATTTCAATGTACTGTTGGCGGCGTGTATCACGATTATGGTAATCCATCGTTTGAAGTCGATGTTCCGTTTCTTTCGGCCAATGAAGCGTTAGGGAATTTCAGGCAGGATGGTGTCGCCGTATCGTTCGACTTGTCAGAGAACGATGCACAGCAGGTCGCGAGCCTGTTAACATCACAATTGGCGGAGCAAGCGGGGCTGGATGATGGCTGGATTTACGATCCACAAGCCATAAAACAGCTTGCGCTGGATATCTTTTCCCAAACATTTATTCTGACCCGGACTATCGCAGTCTTACTGCTGGCGCTGGCTTGCTTTGGTTTGTTTCTGTCAGCGAGAAATCTGGAGCTTGCCAGGATTAAAACGCTGAAAGTGTTGATTGCACTGGGATACAGTAAACGTGGTTTGTTTAATCATCTTTTACTGCAATGGATTGTGATTGCACTGGGGGCGATTATTCTCGCGTGGCCGGTGTCTGTATTACTGGCTGATGCCTTGGTAAGTAAAGCGCTACCGGCCAGTTTTGGCTGGTCTATGCCGCTTATCATGAATGAAAGAACCCTGTTGGAAGGAAGTATTATTGGATTACTGACGTTAATTCCTGCCCTGTGGTTGCCACTCCGAGCGGTTAGCCGCGTCCGTCGCACTGTCTGACACTCACAAAATTCCGGACCTCGCGTCATAGTTAGCAGGTCCGGATGCCTTTGTTCTTCACCGATTAAACAATATTGCCTGAAATGCACGTGGTTCAGTGCTGACTGATGAGGCATGTCTGTTTCTCCCCAATGTACATCGGATTTCCGGACACACATTAACCGGGTTAATGCTGTGCGTCTGAATCTGAACCTGTAACGGTTTTAGGGTCGGCGCATTGTGTATTACATAACGAATCAGGTGTTTTTATGTACGCAGAATCCATTCCACAATCCAGTCAAACTGACAAAAAAGCTAAACCCGCGCAGGATGTTGAACCCCGAACGGCTCAGACGAAGTCCCTGCAAACTAAGTCATTTTCTTCATCATCAATAACCAGTGCTGGCATGACGACGGCACAGCGTGGTGCCGTGATCCCTTTCAATACGTTTGCCAGTGTGCCTTCAGCGAGCCGAAACGCTGTTATTCAGCCATTACGACAACCAATGTTAGCACCAAGCTTTGAGGTGTCCGGGAGCAACCTTGCCGATGTTTCCCGTGAGGGTATTAACGACACGGTTCAGCTGATGTCAGACAGTCATGTGATCCAACGAGGTGGGGAAACAGAAAATCTTCTCACAAAATTCTTCCCGAATGCTGGACTGGGTACGCAGCTGATTTATGAGCTGGGTAAAAACGCCCTGAAAAAAGAGGTGTTTGATCAGTTGATGCAGAATGTGATCATTCCGATTCTTCGTCTCGATCCTTTGCTAAAGTCCGGTGTTGACTGGGCAAAGGATAAAATTATGACTTTTGCGGTGCCTTATATTGGCTGGTTAAAAGCGATTGGTGGCGTAATCAAGGCCTATACCGGTTTGTCTGAAGAGGCGAGAGCAGCCATTAAGTATTTGATTGGCGTGGTATTGAACTATGTCAGACGATTCATTTCCTGGGTGTATGAAAAAGTTGTTGGTTCTCAGCCTTCTTATTCTGGGTTTTGGGTGATTGAGAGTATTTTGGCGGCTGATGGCACGACGTTTGTGTCTGGTGTGCAAAAAGTAACGTCGTTGGCGCAAGGGTTGTTAAGTGAAAACCCTGCGACTGAATTATTCAGACAGACCAAAGACTATTTATGGGAAAAATTAACCTGGTTATTTGGTGGAAGCGCATCCAGTGATGAAGGCGATGGAGATGGCGAGGGAGAAGGTCAGGTTGCACCACCACCCGTGAAAGGCTTAAAAGCCGGACCGTTAACCATGAATGTTCATAAATTTGGCATTCAAACTGAATCCGAAGACAAGAAACTGGGTGTAACGAAAAAAGCCGGGTTAAGCACGCAATTTTCAGCCAGCATGAGCTTGTTTGGTAAAACCATCTCAATTGGTGACGGCGATAATACTGCAGAAGTTCGACTCGACTGGGACAGAAATTTCATGGTCGATTACAACGGAGGTGCTGAAGGTAAGAAAATTGTCCCGGATTTCAATCTGTTCAATCTTGTTTCGACAAAAGGTGTATACCTTGACCGATTAATCGTAGGTAACGAAGGGCTAAAAGTCTTCTCCGCTCATATTAAAACCCTCAATTTTAACAATTACTTAAGCGCCGAGAAGGTTTCTGGCAGCTGGGACCCGACCGGATTTACGTTTGTCGCTGAAGACTTAACTATGGCATTGCCCGAACTGACTGAAACGAAAGGTCGCGGCACGGTACATGTTAAAACAAAAGCCGATGGTTCGTTTGAATCGTTGAAGGTCATTAATGCCAGCATCGGTGAACTGACGATGGATGGCGCATACCTCGATAAAGAGAAAAAATCCTTCAAAATGACAAATATGCGTTACCCATTGCCAGAGCCTGTGAACAACTTTACGGCGGTACTGTCGATTCTTGATATCGATAATACCGGTTTGAAAGAGATCAAAGGTGGCGTAAACGTTAAAGAATGGAAGCCCATCGATTGGCTGGAAGTCAACGGCGCTTTGATGGTCGGATGGAAAGACAAGAAAGTCACGGGTGAACTGAATAATGTCGCACTGGATGTTAATGCAGGGCCGATTTCAGGCTCGGCAAATCTTAAATTGTTACGCCTGACATTTGGTGACATTAGCAGCTTAAAAGGCGATTTAACCTCATTTTCCTTTGGCGTCGGGCCATTAAGTTTCCTGGCAAACAATGCAACGTTTGATCATCGTAGCCTCGGTGTGAAAACAGCAAGTATGGTACTGGCAACGAATGATAAAGCCGCAATAGGTGAGGTCGAGGACATTGAGGCCAGTAATTCTGGTGAACTTTTACAAAAACTAAAAGCGTTTAGCGGCGCGGTGAAAGTTACTGCTAATGATATCAGCTACGCGAAAGGTAAAGGATTCAAAGTTGGCAGTTACGAAACGAAACTCATCATGCCTGCTATATCCGTCAGTCTGTTTGGCGGTATGTTAAAAGGTGCGATAAATCCGGAAGACAAGAGTGCTCAGGTTAGCGGCCAGGTAACGCTGCCGCCTTCGCAAAAATTCTGGCCGGGTTTCGGCATTTCGTTACCAATTCACCCTACACCGCTAATGTTATTTGTCGATACTGGATTACGGGGTGGCATAACAGCAACAATTACCGCTAAGTTAAATAAACCAGCTGATCCAAAAGCCAAATATGCCTATCAGGGGAGCTTGAATGGTGGCGTAAATGCCAGCCTCGAAGCGTATCTACAAGGCGGAGTTAAAATCGGTGCGGACTGGATTGCGGCGTTACGCGCATACCTTGAAGCATCTGCGGGCTTCAGTGCTAAGGGAAATATTGATGGCAATTTCCGTTTAGGCGTTAAAGAAGATGGTTCAGTCGGTGAAAAAGAAGGGGATAGCGAACAATATAAACCTGAACTGAATTTCGACTTTGCCGCAGGGCTCAGCGCGGGTGTGGCATTTAAAGTGGATTTAAAAACATTTATTACAGAAACCAAGGAACTGTATAAATACAATCTCAAGACCTGGGAACTTGGGATGGCAGATGTAAAAGGTAAAGTGACAACGGATGATAAAGGGAAATTTAAACTGATCATGGAAAAACCTAACAAAGATGGAGAGGCGAAAACTCTGGGTGGGGCTTTACGATCAGAAGTTAAAACGCCTGAGAATTTCCTTGAACCACTATCGCCAAAAGAAGCACTGGCGACGATAGATTCAGATAAGAAAATATCGAATAAAGCGACATTCAGACTGGTATCGGAAATACTTGATCCGGTCTGGGGCTATCATGAAGTCGAGCAGCAGCAATTACTGGCAATGGTTAGAGTTCGAGCTAAAGAAGAGAGCGTGTTCAACAAACACGTTGAAGATTCAAAACGCTTTAAAAAACAACGTTCAGGCGACAAACTTAGCTATATCATGAAAAATAGAGAATGGATTCAGTTTTCTACAACAAAAGGTTTGTTTTCTGAAAATGAAAGAAAATCAATCAAGGATGTTGACCTTGCCATTATTGAATATCACAGTATTGATATTGCAAACATTACATCGAGACTTGCGGGTGTTAATGCAATTCAGGAAAGTATTAAGAAATATAATCGACAATCGGGTAAAAGTCGTAAAGCAATGACTAACTTCTTATGGAAACAAACGGTAAAAGAGAAGGAGTTACTGAACAGTCCAGAGCCTGAATCTTTGGATGATATTACTCAGGACTTTGCCGAGTCTAACTTGTTACCTGAAGATGAATAAATGACCTGAGTGTACAATTAACTGATTGCATGTGACGGGGAGCCCCATAACGGATAGCTCCCCGTTTTTTATGGCGCAGGGATGATGGTTGATTACTTCTCTGCTAAAATCATATTTTTCAATATGTTGGATGCAAAATGACTGCCCGGTTTTCATCGACCTTTCTCGCCTTGATAGTTATTTCCCTTACCGCTGGTGCAATTTACTGGTTCGCTGATGAATCTGATCACGTAGACACTCAAACAACAAAATCTGAAGTTCGCAATTTGTCTCCGTTGCATCAGTTATCAAAAGTTGATCCAGCTTTCACATTGCCTGAACGGGGAAGAGTCATAAACTGGCCTCGTGATCATCAAATTAAGCCGGATTTTCGCCATGAATGGTGGTATCTAACGGCTAATTTAACGTCTGAAACAGGACGAACACTGGCGTTACAATGGACTTTGTTCAGAACGGGCGTTGTTAATCGGCATCACATTGACTCGACAGGTCAGCCCAATCCTGCCTTTGAATCCTGGTATTTTGCCCACAGCGCACTGGCCGATATCGACAGCCATTATTCAGCATTTCGAGAAGGCCGCTCTGAACTTCAGACCGCATCTGTCACCGCTGATCCATTCATTGCATCCATCACTGACTGGAAATGGACCGGAGAAACGGCTGATCTTCTGCCTGCAACGCTGTCGATTGGTGATAATGACTGGGCGGCGCGACTTCAATTAACCCATGGAGCAAACAATCAGTATTTTCTTCAGGGAGATGCGGGCTATAGTGCGAAACATCCAACTAAACCGATCGCATCTCATTATTACTCACAGCCGTTCATTGAAGTGTCTGGACAAGTGCAGCTCGATGGAAAGTGGCAAACCGTAACGGGACACGCCTGGTTTGATCGGGAATGGGGCTCTCAGTTACTCGCGCCAGAACAACAGGGATGGGACTGGTTTTCATTGCGGTTAACGGATGATTTAGCATTAATGGTTTATCAATTACGGTCAGATACTTCGCCTATGTTGTCTGGTATGTTGATGTGGCGAGATGGACGCCAACAGCCATTGTTGGACAGTGACATTCAGTTAGCAGAGATTGGGCAACGCACCGATTTATATCCGCAGCAATTCCAGTTAACGATACCCGATCATCAAATTGATTTACGTGTGAAAACTATTAACAAGGAACAGGTGATGAAATTTGGTATTGAATATTTTGAAGGTATGGTTGATGTATCCGGTTCTCATCAGGGCAGCGGTTTTTTAGAAATGACGGGTTATCAGACACCGGAACTGGATTAACGCATCTAGCCTTCGACCACATAATTTTTTGATGCGATCCGATAATCGGGCTCTGTGGAATCCGGGCTAAACCATAGCTCGATTCTGGCAGCATAGGGGTAGCCCCAGTCACCTTCGTACAGCGTGAATCGTTTGTGGAAGAGCGAGAGCGTGTTGACCTTTGCCAATGAATGTTGCAGCAGTTTGTCGCATGTTTATTCAAGGCTTCAGGTTGTGTTACGTCGTGTAGTTTGGTTAACCGCTGATTTAGCATCAATGGTTTTCATACTGGGATGTACATACTGTATTAACGCATCCAGCCTTCGACCACATAATTTTTTGATGCGATCCGATAATCGGGCTCTGCGGAATCCGGGCTAAACCATAGCTCGATTCTGGCAGCATAGGGGTGGCCCCAGTCACCTTCGTACAGAGTGAATCGTTTGTGGAAGAGTAAGAGCGTGTTGACCTTTGCCAATGAATTTTGCAGCAGTTTGTCGCATGTTTATACAAGGCTTCAGGTTGCGTCGTGTAGTTATTCTACATAAGCAGGCTGAAACGCCGTAGAAACGTGCGACAAGCGCTGTCCATGCAATGATTTAATAACAGAATGGATTCGTTTCAATGGCGTTCATACTACGTTTCACGTCATTGATTTAGATGACTAAACCTGCTGCCGTGCGCCTTGCCTGAACGCCATTGAAATCGAACAAAATTTCATTAGCATAGGTTAACACGCTCTGATTCATTCGTTTTACACACTGGTGTTGTCGTTTTTTGTCGAATGGCTTTTGCGGACAGTGGTGTGCCTTTAGTTATTTCAAAAGCTTTAACGTATAACTCACCGCAGGTTTGTGGCTGATACCATAGTACATAATCGTAAATCCCCGGTTCACCGCCCCAGTAGGCGATATCCCAGCTCATAGAATCCGGTATAGGAAGGTTTATGGTTGCCCAGTCAATGGCGATGCCTTCGGCGTGATTGAGCGTCAACGGTTTTTCGATCTCGATATCTTCCGGAATGGATAAATCATCAGTAAACGGATCATTCGAAGACAGGGCTAAATAAAATAGTGTGACGATCAGACTGTTAAAGATAAAAAAGCCGAATGACCAGGTGACTAATCGACGTTGTTTAGTTACAAGCCCATATACAAAGGGGAAGAAACTGAACACCAGGCCAAAAAGCGGAATGGCGGAAAGTACAACGAATACATTCATGATGGCATCAATGATTGCTGCTACTTTTGGATATTTGTCAGTGAAATAATCGACGTATGATGTTCTTTGTGTATGAAGTGTATTTCTTTGAACAAGGTGATGGACGAACCCGATTTCCATTACACTAACTTCCTTTAAAAACATGCCTTTAGTGTGTGGTGCATAAAAATGTTGTCAGAGTATATCATCGGGTTGGAGTTTTGGTATCTGTATGAGCTTATTTCAAACAGCCGTTACTCTTGCTCGTTGCTCATAAATTCAACCATTCGCTGGTTAATTTCTTCTGTTGTCAGATCTTCTTTATGTGTTGCTACTGTCCAGACATGGCCAAACGGGTCTTGTAAAGTACCTGCCCGATCACCGTAGAACTGATCCATAACAGGGCGCATTTCTGTCGCTCCTTCTGCAATCGCATTAGCAAATACCTGATCAACATCTTCCACATACAGACAAAGGCTGACGGTTGTGCCGCCCAGTGTCGCCGGACCACGGAATTCACACTCAGCATTTTCTTCAGTCATCATCAGGTGTGAGTTGCCAACTTTCAGTTCTGCGTGGGCTATCATACCGCCAGGCCCTTCAAGTTTTAGCCCTTCTTCAGCGCCAAATGCTCGTTTGTAAAAATCGATGGCCTTAGCGGCATCTTTAATAATCAGGTAGGGCGTTAGCGAATGGAATCCTTCAGGAATAGCGTTAACAGACATGTATATTCTCCGATGTTCGATTGGTTTAAATCGATAGCAGCAATAATGCAGGGAGAGTTGCTATGGTTAAGACAGCGAAGAATAATACTGTTTTAATATACAGGTCAAGCGTCTATTGATAAAAATAATGCCTGACCTGTAATTAAAATGGAAAAATTGGAGCAGTAAGCGCTTAAGAAAAGTCAGGTATATCTTTTTCCAGCTTTTTAGCTTGTTGTGGGTCCAGTGCAACGGATGTCACCATCGGCTTGTTGCGGCAGTCAGCCATTGGCATATCGTCTTTATTCTGGAAAAACGTTTTATCCTTGATATTAAACAGGCGTAATACCGTCGGAACCAACAGGTTTTCTGACATCCACAAAATAGACGCCAGACCTGCGCCGCCTAATGTTCCCAGCCCGAGAAATCCGACGCCTAATACTTTTTGGGTGATACCGGAAAGATTCTTTGACTGACCGAAATGGGCAGACAGCGCTTTAGAATAAGCTTCAGCGCTTTGTTTAACGGCGTCCGTATTGGCCTGACCAGCAAAGAACTGCTCTAAGCTCATTTTATAGTTGTTGAGTTTGTCGGCATGTTCACTGTATGGATCAACTATTTGTTTCCACAAATCAGGTCGATTAACCGGCAGATTTTTCGGAATTTCCAGCGTAGGAATATCCATCATGGCATGCTCAGGTGGGTGATCGAGCTGCATGAGTTCATCAAACGCGTGACTGTATCGCGTTTCGACTAAGATTGAACTGTTTTCCAATGGGGCGAAGTTTGATAAACAGACCCCAAAATTAAAGTGGTAAGCCTCACAAGCGACATTCATCAACTCATTGACCTTTTGACGACCATTGTCGTTATTGCCTACTGTTTCCAATACTGCATGTTCCCAGCGAGTTCTGGTTGCTTCTTTATCGACAGTATTTTTTGCGATGTAGGCATCAAATACCTGACTTAATTCGTCCTGGGTGACATGGGTAAAGCCCAGGTTTTCCACCGGTTGCTGGTGGAGTCTCATAATCATTTGATCAAAGCCGTGACTGATATGTTTCTTCGGCCAATTGAGGAAGTTTTCACCTTGATGTAGTTTGGGCTCCCAACTTGTCAGCATTGATTTCAGGCTTGTCCATTCATTGCTACGCACCAGGTTTTTAAAACTGTCAACGCCTTGTTTTGCCATATGGTCCGGCATTTTTACCAGAGACTGATCGCGAGACAGTATCCGCACAAAGTTGGCTTCAATCAGTGCTTTTAACGGCGACTTATCTGGATTGAGCAGGGCATAGCGAGCAGCTTTCAGATTTAACAGATAACCATCATTGATGATGATCTTTTCACCCAGTAAGGCTTTTCTAATCAACATATTGTTGAAGTATTTAAGATCTATGTCCACATCCCAGGGATAACGCTCAACAACATCATCGGCAGTTCCCAAATATGTGTAGCTATTTACTGGCATGGTAATCTCCTTGTTAACTCCCTGTCGCCATGATTCAGGGTCGAGTTCTTACTGAATCGTGGTGGGAACAATCTGTATGTTTCTGAATTAGCGTAATAATACCTGGCGTTAAAGTTAGCGGATTGTAGCAAGAACATTTATGGATATCAGGTGTTGGATTATAAACGGCCTGGATTTTCTCCTGGATGAAATGTAAGCGGTTTCATATTGATGTTGGAAAAACCAGAAAAATACCCATAATGAATACGTATTCATGGCGTGGCGAAATCAATATGGTGCATGTACCTTAATCCGGTTTTGACGCCTGCTTCTGTGTTGTGAGGGCTGTTTGATTCTCTGAATCAATGTTCACTATAAATTTTCTAACTGGAACAGCCGGATAATAATAACGATGATACGTTTCAAGCCCAACCGAATTACGCTGGCACTGGTGGCCGCGATTAACCTTCCTGTTTCTTACTCCGCATTGGCAGCCGATGAAGACAAAGTTGAAGTCATTGAAGTGCGTGGGATCCGTGGCAGTATGGCCCGATCAATGGATGTTAAACGCGAAGCCCCGGGCGTTGTTGATGCTATTTCTGCCGAAGAAATTGGTAAGTTCCCTGATACAAATGTCGCTGAGTCGCTACAGCGAATCTCCGGTGTTTCAATTGACCGAAGTGGTGGTGAAGGTCAGCTCATCACAGTACGTGGATTTGGTCCACAATTTAATACAGTCCTGGTTAATGGACGTCAGATCGCCTCTGAAAACCAAAGTCGAGCATTCAGCTTCGATACGCTGGCATCCGAACTGGTCACCAGCCTGGATGTTTACAAAACATCGGTTGCTGGTATGCAATCAGGCGGTATTGGTTCAACCATCAATGTGAATACCGCCAGACCGTTCAGTCTGGGTGGGTTCAAAGTCGCCGGAAGTGTCAAGGGGGTTTATGATGATAATCGGGACGATACATCACCTCAGATTTCCGGATTAATCAGTAATACCTTTGATAACGACACGTTTGGTGTGTTACTGGCAGGATCATTCCAGGAGCGTAAAACACGCTTAGATCAGGCGCAAATGGACGGCTGGCTGGAAAATGTCGGTGTTCCGAACCCTCAAACTCAGTCTGGTGATGATTATACCGGCAATGTATTTTCCCCTAGAAACTACGACCATAAAGTCACGTTTGAAGAACGGACCCGGGTTAATGGCAATCTGGTGTTGCAGTACGCACCGATGGATGATCTGGTGATCACAGCGGATGCCTTGTATTCAGATTTTGATGTTAAGTCTGACGCAACCTCTTACGGCCACTGGTTTACCGCACCTAATATTCAGGGCATTGATGATGCCGGAAATATTGTTCGCCCGACGGTTGATGAGAATGGGACGGTCGTTGACTTGTATCAGGAAGTCGGCCTTGCAACCGACATGCACAGCAAGAAATTTGATCGGATAACCGATACCTTGTCTTACGGTTTGAATGTTGACTGGCAAGCTAATGACCAACTTAAACTGGCGTTGGATTTGAGTCGCTCTTCAGCAAACCGGGATGCGAATAATGGCCGGGGCAATCAATTATCATTGATAGGTTATGCCAACCGGGTCAGGTTCCAGGTTGATGATAATACTCTACCGGTAGCCAGCTTGTTCAATCTGGCAAGTCCTGACATCTACAGTGGTCAACAGGAGATTGATAACGTAGCTTATCAGCCGGGTGTAACGCCGGATGGTGTTAGTAATCACCTTGACCCGGCAAACAGTCGAGCCCATGTGATGTTGCGTCGTGGCTGGGCCGTTGATGATGATGTTGAGCAATATCGATTTGATGGCGCCTGGGATACGTTAAATGATGATGGCTTGCTGAAGATAAACTTTGGCTCTCAGTTTTCGACTGAAACCAAATCATTAGACCGCTGGGATAATGAAGGTGTTGGTATTCACTGTACGTACTGCGGTTATCCAGATTTACCGCCGATTCCGGTCGATAGTCAGTGGATTTTTGATGCGGGTGGCAGCTTTTTAAGTGACGTATCCGGCAGTGGTCGAATGCCGACTCAATGGCTGGCTCATAATGGCGAACAGCATTTCAAATACCTCGAAGACTATTATCAGCAATCAACAGGTCAGTCGATCAGTTTTGATGCCGTGAAGCGTAATAAGTCGTTTTCTGTTCGTGAGGAAACGCTGGCGTTTTACATCGCCGGTGATTTTGAAAAAGAACTGGGCGAAATGATGTGGAGCGGTACGGCTGGTGTTCGCTATGAGCGAACACGAACAAAAGTTCAGGGTACCGACGCACCAGTGATTAACCTGACAATTCTGGATGAAACCGAAATGTTGGCGCAGTTTGGTGATCCGACGGATGTGGAATTTAAAAACAATTACACCGCTGTATTACCTACCTTCAGCATGAAACTTGAAGTAACGGATGATTTCATCGCCCGTGCTGCTATTTCAAAAACAATTACTCGTCCAACCCTGGAAAGCATGTCTCCAGTCACTGTCATTACCACAACCCGCCAAGGTGGTGATTTGACATCCACCTCTGGTAATCCGATGTTGCAGCCGTTCATGTCGGAAAATCTCGATTTATCGGTGGAGTGGTATTACGACGAAGCCAGTTATATTGCAGCCGGTTATTTTGTGAAAAACGTTGATAATTTTATTGTTAATTCACAACAGGACAAATTATTCCAACTGGCAGATGGGTCAGATTTAACCGACCCATCCACTGGCTCAAATACCGGTGAACCGGACAGCAATGATGAGACTGCTGTGTTTACCAATACCTTGCCAAACAACGGCGAAGCTGCTCGGGTTGATGGCTGGGAAATTGCCGGTCAGCATACATTCTGTGAAACCGGCTTTGGCATCATGGCGAATGCAACATTTGTCGATAGTGATGCTGAGCTTAATCCTCATGATATCAATCAGGTCTTTGCGTTGACGGGGCTAAGTGACTCGGCCAACTTTGTGGGCTTTTATGAGCAAGATGATTTCCAGATCCGAATTGCTTACAACTGGCGAGATGAATTTGTTCAGTCATTAACTCAGGTTCAGGGTGATGGTCCTACGCTGGTGGAGTCATATCACCAATGGGATATGAGTGCCAGTTACGATATTAATGAGAATCTGACGGCATTCATTGAGGGCATTAATCTGACGGAAGAATATGTCCATAAGCGTGGCAGATTCAGCAATCACTTGTTGCTGATTGAAGACAGTGGTCGCCGTATTTCGTTTGGGTTCCGAGGCTCATTTTAGGTCGGATCATGAAACGAATAGAGAAACTGGTCGTTGTTGGTGGTGGTACGGCTGGCTGGTTAACAGCTGGTCGTATTGCCGCTTATCATCAAGTGAAACGAAACCCGGACCTTGAAGTGATTCTGGTTGAATCTCCGGATGTTCCAATTGTTGGCGTTGGCGAAGGGACATGGCCAACGATGCGTAGCACACTGGCTGCATTGGGTATCAGTGAAACTGAATTCATTCGAGAATGTCAGGCAACATTCAAACAAGGTGCGAAATTCGCTGGCTGGAAAACGGGTAGGCCGGAAGATTTCTATTATCATCCGCTGGTGTTGCCTGTTGGCTTTGGTAAAAGTGATTTAACGCCTTACTGGCAATCAACAGGTAAGGATTTTTCTTCATCCGTGTGTTTCCAGCAAAGTCTTTGCGAGCAACATCGTGCGCCAAAAACGTTGCAGACACCGGAGTTTGAAGGCATAGCGAATTATGCTTATCACCTGGATGCCGGGAATTTTGCCAGATTACTGCAAAAACATTGTGTCGAACGCCTGGGGGTAAAACACTTATATGCAAATGTGTTGGATGTTGAATTCAATGCTGCTGGTTTTATCAATGGGCTGGTGATTGATGGTGGTCGTCAGCTTTCAGGCGATCTATTTGTCGATTGTACAGGTTCGAAAGCGTTATTGATTGGAAAGCATCTGAATTCGAAGCAAACCAGTTGCAGCGATGTGCTGTTCGGGGACAGAGCTACCGTTATTCAGGTTCCATACAGTGACGGACAAACAGAAATAGCATCACAAACCATTGGTAGTGCATTACCTGCGGGCTGGGTATGGG
Source organism: Alteromonadaceae bacterium (assembly GCA_965656875.1). GTDB lineage: Bacteria > Pseudomonadota > Gammaproteobacteria > Enterobacterales > Alteromonadaceae > CBFHMJ01. The sequence continues at coordinate 18,667 of CBFHMJ010000016.1, forward strand.
ATATTGGATTACAAAACCGCAGAGGTGTTGGTTACGTCTGGTCGAGTCAGTACACCAGTGAAGAGCAGGCGGTTAATCAGTTTGATCAATATCTGGCGCAACAAGGCGATGACTATTCACTGAGTTCTGTCAGAACGCTTAAACTGGCGAATAGCTACCGTAAAACACCCTGGGTGAAAAATTGTATAGCGGTGGGGCTGTCGGCAGGATTTATTGAGCCACTGGAAGCGTCTTCACTGGTTATGGTTGAACTGGCGGCGACGTTTATTGCGGAACAGCTACCGGTAACCTTTGATCAAATCCCTTCAACTGCGCAGCGTTTTAACGATACCAGTGCTTATCGTTGGGCAAGAATTATTGATTTCCTCAAACTTCACTATTGTCTTAGTCAGCGAGCAGATTCCGCGTTCTGGCTGGACCATCAAATTAAATCTACCTGGCCGGATTCGCTAAAAGAATTACTGGAACTTTGGCAGTATCGAGCACCGGCAAATCTGGATTTCACCAGTAATAACGAAGTATTCCCGGCAGCCAGCTATCAATATGTCTTATATGGTATGGGGTTCCATACTGAATTTTCATGGCGATCGCGGCAGGACAGTCTGCGGATAGAAGCAGAGCAATATCTTAATCACAATCAACAACTGGTTCGGCAGGCGCTTGCCCGGCTACCGGGTAATCGGGAGTTAATTAATAAAGTTCTTGCTCATGGATTTGGTCGTATCTGAAGCTATGACAAGCAAGGACGAAAAATCTAAATGTTAACAGGCTTTGTCTATAACCAGGGTTTACAGACCCCTTAGTAATACAACGGAAACACATATGGCTACAATCGTTGAACTACATCCCAGTGCTCACCATTACTGGTATCTGGATACAAATAAAATCGTTCAACATGGAAAGGCGTTGAATCTGATCCCAGTCGTAATTGATGAAATCCGGCAGTTAATCATTGATTACCCAGTCGTCATTACCAAAAGACAGGATACCGGCGAATTTATGTTGTCTGCACTTACTGGATTTAGCGAGGGAGAGAATCTGTTTTTTGAGCAGGAAGCATGGAACAGCTTGTATATTCCGTTACAGGTTCAGCGACAGCCATTTTTTGTGAGTCCGGTTAGTGAGCAGGAAAACAGTGTGTTACCCAGGCTCGTGATGACGATTGATGAAGATAGCCCGGCACTGATAAAAGACTACAATAACGCCGATTCTTTGCCTCAGATTCAACCATTGTTTAACAATGATGGTTCAGACGGTGAAGTTCTAACAAGTGCGAAACAACATCTGGCTACGATTTATAAAGGAGAAAGTAAAACCAGACAATTCATTACTACCTTGCTTGAACTGGACTTAATCGAATCACTACAACTGGATATTGAGTTTATTGATGGATCGTCGGTTTCTGTGAATGGCTTGTATACGATCAAAGAGCCTCAGTGGCAGGCGTTGGATGCTCAAGCACTGCATAGCCTGTTCCGTCAGGGTTTTGTCAATGTCATTGAAGCTATGATCCTTTCACAAGCGCATCTTTATCGGTTGATCGATCTGAAAAACAGCAGAGTTTCTGATGACAACGTCTGTTAATGAGGTTCCGGTGCTAATCATTGATGATTTTGCACCTTTACCCCAGGCAAGGGCGATGGTTGAGCTGGCCAGCGAACATAAAGATGACTTTGCGGTTTCAGGCGGTAGTTACTACCCTGGTGTTCAATACAGTGTAAAACCGGGTTTTCTGCAAAAACTCATCAGCCCACATCTTGATGCAATCGAAAGAACTGTGACAAGGCCGCAACGCCATAATACACCGGTAAAAGAAACGGAAAGGGTAGAGAAACAACCGTTTTCAGGCTCCTCATCCCGTTATCTGAGTGATAAGTATTTTTCACCATACGGTATTGAATCAACGCAACAAACCGTTGACCGTTCGACCAGTCCACCGTTATCGGTTTTGCAAGCATTGCTGAGTCTGGCTAACCAGCCATTTACCACACTAAAACCAATTCAGATGATGCCGCATATCGATACCGTCGAGGAAAACGTGTTGGCGGTGGTGTGGTATTTGTGTGATGGCGATATGTGGGCCGGGACATCATTCTATCGTCATAAAGCAACGAATACGATGCAGGTGAACGCAAGTGATGCTAAGCAGTGCTTTAAATTGATTAAACAGGAAGCGATGGCGTTGAATCTTCATACCCGGCCACGCTATATGAATGGTTCAGATGAGACCTTCGAGAGAACATTGCAAGTACCGTTAGCGTTCAATCGGGCAATTGTTTACCCGGCTAATGTGTTTCATGCAGGGGATTTACCCAAACGCTTTTATCCTGACGAAATGGCGTCAGATCCAACGAGTGGCCGTTTAACATTAAATGGCTTGATCAAGTGGCAAGGATGACGTCGTTACCGTCAACGACGCCTGAACGGTAATTGATTACTGGTGTGTTTGTGGAGAACGTCAGGCTGCGCCCGCTCTATCGATCATCGTCAGTAGCATGTGTGTTTTTTCTTTCATCAGCGCTTTATCATCTCTGCTTTCTACATTAAGCCGGACCAGTGGCTCGGTATTAGATTTACGAAGGTTAAAACGCCAGTTACTGAAAGAAAGAGACAGACCGTCGGTTTCATCAAGTACCAGGAAATCGTCTTTTTTAAGGAAGAAATGTTTTATTGATGCCAGTAGTTTTTCGGGATTAGCGACTTTTCGATTGATTTCACCAGATGCGGGAAATTGAGCCATGCGTTTATTCACCAGCTTTGACAACGGATGCTCAGTATCCAGCATTAATTCTAAAACCAACATCCAGGGAATCATCCCGCTGTCGCAATAGTAAAAGTCCCTGAAATAGTGGTGTGCGCTCATTTCTCCGCCGTAAACAGCGTTATAATCACGCATCGACTGCTTTATCCAGGTGTGACCGGTACGGCACTGAACAGACATACCACCGGCTGCATCAGCAATAAACTGAGTGTTCCACCACAAGCGCGGATCATGAATGATGGTTTCTCCCGGGTGGCGAGTCAGGAAAAATTCAGCCAGCAACCCGACAATATAATAACCTTCAATGAATGCCCCGGTTTCATCAAACAGAAAGCATCGGTCGAAGTCACCATCCCATGCAACCCCTAAGTCAGCTTTATGCTTTATTACCGCTTTAGCCGTTATTTCGCGGTTTTCGGGTAACAGGGGATTTGGAACACCATGTGGAAAAGTACCATCAGGTTCATGGTTGATTTTGATGAAAGATATTGGGATCTGAGAGGATTTGAAGCGTTTTTCCAGTGCATCGATAACGTGTCCTGCCGCTCCGTTGCCGGCATTGACGACTAATTTTACCGGGCGAGCCTGACGAAACGAAATATGGCTGGGAAAGCTCATCAGTTTATTGATGTAATCATCGATAACGCTGAGGCTATTCAGTTTTCCTGGGGTTTTTGCTGAATTAAATGCGTTTTGTTCGGCGAGTCGTTGAATATCTTTTAAACCGGATGTCTGACTGACAGGTTTTGCGCCGCTCGATACCATTTTCATGCCATTAAAACTTACCGGGTTATGGCTGGCGGTGATCATAATACCGCCATCCACACCTAAAAATTCGGTAGCAAAATAGATTTCTTCGGTTCCGCACAGGCCAATATTGATGACGTTGACCCCTTGATCTTGCAAGCCTTTAATAACTGCAGCTTTAATCGCTGGTGTTGAGAGTCTGTTGTCACCGCCTATAACTACGGATGCAGGTTTAAGATACGTTGCAAATGCTTTACCAATACGTTCGGCTATGTCGTCATCGAGATTTTTTCCAATCTCGCCGCGAATATCTATTGCATTAAAGCATGTTAATGTCGACATGATTTTCCTCAGTATTAAACCGATATCGTGCTGGTCAAACAACCTGACCTGCGGGATTTCTGTAGTTTAAATAACTAAATTACGTTGTCACCATCTAAATTGATTTTATTGAAGAAACTCGAATAAAGCGCAGGCAGTCGAACTGTATACAATTGCTCCATTCGGGTTATGAATGAAAAGTACTGTTGTTGTAGGTATCAGTCTAGCTGTTAAACGGTAATTTTGCTGTCATTTAACCTGTCACGAAAAGCATTTATTAGGAAATCAAACTGCTGGTGGTGTTTATTTGTGCGGCTAAAAGGTAAAAAGCTTTGATGTCTAATAAGTTTAATTGAACGTATTTAGTGAATTTTACGTCGATCAATGGCTGAAAAAATAGATTAAGATACTGATAAATAAGATAATATGTAAGTTTACAGAATTTTACTTAACCTAAAAATGTTTTGATATCTAAATATTAGATCTGTAAGATTACGCGCTGTTTTCATTAAGCAGAGCGAGTAAATGAACTTTTTTGCAATAAAAAGAAGTCCCTGGGAAATCAATAAATTTATCTTTTGGGGGGCGGTAAGCGTTATCAGTGCGTTTATTATTTTTACACTGGTTAACGTCGATGTCGCTGAAGAGCTGTTTTCAGACATTAAACAAGACATCACTCGCTATTTTGGTTGGTTCTTAAATCTCTCTGTACAGATCTTCCTCTTTTTTGCTTTATTTCTTGCTATTGGTCGTTTTGGCAAAATTCGCCTGGGTGGACGATACGCAAAACCTGATTATTCACTGGGATCATGGTTCGCCATGCTGTTTTCTGCGGGTATGGGTATCGGGTTAATGTTTTGGGGCGTTGCTGAGCCGGTTTTTCATTTCAGTAGTCCACCGGTTGGTGAAGGAAATACGCCTGCCTCTGCCATCAAAGCGTTTGAACTCACGTTTCTACACTGGGGATTTCACGCCTGGTCGGTCTATGCCATTGTGGGACTTACCATTGCCTACAAAACCTTCAATAAAAAACGCCCGCTAAGCATTAGTTCGGCTTTTTATCCGTTATTAGGTGAAAAGTGGGTTAATCGCTGGCCGGGTAAAGTGATCGATATTATGGCGATTGTTGCAACGTTATTTGGTGTTGCTACTTCGCTGGGCTTTGGCGCAAGTCAGGTTAATGCGGGGCTTGATTTTGTCTTTGGTATTGAACAAAACACCGTCAATAAGATTCTCATCATTGTGGTTGTCACCTCTATAGCAACTCTCTCTGTGATCTCCGGCCTGGATAAAGGCGTAAAGCGCCTGTCTCAGATCAATCTGGTTGGCGCTGTATTCTTACTCTTATTTGTATTATTGATTGGACCAACACTCTTCTTGTTCAAGAGTTTTGTCGAACAGTTTGGCAGCTATGTGAGTAATATGATTTCTCTGGCTTCATGGAACAACAGCTATGAACCGGACAACAACTGGCAGGGTAGCTGGACAGCTTTCTACTGGGCCTGGTGGATTGCATGGTCGCCATTTGTTGGATTGTTTATCGCTCGCATTTCTAAAGGTCGTACAATTCGCGAATTTGTTCTTGGCGTGTTAGGTGTACCGACACTTGTGACGTGTTTGTGGATTAATACGTTCGGTGGCGCAGCGATACATCAGGAGTTGTTTGGTGATGGGGGCATTGCTTCCGCCGTGAATGAAAACATTGCGACTTCTTTATATGTATTGCTGGAAACGTATCCATTAGGCGAATTTGTCGCCGTCATCGCCATGTTAATGGTTGTTATCTTCTTCGTGACGTCGTCTGACTCAGGATCTCTGGTCATTGATTATCTGGCGTCCGGCGGGAATATGAATCCGCCTAAAGCCCAGCGTGTTTTCTGGGCCTCATCTCAGGGCGTGGTCGCTGGAGTACTGATGCTGGGTGGCGGTTTAACCGCATTACAAACAGCGTCGATTATCACTGGTTTACCTTTCGCTATTGTTCTTCTTCTTATGTGCGTCTCTCTCTATAAAACGCTCAATAATGATTTCCCTGAATCGTGGCAACGCCACAAAAAACAACAAAATCGTGGTTAGGAAGTAACTAACTATTCTTTTAACTAAACAAAAACGGCAATAACAATGAAGTTAAGTAAGCTTAACAAGGCGATTCTTTGTGCATTAACGACTGGCTCATCATTCACGCTACTGGCTGATGATGCTAAAGGTATTGAAATAATTGAAGTTACTGCAACAAAGAAAAGCCAGAACATTCAGGAAACGCCGGTAACAGTGCAAGCGATGTCGGCTGAAGATCTGAAAGATCAGAACATTGGCAACTTCGACGATTTCGTTCGCTATATGCCCAATATCACGGTCGGAAGCCGTGGTCCGGGCCAGGCTGATGTATTCATCCGTGGTATGGCAATACAGCCGATCACTGTGATGTTATCAGGGGCACAAGGAACGATGCCTAACGTAGCGCTGTATGTTGATGAACAACCGGTGACAGCACCAGGTAGAAACCTGGATGTGTATGCGACTGATTTACAGCGTATTGAAGTATTACCGGGGCCACAGGGTACATTGTTTGGTGCCAGCTCTCAGGCTGGAACTATTCGTTATATCACGAACAAACCTGACTTTAATGGTGTCAGCGCCAGCTTTACTATGACGGCATCTGATACCAAGCACGGTGAAAGCAGTAATTCGGTAGAAGGTTTTGTAAATCTTCCGTTGTCAGACGACCTGGCTGTCAGAGCAACGTTCTATAATGTTGATCGTGGTGGATACATTGACAATGTGTACGGTGAGTTCTCACTGGACCCGGCGTTAAATCCAATGTCTGCAGTGAATCTGGCCGAAGGTACGATTTATGACACGGCCAATAATGGTGATCTGACAGAAGAAGATTTTAATGACAGCTTCTATGAAGGTTTCCGACTGGGTGCAAAGTATCTGATCAATGATGAATGGGACCTGCTAGTTCAACATTCGCATCAAGAATTAGGTGCTGACGGCGTATTTGACTACGACCCGGAAGTTGGTGATCTGGAAGTATCTCGTTTCTTCCCGGACAAACTTCGTGATGAGTTTGATCTGACATCATTGACATTAACGGGGCGTCTTGATGATTTAGAAGTCGTTTATACAGGTGCCTTCTTAAATCGTGAAGTTAATCAGTCGATTGATTACACCGGCTATAACAATTCAGGTGCATTCATCGCCTGGTACACATGTACTTATGAAGACACGCGTCATTGTCTGGACCCAACTAAAGGATTTAAAGGTCAACAAGACCATAAACGAATCACACAGGAATTTCGGGTTTCGATGGATCTGACAGACACCGTGAGTGTGATTGGTGGTGTGTACTATGACGATTATGAGATCGAAACTCAGGACGATTATTATTATCTGGCGACGCCAGAGCTGGGTTTTGTGCCAAATGCACCGATGTCTGATGCCAGAAATATTAATGATGAAACAAGACCATCAGGTGTTGCGTTCTTCAATGATATTACGCGTACCGAAGAGCAAATCGCATTTTTTGGTGAAGTCTCCTGGAAAATGACTGAAAAGCTGACTGGTACAGTTGGCCTGCGCTACTACGACATTGAGTCGGATTTCTATGGTTCCTCAAACTTTGCTCAAAAGGGCGAAGATGGTGATTCTGGCCGAGATTATGATGTATCCGGCGGTCATACTGATGAACCACTTAAGAGCGATGATATTCTGACCCGCTTTAACCTGAGCTATCAGGCGTTTGACCGGGTGATGTTCTACGGAACTTACTCAGAAGGCTATCGACCGGGCGGCTTTAACCGGGGTGGTGGTCTGGATTCAATTAATCCAGCGTTCCCTACGGTTAAAGTGACTTATGAGACGGATGATGTCACCAACTATGAATTCGGTTGGAAGAGTTTACTGTTTGATCAGAATCTGAAATTCAACGGTAATATCTATTTCATCGAATGGGATAACATGCAGGTTTCACGGTTTGATCCTGAAAATGTATCCATACTGACGTTTATCGAAAATTCGGCTGATTCTGAGATCTTCGGCGTTGAGCTGGACACCGTATGGACAGCTACTGATAACCTGACCGTATTTGCTGCAATGTCTTATAACGACACTGAACTGACCGCTGTTAACGCAGAAGTTATTGAAATGGCACCGGTAGGTAGTTCATTGCCAATGACCCCGGACGTACAGGCTAACCTGCGACTTAGATACGACTTTGAGATTGGTCAGTATCTGGCAAACTGGCAAGTTGGTATGCAATACGCGGATAGCTCTTACAGTTCAATTGTGGCAGAAGAACGTGAATTGCAAAGCAGTTATACGATGGCTAATGCATCAATTTCGATAGAAAAAGACGAATGGACAGCGAAGCTGTTTATCGACAATTTGACTGATCGTCGTCCGGAATTATTTATTAATAATCAGGATGATATACGTCGTATATCGACAGCTCGGCCAAGAACAATTGGCTTCTCTATTACATATAGCTACTACTAAATCTGTAGTACTGTGAATAGCTAATGAAAGGCAGGTTAAGCGAATGTTTAACCTGCCTTTTTACAAAAAAACTAACCCTTCAGTACCGTTAAAACGATGAATGAACAAAGCGAATTACTCAATAAGATAGAAAACGCTATTAAGCAAAAGGCGTTTCAACAAGCGCTTGATATGGCTTTATCAGGTCCGGATGAAAAACAATTTCTATTTTATCGAGCTGTTTGCTATCGCTACCTGAATCAATTTGATGAAGCTATGCGGTCGTTAGATGACTTACTGCAACGTTATATTGATTTTGGGCGTGGTTGGCAGGAAAGAGCACATAACCAATTTCAACTTAAGGACTATTCAGCAGCGAAAGAGAGTTATCTTCAGGCGGTTAAATACAATCCTGCATTGTTAGCAAGCTGGCAAAAGTTGGGGTTGCTGGCTGGTCACTCTAACGATACGCAGTTATTAAATCGTGTTAAAAATGCGGTTCAATATTTTCAGCAGTTACCTGACCCGCTGATTGCCGTAACCAGTATGTTGCATGAAGGCAAGCTTTATAAAGCAGAGTCTTTATGTCGTTCTTTCTTACAGCAGCATAAACATCACCCGGAAGCGATGCGATTACTGGCGATGATTGCCAGTGAATTGTTTATTCTGGACGATGCCGAGTTTCTCCTGGAATCTTGTTTGATGGTAGAGCCGGATAATCACACCGCACGATTTGATTATGTCTCTGTTCTTCACAAAAAACAGCTTTATGAAAAAGCGTGGCAGCAAGCAAAGCTATTAGTAGAAGCAGCACCGGATAATCCGAGTTTTAATAATACCTGGGCGAATCAGCTGGCAGCAATTGGTGAGTATCAGCAAGCTATCGATGTTTACGAGCAGGTTAAAACTGATTTATCCGACAGTGAACACGTATCTCTCGCTCAGGGGCATGCGTATAAAGCAATTGGTGAACAACAAAATGCTGTGACATGTTATCGGGAAGCTGCTGCAATTCGTGAAGGGTTTGGTGATGCCTGGTGGAGTCTGGCAAACTTGAAAACCTGGCAATTTACGGAGCAGGACATCAATGAAATGCATCGCTTAATAGACAACGCTGCAATGACGCCTGATGATCGGATTCATTTGAACTTTGCGTTGGGAAGAGCGTATGAATCACGTAGTGACTACGGTCGCTCATTTGAGTTTTATAAAGCGGGTAACGAAGAAAAATCCAGGCAGCTGAACTACGATGCCGATGCCATGCAGCGTTCCTTTGAACAACAGAAAACTGTGTTTAATACACCAGTACGACGCGATCAGTTAGCTGGTGGCTGTTTATCCGATGAACCGATATTTATCGTTGGTTTGCCAAGAGCTGGTTCAACGCTGGTAGAGCAAATTCTCGCGTCTCATACTCAGATTGATGGCACATTAGAACTTCAAAGCATCATGTCTATTGCACATACTCTGGACGGGCGTAAAAACCTGGGCGAAGAAGGGCAGTATCCGGCTATTGTGTCCACATTGTCTGACGACGAAAAAGTAAAATTTGGTGAGAAGTATCTGGAACTGGCCCAAATACACCGTCAGGACGCTCCGTTGTTCACCGATAAAATGCCTAACAACTTTAGACATATTGGCTTGATTAAAACCATCTTACCTAATGCCAGAATCATTGATGTCAGACGAAACCCTATGGACTGTTGTTTTAGTGGCTTCCGCCAATTATTCGCGCAGGGCCAGGAGTTTAGTTACGGATTAACGGACATTGCGCGTTACTACAATGACTACGTTGATTTGATGAATCACTGGAATACTGTTTTTCCGGATCAGATTCATACTGTGATCTATGAAACACTGGTGGAAGACACAGAAAATCAGGTTAGAGCGCTATTGGATTACCTGAACTTACCCTTTGAGGATGGGTGCCTGGCATTCCATAAAAACAAAAGAGCGGTGAGGACAGCCAGCTCAGAACAAGTTCGTGTGCCTATCAACAAGAAAGGGATGGGCATTGCTGAAAAATACAAAGAACATCTGGGTGAGCTGAAAGCTTCATTGTCATCAGTGCATTAAATCCATTCATGCGCATTCGAAAGCATCGTTTCACAATAATTCAGCAAAAGCCGAGAGTTGTATCGTGCAACTCTCGGCTTAACATCATTGAATTTGAAAGAAATTATAGCAACTTAGATCAATAGAACCGTGCAGACCCTAAATTTAGCTTGCAAAAATATCGTATTTATATAATCTGCCAGCCTGGTCATTTTGATGGGGTTAACCGAATGGAAAAACATGAAGATATATTGGTAGCGCTTCGTAAAGTAATACGAGCTATCGATATCCATTCGAAACAATTAAATAAACAATCGGGCCTTACTGGACCTCAATTAATCATCTTACAAGAAATTGGTCGTATGACAGGTATTACGGCCAGTCAGGTAGCAAAAAACATTAATTTAAGTGCTGCCACTGTCACATCTATTCTTGATCGCCTTGAAGCAAAAAACATGGTTACCCGTACCCGTAGCCAACAGGACAAGCGGCGTGTCAGCTTGTCTTTGACCGATACAGGTAAACAAGCCTTGTATGATGCCCCACAACCTCTTCAGGAACATTTCTTACAAAAGTTTGCGGAACTACAAGAATGGGAGCAATCAATGTTGCTGGCTTCTGTTCAACGACTGGCATCAATGATGGACGCCGAAAATCTTGATGCAGCACCGATGCTGGAACTGGAACCAATTGTAAAATCACAACAACCAAAAGATCTGAAGTAACGATCGAAATATTTCAGGGATAATAAGACCTGAATGCAAATACACTTACATGGAAAAGGAGAAAGTTTGATGGATGTAAATTACGACACAATGGAGTTAGATGCTTTATTGGAAGCGCGACAATCTATTGATAGTGATGCACAGCCTGAATTAGCTGCAAAGTTGGATCAACTGATAGCTGCAAAGCAACACAGCGAATCAGATTCGCCAGTTAACTCGGCGCCAACTCAGGCCGAAGAAAACACTCAGCTAACCTATCGCCAACCTCAGCAGGTAGAATTGTCCTTCTCAGGAAAGAGAATGGAATACTTTAAAATATGGATCGTTAACACGTTACTGACCATCGTCACACTGGGCGTTTTTTCAGCCTGGGCCAAAGTTCGAAATAATCAGTACTTGTACAGTAAATTGTCGATTGACGGACATTCTTTCCGCTATCTTGCCAAACCCATGAATATCTTAAAAGGTCGCATGATCGCTGTGGTGTTGATGGTTATCTACTTTTCACTTTCCCATTTTTATCCGTTGAAAGCACCACTTTTTATGCTCGGATTAATGTTGTTCATGCCAATGTTGATTCGTATGAGCCTGCGATTTTCTATGCGAATGACCAGCTATCGGGGTGTCCGTTTTGATTTTAACGGTTCAGTTGGCGAGACGTACAAAGTTTACGGTTCGGGTTTGCTGCTTACTATTTTATCCCTGGGTTTCGGTTTCCCATATTTTCTGAAAATGATTAATCAATTCATTTACAGTAATGTTAAGTGGGGGAATAAGTCGTTCCAGTCAGAATTATCAGCCAGCCCATTCTATATAGCATCAATATTGAGTGGTGTGATCTTCATGATTCTTGGCGGATTAATGTCTGTTATTTTGTTAGCTGGAGAGCCAACCGAACCAACGCTTACCTCAGTATTACTGCCCATCATTCCTATCCTCCTGTACTTAGTGGCTATCGCCGTGAGTCAGGCGTTATTTGCTGTGCTGGTTCGTAATGAAATTTTCGAAAATACCCATGTACCTGGGTTAGCTCGCTTTGTTTCTGACATCAAAGTACCTGGATATATGTGGATCACAGTAACCAATATCTTAATGACGATGGCGACATTAGGTTTGGCATACCCGGTGACGGTGATTCGTAAAAGTCAGTATATCGCTGAAAATACCCATGTATCGTTAACTCCGGATGTTGATAATGTCGTACAGGATATTTTGAGTGAAGACTCATCAATGGGCGAAGAAGTTGCAGATATGTTTGATTTTGATGTGACTATTGGTTAATTGTCCACTTGCTTAAAAGAGTCAGGGGTTAAGTATCAATGGCAGATTTACCGTTTGTTTTTGTGCAGTTTAATGAGAAAAAGGAATGTCAGGCATGTTAGAAGGATTTATTCAACAAACGGGAAAATCTGCCGCGTATCCGGTCACGATTCAATTGCTGGATCAGGGTAACTTTTCTATTGAGTTTCTAAATGCTGAGGCAGCTTCTCCAGTATTGCCTCAGCAAGAATGGTTGGTTTCAGCCCTTGAGATAACCTCAGTGCCTCCCGGCGTCCCCATCGATATTATCTTAACGGATGACTGGTCATTAACCATTAATGATTCAGTCTCTTTTAATGAATGGGCATCAGCCTGGAAAAAAGACCGTTTATTTTTCCTTGAACATAAAGCTCGTTATGCTCTGGCCAGTATCATAATAGTGCCTGCAATGCTCTGGCTGCTTGTCACTAGTGGTATTCCTGCTTTAGCTAAAGTAACCGCACCTATGATCCCCCAGGACATGCTGAGAACCAGTTCTGAACAAACGTTGCTTGTTTTAGATGAATACTTGTTTGAAGCGTCTCTGCTGTCTGAAGACAGAAAACGGGTATTGACTGAGCGTTGGAATGAAATATTCACCCAGCTAAAACTCAATCAAAAATCGTATGAACTCCATTTCAGACAGTCAGAAGCGATTGGTGCTAACGCGATGGCGTTACCCGGTGGAATTGTCATTGTTACCGATGATTTAATCACTTTGCTAAAGGACAAAGACGACGCACTAATCGCTATTTTGTTGCACGAAATCGGTCATGTTGAAAGAAATCACGGCCTTCAGACTATTATTGAAGCAGGTTCTATGGGGTTGGTAACGTCCGTTGTATTTGGCGACATGGAAGGGGCAATGGAATATATAACAGGCGCTGCTATGACACTGTTGCAAAATAAGTTTTCCAGAGCCCACGAAACAGATGCTGATCGGTGGGCAATTGAGCGTCTACCGCAGATTGGACTGGACCCGGAATCATTTGCAACAGCAATTGAAGCACTGAGTGCCCTGGACACAGAGGTGTCCGGATTAGGTCATTATCTGGGTACTCATCCGGCAGCCAGTGAAAGAATTCGCATGGCTAAAGAATTTGCAAAAACACACAGATAATATTATTTATCTGATTTAAAAGGAATAATATCTCAAATCTGTATTTATACAGACAGAAGTATTTCAACACTCACCAATACATTACTTTCCTGTAATTTCTGTCCTTAAGCCACTCTTTATATTCCTTACTTTTTAACCAAAAAAGGTTTTCCTTTTTTGTTTTGAATCAAGGTTATGGTGCTACTAACATCGGTAAAATCCCCCGCGTCGATGTATATGCGCTCAATATGGCTAACTTATACATAACAGAACTAAGCAGTAACATGGAAGAGATAACTGCATAAAAAACAATACATTATGAATACATAAATAAACATAATAATAACAATGCCTACATTTTATTTATGAAGCTGTTTTTAAAACAAATTGATATCTGATACTTTTTTTGTGGTTATTTTAAGTACATATAAGTAGACAAATATCGGTGCAGGATAAGAGCGAAAAAAATGAATAATACTACTTCACATGAAGTCGTCTTTGATGAAACGGATCATCTCATATCGACGACTAATCCGAAGGGGCAAATAACGTATGCAAATCAGAAATTCTGTGATGTTGCTGGTTACTCTTTAGATGAACTTGTAGGGCATGCACATAAGATTGTACGCCACCCGGATATGCCTAAAGAGGCGTTTAACAATCTATGGTCCAACATTCAGTCAGGTGAACCCTGGATGGGACTGGTTAAGAATCGTTGTAAAAATGGAAGCTATTATTGGGTTGATGCATATGTAACGCCAATTACTCATGGTACGCAGACCATTGAATACCAGTCTGTCAGAACGAAACCATCCCGAGAACGAGTAGAAAGAGCTGAGGAGGTCTATAAAGCACTCAGAGCGGGTAACAGACCGGACTTGCTGAAGAAAAAATCATTGCCAATGCGATGGAAAGCAGTTCTTTCAGCTATTGTAAGTTTCCTACCTTTTATCTTGTCAGTCTTTCTCACTCAATCCATCGTAGCAAAGGGTGTTTTGCTACTACTGGCTTTTGTTTTACTGTTTCTGTCATTCAGTCTGGTTTTCAAACCGTTTGAGGCACTGGTGGCCCGGTCGAAATCTATCGTAAATAATCCGCTGACCCAGGGTATTTATATGGGGCGGGTCGATGAGATCAGTCAACTGGAACTGGCATTTAAAATGTTACGTTCTGAATTGCGGGCTATTATTGGCCGAGTTGATGATTCTAGTAAAAATCTGGTTCAAACGGCTGATGCATCACAAAAGAATGGTAGAGATACCATGCTTAATCTGAATGAACAGCAAGAACAAACGTCTTCCATTGCCAGTGCAGTGCATCAAATGTCTACCACTGCTAATGACATGGCTTCGAATACCTCAAAAGCGGCTGAAGAAACACGAGACGCTAAAGAGCGAGCATTACAAGGTAGTGATGTTGTTGCTGAAACCATTCAGTCGATACACCGTATGGCGTCAGAGTTACAACGTATACGAACTGATATTACTGAACTGGAAAGTCACAGTAATGAAATTGGCGTTGTACTTGATGTGATTTCTGGTATTGCGGATCAAACCAATCTACTGGCGTTAAATGCTGCGATTGAAGCTGCCAGAGCCGGAGAGCAGGGGCGTGGATTCTCCGTGGTGGCGGATGAAGTTAGGGCATTAGCAAAAAGAACGCAGGAAGCTACTATCGAAATTCAAAACACAATCCAGAAGCTACAGGGAAAAACGCAAGATACAGTTTCAGCGCTGGAAAAAGGTCATGAAATGGCAAATCAGTGTGTGGACAATGCTGAAAATGCTAACTCGTCGATCTTGCACGTTAGTCAGTCTGTGTCAGATATCAGCGATATGAATCACGAAATAGCGGTTGCTGTTGAACAGCAAGCATCCGTATCCAGTGTGATTAACGACAATGTTCGACATATCAGTCAGTTGACCAATGAAACTTATGCGATTGGTGAAGTGAGTGACAAACTGAATCAGCAGGTCAGTGACCGTATTGGCAATCTTAGTCATTTAACCCAGCAGTTTTTGCACCGGTTAATGGCGTTAGCGAATAGAAATTAGGGAAACACAGAATACTTTCGTCAACTTCCCCCGGTGGATGAAAGTATTGCAATAATGGCTAAGCATCCCGAGATCCGGGGGCTTAGCCTGTTAATCAATATAACGTTTAAAACTTAATTGATGCACTCAGTCGCACATATCGAGGTGTTTGATAGTCAGACGCCAGACCGTAATCAGGTTCTGCTTCACCAAGATCAATACCGGTATCCGGGTCCGTATCAAGATATCTCTCAGCGATCTCATAGGTTTCAGTCACGGTATCCCTGTCTAATAAATTGAAGATGTCTAATCTGAAATCGACGGGCACATCGTTAATTTCTACATTGTAGTTCATCGAAATATCCAGATTGAATACACTGCTGGTCTCGCCGAGTGAACCGCGAGGGACAATCACACCATTCTGTGCGAATGAATCGGCGCCATAGTAGGATGCAAATACATCGGTTGGATGGAACCCGAAAGCATTTTTCGGACGACCCGATTGCCAGCGCATATTAACACCTACAGTCAAATCTTCAGTAAGCGCGTATGCACCGAAGATTTTTACGGTATGTCGACGGTCATTGGGTAAGTTACCTGATGCACCATCAGTTAATCCCGGTTGGTCGAAGTTAGTCGTTAATCCGGCATCATCCTGTTCATTATCAGAACGAACAAAACCTTCGTTATTACCCCAACTGTGCGCCCAGGTATAAACAAGGTCCAACATCCATTTTTCGTCCCAAATCCGGTTGAAGGTAAAATCGAATGCCAGATAACTACGTTCCGCTTCAGGATAACCCAGTTCATCGGCAGTAAGTTCAACTCGCTCAGGCTCGCCATCGCCATCAAGGTCGATAAATACAACCATGTCACTGCCAGGGTTGGTTAGAATATAGTGGTCAAATCCTCCGGCGTGAAAATCATCAAAACCATTGGCTTCAGCGTAATTGTTAAGCGCAGCATCGATAGCGATATCTTCCAGAGACGTTTTAAGATCGCGGTAAGTAGCTTTAACGCCGAACGCCCATTCATCAGTAATCATTCCTTGATAACCAAGAATCCATTCGTCCTGATACATGGGATCTAAATCCTGATTAACGAGACTACGAGTGTCTTTTATTTCCCCATTTGCCAGAACGAATAAATTAGTTATGGGTTCACCAAGGGTTGGGATCTGAGTAACTGGATCGACGCTGAGGATTTCAAAATACTGGCGAGTATAGAGTTCGTCGCCGGCCAGACGTATATTGGTATTAGTTGCTACCGGAAGATAATAACGTCCCCAGTTGGCAAAGAGCTTATGATCACCTGAGCCATCAATATCCCAGGCTGCACCAACGCGAGGCGCCCACTGATTGAGAATCTTAACGAAGGCTTCATCTTCCTTATTAAAGTTCTCAAAGCCTTCGTTACGCAGGCCCAATGTTAAGGTCAGATCATCTGTCACCTGCCAGGTATCTGTGATGTAGTAAGCGTAACTTTCGGTCTTAAAGCCACCTTCATTCTGATAAATTTCTTTTCGGACACGATCACAATTTACTGCATTCCCTAAGGCAAGCTGGTCCAGATCACAGTCCTGATAACGATAGGATACGCCACCGCTACGTTGTGTGTTTTCGTAAGCTTCTAATTCTTCATAATCAATACCGAATCTGAGGGTGTGATCGTCAAGGTACCAATCAAAATCAACACGGAATACTTTTCGCTCATCATCCTGTAGGGTGGGTGATACCAGCGCCCAGTTACCGAGGTTTGTGCCAGTGCGTCTTTCATAGATTCGAGGTGAATCGCCAAAAGCGCTACTACCAACATTCAGGTTACTTCGGTCAGCCTTGTTGATACCAGCCATTGCACTCATGGTGAAATCGTCATCCAGAATGCCGGTATATTTCAGTGACCAGGTTTTTCCGCCACGTTCTTCAACATAATCACCACGATAATCTGTATTGGTATCGGTGTCCGGGTCATAGTTGTATTTACTGACATCATTGTCGCGAGAATCGTCAAAAGCGGTTAGCTCCAGGATGTGATTTTCTGTGATGTAGTAATCGAGTTTTAATCCTAAAAAGACGGAGTCGGACTCTGAACTGTAAAAATTAGCAGTCGTATTGCTGACCCAATCCTGATCCCGTGTTTGATAGTTAACAAGACCGTAGTAAAAGAATTTATCCTGAATAAGTGCACCGCTGGCCCATAGGTTGTAATTGTTTTCCGATGTTTTGTCTCTGTTGTTAACGCGGAAGAATTCGCTATCGGCTTCCAGAATGGCAGCGGGGTCAGTTCGTTTGGTGTCGGGTGCATCTTCCCGTAATGAGTCAGGTTCTACCCAGGCACTGGCTCCCCAGTGAAATTCATTTGTTCCTCGCTTAGTTGTCGCGTTAACAACACCACCGGTTGAGCGACCGAACTCCGCTGAATAACCACCTGTTTTTACTTCAAATGTTTCATACATCTCGAATGGAACTGTTGAACCACCTAATCCATTTCTGAAGTTAGTGATATTCATTCCATTAACGTAGTACGCATTCTCTGCCACCGAAGCGCCACCAAACGAGGCGAGATTTCCAAACCCGTCATCGCCTTTGGTTGTACCCGGTGCTAACAGGGCGACTGATGTGAGATCTCGACTAACAGGTACTTTCGATAAGAACTCTTGATCGACTATTAAAACCGCTTCGCTTGATGTCGTATCAATCTGCGCGATTTGAGCCCCTCGCACCTCGATTCGCTCCATATCTGCACTGTGCATGGTGATGGTTAGCTGGGTTTTATTACCGGGATTAACTTTTACTCGCTCAAGTATCGTATCCTGGAAACCTGCACCAGTCGCAGTTATGTCATAGTTGCCTCGTGGTAATAATGGAAAGCGGTATTCTCCATTTTCATTAGATTCTACGGTTCGAGTTAATCCGGTTTCAGTATTCTTGATAACAATAGTGACATTTCCAAGGCCCTGGCCTTGAGATGATTGGATTTGACCAGTAAGAAAACCAGAAGAGGCTGAGTCAGCGGCATGAGCAGGAGAATTTGCCCACAGTAAACCGCTCACGGCCATAGCAACCAGCGAACGGGACAGCTTGTTATTATTATTTATCATGTAATTAACACTCAGTAGTAGGGCCAGACGGACCTTTGGCGTAAATCGTTACTGCATTGAGTTATTGTCAAAGAGAGGAATGACCAGTTTTAGGTTGTAATACTTTGTAACTATTAAGCTACCTGGGGAGTATTGACCACAAGATAGATACAAAACAAGTACGCATATGGGGTAAAATTAAGAGATATTTACGAGTTTGAATAATAAATGAACAGACATGTCGGCACCGATACATCTGCTCGTTAGAATTTAGCTGGTTTTCTCTGCGACATCCTGGCTGACGGTATGAGAAAGATTCTGTTTCACCAGGTTATTAATCATATTCCCAAGTTCCTGGAAGAAAAATCTGGCGGGCGCTGTTTTACGCCACACTAATGCAATCGTTCTTGAGATTTCTTCACCTTGCACATCCAGGATTTTTAGCTCTTCGGGTCGATGAATTTCTGAATGGATATATAAGCCCGGTAAAAAGGCAACACCCATTCCCATAACAACCATTTGTCGTAACGTATCCAGACTGGTCCCTTCATAATCTCGATTCAGCCTCGCACCTAATCGTTCACATAAACTGGCTACCTGGCGATGAAGGTGATGATGATCTTCAAGTGATAAAACATTTTGCTGTTGCAACTGATTTGCGTTGATCATTGTATGATCTGCAAAGTCATGATCTGCCGCGACAACCAACTTAAGCGGTTCATTAAAAAGAGGAAATACACTTAACTCGGGTGTGGTAATCGGCAGTGGTGTCAAAATGCAATCGTATCGACCAACTAAAAGATCATGTTTTAAATCAACAGGAGAAGCTTCTCTTACATAGAGTTTTAATGACGAATATTCCTGATGTATCGCGGGCAGAATATGAGGTAGGAAGTAGGGACCAAGTGTTGGCGTAACGCCGAGCTTATAAGTCCCGACAGGGCCAAATTGATGATTATTAACCTTATCCACGAACGCTCGCATTTCTTCCAGCACTCGATTGGCTTGCGGGACCAGATCCTCGGCTTCCGGTGTAACCTGTGTACCTCTCCTCGACCGTTCAAAAAGCTGTACACCTAAGGTCTCTTCTAATGCTGAGATTTGAGCAGTCAAAGTAGGTTGACTTATACCCACTCTCTCCGCTGCTCGTCTAAAATTACCATGTAGGCAAACAGCGGCGAAGCACTCAAGCTGTTTCAATGTGGGTTGTTTTGCATTTGATTGATGATCGAGCATGTTTTGTCCAATGATTAACTGGGAATAATTCCCCTGTGTTGCCTGAGTTGGCAGACTTTTGAAGGTGAAAATACGTTCGACTTTATCGGCGTTCAAACTTTCCGCAACACAGAAGATTTAATTGTCTAAATCAATGACATGGAACGCAAACTGAAGTCCGGTGTAAACACGAGATGAACTGCTGTAAAAATCACCTACAAAGGTCAACACGCTTCAACGTTCAGCTACTTGAAAATGTAAGCAAATATTATTGTGTTGAAACATGTTTTACTGATAGTGAAATGCTATCACAAATAATTAAAATAAAGTATTTTATTATCACTCATAAGCTGACATTCTATGTCAAAAGACACGTTTCTGTGGTTAAAAAACGAGTCAGAAGATACTGGCCTTGCTACACGTAGCTTCAGTAATGTATTTGTAAAACATGAGGTTTTATATGAAAGATGTAATCAACGGCGTAATGAAATTCAAAGAAGTTGGCTTCACAGAACGTAAGCAACTTTTCAGTGATTTAGCCAATCAACAAAATCCAGACTATCTGTTTATCACCTGCTCTGATTCTCGAATTGATCCTTGCTTATTAACAGATACGGATCCAGGTGAATTATTCATCTGCCGTAACGCAGGTAATGTTGTTCCTCCACATACAACAGCAACAGGTGGCATGACGGCTTCTATTGAATACGCGGTTGCAGTTTTAAATGTTAAACACATTATTATTTGTGGTCACACTGATTGTGGCGCAATGAAAGGTGCTATTAACCCTGAATCAGTTGAGTCTCTACCACACGTAAAAGAGTGGTTAGGTCATTGTTCAGCGGCTCGTGAAGTTGTAAAAGCGAAAAACAACGAAGAAATCTCTCTCGATCACTTAGATGAAGTTATTGAACAAAATGTTCTTATGCAACTTCAACACCTTAGAACGCATCCAGCTGTAGCACGTAAACTGGCGACTGGCCAGGTTGAGTTGCACGGTTGGGTTTATTCAATCGGCGATGGTAGCGTTCGTGCCTGGGATAAGGATACGAATAACTTCGACGATATCGCGAATACTTACCGCGAGTTTATCTAATCTATTGCATGAAAGTCAGCAGCGCCTTAGTTGTTTCAACTAAGGCGCTTTTCAGGCTGGAGAAACATCTATGAAAGTTACATTCGACCATTTAAGAGGTGACATGTTCGGCGGTATTACCGCTGGTGTTGTTGCTCTACCACTTGCACTTGCGCTTGGTGTTGCATCGGGCGTTGGCCCAATTGCAGGCCTTTACAGTGCAATTATAGTGGGCTTCTTTGCTGCATGGCTTGGTGGTACTCAAACACAAATCACAGGACCAACGGGTCCAATGGTTGTAGTACTGGCTGGTCTGGTAGCATCATTATCAGGTGATCTTGCCCTGGTATTCACAGCAATTGTTCTTGCCGGTATTTTGCAGGTAGTCATGGGCGTCCTGGGGCTGGGTCAATACATTCGATTAGTTCCATATCCGGTTATTTCTGGCTTTATGTCAGGCATCGGTACGATCATTATTATCCTTCAGTTAGCTCAGTTAACAGGCCACGCAACCGTTAGTAATCCTGTATCAGCATTATCTAACCTTCCTGGCTGGTTAACCGACATCAACTTTACTGCTTTACTCATCGGTGGTGTAACACTGGCGATGACATTCCTTTGGCCGGTGAAATTGCGCCCATATTGTCCGCCTCCTTTGGCGGCTTTAGTAACCGGCACCCTATTAAGTATGGTATTACCAGCGGTTCCAATTCTTGGTGATATTCCATCAGCTTTACCTGAACTTCATTTACCTGTTTTAAACAGCGATAAAATTCTTATCGTCGTTGAAGCAGCATTCATTCTTGCTTTGTTAGGTTCAATCGATAGCTTATTAACGTCATTAGTTGCCGATAACATCACGCGTACTCGTCATGAGTCTAACCGAGAGTTGATTGGACAGGGTGTTGGCAACGCTGTTGCTGGTCTATTCGGTGGTATTGCTGCCGCTGGTGCAACAATGAGAACGGTTGTAAACATCCGTGCAGGTGGTAAAACTCGCCTGTCTGGTATGGTTCATTCCCTATTCTTGCTAGCGTTAGTACTTGGTCTTTCTCCATTAGCAGAGCAAATTCCTCATGCAGCACTTGCAGGTATTCTGGTTAAAGTTGGTATCGACATTATTGACTGGAGCTACCTGAAGAAAGCACACCGTGGTCCACGTCTTGATTTAGTTCTAATGGTTGTTGTTTTAACACTAACAGTATTTGTTGACCTGATTACTGCGGTTGCTGTTGGTGTTGTATTGGCTGCTCTTAGCTTTGTTAAAGCAGTCGCTAAAATGCAACTTGAAGCAATCGAAAACATGCCTGATCAGTTAGACAACGAGGAAGAAACTGCGTTGCTGACAGATTGTAAAGGGCAGGTGATGGTATTTGATTTTGGTGGTCCTTTGAGCTTCGGCGCAGCTGCTGATATGGGGCATCATGTCCGCGAAAAGACAACTGGCAATGCAATTATTATTTTGGATTTTGCTCGAGTACCATTCATGGATCTGTCAGCAGCGAACGCGATAGAAACTATCCTGATGGATGCAAAAGACAACGACAAACTAGTGTTGTTTAGTGGTGTAAACGACAAGACGGAAGAGGTTATGGTTGGCCTTGGATTGAAAGAACTATTGGTTAAAAACAAATTGTTCGATTCTCGTCTTGATGCACTTAAATATGCACATGAAGTGGTTACAACACACCTGACAGTTGATTCTGCAGGTACATTATTGTCAAAAGTTGACAGTGGTGTAACAGCACCAAGATAAGTTTAGATTCAACCCACGCTTTCCCCCACTCAACTTAGGGTGGGGGTTTTTTATTCCCCCAAAAAGATGTTTGATGGATTGAACATCTTTTTGTTTTAATTCTTCACTGCAACTTTTCACTGTCCCTTCTAATCGAAAAACAATCACCTGTTCTTCGTTCTTCTGATGGTTTACGTTAATCGAATACGATACATAACTGATCCAGATTCATTTTTTGGCTGTTTATAATTAAAAATTCAGGCTCCTGAATTTGGTATGAATTATCGGGATGCGCGTGTAGAATCTGGTGGCAAAAAATAGCGGTACTAATCCAGAGCGTGTTGACCTTTGAAGGTGTGTCTTGCGGCAGTTTATTGCATGTTTATCTAAGGCTTCAGATTACGTTATGTGGTTATTCTACATAACCAGGTTGAAGGGCAGTCCATAAAATCATTTTCAATGGTTGTGTTCAACGCCATTGATTTAGATGACTAAACCTGCTGGCCTGCGCCTTGTCTGAACGCCATAGAGGTCGAACGGAATTTCACGCGCAAAGGTCAACACGCTCTAATAAGATTGTTCAATATCTATAACAAAACCGCTTCTAACATTAATAATAGCCCGGATACCAGCATGGCGGGCATTTGAACTAAAGCCGGAGATACCCATGATTTTGTCTTTAATCGCGCAATTGCTTTTATTGATAGTATCCTTGATTGCATTGTTAAGAATTGACTCAACGACGATGAATCAAAAACATCGTAGCCACTTTGTTTTATTCAGGCCATTAAACTTATTCCGAACAGGTATCGTTTTTATCGCAGTCACTGCTTTACTGACGTCATTAACCATGTTTATGTCACCAGAGTTACAACTACTGCAGATGAAAGCCTGGATAATAATGCAGCACGCTGTTATCCCAGGATTACTGGCAATTTGTACTAAGCAGGTTATTCAGGATGAGCAGAAGGGAATTTTAATTATGGTGCTATTTATTATCTCAGCGGCCTCAGGCCGATTTTCCTTTCCAGCGGTTTCGGGGGGAATATGTATAGTCTACATTGGATTATTAATGTGGCATTTAAAACACCAGCACTCTGCTCAATCTAAGGCTGTCGCTAAATCTCCGGTAGGATGTAAAGTGATTTCTATGATGAGGTCAGTACTACAGGCTTCATTGGCAATACTTGCGTTTTTTGCACTTGCACTTTTCGACATTACTGCGACTGAAGTAACAGTGGCATTAATGTTTATAGTAGCCAGTATTTACCTGGGTTTCATTACTCGCCTTTTCAATAAAATTTCCATGGCCTGACTCTCCTTAATTCTCTTATCAGTTAACCTTCCATAAAAAAAGCCCCTCAATGAGGGGCTATAGCATGTTGAACTAAAGAGAAGTTCAAACTGGCGTCAAATTAGTTTTTAACTTTAGCGCCACGAACGATTTGCTTCATGTTACCGCTAAGAACCCACGCACGTTGTGAGTTAGCGAAACGTGGAACAATCATACCATCGTTGATTTCACGCTGAATGATGTAACGGTCGAATTCTGTAATTGGGAAGTACAGACGAGTATTTGGACGACCATCAGACATACCATTGATGTCTAATTCTTCAAACGTTAATACGCCATCGTTGTTTTGATCAATCAGTGAGTACTGATATGCAAGTGACAAGTACAGACGAGTTTGAAGGTTAGTCTCTTCAGGGTGGAAAGATGCACGACGAGTGAATACATCGCGGTGGATTTCTTCAGTCAGACCAGATGGAACTGAACGAAGACGGAATTCACGCTGATCCGGGTTGAATGCCTGGAAACGATCCGGGTCACGAGGATCTGCAGGGTTATCACCATAGATCATAGGATCATTGTTATTAATACCAAGAGGGCCTGAACCAGGTACGATTGATAGGAAGTGACCAAGAGTACCTGCTTTATATGCACCTTCTGGTGGGTGAAGTGCGTAAACACCACCGGCAAATGGGAATTCCTGGTGAGGGAATACCATGTTCGTTTCAGGACGGAACTCGAAGTAGTGGTGAGCATCATCCATTGACAGCGCGTTAAACGTACCCGCTGTTAGAGGGAAGGTTACCAGGCTTGTGTAATCGTCAGGCCATACGTCATGCTTAGCAGGATAACGCGGTGCTACACCACCTTTAGAGAAAACGTTACCTGGTACGTTATTACCAGTACCTTGAGCTGCCATGATTTCAGCATCTTCAGGTGTCATGTAACCAAACTGAGCGTGGCCGTCAGGACGTGCAGGCGCAATTGGTGGAATACGAGTGGTGTACATGATAGTTGCTTCGTACCAACCTGTCTCAGCTTTGATCGTTTTAAGACCAGAGATATCCAGGTAAACACCTACGTGAGAACGTGGGTCACTTGGGTCAGTAGGAAGGCCAGGTTTACGTAGAGTAACCATACGTGCGATACCAACAGTGTTTGGATTACCACCAGTTAGTTCAGCTGTATCGTTAATACCTGGGATATGGTCAGTCCAGATATTAGGCTCGAAATGTTGGTTATCAAGTAGCGCGTACTGGAAGAAGTCACGTTTGCTGTGATTTCTGAAAATCTTTTGAGGCTTGTACATGCTTGCGCGAGATTTAAGCTCAGCAATACGCTCGTCTACCTCTTTGATTTTGACCTTTTGCGTTGTTTCTGAGGCTGATGATACAGCCAGAGTAGTACCACCGAACCATAGGCCTAATGTAAGTGCTGAAAGCCCCAGTAACCCCGATGTAACGCCTTTGTATAGTTTCTTTCTTTCGTTAGTTGGTTGCTTCGTCATAAATTAATCCTTAAAAAGTCAATAAATAAAGGATGTGTCACACTAGTTATGGCTTTCTGGCATACATTTGGAAGCCGTTCCTCTTGTCCGCACAGTTCTTGCAACCTTAAATGTTACAAATAATAACTAATGAACGAATTCCTTTTATGGGTAATTAATTCCTGATTGCAGGTACAGTATAAAAACAACAAACTAAAAAACAACCTTGTGTTTACATATGTAACAAGGTGCTTGAAGGCATTTAAAGCGTTAAAAATGCATCTTCCAGACCATTCTACAGTTCTCTGAATATTAACAATATGTAAATAACGACCATAAAGCATATCTAATTTAATAGAGTCTAAATCATGTGAAGCCTTGTTTTTACTTGTGCTTAGCTATCCCCTGATTAAGTCAATAGATGCAATACAGTTTCCAGTTGACTAATTGGTCAAAACCTAATGTATACAGATGTAAATATTATTTTATGCACTGGTTCCTTGTATCGGTAATCGTTTGGTTCATAAGTTGGAATGATTGAGTCAGAAAGAAAAATATACCGGGTGATTAACGAATAATGAGTAGGGGGCAATAGCTAAGCTTGTTGTTCTAACTAACTGTAATGGCGTATAAAAAAATATGGATAGATACAAAAATCTGATATTGAACGAAAAATAAAACATTCAAAATATTTAATGAAAGCGTTAACATCTTTTACGTAGGCTATAGACAAACTATAGGTACTATAAGCTGTATTTGAGGTTCAAAATCATTAACAAGGAAATGTAAGTGACTGAAATATTTGGATATCTATGAAAATGATAATCTATTAACACTATAGTAGACATTAGTGTATATATCATATTACCCAAAAATATAACGGCGTTGTTATTTTTTATGTGAAGTTAACTAAGCAGGGGACAAGTTAAGTAATATTTTAGCAATTCGTACTGTAAATAAAGGACGTCTGACAGGGTTTGCTAAACGATGTATATGTTAAGCCCCCATAAACCAAGGGGTTTAGCGGAAGGTCTGTTTTTTAATCGAAATATAATTGTGTGAATCTGTCATTTATTCTCCTGCTAATGGATGTGCGCTACCAACTCTAATTTTATTACTTGTTAACTTTATTCACTTTGAGAAC
This sequence comes from Alteromonadaceae bacterium, assembly GCA_965656875.1. Taxonomy (GTDB): domain Bacteria; phylum Pseudomonadota; class Gammaproteobacteria; order Enterobacterales; family Alteromonadaceae; genus CBFHMJ01. Next base: position 45,211 of record CBFHMJ010000016.1, read on the forward strand.
AGTGAAAGATAGTTATCAAATGAAAATTTACCCTGATTAGAACATTAAGAATAGATTGAAAAGTGTCCGATATTCAGGTGTTTGTATCATTTTAGAGGAGCAGGTTTGTGGCTCTTTATCTCTTTTGATATCTGAACAAATGGAATTTAGTGCAGGTAATCGATTGATTGAAACCGAGGCAGTGTCATAACTGTACTGAGGGTTCACAGACCCGGGTACTTTATTGCTAATAGAGTAAAATTAAGCAGGCATAGTTCGTGACGGAAACTGGAATTTGTCCAGATTTAACTGGTTACAACCTGTTTAGTTTCCATATCCTTCAGACCTTTAACGGGGATTCTTATTGAGCCTTGCTATGTTTATATAATGATTTCAGAAGGGGCGTCGTGTAGTTGTTTATTCAAACTGTACTGGTGAGAACCGCTACAAGCGTTGTTTATACAACGACTAATGATTGAACTGGAATACAAGTTCATCAGATATGACCAGCAACCACTGAAAATAGTTGATTTTACATGCCTGTGTGAGCGGTGAGGGTAAGAAGGTTTAGAGTGATCGTTATTTTGAGAAGTTAGTGTTGTTTTAACTGAAAGAGCGATAAAAAAGACCAGATTTAAAAAGAAAAAACCATAGCCATATGCAAAATATTGCGCTGACTATGGTTGGGACAAGTAGGTCGAAAAAAGAAAATGGCCGAGAGACGGGACAGTTCAAACGGCCAACTCAGGTAATATCAACCTGAAACAGGGGTGTAAATAGGGTTGAATGGTGAATAGTCTTGTAATTCCCATTTAAAGCGTTCACCTAAACTAAACTGACGCCACTCTTTAATGGTGAACCGCCAGAAGCGCTTTGTGCCGCCCGAAACATTATCTGCATCATTCTGATCCCACAGGATCCGAGCGTCACCAGTCATTTGTAAAATCTGTTTGCTTTCAAAATCGATAAAAGTCACGCCAGCGTGAGGCCAAACCTCGAAATTGCCTAACGTGTTATACATGCTGTTGCCGTGATAGTCAGGAATAATAATCTCATTATCATTCACGACTTGCACAAACCCTTTACCGCCCCCGCGATGAGATGAATCTACACCGTGAGAAGGGTTTGCGCTCGCCACAAAGAAGGTATCGGCATCCTTTATTAGTTTTAGTTGCGCCTCACCGGGCACGTTGCCTTCTTTTACTTCTTCTGGCTGATACTCTGTTTGTTCATTTATTGTTATGTATCTTCGCTGAATGTACTTAGGACAATTGGGGTAAGCCTGTACAACAGAGAGTTTAAATTTGTCGTCACCAATAGATGACAGGTGTCCATTGACTCGTAGTCGCCGACGAGTGGCGAAATCAATGACGATGAGTCCGACGTCACCGCCATTGATTGCCGCAGTCCATAGAGGGTCGTGAGATAGATAGTCCAGTTGAGATTTATCCAGGATAATGGTCTGTACGTCGGTCGCTGTTATAAAGCCGGGTTTCCCGATCAGAATTGTTGACCACGCATTATTGTTTTCATCAATACTTGCCAAAACAGCTACCGCTTGCTGTCCGACAAAAGGCACGGCGCCTGGAGGCATCATGTCAGAAATAACCTGACCATTCGCAAATGCGATGTGAGACTCGTTAGCCCGTTGTTGTACTGCCAGTTCGCCCTGATGAAACACTGATTGATTAGTCATACCCTTATCCTTGATAAAGCCGGGATTTCACCCGGCTAATTCTCGATTTAAACCGTTATTAGAAAGTAATAACGTTGAAGCCGTCTGCTGCTAACTTAGCAACACTAGGAAGACCTTTAGTGCCAGGGATCATGTTTTCGTGAACAAGATCAAAACCTGATTTTTCAACTGACTCAGTTGCACCGAAAACGTCTGCACAACCACAAGATACGCCAGCGATTAAACCTTTAGTTAGTTCGAAAAGACCTGCAAGAGGATGCTCTGGGTTGCTTAGCTCAGCGATCCAGCGAGTACCAGTACCGTTGAAAAGAACAGTTACTTCATGACCTTGCTCTTTGAAGTCATGAGCAGCTGCAAGAGCGTTAAATACACGGCCTAGTGCTTCTTCTGATTGAGCTTTAGGATCTGACATTACCAGAATCGCAGTTTTCATTAGATATTCCTCGTTATAAAACAGTTAATCGATTTGAAGTTACAGCGTTGCTGTTGGAGTAGGATTGTTATAGATTCGTGTACTGAATTAAATACCGAAAATCGGATTTCACTGTTTCACATTTTGGAGTAATGAAAGTATGGATAAATTTAACGCGATGGAAACCTTTGTCCAGATAGTCGACAAAGGCAGCATGACTGCGGCAGCTGATCAGCTGGAAACATCGTTGCCAACAGTGGTGCGAACCTTGTCAGCTCTGGAAAACTACCTGGGCGTCAGATTACTTAATCGTACAACCCGAAAGTTGCACCTAACGGAAGAAGGTGAGAAATATCTGGAACGCTGCCGGACGATTCTGGCCGATGTGGCGGATATTGAGCTGGCACTGTCCACCGCGCAAAGTGAGCCGAGCGGTAAACTACTGGTAACGGCGCCCGTTATGTTTGGTAGAACGCACGTCGCGCCCATCGTTAATAACTATTTGCAACGTTATAACAAGATGAAAGTTGACCTGACCTTGTCTGATCGCAGTGTAAATCTGATCGAAGAGGGGATTGATATTGCGGTGCGTATCGGTCATCTGGCCGATTCATCAATGGTGGGAACAAAGGTTGGTGAAGTCAGGCAGGTTTTATGTGCCAGTCCTGAATTGCTCGAACGAGTTGGAGCGCCACAACATCCGGATGATCTGATTGATAAACCCTGTGTACGAATGACAGGCTTAGCGAATGCGCCTAAGTGGACATTTTTTGAAAAAGAAAAGCGGGTTAGTGTACCAATCAATGATGTGTTCATTTGTAATCAGGTACCCGCTACCATTGATGCGTGTTTGGCCGGGTTAGGATTTGGACTGTTTCTATCCTATCAGGTTATGCCATTGGTCAGAGCCGGTAAACTGCGTATTGTACTACCTGATTATGAGCCACCAACAATGCCAGTACACGTGTTGTACTCGCATCTTAAATTGATGTCAGTACGCGTAAAATCATTTGCTGACTGGATCAAGCGTGATTTAAAAATAGCGCTGGAAAAACAATAATAAACCACGAACATTCTAAATCTATACATAATCCTGACAGAGAGCTGTCGTCAGGAACGCATATAGTTTATGTCCATATCAATAATTAAAAGAATTATTATCTTCCATTAATCCATTTCTTTTTATCCGCACAGAGACAACATAAATAAATTTTTACAGGGTGAACTTCTACCGTTAACACTTTAGCTGTTTTTATACCATGCTTAAGTTGACCGAACATCGCAACGGAAGTGATTCCGTTAAAAATAACAACATAAAGTAGGGCACTTATGAGCGAGCTTTCCCGCAGTTGGTTAGAATTTCAAATCAATAATGAAACCTATATTCATTCGGTAGATTCAATTGTCGAAGTGATGCCATATAACGAACCTTCGGAATCTACCGGAACTTCAGAAGAAATCATTGGTATGCTCAGTATTCGCGGAGAAATCGTGAGTATTATGTGCGGGCAGAAAATATTACAAACCGGTCTTGGCACACCAAACCCCAAGGGATTTATTATTATTGCTGAATCCGCCGACGCGAAGGTCGGTATAACTATTGATAAGGTTGCTCAGATAAAAAACTTTGAGCCGTCTATGCTGGATATTCAGGACTCAGATACTGAGAGCCCTTATATCAAGGGCACAGTTCAGCAGGAAGACCAACTTTATATCATCGTTGATTTTACGTCGCTGGCTGACAATCGGGATGAGGATGAAGATTATCCTGATTGATCGGAAGATTATTTATTAAGCTATTACATTGACTGATCAATATCAGCATTAAGTCGGTATGATTATGACAATAACCGGGCTGTTAAACGCTGTGCCAGTGGAGAAACGAAAAAGGAAATACAAGCAGCCGCAGGCCAGGATAAAGAAAATGCTTTAAACCAGGCGGTAAAAAAATTAGGGGTAATACCAAGATTGAGAAAGGTGACCCACATGGTCATAAATGTTGTTAACAATAAAGACAAAATGACAGTAAATAGTACGCGGTGTTTCAAATTCAAGTATCCAACTCATGACAGGAAAAAAGCGAGGCGCGGATATTACCTTAAGACTCCCGGTAGTCCAATATCTCGCGTCAAATCTGGCCTAAATAAATATCATTTGTTGTCAATTTATCTGTAAAACAAAGCTTACTGATTACTGTTGAGTCGAGCTGTCAGCCAAATTATCGGGAATCTATTTGGTGGCGTCTAATCGCTTATCTCGTTGTTCTCTAAACACACTGGGTAATTTAGCTTGTTGCTCGCCAGCGTCTTGTGCCGTCGCAACAGCATTTGCTGCCTGAGCGCCTTTGAATACACCTCTGGCAACCATACCCGCCGGTCCTGGTACAAAATGTAGAGGTGCTTCCAGCATTTTCATCACACCGGCTCGGGCTGCACCTTTTGCCAATTCTGCTTTTACCGCGTTGGACGCTTGTTCTTGTAACGCCGAACCATCCTGACTCACTGCATCAGCAACATCTGGGATTTTTTTACCTCCTTCAACTAGCTGGGCTGCAGTGTTAACGACACCTACCTCAGAAACTTTTTGCCTCATTTTTGCAACTGCTTGCTGAGCACCTGCAGCGACAGATGCTTTAAAATCATCCCTTCGTTGTTGCGGATTTGTCTTAGCTATATATTGTGCTGTTTTACTAAGTTCATGCAGATCTGGTGGGGCTGTTGGGACTCGAGGCAACAAGCCCGGCGCGGGGCGTTGCTGAACTTCTGTTAATTTTTCACTGGCTTTGCGACCTGTTGGAGTTTGCATTGCCGGAGCGGGCCGTTCAGCGTAATGATCAGCAGCAGCCTGAGCCACTTGTTGTACTGCACTGCCTGTTGCTAACGCTGTTGCATAGCGTTTAACGGCTTTTCCCGTTGCTTTTGCCGCGACTCGTCCAAACATAAACCATTCCTTATTAACTACTAAATACTGCTTAACTAAATAAAATCTTATTTAACTTCAATTTAATACAGCAATCCCTGTGCCAGTCATTTCTTGCCACGACATCGCTAAAAACCAGCTGAACACCATATGAAGATTACAGATATGAGATTTTTCTATATTAACTGGGTGAAAATTAGCTCAGTCTTAAGTGGATATTAACGCATTTGAGAGATGGTAAATGGGCGGTAATAGAATGGAATTACACAGCAGCGCCTGAAGCTGGTTGACTGGATTTGAGCGCGTTTATGGCAAGTTCTGTAACGTTATTATTTAGTGGTTGCTTGTAACGCTGAAGCAAGTAACTCGTCTAATTCCAGATGTTCAGATAGCAGAAATGATGCTTATTGGGATGAAGCGTATACTGAATTCTTATTGTTAACAGCTTGAACAACCTCTATATTAAATGGCTTATAATCTATCTTATGTTAAATTGAATTTATAATAAAACTTATTAAAATCAATGGTATACCCTTAACCAGTGTTATCGTTGAATAACTATTCGTTTGTTATGCGTACCCTGCTCTTGTGACCAGTTCTCGATTGAGTACGCTGTAAGTGGGTAAATATTCAATCTCATTCTTGAATGGTTTTAACCGCTTCACTAACTTTTTAATTGCGCAAGGTGTTGTGTCGTAATCCAGTTTGTAACTCTTTAAATCGAATTCATGCGTTTTGTATTCGCCAATCAATTTCAGGTAGTTCGGCTGTTCGATAACGCAGATGTCTGGCTTTGCTTTTATAAAAAATCGAGTTGGTGCCAATATGTCTCGATGAACAATAACCAAATCAACGTCAGGAATTATGCTGGGAATTCCATCGGGCCAGACGCAGCATGACTTTATTTCACTATCGAACAACCCGTACATAATCGCAGGAATAAATACTGTTTCGCCAATCTCGTTCTGGCGTTTCTCTCGTTGATAGTTCCAGTGCCATTCTTGCTCTAATAGCTTGCCTGAGCGAGTTTTGATTTGATCAGCCAGCGTTTGATGATTAATAACAGAACTGTAGCCAAGCTGATTGCCGTAGTTCCAGCCAGCGAGAAACCCTTCCCGGGAATATGGGCCTGAAGCCATGCCGCCAGTCTGATAATCGTAAATCTCAAAGTTAAAATGTTGAATGAATGAGTGAACTTCAGGTTCCGCTTCTAAGGCAAAATAATGGGGCCTAAAATAATTCATATTAAAACTGGCGGCATGAATGATGTCATCATCGGCACTTTGTTCGTCATTTAAAGCAAATAAAAAGTGAACGCCAGTAGTTTGATTGTGGTAAACAGCCTGGTCATCAATCAGTGTGTAGTGGTTACGGCTGGAAAAATATTGTGAGAACTGCTCCCGGGATATGACTGGTGATGTAAAAAAAAGATCGTAACTCATGACCGTTCTGTCCTTAGACTCATTGCATGTTTCAATGTCGGTCATTCTAGACGATGCAGGTGTAAAAGTTAATTATCTATTATGTTGTTTTTATTAAGTTTTATTTCATCTGTTCTGTTTGAAATCAATCATTGAGTAATTTGCTCGAAACTCGTCCAGATAGCTACCCTGCACTGCTTCAACTCCTTGTTGTTACATCACACGTTAATTATCCACCCGGATATGTAAGTCATTTTGTCTGCTAAAACTTATGGCGTTAATCGTTCGCATCCACATTGTTAAGGAACAGATTTGTGCTATACCAATAGTAGGTCAACACAATTTTACGATTTACGGAACGTTTTGGTTGTGTTGCTCCTGCCAGGAAATACTGTCAGAAACCAGTTATGAAGTATGGTTCCTTCAAATAATAATGATTGGGGAATGTCATGCATAACACACTCAACTGCACTTTTGCCGCGCTGCTCATTGCAAGCCCGCTTGCATCAGCCGATGACTGGACTTATGGAATTGGTACTGGGATTGGCGCATTGTCCATTTCTGGTGACGCCGGATTTCACACACAAGCTGAAGGTCCAATAGAATTCGACGCCAGCCTTGATCCCAGTGAAGTATTTGATTACGTCTCTTCTTCTCTTTCTTTTGCCGGTTTTATTACAAACCAGGTTTATACCTTCAATTACTCTTACATGCGTCTTGAACTGGAAGACGATGTTGGTTTAACCCTTCCGGATGGTGATGCAGGTGTAGCAACCGTCAAACAAATCACCACACGTTTTGATTTAAGTGGTGAATACAAGTTTTACAATCGGGGCCGAAATGCATTCTCGGTGTTCGGTGGGCTGTATAACTACGAAAAGGAATATGAAGCCAAACTGGTTGTTAGTAATCAGGCCGTGTTTGATGGCTCGGTTGATAGTGACTGGACGGATTTCTATGTTGGATTAAAACAGTCCTATGCGTTTAGCAAGAGCTTCCACTGGCACAACAAATTCCGTGTTGGCGCTGGTGATAGCGATAGTTTCTGGGGGGTAAATTCAACGGTTGTAGAAATGTTCAGCGAAAACTGGGCAGGTACTTTTACTCTCGACTATGTCAATTACGATTATGAAAATGGCAATCGTGGTGATGAAGACTGGTTCTTTTACGATGCGTCAGAAGCTTCAGCCGGAATAGGTTTGATGTACGTATTTTGACGGAGGTCGTGTTGATCGAACCAACTTCTGATCAACATTTTTTTGATGCCGCTGAACGGCGGCTTTCAGACAAGAGATAGTTGTATGCCTGACGATAATAATACCAAGCGCTATAACTCACTTTTCTACGTAATCTGCTCGCAAGGTATGGCTTTATTGCTGTTGCTAATGGGTAGCATTATTTCATCAGCAGCAACGGCTTCAAGCCTGGCTGATAACTACGCAACGACAGTGGAATCGGTTGTCGTGATTAAAGTCCAATCCTCTGAAACCATCACAACTAAAAATAATGTGTTGCAGCATACTTCTAAACAGAATTTAGGAAGTGGCGTTATTTTTTCTGAAGATGGCAAAATCTTAACCGCTACCCACGTCGTGAAAATGGCTGATCAGCTTAAAGTCACATTACATAACGGGCGTTCATATCCTGCCGAAGTCGTCGCCACAATTGACTATGCCGATTTAGCGCTTATCAAAATCACATCTCCCCCGAAAGGATTAAAAGTCGCTAAGCTTGGACAATCGTCTAACGCGCGAGTCGGAGAGCAAGTGTATGTGATTGGCTCGCCTTATGGCATTGAATTCACGTTAACGCAGGGAATTTTGAGCAGTATCAGAACCCAGGCTATGGAATTAGCGAATGTTGATGTCACGATGTTACAAACCGATGCGGCTATCAATAAAGGAAATTCCGGCGGCCCTGTTTTTAATGAGAACGGTGAAGTCATTGGCATCGTTAGCAGCATCATGTCTAAATCCGGCGGCAATGAAGGACTAGGATTTGCGGTCAGTGTGGATTCGGCAAAACAGCTTATTCTTGAACAACCCGCCTTCTGGGCGGGTGTATCTTACGTTCCCGTCAGACAGCGCTTAGCACGAGCGCTCAATTTACGACATAACTATGGCTTGCTGATTCAAAATGTCGCCAAAAACTCCCTCGGATATAAATTGGGATTACAGGGCGGCACCTTGCCAGTGACCATGCTTAATCACCAGTTCCTGCTTGGCGGTGATGTCATTATCAAGATTAACGATGTTGCTATCGAAGTTTCTAACTATGGTATTCGCCGACTGTTTGAAGAGCTGGCGGAAGCGCGTGAAGATAAAAAACTCACCTTACAAATTATGCGTGCAGGCAAGCTGATCACGCTAACCAGCGACGTATCCACCTGGCAATAAACAAGGAAAACCTATGATGAGCATTTACCGTTTATTCAGTCTTCTGACATTACTTTGGTTAACCGGGTGCGCGAAAACTCCCGAAGTAACCGTGGATTATGATACCAACTACACCTTTAAACAGCCTCACTCTTTCACCATCCTTCCTTTAGATGATAAACCACTTGGTGCGCCATCACTGGTGTTTCAACGGCTTGAGAAAGCGATTACTGAAGAAATGATCAAGGGAGGAAATGTCTATGTAAGAGATAGAGAGAAAGCCGATATTCTGGTGTTTTACGCCGTTGTTGTGGAAAAGAAACTGGATATAGATACCTACTACGATGGCGCTGGCTTTCAACCATTTTGGGCAAGTTCAGTTCATACAACTACCCGGGTTCGGGAATATTCAGAAGGCATGCTGGTTCTCGATATGATTGATCGAAAAACAAATAAAGTTGTCTGGAATGGCGTGATGGTTACTAACATTAAAAGCAAGCTTTCGCCGGAAGAAAGAGAAAGGAATATCACCAAAGTTGTTCAACTGATTCTTAAGCAGTACCCACCTGCATCGAAATAATTCTGGAGCCGACTATGCTGGAATATTTTGCTTTATTTCTTGTTTTCTTTGTCATTATCGTGCTGTTTTACGGCGTGATTGTGATACACGATATTCCTTATGAAATCGCTGAAAAACGAGGTCATCCACATCAGGATGCTATTCATGTAGCTGGGTGGGTGTCATTGTTTACGTTACACGTTATCTGGCCATTTCTGTGGATTTGGGCAACCTTATATCGACAGGACAGAGGCTGGGGATTTACGCATAACAGTCAGAACGACACTGGCAATCAGGACAACGTGGCGCTCCGTGAAGAAGTTGCAGAGCTAAAACAACAAGTTCGGATTTTGCAGGAGTCTATGTCCGATCACAAGTTGCTAAATGAGGAGAACTAACGATGGATTTGTTAATCATCCTGACCTACACCGCGTTATGCATCGCTGTGTTTAAAATCTTTGCGATTCCCCTTAATAAGTGGACCGTTCCAACGGCTGTTCTTGGTGGTGTAGCGATGCTCACTGGCTTGATGTTGTTAATGAACTATAACCATCCTTATGCCAAATATGGTAAGGACGTATTCGTTACCATCCCAATTGTGCCCCAAATCTCCGGGACGGTGAAAACCGTGTATGCGCGGACAAATCAGCCGGTTAAACGAGGAGATGTGCTGTTTACCCTGGAAAATGATACACAACAATTAGCGTTAGAAAAGGCTGAGGCAGCGTTGCAGGAAGCTAAAATAAGTGTTGCGCAAAATGATCAGTCGTTAGCCACAGCGATGAACAAAGCGGCACAAGCTAAAGCCGAATATGAAAGAACAAAGCTGACCTTTGAGCGTTATCGTGAAGGGATGGCGAAAGGAGGCGAATTTTCACCTTTTACGCAGCAAGAGTTAGATAATCGTGAACAACGATATGAAGCGGCACGAGCTGGTTACGCTGCCGCCACAGCAGAAGAACAACGGGTGCTGTTGAGAACGCAATCCCAGATAAACGGTGAAGATACACTGGTTGCTCAGTTAATCGCAGCCAGAGATAAAGCTCAGGTGGACTTAGACAGAACCTTTATCAGAGCTCCTATGGATGGAACACCGACTCAGCTATCTATCCGGCCTGGAATCAGAGCTGCGTCTTTGCCACTGCGTCCTGTCATGTCATTTATTCCAAAAGAAAAACGGCGGTTTATTGCATTATTCTGGCAAAACTCCTTACAGCGGTTGGAAAAAGGGCTGGATGCAGAAGTGATTCTGGATGCTGTACCAGGGCATGTATTTTCTGGCAAAGTGGTGGATGTGTTACCGGCAATGAGTGAAGGTGAAATGCAGTCTGTTGGGAGTTTATTGTCAGCTAATAATCTGATGCGTCACGGTTTTGCCATTGGTGTTATTGAACTGGATGAGGATTTAAACAGCTATAATTTACCCCTGGGGGTTCAAGGTCAGGCCGTAGCAATCAATAAAGAAAATGACTATCTACATGTGTCTATGATCAGGCGAATTTTATTACGCATGATGTCGTGGCTTAAATATGTATACCCTATTAAATAATGAGTTTATAGATTTCCGAATAAGAGAGTGATACCAGATGAAGAATATAGTGATTGCTGCGTCTATGTTGATTGCGTTGTCCGGTTGTGCGCAACAACCGCATACACCCAATTTCAGTTTTGATGGACTGGTGTATCAGGAGATTGAAGGGTTTGATGAAGTGCATGTCGCGCCAGGATTCGATATTAGTCAATACAAATCAATTATGGTGGAACAAGGCGATGTTTCTTTTAAACCCCGTTGGGCCAGAGAATATAACAGTGGCAAAGCGATTTCTCAGCGGATCAGAGATGACGATATGATTCGAATAAAAAAAGATTTAGCGAAGCTAATGTATGACCAGTTCCATGATGCTGTTGGTAAAAAGTCTCGCTTTACACTCACAGAAACGCCAGGCGCTGAAACCTTGTTACTCAAACCCGGCATTATTAATCTGGATATGACTGCACCGGACATCGAGCGTAATCCGGCGACTCGCACCTACGTTAAGAGCGCTGGTGAATTAACACTCTATCTGGAAGTGTTTGATAGTGTATCGGGAAATATTGTTGCTCGAATTATCGACCGTAAGCGTGATCATGAAGATGTGTGGTTTGACTGGGCAAATCGTGTGACAAATGCCGCCGATGCCCGACGAGCAGCACGTCAATGGACAAACAGCCTGGCGAATTTATTTGATAAGCTTTAATGGTATTTGATGGTAGTGGCAGTTAAAGATGGTATTGCAAAGCCCGGACGTTTAAATCCGGGCTTTTTTGTTCTTATATAAATAGCTTTGGTCTCGCGTTGATTTGGTTCCGCGTTACCGGGGTCCGTTGATCTCATTAAAGAGAAAGGATTCTTTTTACTCTGGTTCTATTCCAATAATAAGTAACGCGATACCCGAATGAACCTATGATGAGATTAAAATCTCAGGTCGTTAACTGATACGTTAACCACTGAGTTTTATTGGCTAATCGGTCATAAGCCCCCCGCCCTCGATAATTATTTTCAGCCGTAATCCAGCGAACGAATGGCCAATCCTGCTCTACTGCGGAACGTTTCAGTGTATCGAACATGGCATCCAGCAGACCACTGCCCCGGCAATCCGGATTAATAAACAAATCATCGAGAAAACCAACGTCTTTACCACGAAGCGGTGACTTCATCGCTCTGAAATGCATAAATCCGACAGCGTTACCTTGCTGGTCTTTAGCCAGTAATGCATAAAAAGCTTCGTTATTATCGTGAATCCATTGCCAGACCGTATCAAGAATTTCGTCATTCATGGGTACGTTATAAAACTCAGCATAGCTGTGATAAAGCCTTTGCCATGCGGCTTTATCATTTTCTACAGGGGGAGAGATTGTCCAGGTCATTCGCTGTACTCCAAAGTCGTTGCTTGATCGGTCGTTTCGGGCGTTATAGTCGGCATAGTTAGCCGGGAACGTTGAATACCATTCTGGTCGAAATTTTCTGGTGTTAGCCAGGCGGTATAAGCGGTTTGTATGGCTGGCCAGTCTTTATCAATCATCGCAAACCAGGCGGTATCCCGATTGCGGCCTTTATAAATCATGGCCTGACGGAATATTCCTTCAAACTGAAAACCATAACGTTTCGCGGCACGACGAGATTTATCGTTCAAGGCATCGCATTTCCATTCACAACGGCGATAACCTAAATCACTGAAAACATGCCGTAATAATAGATACATGGCCTCTGTTGCAATAACACTTCGCTTAAGCGTTGGTGAATAGTGAACATGACCAATTTCCACACTCCCCATGGCCTCATTAATACGAAGCAACGAAAATAATCCAAGCGGTTGATGGTGTTTATCGGTGATAACAAAAAATAACGGATCGGTTTGTTCTGCCGCCTGAGTTAACCAGGTTAAGAACGCTTTTAATGACGTAAAAGGCCCATACGATAAATAGGTCCAACCTTGTATGTTCTTGTCATCATTCAGCATTTTATACAGGTCTTCGCCATGTCTGGCGACATTTAATGGCGCTAAGTCGCAATACTGGCCTGACAAGTTTACCGCCGCAGGACGTTGTCGAGTGGTCCAGTCTGATAATGCCCGGCCAATAGGTTGTTCAAATTGATTTAATGGCATGTGTTTACATCGGTGGCTTAAAAGGTTGTTTGCAATGGTAGTCGTTAACTGGTATTTAAAAAATATCCACTTTTTATAATTTATTAGATACCAGTTTAATGAAAGCAACAGCATTAGCGACCTTGTCCTTAAGTATTATCGAAGACTCCAGTGAAGCCCGATATCTACAACTTACGCGGCAGTTTAAGACGCTAATTTCGACCGGCAGGATCAATCCAGGTGACAAACTGCCATCGAGTCGCAAGCTTGCAGAATTGCTCAATGTCTCAAGAACCACGACATTAACCGCTTATAATCAACTCATTGCCGAAGGTATTTTTGTCACGCTACGTGGTAGCGGTACATTTATTTCTGACCACTGCTCGGCGGTATTGTCGGCAGATCCTGATCATGAATTACCTGGTAGCTCGATAGAGACCCGTTTAGCGACTGAAGAAGAAGCGAAAACTGAGATTAAATACTTTGACTCAGGTCCGGATGTTACGCAATTTCCGGTAAAGGACTGGACCAGAAGTTTTACTAACGCCTGGCGAAATCCAGCGTACAGTTTATTTACGGATTACCCACCCGGCGGATTTCTTCCTTTGCGAATTGCGATTGCAAACATGTTGAAGGTGATGAGAAATGTCGATTGCCAACCAGAGCAAATCATCATTACAGCCGGTAGCCGGGACAATTTATCCATTATTGCTAAAGCACTGGCGTTAAAAAATAAAACAGCAACGATTGAAAACCCGTGTTTCAGCCAGTTACGCAATGGACTGTCAGAACAAGTCAGGACAATAAACCATTGTTCACTGGACCATCGAGGCGCAATACCACCACAAGCATTCAGTAACCTGTGTTGGATCACACCTGCGAGACAATATCCAACCGGGATCACTATGCCATTAGAACGACGTATCGCGTGGTTAAACTGGGCGAAGCAACATCAATCCTGGCTGGTGGAGGATGATTATGATGCTGAATTTAATTACGAGCAGACCCCACCCGCTACCCTTTTTAATTTAAGTCAGACAACGATGGCTGATCCTCGGGTCATTTTCTCCGGAAGCTTTTCTAAATTAATGTTCCGGACTCTGCGGGTCGGCTATCTGGTCGTCCCCGAAACACTAATTGCGCCCGTTCTACAGGCACAGCAAGCGATAGGAAATCTGGCTTCAATGCCGATCCAACCCGCACTGGCAGAATTTTTGGTTAATCGTCGATTTTTTATTTATTTACGTCGAATGCGCAGAATTTATCAGCAACGAAGAGATTTCTTGTTGGCGCTAATCGCTCAGGAGCTGGATCACTGGTTGGACGTTGAAAAACCACCCGGTGGCATGCATGTGTTTGCTCGGCTAAAGATTGACGGTGTGAACCATGATGATCATTCGACGTTGCGTGCATTAGAACAACAGATACGCAAGAAATTACCAGACTACGGACTCACACTGGACACGCTATCAGAGCATTATGTATCAAATCATCAATACGGATTACTGCTAGGTTTTAGCGGGAATTCAATTGAACGATTAAAGGAAGGCGTCATGTTACTGAAAAATCTATTACAGGATACAGTACCAGCTCAGTCATCATGAGTTTGCAGCTATAAATGCATGTTTGGATCATCATCAAGCTACTTATGCAAATACAAACCAAGCAAGTGATGCCGACTTAACGTGTAATCAGCAATAGCGTTCGAAAACGAAGAACATGTTTTCATCAAATCCCTTTTTTAAAAAACTTTGTATAAATACAGTTGTAGTGCTGTTCCTTCATATTCAAGAAAATGCGCACTTTTACCTTATTCAAAAAAGGAACATCCTCAGCTTTTTTAAGCATTAGCAACTAGTTATCAATTTTGTTAAAAATACCCCCATTCAGAAAAGTACGTGATTTGCGCATTATTAAATTGTTATACACAATCGCAATCAAGGAGGCCATAAGTTGCACTCAGATAATCCGGCAGCAAGATTGCTGGCAATACTAGAAGTAGGAAAAACGAAATCAAGTGAAATGATTTGCAAAGATGTTTGGCATAACTTACTTGATGTAGAGAAAAATAATCAAGCATTATTAATGTCTAGGCTTGGTAAACTCATGGAGTTACCAGAGCAGATAATTAGCAGTATAAAACTGAATTATCCAAATCAGAGTTCATCGTATAGCCATTGGAGTAACAAAGTAAATATTGCATTTATGCAGCAAAATCTAAATGGCCACTGGGGTGAATTTATTAATCTTATTGATAACCATACGATTGTTTATTTACAAATGTCAGCAGATTTATTAGATATGAAATCTGCAACAAAAGTAATGGATAACTCTGATCTATCTACAATTAGGCTTAAAGTTGATGAGTTACTAACTGAAACTATTGAAGCTGATGTTGATTTGGAATTCAAAAAATACATAACAAATTATTTGCGAAAAATAATAATTGCAATTGACGAGTATCATATTTCAGGCGCCATTCCTATAGCAGAAACTATCGAAAGTGCTTTGGGGCACGCTTTCTTAGACGAAAACTATAGAAAGAATATTTCAAATAGTAATGTAGGCCGTAAGCTCATAGATGTTTTAACTTCTGTTGCATCAGTTGTTACTGTTGCCGTAGGGTTGCCACAATTACCGGAAGCGTATCGATTACTATTAGACAAAATATAACATTAAGTTCCAAGTGATACCTACGGCGCACCTGATTTAGGGGTTAAGCGCCAATAATCACGTAGCTAGGATGTGGTATGACTCAAGCAGAAATTATCGTGCTCGCAAACTCTGTTAAACACGGACAGCACTGTGTTGCTGGAAAGTGTATAAATACAGGGAATTGGATTCGACCGGTTTCTAATGCAAATGGAGCCGAATTAAGCCATGAACAAGCCAAATGCCAAAATCCCTATGGCACTTTTGGTGTTAAGCCGCTTCAAAAAATTAGAATGGGGTTTTCGCAACATGTTCCTCTTTTACATCAACCAGAAAATTATCTGATTGATGGTAACTTGTGGCGGCAAAACTATTCGATTAAAGAAGCTGAGTTAGCAGCCCACCTCGACACTCCAGTTGATCTATGGGGGCATGGTAATAGAGTGGAACACTCTCTAATTACTATGGGTCGTTATAATATTGCTCAATCCCTTTACCTCGTAAAGGTTGAAAATCTCAATTTATGCGCTACCGATGATGGGAAAAGAAGAGCTTTATTTGACTACAATGGAAGTGCCTACGACTTAGCTGTTACCGATCCGAAATTTGACGAGATTTTGAGGGAGCAGCGTGGACTAAACGGTATTCTTTGTATTAGCTTAGGTGAAGAATATCAAGGATATTGCTACAAGCTTGTAGCCACAATCTTTTGAGGTCTTTTATGGATATTTATACGATTGGATTTACCAAAAAAAATGCCGAAACATTTTTTAATTTCTTAAAGAGGTCGAATGTCAAAACACTAATTGATGTTCGTTTAAACAACGTATCTCAACTGGCAGGGTTTGCCAAAAGGGATGACTTGAAATTCTTTTTAAATGAACTTTGCGGTGCAGATTACGTGCACTCACCTGAACTAGCCCCTACTAAAGATATTTTGAATTCCTACAAGAAAGGCGATATGCCTTGGGAAGTTTACGAGGATAAATTTCTAAACTTGATGGGGCAGAGGAACATTGAGAAGTCAATAAAGCCAGCATTGCTTGATCATGGTTGTTTATTATGCAGTGAGCATGAGCCGCACCTTTGCCATAGAAGACTTGTAGTTGAATATCTTAATCAACATTCAGACTTAGACTTAAAAGTGAAGCATTTATACTAATGTCTACCGTGTTAATTCTTTATCCGAAGCTCTTTAATTGCTATTCGAAGTTCTCGAGAAAAGTTATGAGAATAACCTCGAGTCTTGGTTCGGCTACATTGGTGTATCCAGACGACCCAAATGGTTTAATTGCAAAGCTCTGTGATGAAGCCCCAGAAAAAATGACTATCAAGGAGTCTGCCAGTTGGACCCCTAATGATATAACTCATGCCATTGTTTTCGACGATGGTGAAGAGTTCATAGAAGAAACAGCGCTATTAAAAGAAAACGGAAAACCATTAAGGATTATTGAAATTTCCATAACACGAGTTATAAACATCAAAACTGAGACGGATTACCAATCAGAGAAAAGTACACCAAGTTATGAGTATATCGGAAGGGGCTCCTATTGGGGAAACCCTTACTCTATGTATGAGGAAGGGGATGATCGTGAAGAAGTTATACGGAAATACAAATATGACTTTGATTATGAAAAATTCCCAAACAAAGAAAAGTCTGAGGTATACAAGTTGGCAGGAAAACGCTTGGGCTGTTTTTGTAAACCGCAAGCATGTCACGGGGATGTTCTTGCAGACTATCTGAATTCATGGGATGACGGAAAGTAAGCGCTTAACAAGGCGCTGCTGTCGGACAAATTTGCCGCAGAGCGCGGCGTTATGAGTCTTAGCGGAGAACTCTATGCATTACGTCCGAATGAAAGAAATAGGGAAAGTTGCGATTCCTCGTGAAGGAACCCCAGAGTGGCAAATTTTACAAAAGCAAATTAAAGATAATGAGAACAATCCATTCTTAAAAGAGTATTCGAAGAAAATAATCAACGAAGCCGTAGCCACTTGCGAAGTACAAAAGTTAAATGGAGCTGGCTTGCCAGCAGATACATTGTTACCTTATATCCCCGCTCGATTGAGCGAGGGTTTACGGCTCAAATTGCTAAGCCTCTTCACAAACTACCTATCACCAATACTCACCTAAAACACAGTTCTGTGTACGCCAATATATTTACATCAAGATAATAAACAAACAGATCAGGTCAATTGAACATCTTTGTAGTCGTTAAACGTCCATTTTATTTGCTGTTTTGTTACATTTTTGTTGTCAGTGTGGTATCAATAACAATTGATGTACCAAGAAAAGTGCCTTAGGTTTAATAACAGGCACGGCTAAAAATAATAAGGTGCCATCATGACTAAAAACCGGGACGAGAAATGAACAAATTGCAGCCTGACTATATTAGGAAAATAACTAAATGGTGATTTAAATTAGTTATTTACTGATAAATAGTCTCCTATTCTGTATCCCGGAAGCGAATGTATAATTCTGGTTGGTTTTAACTATAGAATCAGGCTTCACGTTTGTCTCATCTGTCTTCATGTCCCTTTAACTGTGATACTCTACCCTTGTTCGGGCCTCAGATTAGTCCTGGATTGTGAGTAGGTGCATTTACGATTATTTTACATATGTGGTTAGCTCATATTTTTACAAGGTGATTTTGCATGACAGAACGTAGTACGTTGCCACCCCTTAAGTCGCTCGTTGCAGCAGAGGCTGTCATCAGAAATAAAAGTGTTGCTAAAGCAGCAAATGAACTCAATTTGACACCATCAGCTATCAGCCAGCAACTCAGGGTGTTAGAAGGTGCGATGAAGCTTTCGCTGTTTAAGCGCTCAAAGGGGCGCGTTGATCTAAAACCTGAATACGAAAACTATTTTAAAGAAATAACCCGGTCACTGGATATTATTCAGGCGGCTGGCAATCATCTTAAACGAGCACCGGTAAACATGACGCTAACCGTGTCTGTTGTTCCATCATTTGCGTCGCTGTGTTTACTGCCGGTATTGCATGAATTCAGTGAGCATAATCCCAGCGTGCAATTGAATATTATCAGTAGCCTGGAGCTGGCGAACTTTGGCACGGATGATTTGGATTTATCGATTCGATACACGGCAGATACCAGCGATAAATCGCTGATCTTTGAGAAGTTGCGTGATGATTATTTGTTTCCTTGTGCCAGTAAAACCTTGATTGAAAAAGCAGGCACCGATGAATTAGAACAGTTGAGTAATGATCATTTTTTATTAGATGATGTGTCTAAACCGCTGCTAAATATTAAACCTGGCTGGCACGACTGGCTACCCGCTGTCGGTGAAGAGAGCAGCAGGATTCTTGGCTTCAGTGACTATCAACATGTAGTACAGGCCGCGTTAAACGATCAGGGATTATTCATCGCACGCACCGGGGTGATGACTGAACCTGGCCTTAACGATGATTTTGTTGCATTATCAGATAAATATTTACGTTCCGGCGCATCTTTTTATCTGGTTCATTCGGCGCATATACCGCTTAAACATTCCACACGGTTGTTTAAAACCTGGTTACATAAGCGATTTGCAGATACGTCGGCCACGGCTGACCAATGGTTGCTAACGAATACTTGAACAAGTAGTTGAAAGGAATTACCAAAAACGAAGAAAAAAGTAGCAAGAAAACCTGGGAGGTGCCGGCCTCGAATAAAAGGATAGTTATTCGACGCCGGCAATTTTATCGGTGAGTGTTTAATCATTAAACGGTGTTTCTTCGAAATTATATTTGAATCCCAATGACAACAAACTGCCTTTGTCTTTAGGTTCAATACCATCTCTGTCGCTGTAAAGAATATAAACTTGCGTTCGTTTTGAGAACGTCCATTCAAGTCCTACCGTCTTAAACTTTCCTTCTTTGATTATTTCATCAGAATTTTGATATTGCAGTTTCAGCGCTAATTTTTCGTTGAAGCTGTATTTCGCACTGAACATATGGCCCCACTCTACTCTGCCTGTCTCGGTAGAACGGGAGCGTTGAATCAGTGATCCCATATATATCGGGCCGGTTTCATAACTATTGACCTGACGTAATACATCGTAATCAAAAATGTCCCGGTCAAATGCGATAGCGCCAAAATAATTATCGGTTTGATATTTCAACGCAAACGATTGCCCTTTGTCATGCTTGGCATGATCCGGGTTATCGACCCATCCGAGATCGACTGACCAGTTGTTCCAGCTGGAGGAGCGGAAAAGTAAAATATCTGATACCCGGTTTTCACCGCGAATCAGTGGCCAGAGCTGAACATCGGTATCGGTAAATAAATCAATCCAGTCCTGGGACCATTTCATCGGTGTGTCATGTCGTCCCATCAGTAACCGACCATAGGGACTGTCTACGCCAATCCAGGTATTTCGCGTGCTGAAATGTTTACCTGGCGCTCGGTTAGTATTGAAATCAACCGCAGATTCCAATTGTGTGACGAAGGCATAGTCTTCGTTAATGGGTTGACTGAACAGAATGCCTACTCGCGAGCCGTTACTCTGAAGGTAGGTATTCTCATTGATTTGTTCGTTGTCCACACTTTGAAGCGAGATATCAAAAATGCCGTAAAACGTTGTCGTTAATTCGTTTGCCAACAATTGATTAGAAAAAAATAACAGAAAAAAAAGAGTAAAAAGGTAGCGCATTTTTATTATTATCATCCAAATTCCATAGCCGACATAAACGAGCAAAGGGACTAAAAGCCCCTTTGATGTTTATGAGTTAACTTCACATGCCTATGCGTAGCGTCTGTAGTCACTTCCCATCTTGTGTCGCATTGACCATAAGTCGGTTCTGATATTTGCACGCATTAACCAGCGTTCATTTTCGCCACCAGTTGGTTCAAATTCAGTCCGGGCATGTACACCTTTTCGGTTGTTGATCAATAATGCCTGACCTTGTTTCAGTTTTATACCCTTAAACACGCCTTCAGTGTCACAGACTCGATATACCTTGTTCAGTAACGCCTGATCTTCGTCGTTCAGGGCTTTAACGCCGTTCGCGCCTAACGAAAATTCCGGGAATTGATCGCCACCGTCTAAAATGGGTTGAGGCTCTGACCATTTCACACCATCTTCAGACATCAGTCGTGAATAGTTAGACGGCGAAGCCATAACGAAACGAGGCTCTTTCAGTCGCTGTAATTCTTCTGCAGTGAACTGATCCAGTACATCACGGCCATCCACATAGCGGGTTTCAGCCACACCACCCGGATCAGGACGAACACACACCAGAATCAGGAAGTCAGGATTGAATCGGTTGTAAAGCAGACTGTCGTCATACACCATGTCGTTGTGATAGTTGAGAAAAACTTTACTCCCCTGGTTTGACTGGGTGTACTCACCGCCAGGCATTGGCACAACATTGTGTATTAGCTGATTGTCCTTTTCCCATTTGTAACCAATTGGCTCACCTAACAGGTTGGCCAGCCCCATCGTCACCGCCTCTGCAACAAATTCAGGTCGGTTATCTTCGACGTGTCCGGTCACTGGTGTTGGCGGCAGATCACCGACAGGAAGATTTTCAAGGATGATGAAGCCCGGGGCAGCCGGGTCACGAGCAAACTTTTTAATGGTTGTCAGTAATTCAACCGGAATATGGCTGTAAAACGTTTTGGTCGCCAATGCCATATGCGTTTCATGATCATCATAAGGCGAATTAATAGCAGCCAGATCGGTTAATAATTGCTGACGAGTAGCATCACTTAAAACAAAGTGTTGTTCGTTAATTTCTTCTTTTAATGCGGTCATATTCATAGTTACGTCTTCCTTAAGCATGCTTAGTAATGCTTACTGAAATACACAATGTCTTCTCTGATTTTTTCGTGGCTGGGAACGCCACTTGCTCTGATAGCGGATAGTTTTTTCTGGTGATACTGCTTGACCGACTCTGGTACATTTAAACCGCCAAAGTCATAAATCCGGATAAAACCATCTTCATCGCGCATTGGTACAACGGCCGATTTAGCACCTCGGGATGCACTGAACGGAACATCCAGTAAGCCTCGGTCAAATGCGCTGACAATACCTTGCAACAGGTTCGGTTCATGAAGTGCGGTCTCAATTTGAGCGCGAACTTCAGCTTCGATGATTTCCATTTCTTGCTGTACTAATTCAGATTCCGGGAGCAAACAGTCCAGAATAGGGCTACGTGCTGCACTGGCCGTTAAAATACCTTCTGCATTAACATAAGCCGTCGGCACGCCCAGTGCTTCCTGGTGTGATTTACTAATCATCTTCACTGCACCGCCTCGGCGTGCAACCAGAGAGCCCAGTAGAATTAAGGCATCAGCATGTTCACGCATTTGTGGGAATACACCCATAAATTCGTGAAAAATTGGAAATATTGAGGCATCAGATGGTAAAAACTCATGGGCCAGCTTGGTGAGTGTCCGAAGTGCTGCTATGTCCTGAATTGGGTGGCCACTCTGGCAAATTGCCAGAGAAAGACTCTTAACACCCTGTTCAGCAGCCAACATAGCCTCAAGTAGTGCGCAAGCAATCCCAATTGAAGGTGGCATCAATACCGCGGTCATCGTGCCGAAAAACTCCCGGTCGATGATTACTCCTTGTTTTGCTAATTCACCACATAATGCATCGGTTTCTTGCCAGTAGGTCAATGAATCAATGAGTTTTACATCGCGACAATAAGGGATGTTATATCCCAGACCGCCGCCTTCGTAAGAACTGAAACCAGCTGCAACCGCCGTTTCAAACAGTAAACGTCCATCCGGTGAACCGTGACGCACCTCAATGGGTACTTCACATTTATCAATCAGTTCACGGGCTTTTTCCCAACCATGATTAATCAGGGGGTATCCGTTTAAATTTTCAGGTGCTTGTTTAATAACGTCTGCTACTTTATCCAGACGAAGTAACCGTGTATGTGCGTCTACCGTTACCGATAGCAAGTCAGGTTTACTTCTTGACCAGATAATACGGTGTAACTCAAGCATTGCTTCGTGTCGACCTACGCCACACCGTGGTTGGATCAACATCCGGTTGCTATCCTGCGCCGCTTTTAGCGTTTTCCAGGCATTCGGACGAGCCTTGAGGTTTTCAATCACCTCTTTCTCATCAGGCTTTTGCATGCCCTGTTGTTCACAATATGCGGGTAACAGATTAAACATGGATATCACCTCTATGGAGTTACATATTCCTGATGTAATGCTGTAACAGCATCGTTTAGCTCATCCGGCTGCACAAAACGGCTTTCTTTCACCTCAGTACCGGAAACTGCATGAACCATGGTAACGCCCTGCACATTTAAGTTAGCTTCAGGCAATTTTTCTTGTAACCAGGCCCCATAATTTGAATATGCAATTGGGATTAGTACTTGTTCAGGTGACAGAACGGACAGATTGCAAGCGGTGAAGTACGTGACATTAATGTCGGTCAAGGCGGCTTCAATCGCGGGCAAGTCAGATGATAAACAGGAAATTAACTGGGCTTTTTTATCCGAAACAATAATAACGCCAGGCGCGTAATTACCGATTCTTGTGCCTTCACCAAATGGTGGTTTATTAAGTTTGCATACAACATCTACATTTGCTTCCTGCGCGGAACGCACAGAAACGGGATGCAATACTTTGGCACCAAGATTGGCGGCGGTAATCACAGTGTCGTAATCAATTTGTTGATAAGGTTTTGCTTCAGCAAGAACATTAGGGTCCGCACTGAACACGCTATCAACATCAGAATGAATAGCCGCTTCATCAGCGTCGCTGGCAATGGCTGTAAGCACACACGACAAGTCAGAACTGTTTTTGCCTAACCATCTAAGTTGATTGTCAAAAGCGCCCTGACCGCCGGGTAAAATACAGACATCCACTTGCTGCAATACATCAAGAATTGCATTGGCATCAATGTTTGTCGCTGGAGAACCTGCAATACCATCAACTGTATGAATGCCATTCTCAAGACCACTGAGTACCCGGTTTTTAACGCCTTTGCCGTGCAATGCGTGTTGCAGTAACAAGGCACCGACCAGATCTGACGCCATGACCAGGCCATCTTGCGCCGGGCTTAATGCTGCATCAGATATTTCGGCAGCCATATCTTGAAACTGATCCGTTAATCCGGATGGTGCGGAACAAAAAACAACTTGTTTAACACCCTGCTCAAGGCTATTAATCAACTCACCGGCAATATTGTCTACATTACTGAGTGGTTTGAATGATGAGCCGCCAAACTTCCGGAATTCCACCGGAAATTTGGGCGTAGCATCAGGTTTTTTGAACTTAATCGCAGCCTGAGACATTAGATCCAACCTCTCTCACGCATACCTTCAGCGATCTGTACGGCATTAAGCGCGGCACCAATCAACAGGTTGTCTGATACAACCCATAGTAATAAGGTGTACGGGTCTTCATCATCAATACGTAGGCGGCCAACGTGAACCAGGTGAGATCCAGAAACTTCAACAGGTTGCGGGTAGCTGTCTGGCCCTTTTCCTGTGTGAACTTTAAACTCTGGAGCCGCTTCAAGGCTGCTGATGACGCGATCCATATCGACTTCATTCTCAAAACGTAGTGTTACCGCTTCAGAGTGACAGTTAACGACAGGAACACGCACACACGTTGTTAGTACTTTGATGCCAGGACGGTCCAGGATCTTACGGCTTTCCTGACGCATTTTAAGTTCTTCAACGGTTGAGCCAGAATCAAGGTCAGCATCAATGCGTGGGATCAGGTTAAAAGCGATACCGCGTTCGAAAGTCTTCGGCTCAAAAGCTTCATCACTTAACTCTGTACGGCTACCATCAATTAACTCTGAAATCCCAGCTTTACCAGCGCCAGAAACCGCTTGATAAGTACTAACGATTGCTTCTTTCAAACCAAACTCGTTGTCCAGTGGCTGTAACGCACGAACTAGAGGAATGGTTGAACAGTTTGGATTAGCAATGATTTTGCTCTCAGGAATACCTTGTAGATGGTTCAGGTTTACCTGTGGAACAACCAGTGGCACATCATCACGCATACGGAATACGTTGGTGTTATCAATGACCAGACAACCGGCATCCGCTGCTTTCTGTGCATATTCAACCGTTGCTTCAGTACCAGCAGTGAAAAATGCGATATCAAACTGACTAAAGTCAGCTTTGCTGGTCGGTAAAATTGGGTATTTCACGCCTTCGTATTCGAAGAAACGTCCTTCTTTTTCCGAAGCGAACAATTCGATGGTGTCGTGTTCAAAGTTGCGCTCTTTAAGCAACGTGAACATTCTTTCACCGACTACACCACTACCACCGATGATTGCGATACGCTTAAGCATATGCCACCTCCGCTTCTGACTCGAAGCCAACTAGCATGTCTGGTAACTCTTCAAATGAGTTACATACGTAATCTACGCCCAACTTTCTCAGGTTCGAGTGCAAGTCATCAGATTTCTTTGCACCAACTGATAAGTTTCCACCCATTACAACCGGGCAATACACGCCATGCTTTTTCTTCAGCATGTTTAGCTCCGAGATATCTTCAAGTGCATGACCGTTTTGACTGCCAAGAATGATTGAAACAGGCTGTGTTTCTGCTGCTGATTCAATTACTTCATCTAACGGTGCACAAGCGCCAAGGTTTACGACGTTATAACCTTGCTCTGTCAGATAGATTTCCAACAATTTGTTGGCGACAACATGAGCATCGCTTTCCGTCATTGCAATTACTACTTCATTCATGATCTATCTCCTTATTTCGTGTATTTTTACGTAATAGTTTGATTTGGCTGGTTTAAAAGTATTTAAGCTTCTGTGTTCTGGACGGCTTTTCTTGAGCCCAGAAAACTGAAAATGTTTACATTCGTGTTATTTCCGAGTCCCGCTGCCAGAATGAGTGTGATACCTGCAAACTGGATAGGAGACAGATGCTGGTCATACAGGACATAGTCGATCACGATGGCAACCGCTGGGTACAGGTAAGACAGAACAGCAATGGTATTGGTAGAAACTTTT
This sequence comes from Alteromonadaceae bacterium, assembly GCA_965656875.1. Lineage (GTDB taxonomy): Bacteria > Pseudomonadota > Gammaproteobacteria > Enterobacterales > Alteromonadaceae > CBFHMJ01. The sequence goes on from CBFHMJ010000016.1 coordinate 70,805, forward strand.
TGAAATGCTGAGTACAGCAGGATGTACATAATGCAGGTGTGAATCAGGCCCAGGCCAAATAGCCAGTACCAGTGATCACCAACGGTCGGAACAATGGAGAAATCCGCAAGCGGTAACAATAAGACAGTGCCAAGCGTTACCTGAATAGTGGCAATAAAGTGTGGGCGAATTCCTTTAAGTTGTTTGATGATGATAGTTGCGACGGCATAAAGTACGGCTGCCGACAGTGCTAACAGAATACCGTAACCAAGTTGATCCTGATTTTTAGCATCTTCAGAAGGATTAACGATGAGAATGACCCCGGCGAACGCCAGACAAACCCAAAATACCTTGTGTGCTTGCATCTGCTCTTTCATGAACATCGCAGCAAAAATAACAACAAAGAGAGGTTGCGTATGGTAGGCAACGGTACTGATAGAAATTGACGAGTGATTGTACGATTCGAACAACAACACCCAGTTTGCAACGATGCAAACACCACCAACCAGAATTAGTGTTAGTGATTTTTTATTCAGCGTAGAGAATTCCAGATATCCCCGCCAGCCGCAGTATAAGATCAGGCATATTGCACCGAACAAACAACGGAAGAATACGGTATTATAACTGGGCTGACCGGATTCCATGACGAAAACCCCAATTGTTCCGGACAAGATCATTGCTATGATTAGCTCTGCACGCCCCCAGTTTTGTTTTTCCATATTGCACCTCTTATGTATGGAGCTATTTCGTTAACAGCTTCCATATTAAGGCCGGATAATGAAAAAAAAAGCACCAATTTCTACATGGCATTAAGTATTTATTAACACATAAAACACGTAAATTAACACTATTTTAAATATAGATTTTTGCCTTATCCCCCATTTTTAAAGCGATACATCCACACCTTGCAAAATATGAAATGATAATTATTTTTTGCTTACATTTTCTTTAATAAACAGCGTTTTAAAGTCTCACGAGAGAGTATAGATTTGATTTTTCAGATGACTTAAAAAGACTGAATGTGTTGAATTTATGGGGAGAAAACCTGTTTTTTTACGGTTTGGAAATCAAAAGAAGTGATTAACTGAAGCATAGAGATAATGTAGTAAAACGGTGCTTTATTGACTCAAATCAACATAACCAGCGGTTTAGTGCGACATTTTGTCGCAATACCGTGGTCTGTAGTAGCTATAAGCTCAATCGGAGACGTATTTTCATACAGATTGAAACGTATTGAAACAACCTTTAAATACTGCACAACCGGAGTGCGTTTAACCTGACTAGTTAGTCATTAAAAATAGATATCAATGCATTTAAACGAAAAAGGTGCACTGCATGTTGTTATGCAGTACACCCTTGCACTAAATTGGACCACAGTAATACGGCAAATTAATGACAATACACCTGGTGGTCAGAAGAATTTATTGTTACAGGCTTACAGATTTATAGAAATGGTGGCGCATAAAGCATCCCGCCAGCAGTCCAAATCTGATTCATACCTCGTTTCATCTTATAGATTGAGTCTTTACCTAAGTGACGCTGGAACACGTCATTATAGTTTCCGACTGATTTGATCACGCGAACTGCCCAGGCATCATCAAGCTTTAATTGCGGAGCGGCTTCTTTGAGTTGTTTTAGAAAAGCTTTTTGTGAAAGAGAGAGTTTGGCGAACTCACCATTCTTCATAAGACTGTTCTGGCCGATATTATGCTCTTCTAAAGCAATCATCAGAAACATAGTCCAACGGGCGATATCTGCCCATTCATCATCTCCTTCCCTAACGACCGGGCTGAGGGGCTCTTTTGAAATGCGAATATCCAGGATTCTGTGGTCGTCAGGATTTTTCATACTGTTTCTGACTGAGGCCAACGCAGAAGCGTCCAGTACATACACATCACAGTCTCGCGTGACATAGGCATTATCAACAGCCTTTTTATCAACGTAGGTTTTCACGTTATAGAAAACCCCTTTCGGCGCGAAGTACTTTTTAAGATTCTTTGCGGTTGTCGTTCCATCTCGAACGCAGAAAGACTGGCCTTCATAATTGGACGGTTTACCAACTTTCATGGTTTTAGGCACCATGAATCCTTCACCATCATAGAAAATAGTACCGATGAATTCATATCCGTCGGTATCACGACTTAATGTCCAGGTGGTTGTGCGACTCAATAAATCAATTTTGTTGCTACTTAAGGCAGGAAGACGTTCTTTAGACGACAGAGGCACAAAGTTAACGTTTGATACGCCTACTGCGGCTGCAACTGCGCGGCAATAGTCAGCGTCGAATCCTGTCATCGTTCCATCTTTCTGTTTTTGTGAAAAGCCAGGAAGATTGCCACTAACACCACAGTTAAGAACACCGGCTTTTTTAACCTTTTCAAGTGTTCCAGCCATGACGCTGTTCGTTGTTAATCCAAGTAATAGGGCTGTTACTAGTATCTTTTTCATTATTTTTTTCTCTGCTTAAACTTAAGTGGAGGAAATAAAGAAACAAAATCAGGGGGAAGATCCTAATCAGGCTCACCACTATTTAAAATTTATGTTAACTACAGGTGATTAAGAAAATCTAAAGGCTAACAATAGGGTTAGACTCTGCTTCTGTTTGATGTCGACTTAACAACAGCAATTAATAGAAAGGCTTATCTATTAAAGCTGTATAGAATTTAACACCATAGAACAATTTATATGAAGTATTTTTACAAAATCAACCTTCAATAAAGTTGAAAAATGCATAGTTAGAGAAATTTCGTTCCATAATGGTTTAAATATGACAAAACCGCCAGGTAGAAACATTCATGGTGATGAGAAAGTGTAATGTATAGCTGTTATATTTCAGTAAGTTATATTTTATAAGGCAATTCTACGAGGAGGAAAGTTGGAAGAGATTTTTATATAAATTGAGTTGTAGAAATTCTGTTCTGATCATTGGCTGGATTGGTCGTCCTTGACCTACGGATGTAAATATTACTTATATTACAACAAGTTAATGAAAGCGTTTGATAGATTGGTCGCGTTTAGTCATTAACCTCTGATCAAATCCAGATCAGATAATTCAGGGATCTTTCTCGCAATTCGACGCTCAACTTTATCTAAACGCTCTAAATCACGACATAGTGCTTCACCCTTCTCTTCAAGGCGCTCAGCCTGGCGTTCTACGCGATCTTCGATTTCTTCGCCCATTTTTTCCATTCTTTCAGCAAAAGCTTCAATTCGTTCTTCGAAGTCGCCATCACCATTCGCCATTTCAGAGCCGACCATCATTAACAAACTACCGATGGATTCCTTAGCGATGTCTTCAACGCGTTGTTCAAACTTATCTTCGAACACGCGGTCGAAATCATCAAAACCATGTGCGTGAATCGTGTAAACATTACCTTTTTTATTCAAGATATCCTGAACATCATCACGAGCGTCGCTAAATGCATCGTTAATTTTGCGCGTGATCTTTTCATTATCACCCAGCATTTCACCAAATACGGTTGCAATGCTGTCACCAGCAAGTGCCAGTGCGGAATCAACGACTTCTACTGTCGCTGGTACAATATCACCAAGCTCTTGCGCATATTCTCGTGTTAATTCTTGTTGATCAGCGGTTAATTCAATACGTTTACCATCAACAAACGCATCACCGTTGCTGTGAATTTCGATATCACCATCGCTATTCCGATTATCAAAGATTCGGATGTATTCTGGAGCGACCTGGATATTGGCATTCAGGTCAATCTCGCAACTTCTGTGGCGATATCCATGGTGTCTGTCATGGTAGTCTTTGTGATCACGATGGCTGTGTCTGTTTTCATCGTGTGAGCGGGAATGAGAATAATTATGTTCGTTTTCTTTTTCTTCATGGTCATCAGCCATAACAACCGTAGTAACCATGCCTGCTGCAACCATTGCTGCTAATACTGTTCTCAATCTCATAATCTACTTCCTCTGATTCCTGATGTTCTTTTTTGATGGGTTACTTTATGGCAAATCACAGGCCAACTTGACGTATTTAATATTATCGTTAAAAAACAATAAGTAACAGAGGTTTTTAAAGATTTGTTAAAAGGGTTACAAGTTGAATTAACGTTATGATTTGGCGATATCCATAACATTATGGTCAATTTAACGAATGGCAGATTACATATGGCACGCTCTTATCAACGTTGAACAAGGCCATAAAAGAAAAAGGCCACAGCGGTAGAGACTGTGGCAAACGGGGTGAGATAGTCTAAGTGTCGATAAAAAGTTATAGAGTTATCCTGTAGATCAACGTTCGAAGTCTGAGGTTTCAAGATAAACCTGTTTTATCCAGTTAATGTCCTGCCCTGAAAGGTCTGATGCTTTTAATGGTGATTCCGTCTTAAAAGGAAAGAAGTTGGGTATTTTTTGGTTATTAGTGGTGGTGTTGTGTGACACTTCAATAATCTGGTCAAAGTCAGGGATTGCTTCGATTCGTCTAACCAGTAGTCCACGGTTTTTTGAAACATTGATAGAAAACCAGCCCGTCCTGTTGTTATCTAAAACAGACAAATGGCTCAGGCCCATCGATAGTGATTCATTGAGCGAACGAGTTAACAGATGACGTTTGACCGAGAAATGGATGTTTTCGAGAGCTAAAGTTCCTTTTCGTTCGAAGTGACCAGCCCAGATTTGTCCGGATAGTTCATTCAGGTCTTTATTAATTAACTGTGTTAATGAAAATGCTACCGGTACGAATGTCACCAGTGTCTCTTTTTCTAACAAGGCCACCAGCGATTGACGAGATGTTTTGTCGGTATCCAGTTCAACAATCAATTGATAGTTGTGTTTTGGATGATGTAGTGGCAGATGAGACGCCAGGATATGGCCGTCAACATTGAATAAAACCATTCCGTGGATTCCATGCATGGTTGCTGCACTAGCGGTGTTGATACCTGAAGATATTACTATCAGAGTCAACAGAATCGCTGCTTTAAAAATCGTTGATGGTTTCAATTCTTTACCTTAATTTCATCGTTTACTGAATAAATCTGGTTGTTCAATGTGTGCTGAACGGACTTAGTATGACGAAATAAAGGTGATTAATCGTTTACGGAAAAGCGAATATTATTTCCAAACTGGACATAGGAAAGCTTTTTAAGATTGTTATGATGAAGGCTTGATTGGAAACTAAATATAGAAAGTTAAAACACATCAGGAATATCAGGCTATTTATAAAATAAATAACAACTGAGGTTAAAAATGTGGACATAAATGATTAATCTAACTTTGTTGTAATCGCAGATGTAGAAAACCTGCAACTTGCGGCTACCACGCTTGATACCACACCCAGTGCCTTGTCGAAGTCGATTAAACGCTTAGAAGCTCAATTAAATACTCCATTATTTGACAGACCAGGAAAAAGTATCAGGCTGAATGATGCAGGCGTTATGTTTCTTCAGTCTGCTACACGGATTGTGCAGGAAGCCACACAAGCAAAAACAATGTTGAGTGGTTTAGGTGGATATAACAAGATTCGGCTAACAGGCCCTTCACTCGCTTTATATAAATGGGCCAGCGTAATTGCTCGTCAACTGCATGTTAATACACTGGATAGTAACGACAGCTGCCCCATTCTTGATATTCAGGATGCTTTCGAAGACCTGGCTTTACAGCGGGTTATACAGGGGCATGCCGAGCTAGCAGTAGTCACTGAATTTGCCTATCAAAACGTCCCGCAAGATAAACGAGCAGCGTTAACATCACAAACATTGGGCGTTGTAAGACTAAGAATAGCTGCGGGCGAAAGCCACCCATTAATGAAAACTCAGGAAGGTAATAAACTTCTCTATTCAATTGAAGAAGTATTACAACATCCATTCGTCGTCCCGGCACAGTCACCCTGGTGTGGAGAACGACGCGGACCAGGCTGTGATGGCTGGTTCAGTAATCAATTCGTTCGCAAAATTGGCTGGCAAACTGATGACTACAGTATTCTTGGTCAACTGATACGGAGTGGACTTGCTTTAGGCTTTCTACCAGATTTTCAGATACGAGCGTTGGGATTGCATGAAATACGCATAAACGACAACAACAAACTCTATGATGAAGAAACGTTGTTATTAGTAAGTGCCGATCCTGCGTTGTTAACTTTGCTCGCCCTGTAAATTAAGACGGCATTAAATCACTTGTTTAAAGCGATAATGGTAAACCTGCTTAATCATCAGATAGGTAGACCATTGAATTACTGGCACAGCAATCAGTAACCCATCAAAACCCAGGAAAAACTCAGCGCCATACAGTACGGGTAAACCAATGACTATAAAACGAATGAAATTCAGTTTTGGCGCCAGTGTCGGTGCAATTAAAATATTAATCAGTTGTAGATAAAGAATCGCTCTGCCTTGCGCAATCAATCCAATAAACCAGGCCAGTGACATCGACATTAACACCGCCGTTTCTGAATTACCCAGCGTAATAAGATAGACGCAGGCCAATAGAATAACGACCATTAATATTGCGGTATGTTGTAAAAAACGATCCGCTAACGTCACATATTGTTGGATAGTTTCAACACTGGCGTTTTCCTTCTCTTTACGCTGTCGCCAGTATCTGGCTATTTCAGGTAGCATGACCATGTTAAAACCGCCAAACAATAGAATCATCAATTGCTCAAGACGGCTCATATAAACCCAGGCGACTAAAACCGAATCATCTTGCCGGGCTAACAATGCAGTAATGCCAAAGATAAAGGTCAGTGAAAAAATATTCGCAATGAACGCGTTAAAAAATACCGAGACGAAATTACTCGCTTGTTTGTCCATTACATCCTGAATAGAAAACTCGCTGGTAAATGTCGTATCTCTGAAGATTAACGTCGCCATAATGATTAACTGAATGATCGCCGTCATACTGTTGGATAATACCACCGCAACCAAAGGAGACAGCTCAAACGTCGCCAGATTGTTCAATAACAGCACTGTTGCCAGCATACCACCGCCATAACAAACAACCATGATCAAACCCGACGATTTATATCGTTTTAGCCCGCGAGCAATAGATGTCCAAACCGTTACTAACGCCTGAAATGGCATCCACCACACTAATGTCTTTCCAAATTCCGTCAAGATATCGGTAAATCGATGAGCGTCAAAAAAAGGAATAATCCAGGGCATAGCCAGTGAAATTAAAGCACTCACCACGGTACCAGCCAGGAGTGCAATGCCAGAAAGGATAATAAACGTGTGTCTGTCTATGCTGTCGTTTTCCAGCCAGGCAGAACGAGAAAAAGACGAAATGGTAGCGTTGATAAGCGCCGCAGTCATGGTGTTCAATGCAATGATGATAGGAAACACCAGGCCGAATGCCATAAAGCTTTGCTGATCGACATCTTCCAACCAGTAACTGTCCCAAAGTGCTTTGATGACCACCATACTCATGGCGAAGAACTGCACCAAGCCGTTTGAAAGCCAGTGTTTTATCAGTTGAACGTTATCAATATCTGAGGTTGAAGCTTCTGAGACAGGCGTAGCTGTTTGGTTCATTCCGACTGGTCACTTTTTCAGTAAGGGCCGCTTTGACCCAGACAATTAATTTTCGATCAATTTGATCATTCGACGATCAAGCCAGCGATACCATGCAGTAACGAGTGGCAAGAAGAACGGACTACTTTTTAATGGAGGAAATGCATGAAAAGGTAACTGTTGCATATTCAGCGAATCATGATGCTGGCCGCCAGTTAACGATTCATTAATTTGTCGTGCAACATGCTGACCCGCTAATACTGTCATTGGTAAGCCTCGACCGCAATACCCCATGGCATACCAGAATCGATTGTTACCTGATTCTCGATAACCGACATGCGGCATTAAGTCGAACGTCATCCCGAGATTTCCACCCCAGACATGGCTAATATCGAATTCGAGTTCAGGAAAGTAATAACGAGCGAATTTGTTCAGTTCAACCTGTGCTTTTTCTGGGGCAACACCAGACGACAATCCAAAACGCCCGCCGAATACCAGACGATTATTGTGGTCCACACGACAATACTGTTTAAAATTAAACGCGGTGGTAAAAGTCCGGCGCTTCTCACCAAATAAGGCCACCTGTTCCCGTGATAATGGTTTCGATGCGATCATATAGCTGCCCACAGGCAGAATGCGTTTTTTGGTAAAGCTACATAGTTGATCAGTATAACCATTTGTTGCCTGAAGCATTTCATTACAGGCAGTCACACCTTTTTCATGGCGGATTTGCAGACCTTTGTGCATGGTTTTAACGTCTGTCACCGCACAAGACTGATTAAACGTCCCGCCCAGTTCAAGAAAACGCAATAACATGGCACGGCTTAATTTATACGGGTTGATCGCCGCAGATTCTTCATCCAATAGACCAGCATGCACTTTAACGCCTGGCCAGTGTTTTGAAACCTCGTGGCTATCCAGCAATTTAATGTCGGCTTGTGGTAATAACTGCTGCCAGGACGTCGTTTCTTTTTCAATCATCGCAGCCTGATCTTTGGCGAGTGCGACTTTGATATGGCCCCCTTCGTAAAAGTCACAGGCAAAGCGATTATCAGTAATAAAATCCTTCATGTTCTGTGCGGCGAAGGAATTTTCTAACCAGACGCGTTCACCGTGGTCTTTTCCCAGCTTTTGCTGCAATTTAACCAACGGCGAAGAACAACCAATGGCAATGCTGCCAAATGCTCTGGCACTTGCACCTTGCAATGCTTGTTGTTTTTCAAATATCTGAACGCTGTAGCCCAGTTTGAGTAACTCAATACCTGCGGTTAGTCCGGTAAACCCACCGCCAATAATGGCAACATCACAAGAAGGTTTTACGACTTGTTGATCCAACTGACTGGTCAGGTCGTCGTTTGTCGCTTCGTCCCACCAGACAGGATGATGAATGGTCATAATTAACGCTCGGTTATACCAAAGTCTGACAAAACGCTGGCTCGATCCTGGTCCAGCTTCGGTGCGGGCCTGACACGCTGCATATCAGGGGAGTTTGAGAGTTTAATCGGCGTACCGACAATCTTTTCCGGGCCTCGGGTGTTTTCTTCATCGGACGAAATATCAACATCGACCAGCATATTCCGATTAGTAACGTGCTCGTCCTGCAACATTTCGGCGACATTATTAATCGGTCCACATGGTATGCCCTGCTCCGTTAAACGATTAACCCAGTACTCTGTAGTATTGTCAGCTAATATGTCTTCCAGTGTTTGCTGAAGCTCCGGCTCAAAGTCTTTTCTGGCTTCCTGATGATTAAATCGATCATCGGTCGCCATCTCAGGATGACCCAGACCATGACAAAGCTGCGTAAACAGTTGGTCATTTCCCGTAGCGATGACCATATAACCACTTCCCGTTTTAAACATGCCAAACGGTGGTGCAATCGCAGGTCGATACGTTCCAACAGGACTCGGAATTTCGCCTGTCACCATATGGCGCATAGCCGAATATTCTAACAATGCAATCTGGCAATCCAACATCGCAATATCAACCTGATTACCGATGCCCGTTTGCTGGCGTTTGAACAAGCTCATCACCACACCAATCGTCAAAAACAGGCCTGCGGTTAAATCACCAATGCTGACGCCAACACGGGTTGGCGGTGTACCTTTATGGCCGGTGACGGTCATAATCCCCGACATGCCCTGAACAACCATGTCATAGGCTGGTCGGTCACGATAAGGACTGCCTTGCTGACCAAAGCCAGAAATTGCGCCGTAAATCAGAGACGGAAACTTTTCATGTAATGTATCCCAGCTATAACCAAGGCGTTCCATCACACCAGGCCGATAGTTTTCTGTTAATACATCCGCTTTCGCTAACAATTGTTCGAAGATTTCCCGGTCTTCCGGTTTCTTCAGATTTAATGCGATGCTTTCTTTATTACGATTGATTGAACAAAAATAGCCTGATTTTTCATTAACTTCCGGGCCATAAGCTCTGGCGTCATCACCGGTGCCACTTAATTCAACTTTAATCACCCTGGCTCCATGGTCGGCAAGGATCATGGTGCAAAACGGGCCTGACAACACCCGGGTTAAATCAATAATCGTTACACCAGCTAATGGCTTTAAGTCTTGTCCTTTCGTGTCAGATGAAGATGTATGTTGAAATAAGTTTTCCATGATAATCCTGTTTATTATCCATTTATGGGCGAATGGCGTCGGCTACTTGTCGGGCAATCCACGGAGCGTAACGGAAGCCACTACCTGACCCGCCAACCGCAAAAATTTGATTTGAATCCTGGGTGATTGTCGGCAAGCGCTGTGGCAGATAACCGTCACAATGGGCTCGGCCACCTCGCAAACTACCCGTTAGTGACGGACAATATTGTGTCAGTAGCGCCATCGCTTGTTGATGTTCTGTTTGATTCAGATGAAGTTGCTCTCTAGAAGGCGAAATTCCCCACTCATTCGCAGTGATACTCATTAACCATTGATTTTGCATTGGTAATGGCAGTAAAAATGCGCCGTGGTCATACAAATAAATCAAAGGCGAATCAGTTCTTGCCGGATGGTCAACAAACCAGGCGGCTATCTTTTTCGTATCAAGTTCGGATATAGCCGCAGAGGTGCCTTTTAACGCGGCATCATGAACTGTCCAGGGGCCTGTTGCCATAATCAGCGATTTACATTGCACCTGGCGCTGATCGGCCAGCGTTAATTGCCAGTCGTTATTATGAAGTTGATGTCGCTCCGTCACCGTGACGCATTCATAGCGTTTAATGGCAGGGTGATTCACGGCATTCATACAAGCCGTCAGAACATCGGCCTGATAGGCCGTTGCACCGGTAAATGCCTGATGATACTGTGGCAACGAAAACCACTCAGGTAACTGTTCATCGGTAACTTCAGTTAATGCTGCCGGAACTTTACTTTTCATGGCCGCTACAGTCGATTGACTGGCAACCATCACCACAGGTAATGACCGTAACCACGGAGTACCATGAGGCTGTTCAGCGAGTAACTGATGATAATGTTCAATCGCGATACCCGTGGCCTGTTCATGCTGTTCGCTGAGACATATCGGTGAAATGATCGCCCCTGCATAGGCACTACAGCCAAAACCAATGCGTTCCCGGTCAAAAATCGCAATCGATAATTCAGGACGGGTCATCATCAAATGTCGCGCAATCTGGCAACCAATCACACCGCCGCCAACAATCGCAACATCAAACGTTGCAGCCAGTTCCATAAGAAGCTCCTGCCTACTCTATTTTTCAAGCCACCAGACGGTGTATATCACCAACTCCTGATCACTGTTATTGGTGATGAAGTGTGTTTTCTGTGGTTCGAAGAACAAAAAATCACCCTGTGAAACCGGATAGTCTTCACCGTCATAGTTCAAAGTTCCTTCACCTCGGGCAATCATCCAGCATTCAGATACCTGATGGGTATCCGGCTTAGAGGTAGCGCCAGGTTGAACAATAAACTGGCCTCCTTCAAACGGAACACGGCCTTCGCCGGGCTCTGAAAACTTAGCTTGATTAAGTACAACGCCAGGACGACTGGAAGAAGGTTCCATATAAGAAAATTTGGTTAACACAGGACTATCCTTTATTCGTTTTTTTGATTTTTATTCGTCTAAATAATTGAATCGCAGTGGTATTACTGAAAAAACTGCTCGATTAAACTCGTCGGCCAGCACACGTCCGGTAATCGTTTATCGGTTGTGGTCACAAGCAATTCGTCAGGTAATTGATGCATCACCGGCGAACCGGGTAATCCAGCCATCTGCCAGACAGATAACGCCAGAATTGGACACAGTGGCTGCAACAACAAACAATGTTCAATTAACCAGCGTGCTGCACTTTCAGGGTCATTTAACGTTTCGCTATTCACCCTTGCATGTCGCGCCAGAATCTCTACTAATTGCTGCGGGTCAAATATCTGAACATCAAATGCGGCTTCCCACTCACGCCATAAATGATCAAATTCCTCACTCAGTGCATCAATGCTGACCGTAGTCGTCGTGTCAGTGCTATCAGTGGTAAAACGGGCAGCAGCAAAACGCGAGAGTGTTTCCAACACCTGATTCACCGGCTGCATAATTGCGTCGCTGAACAGTTGATTAGCGATCTGTTCAAATGCTTCTGGCGTTAAGTCCATTTCCTTGCTTGCCGGAGATGTCGCCGCCAGCAATAAGCGAATACGATCAGTGCTGAACTGGCTTAACTCATTGTCGTAACCACTTAGCACCTGATCCAAAATGCTGGCTGTAATAACGTGGCCTGCACTGGTCGAAAACTTCTTGCCGTCTAACAAGTAAAAATGATTCACCAGGAAGTGACTAAACCCCTGATGACCAGATAGCGACATTGCCATCCCCTGGATATTTACCATATGTGAGACAGTATTATCCACGCCGAAAATGTTCATCGATTTCACGGTGGAACCTGCATCAAACGGTTGCAGTGATGACCCTTTTAGCGATTTGTATTGCTCACCAATTAACCGACAATACGCATACAACCAACCGTGACCAAACCAGACACGGTCATCGCTGGCTGGAATTCCCCAGGCAGACGTTTCAGTCAGTCGAATATCGCTACGTTGCTGTTCAATCTGACGCATCACGATATCCAGTTCTGAACTTCTGACGCTCGCTTTCATCAGGTTTTCAACTAATGCAACGGGCTGGCGAATCGTAAAGAACTGATCATCGGTTGAGCGAAAATGTAATGTCTTATCAGAACGCGCTACCGGGCGTCTTATCTCGGCAGGATCAAAATGCGCCCCACACGACTCACAAAAATACCCCGACACCGGTTGTGAACAATCCGGGCAGTCGCCGCAAATAGCCGCGCCACTCGCCCCCTGCTCTTCTACAAATGGGAAAGGTTTTAATTGCTCGGTGATATAACCTTGCTCGGTACCAGCTTGATGCAACTTATGTAATTCTGTTAACCACGCTTGTTGAATATCGTTGTCCAGCAGGTTAACGAAGCAGTCATAATGAAAATCAAACCGCTTAAAATTGCTAACGATGGCGTCGTAACAATCGTTCGCCAGTGCATCTGCTTTTGTGTTGGTTGTTGAAGCTTTTAGCGCAATAAATGAATCAATCGGATCAGTGCCTGACATCACACAGACATCAGCGCCTAAACCTGTCAGGAATCTGTACCAGATATCCTGTGTTAAAAATGGCCCGGCCAGATGACCAAAGTGCAGCTCGCCATTGGGCGCGGGTTTGGCAGAAATCAACAGCCAGGCTTGCTTTTGCCACTCTTCGCCTGTTTTGCGCCAGTGAGATAAATTCACAACAATACTGCTCCGGGCTTACATGTAACGTAAAACCGGGGTATCCGGCTGATCTGGATAAACTTTCTTATCCATCACGGCATTAGCAATCATCGCTGCTCGCCATGCTGCAATACTTAGATTAGGATCGATTAAACCTACGACACGTTTGCTGGTGTTCTGCACAAAAATCTTGCTGGTTTCCATGCCTCGCCAGATCAGCTCAAAATGGTCTTTCATTTTGAAATCATCAATTGACTGATATTCACCTTCAAGAACATGTTCAAGCATGTTGAAGGATGAAGACTGGAATCCGGTTGCCAGGATAATCTTGTCAGCTTCCTGTTCCACCAGCTCTTCGGTCATCCAGTTTTTGTACGTCAGCTTGTAACCTTGCGCTAAAGGCGTTACATCGGTGAGTTCATGTCCGGCACGAATATCGTAGTTGTAGTCTTTATCAGAGAAAAAGTGACGTTCGAACACCAGGCGGTAAATAGAATCCAGTAATTGCTGGTTTATTCCATCACTACTCATCGCCAGTTTATCGACAAAAAATTCTTTCTTTTCCTGTGGTAACTGCTTGAATACGTCCATAAAGCCAGGCACATACAATTCATTAATAAAGCAGTTATCTTCCAGCGTGTGAAAGTTTAAGCGACGGCCATACCAACTCATGGCTGACGGTGAATTCTCATTAAGCAGGTCACTGAATACTTCCGCACTACTTTGCCCACCGCCAACAACGGCTACCCGCTTATCAGCCAGCTCCGATTTACGATTTGCATACTGATTGACATGGAAAATGTTCTTTCGATGAGCTTCATCTTCCATCACTTTCTTCGCACACTCCGGTAGATTCGGCATGATGCCGGTCGCAACGGAGATATGCTTACTTCGATACTGTTTGCCGTTCGCCGTGACAATGAAATGCTCGCCATCATGAATCACAGCCGTGACACGCGTGTTGAAAGACAAAGCAGGTAACTGATCTGCCACCCAGCGGAAATAATGTTGAAACTGATTCCGTGAAATCGTGCCCGTCTTACGGTTCATGAACTGATACAGCAAACCGCGTTGGCTCAGATAATTTAAGAAGGTGAAACGGCTGGTAGGATCAACCGGACAAACCAGATCTTTCAGGTAGTTAACCTGTAATTCTGACGACTCCAGTAACAGCCCCTGGTGCCAGTTAATTTGTGGGTTTTTATCGAAGAACAGCACATTATCAAAGTTCTGTTCTTCAAGTAGTACCGCCAGTGACAGGTTAAACACACCCGCACCGATCCCTATCACATCATAAATATGTGAATCCATGTTTTACTCCTGGAGTCGCTTTTATTGACAGTTTTTATCGACAGTCGCGATAAACTGATCCGCAAATTTTCTGGCCATTTGCTCATCCATAACCCGGTTTGCATAAGCCATTCGGATAAAAATTCCTCGATTCGATTCATGAACATAGATGTTCATATCGAATTTCGGTTTATAAGGCAGCGGGAAGACGACAGGTTCGAAATCCGCTGGAATTTGTTTTTCGTCACCTGGCACTATGACGTTATTAACGTGTAATCCGGTCACAGGCAGCCGTGGTTCAGTGAGCTCCTGACCGTAGCGCTGCGCCAGATGGTGGTATTGCCAGGTTCGATGATCGACGGCATTGAAGAAGAAATCATTCACTTCTTCAGCCAGTTGAATGAAAGGTTTGTCTTGCTGAACGTTTGCTTTAATACAGAACAGATCGACGAAATAGCCAATCTTTTCTTCCAACAATTCATTATCACGACCGTGATACAGCAATCCGATTGAGACATCATTACGTTGATACCAGTCTGCCGCCAATTCAGCAAAGCTCGCGAGCAGGAAAGTAAAATAGCTGGATTCTGCTTGTTTTGCTTTTAGCTCAGTGCGTTCTGTTAACTCCTCGCCCAGCAAGAACATCAACATCTGGCCTTTAGCAAAACCTTCGTCATCTTCGGTAACAATATCCGGTAGATAGAAGCCCTGATAATCTGATGGAAATGCTTCGTTCCACCAGGATTCTGCTTTTGCTAACTTATCGGACTCGGCTAATTCCAGCTGCCACTGAGTGAAGTCCTGGAACTGTAATGATTCGGTTTCCGGCGTAAATGGGTGGTCGTTATGAGCGTACCATTGCTCAACTTGCTGATACATATCAGCTATCGCCAGTTCTAATAAACCGCCTGAATAGGCATCTACGCTGCCATTGAACACACCAACCGTGGTGTAAATTGTGCCATCAGACAAACGTCCGTAGACGGCTTTTACCAATGGAGGCTTTTGTAAATCAAACGCCATTGAACGAACAAATTTATCCAGCGCAATGCGGCAGTTTCGTTCATTGTCATCGTCCAGCGTCAATTCATGGAATTCGACTGTCGCCGACGGGTAGATATGCTGCATCAACACGCCGTTGTCGTCGGTATAACCTGTTCTGAATAATTCTTGTTGGTCTACTATCGCCTGAACAGCCTGCTTGAAGTAATCCAGATTGTTCCATGTACCTATCACCGTCGTCATTCTGGTTGATGTCGTGCAGGTAACGTTATACGTTGCAAAATAACGAACTTGTTGTGGTGCGGCTGGTAAACTGGTTTTCTTATCGTAGGCTTTTAACGGAATAAGCGTTGTTTCAGACTTTTCGGCGATAACACTCGCTAATGAAGCCGGGGTCGCGTGACGGAATACATCAGCAAATGCCAGTTCAATTTGTAGTTCTTTTGTTAGTCTTGAAACCACCTTTGCAATGGCAATGGAATTACCACCAAGTTCAAAGAAGTTATCAAACCGGCCTGGAAGCTGTGCTTCAGTTTCTGCTTTATCAAGTACTTCCATGAATACGCGAGCAATCAGTGTTTCAGTGTCACCTTCCGGCGCAACCCAGGTAGCCGTTTCATCAGCTTGTTGCGCCACCAAACCCGGTAACACGTTACGATTGATTTTACCGTTAGGCAGGCGTGGTAATGAGTCAACGGCGATAAAACGGACCGGAACCATAAACGCAGGCAATTTATCCATCAAATGATGACGAATGGCCTGACTGTCCAGTTCCTCTTGCGCTGAATCACAGGCAACCAGCGCGACTAACTGAGGTTCCCCCGCAACGTCAGCAACACAAACGGCGTTTTCAGACTGGCTTAATTGCTGATTGATGGTTGCTTCGATTTCTTCTAATTCGATACGACAACCACGTAATTTAACTTGCTGGTCAACACGGCCTAAAAACTCCAGTTGACCTGAACTATCCTGACGAACCAGATCACCCGTTTTATACCAACGAAGGGATGGATTAGCGCTATCCAGCGTCAGAAACCGTTCTTCCGTCAACGACGCATTGTGAATGTAACCGGTCGCGATACCCGCGCCAGCCAGATATAACTCACCCGCTACGCCAGTTGGAACCGGCTTCAAGGCTTCATCCAGCACCACAGCATGCATATTTGATACAGGCTGACCAATTTTAATCACCTGATTGCTGTAGTTTTCAGGCACTCGCCAGAACGTCGCATCAATAGTTGCTTCACTCGGGCCGTATAGATTAACCAGTGAGACATTCGGTAAGGATTGTTGAACCCGCTGACAGATAGCGGCAGTTAATGGCTCACCGCCACTGAACAGATAGTCCAGATTAAACTGACCACCTTGTTTTTCATGGATAGTGAGGAATGCATCTATTAACGACGGGACTAGCTGCAACAAACATGGGTGCCACTGCAAAACATCCTGATAAAGTTGTTCCGGGTCGCGATAGCTATCTTCATGAGCAACAATCAGAATACCGCCCGCCAATAATGGAATGAAAATCTCCCAGACAGACGCATCAAAGCTTACCGGGGTTTTCAACAGCACACGAACATCGGGCTGGAAATCAAATTCATTAATCATCCAGTCCATATGATTGATCGCGCTGCCATGACTGACGACCACACCTTTCGGTTTACCGGTCGAACCTGAGGTATAGATGACATAAGCTGTGTCACTGCTTTTTATCGTTACAGGATTAAATGCGGGCAAATTATCTGTCACCTGCTCATGACTAATAACAGGCAATGTCGAACCAAACGCTTCAGCTGCAGCGGTTAAGTCATCGGAAACCACCAGGGCTAATTGTGCATCAGACGCCATGTAAGCCAGACGTTCATTGGGATATTGCGGAGACAACGGCACATAAGCCGCGCCACAGCGCTGAATGGCTAGTAAACTGATAACTTGTTCAACAGAATTATTAACGTGTAATCCAACCCGCGCACCAGGTTCAATGCCAGCTTGTTGTAGCTGTGCCGCTTTTTGATTGACAGCCAGGGCCAGTTCAGACCAGGTAAGTTGCGCTGATTTGTCCGTCAGGGCAATCATATCCGGGCGCTCTGTGGCTTTTGCCAACACCCGGTTGATCAACACATCACTACTGGTTGAAAATTCAACGGATGGCAAGGTAGTAACACCGGGTTTTATCTGACGAACCGGTTGAGAAGCCTGTTGCAGCAACGCAGGCAATAACGCCTGGAAGTACTCGATAAATCCTTCGACCGTAGCGGTACGATATAACGATGTATTAAATTCCATCGCGGCGGTTATACCGTCAGCTTTTTCCACACAGGTCAGCATCAAATCGAACTTGGCGCTGTCGTTACGTAAATCAAATGGCTGAATCGTCTGGTTATCCAGCGCTAATGATGATTGCCCCATATTCTGGTAAGCAAACATGACCTGATAGACCGGAGAATAACTAAAATCACGGCTAAGGTTTAACGTATCCAGCACCGCTTCAAATGGGATGCCCTGCCATTCGTAGATGTTATACATATTCTGCTGCTGTGCTTTGATGTAGTCAGCAAAAGAAAGATCATCTGATAACACATCAAGATTGGAACGAATCGCAACAGCGTTAACGAAGAATCCCAGAGAGTGCTGTAATTCTGGTAGCACCCGATTAGCAAACGGCGTACCGACACAAACATCCTGCTGACCACTCAAGCGATGCAACATTAGCTGAAATGCACCGAGGACGATTTGGAATGGTGTGGTATTCAGGCTGTTTGCCAGTGTTTTAACGTGTTCAAGCGTTGCCTGATCCAGTTCAAAATTCAGCGTTTTACCGTCGTAGCCCTGAATCTCCGGGCGAGTAAAATCCTGTGGCAAGGTAATAAAATCAGGGCAATCATTTAAATAGTCGTGCCAGAATTCAATACCGGTTTGCGTTGCCGGATGCTCCAGCCATCGCTGCTGTGCTGCCGCGAACTCACCATAATTGAACACATGTTGATCTGCAGCGGTATCTGAATCCTGAGCATGCCAGTGAGTGACCAGAGCTTGCAGCAGGTTGTTCATCGATACGCCGTCAGAAGCAATGTGATGCATCGTTAATAACAACACATCATCACCCTGCTCATTACACAAATAATCTACCCGCAACATAGGCGATGCAGAAAAATCAAATGGCTTAGCTGCCAGGGTATTTAATACGTCATCATTCGCATAATCATCTGAGACTGGCGACCATTGATGAATATTGATCAGATTAGCAGGGACCGCATTAACACGAGCTTTCGCCTCGCCATCGACCTCAAAAAATGTGGTTCGTAATACCGGATGTTGCTCAAATAATGTCGTGATGATTTGTGACAGTTTGTCCAGGTCTAACCGGGTTTTCAGCCTGATGCCTGTCGGCATGTTGTACGCTCGTCCAGGATCAGTAAATTTGTGGAGAATCCAAAGTCGCTGCTGCGAAGAAGATAAGGACATGGCCTGATCATCAACAACTGGGGCTAACATTAATGACGATGAAGCACGGCTGAGATAATCAATAATGGCTTCTTTATTGGTTTTGATGAAACCAATTTGTTCGGCAGTCAGTTGCTTTGTTTGACCTGACACGGCCAGATTATTGTCTTTAACGTCAATGATACAACCGCTTTTCCAGATAGCGGCCAGTTGTTGTTTTAATTCCATGAATACGACTCGTACAAAATACTTCTTTAAATGAATTAGCGACGGAATAACGAGGTTCAACCCCCGGATATACAAACGGGCTACCGTGCGGTAACCCGTTTTAATTAAGCAACGTCAATCGTGATATGGCTCAACAATTCGTTGATAACCTTGTCCATATCATCGTTTAGTTCTGCCTGAGCAATGAAATAACCAATTTCAAAGCCTTTGAATCGAACATCAGGCAGCACCATTTCGTCACCCGGTCCCCACGTCTGCATAAATTCACGGCAGCGTGGATCTTTACGCACTTTCTCTACACCAGAAATTGCCTGAATGGTGCCGGTTTTCTCCGGCATGACAACGCGTGATACAACCTGAGAGGAGAAATCCTGGCTGTAATCAGCCTTAGCTAATGGTGATTCACCTTGCACAACATCAATCAGGATTTCATAAGGATTCAACCCTGGTTGTGCTAAACCAATCAAATGGGAATTGATCATTTCACCGCCAAGACGGCCACCAATTTCCAGAATTTTGATCCCTTGATCAGTCACCATAAAGTCCATATGAAAACCACACCAGTTAATGCCTGTTGCGGCTACGGCCTTTTGTGCCAGTTCGATGACTTCTTGTTGAATGAAAGACTGAAGCTTAGAAGGAATAATATTTTCGTATTGCAGCGGTAATTCGCGGTTGAACTTTTTATCAGCAATGCCAAAGGTGTATACCTTGCCATCTGCTACCACGCCCGCGACAGAATGCTCTGATCCCTCGACCATTTCCTCAACCAACGCGATATCACTGTAGTAGTGATACATATCGCCTTTCTGGCTGTTATTGAATGTCAGGAATTCATCGTAAATACGGGCTGCGTCTTCAGGACGTTCAATGACTCGCATGCCTCGGCTGCCGGAGTTACCCGCTTGTTTCAGGACGCACGGAACACCGACGTTGGCCACGCCAGCTTCCAACGAGGCTAAATCCGACACGACGGCCCAACGAGGATTAGCACCTTCAAATTGGTCAAGTACAGCGCGGGTTTGAGATTTATTACGAACGTTTTCTACGGCTTGCAACGATGAACCAGGAATACCCAGTTGTTCGGCCAGTTGCGCGGCCAGGACGACTTCTCGATCTTTCCAGACCAGAATGCCGGTGACATTGAGTTGATGAGTAGCAATATAATCAAGTATGACAGGACGAGCTTTATCAAAATCACCCACGTTGACATCAAGTACGAAGTCAAGGCCAAAGCCCTTATAGGCTGCCGGGGTTGGCGTTGCCATCAGAATCTTATAACCCTGATTCTTTGCCGCTCTGATTTCACCAATACGCTCAAGTGGTAATTCACGCGTATCAAGATATAACAACACTTTATCTACATTTGATTGATAACGATTATTCACGATGTATCTCAACTACAACTACCGATACCAAACCCTGTGTTGATAACGGCTAATCCAAATTCAGCAAAATTCAAAAGAATGAATGCCAGCCTGTTCAATAATTCAAATTTAACAACAATGACACATTAGCAGCCACTTGAGTTAACGCAGAATCTACATGATGACAATGACATTTCAAATAACCACGGCGAAATTAATGGTTATTTAACTCCACTCTTATTTTGTTCATTATCAAACCATTTGTGATAAATCCAGTTAGTGACGTTTACTGCAACATAGCGAATTTTTAGCGCCAGATAGTCCTGTATTCAGCGTAAAATAAGCATTTATTGATAATTTTACGTTACACCAAACGAACCATATTCAGATATTGTTAACATAACAACTGTATTTATATATTTACAATTTAGTTTTTTACCTAAATTGGATTATAGGATTTTGTCACTAAATTTATTTGATAGTTAACTTTGTAAAGATATGTGTAGTTTTGTTTTAAATATTTCAGCAATTAATTTATAAGATGGAATGTTCAAGCTATCTATCTGTTTTTCAACCGCATGCTCCGGATACAGTTACACACAGATTTTTCATGGAGGGAAATTAGGCAGACACGTACAGTTTCATGGTCATTGAATGTCTTAATCGCTCTAACCAGATAGCAATAATCATCGATTTAAATCTGTAAATTTTAGAGATGCTACAGGGCGGGAAATGGTAAGCGTAATATAGCTACATAAGAACATAGCAACGAATGAAGACTGGTGATCACTCAACGTCATCAACCAGCCTTGCAGCGCATTTAATAAATCAGATATCAGAATAATTCTTCAGTTAAAAGATCAGTAAATCATCATCCTCTTCTGATTGCTCCGGTTCAGCATCAATCACTTGTGCCAGACCTTCAATCGTGTTGTTTTCAAAGAACATTTGGAAGCTGATATCAACTTGCCAGTGTTGTTTGATTTCAGCCAGCAACGTAGTCGCTGACAAGGAGTTACCGCCTTGTGCAACAAAACCCATCGTTAATTGTGGCGGACGTTTCAGGATTGTACTAAATTGTTCCGCCAACCAGCGTTCAGTGTCAGATAATCCCGACCATTCATCACTTAATCGGGTCTGGTCACTGTTCGCAGTTTCGGCCTGATATCTGGCAGCTAATGCTTTTCGGTCTTGCTTACCTGATGGCGATAACGGCATTGCATCAATTGAAATAATCGCAGCAGGCAACATATAACCAGGCACATAAGATGACAGTAATGTCATCAGTTCAGTATTCAGTGACGACACTTCCGTTGAATCTGCCGAAGCAGTTGACCTTGCAGCATCAATGACAACAAATGATATGAGTTCAGCCTGCTCACCTGAGCCAACAACCACAGTACAAGCTTCCGCAACGTGCTGATGTCTTAACAACACATCATCAAGTTCGCCGGGTTCGATTCGGAATCCGCGCAGCTTAACCTGATTATCAATTCGGCCCAGATACTCCAGTTCGCCTGTCGTTGTTAATCTCACCTGATCGCCTGTTTTATAACAACGTTGTCGAGAAACTGAATTGATCACAAAGCGCTCTTCGGTCAGTTCTGGTGCTTGCCAGTAACCCTGAGCTAACCCTTCACCAAACAGTGTTAATTCTCCGGGAAACTCTGGTGGTAGCGGTCGATCAAATCGGTCAACGACCCACGCCTGCGTGCCATTTACTGGTTTGCCTATCAGAATGTCGTGATCCGGCTTCACCTGCCATGCAGTTGAATAAGTAGTATCTTCCGACGGGCCATACAAGTTGAATAATCTGGCTTGTGGCGCTTGTGACATGATGTCTGCCGCCAATGTTTTCGGTAGCGGCTCGCCTGCCAGATTCACGGCTTTGATGCTATGCACCAGCGGTTGATGTTTGATCACTTCAGCCAGTACTGACGGCACCGTGTTGATCATGGTGATCGACTGACAAGACATCTGATCAATTAATGCGAGGTTATTTTCTGCAAAGAAAACACAACCGCCCAGACTCCAGGTGACAAACAACTCATAAACCGACAAGTCAAAGCACACCGAAGTACCAGAAAAGACCGTTTTAACGTCTTCAATGGACCAGGTATTCCCTGCCCATTCACTTAACCAGGAAACTGCTCGATGGTTAATGGCAACGCCTTTTGGCGTGCCAGTGGAACCCGAGGTATAGATGATATAAGCCAGCCGATCGAGCTGAGAAGCCAGAGATTCAATATCAGGTAGTTCAACCTCGTTGTTGTCTGTCTCTGCGGCCAAATCCAACACGGCGATTGAAGAGTCGTTCTGCTCAATCAAATAGTGGAGTTCTGGCTCAACAATGATCGCATCAGGCTTGGCGTGATCAACAATGTAGCGCGTTCGTTCTTCCGGATAGGAAGGATCAAGCGGCACATAAGCAGCACCAGCCAGCCATATCCCCAGTAAAGTTATTGGTAATTCATGGGTTCGTTCCAGTAATACTGCAACGCGGCTATCAGGTTTTACTCCGTGTTTAATCAGATAGCGGGCACGACGGCGTGCCGCAGTCAGCAGTTCATTGTAACAATACGACTGTGAATCGGTTTTCAATGCAGAGGCATTTGCACGATTTGTCCCTTGCATCAGGATCTTTTGCAACACTGACGTGACTGAGTGATTGTTGTCATCGACAGGTGTAATTGACGGAGCGTCAGCCGTTAAACTGAGGGCAGTCAATGGCAGATTTGGTCGTTCAGCAATCTGCCCGGTGATCAAATTCAGGCTCTGCAGCAAGGTTGCAATCAATGATGATGAATATTGGTTGCGGTCATACTCTACTTGCCAAACCGCACCATCAGATCGTGCAGATAAGGTTATCGACAAGCCATATTTTGCCGTCTGATTTTCTCCGGTAGTTACCGTTAAGGATTTACCGTCCATTAAATAATGCTGTTGCTCTGAGAGACTGAACAAAATATCCGTTAACGGATTCATACCGGCTTCGCTGTTCGCTATACCCGCTCGAACCAACGCTGCCATTGAGACTGATTGCTGATTCAAATCGTCGGCAAGTGTTTGTTGTCGAGGTTGTAACTGCTGTATCAGCGACTGCTTCATATCAATTTGATATCGGAGCAACAAGGTATTCGCGTAAAAACCAATGTTGTGCTGGAATCGCTGATCAAGTCGATTGGCAGCCGGTGTGGCGATTGTCACCTCATCCCGGTCGAGTAACTGAGCGACGGTAGCCGCGACAATCTCAAACCAAAGGGTGAAGCGTGATACCGATAGCCCTTTCGCCACCGCGTTTAATGTTTGCCAGTGCTCCACTGAGACAGGATGTTCGATTAGAGCAGCCTGTTGTTGATTGTCATCTGTGTTATTTGCCACCTGACATGGCGGTAAGCGGGTGTAGTCTTCAACCCCGGTTAAGCGATTCTTCCAGTAAGCAAGTGCATCTTGTTGAATGGTTTGGGCATGTTGAGATTGCTGCCAGCTTGCATAACGGCTAAATTCGCCGCCCTGCCAACGCTTCCCGACCAACGCGGCATCCAGTTGTTGAATTAACGGCTGTAATGATCCGCCATCGAACGCAATATGGTGAACCACCAGTACCATCGCGTGAACCTGATTACCTGCAAGCAGTAGCTTCAACCTTAACGGCCATTCCTGCGACAGTTGTATCGCAGTTCTATTCAGATCATCTAAAGCATCATGAACCTGGTGAGCTAACGCTTCATCAGGATTAATGGTGATAGTTGACGGGCTCCAGTCTGCTACTGATTGCGGTGTACATTGCACTATCGGTAAACCATCACGGGACGAGGTTTGACTAACAACATCAGGTGATTCAGCAATAAACGACCGAAGCAACGGATTATCGGCCAGGACGGTTTGCCATGCCTGGGTTATGTCACGTAGACCAACCGTTTCATCATCAAATGTGAATGCCAGTGGAATGTGATACTGGTTACTGGTTTGCTGTTGCTGAATTAACCATAACCGGGATTGCTCTGCTGTTGCATAAAAAGGCTGATCAGATGGCGTTTCTGTCAGGTCATCGTTACCCGTTGTAACATCGTTCCCGTCCGGCGTGATCTGTTGTTCTGAAATTAATGCGGCTTGTTCTGCTAACGTATGATGCTTAATCAACATGGCCAGCGACAATTTAATACTGAATTGCGACGCTATAAGTTGCTGTAATTTCAATATTAATAACGAATCACCGCCAAGTTGATAGAAGCTGTCAGACGATGACTGAACCTCTGTCCCAGCGGGTAGCAGCTCTTGCCAACCTGTTGCCAGCGCCTGTTCGTCTTGCGTTAATTGCACGTTGTTCGGGTGATTTTGAGCGGTTGTCAGCTGTGCTTTTAGGGCTTTCACATCAGCCTTACCACTTTGCCCGAGGGGAATTTGTTCGACAGCGACAAAACGACCAGGCACCATCCAGCCAGGTAACATGGCACTGGCCCAGTGCTTTAAGGAATCCGAGGTTGCAGGTTGGCTGCTTTCGTTGTTTACAAAGAACGAAACTAACTGGCCTCGTCCGGCGGTTTTCGTGGCGATAGTTTTACAGGCCTGAACAGCCGGATGTTGTCGAATAACCTGATCAATACCTTCTGGTTCAACCCGATATCCATTCACCTTAACCTGACTGTCGCCACGTCCCAGATAATGTAGTTGTCCTTGTTGATCCTGATAGACCAAATCACCGGTTTTATAGCCGCGAACAGTTTGTTGCGATAAGGAGACCGGGATAAAAACCTGCTGAGTCAGCGCATCATTACCGATATAACCGATTGCAAGCCCGGCACCAGTCGCGATTAATTCACCGATAAATCCATTTGGTAACGGCATACCATGACGGTCAACAACGACAATATCCGTGCCGGAAATCGCTGTTCCAATCGGTAGCGGTTGGGATTCGTTCAACTCACGAGGGATGAGATAACTGCATGTAAATGTCGTATTTTCTGTCGGGCCGTAGCCGTTGATTAACGTGATTGACGAATTAGCGCGATACACGGCTGCAACATGCGCAGGAGAGACGACATCACCTCCCACCAGCAAGGTGCTATAGCCGTCAAATAACTCAGGCGATATTTCTACCAATGTGTTAAATAATCCGGCAGTAAACCATCCGGTGTTGATGTGATAATCCGTAACAACCTGACGCAGATAATCGGGCGATAGTGTTTCGGATGCCAACACTAACTGACCACCATTCAATAATGGCCCAAAACACTCCAGGGTAAACGCATCAAATGTTGCAGGTGCGGCGCTAAGCATCACGGTATCGTGATTTAAATCCGCGACATTGGAATCCACCACCAGGCGACTAACGCCCTGATGTGTACATAAGATCCCTTTCGGTATTCCCGTCGTCCCGGAAGAATAATTGATATAAAGACCTTGCTCAGACGAGATACTGATTGCTGGATTGGTCGTTAAACGGCGATTCAATGAAGAGTCGGTTTGAGTTAATGCCGAAACGTGAACAGTATTTAGCCGCTCAAGCAGGATCTCAGGGTGATCATTTTCAGCCAGTAAACACAATTTCAGCCCTGTCTGTTTAATCATGTGATCAAGCTGTTTAGCATCAGTGTCTGCCGCTACGGGTAAATACACTCCGCCAGCTTTGGCAATTGCCAGAATTGCGACTATCTGTTCAATTGTCTTACGAGCCGTGATACCAACAACCTGTCCATCAAGCCCGCGAGAAGATGAATCAGTTTCTGCGTCGTGTTGTTGTAACAACCAGTGAGCAACAATGTTTGCTGCCTCATTAAGCTGCTGATACGTGTTTGTCTCGCCTGGTCGAGACACATCTCCCGCTATCAAAGCTATTTTATTTGGCGTTATTTCAACAATATGTTCAAAGTGATGTACAACCGTTTGATAGGAAGGCGGTATTTGTACGCTCGATTCCGGACAAAGGGAGCGGTTGAGTGTATTCAGGGATTGATTGCTGGATGTAATTCCCGATATTAATGCATCGAAGGCCTGATGTAATGACGCTATATCCTGATCAGTAAACCATTCAGTCTGATATTCCCAACTCAACATTAACTGACTTGAATCGGCTTTTTCGGCTAAATCAGCATCGTTACCCGTCAGTGGTTCCACCGGGTAAGCACTTAGCATTAATGGGAACTTCGCCTGTGGTGTTTCTCCACGCTGCGCTAACAGTTCATTGCTTGACAACAAACGGGTGTTGCTTTGTTTTGCTTCAGAGGTGTTGCTGACAGACAGTTGTTCCGGTTCGGTTAAGCCTTCTAACCAGGCGAATACAAACTGTTGCAGTGGGCTTGCCAGACCGGAGTTCAATGGAATATTGGCGTCTTTAACTACACGTATGAAATCAGCATTACTGTGTTGTTGGCCCGATGACAACTGATGATCCATGTCAGCAATCAATTCCTCTAACGACGTTTGTGTGAGCTGGCAGCGTGCTGGCAACACATTGACGAAATAGCCTGGAATAGCCGCTGTGTTTACAGCTGTTTCGTTACCTTCATCATCCAGTAACGGAACTTCACCTCGATTAGCGAACGGATAACTCACCGCAATATCATCGCTATTAAACCAGGTTGCCAGTAGCCAGTTAAACAAACTGAAAGTAACAACAAACTCACTGGTTTGAAGTTCCCTGGCTAGTTCGGCTATTTGCTGCTGTGCCGGAGCCGATAGTGCAAAGCGTTCATTGCCCGAGCCAGAAGGCTGAAATTGCTTCCGTAACGTTTGTGGTTCATAGCCTGAGAACGTATCCACCCACCACTGATGCGAGTTTGACTTCGTCGAACTGTCAGTTATCCTGGCAACCTGACTCGCGCCGTGTAATACATCAAAGAAATCAACGTCAGTTGTAAGTGCTTTGGTTTGTTCTTTGATTTGTATTTTGGTTTGAGAGTACTTCGCCGCAATTTGCTGCCAGATCAGATTGATTGACCAGCCATCAGTAATAAGATGTGGCAAATTTAGCTGTACATAACAGTTAGTTTCAGACTGTTGTAGAATTCTCGCGATGAATAACGGTGTCGTTGCCGTTTGTTCAAGTTCAACAGTGAATTGTCTTGAGGCTTCCTGAGCAATCCAGTCAGATAACGACTGCTCTTCGGTTAAAACAACAACGTCTGGCAACCAACTGGATTTGATACGTTCCAGACCCTGATGTAATGCCAGTAAAGGCTGTCCAGCGTCATCGTAACGAATATAACTGCGCAATACCTGCTGATTTTGGTAAACCAAACTGATTGTCTGAATCAACCGTCCAACATCAACGGTTCCGGTAATTTGGTAAACCGCCTGGACGTTATATAACGATGTATCTGCCGATGCCCGATACAGTGACCATAAGCCATACATGGCGGGTGTTAACGCAACACCGTTTTGCTTGGCGTCATCACTCAGACCAACGACTGTGGTCCGGGTTTGTCGTTCAATAAAATCTTTTACCGCAGCGGGTGTAGGATTTGTCATGAGTTGAGCGACAGTAAGGCTGGTGGATAATGCTTCGTTGATTAACAGCACCAGTTTCAACGCTGACAAGGAATGACCACCAGAAGCAAAGAAATCACTGTCTGTACGAATTTCAACGAACGGGCGCTGTAGCGCATCCGCAAAACACTGAATTACGCTTGTTAGTAGCAGATCATCACTTGTTTCAGTCGTGCTCTCTTCCAGTTCTTCGTTAAGTTGACTAACCGTTGCCAACAACGCCTTATGATCAACCTTGTCATTAACCGTATAAGGAAATGATGGGCGTGACACCAGGTATGGCGGCACCATGTAGGCCGGTAATTGTTCTACCAACGACTGTTTTATCGTGGCCAACTGCTCGACCGTTAGTTCAGGCGTAACCCAGGCGCACAATTGCTGTTGTCGGTTATCAAACAACACAACAGCCTGATCAACCAGAGTATGTGCTGCTAACACTGAGACTATTTCCGAAGGTTCAACCCGGAAACCCCGAACCTGCACCTGATCATCGTTTCGGCCTGCAAACACCAGTTCATTATGATGATTGATATAACCCATGTCGCCGGTTCGATAAGCTCGCTCAGCAGAATCATGGGGTAACGTCACAAATTTTTCTGCCGTTAACGCTCCCTGATTAACATAACCCGTCGCCAGATTGTTACCGCTTACCACGATTTCTCCGATTAAACCTGGCGGTAACAGGTCAAGATCTTTATCTACGACGTATACATTGACGCCCTTAACAGGACGACCAATGCTGGTTTCATACTCTGGAGTAATCTGTTGTGGGAAGTGGCGTTTAAATGTTGAAACAATTGTGTTTTCTGAAGGGCCATAAGCATCAAGAATAATCGGTTTAAAACACGTTGATTCAGGCAACAATAATTGACTACCACCGGTTAAAAACTGGCGACCTTGATCGAAACACGCTGCCAGTGTTGGCGACGTTAAACAAGCCATCAAGTACGGTGTAGGAATAAATCCAGCGGTAATATGATGTCGCTGAATATACTCGGCAAGCGCCATCACATCCTGTTTTACTGTTGAATTCGGGATTAGCGCTGTTGCACCACCTGCCAGAATACTCCAGATATCTAACATCGATGCATCAAATGACTCACCGGCCATCATCAATACTGATTCACCTGTCCTGACGCCCTCTTCGTCCAGATACGCGTTAATCATACTGGTCAGTGCATGACGACTGATGATAATGCCTTTTGGCTGTCCTGTAGTACCAGAGGTATGAACGATGTACGCAGGTGCTTCTTGAGAAATGTCATGTTTGATTGAGCTACTGACCAACGCGCTGTCAGGCGATAGTTTTGTAAGGTCAACAGCGGGTAGATCAAGGTTGGCGTAGATCTCAACCGTTTGATTAGTTAGCAATAAACGAGGTTGGCAGTTCGCGACAATATGTTGCAATCGTGCTGTCGGTAGTTCAGGTGCTGCTGGAATAAATACAATACCACGACGAAATGCTGCGACCTGTGCAGCCATTTGCACCAGACTTCTTGAAGCCAGAAGCAACACCGAGTCACCCTGAGCGACTCCATAGTCTGAAAATATGCGTTCTATCGCAGCTACATGCTGGTTAAAGTCCTGTCGTGACCAGTGTTTGTTGTCTGCATCAATCACCACCGAAGCATCAGGATCAGTGTCCAAATGCTGTTGAATCGCCGTTAATAATGCAGGTCGTGAAGATGACATACGACCAAATTGATTAAACGTGAGTAACTGCTCACATTCATTGGGCGTAAGTGATGATAATTGATCAAGTGATTGTTCTGGCTGATCAACGAGTTGTTGCAAAAGAAATTCGAATCTGATCGGTAGTTGCTGCTGCAATACATCAGCAATCTTATCGTGTTGAAATTCCCACACTAAATCAATATGTTCAGCCTGATGATCGGCAATTAAACCAATTGGGAATTTCGCCTGATGACTTAAGCGGCTGATCTTTTTACAACGAATACCCTGTAAATCCAGACCACTTCCGCTTTGTTGATACGTAAAAAAGCTACTGATTAGTGGCTGTTGATCACCCGATTGATCATTTAACCGCGCTACAACTTGATCAAAAGTGGCATCCTGTTTATCTAATGTCGCAGTGAGTTGTTGCTGCACTTGCTGAACAAATTCAGCAAACGCTTGAGTGTTCGATGATGGACTTCTGAATGCGACTGTGTTCGCAAAATATCCTACCGTCTTGTCCAAATCAGCATGAATACGGCTTTCAACCGGAAAACCTGTCGCTAAATCGTGATTGCCTGTCTGCTGAGACAGCAACCATTTAAACGCGGCCAATAAATAGCTAAACGGTGTTACGTTTAATGTTTTAGCTGCGTTAACTATCCCATCGGATAATTCATTACTTAATGAAAATCGGGTGGCAATATCATGTTTGGTTTTTAATGCTTGAGTTGCCTGCAAAGTACTAACAGAATTCTCTGCCATAGCCCCCAAACCACGATTAACACCTGCCAGTTGTTTCACATGCCAATCAACGGAGTCCGCTATTTTTTGCTTTACCGACTCATCACCAGCTAACCAGTCTGCATAATCAATATAACGAACGGATGTACTGGAATCCGTGTCACTGTCATTGACTGACTGATCTACTTGTTGACCCGTCTTATGAAGAGTAGTCAGGTTGTAACACTGAGCAATCTCATTAAACAGAACGGATAAGCTTCGTCCATCCATGATGATGTGGTGACACAGAAAAATCCATGACCAACGCTTGTCACCCTGCGCTGTTTCCTGGCAAAACAAACCATGACGATATAGATAGTCATCCTGTTCAATATCAAACGAATGGTCGGCCCATTCCGTCAACACATCAGAAAACGCTTGCTCCTTGCTAAGTGTTTGTTGCGAAACCCGTGCAGGTGTTCGATCAGTCAAACGCTGATACAACTCACCCTGTTGCACGACAAATTCAGTATTAAATACCGAATGTCTGGCCGTAACCCGATTAACCGCGGCAATGAAGGATTCAGGGTGAAATTCAATACCTCTATCGGGCGTAAACTCAAAGCCAACCGCGATGTTATATGCCGTTGTCGCGCCTTCATGGGCTAATAACCAGAGACGTTGTTGCGTCGGTGTTGCTTTAACTATCGCCCCCGGTTGTACTGTCGGTATTGACGCTATTTTTTGTTTAACTTCAGCCGCTTGTTGTTGAAAAAACGCCAGAATCACTTCTTTATTGGCTTTCAGCGCAGCAATATGTTGCTTTGGAACCGGGCTAACTTTTGCTTTTACACTTAACGAATCTCCATTCGCTGACAAATGAATTCCGGCTTGTTTTAACTCGGCAATAAGAACACTAACAGGTTTCCCTTCATCTGTTTTAAGTGTCATAACGAGAACTCCTCCATGAATTCATCATCGCTATCTTCTTCCTCACGCATTGAATCAACAAACGACGCAATCCGGCTCACTGAACTCAATGCAATAAAATCTGCCACAGACAAATGAATATCAAAATGGCTACCTAGCTGAGCGGCAAGACGCATACCAGCCAGTGACTGGCCACCAGCATCAAAGAATGAGGTATGAATATCTATCGCGTCTAAACCTAACGTCTGGCAATAGAAGTTGGCGACTGTTTTTTCAGTTTCACTCTGAGCAATATGAGTAATAGCTTGTGAGAACTGAACATCAGGTAACGACAACCGATCAATTTTACCGTTTGGCGTAAGAGGCAATGCATCAAGACAAACAACATGTGAAGGCACCATATAGTGTGGTAAATATTGCTGGCAGTGAGCGCGACAAGTGGCTTCAGTTACAGCATCCGTCGCAACCCAGGCAACCAGCACCTGTTGTGCGCCTCGGGTCTTAACCATTACTACAACGTCTTTGATTCCTGGCATTTGACGAATTACAGCTTCAATCTCACCCGTTTCAATCCTGAAACCATTGAGTTTGATCTGATGATCAACCCGACCGTGAAAGGTTAATTCGCCAGCCTCATTAATTGCTGCTAAATCACCGGTTTGATACAGGCGTATGCCTGTCTCCTGTGGCACAGCATCCTTGCTGATAACGAATCGGTCTCCCGTCATTTCAGGATTATGCAAGTAACCGGTTGCTAATGAATCACCACTGATCCAAAGCTGGCCGATTGCCCCTTGCGGTTGTTTTTCCATCTTGTCATTCAAAATATGAATGCCTGTGTTGTTGATGGGTTTACCCAGGGAAATCGCCGTAGCATTTTCCGGCGTAATTCTATTCATCGCAGACCAGACGGTTGTTTCTGTCGGTCCATACATGTTGAATAATGTAATATTGCCTGTGTCATTGACCAGTGTCTGAGCCAGTGTTTCATCAAGGGCTTCACCACCACAAAGGGCGATCAGTGGTTTGTCAGCTTGCCATTGAATATCAGTCAAACTTCGCCAGGTGGTTGGTGTCGCCTGCATGTGAGTCACAGGTTGTGAAGTCAGAATATCCGCCAACGCCCGGTTGTCCTGAGTTTGCTGTTCATTGGCTAATACCAGGGTAGCGCCAGACATTAATGGTAAATAAATCTCCAGCGTTGAAATGTCGAACGAGCAGGACGTCACCGCAAGCCAGTGATGGTCAGTCGTTAGTGGGAACGTCTCCGCCATTGAATGAATAAAATTACTGAACGCATGATGAGAAATTTCAACGCCTTTTGGCTTACCGGTGGAACCAGAGGTATAAATGACATACATCGGTAAATTAAGTGGCACATTCAACCCGGGCAAACGCACTTCAGATACATTTGCGTTTTGGCAAGAATCACTATCCGTCCCATCAATACAAATGACATCAACGTCGTCATTCATGGACAACGATCCGGCAACCTGAGCCAAACTGACCAACGATTTCACCCGGCTGTGTTCAATAATGTAATTTAAACGTTCTATCGGATAACCCGGGTCAAGCGGGATATAGGCCGCACCAACGCGTTGAATCGCTAACATCCAAATAACCATGTCAGGTGTTCTTGGCAAACAAAGACCCACCAAATCACCTTGCGATACATTATTGAGCGTCAGAATTGAAGCAGCGTCTGTGATTCGCTCTGCCAGTTGTTGATAGCTAATTGACGTCCAGTCGTCATGTTGCTGGAAGCGAAGCGCAGTTTGCAATGGCGTAGCTTCAGCTTGTGCCAACACCTGTTCAATGACGGTATGGTGGGGAACAACAGATTGCTTACCTTGTATAGCGGCATTCTGATTGATCACAGGTTTTAATTGCGCTTGTTGGTCGCTCAGCAATCGCTCAATAACAATCTTGAAACTGGCCATGAGTTGTTCAATGAACCAACTCGAAAAAACACCTGTTTTAAACTCCCACAAGACATGTACTGGATCATCACCAGACTCATCAGTACTCACCTGCCCTTTACGCGGTATCAACACGACGGATAAATCAAACTTCGCAGAACGACTATCGATTGCTTCTATGACTTCGGTATCGCTAATACCTGGCATCGTGATCGTTGGCATGGGGGAATCATGGAATCCCATAAAGACCTGGAACAACGGATTGATGCCACGTTGTCTCGGTGGATTCACCGCATTAACGACCGTTTCGAACGGTAACTGCTGGTGTTGCTGAGCGCCCTGAACCACATCAAAACACTGAGATAACAAACTATCGCCATCTATATCTGACGCTCGATTAACCCGTAGCACAACCGTATTAATCATCATACCGATGATACTGTCAGCGTTTACCCAGTTACGGTTTGCAAATGCAGAGCCGACACAAATATCACGATCACCGCTAAAGGTATGTAACACTTCGGAAAGTGCTGCCAGGATAAATGAAAATGCGGTTTCGCCCCGTTGACGACATAAGTGTTCAATGCGTTGCCATTGTTTTCGCGGCAGCGGCATTCGAATGGTACGCCCGGCACGACGAGCAATGGTGTCCTGGCTGTTGTATCCAGGTAATTTAGGTAAGTTGATTTGTGCGGGAGTATCCGCCAGTTGTGCCTGCCAGTATTCGATTTGCGCTTTTGCATCACTGGTCGTAAGCCATTGTTCTTGCGTCAGGCAGTAGTCGCCATACTGTCCCGGCATCGTTGAAAGCTGTTCAGGCGCTAATGGTACAAATGACTGTTGCTCGCACGCATGATTGTAGGCTTCAAGAAAATCTTTAAGGAATAAGTTGTAAGACCAACCATCATGTACCAAATGATGTTCGATATGAACCAGTACCCAGACAGGATTACCCGCTTCGTCAGCGGGCATGCGAACCAGTCCCCAGCGAACCAGTGGCAATGCTGCTAAGTCAAAGGGTTGATTCAGTGTTTCTGAAACAACCTGCTGTAATGCATTATCTGCATCGACAGGTGACTGTTCTGAATAATCAAATTGAGCCAGTTCAACCTGATAAGCCGGATGGATAATTTGCCAAGCCTCGCCGCTTTCATCAGTGTCAAAACTGGTTCTGAAGATTTCATTTCGATCTGATGCATACTGAACAGCAACAGCGACAGCATCAGGATTGATATCACCCGTAAATTTAACCTGGGCTTTAGCATGGTAAGCCCGGTCTTCCGGATCAATACCAGCCAGGAACCATACCGAACGTTGAGACGATGACAACGGCACACGCTGAATACTTTTCTCACGAGGGTGGATCACAGCCTGGGTGAATTCATTGTTATTTAATGCCGTCCAAATCGCACTGATTGTTCGATGCTCCATTATCACATCGAACGGAAGTACTTTTCCAAACTGGTCATGTACGTTAGCAGCAAATTTAACAGCAGCTACTGAATTTCCTCCAGCCTGGAAGAAATCATCCTGCCATTGCGCAATACCCGGTGCGCATTGATTCGCTAACGTTAAAAATGCACGCTCGTCCTGATTGTCACATTGCGTGAAGTCCAGTACGGCACTTTCATTTTCTGGTACGGGCAGCGCATCAATATCAACCTTGCCATTCGCGGTAAGAGGAAATTCTGACAGCGTAATCAGATGATCGGGCACCATATAATCAGGTAAGAACGTCGCCAGTTGTTGTTTTGCTGCTGCCACATCAACAGTTTGATTTGATGTAACCCATGCCACCAGCGAAGGTTGTCCAGACCGTGTGATAACCTGAACCAGTGCGGTGTTTACGTTATCCAGTTGCACCAGTTGTTGTTCAATTTCACCGGCTTCAATTCGGTAGCCATGTAACTTAATCTGTCTGTCTTTGCGGTCGATGTATTCAAGTTCACCGGATTCCGTCCAACGACAAAGGTCACCAGTTGCATAATAACGACCTGACGAATCAGAAAAAGACTTTACGCTAAACGCTTGTTGATTTAAGTCCTGTCGGTTCAAATAGCCACGACTGACACCAGCACCGCCAATAAGTAATTCACCAGAAACACCCGGCATTGTAATCAACTGACCTTGCTCATCGATTAGTGCCAGTTCTACACCGGCCAGCGCATGCCCGATACCCGGTAAACCTTCATCATCTGAATTCACGCTACCTGAAGTTGCAATAACTGTCGTTTCGGTCGGTCCGTAAGCGTTTTCGACCTGAGTATGCCAGTGCTCAGGCGGTCTTACCGATAAGCGTTGACCCGCAGTTTGTAAACAGACTAATGAACTCGGCAAGTCTACGCCCTTCATTGTCATCAATACTTCTGCAACCAGCGTCGGTAGCCAGGCAAAGCTGATCGTGTGTTGACGGTAAAATTCAACGATATCAACGGGATTCAATAGTGTGGCTTTATCCAGAATATAGACGGTTGCTCCTGTCACAAACGCTTGCAGATATTCCAGAACAGATGCATCGAATGCAATATTTGCTGCCATCGTTACCCGGCTGTTTTCACTGATCGCATAGTGTTCGCAATAAGCTGCAACCATCGGCGACAGTGATTCAAAACCAATAACACAACCTTTCGGTTTTCCGGTCGTTCCAGAGGTAAAGATGACGTAAGCAGCGCCTGCAGAAAGACGAACAGTATCACTCATATCGCCAGCTA
The DNA here is from genome assembly GCA_965656875.1 of Alteromonadaceae bacterium. Classification (GTDB taxonomy): domain Bacteria; phylum Pseudomonadota; class Gammaproteobacteria; order Enterobacterales; family Alteromonadaceae; genus CBFHMJ01. The sequence goes on from CBFHMJ010000016.1 coordinate 106,767, forward strand.
ACTGAGTGGTATCAACATCAAAGGCTGGAAACTGCACCGTATTGTCACAGCGAAATTCTAACTGGCTATTTGTCGTCGTTATAACCGTACAATCGCCAGCTAGCTGACCCTGCCAGTTTTCAGAACAGTTTATGATTAGTGAGGATTGCGATTCGGCAAGAATATGTTTCAGACGTTGAACCGGCGTTTCATCAGATACCGGCGTAAAAGCAACACCGAGTTTCCAGCATGCCAGCACACTGACAAGATATGCAGCACTTCGTTGGCCAATCACTGGAATAATGCGCGGCAATGGCGCACCACTTTCTTTAACCTTCAATGCTAAATGGCTGCTCGCCTGATCCAGCTGCCGCCAACTCAATGAAAAATCGCCATCGACGATGGCGATTTTATCCGGAGTATTTGCAAAATGAGTGGTTAATTGACGAAAAATCCAGTCGGAAGTGACAGGTGTAGGAAGTAACTTGCTTTGAAACATCGGAATCTAATCCTTGTGAATGTCCATTCTGGCCTGTAATGGGTGCCATTATCCTGCGTATCAATGACAGTTTATTGAAACCCTTATGTCAGGCTCATATGACTATTTTTATTGTCTGTGTGTTTTAAGTTGTAAACGTTGGCTAATCATTGACGTTGGATATTCAGTGTCAGATTCTGCCCGTTAATCACGTCAGCATTCGCCAGACGATAACTGATAAATACGGTATTCGTTTTTGCATCGACATCACTGCCAACATAATCCAGAGTGACTTCTATTCGTTGTGTCACGCCTTCAATTTCTTGTTCAACCCAAGCTTCTGTTGTATCAATGCGGTGAAGTTGGCTAAAAGGGATGTTCGCCCCTGCAAAAAAAGTTTGTGCATACAATACGTTGAGCATCGGCGTTTGATTGGCAACGGTCTCACCTTTACTCACTAATTTGTCTAAAACTACGCCATCCCAGGTAGCGAAAACCTGTTTGCGCTGAATAGCATAATCTAACTCAGCGATTTTAATTTCCAGGGATGTTACCTGACGCTGCGCTTCAAGATATTCGTTAAGTTTGTCGTTCTTCTGCTCCTGGGACAAACTGCTGGAAGCGCTTAAACTTTCGTAACTTTGTAATTGCTCCTGACGAAGTTCAACTTGCTGTTGAGCCGTTCGTAGCTGTTGTTTATAAAGGCCTCTCACCCGACGTTCAAACCGGTCATCGATCGACACAATCATTTCATCTTTAGAGAATCGCTCACCCGCCTGACGAATAAAATCTATGCGGCCATCAATCTCTGACGACAACATAATATTATTCTTTGAATAGACCTTTGCCGGGACCGATAACCAGTCTGCCGCCTGAGCGAATGAAGACATTGATAAGATAACGAGACTTAAACAGACGGTTTTCCATCCTGCATTGTTTTTCCATAGATGATTGTTCATGAAGCTAACTCTTGTATAGGTGAAGAAGTGTCGAGGGACTGACGTTGCAATGGACGATGACCTAATCCAAAGATCATCACAACAGCGCCTGTAACAGCAAAAACAGTAACCAGGTTGAACACCATTCCGCCGACTACAACGGCAGCAATACCCCGATAAATCGCACTGGCCTCTGACGGCAGTATTAACAGCGGCAACATACCCGTTACTGTAGTAATGGTACTGACCAGCACCGAACGAAAACGTGTTGTTAAACCTGTCAATACTGCCTGAGACAGCTGTTGCCCTTGCTGCCATGCTTTATTCATTGCATCGACAAGTAGAATAGAATTATTGGCAACGATGCCGAGCATAATCATAAATCCTATGACCGTCAGTACGTCAAAACTGGTTTTTATGATGAAGTCCAGTGCAAGAAAACCCAATATTCCGCCAATAATGGCACCCGGCAACGTTGCCAGTACAAATAAGCTAATTCGAACACTGCGGTAAATAAGCGACACAATTAAAAAGAAGGCCAGAAACGTGAATAACAACATCCCGACTAAAAACGTCTTAGCGCGTTCCAGACTGGCTGCACTGCCTTGTACTTCAAAGTAACCTTTTTCCGCCATCAAAGCTGTTAGTGGTTCAGCTACATGTTGTTCAAACCGAGCTACGATATCTGCGACCGAAGCATTTTTGTCGGTAATTCGAATATTCGCGGTAATGGCTGGCGCTCCGTTAACTCGATGCAGTGACGGAACAAAGGTTGATGATTCGGTCGTAACCAGTTCACCAAGATAGGTTTGACCACCTCGGTTAGTAATAACCGGCATCCAAGTCAGACGATCATTATCGGTATACTCAGGAAATGTTAAGTAAGCTTGTAAAGAATCACCTTGATAACTCCACAATCCAACATAATCTGAACCACTCATCGCCCGGAAAATACCCTTCAATTCCCTTTCTGTCATGCCAATCGTTCGTAGATTTTCGACCTGAGGGGTCATGCTTAATTCTGGTCTGGCGGCCAGTACATTTGGATCAAATCGAACACTGATTCCTTCAATACCTTCTGTTAATAGCGCTTTGATGTCAGTCAGATGTTGCTGTAACCATTGTTCGTCATCCACAAACAACTGAATTTTAATACTATTTCGATCTTCCATGCCGCCAAATAAATTACCCTGCATAACAATGACTCGTTGGCCTGGAAATGAATCCTTTAGCGTACTCCGCAATAAAGCCAGAACTGCAGGTAATTGCTCATTGTCTTCCAATCGCACAGCCCCGGCAACAAAGTGACTCCAGCCCAACGAATAAGCATTGCGAATAGCTGGTAAATCAGGGTTATTAGCCAATAGTTCACTCAATGGATTAACGGTTTTCTCAGCTACCGTTTCAACCTGCTCTCCGCCCGATTGCGGAATAAACACATCAATGGCATCCCGTTTGACTGACGGTAAATAGCTGAGCGAAGGAACCAGAAACGCACTGACACCGACAGCCCCCACTGTGAGTAAGCCCAAAATAGACCATTGCATGGCTGGCTTCGTTAATTGTTGATGAAGCGCTGACATCGCAGGCACCTTAGTTTGTGCATGACTCCCTGATGGCTTCATAAAGCGATGGGCAAAAAGTGGAGAGATTAATAAGGTCAGCGTAACGGAAATTAGTAAGCCACTGACAATTGATAACGCCAACCCTGAAAATAGCTGGCCTTCAGCTTGTTTATTCAGAATCACCGGTAGAAAAACGACAACGGAGGTTAATGTTGATGCAATTAATGCAGGCGCCAGTTGCCACACTTGTTTAATGACGCCCTCTCGGGTTTTATCCTGCTTGCGATCCAGATACTCAGAAATGATTAAGGCGCCATCAACAAACATACCAATGGCGAAGGTAATACCGGCGAGAGATATAACATTGATTGAAACATCTAATACGTAAAGGACTGCCATCGTGCCAGACACGGATAACAGGGTAATCAATGCTCCCAATACAGTAGGACTTACCTTTCTGAAGAAGAACCAGGACACCAGTAATGACAGTAAAAATCCAGTAGCGATTGAACCGGCAACCCACATGATTGCTCGCTCTATAAACAGAGATGTATCAAACGACAGATTTACCGTCAGACCCGCTGATTCGAGTTGATTCCTGTTTTGTTCAATAACAGCATCAACCGCCTTTTGCATTTCAATCAGATTAGCATCGCTATCTCTGAGTACTCTCATAGCCAACGCGGGTCGTCCATTAAACCGTGCTGCTGCTGACAAACGTACTGGCTCAACTCGAATGTCCGCCAGTTCACCCAGAGTAACAGCAACATTATTGATAAAAACGACTGGCGTTGCTGCGAAGTTCGTTAAATCATCAGACGATTCATACCTGGCCCGAATGATTTTTCCTTGCTGATACAACGACCCTACAGGCTGGTTAAACAAACCGCCAATCACCTGTCGGACAGTCTGGTAACTAATTTGATAATGTGCGAGTTTTTCAGGGTCCAGCGCTATACTGAGTTGTCGATCCAACGACGGATTCAATTCAACTGATTCAATTCCCTTAATTGTTGCCAATTGTTTCTCAGCAATACGCTTCAATAACTGCTTTTGATTGTTCGTTAATTCACCATTTTCTGGCGTTACAAAATAACTGCCAACTACGCGATTTGATACATTGTTCCCACCCTTTCGATACACGACAGCTGGGACATTATCAGGAAGTGGGCGTGTACGAGCCAACAGCATTCGAACTTGCTGTTCCGCATTGTCGAGGTCAGTTGAGAAGTCGAAGGTTAGTTCAAAGGAAGCTTTTTCAGGGGATAATTTGACAAGAAGTTGTTCAAAACCAGTCAGTTTACTTTTTAACGCCTGTTCATAAGGTTCAACCACTTGTGTTAATAACAGGTTATCATTTGCACCAGGCCAGGCGACGCTGAAGGATATTTTAGGTGGGTCTACATCGGGCAATAACTGAACTTTATTCCAGTTGGTGGCTGAAAGCCCCGAGATTAAAACCAGTAAACACAGGAAAATAACCAGTGGTGCAGAATATATTTTATTCATAAATTATAGTAAACAAATGACTTTGCAAGTAACTGCCTGATATTAATTTTTTTAAACTCGTGAAAAATACACCAAAATATTAACAGTTTAGCTATTCAGTGGCAACACCGCTACCGACTTGCTTTTCGCTATAATTCAAATATTTTTACTTTTAATTACGTTTAGTTAAATATTGTACACTTTTGGTTCTGTTATACCTACCTGATAATCAATTAACAGTTCCTTCCCTCGCACTTAGTAATTACTGTCAATAATGGTGCCGTCTGCATCAATCTATCGGTCGTTAAATGGGATCAATTATCAAAGATGAACCGCATTTAACTCTCTGTACCATAATGACTTTATAGTTTAACAATCACTAAAACTTCTCACATGACTACATTTATATTCACTTTAGCAGGCATATTTATGCCATTAAAAACGTCAAATATATTCAGTTTTATTTTTTCGAGGGCATATAAAATTGTTTTTAAAGGAGTTTCTTTAAAGACGTAAAATTAACGCACTTTTTACACTTGTAATTTTTTATTCATCACGCCAGGATTGTTTTGTACCTCATTGGCTACATAGATTGCTACAACACACAATTACGTCAAACAACGCGAACCTGTCGCGACAAACGAGAGAGACGATAATGATGAATAAACTAACAAAAATAAGTGCAGCCCTTGCCCTCACCATTGGCTTTTCAGGTCATGCCGCGGACACAGTCAATGTTCAGTCACTCACCAACTCAGGTGTAAGCAGCGCCGATGTTAACGCTATGGTTAATCTAAGTAGCGATTACTCATTAAGCGCAGTTACGGAAGTAAATTTAAAAAATGGATTAACAAAAGTACGTTATCAACAGCTTTATAAAGGCGTACCAGTGTTCGGCCAAACTATCGCCGCCAGCCGTTCAGAGATGGGGGTAGTATCCCAGCTACAAGGTGAGCTGATGAATAACATCAGTTTACGTTCTGTTGTACCCGCCTTGTCAGAAACAGATGCCCTGCAATCAGCTAAATCTGCTGTCGATGCTGTGTTCAGTGCATCAACAAAAGGACAAAAGCTTCAAAAAGTCGAAAATGAACAAAGTAAGCTTTGGATTATCGCTGATGAATCTGGCCAGGCTAAGTTGGTATACATTACCAGCTTCTACACCGATCACCCGGCACCAAGTCGCCCTTTCACGATCGTAGACGCTAATTCAGGTAAAATTTTGGATCAATGGGAAGGTTTGAACCATGCATTAGTTGGCACAGGCCCTGGCGGTAATGCGAAAACCGGTCAGTATGAATACGGCACTGACTTTGGTTATATGGATGTTTCCCAAAGTGGCAGCACCTGTACCATGAACAACGCGAACGTTAAAACCGTTAATCTTAACCACGGGACATCGGGTTCCACCGCTTTTAGCTATACCTGTCCACGTAACACCACTAAACAGATCAACGGTGCTTATGCCCCACTGAACGATGCACATTTTTTTGGTGGCGTCGTTTTCGACATGTATAACGACTGGGTTGGCACTCCACCGCTAACATTCCAGTTAACCATGCGTGTTCACTACAGCAACAATTATGAAAATGCTTTCTGGAACGGTTCAGCAATGACATTCGGTGATGGTGCGTCGACGTTCTATCCACTGGTCAGCCTTGACGTCTCTGCACACGAGGTTGCTCATGGTTTTACTGAACAAAATTCAGGACTTGTTTACAGCAATATGTCTGGTGGTATGAATGAAGCCTATTCAGACATGGCAGGTGAAGCTGCTGAGAACTATTTACGTGGTTCGAATGACTGGTTAGTCGGCGCTGATATCTTTAAATCATCAGGCGCACTGCGTTATATGAATAATCCACCACAGGATGGTCGTTCAATCGGTCATGCCAACGACTACACCAGTGGAATGGACGTACATTACAGTTCAGGTGTCTACAATAAAGCATTCTACTTACTTGCAACCACTTCAGGCTGGAACACGCGCAAAGCATTCGAAATCATGTCACTGGCGAATCAGGTGTATTGGTCATCTAATTCAGATTTCAATCAAGGTGCCTGTGGAGTCGAATCAGCCGCAGAAGATAAAGGCTATAATAAAGCTGACGTGACAGCAGCATTTTCAGCCGTTGGTGTTGCTTGTCCAGGCAGTGGCGGTGGTGGTACGTCAGGATCATGGACAAATCTGTCTGCCAGCACAGGCAATTGGGTCGATAATACCGTTTCATTGCCATCAGGGGTGGGTAACCTGACTGCTAATATGTCTGGTGGAACAGGTGATGCTGATTTATATCTGAATCCAGGATCATATCCATTAACGAATCGTTATGTCTGTCGTCCATATCTGATTGGTAATAATGAGACATGTTCGATTAACAGTCCTCAGTCCGGTACCTGGTATTTAAGTGCTCATGCCTATTCAACATTCTCAGGCGTTACCATTGATTACACCTATCAGTAAATAGATTCAATCAATTTTTAAAGGCTCTTCGGAGCCTTTTTATTGCTTTTCATTACAACGTTATAAGTAAATCAATCCATATTCCATGTAAAAAAAAGGGTTACTTGCCACATAGCTCGTCAATGCAACTCACAATTGCAGTATTTCATCGCATATAAAATACACTTCAACTCATCCGATGAGGGGCAGCCCCCGACTCTCAATTTCAATCAACCTCGACAAACATTAAGCCCACCTAAGGTAAATTCTCACATGTTTATTTCCGTCTTAAATGAAAAGTTGACTATTTGACCAGGGTGCGTACATATAAAGGTCTATAGCGGTAATTTAGCAATTAATGACTCTGACTTTTAAAAACCATCTACCTACTACTAGATAGAATCCAATTAGTCACAACACGACTGAAATCTTCCCATTGATTATAAAACTCAGCCTTACTTTCCCACCCTTTTTTCCGGTTAAAGACAACCACCGGTTGAATTTTAAGCTGTTGTAAAAAGCGAAACTTGTTATTAGCATCTTTTGTGTCGTCCACAAAGAGGCGACATATCAGTCAATCAGCTACGGGTGGACTGATAAATACAACATATCAATTAAAAATAACGTCAACGAAGGATTGTGAAACCAGGCTTGCTACAAGACAGCAAACACTGTCGAGCGGTGACAATGTCTGGCTAACGTCCTTAACATTAGAGACGAGAGAATTATGAAAAAACTAACAAAAATTAGCGCAGCTCTGGCCCTTACTCTGGGTTTTTCAGTTAATGCGGCAGAAATAGTATCAGTACAATCTCTAACAACTGGCAGCGGCAGTGACATCAATGCAGTTGTTAATCTTGGCAGCGGTTACACACTTGAAGAAGCTAACGTTGTTACACTGTCTAACGGTTTAACAAAAGTACGTTACCAACAATTCTACAAAGGCGTACCAGTATTTGGCCGTACAATTGCAGCCAGCCGTTCAGACATGGGGGTTGTTTCTAACCTTCAGGGTAAAGTTGTTAACAACATCAACCTTGCATCTGTAACGCCAGCGATTTCTGATAAAGAAGCGCTTCAAAAAGCTAAAAATTCTAACCATGGCTTGATGGCAGTTCAGAAAAAAGGCAAAAAGCTTGTAAAGACTGAAAATGAACAAAGCAAGCTTTGGATCGTTATGGACGAAAATGACGAAGCACGTTTAGTTTACGTATCGTCTTACTACACTGATTTCCCACAGCCTACTCGTCCATTCTCTGTTGTTGATGCGAACACAGGTGAAATTCTTGAGCAGTGGGAAGGTATTAACCACGCGTTAGTTGGTACAGGTCCTGGCGGTAATGCAAAAACAGGTCAATACGAGTACGGTACTGACTTCGGCAAAATGGACGTTTCTCAAAGTGGCGACACTTGTACGATGAACAATGCTAACGTTAAGACAGTCAACCTTAACCACGGCACATCAGGTTCATCAGCATTCAGCTACAGCTGTCCTCGTAACACCACTAAGCAAATCAATGGCGCTTATGCTCCTTTGAATGACGCTCATTTCTTCGGTGGCGTTGTTTTCGATATGTATAACGACTGGATTGGTTCACCTCCTTTAACGTTCCAGTTAACTATGCGTGTTCATTACAGCAATAACTACGAAAATGCATTCTGGAATGGTTCAGCAATGACATTTGGTGACGGCGCATCAACGTTCTATCCACTGGTTAGCCTTGACGTATCAGCACACGAGGTTGCTCATGGTTTCACTGAGCAGAACTCTGGTCTTGTATACAGCAATATGTCAGGTGGCATGAACGAAGCCTATTCTGATATGGCTGGTGAAGCAGCTGAAAACTACATGCATGGTACAAATGACTGGCAAGTCGGTGCTGATATCTTCAAAGCATCTGGTGCGCTTCGTTACATGAACAACCCTCCTCAAGACGGTCGTTCAATTGGTCACGCAAACGACTACTACAATGGTCTTGACGTACACTACAGCTCAGGTGTTTTCAATAAAGCATTCTACCTGTTAGCAACTACTTCAGGCTGGAATACGCGTAAAGCATTTGAAATCTTCTCATTGGCTAACCAAACATACTGGACAGCGAACTCTACGTTCAACGAAGGTGCGTGTGGTGTTGAGTCAGCAGCAGACGACAAAGGCTACGTAAAAGCTGACGTAACAGCTGCATTTGCAGCAGTTGGTGTTGCTTGTGCAGGCAATGGTGGTGGCGGTAATGGCGATTCAGGCACTACGTCAAACATCTCTAAATCTTCTGGTCAATGGCACCGTGAGTCAGTAACACTTCCAGCGGGTGTTGCAGCATTCAACGCTGAAATTTCTGGTGGTACAGGTGACGCTGATTTATACGTGAATCAAGGTTCAGCACCTACTACGTCAAGCTACGACTGCCGTCCTTACAGATGGGGTAACGCAGAAACTTGTACAATCAACAGCCCAGCGGCTGGCGATATGCACATCGGTATTCGCGCATACTCTGCATTCAGTGGTGTTACACTTAACTGGAACTACTAATCACCAGTTTGTGACATACGCATAACTGATAAAGCAAGGCTGACTTAACTATAAGTCAGCCTTTTTTGTATGTACCACAACAATGTTCAGTCACTATAATCGCATTTCTATTCATTCAAAATCTGCAATTTACTGTCTTCGTTGATTAAAATAATTAAATCCGTTTAAAGGTATTTACAAAATCACTTCCCTGTGGAAAATACGGACCCAATCGAGATACTTTCGACTATTGGTTTATCTTTATTATCTGTCAATATCAGACGACCAATGGCATATATACCGGGACTAATTACTGAAATATGATGTTATTAAGTACGTTCTGTGTGTTGTGTGGAAATAAGATTTAGTGTTATCTGGTTGTTTTAATGTTGATTTTGAAAACCAGAAACAAAAGAAATCAACGTGATTTCAAATTATAAAATCAGCACAAAACACGTTATTTCAAACAGTTAGCACCACCAAACCAAAAAGTATAAAGTAACAACATTGTTTACAAAGGCTCGATTAAATTGCTTGATACCCATTTATTAACCAGACAAAAATCAAGCTTATAATTAAGGTTTTTTAATCAACTAATGTACGACCAGGAGCAGACATGGACCTATCAGTTGCAATTAATCCATCTGCGGACGACCCAATTACAAAGAATCATCATCTGTATCAGGCTGTTCCAATGTCAGCCAGTATGTACAGCCAGGATTCAATCACACAGTCGTTACAACAAAACCATTCACTGAAGCTGACAGAGAAAACACTATGACGCAAAATCAATTATCCGAATCTGACAGTATCTGCGAAATATTCTCTGACAGACTTCGTTCTCTGCTATCACAACATCACATTACAACCCGTGATCTTCATCTGGCCATTAAAAACGCCGGATTTTCTCGCCCCTCTGAAAGAACACTAATTGGCTACCTCGCACGAAAAGGTCTCGATCCGCAAAATCCAGGCATTAATACGCTGGAAGCAATTGTCGCCGGATTCAGAATGCTGGGTGTAGAAGTAACCGAATCGGACTTCCTACTTCGCCATCCCTGGAAACTTACCAATCAGCCGGGGGAAGAGCTTCCACGACACAATATGAATCACTCCATGATAACGTCTGAACGTCACCTTGAAAGCGCTGCCACGGCACTGCAGGCAGTTTTTGACATTGATGCCCTGACCCCCTGGCTGGAAAATCTTGACCGCTCAACCATTAATGCGCTATCTACCTGTGCCATTTTGAGTATGAACCAACAACTGGATAAACCACTGCCAGAGCCCAATGTTTTAATGTCCATTCTTGAGTCAATGGAAACACCCACAAAACGTTACCGACATCGCTCATAATCACAGGAAATATTATGTCACCTCGACCCAAACGATTTGCCGCAAATGAAGACGCAAAACCAGAACGATGTCCTGTAGATCTACTGGAAGGTAAATTGTTTCCGACCTTTCGCGACAACCTGAAACGCATCATGGAAAAACATGATATAAAGATCCGTCAGCTGGCGCATAGCATCGCCAGCACTTCACCCACCAAACCTCAGCTAACGGAACGTACCTTGAAGGGTTATGTTGGTAGCCTGACGACCCATGCAGCAAAGAACCCAACCATTCAAAGCCTTGAAGAAATTTCAAAGGGCCTTAGGCAAGTCGGCCTGGCCGTCACAGAATCACACTTAATTTGCCGCAAAAATCAGTTTATGAATCTGCCCAAGGATGTAGATATTGTTCGAGCTGAACAAACTGCCCAAACGCTGCAAGGCATGGCCCTGATCACGAAAGCAACCGTCATGTTACTTGATGGCCTTGAGAAACAAGCGAATGAAAAACTGCCAGAACGGTTAAAGCATGTCGTCCTGACCACGGCAGCACTAAATTATGCCAAAGCTGTCAGCGAGAAATGTGATGAATACACACCCGAAGTAATGTCTCGGGCAATGACGCTGGCCGAAAAAGAGTTATAGCCTGCCACAACGTCACATTCAGAGGATAGCGTATTCATATCAGAATGGTTAACGAGGTTAAGTAAGTTAACTTATATCTGGAGGGTTGTATTTTTGAAGAAAGATTTTAATAAAACACTTGAACAGCTGGATAATCAGGCTTGGAATAATCCTGATGCATTGTCCCACACTGTTACTGAATGCCATCGTTTAAGAAAACTACCATAAAAAGATTTTTCTGTTGAAGAATTAAGATTAGCCATTAATCAAAGGTTGACTGTTGAATCGAGTTTTAGGCCAACAGAACAAGCGTTATTTTATCAACTGCAGGATATTATGAATGATGTCAAAGAAAGAATTAGCACCGCACAATCAGAGCTACTGCCAGTATGGCAAAACCACGTTTTAGGGTGACTATTTATAATTTGGATTACCGGACCAGCGCAAAACAACTGAGCGTGTTCAATCGAAAAGATGAACACGCTTTTATCAAATGATTACTTTCGATCAATCGCTATTTAGCCTTTTCACAGACTGCATTCACCTGAATACTCTTATCAATTAGATGGAATATTTGAGTTACTTTACAGCCAGTAACTGGTTTTCCTGAACGTTCCATATGAGCGGCGATCTGTGCGGTTAAACCATCAACGGGTTTATCGCCCTGGATATAATCATTAAACAAGTTTTTACTCTCGATCATCAATTGTTCGGGCGTTTCATGAACGACGCGTATCTGTTTATCCGCATGTTGATAAACAAACCAGGCCATAAATACCCCCAGAACACCAACGACTAATGTCATGACTGACGATAACTTACGAATAGATTTTTCTAAGGACATAGCACTCACTCAAACAACTTCAGAAGCGGGATAATATAAGGTTTTACTTTTCGTTTCATCTTCGCGCCTTTCATCTGCAAAATCTATCACGATAAACGAGAATAACGATTGTCCATACAATACCGTCACGCCTTAAACTGAATCCAGTCCTAACCACTTATGTAACCGCCACTGGAGACTAAATCATGATTAATAATCTAATCCAATACGTACAACATGCACTGGAACACAACACTTCTGACGCTCCGACTACCACAGAATCAGCGTGTGATTGTAATTACGATAATAATTATTACGCCGATCAAATTTGCTCTGTATTGACCAAATCACCCCAGTAAAAACGAACTTGTACGACAAAGCCAGGGAAGGCTTTTTCCAGATTCTCCCACCTAAACAGACATGATTGTTTTATTCATCCTGCTGAACCTAATGTCATTGGTAGACTTTTTAACTCCGATAAAACAGTGAGTTATGTCCTGTATATTAAAAAGACTCTCTCTGAACTCCATTTTTTGTTTACAAAGTCATGACAATTGACCTTGATAAGGTACCTTGTACCGACTATAGTTAATTCACTATCGCTACATTCATAACATTTGAATAACAACACCTGTTTTTCTTGCACGATAGGAAGCGAAATGTCGGTATTTAATATCAATAACATAAAACAAAAACAGTCTCACAATCTGGACAAGCCGACCATCATGCTTGTAGATGACGAGCAAGAAAACCTGTGTGTACTAGAACATCTGCTCTCCCAGCGCTATAACATCATCAAAGGTTTTAATGGACAACACGCGCTAGAACTCATTCAATCCCATGAATCCCCGGAAGACATTAAACTCATTATTACCGATCAACGCATGCCCGGAATTAATGGTGTCGAGCTGCTGGAACAAACGCTGGCACTGATGCCAGATACAATACGAATAATCCTCACCGGCTTTTCAGACACTCAGGCAATCATCGATTCCATTAACAAAGTCCAGTTATATAAATTTGTCACCAAGCCCTTTGAACCGACTGAATTGTTGCTAACCGTCGAACGCGGTATAGAAGCCTGGAACATGAAACAGCAAATTCAACAATATACCGAGGCACTGGAACTTAAAGTTGAAGAACGAACACGAGAACTCGAACAGAAAAATATCCAATTGGCCGACGCCCTTGAACAATTAGAACAAGCAAGTTTTACCGACCAACTCACTCAGGCTCGTAATCGACGATTTCTGTCTGAATTTATTCAACGAGAAATAACCAGTTTGCAGCGAACCCGTGAATGCCATCCTCACTGTGAACAGCATTCACTGGGAATTTTGCTCCTTGATTTAGATTTTTTTAAACAGATTAACGACACCTGGGGCCATGAAGCAGGTGATAAGGTCCTGGTAGAAACCGTCAACAGAATCAAAACTGTTTGTTGCAAAGACGACTGGGTAATACGCTGGGGAGGTGAAGAATTTCTGGTCGTATCCAAAGTTGAGCATCCGAATGCACTGGATGAACTCGCCTGTCGCATTCTGGATAAGATTCACGATAAACCATTTGATATTGATGCCCATCAATCGGTAAATTGCACCTGCTCTCTTGGCGGCATTAACTTCCCATTATTTCAACAGCAACCTGATCTGCTTAACTGGACACAGGTACTTAATATTGCTGATAAAGGCCTCTATAAAGCAAAGCAAACAGGTCGAGACAGAGCCTGTATAATCCACTCAACGACTGATACAAACCAACTCACCGATGCTGCGTCCCAATCACTTCGTGAATTACAAATTGATGTTGAACATGACGCCATCAAGCCCTACCTGACCATACAAACCATTCAGTCATCTCAGGTTGCAGATATATGTTGAGGTGTGTTTCAACCTTAAACACCAGAATACAGCTCTATTTTATCTTTTCCCTTGTATCAATAACGGTTGCTTGTAGCACTGTATCTGCCAGACCTTTCACCCTGACTGAAATGGCAACCCCTAATTTTGTCCGGGTCGATCGTGAAGGCGACCTACCAACACAATACATTCTATCGTTGGCAGAAGACACACAAGGGCTCGTCTGGATTGGAACAGACACCGGTCTGTACCGCTATGATGGTTATAGATTCACTCACTTTTCAAGCCGCAGTAATCAGGGTATCTCACTGTCCGGCAACATCATTATGAAAATATTACCAATGCCAGATAACGACTTGTTAGTTGGAACAATGGACGGAGGATTAACCTGGATACATCAACGAGAACAAACAGTTTCTCACTTCACAACCAACGATCAGTCCGACAGCGCGATTTCCGGTGATACTGTTCGTGCAATAGAAGCGTTTGATGAACGCTATGTTTATGTAGGGACAAACAATGATCTTGATATATTTGATCTACAGCATCGACATTTTTTCCGCCCTGAATGGCGAATTTTCTGCCCGGGTCTCAGCCAGGAAGCCAGTATAAGAGATTTACTTAAAAAGGATAATTATCTCATTGTCAGCACCAATCGCGGTGTTTGTAGACTTGTCATTTCACCTGAAGCCCCCGACAAAATCATTTCAGGCACCCTGGTTGCTTTGACACCTGGATACAACGGTTACCGAGTAAACGTCATTGACGATCGATTATGGATTGGTTTACTCAATCAAGGGGTGATGGTTTTTGACCTGGAGACCTTAGCACTGGTTGAAACCTATAAAAATGCAGAGATGAACAGCTCTTCACTGATTACCGCTATCAGACCGGTATCTGATACCACCATCTGGCTTGTTTATGATAATGGAGTAACGCGTATAGACCGACAATCTCTGGATGTCATCAACACCCTGACATCGTCACCTGAAAACAATCTACCCGCCTTTAATTTTGTATTACAAAGCCAATCAGGAATGGTCTGGCTTGGCACCCAGGGTGAAGGACTTTTCAAATTCAATCCTGATGCCCCACTTAAGTATTTATTCCACAGTAATCACTATCACCCCTATAAACATAAACTCACCTGGCAGGTTACCCAGGCGCCGGATGGTCATATCTGGACGACAAACGAAAGTTTTATGTTAAGCATCAATCGACAAACTTTCGAAGTCACTGATGTTACAGAACAACATCCCCAGTTAAAGCCCGTAGCTTTACAAAAAATCACCGAAATCCACACTGATCAAACACAACATATCTGGATCGCGACCCGAGAAGGATTGGTTTATCGCTATCACGAACCAACACGAACATTACAAGCGATACACCTACCTACAGCCGAATCCCGCAATTTGATTTATACGTTTTATGATGACAACCTGGGTAACATCTGGATTGGCACAGATAAAGGGCTGTTCAGTGTCGATAGTCAAACCAACAAGGTTCGAGGCATCGATCACATTAAACATAGCGATTTACTTAAAGAACAGTATGTTAATCATTTAGCAATGGATAAAAATAACACCCTGTGGATTGGCAGTTTTACTGGGCTTTTCTCGCTAAAGAATAATGAATTACACGATCACAGATCTACAATTCAAAGCAAAACCGTATGGTCAGTGACACCTGACATGGACGGCAAAGTCTGGATTAATACCAGTAAAAACATCTACTACACCTCTTCTGATTCTCACTCCATAGAAAAGCTGGATTACGTAGACGGTTTATCCAGCGAAATTATCCAGGGAATTGTTCCATCCGCCACACAAAAAACACTCTGGCATATTAATGGCCTGATTGATCTGAATAACAATCGCGTTCACAACCTTCAATTAAACAGAGATGCAAATAAGCAAAGACTTTCCAATTACGAAGGTAAGCGACTTAACGATGGCACGATTTTGTTTGGCAATGATCACGGCGTTATCATTGTTGATGAACATACGCCTTCACCAGCAGTGGAAAATCCGCCAACCATTGTTACCGGAATCAATGTCGATAATCAGGCGTTTTCCCCCCTGGTCGATACTCTCTATGTACCAAGGGACAGCAAATCTGTTACGGTCGATTTTTCTACTCTGGATTATACAAATCCAACAACTAACCTTTATCAATATCGACTTAACCACCTTCAGAATCACTGGAAAACTATTCCAGCCGGTCAAAGTAGCATCAGTTTTCATAATCTGAATCCAGGTCAGTATTTACTTGAAGTTATGGGGTCAAATCACCAACATATCTGGAGCAACCAAAAGGCTCAGCTTCCCATCGTTGTTCTCCCTTCATGGTATGAAACATGGTGGTCGCGCACACTAGCGGTCGTCATATTTGGCATCATTGCTTTTCGTTTGGATAAACTGAGAATTCGACACCTGCGACGCAAACAGCGTGAATTAAATCAAATGGTGAAAACCCGGACTGACGATATTTCGAAGCTTGGTGTCATTGGACAACAGATCAATTCATCCCTGAACCTGCACGATGTACTAACTGTCATTGAGAAAAACGTAAAGCAACTCCTCAAAACAGATGAGTTTTTGCTTTGTATGCTCAACAAAAATAAGCAAGTACTCGAAATGTGGGCCAACGTTAACCACGACAGTAATTTTGATTACACCGAAATATCACTGGCCGATGAACATCGACTCGCGGTGTGTTGTGTCAATAACAATCATACTATTTTTACCAACAATACCCAGGAAGATTTAGATGTCGAAGGCTATCACCTGTCACCCATTCTTGGTGAACCTACACTTTCAGTGATTTACCTGCCCCTCATTGCCAGTGACAAAGTTATTGGCTGTATCTCCGTTCAAAGCTATTCCGCTTATGCATATACAGAAAATGATTTGCAAATTTTAAAAACTATCAGCTCTTACGCCGCTATAGCACTGAGTAATGCCGATTCTCACAGTCAATTAGCCCGAACTCATGAAGAGTTAAAACAAGCACAGGAACAACTGGTTAATCAGGAAAAAATGGCCGGACTGGGCACACTCACAGCGGGCGTTGCTCATGAAATTAATAATCCAACTAACTTCACCCATAGCGCTGTCTATCTCATGCGTGATGAAATCGACCACATAAAAGAATTTTTACACGAACTCGCCGGCGGTAAAGAAGCCGATACAAATGTCCTCTCAGCCATCGATCAGCAGTTTGAAAAATTGCTCGAACTGGCCGACACCGCCCAACAAGGGACTATTCGAATCAAAAAGATTGTTGCAGATCTACGCTCATTTTCTCGAACGGATGTTATGCAACTACAAACCATTGATATTACAGATATTACTCAAAGCACGATCCGACTGGTCAAAATTAAGTTTAAAGACATTAATTTTGAAACTATTTTTACTGGAAGCACCACGATCAGTGTCTATCCGAATAAAATTGCTCAGGTATTAATGAATCTCCTGGTAAACAGTTGTCACGCTATAAGAGAAAAGCAACACGTTAAAAAAGCCTTTACCGGCACAGTTAATATTTCTACCTGGCACAGTGATGAACAACTGGTAATTGAATTAACCGATAATGGCATTGGGATGAACGAATCCACTCGTAAAAAAATCTACGATCCCTTTTTTACCACCAAAGATGTCGGAACAGGCACAGGCTTAGGGATGTCGATCAGCTTTAAAATAATCGAAGAACACCAGGGGAAAATGTACGTTTCATCTACCCCGGGAGAAGGCACTGTTATCACCATCACGCTGCCTGTCAATCCAGTAAAATCACCCCAACCAGATTCTTCTGCTGCACCCGAAAAAGAACTCGATCCAAGTTAATTGTATAAGCTGCCCTCTTCATATTTAACACTTTACAATCGTACCTAATTCGTTTAAATTCCCGCCCGCGGTTCCAATACGGTTCCAGCAAGGTTGCAATAGCAAGTTCAACCGGACATGCATTACAGACGGATTTAGAGAGGAAAGCAGTGAACAGGATTAAGGCAATGGAGAATTCTGCCGTCAGCAACACGGCAGCTCAGGGCAACGGACAACACAGTTTTAAACGAACTAACACAGCAACTTATTTCAGCGTTAACACCACAGCTGCGATCATACGACTGTTCTGGCTGTTAATACTCACCACACTAACCAGCACCGCGTCAGCAAACGACACCGTTAGCTGGAACAGCGAGCAGTTTATCGCCCTGCATGGTGACATTAACGGCGATGGCCGTGATGATTTACTGCTGCAACCTCGGGGTGCTAATGCAGAAGCAAGTACAGGTTCAGTTACTTTTCAGTCATCCTCCCGTCAGTATCTGACCGACGATTCTCATTTCCTCACCTTTCTGCCCGATTTTACCTCCGCCCGGTTACTGCTGGCCGATATCAATGGTGATGGCAAAGACGACTTAGTAACCATCAGCGCCGGTGAAGCCCGGGTTCGACTGTCAAATGGTAGCGGCTTTGCTGAGGTGTCTCAGACCTTATCCAATCCTGAATCGCTGCATTTTCTCAACGCCTTTGATGCCTATCTCTATTACGCCGGTGACTTTAACGGCGATGGCCGCGACGAATTTATTGCCCTGAGTGACAACCCGCACCGTGCTGACCGGGCTCATGTTCTGATGCAGACCGAAGCCAACGGCCAGCTCAATGTGCATCAGTCGCCCGGTGAAGAAGCCGTCTGGGCACAACAACAAAGCTCCCGCCTGATTATTGCTGATTACAACAACGACGGCAGAGACGATATCTTTGCGGTAGCTCGCAAAGCCAATGACCCACACTGGTTAGTGCTGAGCTCTGATAAAGGCCGTTTCTCCTCTCGCGGTCAGCAAATTCGTCACCGACTGACTAATCACGACTGGGATGATGAACGCCACAGTATTATGGCGATTAATGGCCTGTTGACGCCGGGCGTGGAACTGCTGCGTCGTAATAACCGCCCGGGCGGTTTTGATGAGCGCGGTGAGTGGCATTCGGAGAATATGGGTGAACCTGGCGATGTGGTGGCTCGCCAGTCATCGGACAGCGCATCGGTCACAAATAAACAGGCACTGATTAATCCTGACACCGTTAAACCACACGCGCTGCGTACTCCGGATAATACCGACGCTATTAACTCAGCATCAACAGATGCCATTGACTCAGCATCAACAGATGCCACTGACTGTAACGACCCGCTATACAACCCGACCAGCGGCACTGAGGGCAGCGGTTGTAGCTTTCTGACTTTACCTGATACCCCCACCGATTATCCCACTATCAGCGGCAGTGCCTATAAACCCCTGAATATCGGCTTTACCGTTGGTTTTGCGGTGGTGGCTGATGCGACCTATTACGAACTGTATGCCGGTGATGGCGGTCTTGACCCGGCAGCCGTGACTTACACAAAAGTCTATTCCGGCAGTGTGTTCCAGCCGTCATTTTCTTATTCAACGGCAGGCCATCGTTACTATAAATACAAAGCCTGTAACAGTGTCGGCTGTAGTGGTTTAAGCCCCTGGCGACGGATTTATGTGTACGATGCCCCGGAAGCAATTCGCTCTCCGGTGTTATCGGCAACCTCAGTGTATTCAAATTCAACCGTCAGTCTGGATTTCGTTGAAGCCGGGTATTCGGTTGATGGCACAAACCACAAGGTCTGGCAGTCGTTCAACGGCGGTGCTGAAACGGTTATCTATGATGTTACCCGAACCCAGTGGCAGCAGAATCAGCATCGTGTCAGTCAGGTGTTAAGTGAGCCTGGCAGTTATGTCTGGCGGGCACAGGCGTGCAGTCCGTCAGTGGGCTGTGGTCCTTCAACGAATTTCACCATTACTGTCACTAACCGGGCACCGGTGGCCGTAGCGGATACCTTTACCCATCTTCAGGAAGACACACCTGCCACACTCAGTGTACTCGCCAATGACACCGACCCGGACGGTCATCCGGTATCACTGCACGATATTATGGCCGTACCACTGGGTGGTCAGGTGGTGATTAACGGCAATCAGGCGGTGTACACCCCGTATAACCAGTGGTGTGGTGATGACCGCTTTACTTACCGGGTGAAAGACGCCTTTGGTGCGGTTTCTTCAGCGGTGCTGGTCTCCCTGACGGTTAACTGTGTGAACGATGCGCCGTATG
>CBFHMJ010000017.1:0-6858 GCA_965656875.1 Alteromonadaceae bacterium
AAAAAATACGACGTTGGGATGAATTTGCGTTATCTTCCACTGGCATACTCGACTGTAAATTGCGAATAACAACAGATTGACGTGAAAAGCGCTTAAATCAAAGATGTGATGACCGGACGGTTACCAACCTTTATCAGCAGAAGAGACCTTGTCATCACTTACCGGGTCTTTTCATCGCTGTTGACGACTTTGATTTACAGCGAAATTCTTTGCACTATTTGTAATCTCTCCATTACCAGAACCAACGCATTTATACTTTCTCTTTCCGCTTTCATTCTGATAATGAACAAGTCCCCCGCTTCTGCGAGACATCACTCGAATGGAACTCATTCACTGTATAGTTATAGACAGCAGTAATACATCCAGGTTATCTAAGCCATTTATTTAAAGCATTACCTAAGTGCAGAGCAAACAATGAATTTACCGATCAGCTATCATGAAATTTTAAAACTTAGCAGTGGGATTACCGGGATTTCACCATTGGAATATGCTTTCCCAAATGGTTACTAATTACTCTCGCAACGCGACTAACTCGCTACTTATTTTTCTATTACATAAAGTGTATTCGGAGGACAATCTTCAACGCAATCAGAGACAACCAAGCTTTCAAATGATTTCATAGCGCTTTTTTTTACATGCTCTATTTCATCACATAAGCTAAGCGAGAATCCTAATTCTGAGACAAATGCTGAACCCAATAATAATTTAACAATTTTCGTGATTTCAAGGATTCTATCTTGTAACAAGGGTGGAAATTGTTTTTGAAAATCACTTTGTGATTCATCTTCAGGATCATAGTCATCTTCATTAAGTAATATTGTTGCCATGTTTGAATCACTTGAATCTGATATCACAAATTGAACAATATCATCTCGTGACATCAAGCTTTTTGGGTAATTATATAAACTTAATTCACTCTCAAACTTAAACCCAAAAGCTGTCTTTTTCTGAATATCACTTTCTAAAGAGAGCAATTCACTTTTTTGAAGTGAATTGATATAGCCAATAACAGTTTCACTCATTTATCTTTTATCCAAGATCCCGCAGGTATACCATTTTCTGAGAGCTCTTTAAAAACATCTTGTTTTTATTGGAAATCCTCGTTCGTTGTAGTCAAATCAGTGTTGATGCGCTTCAGATCGACCATCAGCACGTTGACACAATGGACCATGAGAACTTCGATGACCATAATTCTCCCGACTAAATGAACGGCCTTTCTCATCATAATAAGTGACACTTGATGAACCGTCTGCTTGTCGGCCTTCTATTATTGAATTTGGTTCTTGAGTTTTGGGAGCTTTACCACCAGTATTTACTATATGAGGAGTTTCTACACTATCTGCAACTTCACCAAAATCCTGTCCTGCGACACATAATACGAATGGAATCCATCCACGGTAAAGTTATACATCGCTTCCCGGTGGTGCAGGTGATTCAGCGAAATCACTGCCGTAGCGCTGAATATGCCAGTTTCTATCACATCGCCCGGGTTCATTTACCTCCATTCTTTGTAACATCGAACTAGCGATAATTAAAAATAGCGTTTGTTCATTCACTTTACTTCGGCACTTTGCCTTTGTTCAAAAATATCTAAGTGATATTCTCCAGTTTCTTCCCACGCATAGGGATATAGAGCTTCTTCACCTTTGGTTGCAATTAGTTCGACAGCTTTTACAATGTCCAAACTAAAGCTAGATCTTTCAGACTTAATTGCTATTAGCTTTGTTAGCTCTTCGATCAACAAGTCAAATGATTTGCTTCCAGGGCCTGCACTAGACAATAAAATCCCGTTTTCATATGTAGAAAGTAAGTTAAAAATAGCCGTGCAGTTTGCTGACGTTAACTTGACTACACCATAGAATATTACTTCCTCACCGCTTACAATCTCTTTTTCAAATAAGAAATTTAAAGGGCCAACCTTATAATCTTTGCTCAACGCTCTACCTAAACCAAAATAGCAAGCAATACGTGTATCCTTTTGCCAGTAAGGGCTAACAATAAAGCAATAAATTTCCTTTCCACTCGATGAAAATTTATCTCTGATTGAGTCGAAAATTATGGTTGAAACCTCCTTCCATTGGGAAAAACTGTCCGTAGCGATCATCAATTTAATTACACTAACAATTCCTTTAAAATCAGCTACTCCAAACCGTTTAAATTCATAGTCACTGCTTTTTATATCTGCAAGATGCTGAATTGTTAAGTTATTCATCTTTCTTGTACTCATAGTGCCCTTTGATGCCGCCTTTTCCATTTTTGTTAACATGTGCTGTATCGTATGATCCGTCATCAGGGAACTTGTGGCCAGAGTGCTCCTGCAATTTCCTACTTCCACCAAAATCATATTCAGTAGTGGTTTTTCTAGTATCTAACCCATCTGCTTTTAAATTCTTCGTATGGGTAATATGTGTTTCACTTGTTGGGATTACCATGCTTGTCACGTGGCAACGTTCTATCTGGACGATAGCTTCCAGGCTTTCCACTCTTTGTAACATTACTGGATAATCATATCTTGAAAGCTTTCATATCGCTTTTGAATTGGTCCCAGTCACCATTCCTGAAAGCTGAAATAACTTTTTGAGAGCTGTCCTCATCATGAAACCCTGTGAGCGTAATACCCAGCTTGAATAGTATTATATAGCCATAGAACTCATAAGGATTACCATCTTTCTGGCAAAGCCTGCCAAAGAGATCGTCACCCCAATCTACTGCCATATCGTTAACTTGAAACTGGCCCGAAATCTGCGGTAACAGAGTACCTTCTCGCACACGCTTGCTATTAGCATCGTACCGAACAATCAATTTATCGTAGTGGTATTCCAATTCATATTCATTATTAGTCCGAATATTTATTGGCTTTCCGAGTTGATGAACAACCTCAGTTTCTGACATACCAAATTTAACGTGGCCAATTGATTTATAAGTTTCGATCTTCATTACACCTATCCTATTTATTCAGCATGCCTTATGATTTCGCATAGTCCAGCATTTGGCCCATAGCTTGTTCGAACCTGGTTCGACTTCCAGCCCCTCAAGTGATGCCCGGCGAACATCATTATTTCTTTTGCAATAGCTCCTCTCACGCTCCCGGAACTCATCATATCCACAACCTTTGCTCTAAAAATGTAGTGGCCAAATTTATTGTGCCACTACACGCCCAGTGGTTGGTTAATCCGTTACCTGAGCGCAAAGCCAACGAGTTTACCGCTCTGCTAATATGGAATATTAAAACGTAAAAGATGAGATTACCGGACGTTTTTTTCCCAGAACATGCGAGGGGCTGAACGTTCGCAAACAAAAAAGCAGCCGAAGCTGCTTAAAAGAAATAATATATTAAGAGGTTAACTTTGTAGGAAGCATGAACAGGCTTCCTCATACTTTATTCGTACTTAGCCAATTATTCCCTTAGGTCAGCTTCGGGTTCATCGACATTATAGTGCAGCTACAACTCTCCGTTTATTTATGATCGCTCCTCGACATATAAATTGAAGGGTCTTTGCTATGCGACAGCCTATTAACAGAGTTTACAGGCATATGATGAACTTCATCATCCTCATTTGCCTTTTGAACCTTTCCGTATGGTCCTCCCTTAGTAACATTTAATTATCCAGGAATGCTATAATCGCTTTCTCTACGTCACATCTAAATGTTTCAACATCTTCAACTTCACCAATCGCTTCTGCTTTTTCAATCATCAAGAAAAGGCTTTCTTTAACTGCATCGGCCACATTAACCTTAAGATCATTTTTATCAACACCACGCCAAAAACTCTCAGGAAAAACTAAGTCAATGGTGATTTCAGCATCTTTCTTAATGTACTTCATCCGTTCCGGACCTTCCGAGCCAAAATCTCGAACTTTACCGGATACTCGAAAGACTATTGAGAACATCACAATAGCTTTGAAATATCTACCTATAATACTTTTCCTGAAGCAATCGTTAAGCATCTTCTGGATTGGCCAGAAAAGATTATCAGCACTTGAGTCTCCATATTGACCACTAATTTGAATCATCATAATTACACTTCTTTCTACTTTGGCCGTTTTGTAACCGCCCAAGGCTCATGGTTTTTAGGTCCGGAGAATCTTTCAACCAGGCGCCTTTCTTTATCAAGCATTTGATCTCCAGGGCATCGACGATATTATTTAATTCTACCTCCAGCCAGCTTACTAACAATTTCATCCTGATTATGAACCTGCACCCCCTGTCCTGCGACACATAATTGAAGTGGCCAAATTTATTGTGCCACTACACCCCGGTGGATGGTTAATCCGTTACCTGAGCGAAAAACCAAAGAGTTTACCGCTCTGCTAATATGGAATATTAAAACGTAAAAGGTGAGATTACGGGACGGTTTTCTTACCAGAACATGCGAGGGGCTGAACGTTCACAAACAAAAAAACAGCCGAAACTGCTTTAAAGAAAAATATGTTAAATGCTCAATATTATAGGAAGCCTAAACAGGCTTCCTCATCATCCCACTTGCCGTTGGACTCACGTTCATCAAGATTTGCCCGTACATCCTCATAAGAAATAGCCGGAGGAATATCTACGGCTACTAACCGAGGCTGATCATTAACCAACTTAAGTCTTTTCCAACTACGTAATACTCAAACTGTGCGGTTTGTTCCATAACACGACTAATAACTTCTGGATTTACATCATAGACACATAAATTTTCTTTTTCTGTCTCAGGTATCCACCACACACGTCCTTCTCTTTTGGGCATATGTTTCACGATATGATCACTCGGAAAGTCGTAGTCATAAGAAAGATGAGGCCTAACTAGCCCCATCCACCATGAACGAGGGTTGTCTTCTGCATAAAGCTGCATCGTTTTCTTTTGAATCTCAGCAGACTCTGTTGGCGTACATTTAACCAACTCATCATTGGATAAATTCAAATTAGCTAATATTTCATCAAGCTCGCTTTCTACAGTCCACATACCTAAGTCCTGATAATTAACGGAGCCTTCACCTTTATTGGGAGAACGGAAGTGTAGTGGTCGATAAAAACTGGTTTTTACTGTGGTGTAAATAATCAGCCCCGCGAATGCGGGGCCACTTAAAATTCAGGCAATTTCAGCCCAATTTAAAAAGACTTTAATTAATTCCTCCAAATTGGAAGTACCACCTGCCCCTTTGAATACACCATCAGAAACGTTGCAGTAAATCCAATTAGTCTCATTCCTCTGAATATCCATTTCGTCAAAGCGTTTTCCTGAGAGTTCAGTCTCAGCAATATCAACTTGAATAGTCCATCCAGGATTATCCAAAGTATCTATTTTTACTCCAAAGCTATGCTCCCAATCGCCATCACAATTAGATGCATACCAGTCCATTATTTTTTCTAATGTATTCATATAGTTTTTACTAATTTGGAAGTTCGTCTGGTCGAGCTGGCCTTATGCCACCTGGATCAGAACTATCATGAGTATGAGGCGTCCCAAACTGCTTGCTCTGCTCCTGGGCCGTTAGGGCTTGCAAACTTTCCGTCAGCCGTTCACCAACCGTTTTTCCAGCTGGTTTCACCCTTTGTAACATTAACTCTTAAGCAGCTAAAGGCCCCAGTTCGTCATTGGTAAAATATCTTGTATCTTCGTCTGAAGCTGGTTCAATACCACAATAAAAATCATTTACTCCGCATTCGAGTGCTACACGCTTAGCGTGTGAGTGCAGCTCTTTTACAAGAGTCATCGTAGTGGTATTTTCAAGCTCATTAGAATCAAAATTAAATTCAATATCATATTGCCCTTCATACTTTAGGAGTCGTAGCTGTATATTTGGCAGGATGATATTGCCCAAATCAATAGATCTAATCTTTATCAATACAGTAACATCACTTGTAAAGCCCAGAAACTGATCTAAGCCTTGTTCAGAAAGCTGCCCGTCCTTAAACAAAGATAGGCTTTCAGTGCATTCGATACTAATAACGTTTTCCAAGCTGGTAATTAGTAATTTTAAGAGCTGCAAAACGCAGCTCTTCCCAATGTGTTCGAAAACGACTTCTATAAGGTTAGCCATTACAAGTCTCAATCTATAAACGTTTTAAATGTGTGATCCATGTTCAAGCGAACACCGCGCCCATCGTCCAGTCTTTATTCAAGAAAATCCTTGCCATTACTAGTGGTTTTCTTGAAGTCTCCAGGGCCACGAACAATTTCTCTGAAATGTTTCATAGCCTGGTCGTTCCATGTCTTCATGGGGCCAGTCATCTTTCCCCATATTTTCGGGTTTCGGCCAGCGTGTTTGGAAAGCGCATGGCTTACGACAGTACTACCTTTTTTCGCAGCCTGAGCAGATTGAAGGGCCGTTTTCATTTGGCCTCTTGATAACCCTGCTAGCCCCTTTGTAACCTCTCCATTACCAGAACCAACGCATTTATACTTTTTCTTTCTGTTCTCATCCTGATTATGAACCAACCCCCGGTCCTGCGACACATGATACGAATGGAACTCATCCACGGTAAAGTTATACGTCGCTTCCCGGCGGTGCAGGTCGTTCAGGGAAATCACTACTGCAGCGCTGAACGTGTCGGTTTCTATCACATCGCCCGGATTCAGCGACTGAGATTCAACCCAGCCACGGGCAGGCACATAAAACGGATGGGTTTCTGATACCGTCAGGCGTGATCGGGTGGCGTCTCCGGTGTCCAGTAGCAACTCATACGTAACCGTCCGGTGGTGGCATCTTGAATAACTTTAGATTAAGTGCCCACTTGTTTTAAGTGGGCACTACTTTTTTAGAGAGCGTCTGTTGGTAAGGTCAGTGTTAAGTCTATATTCCACGGTAGCAGTTCATCGATTCGATTTATCGGGTGCTGACCAATACGTTTGAGTACCACTGTCAGATAGTGACT
>CBFHMJ010000018.1:0-215911 GCA_965656875.1 Alteromonadaceae bacterium
CCCATCCCGAACTCAGTAGTGAAACGCATCCGCGCCGATGGTAGTGTGGGAGGTCCCATGCGAGAGTAGGTCACTGCCAGACACCTCATTTTAAAGCCCTGCATTAGCGGGGCTTTTTTCGTTTATGTACTTTTTGTGCTTAAACAGGTGACCAGACTTATCAACAAACAAATACCTTATTTGAATTAATCGTTGGTGTGTTTGATGTGACCCCTGTTCCCTTTCTCCTATCCATGCTTTAATTCATTAATTATTTAAAAACTACCATTTAACAGAGTGAATATACTCGACTGGATTTGAGGGTTAGTAATGGATAAAAAACGTGGGAATCTGTTTATATTGTCTGCTCCTAGTGGGGCTGGAAAATCATCCTTAATAAAGGCTCTTATAGATAATTCTGAAGATATTCAGGTTTCAGTATCACATACGACCCGTAACCCTCGTCTTGGAGAGCTTCAAAATGTCCACTATCATTTTGTTTCGGTCGAGCAATTCAAAGATAAGATTGCTAGTGATGATTTTCTTGAGTGGGCTGAAGTATTTGGCAATTACTATGGAACTTCAGTTGAAGCAGTAGAAAACTCATTAAGTGACGGTAAGCATGTCTTCCTGGACATTGACTGGCAGGGAGCGCAACAGATTAAAAAGCGTTTTTCAGATGTAACTACTATCTTTATAATGCCTCCTTCCAGAACTGAGCTAAAACGCCGTCTTGAAAGTAGAGGTCAGGATTCTGAAGATGTTATTAATGCCAGAATGGAAGAAGCCTGTTCTGAAATGTCGCATTTCAACGAATTCGATTATGTTGTTATTAATGATGATTTTGAGCAGTCGATAAAAGAGTTAAAAGCAATCATTACAGCAACCAACTTGAAAACAGTAAATCAACAGATAAACTTTGCTTCACTGTTTGGGGATCTATTGGCTAATCAATAATCATCCTGTAGAATGACGTCCTTTTTAGAAAAATCTTTTAGCTGGAGAGAATAGAGTATGGCTCGTGTTACTGTTGAAGATGCAGTAGAAAAAATTGGAAATCGTTTTGATCTTATCCTTGTAGCAACTCGTCGAGCTCGTCAGTTGTCAGTTGAGGGTAAAGAGCCTCTTGTTGAAAGAGAAAATGATAAGCCAACAGTACTGGCATTACGCGAAATTGAAGCCGGATTGATAGACTCAGACTCTATGGATCGCCAGGATAAAATGGAGCAGCAAGAGCAAGAGAATGCAGAGCTTGAAGCTGTAGCCGCTATTGTTGGTGGAAACCAATAAAGATTCAGAAGAGCCGCGTTAAGCGGCTTTTTACTTTCGCCGTCGTGCTTTTCTAAAACGATGCGTATTATCTACTCTTCTCTTTCATTTTGTAATTCAATTTCTATTTTCTACTTTTTTCCTCGTAGTTTTTCATAATTCTTCAGTATTTCATGTTTGTCATATAGTCATTTGCCCGTGTAATCGCTACGATAGAAGCTGTACATCTGTATGTTTTAAAATGAAACTCGATGTTTTGTCTATTTAGGTAAGAATTAACGGTTAATGTTGTATTTTTGTACATTTTAAGAATAGATAAGGGAATATTCTGGCAATTCATGTGTAGTTTATTAGAAATAAATTGCTACTCCGCTCATACTGTTAAAAGCGGTTAGATTAGATCACATGACTCGGGAGATTTAATGTATCTTTTTGAGGGATTGAAGAAGCAGGCTTCTGATTACTTACCTGCAGAAAATGTTGTTTCGATAGAAGAAGCTTTTGTTGTCGCCCATAAAGCCCATGATGGACAAACTCGCTCTAGTGGTGAACCCTACATAACTCACCCTGTCGCCGTTGCCAGTATTCTTGCCGATATGAAGTTGGATCATGAAACTGTAATGGCAGCATTGCTACATGATGTCATCGAGGATACCGAATACAGTAAAGATGATCTTGCTGAATTGTTTGGTGAAACAGTCGCGGATTTAGTTGAGGGTGTCAGTAAACTTGAAAAATTAAAATTTAAAAATAAAGAAGAGTTTCAGGTAGAAAATTATCGCAAGATGATTATGGCAATGACTCAGGATATCAGGGTTATTCTGATCAAGTTAGCTGACCGAACACATAATATGAGAACGCTTGGGGCTTTAAGACCAGATAAGCGTCGACGAATTGCGATAGAAACACTCGAAATATACGCACCTATTGCTAACAGACTTGGTATCCATGATACAAAAAATGAGCTGGAAAACCTTGGCTTTCAAGCTCTCCATCCTATGCGTTATCGCGCGCTTAATTCCGCGTTAAGAACAGCGAAAGGAAGTCGCGAAGAACTTATCAATAACATCCATAACGAATTAGAAGGTCGGCTTGCTGCTTCTGGTATTCAAGCTTCTGTAAAGGGACGCGAAAAACATCTTTATAGCATTTATAAGAAAATGAAAAATAAAGAGAAGTCTTTTAAAGAAGTTATGGATATTTTTGCATTCAGAGTTCTGGTAGACGATCTTGATACTTGTTATCGAGTATTGGGTGTTGCCCATAATCTTTATAAACCTATTGAAACCCGCTTTAAAGACTATATAGCCATTCCCAAAACTAATGGTTATCAGTCGTTACATACTTCCTTAGTCGGCCCACATGGTATTCCAATTGAAATTCAAATAAGAACACATGAAATGGAGGTCATGGCTGATAAAGGTGTTGCAGCACATTGGTCTTATAAAAGAGCGGATAAGTTATCCGACACAACATCGCAACAGCGAGCGCAGCGGTGGATGCAAAGTTTATTGGAGTTGCAACAAAGTGCTGGTAGCTCATTCGAATTCATTGAAAATGTGAAAACTGAGCTTTTCCCAGAAGAAATATATGTCTTTACTCCTGACGGTAAAATTATAGAACTTCCTATGGGTGCAACGGCAGTGGACTTCGCCTTCGCAGTTCATACGGACGTAGGAAATGCCTGCGTCGGGGCTCGTATTGATCGTAAGCCGTATCCGTTGAATAAGGCATTAGACACAGGCCAGACCGTCGAAATTATCATTAGTAAAGGGGTTAGTCCTAATGCAACATGGCTGAATTTTGTTGTTACTGGCAAGGCTCGCCTGGGTATTCGAAATTATCTGAAAAAACAGCGAGCAGAAGAAGCCACTTCTCTGGGTCGCAGACTCTTGTCCTCAGCGTTGGGTGAAGTGAAGATCGATGATATCGAACAAGAGAAAGTTGAGCAGGTTTTGGAAGAAATTAAGGTTGAATCATTAGACAAACTGTATACGGAAATAGGGTTAGGGAATTTAATGTGTATAGCAATTGCTCGCAGATTGCTAGGCGACTTCTCTGATAATGATGCAGAGGCTGAGACAATAAATAATGTCCACAAAGCGCAAACTTCGATTACCGGCACAGATGGTATGCTGGTTACTTATGCGAAATGCTGTCGTCCTATACCGGGCGATGAGATAGTTGCTTTTGTCAGTCAGGGTAAGGGATTAACCGTTCACCAGGTCGAATGTCGAAATATTAAAGGTTGGGAAAGAGAACCGGCGCATTACTTCCCTGTAAAGTGGGATGAAACTGGTGACAAGTTATTTACTTCGCAGATTTGGGTGGAGATAGTCAATCATCAGGGCGCATTAGCAAAACTTACAAATACTATTGCCTCAACTGGGGCTAATATTCTCAATTTAAGTACAGAAGAAAAGGAAAGTAGCTTATATATCATTAATATTGAAATATCCGTTACTGACCGGGTCCATGTTGCTAATATAATGCGAAAATTAAGAATAATGCCTGAAGTACAGAAGGTTTACAGAAGGAAATCATAAAGAATGGCAAAATCAATTATTAGTACAGACTCAGCACCACAGGCGATTGGTACGTATAGCCAGGCGGTTAAAATCGGAAATACCGTTTATTTATCAGGACAGATTCCATTAAATCCTGAGACGATGGAAATGGTTCAGGACGATTTCGAAACCGAAGCTCATCAAGTTTTTAAAAATGTTTCTGAAGTCTGTAAAGCCGCAGGTGGTTCTATCCAGGATATGGTGAAAGTTAATATCTTTCTAACTGACCTGAACAATTTTGCGAAAGTAAATGAAGTCATGGCTCAGTATTTTAATACACCTTATCCGGCACGAGCTGCCGTTCAGGTTAGCCGTCTTCCTAAAGACTCAAATATTGAAATCGACGGTATCATGGAACTACCTTCCATAAATTAAGTCTAAGTGATTCACCAGAAAGCCAGCATTATCGCTGGCTTTTTTATGCGCAATTGAAAAACAACATAGATAAACATGGTGCGTCAAAAGTTTCCTGGTATTCTATGTGTCTTTTTGGCATTATTGCGCCGACTTAGATTTCAACAGGAATATCAATGGAAACTGTTAACGTTTTATGCATGAAGTGGGGCACTAAGTATGGCCCTGAATATGTCAATACTCTTCACTCTATGGTGAAGCGACACTTAACGTTACCTTTTCGATTTATCTGTTTAACTGATAACAGTGATGGATTAAATGAGGGTATTGAAGCATTTGACATACCTTCGCTTGATATTCCAAATGGTCCTGAACGAGGTTGGGATAAACTGACCAGTTTTGTCGCGCCATTTTATGATATTCAGGGCAAAGTATTATTTCTGGATTTGGATGTCATTATTGTTGATAACATTGATTGTTTCTTTGAGCACGATGCTGAATTTCCAATTATCAAAGATTGGGTGAAGAAAGACGTTACTGGTAACTCATCTGTTTATCGATTCACTGCGGGTGAACATGCAGATATTCTTGCTAATTTCCGTAAAAATCATGAGTCGATCAGAAAGCAACATCGCAACGAGCAAGAGTATTTATCTCATTACGTCGATGAACAAGATAAACTAAGTTACTGGCCAGATAGCTGGTGTAAAAGTTTCAAATATCACTGTATTCATAAATTTCCTAAATCCTGGTTTTCGCCTCCAGAAAAGCCGGAAGGTGCGAAGATTGTTGTCTTCCACGGTAATCCAAATCCACCTGATGCGATTGTGGGACGAAGCGGTAAGTGGTACCGCAAGGTCTTACCAACGCCTTGGGTTAAAGAGTATTGGAAATAACTATCATCAAGGCCAAAGATAATTAAACTTTGGCCTTTTTGTTTCCACTTCCCTATGCGATTTATCTACTCTTTTATTTTTACGTTGATTGCCCCACTTTTGTTACTACGAATGTGGTTCAGGGGGCGAAAAGCGCCGGCGTATCGTCTGCGCTGGTCAGAACGGCTGGCGTTGCAGTCAATTCCTGATTGTGCTCGTAATGGTATTGTTATTCATTGCGTATCGGTTGGTGAAACAATGGCTGCTGTTCCTCTGATAAAAGCAATTAAAGCTTCTTATCCCGACAAACCTGTTACAGTTACTTCTACCACACCAACGGGCTCCGACACTGTGCTGCGTATTTTTGGTGATTCGGTTTATCACTGCTATTTACCATTTGACACTCCAGGGGCTATGTCGCGGTTTTTTCGCCGTTTGAAGCCTGAATTACTGGTTGTTATGGAAACTGAGCTGTGGCCGAATTTACTTCGCTATGCCGCTATATCCGGTTGTAAAACGATTCTGGCTAATGCACGGTTATCTGAAAATTCCTTCAACGGCTATAAGAAAGTGTCAAAGATGTCAGCACAGATGATGAAGGATTTAGCATTGGTTGCTGCGCATAATGAAACTGATGGCGAGCGTTTCAAAGGATTAGGACTTGCTGCTGAAAAACTCAGTGTCACAGGCAGTATTAAATTTGAAGTAAATGTTTCTGAGCAGCTGTTAGTTCAACAAAAAGAATTGAAGCTTGAATGGGGAGTGTCGCGCCCAATAATTACCGCCGGAAGTACGCACGCAGGTGAAGATGAATTATTGTTAGAGGCGGTTACAAAGTTACCGAAGGGAAATGGCAGACCATTACTTGTTTTAGTTCCCAGGCATCCGGAACGTTTTAACAACGTCGAGACATTAATCAAACGAGTAGGTTTGACGGTTGTAAAACGAAGTTCTGGTGAGAAACCTGATCTTGATACGGATGTATTCCTGCTTGATAGCATGGGCGAACTGATGTTGTTCTATGGTGTAGCAGATATAGCGATTGTCGGCGGATCATTGGAGAAAGGACTTGGTGGCCATAACCCGTTAGAACCATCAGCGTTGAAAGTCCCTGTAGTAACAGGACCCTATGTGAAAAACTTCAAACGTATTTACCAACAACTTATCGAGCGTAAAGCTGCTTTTATGATCAATGACGTTGATGAGTTGGTATCTGTGCTTAATACGTTATTGAATGATAAATCGCTAAGAAAGCAAACCGGAGAGCGTGCTGCTGCGGTGGTGGAAGAAAATAAAGGAGCGTTATCTCGTTTGACGTCTCTGATTCTCTCTTTTTCTGGTTCAACAGAGTGAAAGTAACATGAAGAAAGTTATATTTATTGCCAACTCCACTAAGCGATTTAAGTATTATTCGCTCATTGTTAAGCGACTAAAGAATGCCGCAGATGTTATTTTCACTTCATATCCAACGTTACCTCTATTCTGGGGGGCGTTTGTAAAGCCACCCGTCGATGAAAAAGAGCTGTTAGAAACTCATCTGATTCGCCAAAAAATTAATTATCCAGTAATCGCCAGGAACCCAGTACTTTGGAACATATATTGTTTCTTCGCATACGCTACAGAACGGGCTCGTTTCTTTCATTACTATCATATTTTTAAGAAGCTGGACTGCGAAGCGGTGGCTTTATGGAATGGACAGAAACAACCTTATCTGACGATGGTTAAAGCTGCAGAAGCAGCACAAAAACGGATTTTGTATTTTGAAAATGGACTGATGCCGAATACAACAACGGCTGATTATACCGGGGTGAATGCGTTTAACTCTATTCCAAGGACTGAATCTTTTTATCGTGACTGGTCAATTAACACCGATGTGGAAATTCCGAAGAATCTCGTACCAAGAGAACCTCACAAACATCGCGAAATTACTGGGCAATCACTGGATTCATTACCTGACAATTATATTTTTGTGCCATTTCAGGTTCCGGCAGATAGCCAGGTCGTTATTCATTCGCCATGGATTCACTCAATGGAGCAGTTGTTTAACAGCTTATTAAGTATTCACCGAAAGTATCGTGAAAAGTGGGGCAGTGCAGCACCTACACTGGTATTTAAAGAACATCCTTCATGGCCTGGTAATTTTGAGCATTTATACAAGGCTGATGATTTTTGTGTATTTGCCAATGAAAACAGCACCCAAACCCTGATAGAAAATGCGTCAGCCGTTGTAACGATTAACTCTACGGTAGGGTTGGAATCGCTGTTATTAGGTAAACGGGTAATTACTTTAGGTAATGCCTGCTATAACATTCCCGGGCTAGTTAAACATGCGGATAACCTTGAACAGTTAGATGAGATTCTGGCAACCATGGATGCCTGGGTATTAGATGTTGAACTGCGTGATAAGTTTATGAATTTCATTGCTACCACTTACTGTATTCCGGGTGGATGGGAAAAGATGATTGATAACATGACTGATGAACATCTGGATGCAATGGAAAAGCGAGTCTTTGAAACTGATACGTATGCTGAACACGCAGTATTGAAATAATTCTTTGCGGTCGCTCCTTTGTGGGCGACCATACTCACCATCGTTGCAATTAAATACCTGGCTGGTAAAACAGAAATGCCAGCCAGCCACTCACAGTAACGATTGACGCCAGGCTGCTAACTACCACGGTGCTGGCTACTCTCCCTTCATGCTGTTGATATTGTGCCGCCATTAGCCATGCATTCATGCCGGAAGGCGAAGCAAGCATTAATGTGATGATAATGACCGTCTGTTTATCCAGCTGCAATATGTGATGACTGAACCACCAGGCGATAAAAGGCAGTGCAAATAACTTAGTTACTGACATTGCAAACACGGGTTTCCAGTCAGCATGGATTTTATGGTAACTCAGTGTCGCTCCAAGAACGAACAACGCACAGGTTATGCCTGGCTGCGATGCCATTTTTAGAGTCGCTGATATAACATCCGGTAATTGAATACCCGCAAGATTGAAAATCAGTCCTGACGAGATGCTGGCAATGATAGGATTTGTTATTAGCCCTTTGATGGTTTTTCCCCAATTAAAGGCTTCATGGTCTTCTCTGGCTGCCAGAAGAGCGGTTAGAGTAAAAAGTATTGTGCTATGGAATGCTAACAGAAGGAGTACAGTGCCGAGTGAATCATCGCCAAGTGTTGCAAGGATAACTGGCAAGCCAACCATCATTGTATTTGAATAAGTACAGGTTAGCGCCGCGATGCCGGCAGCCTTCCATGAGCTATGTTGAACGCCTCTCTTCCAAAGCACAGTTCCCAGATAAATCGTAAGTATTGCACCATAGAAACCAATCCAGGCATTGATGAGATCGAACCCCGTTTCCTCCTGGCCACTCATATGGCTCATATCAGCACTGTACATGTTAAAAAACAGGAAGACTGGAATTGCCAGAGTAAAAGTGAACTTACTCAACCCCTGGATTTGAGGTTTTGACAGATACTGATAGCGAGCAGTAATAAATCCAGTTCCACTAATCATGATCAGCGGAACAATTGTAAGCAACAACTGAAATAAGGTCATATCGAGTATGGAGGGTTAGCGTTGAGCGTCTACAGATTGATCGTCATTATATTGGGCTTCGAACCAGCTTTCGAGAATCAAACATGCTGACATATTGTCAACGTTAGACTTACTCAGGCTTTTATAACCACCTTTTTCGAATAAGCGTGCTTTTGCATCAACGGTCGACAAACGCTCATCATGAGTGACTACTTGCATACGATAACGATTGCTGAGTCGGTTGCCGAATTTTTTGGCGGCGAAGGTTACGTGTTGCGGAGTACCATCCATATTCAGTGGCAGACCTACCACCATAATGTCTGGTTGCCATTCTTCTACGATGGTGTCTATTTGTTCCCAGCCAGGAATGCCGTCTTTAGCTTTAATGGCTTGTAGGGGTTGAGCATTGCCTGTTACTTCTTGCCCTACGGCAATACCAATACTTTTACTGCCAAAATCAAAGGCGAGGACAGTGCGCTCGCCTGATTTTTTCTTTTTTTGTGAACTCAATCAGATTACTCCGGGTGTCAGGCATGTCCTACCTGACCGGACATTTGCCACATATTTATTCCCAGCCGTTGAGCGGCTGTTTCCCAGCGCAATTGTACAGGAATATCGAATAAAAGTTGTGAATCAGCAGGAATCGTTAGCCATGAATTTTCAGACAGCTCTTGTTCCAGTTGTCCCGCACTCCAGCCTGAATATCCCAGAACGATCATAAATTTTTCAGGCGCTTCTTCAGTCGTCAGAGCGCCGAGAATATCGCGAGATGTAGTCAGCGCAAGGTCATCGCTAAGTTGTAAACTACTGGGCCAGTTTTTTTCAGGTTGTGGTGTATGAAGTACAAATCCTCGATCAGTTTGTACAGGACCACCGTTATAGACCGGTAAGGTAGCATTTGGGTGGGAATGATTATAATCGACGTTCAGTTTACCCAGTAATTCACCCGTTGTAATTTCAACGGGTTGATTGATGATGAGTCCCATTGCTCCATCAGCGTTGTGTTCGCAAATATAGGTGACAGTACGTTTGAAAAAGCTGTCACTCAACGTTGGCATGGCAATAAGAAAATGATTCTCTAAACTTTCCATAAGACTCTCTTCTAATCTTGACAACGGACATGGCAAAAGACACTACAGCCATATTCGAAAGTGATAGTAAAAAAGCATTAGATGCTTAGACGTTATAGATTCTAAACATCTTGGCTCTTCCCGATCAGGCGAAACAAATTATTATAATTATTGTTGCCACTCGGCTGCTTAGCCAATTTTGACGCATGAATCAGGCATTGTTATGACCTGAAGAGATTCCCTGTACTGCGATGCTGGTAATATTGACTAAGCAAATGGCGGTTAAGTGTTTGCCGTTAATTTTTCTTCAATAACATCAAATAATTTAGCTGTAATATCAATGTTAAAGGCAGATTCGATTTCTCGAACGCATGTAGGGCTGGTGACGTTAAT
Organism: Alteromonadaceae bacterium; assembly: GCA_965656875.1. Classification (GTDB taxonomy): domain Bacteria; phylum Pseudomonadota; class Gammaproteobacteria; order Enterobacterales; family Alteromonadaceae; genus CBFHMJ01. The sequence goes on from CBFHMJ010000018.1 coordinate 10,053, forward strand.
TTCGGTAAGCTTATCACCGATTACGTCTAAGCCAACAAAGATGAGCCCTTTTTCTCTTAATGTTGGACCAACTTGTTCTGCAATCCAGCGATCAGAATCTGATAAAGGTCTGGCTTCTCCACGTCCGCCGGCGGCAAGGTTGCCGCGAGTTTCACCTGATGCTGGAATACGAGCCAGGCAGTAAGGCATAGGTTCACCATTGATGACCAGAATTCGTTTATCACCATCTTTGATATCAGGGATGAACTTTTGAATCATGGCGTATTGCTGTCCATGATTTGTCAGCGTCTCTGTAATAACACCAAAGTTTGGATCATTTTCTTTCACTCTAAATATAGAAGCTCCACCCATACCATCAAGTGGTTTAATGATGATATCGCGATGAGTTTCCCAAAATGCTTTAATCTGATCCGTTGAACGTGTGACTAATGTCTCTGGTGTACATTGTGGAAACCATGCCGTGTAAAGCTTTTCATTAGCATCACGGAGGCTTTGTGGTTTGTTGACGATCAGTGTGCCTGAATCTTCAGCGCGTTCCAGCATATAGGTTGCGTAAATATATTCGGTATCGAACGGAGGATCTTTACGCATCAGAATGACATCTAAATCGGCCAGCGGTGTTTCTTCGGGTTCACCCAGTTCAAACCACTTTTCTGGATTATTAAACACGGTTAACCGTCGTGTAGTAGCTGACGGATTACCGTTTAGCATGTGAAGATCGCTCATTTCCATGTAAAACACGTCATATTGGCGTTCTTGAGCGGTTAGTAACATTTTAAAGCTGGTGTCTTTTTTAATGTTAATACCCGCGATCGGATCCATGATAATGCCGAGTTTTTTATTCATTTATACCAAATCTCCGAATTGAACTTGTAATGCTGTGATAACGGCCAGTGCTGCGGTTTCAGTGCGCAATACCCGAGGGCCGAGTAAGATATCCTGGTATCCTGCATCACGAGTCTGATTAATTTCTTCATCGCTCAGGCCGCCTTCCGGGCCAATAATGAATCTTACACCGTGTGTTGGTGGCGTAATGGTTTTAATGGAGGCATTTGCGTGCGGAAACAAGTTTAATTTCAAATCATCTGTTTCTTGTGACAGCCATTGTTCCAGCGTTTGAGGCGACTTGATTTCAGGAATTGAACAACGACCTGATTGTTCACAGGCACTGATAGCAATGTGTTGCCATTGATTGATTTTTTTCTGAAGTCTGTCTTCTGCCAGTTTTACTCCACAACGTTCTGTAAAAAGCGGAGTGATTGCATGAACGCCCAGCTCTACAGCTTTTTGAATTGTGAATTCCATTTTATCACCACGACTAATACCTTGAGCTAAATGGATTTTTAGCGGTGATTCACTATCATTGTCCTTGTACTGTTCTACAGCGATTTCAACGTGCTTTTTGCTGGATTTGTCTATGGTACAAAGATACTCGCCACCTTGACCATTAAATACGATCAATTGTTGTTCGGGCTGCATTCTGAGGACTCTGCCAACGTGGTTTGCTGCGGCGTCGTCAAGAAAGGTTTTTTGACCGGCCTGTAGAGGGCCTGAGTGATAAATTCGCGGTACTCGCATGTGTGTGCTAATCAACTTTTTCAGGCCGATAATCTTACCGCGAAATTGTATAGGTAACTACTGCAAAATCGGAAAGTGTCTGATTTTGTACACAAATGGTGGTTTTAATAAATTAGGATTCGGATTACTGTGAATCTTATGTCAACATGCTGTTTAGCTACTGAAAACCTTGTGTAATAGAGAGGTACTAATGCCTTCAGAGCAACCTGTTATTGAAGTCAGGCAATTAAAAAAACAATTTAAATCGTTTACCGCAGTAGACGAAATAAGTTTCTCTGTACCAAAGGGGATATGTTTTGGTTTATTAGGACCAAATGGAGCAGGAAAGACAACGACCATTGAAATGTTAGAAGGAATTGTCACGCCAACGTCAGGTGAGATTTCTTTTTATGGTAAACCTGCGGGTAAAGATATTTATAAAACGCTGGGAATTCAATTTCAGAATACGTCACTTCAGGACCATCAAACTGTCCGTGAAACGCTATCGATGTTCTCCAGCTTTTACGCTAAAACAGCGAATGTTGATGACTTAATTCAGCTATGTGAGCTTGAAGATTTTTTGGATCAGGATCATCGTAAGTTATCTGGTGGTCAGCGTCAGCGATTATTGTTGGCCCTGGCACTTATCAATGACCCTCAAATCATTTTTCTTGATGAGCCCACTACGGGGTTAGACCCACATGCTCGCCGAAATTTCTGGGATTTAATTACATCCGTTAAAGCGCGTCAGAAAACACTGATTTTAACCACTCATTATATGGATGAAGCTGAGTATTTGTGTGATGACATCGTGATTATGGATAAAGGAAAAATTATTGCCCACGATTCACCTGAACGTTTATTGAATCAACACTTTAGTGGCGCATTGATTCGTTTACCAGATGAAAATTTGCACGGTCATGAACTCAATGGCTGGCAAGTTCGTCGTCACAATGGATTTGTTGAAATCACGGCGGAAAATGTTGAAGACGCGATTGCAAGGTTGATTGATAAGAAAGTGTCATTAAAAGGTTTGCATGTTAAATCAGCTAATCTGGATGATTTGTTCTTAAAACTTACTGGACACGGACTGGGGGCGTAATCATGTTTAGTCGTTTTATGGCTGTATTTGTTGCCAGAAACAGAGAGTTTCTTCGGGATCGTAGTGCATTGCTGTGGAGTGTTTTCTTTCCTGTGATGTTGGTGGTTGGATTTGCCTTTATTTTTTCTGGTGACAATCAAACGCTTTATAAGATTGGTTATGTGAATCACGGTGAGGCTGGGGAAATCCAGTTAAAACAAAGCGTGTTTAATGAAACACGTTATCTGGAGTTCATCGGCTACGGCGATAAAGAGGAGGCGAAAGTAACGCTACAACAGCATCGTATTGATTTGCTGGTGGATTTTGTCAATAAAGAATATTGGTTGAATAAGAGTTCTCCAAAGGGTTATGTCAGTGAGCGCCTTTTACTGCAAGCTGAGCCGGATTTTGTAAAAAAAGAAATTGATGGCCGCGAAATTCGCTACCTGGATTGGGTTGTGCCGGGCATTTTAGGAATGAACATGATGTTCAGTAGCTTGTTTGGTGTCGGTTATGTAGTTGTGAGATATCGGAAAAACTCGGTGTTGAAACGTTTACAGGCGACACCGTTAAGTTCGCTGGAGTTTGTCAGTGCGCAATTATGCTCAAGAATTATCATTGTGATGGCAACCGTTTCGATTATTTTTGCCGGGTGTAATTATTTTTTCGACTTCTATATGTTGGGGAATTACTTCGACCTGCTAATTATCGCGTTTTTAGGTGCTATGAGCCTCATTTCACTTGGGCTGTTAGTCGCATCTCGCAGTGAGAGTGAAGAGTTTGTTGGTGGATTACTGAATATGTCATCGTGGCCGATGATGATACTGTCAGGTGTCTGGTTTTCTCTCGAAGGCTCTCCTGTATTTATTCAATCAATAGCGAATTTATTACCATTAACTCACCTGGTTGAGGGCGCTCGTTCTATCATGCTGAAAGGTGATTCGTTGTGGGATATTAAAGAGCATGTTTTTTCGCTGGTGGGCATGACGGTTGTTTTTTTAGGCGTGGGTGCTGGTTTCTTTAAATGGGGAGGCAGTGCAAGATAGGCTTGTTTCTGCTTGCTTGAAACGATAAGAAGCCCGGATTTATTCGGGCTTCTTGCGTTATAAGTTAACTGTTACATGGTTAATTACCAGATTTTGACGCGTTTTTCAGGCGCGATATACATACCATCACCTTCTTTAACGCCATACGTTTTATAGAATTCATTCAGATTAGATAATGAACCAACAGCACGGTATTCAGCTGGGCTGTGTGGATCGGTATCCAGACGACGACGAGCTTCTAATTCCTGGTATTTAGTACGCCATACCTGACCGAAACCCATGAAGAATCGTTCATCACCGGTAAAGCCATCGATAACAGGTGCTTCTTTACCATTCAATGACATCCGATAGGCTTTGTAGGCAATGGTTACACCCGCTAAATCACCGATGTTTTCACCCAATGTCAGCTCGCCATTGATGTGCATATCAGGTAACGGTTTATAGTCACCATATTGTTTAACCAGTTGTGCAGTTCTCTCTTTGAACTTACGACGATCCTCATCAGTCCACCAGTTTTTCAGGTTACCATCACCGTCAAACTTACTTCCTTGATCGTCAAAACCATGCCCCATTTCATGACCAATTACCGCACCAATTGCGCCATAGTTGACTGCGTCATCGGCTTCCATGTTAAAGAATGGCGGTTGTAAAATAGCAGCAGGGAAAACAATCTCATTTTTAGTTGGATTGTAATAAGCGTTCACGGTTTGCGGTGTCATGTGCCATTCATGACGTTGGATTGGTCCACCTAGTTTTTTCAATTCACGCTGGAATTCAAAGCGACTGGCATTTCGCATATTGGTTGCTAAATCACCTTTATTGATGTTTAACGCTGAATAATCAATCCATTTATCAGGGTAACCAATTTTGGGAATGAACTTAGCCAGCTTTTCTCGCGCTGCAGTTTTAGTTGCATCACCCATCCATTCGAGGTCATCAATGCTTTCACCATAGGCTTTGCGCAGGTTTTCGACCAGTGTCACCATACGTTGTTTAGCTTCCGGCTGGAAATGCTTATCAACATACAGCTGACCAATAATTTCACCTAATGATGCGTTGACCGTTGCCACAGCCGTTTTCCAGCGAGGATCTTGTTCTGACTGACCGCTGAGTTGTTTGCTGAAGAACTCAAAATTTTCTTTTTCAAAATCGTCACTCAGATAATTCGCGCTCGCATGTAGCCATTGCCAGCGCATATAGTTTTTCCAGGCATCCAGCGGGAAGTCTCGGTAAACATCAGAGAATCCTTCTACAAATGAAGGTTGGTTGATAATGATTTCTTTGATTTCTGGTAAACCCAGTTCTTTGAAGTAATTACGCCAGTTAAAATCACCAGCTAACGTGTTAAGTTCTGAAATTGTGAGTTTGTTGTAGGTTTTGTCGCGGTTTCTTGACTCAACGCGTGTCCAGTGTTTTTCGGCCAGTGCTGTTTCAAGTTGCATGATTTGTTCTGCGCGTTGTTTAGCTTGACTGAACCCAGCCATGTTGAACATTTTCTCGATATGTTCAACATAACCTTTACGAAGTTCGTTATACCGTTCGTCATCTTTCAGGTAGTAATCGCGGTCTGGTAGTGACAGTCCCCACTGCCAGATATGGCTGGCATACTGTGTTGAGTTTTTAGAGTCTTCGTTGATGTAGTATCCCAGCGGGTTACTTGCTCCTTCCTTTTGGCTTTTCGCCATATAAATCGATAATTCGTCTTTACTTTTTAACTGATCGATTTCAGCAAAATCTTTTTTCAGTGGGGCAACACCCAGCTTATTGCGGGTATCAATATCCATGACGCTGTTATACATGTCAGCGACTTTTTGTGCGTTGCTTCCTTTCGTTTGGTTATTGCTGTTTGCGACATTTTTTATGATAGCCAATACGTCTTCTTTTGCACCTTCTCGTAAATCATAAAAAGCACCGATAGCTTTTCTATCGCCTGGAATTTCATGTGTTTTGTGCCATTCACCATTTACATAGCGGTAAAAATTGTCCTGTGGGCGAACAGATTTATCCATGTTCTCCTGGACGATCCCTGAGCTTAAGTTAGTCGAAGTATTAGTTGACGAATACATGGTAGACGAGCATGCAGCCAGCACACCGATGCACACAGCAGAGATTGCTAATCGTTTTATCATGGTTGGACTCTTTATCATTGTTAGAGAAATTGCGCCGGGCGACGCGATAGTGAAGATCAGACTAATATAAATGAAAATTAACCGTAAAATAGCAAAGTGTGAGAATTTTTGTCAGAGATAATACAGGGAGGAACGCTTTCTGAATGTGAAAACTCAGAAAGCGTATTTAAATCAAAATGTTGCGATAACTTTTACATCACCTGTTACTGCGGAAGAATTAATGTAACCTATTGCCCCTGGTGATTTACTGATTTCAGCAATGATATCCGCATCTGATGACAGCTCCTTAGGTGGTTTTCCTTTACCGGTAAACAGAAGCTTTGACCAATAAGCTTTATATTGGCTACCTGATTTACCAATCACTTTTGATAAAAACTCATCACGCGTTGCGGCGCCATTTGCCTGATCAAGAATCATGACACTGCCACCATCCGGATAGGACTTCATTTTCCCCAACCAGATTCGTTTTAGCTGTCCTTTATCGAGTGAATTACTATTTGCCGGATTCACGATGACGGATACTTCTGCAAGTGCACTAAAAGTAGGCACGATCACCAAACTTAGAATTAACAATAAACGTCTCATCAGCTTCTCCTTAAAAAACCAGGTCAAATGCGAAACGCATAACGTTAGTATCTTGATCCGTTGCATCATTTTGGCTTCGTGTTAACTCAACTTTGAATGCTGCCATCGGATGAAAATCATAACGCAAACCAAAAGTATGAGCTGTCTTGTCCTGATTGGTGGCAAATGCTGCATTTACTGTCGCTCGTAGTGGATCAAAAGCCGGGTTATCAGGAATATCCTGCAGCAAACTTGAGGGATCATCAGCTTCAGCGGCAGAGTAGGTATAATGGGCCGTAAATTTATCCCAACGTTTGCCAAATGAGAACATGAAACGTTCATCATCTTGAAGGAATATATTGTCTCTTTCGAGATTAACCTGAGCGTATTCAGTGACCAGGAACCAGTCTTCCCAATCTGCATTAAATGCAATTGCTGAATAGGTTGTCTCATCTTCTTCTATCAAAATATGTTCTAAGTCATAGCCCGGAATAGCTGCACCGAATAACACACCTGCATCGATGATTGTTTGATTTCTGAAGGTTAAATCACCGATGACATGTACCAGTTTTAATGTGTAATTCTCGTAGGTTATGTCCCAGTTGAAGGCGAACATATTTTCGTAAGTTGATGCGTCAAAATCATCAATGAAATCATCACGCTTACCATATCCCAGCATGAATTTATGCTCAAAGTCACCTGTGTAGAGCGTATAGTTTGCTGAGATACCATCATAGTTTGACAGCGCGAGATCATAGACCTCCAGTGGTGGTCTTATCCAGTGATAAGTGTATGCGGCATCGAGATATTCAGAGTAAAAGTAAAATGGAATACGTAGTCTTCCAACTTTTAAGTTGAACTGTTCATTGATATCCCAGGACATGTACGCCCATTCAAACTCAGGGTCCCAGTCATCTTCTGCTTTCGCTAAAATCTGAACGACGGCTGATAAACCATCGCCCATATCTGATGTTGCCTGAACAGCAAATAACGACTCTTTATCAAATTCTAATTCATCCCGATAACCGCGGTAATTTTCATCATCGCCTGTCGTCCGTCCGCCAACAAAGGATGCAAACCCGTTAATGTTGACTTCTGCGACTACAGGTGAGCTTGCTAATGCAAGGAGCAAGGCTGGTGTGTACAGATAATTTGCTTTTTTCATAATACTCACTCTTTTCCCATATTAGCCGCACTGTCCTGAATGCGGCGGTATCACTCGATGTTTATACTTTGAAACGAGAAGAAGCCTCCTGAAGTTGATCTGAAAATTGATGGAGCTGACGAGCAATGCCCTCTACATCACTGAACGTCTGTGTTGTGACATTAAATGCCGCTGTTACATCTTCTATGTTGCTAACCACATGACGCGTGGCGTCATTTTGATGTTCTGTTGCTGCTGCAATCTGGCTGTTTACTTCACTGAGATGAGAAATCTTTTCTTTTATTTGCTCCAGAGCATTTCCGGTTGAAATGGCATGTTGCTGATTCAATTTTGATTTCTCGGATGCTGTTTTCATTCGGCTGGTGGAATTTGAGGCCGCTGAGCGAAGTTGCTCAAGTACCTGACGAATCTCAGTCGTTGATTCTGCAGTTTTAGAGGCCAGGGCTCGAACTTCATCAGCTACAACAGCGAAACCACGACCTTGATCACCCGCTCGAGCGGCTTCAATGGCTGCATTAAGTGCTAACAGATTAGTCTGGTCAGCGATGGAATTAATAACGTCGAGAATGCTGTGAACATTTTCGGAATCGTTGGCCAGTTCCTGAACAGTTGCGGCAGCTTCCTGAATGTCATGATCCAATTCGCCAGAAACCTGAATGGTCTGGTTGACGACACGAATACCGTTTTCAGATTCGCTGGATACGTCGGAAACCAGTTGAGCAGCCTGATTCGCCGATTCAACAATCTCATTGACTGAGCTTTGTAATTCACGAATCAGATTTTGTGCATTTTCGGTATCAGATGACTGTTTAACCGCAGCATCGCGGGCGTCCTGGGTATGAGAAATTAACGTTGTTGATGACCGTGACAATGGATTTGTCACATCAATGACATGGCTAATAGCATCTTTCAGTAACGTCATGAAGTGATTGAAATTGCTGGCGACCTGGCCCAGCTCATCGTTGCTTTCAACAGGAAGTTTATGATTAAGGTCGCCTTCACCGTGAGCAAGTTCACTAAGAGATTGTGCCAGATTGTTGACCGTGTCACTGATTTTGCGTCCAACAAAAACAGTAATAACAATCATTAATCCACATGAAATAATTCCAAATAACACAGTGTTTGTGAGACTTTGAGAGCTGGAATCTCTGATTTGACCGAGCAAGCCCTTAAACTGATCATCTATGCGAGCACTGTACTGTCTCAAATCTGACAAGCTTTGTTCCAGTAAGGCTGATTTCTCACCGCTTAGCTTGCCTATTTTGTCGAAGTCTACATCACCACCCGATAACATCGCGTCGACGATTGTTGACGTTGTGGTTCGATAACGGTCAAGCCTTTCTTGTATAGCCGAAACCGCCGAAGCATGGTCTTTATCCAGTGCTTTTACGCGATTGAGGTTGGACTTTAGTTTATCCAGTGTACTTTCAGCGTTTGCTTTTAAGTCACTATCGCCAAAGGAAACACTCTGAGAGTAGACTTCATCTACACGCTCAAGTAATACAACGTTTTCCCCTGAAATGAGTAAAAGCGGTGCGATAGTACTTTCAAGCTTTACCAGACTGGTTTGATTTTCCTGTTGCGCCAGAAAGGCTGACAGGGTCGTGAAAATCAGTGTGGCAATTGCTATGACTGAGATAATGGCAATCTTTTTGAAGATATTAAGATTATTGAACCAATCCACGTGTTCCTCCACATCTTTTTTAAAACTCAAGGTGATGTTCAGCTTGGGTACTGATTCATCAATAGCTTAATCGTGATGCCGAAAGCATGTTTTAACTGATGCAGGCTTTGAGGTGTCTGAACGTGGCAACAAGGTGACAGCAGAAACAAAACTTGTTTTTTCAGGTTATGCCGTGAATTGGTTCTAACCTGGTCACAAACAGGCAGCTGTAAAAATCATCAGGAAAGAACAACTGGCCCTAAAATTCATTATCGTAAACTCTCTGCTATAAACCTGGCACAATTGCGCACTTTTGCCATTGTTAAGCAACAAAATATTCAAAGAATTTAAGAAAGCGCCTGGATAGTGTGATATTGGGATAAGACGTCTTATGTTGTGTATAAAAGTGACAGGTGTTGAATGGGGACGGGCTAATATGTTTAAAAACGCACTGCTGGAGAATATGAGTTTTAAACAATAAAAAAGCACCCGGCACATTGCTGTGGCGGGTGCTTTAAGATATTCAGTTTATCAGATTTATAATGAAGCTTTTAATGCTTCAACTTTATCTGTTTTTTCCCATGGGAATTCTTCGCGACCGAAGTGACCGTATGCAGCCGTACCTTTATAGATAGGGCGCTCAAGATCTAACATTTGAATCAGGCCGTAAGGACGAAGATCAAAGTGCTCACGAATCAGACCGATAAGTTTGGCTTCTTCTAATTTACCCGTGCCAAACGTTTCAACACTGATAGACGTAGGTTCAGCAACACCGATAGCATATGAAACCTGAAGCTCACACTTATCTGCAAGACCAGCAGCAACAATATTCTTTGCAACATAACGAGCTGCATAAGCCGCTGAACGGTCAACTTTTGAAGGATCTTTACCTGAGAAAGCACCACCACCATGACGAGCCATACCACCGTATGTATCAACGATGATTTTACGGCCTGTCAGACCGCAGTCACCCATAGGTCCACCAATAACGAAACGACCCGTTGGGTTGATGAAGAATTTAGTGTCGTTGGTCAGCCATGCTTCAGGAAGTACTGGCTTGATAATAGTTTCACGCACAGCTTCAACCAGCTCTGGTAGTTCGATGTCTTCGCTGTGCTGAGTTGAAAGTACAACAGCGTCGATACCTACCGGCTTGCCGTTTTCATAGGCAAACGTAACCTGGCTTTTTGCATCAGGACGTAACCACGGCAATGTGCCATCTTTACGAACTTCAGCCTGACGCTTAACAAGACGATGTGAATATTCAATCGGTGCCGGCATAAATGAATCAGTTTCATTGCATGCGTAACCAAACATAAGACCCTGATCACCAGCACCTTGCTCGCGAGGATCTGTACGGTCAACACCCTGATTGATATCTGGAGATTGTTTACCAATGGTATTAAGAATGGCACATGAATCAGCGTCAAAACCCATGTCTGAATGGGTATAACCAATTTGACGAACTGTGCTACGTGTTAATTCTTCGATGTCTACCCATGCTGATGTTGTGATTTCTCCACCAACCATCACCATGCCTGTTTTTACGTAAGTTTCACAGGCAACACGAGCTTTAGGATCTTGTTCAAGAATAGCATCCAGAACAGCGTCAGAGATCTGGTCAGCGATTTTATCCGGATGACCTTCAGAAACAGATTCAGATGTAAATAAATGTTTTGACATGATTTTTTCTCATCTAAAGTTAAGTGCCGTGCCATAAACATCAGAGAACGACTCTGTAACTATGACTTAACTTAACAGAAAATTAACATTTAAAGGCGAGATACCTCAGGTAATTGAGGGATAGTCTAAGGGAATCTCCTTTAGGATGCCAGAACATTTTTATGTCTGGATGTCTAAAATTCTAAAAGTCCAGTGATATACGCGGATTGTTATGGCACAGTAGCTAAATTCTGCTTATAAAGTCCTGGATGTGACTCCAGCATATGCGGCATTGCCGTGAAGCGATAAAATTATGCATTACCTGCTATTTTTATTTGCGTTGGTTAAACATCCTGGGCGAAAATACGCCACTTCATAAATCAGGCTCAATACTTGGTATTTCCTGACCATATGGTCACTTTTACTGAGCAAATGGCCGACATTTTACGCATAACTTCAGGAGCTCAAATGTCATCTCGTAAAGAACTTGCAAATGCAATCCGTGTCCTAAGTATGGATGCTGTTCAAAAGGCTAAATCTGGTCACCCTGGCGCACCAATGGGTATGGCCGATATCGCAGAAGTCCTGTGGCGAGATTATTTGAAGCACAACCCTCAGAATCCAGAATGGTCAGATCGCGACCGCTTTGTATTGTCAAATGGTCACGGTTCAATGTTGATTTACTCTCTTTTGCACCTGAGTGGTTATGACCTGTCTATTGATGATCTAAAAAACTTCCGTCAACTTCATTCTAAAACACCTGGCCACCCTGAGTATGGTTATGCGCCGGGCGTTGAAACAACAACCGGTCCATTGGGGCAGGGCATCACAAATGCTGTTGGTATGGCGATTGCCGAAAAATCAATGGCTGCTCAGTTTAACCGTGATGGTTTTAATGTTGTGGATCACAATACCTGGGTATTCCTGGGTGATGGTTGTTTAATGGAAGGTATCTCGCATGAAGCTTGTTCTCTGGCTGGCACGTTAGGTCTTGGTAAACTAATCGCGTTTTGGGATGACAACGGTATCTCAATCGACGGTGAAGTTGAAGGTTGGTTTAGTGATGATACGCCAGCTCGCTTTGAAGCTTATGGCTGGCATGTTGTGCGTGATGTGGATGGCCATAGTCCTGAAGTGATTACAGCAGCAATTGAAGCGGCAAAAGCCGAAACAGGCAAGCCAACATTAATTTGTACAAAGACAGTGATTGGTTACGGTTCACCAAACAAATCGGGTTCTCATGATTGTCATGGCGCACCACTTGGTGATGATGAAATTACTGCTTCTCGTGAATTCCTGAACTGGGCGCACGGCCCATTCGAAATCCCGGCAGATGTTTATGCAGCATGGGATGGAAAAGAAAAAGGTGCAACGGATGAGTCTGCGTGGAATGAATTATTCACTGCATATAAAAATGCTCACCCTGAACTGGCCGCTGAATTTGAACGTCGCACGTCAGGTCAACTTCCTGAAAACTGGGCGACATCATCTGCAGATTATATTCAGTCTCTTCAAGATAATCCTCAAAAAATCGCAACACGTAAAGCATCGCAGAATGCATTGAATGCGTTCGGTCCATTATTACCTGAACTGATGGGTGGTTCTGCTGACCTGGCAGGTTCGAACCTGACTTTGTGGTCTGGCTCAAAAGGTCTGACTGCTGATGACGCGTCAGGCAACTATATTTTCTATGGTGTTCGTGAGTTTGGTATGTCTGCCATCATGAATGGTATTGCTCTTCACGGTGGTTTTGCACCATACGGCGCAACATTCCTGATGTTTATGGAATATGCTCGTAATGCGGTTCGCATGGCTGCACTAATGAAGCAGCCTGCTATTTTTGTTTACACGCACGATTCGATTGGTCTGGGTGAAGATGGCCCGACTCACCAGCCGGTAGAGCAGATTGCATCATTACGCATGACCCCAAATCTAATGAACTGGCGTCCATGTGATCAGGTAGAATCAGCTGTTGCATGGAAAGCGGCAATTGAACGCAAAGATGGCCCTACATCGTTAATCTTTACGCGTCAGGGCGTAGAGCAACAACCGCGTAATGCAGAGCAACTGGCGGCTGTAGCGAAAGGTGGTTACATTCTTAGTGATGACGCAGGTGAGCCTGAAGTTATTTTGATTGGTACCGGTTCAGAAGTTGAACTGGCGGTTAAAGCTGCCGAGCAGCTTCGAGCGAATGGTAAAAACGTTCGTGTGGTATCAATGCCATCGACTGATGTATTTGATGCGCAAAGCAATGAGTACAAATTATCTGTATTGCCTGCTAATGTTACACGCCGTGTTGCAGTTGAAGCGGGTATTGAAGATTTCTGGTACAAATATGTTGGCTTAACCGGCAAAGTTGTCGGTATGACGACGTTTGGTGAATCAGCACCAGCTGGTGAGCTTTATGAACATTTCGGTATTACCGTCGAGAATGTTGTTAAAGCCGCAGAATCATTATTCTAATTACTGCCTGATGCAGTAGATGAGTGAACCCCGGCTTGCCGGGGTTTGCTGGTTAAATAGCAGAGGATACATGGCAATAAGAGTTGCAATAAACGGCTTTGGTCGTATAGGACGAAACATCGTCAGGGCGTTATATGAGTCGGGACGAAATGACGATATTCAAATCGTCGCTATTAATGAACTGGCTGACCCTGAGGGTATCGCTCACTTATTGAAATATGACACTGCCCATGGTCGCTTCGCACATGATGTTGCACTGGAAGGTGATCGTCTTATCGTTGCGGGTGACAATATCCAGTTGTTACATAAAGAGGCAATTTCGGACTTACCCTGGAAGCAACTGAATATTGATATTGTTTTCGAATGTACGGGGATTTATGGCAAACGAGAGCATGCCGAGATGCATATTGCTCAGGGTGCTAAAAAAGTATTGTTTTCTCAGCCCGGTAGTCCGGATATGGATGCCACGATTGTTTACGGTATTAATGATTCTATTCTTACCGATGATATGACTATTGTGTCGAATGGCTCCTGTACAACGAATTGCATCGTGCCTGTTATCAGTGTGCTTAATCAGGTTTTTGGTGTTGAAAGTGGTGCGATAACGACTATCCACGCTTCTATGCATGATCAGCAGGTGATTGATGCATATCACAAAGACCTACGTCGAACTCGTGCTGCCAGCCAGTCAATTATTCCGGTTGATACGGCGTTAGCCAGAGGTGTTGAGCGTATTTTGCCTGAGCTCAAAGGCCGTTTTGAAGCTATTGCTGTTCGTGTTCCTACTATTAATGTTACGGCGATGGACTTAAGCGTCACGCTTAATACCGACGTCGACATCTCTACGATCAATAACACCCTGAAAAAAGCTGCATCAGGTGTTCTGAACCCTATTTTAAGTTTTACTGAAGATCCCCTTGTCTCTGTCGATTTTAACCACGATCCACATTCCGCGATTGTTGACGGTACGCAAACCCGTGTTAGTCACAAACGTCTGGTCAAAATGTTGGTGTGGTGCGACAACGAATGGGGCTTTGCCAATCGTATGTTAGATACCGCATCTAAAATGATTGGATAATCACTGGACTATTAAGCGAGGTTAAAATGTCTGTCATTAAAATGACTGATTTGGATTTAGCAGGTAAGCGAGTACTGATTCGTGAAGATTTAAACGTACCAGTAAAAGAGGGTGTGGTTACCTCTGATGCACGAATTGTTGCGGCGCTTCCAGGTATTAAACATGCACTGAATGCGGGCGCAAAAGTGATGGTTATGTCACATGCGGGTCGCCCGGTTGAAGGCGAGTTTGATGCTGCATTCTCTTTACAGCCCGTGGTTGATTATTTGACAAATGCATTAGATGTTCCTGTTCGTCTGGTAAGTGATTATCTGAACGGTGTTGATGTTGAAGCTGGTGAACTGGTCATTTTTGAAAATGTTCGCTTCAATAAAGGCGAAAAAAAGAATGATGATGCACTGGCTAAACAAATGGCTGCGTTGTGTGACATCTTTGTTATGGATGCTTTTGGTACGGCACACAGAGCCCAGGCATCGACTCATGGTGTCGCAAAATATGCCCCGGTTGCTTGTGCCGGACCGCTATTATCTGGTGAATTAGATGCACTGGGTAAAGCGTTACAAGCACCAGCTCGACCTCTGGTCGCAATTGTTGGCGGCTCAAAAGTGTCCACTAAACTGACGGTGCTGGATTCTCTTTCTAAGAAAGTTGATCAGCTAATCGTTGGTGGTGGTATTGCAAATACGTTTATTGCAGCAACAGATAAGCCTGTAGGTAAATCACTATATGAAGCTGATCTGACGGAAGAAGCCAGTCGTTTAATTCAGGCTGCACAGGCTAATAATGGTGATATTCCAGTGCCTGTTGATGTTGTCGTGGGTAAAGAGTTTTCTGTTGACGCGGTTGCAGTGACTAAAAATTCTGCGGATGTCGCTGATGATGACATGATCTTTGATATTGGTCCTGAAACAGCTAACAAACTGGCTGAATTGCTTAAGAGTGCAGGGACTATCGTGTGGAATGGTCCGGTTGGTGTTTTTGAATTTGATCAGTTTGGAGAAGGCACAAAAGCGATTGCTCAGGCAATTGCGGATAGTGATGCGTTCTCAATAGCCGGTGGTGGTGATACCCTGGCTGCCATTGATAAATACGGCATTGGAAAAGATGTTTCATACATCTCAACCGGTGGCGGTGCGTTCCTTGAATTCCTTGAAGGCAAAGTGCTACCTGCAGTAGAAATCCTTGAACAACGCGCAAAATAATATACAGTTTTTGGTCGGTCATCGCAGGCCAGATGATCGACTGTCCAGATTTGAATCAGGAGTTCCTATATGGCTTTAATTTCTATGCGTCAGCTGTTAGATCACGCAGCTGAATTTAACTACGGTATCCCGGCGTTTAACGTTAATAACCTTGAGCAAATGCGCGCTATCATGATGGCAGCAAAAGATACTGACAGTCCGGTTATCGTTCAGGCATCTGCGGGTGCTCGTAAATATGCAGGTGCGCCATTCCTGCGTCATTTGATTTTGGCTGCAATTGAAGAATTCCCTGAAATTCCAGTGGTAATGCACCAGGATCACGGTACATCACCTGCTGTTTGTCAGCGTTCAATTCAACTAGGTTTCAGTTCAGTTATGATGGACGGTTCACTGGGCGAAGATGGTAAAACACCGGCTGACTATGATTACAACGTTGATGTAACACGTCGCACGGTTGAAATGTCGCATGCATGCGGTGTTTCAGTTGAAGGTGAGCTTGGTTGCCTGGGATCGTTGGAAACGGGTGAAGCTGGTGAAGAAGATGGCATTGGCGCAGTAGGTAAATTGAGTAAAGAACAACTTTTGACTGACCCGGAAGAAGCGGCTCAGTTTGTTCGTGAAACTCAGGTTGACGCACTTGCAATTGCTTGCGGTACTTCTCACGGTGCCTACAAATTCAGTCGTCCTCCAACGGGTGATATTCTGGCTATCGATCGCATTAAAGAAATTCATTCGCGTATTCCAGATACTCATCTTGTTATGCATGGCTCATCGTCTGTACCACAAGACTGGTTAGCGGTTATCAATGAATTTGGTGGCGAAATCCCAGAAACGTATGGTGTGCCAGTTGAGCAAATTTGTGAAGGTATCAAACACGGTGTACGTAAAGTAAATATCGATACTGACCTTCGTTTAGCATCAACAGGTGCGGTTCGTCGTTTCCTTGCTGAAAATCCGGCAGAGTTTGACCCGCGTAAATTCCTGAATGTTGCCACTAAAGCAATGTATGAAATCTGTAAACAGCGTTATGAAGCGTTTGGTACAGCAGGTAATGCAAGCAAAATTGATGTGATCTCACTGAATGATATGGTTAGTCGCTATGAGTCAGGTGAGTTAGTTGCTAAAGTAAACTAATTACTGCATATACTCTTATGTGACAGTGAATCTGTTTGATGAGTATTTGATAAAAAACAACCGGCATTTGCCGGTTGTTTTGTTTTCGGATGGTGGAAATTAACCTTTTGCCGTTAATTTCTTTTCCAGATAGTGGATATTGGTACCACCGTTCTGGAAGTTTTCATCGCCCATAATTTCTTTATGCAGGTCGATGTTTGTTTTGATACCGTCAATAACGATTTCGTTTAGTGCGTGACGCATACGAGCAATGGCAACGCCGCGATTCTCACCGTAAGTAATCAGCTTTCCAACCATTGAGTCATAGTGAGGCGGTACTGAATATTCAGCATAAATGTGCGAATCCCAACGGATACCCAGGCCACCCGGAGGATGGAATCGAGTAATTTTACCCGGTGATGGGATAAACGTTTCAGGATCTTCAGCATTGATACGGCACTCAATCGCATGACCTCGGATTTGAATATCATCCTGAGTAAATGACAGTGGCTGACCGGCTGCAACACGTAATTGTTCTTTTATCAGATCAACACCAGTAACCATTTCCGTTACCGGATGCTCAACCTGAATACGAGTATTCATTTCGATGAAGTAGAATTCGCCATTCTCGTAAAGGAATTCAAAGGTACCCGCACCACGATATTCGATTTCAATACAGGCTCGAACACAACGCTCACCGATGTAGCGACGCATTGACTCAGTAATACCTGGTGCCGGAGCTTCTTCGACTACTTTCTGGTGACGACGTTGCATTGAGCAATCGCGCTCACCCAGATGCACAGCATTACCTTGACCATCGGCTAAAACCTGAACTTCAACGTGACGAGGGTTTTCAAGGAATTTCTCCATGTAAACCTGGTCGTTTCCGAATGCAACGCGTGCTTCAGAACGTGTCATTTCAATGGATGATACCAGTTCAGATTCTTCGCGAACAACACGCATACCGCGGCCACCGCCACCACCAGATGCTTTGATGATCACCGGGTAACCGATACGTTTTGCAATACTTAGATTTTTTTCTGCATCGTCGGTAAGTACACCGTCAGAACCCGGTACACATGGCACACCCGCTTTTTTCATTGCTTCGATGGCCGATACTTTATCACCCATCAAACGAATGCTTTCTGGCTTAGGTCCAATGAAAATGAAACCGCTGTTTTCAACTTGCTCGGCAAAATCAGCATTTTCAGCCAGGAAGCCGTAGCCGGGATGAATCGCAACTGCATCAGAAATTTCTGCGGCTGCAATGATACGAGGAATATTCAGGTAACTGTCTGTCGCAGCTGGTTTACCCAGACAAATAGACTCATCTGCCAGTAGAACGTGTTTTAAATTCTTGTCAGCGGTCGAGTGAACAGCAACTGTCTTGATACCGAGTTCTTTACATGCGCGTAAGATACGCAATGCAATTTCTCCTCGGTTAGCGATGACAACTTTATCTAACATAATAAGGGATCACTCTTTATTCGATGATGAATAGTGGCTGTTCAAATTCTACTGGCTCTTCGTTTTCTACAACAATTGCAACGATTTTGCCTGATTTGTCTGCTTCAATCTGATTCATCATTTTCATTGCTTCGATGATACACAGTACGTCGCCTGCATTTACAGTATCACCGACTTCTACGAATGCTTTAGAATCTGGAGACGCGGCACGATAGAAAGTACCAACCATAGGAGAAAGTACTTGATGGCCATTTGATTTAGGTGCTTCAGGAGCTGCATCAGTTGTTGCCGGTGCTGCTGGTGCAGCGGCTGGAGCAGGAGCGGGAGCAGAAAAGACTTGCTGTGGTGCTGCAAAAACGGGTTCTGCGTCGCGACGAATGCGTACTGATTCTTCGCCTTCAGAGATTTCAAGCTCAGAGATGCCTGATTCTTCAACTAACTCGATTAGTTTTTTAATTTTACGAATATCCATGAAAGATCCTGCCTGTTAAATGTTTTTCAAGTAATCGACGGCGGCTTCCAACGCAAAGGTATAACCGTTTGCGCCCAAGCCACAAATAACACCAACTGCCACATCAGAAAGATAAGAATGATGCCTGAAAGGCTCACGAGCATGGACATTCGACAGATGAACTTCAATGAAGGGAATCGAAACCGATAACAATGCGTCGCGTAGCGCTACGCTGGTATGAGTAAATGCACCGGGATTGATAATGATGAAGTCTGTTTTCTGGAATGCGTCATGAATTCTATCGATGAGCAGGTGTTCGGCATTTGACTGGAGGTGATCCAGTTCAATGGTTGCGTGTTCATATGAAGCGGCATGTTCGGATAACTGGCTGATAATGTCATCCAGCGTTTGTGAGCCATAAACTGCTGGCTCTCGCTTGCCTAACATATTCAGGTTTGGGCCATTCAGAACTAAAATGTTTAATTTTGCCGTCATAATTCGCAACTTGCCTGATAAATTCGGTTATTGTGCTTTCAGTTGTAAAAGATAGAGTCGCTCTTAAGGTTTACAATGCAATATCTGACTTTTTGTATCGATTTTACATTTGAGCTGTATTTTATCTGAACAACAAAGTGCGGTCCGTCAATAATAGCGGATTTTCAACGAAAATAGCAGCAAAATACTGGTCTAATGAGCGAGATTCTATAGAAGGGTGACTGAAAAAAGCACGGAATTGAATATAAGAGAAGAAAATTTGCGGACGTTTTATAACCAGAGAGTGTGTAATTTCGATGGTTGTGACAAAATCACACACTATTTGTATTATTAATTACAGTTCGCTGCTGTTCTCTGCAAAATCATCGAGATTTCTCAGTAGTTCTGACTTTCGTTCCGGTTCAGCAAAACTGGCTTCAATCGCATTTCGTGATAATTGTACGGCTTGCGCATGTTTCATGGACAATGCTTGTGACAAAGCAACAAAGTTTTCCGTCATATAACCGCCAAAGTAAGCCGGATCATCTGAATTTACGGTTACTGCCAGACCTTTATCCAGCATCGTCAGGATATTGTGTTCTGACATGTCCTGAAAGACTTTAAGTCGTGTGTTGGAAAGTGGACAGACAGTTAATGCAATGCGTTCCTTAGCCAGCTTTTCCATTAATACTTCATCTTCAATCGCCCGAACACCGTGATCAATACGTGTAATTTGTAGTTTCTCAAGCGCTTCCCAAATGTACGATGCCGGACCTTCTTCGCCTGCATGCGCAACGGTGGTATAGCCCTGTTTAATCGCTTCAGCAAAAACACGAGCAAACTTTTCTGGAGGATGTCCAACTTCGGAGCTGTCCAGACCAATGCCAAAAATCTTATCTTTAAATGGTTCTGCCTGTTTTAGAGTCTCGAAGGCTGCTTCTTCTGACAGATGGCGAAGAAAACACATGATGAGTTTCGAGGTGATGCCGTATTGTTCTTCTGCATCGTGTAATGCACGACTGATGCCTGTAATAACCGTTTTAAACGAAATCCCGCGATCAGTATGGGTTTGAGGATCAAAAAACGGCTCGACGTGTTGAACATTTTGTTCGTGGCAACGTGAAAGCCAGTGCCAGGTCAAATCATAAAAATCCTGTTCATGAATAAGCGCATCAGCCCCTTGATAATAAAGGTCGAGAAATTCTTGAAGATTATTAAAGTCGTAAGCTTCTTTGAGTGCTTCTGCTGAAGGGTAGGGAAGTGTCAGCTTATTTCGTTTCGCCAGCTCAAACATGAGTTCTGGCTCCAGGCTTCCTTCAATATGGATGTGAAGTTCTACTTTGGGTAGAGCATTTAAAAATGCAGTACTGATATGCTGAGTCATATGCTCTCCTTGTTATATGAACCTGAAAACAGGTTCTGTTAGATGGAGAAAAGCTGACAAAGCATGTGACTTTGTCAGCTTTAAATTGGGTTTAACAGGAGAGAGTACCAGTCTTTAGGGAATTAACAAACCTTAATGATGATAAGATTTCTCTCCAGCCGTTACTGCCAGTTTCAGTTTGTTCTGTGGTGGTGGTAATGGACAAGTCGCATATTTGCTAAATACGCATGGCGGGTTATAAGCGCGGTTGAAATCCAGAGAAACGGTATTGCTTCCTTCTGCTGGTTTGCTGATATAGATAAAACGACCGGCACCATAGGTGTCTTTACCATTTGTTTTGTCGCCAAAGACGATGAACAGCTCTTCACCGGCATCCATGGTATCTAATGAATATTGCTTACCTTGATAAGTAAATTCTACTTTACCTGGCGATGCCGTTTCTGTTTGAAAATCCAGGATATTAGGTACGGCAATTTTCTTACCGCCTTCATACGGCGTGAAAGTACCTTTTACAATCCAGTCTTTCTTTTCAGGAAAATAGGTTAGTTCATCAAGGCCTGTTTTCTTTGGTAGAAGTTTATTCTTCACTCGAACAGCGAATTTTCCATTTCGTTCGATAACATAAAAAAGTAATGGGCCGTGTGACAGAATCGTTGTTTTCTCCTGCTGGTCTGTTCTTAATTCTTTTTTATATACCAATACATTGGTTTCGTCGGTTACCAGACTACCAGGAGGAAAGTTAGCAATGACTTTGTCGTCAACCAGAAACAGATTACCCAGATACTCAGGGGAATGTCCTTTGGGGAGAATAACTTTATTATCTTTTGCGCTTCCTACTGTATTCATTCCTTTTTCCAGCCAAAACAGGCCAGTTAGCGATAACCATCCATCGTTTTTCAGTAGACCTTTACGGCGCTCATTTTTCCATTTGGATAATTCAGATTTATAGGCTTTACTCAGTGAGCCATCTTCAGCTGCGGTAGCCGATAAGCTCAGTAGACCGGCGAGCAAGATAACCAGGGTTATGCGTAGTGACTGCATATTGTTTCCTCTGCATGAATATTGAATCACTACGGTATGTTCTTATTATTCATTGATGTAGTGACGATTGGTTAAAAAATTGAAAACAGAATATCAAATCAATAACAATTTTCCATGTCGAGACAGAAAATTGTTGAGAAAATTATGACAATACTTCCCCGGATGGTTTGATATTGCATGAAGCTAATCGTGAGATGGTGACCTGAGGAGCGATCAGGGGATAAATCACTGAATGAGTCGATAATGTTTTGACGATACGTTGTTTTATCGACTCATTATTATTAATAGCGGTTGTAAGCTCTATTGGCTAACGGCCAATAGAGCCTGGACATTGCTACAAAGCTGCAAATGAGCGACGTGCAGCTTCAATCGTTTTTTGAATAACAGTTTCATCGTGCGCCGTGGATACAAATCCAGCTTCAAAAGCTGATGGTGCAAGATAAACACCGTTATCCAACATCAGGTGGAAGAAGCGTTTAAACTTTTCGGTATCGCATGCTGTCGCCTGAGCAAAACTGGAAACGGAAGTTTCTTTAGTAAAGAAGATACCAAACATTCCACCAATATGATTCGTATAGACATCAACGTTGTGTTCTTCTGCCGCTTGCTTGATGCCTTCTGCCAGCATTTTTGCACTTGCTGTCAATGTTTCATAGATACCGGGTTTAGACAGCTCATTTAGTGCTGCAAGTCCGGCGGCCATTGCTACTGGATTACCGGATAAGGTTCCAGCCTGATAAACCGGACCTACCGGCGCGATATAATCCATGATTTCGGCTTTACCGCCAAACGCACCAACTGGCATTCCGCCACCAATAACTTTACCCAACGTGGTCAGATCTGGCTTGATGCCGAAATATTCCTGAACTCCACCGGCGGCTACGCGAAATCCTGTCATTACTTCATCAAAAATTAAAACTGAACCATATTGGTCACAGATATCACGTAGCCCCTGAAGGAAACCCTCTACCGGAATAATACAATTCATGTTTCCGGCAACCGGTTCGACGATAATGCACGCAATATCATCGCCATATTTTGCAAAGACTTCTTTTACCTGCTCCAGATCGTTAAATGAAACGGTTAACGTATGTTGAGCGACATCTTCAGGAATGCCTGGGGAATTTGGTACGCCCAGTGTCAGAGCGCCCGATCCAGCTTTAACTAAGAGTGAATCTGCGTGGCCGTGATAACAGCCTTCAAATTTAAGGATTTTATTACGGTTGGTATAGCCTCGTGCCAAACGAATAGCACTCATGGTTGCTTCTGTGCCGGAGCTCACCATTCTGATTTTGTCGATTGATGGCACCATTGATTTTACTTTTTGGGCCATAGTTACTTCGATTTCAGTGGGTGCGCCGTAGCTCAGGCCGTTTTCTACTGCTTCAAGCACGGCTTGTTTGATCGCCGGGTGATTGTGGCCGAGAATCATAGGACCCCAGGAACCGATGTAATCAATATATTGCTTGCCATCTGCATCGGTAATATAAGCGCCTTCGGCTGAGGCGATAAACCGTGGGGAGCCACCGACACCGGCAAATGCGCGAACTGGAGAGTTCACGCCGCCAGGGATATGTTGCTGAGCTTGATCGAATAATTGTTCAGAATGCGTTGTCATAGATTTTCCAGCAAAGTTATTTAATCGAATACCACGGAACTGTGCGTTCATATTTTTCGACGATGTCTGCAACACCAAGCGTTGCAGCGAATAATGCCATTCTAATCAATACACCATTGTCAGCTTGTCGAAAAATCGCCAGATTTGGATTCAGATTCAGGTCATTATCAAGTTCATTCGCTTCCAGTCGGGAATCGCGTGGAAGGGGATGCATAATGACCGTGTTAGATTTACAGAATTGAGTATAAATAGCCTGATTTAGCTTAAATTTGCCACGATATTTGTTGGCTTCATCTTGAGATGGGAAGCGTTCTTCCTGAATACGGGTTTGATAGACAATATCGGCGTCGAGATTGCCTTCCAGTTGATCTGTTATATATACCTGATGGCCGTGATTGCTGACCAGATCTACGATGTAATCTGGCATTTGCAGCTCTTTAGGGGAAATAAAAGAGAATTTGATGTTTTTGTACAAGGCCAACAGTTTTGATAAAGAGTGAACCGTTCGGCCGAACTTCAAATCACCAACCATAGCGATATGCATACCATCAATGGTTTTTTCACTGGCTGAAAGTTCTTTTTCTATTGTGAATAAGTCGAGTAACGCCTGAGTTGGATGCTCATTAGGGCCATCGCCACCATTCAGGACAGGAACACGGCTTCCTGCAGAGAATTCTTCAACAGAGCCCGCTTCAGGATGGCGCATAGCAATGACGTCACTATAGCTGCTGATAACCCGAGCTGTATCGTACAACGATTCACCTTTAGCAAGCGCAGATGATTGCATGCCTGTTGTTTCCGACACGCGGCCACCAAGCAAATTAAATGCGCAACTGAAGCTAACGCGGGTTCGGGTGCTGGGCTCGAAGAATAAGTTACCAAGGATAGCGCCATCTAACACTTTGGTGCGTTTTTGGCGCTTGGCGTAGGGTTCCATACGGCGAGCTATCGCAAAAATATCGTCGATAGCTGTTCGATCAAATTGATTAACAGAGAGAATATGTTGGCCAGTAAAATCAGTCATAACAGGTGGATATTAAGAGCGGTGAATTTGTGGCGGCAACTATAGCAAAGTTTCCTCATTTAATCGCGTTTGTCGCTTAAAAAGCAGGCTTTAAAATAGCCAGAAAAATGATAACAAACAGCGCTATAACCGGAACCTCATTGAAGATTCGATAAAATTTATCGGAACGAGTATTTCTGTCGTGTTTAAAATCAGCGAGCAACTTAAAGCAGTAAGCATGATAGGCATACAACGCAATAACGAACGTGAGTTTAATGTGCATCCAGATGGATACTTTAAACCACTCGTAACCGTAATTGTATAACAAGCTTGCACCGAAAATTAGTGTCAGTAAGGCGAAAGGCGTGACGAAGTAAAGGAGTCGGCGTTCCATGGTTTTAAGCAATTCGCTGTTCGGGCCTTCATTGTGCATTGCATGGTAGACAAACAGGCGAGGTAAATAAAAAATCCCCGCAAACCATGCGACCATAAAACTGACGTGCAATGCTTTTATAATTAGTAACGTCATATCAGATTATTCCTCTTAACTATTAATCGTCTGACTTGTTCCCAGCGAATGAGTCCGATGATGTTCTCAACGTTATCTTCATAGATATAAACAGCTCCATCTCGTTTATCGTGGAGTAGTTCAAACGCATCAGCCATTGTAGAGCGTGAATTTAACCCCTGTAGCGGTAAATAAGCAATTTCTACGTCATCTGCGCCAGATGACAAGCTCGTTGTATCGTAATAGGCGAGCCGGAAATCACCACCTATTTCATATTGATCTTTGATGACAAGATGCTCATGGGGCTCAAGTGTAGACATGTAATGCTTTACTTCGAACGGTGAGGCGCTACCAATGAGGGTAAAATTTTTGTCGAGACTGGCGGAGACGCCGATTTGTTGTAATAAATCGACGGCGGGTGAACTTCTGTAAGGGAGTTTCTGAAAGATTAGTTGTTGAACGAAAATAGAACGGTCATTGTAAATTTGTCTCACGGTCGTGTAGGACATGGCTACCAGCAACATGGTTGGAACGATGATTTCAGGCTGGTGGGTAAGCTCCAGAACTGTTACCAAAGCAGCTAATGGTGCGTGTAAAGTTGCCGCCATGAGACCTGCCATGCATATCACCGCGTAAGTGCCATGTACGGCTTGCACAGGTTGAAACCACAATCCAATATTGCCGAGTATGGTGCCGATGAGTACGCCCAAACCCAGGATTGGGCCGATAATTCCGCCGGGAATGCCCAGTCCTAGAGCAATCACTGTTGCCAGGTATTTTCCAATAAGAATCATGACAAGAAACTGGATGTTATTAGGGTCAGAAATAGAGAATTGAATTGCACCCATTCCTGAACCGAGTGCCTGAGGAATAAAGTAGCCAATAAATGCGGTAATGAAGCTTGCCATTAATAAGCGCGGAAAGATCGAATAACCTGACGAGATTTGTATTGTTTGCATCATATGTCGGTTGAACCACCAGGCAATGGTGCCAATGATAAATCCACAAACAATCAAGAATGGATAGTGAGTATTCGCTAATGTTGTAACCTGTATCAATGCTAGATCATGATCATTACCAAATACCATTTGTGTCAAAAATGCTCCCATGACGGAAGATAGCATTATTGGTATGAATACATGTATTTTGTAATCCCTGACGACGACTTCCATCACAAATATTACTGCTGCTAAAGGCGTGTTAAACGATGCAGAGATACCTGCCGCAATACCACAACCTGTCAAAATCTTAATACTGTTATATGGCAGTTTCAGCCAGTTACCAATATAGCTGGAACCTGAAGCACCGATATGTACTGAAGGGCCTTCCCGACCCACTGAAAAGCCACAAATTAACGCGATAGCACCGCCAAAAAATTGGTTAATCGCATTTAAAAGTGGCATATTTCCGTACGCTGTTTTGTAACGATGAATCACGAAAGGAATGCCCAGTCGGGTGTTTTTAAACGGGCTAACGTTTATCATCGCGGCAATAATTAATGCCCCTGCGATTGGAAGTAGGATTTTGTGCCAGGTGGATATATGGACGAAATTATCGATTTCCGGACTGAAAAGTAGCTGGGTATTATTAATTATCAGACGGAATATGATGATAAGACCGGCAGAGCTCAAACCTGCAAGTACGCCTAATACACACATTTGAAAAGATGCCTGAGGGAGTGAAACCTTATGTCGTAACTTACGAAGCGTATGTGATAAAGACATGGCTACCTTAATTTAACGTTTTTAGGTAAATGACAGGCTGGTTTATCAAGACTTAAACAAAAGCAAAGCTAAAACTCAAGATATTATAAGCATTTGGCAGATTAAATGGATCAGAATTCTACGATAAAAATAGTATGGGGATACCTTAAAAGCTTGCATCCACTTGTTCGATGGAGTTGTTTCGGTGCTGTTTGCTTTACCTCCGGATATTTCATTGGCAACCAGGCGTTTTTCAACCATAAAAATGCGATTTCTGTGCAAGAGGAACAACTAACAAAACTACAACAACGAATTGATGCTCAACAGCAATCGCTTAGCGCATCACATGTTGAACTTGAGATTCAGAAATCAGCTAATTTAATCATGAAAGATGAGCTGGTACTGCTTCAGCGGAAAAATCTTGAGTTGGAAAA
This sequence comes from Alteromonadaceae bacterium, assembly GCA_965656875.1. Classification (GTDB taxonomy): domain Bacteria; phylum Pseudomonadota; class Gammaproteobacteria; order Enterobacterales; family Alteromonadaceae; genus CBFHMJ01. Next base: position 36,859 of record CBFHMJ010000018.1, read on the forward strand.
AGATAATACCTTCTATGAGAAAGTAGTCGCTCCGGAAAAAGCAGATCAGGGAATCGCTATCAATAAATTTAGTATTGAAGAAACAGCCAGTCCTAATCGCTTTCGGGTGAGGTTTATACTGGTTCAGAACAATATTAAAAAACGTTATGCGCGAGGTTACGTCAATCTGATACTTGATGGAGTGGATAAGGAAGCTGACAAGCAATCCCACAAAATACAAGATATATCGGAATTTACCGATGAACTTCTTAGATTTAATTTCCGTTATTTTCAAGCTTTTGACCAGGAATTAGTCCTGCCCGAAGGGTTCTCACCTGAAATGATCTCAATGTCAGTAATTTTACCAAAAATGAAATGGCAAGATTATCAGCGAGTCGATGACAAGTTTAGCTGGCAAAACCTGAGACAGGGAATACTTGAATAAATTACTCAGGTATTGGATAATTCGCCTCTTATTTTACTGAATGTATCTTAATTAGCGACGAGAAGAGTTATGTCAGCGCCTGCAGAAATGCCTATTCAATTTTCAGATGCTGCCGCATCTAAAGTTAAACAACTGATAGCGGAAGAAGAGAATGAAAATCTGAAACTACGAGTTTATGTGACTGGTGGTGGATGCTCCGGGTTCCAGTATGGATTTACGTTCGATGAGAAAAGTAATCCAACGGATATGACGATCGAAAAACAAGGCGTTTTGATGGTCGTTGACGCAATGAGTTTACAATACCTGATGGGTGGGACTGTTGATTATAAAGAAGGGCTGGAAGGCGCTCGCTTTTTTGTTGACAACCCAAATGCTACAACAACATGCGGTTGTGGCTCGTCATTTTCTGTTTAAAAACTTCTTCGCTAACAAAAAAGGCACTATTGGTTCAAAACTGATAGTGCCTTTTGTTTATCTGTCCTTTATTATCTTCTGAATACGTCTATTCTATTTTCATCTTTTTAACATCTTCTACACCAGTAACGGTATAGTTACTCTAGAGTTTACGTGAAATTCCCAAACCTTAACTATCCATATTTGTGGTTTCTATAAATCCACAGAGGTGTGTGCGATATTTTTTGAACTACTTGAAAAGTAATATAATTATTACGATTTACATCATTGCTGTACAGAAATTAGCATATTTTGTATCCAGAACAGGGCTTATCATTTTAAAAAGTTAATGAATAATTTGTACCTGATAAGCCTCATTTACTATTTGGTTTCGTAATAATTGATTTCTAAATTAAAGGTTAATTAGTCACAGGTAATCAGATAATAGTCTAATTTATTAAGCCTGCTGGGTGATAAAAATCATGAATGCGTAGAACGCTATGATCACCACATTAAAAATAAGGATGTATTTAAAGCCTTTCATTCCCTGGTCGATTGTCCAGCCATTCCAGCGTAAATAAAGCCACCAGGCAATAAACATAAGCAATGGAATGATAAAAGCGAGCCTCACCATAGTAATTTTCCCCCCTGGTTTGAGTCTTTAATTGTTAGCCATAATACATTGGAAAACAAAAATATCACCTTACCGGAATTTGTAAAAAGTTTTCAGATTCACTTAAAAGTAATGCGACTTCGGTGTAAACAAATTGAAAATTTAACTACCGTTAATTAGTAAAATTATGAATAAAAAATTTATTATTGTTTTTTAAAATGTTCTTTTTTTATTGATAATGGTAAATAAAATGTATGTATATATTGCTATGTGTACCTGTTAAGTGTATAGTTGGCGGCGGTGGCTAGGTGTATGAGATGAATTAAGAAATTTTTCCAAAGTTTTTAATTCATTTTTTTAACGTGATTTTATTACTAATTCTTATATCGGTAGAGGTATATGGAAAGATTGCCAAATTTAATTGCCAGTCTTTACTCAGATGGAGTAAATCAATCGTCCTGGCATGTATTCACAGATCAAGCATCTGCGTACTTTAATGCTGATGGTTGCCTTCTAAGTTTCTGTGAAATTCATAACCCTTCAGATCCTTTGCTTTTCAGCTTTGGTTCCTGGGACAACGAATCCTTAGGACAGCTTTCTTCTCAAAAATCAGAAGCTCGCTTTTATCAAGTCATTAAACAAACGCCTGTAGGACAAATTCTCAACAGTGGAGATATTGTAACGCCAGGTGATCTCACAAACAGTGAGGCTGACATAGAGCCGAGCGGTAAAGTTGAGAAATTCCTTGGTGGAACTATTTATCGTGATGACAAATATGAAGCTGTAATTGGATTTGTGAGAGGGAAGGATAAACCTGATTTTGGAGAAGTGGATAAAACACTGCTTGCGCGATTTTTTCCATTCCTAAAGCAAGCAATATGCAGTTATTTTGAGTCTCATCTCAAACCAATGCAGCATGAAGCTGAAATTATCCTTGATCAATTCCCCGCCGCGACGGGCATTGTTAGTCGTAAAGGCAAACTAGTGGCTGCTAATTCCTTATTTGAACAATTAAAGCAGGAAAAATCACTTTTTTATCTTTACGCGAAACAAATGCACTTTTATGATAGCAACGTACAAGCGTGGTTTTCTGACTTTACACAACAGAAGGTTAGCGCAAAAGTACGGAAAGATAAGTCGCAAAATCGCTCAGTAATTATTACTGGTAAAGACGGCCAGTCATCATTGTTAAAATTATCATATCTGAAGAAGCCAGTGAGCTTTGTTGGAGATAGTGAAAATAGTGGTGAGTTTATGTTGTCTATTTACTCATCAACTTTTGATGGTCGTGCGTCGTTATATCGTAAGTTATTCGATTTTACTCGCGCAGAAGCTGAAGTTGCTGAGTTGCTGTCATTTGGCTTTACAATGGCTGATCTTGCTGAGAAGAAAAAGGTTTCGAAACATACTCTGCGCACACAGCTTAAGAGTATTTTCCAGAAAACGAATACACATTCTCAGAATGAACTGGTCATTTTGCTCTCAAATGTAGTTTAAAATATTAGTAAAATTACTATACCTTAATTTAGGTATGTGGTTTAATGCGCTTAATAACTCAGTCAACTTTTTGGTTTGAGTTGTTAACAAATATACCTGAGATTAATACTCATATAGTGGTATTGACTCAGGTGCAGTCATCACCTAGGTTTGAGGTTAGGGTACCTGGTGTCTCGTTTTTACGGGACATGAGTAGTTTCTCATGAGCATGAATTCTGGGGGTTCATGTTGATTCCAGCAAAATGAAACCACCGGTATCGGGGGCTAACTTAGGTTTAGTCGTATGTAAACTAGAGTATTGGGGTATTCTAGGAGAGAGTGAGTAATGGGTAAAACAGTAGAATCTTCAGAAAATATTAAATTAACAGCTTGGTTAAAAGATAAACGTCATGAGAAAGGCCACACAATGCGTAGCCTGGCTCAAATCTTGGGAACTCCTCATTCTTTCATCGGTAAGATCGAGAATCAGGAACGTCGTTTGGACGTAATCGAGTTCGTACGCTATTGTCGTGCACTTGATATCGACCCTCAAGAAGGTCTTCAATTAGTTACTGAAGAAAACCAACAGCAGAGCTAATAGTTCTTCTTCAGCTTATCAATGGAATAGTTCGTCGCCAGGATGGCGAAGCACCTCTCATCATCACTTCATTCAGACATCATTTCTCTCAGATATCACTTTCTTTAAGCAACTTTTTTACATCACTTTTTCACTTCTTCACTGAGTTCAGCTCTTTCCAATGCATCTATTTTAGGTTTCAATATCATTAGAATGGTTAGTGACGGAATAATCATCAACGTTGTAATGATAAAGAATACTGCCCAGTTACCGTTCAGCCAGTCCACCATAAATCCACTTCCTGACGCTATTAAAGTCCTGCTCATTGTTCCCAATGATGCCATCAAAGCGTATTGAGAGGCGGTAAAAGAACGACTACACATCATCGACAGGAACGATACAAAGGCGACGGATGACCATGCCGACGTGAATCCATCGACAAATATCGTGGCTGCAAACAAAGTCTTATCGGGACCAATTGATGCCATCAGTGCAAACATTAAATTACTGCACGACATCGCAAGTCCACCGATGAGCAAACCTTTAACGATACCGAGTCGCATGGTGACCAACCCGCCAATAAATGAAAATAAAATGGTGACCCACCAACTTACCAGTTTCGAATAAAAGCCAATTTCAGCATTGGTAAATCCGATCTCTTTATAAAAGACGATGGACATACGTCCCAGAAAAGCTTCGCCAATTTTAAAAAGAAAAATGAACAGCAAAATTGATAAAGCGAATTTGAAGCCATTTCGATTAAAAAATTCTTTTACTGGTTCGGCCACGGTAATGGCTAACCAAATCATGGCCTTTTTAAACGTACCTGAGTTGGTTGAGTTGAAATGATGCTGGTATTTCTCAGTGAGTGCCTGATGAATTTGTTCTCTGTCTGTGTCCGGCTCTTTGGCAAATAAGGTTGGGATCATTAACAGGCCGACAATGGCAGCTAGAAGAAAATACATGTTTTGCCAGCCAACGCCTGACATATCGACTAGAAAGAAAGGTATTGCTCCAAGTCCGGCAAAACCTGTCCACCAACCGCTTGTTGCCATTGATGCGGCGGCGGCAAGTTTTTCGGGTTCATTCTGATCAATAATATCAATTCGGTAGGCATCAATTGCGATATCCTGGGTTGCAGAAGAGATGGAAACCATCATCGCCGCTAAACCAGGAATGAGTAAACCGTATTGAGGTGAAACTCCTGCCAGTGCAACACATCCAGCTGCTATCAGGCATTGGGTGAGTAGAATCCAGCTTCTGCGTTGACCTAAAAGTGCATGAAGAATTGGAAGTTTGAGACGATCGACTAGCGGTGACCACAAGAAGTTAATCGAAAACGAAATGAAAACAGCGCCAAACAAACCAATGGCGGAACGACTTAACCCTTCTTCTTTTAGCCATGCTGACATCGCAGAACCAATCATGACCCAGGGAAAGCCACTGCTAATGCCAAAGAGAAAAATGGTTAATAATCGTTTGTCATAAAAGTTTTTTAAGTAGTCTTTCAACGGATTACCTGTGCCACAAGATACAAAATGCTTGAGCATAGTATCACAAGAAAACCCGTAATTTAGGTCTTACGTCTGTTAGAAATAATTCGAAATATCTATGGCCTTATTCCGATGCAATCCACCGGAAAATGACCTTTTCCTTCAAGGTATTCTATGTAAGTCAAAATCTCTTTTCGGAGAATCTCATCTGTTTTTAAATGATGATCGCTCCAGAATTTTATCTGGTGTATCAAATGCCAGAAGACTAACTCTTTGTTGGTATAGGGAGTGTCTGGATTAATGGAGACGGTTGTCCATTCTTCAAAAACGTCCCAGACAAACAGTTCTAACTCCTGGTAGGGCGTTTGATGAAAGAGATAGGCTCGAACGAAATACGCGAGTTGTTTGGATTTACTGTTAATGAAATAAGAAAGGGTTTGCAATGATTACTACTCCATTTGTCTAAAAGTTGCGAATGCACGAAAAGTCCTTTCGGCATATCAATATGAGTCTTTTTCTTCCTTACACTATTCAGGCTTTTCTTGAGACCAGACGTTTAGAGCACTCTCTACACTTCAACGGATTATTTTCGTTTCTCTGGCGTTTAATCGCTAAGTATAGTCAAGATTACAAGATGCGCATTGAATAGTTGCTGACTGCTTTGTATAAAAATGTAAAACAATCAACAACTATCGGGTACTTTAATGATGAAATGAATTTTATCAACTGCTTTTTATCGAATACGCACTTTTTGTGTTCGATAGGGGGATTTTTATCGCTGAATCAATTTTCGGCAGGAATTAATGTTACTTTTTTGATAATGACATCAGTTACAGGAGCTGTCGGCCAACCAGTTTTCTCATGAAAAGCAATTTCAACAGCGCCTATTTTCTCGAGTACTTCTTCACCTTCAATAATGTTACCAAACACCGCATATCCCCAACGTCTTCCAGGGTCGAGGCTTTTGTTGTCATTCAGATTAAAGAAAAACTGGCGAGTAGCTGTATGTGGTGACGTTTCACGGGCCATTGCAATTGTGCCAACTTCGTTTTTGAGGCCATTACCGGATTCGTTAAAAATGGGTGCTTTAGATTTCAGATCTTCATATTTCAAATTGTATCCACCTCCCTGAACGACAAAATCTTTTTCTACCCGGTGGATAACGGTATTATCATATTCGCGGTTAATCACATACGTCAGGAAGTTATTTACAGTGATTTCAGCTCTGATTCGGTTGAGTTCTACAATGATGTCGCCCATAGAGGTCTCAAATTTTACTCGAGGATAATAATTATCCCGCTGTGCGTATTCGCCTTTTAACTCTGCCGCCAGGGTTGAAAAAGAGAGTAGTGAGCAAAGTAAAAAAGTAATCAACTTCATATATTTTTCCAATTAATCTAGTTGAGAGTTGCTGTTATTTTACGAATTTCTTCATCGGTTATTACATCATTAATCAAACGACCTGCTAGAGCATTTAAGTCTCTCTCAATACGCGCCTTGTCGAAGGATAGTGGTCCTTGTTGTTCTCCTGAAGCATAAAACGTTTTACTGAATTTATCCGGAGTCTGAGTAATTTCAACCAGCACTTCCATTCTCATTGTTGCTTTGTAGTTGAAATGTGTCTGCATGATTTCAACGTGAATCTGGTTCAATTTGATGGTAATCGCAGTATCAGCCGTTACTTGATGTAGTACACCGAATGATGCAAATCCTTCGCGAAACTGCTGGTTAAATCGTTTCTGGATATCTTCTGAGGGTTTCAGGTAAGTGACACTGTCATCAGGATGTTTAACTGAAACGAGAGCGTACAATGTTCTTTCGTCGACAACATTGATATCAGCTGTACCAGATGTGATTATCGTATTGCTGAAACTAACGTCTGGATAGAAAATAATGTGATTTGGGCTGCTGCTACATCCGGTAAGTATCAACAGTGAAATAAGGTAAGCAAATAAGTAATTCTTTTTCATGACAGAGCAGCTCTATGAGTTAAGTGATGGCAGAATTAGCGCTTAACACATGACAAGACAACAAACTTTTTATTGCTTGCTACCGTTGTAACGTGCCCAAACAATCGTTTGAGTTTGACATGATATTGTAAATGTCGATTACCAACAATTCTTAACTCTCCACCTTTATCCAAAACGTGACGAGCGTCTGTAAACATCTGCATAGCGATATGATCGGTAATGGTTTTTTGTTGATGAAATGGAGGATTACACAGTACAAGGTCAAATTTCTGGTCGCGAAGCTCGGACAGCGAGTCACTGAGTATGAATTGGTGTCGCTGATAATCATCAGGAAAATTTTCTTGTAGTGAAGCTTTAGCAGAAGCGATAGCCGCGTAACTTTCATCAACAAATGTGATACTGGAATCTGGGTTTTTCAGTAAAGCAGCCTGGCCGATTACACCATTGCCACATCCTAAATCCAGTATTCTGACTGGCGCATGAGTTGATGGAAGTGCAGGTATAAATGCACGCGCACCAATGTCGAGACTTCCTGCAGAGAAGACATTGGCAAAGTTGATCAGGGTTAGTGGCTTTCCGGTTAATGCTGCTTCTGTTTGCCAGATGATGGGATCAGGAGAATCAACGGGTAACTGATTGCTGGTACTAATGATGAGGCGAGATTTTTTCTTAGCCAGAGACGTCTTCGTTTCACCAATCATCTTTTCAAAGATTTTTAGAGTTGAAGTATGGATATCTGTTGTTTTCCCCGCCGCAATAACGTGTGTTTTGTCTGAAATATACGGTTTCAGGTTACATAATAAATGCTCAAGATAGGTGTTGTTCTTTGGGACTTTTATAAGCACTAAATCATAATGCCCATGGAGTGAATCATGACTACCGGCAAAGGTTATCTGACTCATATCAAGGTCATTTTTTTTTGCATTAAATTGGGTTGCTAATGCAGAAACCCAGGAATCTGACTGGCTGGTAATCGGATATCGATGGAACCAACAAGCGAGCGCACCGAACTGATCATTGATAATTAAAATGCGTGACGAGTCAGTCAGGCACTCCATTTCTTCGACGGTTTCAATCAAATATTCGTCTGCCGAATCCCAGGCTTGCAATGAATTGTTGCTGTTTTTATCGGGTGGGAAGCGGAAAAGATTGACTGATTTATCAAAGATGCAAAGTTCAGTTTTCATGAGTGGATTATTGTATTGCCGGGACTATTTAAATTGGTGGGCATTTTGTCACGTTCACTCCATCAGTAAAACCCATTTTATGGTAACCTCCGGATTTGCCGTGTATTGACTCTAAAAGGTAATTGCTGTTTATGCTTCTCGGGCCTGAAACTATTCCACTAAACGACGGAAGGATTATTTATTTTCCTCAGTTTCTTACGTTTGAAGAAGAGCATAATTATTTCAATAGTTTGATGGCCGAAACAAAGTGGCGACATGATGAAATCACTATGTTTGGCAAGCGAGTAAAGATCCCTCGTTTGCAAGCCTGGTACGGCGACAAAGGGCTTGATTACACTTATTCAGGCCTAACCATGGAGCCGGAATCCTGGACCAGTGTTTTACTTCAGTTAAAACAGCGTGTTGAAGAAGCTGCTGCTCAGCCCTTTAATACGGTGTTGTTAAATTTATATCGAGATGGCCAGGACAAAGTAGGTTGGCATAGTGATGATGAGCCAGAATTAGGAAAACACCCTCAGATAGCGTCATTAAGTCTTGGTGAAACACGTAAATTTGCGATGAAGCACAAAGCAACCGGTGAGAAGTTTGATTTAGTTCTGCCTGGTGGGAGTTTGTTAATTATGGCTGGTGAAACACAACAGTTTTGGCAACATACTATACCAGCACAAAAGAGAGTAATTGCGCCGAGAATTAATTTAACGTTTAGGACAGTGAAGCCCTTTAATTAACGGAGTTTGAGAGAAAAAGGCGAGCATTTTTATCTCACGCAAAACAGTTTTCAGTATTAAAATTTGATTTTTTATAATCCAATCGTATTAAGAAATAGCCTTCCGACAAACAATAACTTAGCTTAAATTTAAATTTCCTGACGATTTTAAATCGGATTTTCCAATAACTTTTGCTCTATACTCTTTGATTCCTCTGTCAGAAAAAATAACTGAGTGAACCGAAAGTCGGTTGACGAAGCCATAATGACAGATGATTATCGTGACTGTTTAGTTATTGAATTATAAAGGTAATTGAGGCAATCGGTAGCGTTTTGGCTATGTGATTAGTGAGTTTGTAGGATTGCATCAATAACAAACTAAGGTGAAGGTGCTGTAATGTTGATACAGAATGTCATTGAAGAAAAGTTAATGAAGGCTTTTGAGCCACATCATCTGGATGTGGTGAATGAGAGTTATATGCACAATGTGCCGACAGGTTCGGAGTCACATTTCAAAGTAACGATTGTAACGGATAACTTTGAAGGGCAACGTCTATTACAACGCCACCGTGCTGTGAATAAAATCCTGTCTGAAGAGTTGGCTGAGCGTATTCATGCATTAGCATTACATACCTACACGACTCAAGAATGGTTTGAATACTATTCTGATACACCGAGAATGAGTCCTAAATGCCTTGGAGGTAGTAAAAAAGATAGTGTAGCGCTGGACAAACGCGAAGCTTGAAGCCTTGATGATCTGTTTTAGTGAATGTAAGGATGAAACATTCACATCGAGGGAAAAGATGAAAAACCCGCAACAGTAAGCCGTTTTCATATAAAACCTAAACGTTTAGGTTAATTTGGCTCACCCGTTCGGGTTTTCACTTTTGACACCAACGCTGAACTATATTTCCTTTCAATTGTTGAGTACCAACAGAATTACACTGACTTTAGTGTGTATTACTTCCTTTTTCCATATCAGCCAGCATAGCTTCTATATCTTCAATCTGTTCAGGTGTAAGAGGTTTATCTTGTTCAGCAGGCGCTGGTTTTTTGTCTGATATTACAAATCCTTCAGATGCCCACTCGCCTAAATCGATCAACTGGCAACGTTTACTACAAAATGGGCGATTAGGGTAGGACTCATCCCACGTAATACTTTTATTACAGGTGGGGCAGTTTATTTTGGTAACGGGCATGATGTATCCGGCTTGAATAGTGAATTTACTAGCAACACGCTAGTTGAAACAGGACGGGTGTATCGACATTCGCTTTCCCTTGTTCATCACACAAGCGCATAAAGCGTATGGCATAACGGTATTTGTTGCCGCTTACTGTAGGAAAAATACCATCTTCTGGTTGGTATTTTATCCGTAGAAACTCGAAATCTTCGGTATTCCCCTGGTAGAAGCCTTGCTCGGCTTCCAATGGAGTAAATTGCGATTGCTCTCTGGCTAAAGTAAGAACGATTGTAATTGCTTCATTAAAGGGAGCGATAAGAGAAAACCATTGACTAATCTTTTCATTTCTCAATGTTTCATTCGAACTCAACCAGAAGTGAAGATGAGGCAAGTCAAACGCACAATGGCCACCAGGAATTGAGAAACGTTGCTTTACACCACTTAGAAATGTGTCGTCTTTAAGCTCGCCGATACAGCGAGACACGGACATTAAATCGGTTTGTAACTGGATGACTTTCTGTAAGGTTGATTGCAAAGCTGTGTCGCAGACTTCAGGATGTTGGGACCATTGAACAAGACGTTTCTCGTTCTTTTCCAGATCTTTGACAAGATCATTTCTGATATCGTTACGATCTAAAACATCCAGTAATGAAAATAGTCCGTCAAAGAAAGGAATATACTGCATTTCCTGATTCAGCGAGCGATTGACGTTGAGCTGATGGAATAAGTGTTCGATTCGCATATAGGTGCGAAGCTTTTCACTCAGTGGATGTTCGTAAATTGTCAGACTCATATCAATGTTTTTGTTGCCAAATTTCAGGTTTTTCAGCGGTATGCTGAAAAAGCCACACGCCGTTTGGGATAAATAATCGGGCTAATCGTCACCGACTTGCTCAAACTCTATACAATTTTACTCTTTTGTAAAGATTGCAATGAATGGTGTTATAGCTATAGCGATTAAAGAAACTGTGATTATAGAGCTTCTCGGCCTGTTTTACTAAGTTAGTGTAATAATGAGCGATTACAACGCCAGGCGCTCATCCAGTTAAATAAATGCAGCTTACGATAGCGGATAGCAGATGATATCGTTATTTCTATAGCTTGTTTAGTTCTTTCGTCTTGAATGCTGCCTGGCCATCTCAAGATATTGTTCATGTAATGGTGGCAGTTGCTGCATAAGGCTTTCTACGTTTCCCGAGTTATCGACAATATCATCAGCTCTGTTCAATCGTTCATCACGATTTATCTGTGCATTGATGATTGCGTTAACATGTGAAGCTTCCACGGTATCCCGGCTAGATGTTCTACTAACTTGAATTTCAACAGGTACGTCTACAACCAGCACTCTGTCACAGTATTTTTCTAGTTTATTTTCCAGTAATAATGGTGCTGACAAAATGCAGTAGGGAGAATTGGCTGCTATTAACTGTGATTGCATTGCCTCTCTAATGACGGGGTGCATCAGGTTATTTAACCATGACTTTTGCTCATCACTATTAAAAATGATGTCACGTAATGCTCCTCGATTCAGGGTGCCATTGGCTTGTAAAATCTCAGGGCCAAAGCGCTTTTCAATATCTCTCAGACAAGGGCTGCCGGGAGCAACTACGTCCCTGGCAACAATATCTGCATCGACAATTGTGATCCCCCAATCCGCAAATGCATTGGTTACAGTTGTTTTTCCGCTGCCAATTCCGCCTGTTACACCAAGAATAAAATCAGACATATAAGAAATTCTTTACGTAGTAATTGATAATTTGTTCACCCCAAAAGAGTGAAATAAATCCAGCGATTGCCAGATAAGGGCCAAATGGAATTTGAAGATCTTTACCTTTCTTCTGGCGCATAATGATGACGATACCAAAAGCCGCACCGACAAATGAGGATAATAGAATCGTTAATGGAATGACTTGCCAGCCAGCCCAGGCACCAAAAACAGCCAATAATTTGAAATCACCATAGCCCATTCCTTCTTTACCTGTCAGGAGTTTAAAGACATGGTAAATACTCCATAAACTCAAATATCCCACCATCGTGCCGATAATTGCTTCGCCTGGTGAAATCGTATTTCCCAAAGTACTCAGGAACAAGCCAAGCCAGATGAGAGGCAGTGTTATTGAGTCGGGAATGTACATGTGATCGAGGTCAATGAAGGTAATGGCGATCAAGCCCCAAATCAGCAGTAACCAGCAGGTGGTAGTGAAAAATACTGAGGTATCAGCTGTAACGTCAGTGTTTGTAGCTGAAAAGATGGCAAAGCCAATCCAGACGGAGAGTAATCCGGTTAATAGTTCAATGAGTGGGTAACGAACGGATATTGGTGCAGAACAGGATGAGCACTTGCCTCGTAAAAATAGCCAGCTGATCACTGGAATATTTTCCCATGCTCTTATTTTATGTTGGCAGGATGGACAGCGACTGGGCGGCCAGGCGAGATTGAATTTACCGTCCTTTGAAGGTTGTTCCGGCTGTGCATCGGGATTGTCTGATAAAATCAGCTGACATTCGCTTTTCCATTGCCGCTCCATCATGACTGGTAGACGATATATAACAACGTTTAAAAAACTGCCGACCATTAAGCCAAAAATAAACAGAAAGGCGAGGGCCGCTTCCGGGTAGATAGTGGAAAACGTGAGTAGTGTTTGCATGTTATTTTACTTCTTTATACTTCGTGGATTAAACGATTTTACCCATGTCGAAAATAGGCAGATACATCGCAATAATTAATCCACCGATTAACACACCGAGAACAACCATAATAAGTGGTTCCAGTAAGCTGGTTAGCCCGTCTACGGCATCATCAACTTCTTGTTCGTAAATGGTGGCGACTTTGTCGAGCATATCGTCAATCGCACCGGATTCTTCACCGATTGATACCATTTGCACGACCATTTCAGGAAAAACACCGCTGTTTTTCATGGCGTAATTCATCTGATTCCCTGCTGAGACTTCTGCTCTGATTTCCAGAATGGCATCTCGATACAGGGCATTACCAGAAGCTCCAGCAGCGGATTGTAGTGCGTCGATGAGTGGTACGCCAGCAGCAAATGTAGTGCTTAGTGTTCTGGCATAGCGTGCTATTGCCGCTTTGTTCAGAATAAGGCCAAAAACCGGGAGTTTTAACATGGCTTTATCTACGTTGTCTCGGAATGACTGACTGCGTTTATGGGTTTGTTTGAACACATAAATGAATGCAATGATGGCGCTGAGTACGATCCACCAGTATGCCTGCATGATCTCGGAGATATAAATGACAAATACAGTAAACGCCGGCAGCTCCGCTCCAAACCCTTCAAAAATTTCCTGAAACTGTGGAACCACAAAAATCAGGAGGATAGAGGTCACGATGCCTGCTACCGTTAGTACGGCAGTCGGGTAGAACATTGCTTTTTTAATTTTAGATTTAAGCGCTTCAGCTTTTTCTTTATAGGTCGCGATTCGATCATAAATATGATCGAGTGCACCTGACTGCTCACCAGAATGGACCAGGTCACAGTACAAAGAATCAAAATATTGAGGAAAGCTACGAAGAGAATCGGAAAGTGGACGACCAGCCTGGACCTGTTCGGTGATATCGTTGATTAATTTACGAAGTTTGCCATTTTCAGCACCTGCCGCAATCATCTCCAACGACTGAACCAGAGGTACGCCGGCACCCAGCATAGTGGCCACCTGACGACTGAAGATAGCAATATCAACCGGTTTTATCGGTTTTTCACCATCCATGCCGAATAAGGGCTTGGGTTTTTTTCGCACTTTCAGTGGTGTAATTGTCTGGCGGCGAAGCTGAGCCTTTACTTCTGCGGCGTTTTTACCAGGCATTTCACCTGTAACTTTTTTGCCGCGTCGATTAACGCCTTGCCAGGTGAAAACCTCAGCTGCTTTTTTAGTTGCTTTGCTCTTCTCTATTTTTTCCATTTGAGCCATTTCACGACCTTTGCGATTCAGCGGAACAAATTAACTGACAGGGATTGATCAGGTAACCCGATTTATTTCTGACAAACTACATACACCGTCAATGACTTTTTGAATACCAGACTGACGAATAGTGTTAATCCCTTCTTTTTGTGCCTGAGCAGCAATTTCCAGCGAATTGCCGTGATCCATAATAATTCGTGCCATTTCACCGGATACCGGCATTACTTCGTAGATACCAACGCGACCTTTGTAACCGTGGGTGCAGCGATCACAACCTGCGGCTTTATAAATAGTCATTGTTGGAATTTTGTCAGCAGGAAATCCATTCGCTAACAGTTCGTCTTCCGGTAATTGTTCAGGCTCTTTGCAATGATTGCACAAACGTCTTGCCAGACGTTGAGCAATAATGAGTGATACGGTTCCTGCAATGTTGTAACCGGGTATGCCCATATTCATTAAACGGGTTAACGTTTCCGGTGCTGAGTTGGTATGTAAAGTTGATAGAACAAGGTGGCCGGTTTGTGCTGCTTTAATGGCTATTTCTGCGGTTTCCAGATCGCGAATCTCACCCACCATGATCACATCAGGGTCCTGGCGTAAAAATGCTTTTAATGCTGTTGGAAATGTTAAACCAGCTTTATTGTTAATCTGGACTTGATTAATACCGGTGAGATTGATTTCAACAGGATCTTCAGCGGTTGAGATATTCCTCGCTTCAACGTTCAGGATATTAAGGCCGGTATATAAAGAGACCGTTTTTCCCGACCCGGTAGGACCGGTAACCAGAATCATTCCCTGAGACTGACTAAGCGCGCTTAAGTAACGTTCTTTTTGCTTTTCAAGATAGCCCAGGGCGTCGATACCCAGGGTTGCGCTGGATGCGTCCAGAATCCGCATGACGATTTTTTCTCCCCACAGAGTAGGGAGAGTACTCACCCGAAAATCAATTGATTTATTTCGTGTCAGTTTGAGCTTGATACGTCCATCCTGCGGTACACGTTTTTCAGCAATGTCGAGTTTTGACATGACTTTAAGGCGAGCGGATAAACGACCGGACAGCTCCACGGGAGGGCGAGCGAATTCATGTAACATGCCATCAACACGGAAACGGATACGATAGCTTTGTTCATAAGGTTCGAAGTGTAAATCTGACGCACCGCGTCGGATGGCATCCATCAGGATTTTGTTGATGTAGACAATAATTGGCGCATCATCTTTTTCCTGATTGGCTGAATCTTCTTGTTCTGTGGTGTCTTCGACTTCAAATTCACTGAATTCTTTAAAGTCGAGATCTGAAATATCAAGATGACTGGAAGACTCTTCAAAGAGCTTTTCGATCGCATGGTGAAGTTTGTCAAATTCGCAGATTATCGTTTCAGCCTGAAGCCCGGTATTGAATTCAAAATCTTCTATTGCATCGAGTTGTGTGGGGTCGGCTACCCCGAGAAACATGGTTTTGTCACGTTTAAAGAGTGGAAGAACGCCATGTTTCTGAATCAGTTTTTCATTACGAATATCGTCGGGAATGGCTTTAACTTCGAAATAATCTAAGTCCAGGCGGGGATAGTTCATTGCTTCAGCAACAATGATTGATAACTCGGCTGAACTCATGAAATTGCCATTCACGATAAGTTCGGCAACAGACTTATAGTTGTTGTTACTGGCGAGGTGTAATTCAAGCTTTTTCCGGTCAAGGCGTCCGTTATTACACAGGCGTTGTACCAGAGGTGTTGATAAGAAGTGGTTAACGTTTTTGATCGACATAACTAACGGACGGAAGCTCCGGTAAGAGAAGAACGCATTCGCAATGATGATGCGTCTATAAAAGAATTCAGAATTGCTGCCGTCAGACTATTCAGCGTTATTTCCATACATTGGTTCCCGGTTGTTTTTATACTTCTGAGCATCTCTGCCGGAAAAATGTTGTTGGATGACTGTATCATTAAATTGTCAGATTCAAAACGGAATTCATAGCGTTGCAGTGGCTGGTCAATGGTAACGGTTTGGTTCTGACACCTGTATAAGGTGTATTGCGTGTAACACAAATGAATTGTTGTGTTGCAAATAATGGAGACAGTAGCAAAACCATAAACCAACTGCATGACCAGCGAGATTAAAACAATAGCTTAGCAGTAACCTGCTGCAATACAGGTTGATGCAGTGGATTGTGTCCACACTAATGTTCGATTCTGCGGCGTTGGCGTAAGAATGATGTTTTCACCACTAAAACCACTGGTGGAAATGGCCGTTCCCGTGACTGTCCCATCATTATCGATTTGGATGTTAGCGACGTAGGCCGCTTGAGTCAGATCAGCCAGTGTAATGCCTATTTCTGTTAATTCGTTACATGCGGCCAGGTCGTAGCTACCGCGTGTTTGATAACAAATATCAATAGCCTTGCGTGTTGTGCCAACGGCCTGAACAACTTCTGTAAACTTTGCGCGGTTTTGGTAATCGCTATAAATAGGGGCAGCAATTGCGGCGAGAATGCCAATAATGGCAATGACGACCATCAGTTCAATCAGTGTAAAACCTGATGTTCGGGAAGAGCGGTGAGATAATTGAAATGTCGAATACGGCATATCCTTTTCCTTTGAGTTAATTCACTTTCCATTGTTTACCCACATAGTTCGATGTTTCTAAATTGAAGAAACGTGGACAGTCTAAAGTGAATCAGCCCCCAAAACAAGTCCTTATTTTGGGGGCTGAACATCCCAATTCTTTTTCTGGTGCCGGAGCAACCTTTGCTTCAAGTTGCCATTAAACCAATGGCAACCCCGTAATAATAAGATTCGTATTTGATTGGATTAGCATACGCCGTTGGCGACACAAGTACCCGTCTGTGCCCACGTTAACGTATTGTTTGATACCGTTGGCGTCAGAATGTAAGTCGATGAATCAGCATCTGAACCTGTGCCTGTGATAGCCGCTGTTGTTGTTGCAATTGTTAAGGTTGCAACTTCTCCACCAGCCGTCACCTGAGCGCTGTCGACACCAATTTCTCCAAGGGTATCGCAATTCGCCAGAGCGAAGTTACCACGAGTCTGGAAACACACATCAACAGCTGATTTAACCGACGAAACGGCCATAACAACTTCGGAGTAGCGTGCTTTTTCTGTGTAGGTTTGGTAAGCAGGTAACGCAAGAGATGCAAGAATACCGATAATTGCGATTACAATCATCAGCTCGATTAGTGTAAAACCCTTTTGGATAGTTCTTAACATGGTGTACTTCTCCAAATTGAACGAATGTTTACGGGGGTCTTCGCTAATTCTGGCTATTTTTGGGCAGATTGCAACCGTTGATAGCGTGTTTTTTCATCTCTATTTTTGCGCTTTTACTCTACTTTGTTTCTTCGTTGTTAACAAAACGCATGGATAAGTCTATAGCAGTGACATGCTTTGTCAGGGAACCCACTGAAATATAGTCAATATTTGTTAGTGAGTAGCGACGAATTTTTTCAAGCGTCATATTTCCGGAAACTTCGAGTTTTGCTTTTCCTTGTGTCAGATCGACGGCTTCCTGTACCAATTCAGGGGTAAAGTTATCCAGCATAACGATGTCTGCACCAGCAGAAAGAGCCTGAGATAATTCTTCAAGTCCTTCAACTTCTACTTCAACGGGTTTTCCTGGTGCAATGATACGTGCTTTTTCTACGGCTGCGGCAATAGAACCACAAGCTGCAATATGATTTTCTTTAATCAGAAACGCATCAAACAGACCGATGCGATGATTCTGTCCACCACCACATTTTACGGCGTACTTTTGTGCGGTGCGTAAACCCGGAATGGTTTTACGTGTATCAAGTAATGTTGTCGAACTGCCTGCCATCGCTGCTACATAAGTGGCGGCTTCTGTTGCTGTGCCGGATAACGTTTGCATAAAGTTCATAGCAGTGCGTTCACCCGTTAGCAAAATACGAGCATCTCCGGAAATTGAGCAGAGTGTTTGATTAGCCGTTACTTTGTCACCGTCCTGAACATGCCAGTGAATAGCGGTGGAATCATCCAGTTGTCTGAATACTTCATTGGCCCACTCAACACCACAAAAAGTGCAATCTTCACGAGAGATGATGGTCGCAGTTGCTGTTGTTCCGGCTGGGATTAATGATGCAGTTATATCGTGATTGGCGTTGACGTTACCGCCTAAGTCTTCAGCAAGCGCTAACGCTACCATTTGCGCTATGTCATTGGTGTTCATGAAACAGAGTACCTAATATTGTTTGATTATCAGCTCATCGCCTCGTTGCGTGAATTCTAACTGCTTCAATGCACTCATACCTAATAAAATTTCTTCACCGTTGAGTCCGGTAGCAATACTGGCTCTGACATCCTGAAGATAGATAGAACCCAGCTGGAGAGAATCAATGTCTGTTTGATAAGCTGAACTTAGTCCGTTCGCTGTGCTGACCGTGAATTCCAGGCCTCTTTCCAGACCAATTCGATTAGCTACACCAGATGGAATTGCAACGTCGGTCGCGCCGGTATCCAGTAAAAAAACGACCGGTACATTGTTGATCATGCCTGTCGCTACATAATGGCCGTATTTATTGCGTTTTAACGTGATTTCACCGCGTTTTCCGCCAGCAACCTGCTGGTTAGGATTCCATTGTTTGCCTAGCTGATCATCAAAAAACATATACAGTAGCCCCAGGGCCAGAAAACAGGCAATGTACCAGAAGCTTTTTCCAAGACTCTTTTGTGTATCGTGGGATTGCATCTTGCCCCCATTTAATTTTAAATCAATTTGTTAACTATGATGGTCACAACCACAGCGGGATATAAGCTGTTTTAAACGATTTTTTATGACGCAACAAGTAATTAAACAAGGCTGGTATGCTGCCGCGAGCCAACAACCAAGCCCACATTTTGATGAAAGACCTGACGATCAGGATATTCGATTGCTGGTTATTCACAATATCAGTTTACCAGCTGGTCAGTTTGGTCAACCGTATATTACTGATTTATTCTTAGGTCGGCTGGATTGTGATGCGCATCCTGACTTTGATTGTTTACGTGGATTGAGAGTGTCTGCGCACTGTTTGATTCGACGAGATGGAGAAGTTATCCAGTACGTGCCATTTTCGAAGAGAGCCTGGCATGCCGGCGTGTCTTCTTATAATGGTGTTGAAAACTGTAATCATTTTTCTGTCGGTATTGAAATGGAAGGTACGGATAATACACCGTATACCGACGAGCAATATCAATCGTTGAGTCGAGTGACGACAGCGCTTTATCATGAGTATCCGACACTGTTAATGTCAGATAGTGATATGGGGCTTTCTCGCTCAGCACAAATGCATGTTGCTGGTCATGAAGATATAGCACCTGGTCGCAAAACTGATCCGGGGCGAGCCTTTGACTGGTTACGCTATTTATCTTCCTTATCTTTTCCTGAAAATCTGGAGCCTTGATTGTTATGACACTGATTGCATTGTTAATCGTGCTGACTATTGAACGTGTAGCAACTAAAAGTGGAGCCTGGCAGTTTTCCACCTGGTTTAACTGGTGGCAGGCGCAACCAGGCGTTAAGCATTCTGTTGAAAAGCAAGGAATGTCGTACTGGTTCTGGTTAATGGTGCCTGTACTAATTGTCGGCATGGTATATGCGGGAAGTTCATGGCTAATTGTTCAGTTTTTCTTTGATATCGTCATTATGTTGATTTGTATTGGTTCTGCGGGTTATCGGGCTTCCTATAAAGGATATCTGAACGCAGCTTCCCGGAACGATACAGAAGCTCGGTTGTTATATGCAGAACAATTGGGATGTAACGATACGAACAACGAAACCCTGGGGCAGACTCTGGTTTGGGTTAACTATCGTTTTTACTGCGCTGTTTTGTTTTGGTTTGCCATTTTGGGAGCGCCTGGTGCTGTGTTGTATTGCATGGTCAGAGAGGCGGCAGATAAAGAATGGAGTAAAGAAACCTCAGTACATGGCAACAATTTAAGTGTGTTGCTTCACTTACTTGACTGGATACCGGTTCGCTTACTGGCGTTCGGTTTTATGGTGATTGGTAACTTTTCAAGAGCAGCCGGACAGATGGTTACATACTTACTGGATTTCAAAACACCGGCTCGTCAGGTTGTTATCAGTGTGTCCGGTGCCGCAGAAGAGGTTGACGTTCCTGATTGTGATTGCATAACTGAACCCGGTTGTATGGTGCGATTAGCCAAACGTAATGTCATGTTTTTTATGACCTTAGTTGCATTGTTGACACTTTATGGTGGCATTCGATAATCATTGCAGCTGAAGATTACTTATTAGAGCCCGCTTTGCGGGCTTTTTTGTATAAAAAATGTAATTGGTAAGACCAGTTAATAAGTGTTAACCAATATGCAGTTCGTTCCAGGTCGATGAGAGTATTTACTCTAGAGTACTGTTTAAAAAGCTTCATAAAACTTTTAATTGGTCGGGGTTTACACAATTCCCGTGATTTGATAATTTAGCGGCCGCAATTGGTAATACCAATTTACCTTAGAGGTCGAGAGGCTTTGTTTTCATTTCTCCGACATAATCAATCAAAGGTATTCATCAGTGAAGATTAAAGCGACCAGATTATCCGATGTCATCGTCGAAAAGCTGGAGAATATGATCCTGGAAGGGATTTATGAACCCGGGCAGAAACTGCCTCCAGAGCGTGAGCTCGCCGGTTTTTTTGAAGTATCAAGACCATCACTCCGGGAAGCTATTCAATCCCTGGAAGCGAAAGGATTGATTATACGGCGTCAGGGTGGCGGAAATTTTGTTTCACCTGAACTGGCTGGTGGGTTTTCAGATCCGTTGTTTCAATTGTTGTCGCAGCATCCGGAATCTCAATATGACTTACTCGAATTTCGTCATGCCTTAGAGGGGATTTCCGCTTATTACGCCGCACTTCGTAGCACCGAGTCAGACATTGCGCAGATCACGCAAAAGTTTGAACTCGTTCAGCAATCTCGTGAAGCAAATGATTTAGCGAAGGAAGCGTCTGCTATTCAACAATTCTGGCTAGGCGTTGTTGAAGCCTCACACAATGTCGTGTTGCTTCATCTTGTGCGCAGTATGGCCGGGTTGTTGGAACAGAATATCTTACAGAATTTGCAAATGCTGGAACAGCGTGACGACATCCGGGATATCTTGATGCAGCACAGAAACAAGATTCTTGATGCAATAGTTGCTGGTGAGCCTGAACAGGCGAGGTTGGCAAGTAATGCGCATCTGGCATTTATCGAAGATAAATTGCTGGATATCTCAAAAGAAAACAGCCGTGTTGAACGTTCGCTCAGACGAGTTCAGTCAGTCGGACGTCAATCGGACAAATAGCAGATTTTAAACGTACTACCGGGACTGTCAGATCCCGAAAACCAGAGATACCGACTATCCTTTACCTGGTCAGGCAAAAATAGCGCCTGTAGATGTGACAGTCAGGATATCGGTTTAACTAGATTGGAACAGGAATAAAACATGTCAGAACTTCGTGACCATGATGTAGATCCTCAGGAAACGCTGGAATGGATTGAAGCGCTTGATGCTGTAATGGAAGAAGAAGGCGGTGAGCGTGCCCATTACATTTTAGAAGCATTAATTGAAAAAGCGCGTCGTAACGGTGCTCACTTACCTTTTGATGCAACGACTGCATACTTAAATACAATTCCGGCGGGTCAGGAACCGGCTATCCCTGGCGATCAAACTATCGAGACACGAATTCGTGCTGCGATTCGCTGGAATGCACTTGCGATGGTCCTTCGTGCATCGAAGAAAGATTTAGAATTGGGTGGTCATATCTCCAGCTTTGCTTCATCAGCCATGCTTTACGATGTTGGTTTTAACCACTTCTTCCGTGCGCCGAATGGCGATTTCGGTGGTGATTACCTGTTCATTCAAGGTCATGCTTCACCGGGTATTTATGCGCGTTCTTTCGTTGAAGGCCGTTTTACTGAAGAGCAACTGGACAACTTCCGTCAGGAAGCGCTGGACGAAGGTCTTTCCTCATATCCTCACCCTAAACTTATGCCGGACTACTGGCAGTTTCCTACCGTTTCTATGGGTCTTGGCCCAATTCAGGCTATTTACCTTGCGCGTTTCCTTAAGTACCTGACAAACCGTGGTATCAAAGATTGTTCTGAGCAACGCGTTTATTGTTTCATGGGTGACGGTGAAACGGATGAGCCAGAAAGTCTTGGTGCTATCAACATGGCGGCGCGTGAAGGTTTGGATAATCTGACATTCGTTATCAACTGTAATCTTCAGCGTCTTGATGGGCCGGTACGTGGTAACGGTAAGATTATTCAGGAACTTGAGGGCGCATTCCGTGGTGCTGGCTGGGAAGTCATTAAAGTGATCTGGGGTAGTTACTGGGATCCATTAATTGCTCGTGACAGCGAAGGCAAACTGCTGCAACTGATGGAAGAAACGGTTGATGGTGATTACCAGAACTTCAAGGCGAAGGGCGGTAAGTTCACTCGTGAACAATTCTTCAATAAGTATCCTGAAACTGAAAAATTAGTTGCCAATATGTCAGATGAAGATATCTGGCGTCTGAATCGTGGCGGTCACGATCCGGTTAAAGTACATGCTGCTTATGACCGTGCGGTGAATACCAAAGGTCGTCCACAGGTTATTCTGGCGAAGACCGTTAAAGGTTTTGGTATGGGTTCAGCGGGTGAAGGTAAAAATATCGCTCACCAGGTGAAGAAAATGGATATGGAATCCATCAAACATTACCGTGACCGTTTCAACATTCCAATCAGCGATGATGATATCGGTGATATCCCGTACTACCGTTTCCCTGAAGATAGCGAAGAAGCTAAGTACATTAAGCGTCGCCGTGAAGCGTTGGGCGGTTACTTGCCAACACGTCGTATTGCGACATCAAAAGATCTGGAATTCCCAACACTTAAAGCGTACGAAGCAGTCACTAAAGGTTCAGGTGATCGTGAAATCAGTACGACAATGGCCTTTGTGCGTGTGCTGTCTGTGCTGTTAAAAGATAAGAAAGTGGGTAAACGCATCGTTCCAATTATTCCAGATGAAGCTCGTACATTTGGTATGGAAGGCTTATTCCGTCAGGTGGGTATCTACTCTAATCAAGGGCAAAAATATACGCCTCAGGATGCCGATCAGGTTGCTTACTACCGTGAAGACGAAAAAGGTCAGGTTCTTCAGGAAGGTATTAATGAACTGGGCGCTCTGGCGAGCTGGGTTGCTGCCGGAACATCGTATTCATTAAACGATGAGCCAATGATTCCATTCTACATTTACTATTCAATGTTTGGTTTCCAACGTGTGGGCGATCTTGTCTGGGCTGCGGGTGATAGCCAGGCGCGTGGTTTCCTTGTCGGTGGTACCTCAGGACGTACAACGCTTAATGGTGAAGGTTTACAACACCAGGATGGTCATAGCCATGTTCACTTCGGCACTGTGCCAAATTGTCTGACGTATGACCCAACTTATGGTTATGAAGTTGCGGTTATCGTTAAGAATGGTCTGGATCGTATGTATCTGGAACAAGAAAACATTTTCTATTACCTGACAGTTCTAAATGAAAACTATGTGCAGCCTGCAATGCCGGAAGGCAGTGAAGAAGGCATTCTGAAAGGCATGTACGAACTTGAAAAAGTGAATGCAGACAAATCAGTTGGTCAGGTTCAGTTAATGGGTAGTGGCAGTATTCTGCAACATGTCCGTATGGCGGCGAAAACACTGGCTGAAGAATTTAATGTTGATTCAACGGTTTACAGTGTGACCTCGTTTAACGAATTAGCACGCGACGGTCAAACGACTGAGCGCTGGAATATGCTTCACCCGGAACAAGAGCCACAACAACCGTGGATCACTAAAGTGATGAGTCAAAATAAAGGCCCTGCTATTGCAGCGACTGACTACATCAAGCTTTATGCCGATCAGGTTCGTGCATGGGTTCCAGCAAACTTCCGTGTGCTGGGTACTGATGGTTTCGGCCGTTCAGACAGTCGTTGTAATCTTCGTCATCACTTCGAAGTTGACTATAAATACATCGTCATTGCAGCACTGACTGAATTAGCAAACGAAGGTACGATTGAACGCAGTGTGGTTGCAAAAGCGATTGAACGTTTTGATATCAACCCTGATAAGCAAAACCCACTGTACGCATAATCCGGGAGCAGGAGTTATTTATGACTGATCTAACAGAAGTTTTAGTCCCGGACGTTGGTGGGGATGAAGTAGAAGTTATTGAGCTTTGTGTGGCACCAGGTGATACCGTTGAGCCTGAAGATTCACTAATTACGGTTGAATCTGACAAAGCATCTATGGACATTCCAGCCCCGGCGGCTGGAACGGTCCAGGAGATTAAAGTCGCTGTAGGCGACAAAGTCTCTGAAGGTTCATTGATTGTTATTATGGCAGCCGCTGGTGCAGCATCCTCTGCATCAGAAGAGGTGGCTCCAGAAGCGGTTGCCGCAGCGCCAACAGCAGATGCTGAACCAGCCTCTGCACCTGCGCCAGCAAGCTCAACAACGTCAACAACCTTATCGGTTGCGGTGCCGGACATTGGCACTGAAGATAAAGTTGACGTGATCGACGTCATCGTTAAAGCGGGCGACACCGTTGAAAAAGAAGACGGGCTGATCACACTGGAAACCGATAAAGCAACGATGGATGTTCCAGCGCCTGAATCTGGCACGATTGTCAGCGTTACGGTTGCGGTGGGTGACAAAGTTGGTCAGGGTGATGTGATCGTTGAACTGGCTGTGACCAGTGGCGAGGCTGCACCAGCTCCGGCACCAGCAGCACCAAAAGCAGCGCCTGCACCAGCGCCTGAAAAAGCGGTCGATTCAGATGCAAAACCAAAATCGTCACCAGTTCCTCATCACCCGTCAGCAGGTGAAAGAAAACGTTCAGGAACTGTCTATGCGTCACCGTCAGTGCGCCGTCTGGCTCGTGAGTTTGGTGTTGATATCACTAAAGTTGAAGGTTCTGGTCGTAAAGGCCGTATTCTAAAAGAAGATATTCAGAAATACGTGAAATATGAGTTGTCTCGTCCTAAGGCGACGGCCACAACTAATATCGCTGGTGGTGCTGGTGGCTTGCAGTTGATTGCTCCACCAAAAGTTGATTTCTCGAAGTTCGGTGAAATTGAAGAAGTGAAACTAACACGTATTCAAAAGATTTCCGGACCAAATCTACATCGTAACTGGGTAACGATCCCACATGTAACACAGTTCGATGAAGCTGATATCACAGAGCTTGAAGCATTCCGTAAGCAGGAAAATGCATCGCTGGCGAAGCAGAAATCTGATCTGAAAATCACACCTCTGGTTTTCATCATGAAAGCCGTTGCTAAAACATTAGCGGCCTTCCCAGTGTTCAATTCTTCATTATCCGAAGATGGTGAACACTTGATCATGAAGAAATACATTCACCTGGGTATTGCGGTTGATACGCCGAATGGCCTGGTGGTTCCGGTTGTTCGCGACGTTGATAAGAAAGGCATTTACGAGCTATCTGAAGAACTTAAAGTTATTTCCGGTAAAGCGCGTGATGGCAAACTAACGGCTGCGGATATGCAGGGTAGTTGTTTCACGATTTCCAGTCTGGGTGGTATCGGTGGTACGGCATTTACACCAATCGTAAATGCACCGGATGTAGCGATTCTTGGCGTATCGAAAAGCGAAATTAAACCGAAGTGGGATGGCGAAGCCTTCCAGCCGAAGTTAATGCTGCCGCTATCGTTATCCTATGATCACCGTGTAATTGATGGTGCTGTTGCAGCTCGTTTCTCCGTACACATGAGCGGCATTCTGTCAGATATCAGAAAACTAGTATTGTAATACCGTGAAGGGCAGCTAAATAGCTGCTCTGTAACGAGGAATTCAGGGCGACATAATTTTTCATTATTGCTAGAATTAGCCGCCTTTTGACCAACGGTTTGATGCCGTATCAGGGTCAAGACCATTTTAGAGCGCAGACACTCACAGGGGTGAGTGGCCAGGAAAGATAAATCAGAGGTTATCATGAGCAACGAGATTAAGACTCAGGTTGTTGTATTAGGAGCTGGTCCGGGAGGCTATTCTGCCGCATTCCGTGCAGCTGATTTAGGATTAGATGTAGTTCTTGTAGAAAGTCGTAAAACATTAGGCGGTGTTTGTCTTAATGTAGGTTGTATCCCATCAAAAGCACTACTACACGTTGCTAAAGTAATCGATGATGCTAAAGCAATGGCTGACCACGGTGTGACATTTGGCACACCAGAGATTGATCTTGATAAAGTTCGTTCATGGAAAGACAAAGTTATCAGCCAGCTAACAGGTGGCCTGGATGGCATGTCTAAAATGCGTAAAGTTAAGGTTGTTAACGGTTACGGTAAGTTCGCCGGTAGCAACAAATTAATTGTTGAAGGTGATGAAACGACTACTATCACGTTCGATAACGCTATCATCGCGGCTGGTTCTGAGCCGGTAAATCTTCCATTTATCCCATCTGATGATCCGCGTGTGATGGATTCAACGGGTGCGCTTGAACTTAAAGATGTTCCAGAGCAAATGTTGGTAATCGGTGGCGGTATTATCGGTCTTGAAATGGGCACGGTATACAGTGCGCTAGGTTCTAACGTTAGCGTTGTTGAGTTTGCTGATCAGTTAGTGCCTGCGGCTGATAAAGACGTTGTACGTGCATACAACAAATTCAATAAAGATCGTTTCAACGTGATGCTTTCAACGAAAGTTGTTGCGGTTGAAGCGAAAGATGACGGTTTATATGTAACCTTTGAAGGCAAAAAAGCACCTGCTGAGCCACAACGTTATGACCGTATTCTTGTTGCTGTTGGTCGTCGTCCTAACGGCAACCTGGTTGATGCAGATAAAGCGGGTGTTGCGGTTGATGAGCGTGGCTTCATTAATGTTGATACGCAAATGCGTACCAACGTGAATCACATCTTTGCTATTGGTGATCTGGTTGGTCAGCCAATGCTTGCTCACAAAGCTGTTCACGAAGGTCATGTTGCTGCTGAAGTCATTGCTGGCAAAAAACACTTCTTCGAACCTAAATGCATTCCTTCAATTGCTTATACTGATCCTGAAATTGCATGGGTTGGTGTTACTGAGAAAGAAGCAAAAGAACAAGCTCTTAATTACGAAACAGCGACATTCCCGTGGGCTGCTTCTGGCCGCGCAATCGCATCAGCACGTACTGAAGGTATGACTAAGCTTATCTTTGATAAAGAAAATGGTCGTATTCTTGGTGGTGCTATTGTGGGTATCAATGCGGGTGAAATGCTGGGCGAAATCGGCCTTGCTATCGAAATGGGCGCTGACGCTGAAGACATCGGTCTGACAATTCATGCTCACCCAACATTGAACGAATCAATTGGCCTTGCAGCAGAAATTTTTGAAGGTTCAATCACTGATTTACCTAACCCAAAAGCGAAAAAGAAGAAGTAAATAACGACTGATTTTTCGATTTCTGAGTCTTTAGAAACCGGGCTACTTTGTAATAAGTAGCCCGGTTTTTTTATATCTTATGAAAATAAAAGTGGCCCATATGCGTTATATAAACTGAGGTGAACCACAAACTGTATTCCTGTACTCAAGAAAAATTGTTACCTTTTTTGGGTGTTTATTTATTCATCAATTGGTCGATAAGTATTCACAAGAGCAGAGAGAGCGGTCGGGAAGGATTTCAAGACTGAACGTTATGGAAGTAGTAATGCCAGCTCACCATTCTATGGTGGATGAGTAGCAATCTTGAACCAGAAAAGGAGTCACAGTATGAAAAAGCTAGCGTTGTACACGGTCATTCCTGGTTTAATGGCGACACTTTCCGGGGCATCATTTGCGGGAATTGATTCGATACCAGCAAGCCAGACACACACACTGACACCAGTGAAAGCTAACCAGGCAAACAGTAATACCGCCTGGTACGATTATAAAAAACAGCAGCAACTTAAACCGGCTAACACCGGATTACCCGAATGGATTTCGACGCTGAAACAACATCGAAAAGATAACAACATTCTACCTGTGCAATATACACAGTCTTTACCTGCACA
This sequence comes from Alteromonadaceae bacterium, assembly GCA_965656875.1. Classification (GTDB taxonomy): domain Bacteria; phylum Pseudomonadota; class Gammaproteobacteria; order Enterobacterales; family Alteromonadaceae; genus CBFHMJ01. Next base: position 64,805 of record CBFHMJ010000018.1, read on the forward strand.
AGATTTACCCATTAACGATGCACTGATGCAAGTAACTGACTTTCAGTTACATAATTGCATTAACAATACCGCGCTACAAAACAACTATACGATGGTTTCCCAACTGACTTCATTGATGTGTTATGCCAATGGCATATACAGCTTAAATGGACTGGAGCAGTTTACCGGGCTGACCATGATTGATTTATCTCAGAATATGTTGGCAGATATCACGCCTGTCAGTACGCTACCTAATCTGACAGATGTCATTATGATGGGCAATCAAATCACTGATTTAACGCCACTTTCATCATTGTCAGGTTTGCAAGTTGCGATATTTTCACAAAACCCCGTCACTGATTTAACGCCGCTAACCAGTATTTCCGGATTACGTGATATCGGTTTGCCTGATGCAGGCCTGACGGATCTGAACGTACTCGCAACGTTGACGTCGCTGGAGTTCATTGACGCTGGCACAAATCCATTAACGGATATTAGCGCGATTGCACAACACGGTGCGCTGAAAGGGCTGGGGCTGGAATGGACTGGTTTGAAAAATCTGGCGCCATTGCTTGAACAGCCGCACACCTGGGAGTGGCTGGGTGTACCGCCTGATAGCTATTGCTGGCAACTCGATTTTATCGGCCAGAATCATACTTTTACCTACCCTCCGTTCAATCGCCCACCCATGTGTGACAGCTCTGAAGACTGGAATGATTATGACGGCGATGGTCTGATGAACATGGACGAAATATACAGTAATGGTGAGTTCAATCCGGTGTTGATTGATACCGATGGTGATGGCGTGAATGACGGTCAGCTACCGGGTGGCGATACCTACATTCATGATGCGCTTATGATGATTGCTGACCCAGGATTATATAACTGTATTAACAATCTCATTATGACTAACAACTACATGCTGGCCAGTGAATTAACAACATTGAGTTGCCCGGGACAGGGTATTTATTCAATTACTGGACTGGAGGCATTTATTGGTCTGACTTACCTTGAACTGTCAGGGAATATGATCGGTGACATTTCGTCGCTGGCTACCTTGCAACAGCTTGAAGAATTGCAGTTGTGGGGGAACACCATCTCCGATATTGGAAGCCTGACAGGAAAGGCAACGATCAAGCGCTTATATCTGGGTGACAATCCGATTGGTGATATTACACCAATTCAGTCTCTGACTAATTTGACTGAAATTGCTTTGCCGTCTAATGGTTTTACCGATCTGAGCATGTTAGCGGGTTTGACACAGTTAACGATGATTGACGCAGGCATGAATCCTGTAACGGATATATCAGCACTTGCGCAATTTTCTAATCTGAAGGCTTTAGGCCTGGGTATGACACAAGTTCAGGATCTCGCGCCGATTCTGTATACCACTCAAACCTGGGAATGGTTAGATGTGCCGGGTAATACCTTCTGTTGGCAGTTAGAGTATATCGAGCAAAATCACACGTTCACCTATCCTCCTTTCTATCGTCCGTACTGTGATTCATCTCAGGACTGGATGGATTACGATGGTGACGGCTTGCCAAATATGGACGAAATATATGGCGGTGAGTTCAACCCGGTATTGTTTGATACCGATGGTGATGGTGTTCAGGATGGTATGTTCCCGGGCGGTGATTCCTATATCCATGATGCACTGGCGTTTATCACTGACTATCAGTTACATACTTGTATTAATGAGCAGATCATGACTAACAATTATGTAATGGCCAGTGAATTGAAAACGCTGGATTGTATGAGTCGCAGTATTTCCAGCCTGGAAGGATTAGAGCGCTTTGTTGGTCTGCAAACGCTTAATTTTTCAATGAATATGATCAGTGATTTAACGCCGATTACCGGACTAACGACACTCAAAGAACTGCACCTGTATAGCAATCACGGTATTACGGACCTGGCACCGATTGGCAATCTGACTGCAATGGAGATCCTTATCCTGGGTGATTTGCCTGTGACTGACCTTTCACCGATCAACAGCATGATTCATCTACGTGAGCTGGCTCTTCCGGATGTTGGCCTGACTGATTTGAATTTTGTGGCGGCGTTTACGGCGTTAGAGTTCCTGGACGCGGGTAATAATCCGGTGATGGATATTAGTGGATTGAGTGGTTTAACCGCCCTGAAAGGATTAGGGCTGGAATTCATTCCGCTGCGTGATTTTGCTGCGCTGATGACGCAATCTCGTACCTGGGAATGGTTAGGGCTGCCACACAATGGTCAGTGCTGGCAATATGAGTATATTGAGAAGAATAATACCTTCCTGCACTCACCCTGGTATAAACCGGCTTGTGATTCGATTAACGACTGGGAAGACTATGACGGTGATGGCCTGCCGAATATGGACGAAGTCTATTCAATGGAGTTCAACCCGGTATTGATCGACACGGACGGTGACGGAGTGAATGATGGTCAGTTACCGGGTGGGGATTCTTATATTCACGATGCACTAATGGCGCTTACAGATATGAACCTGCATAACTGTATTAACAATGAAGTCATGATGAATATGTATGAGTTTGCCAGCCAGGTCACAACGATTAACTGTCATATGCAGAACATCACCTCGCTGGGTGGGCTGGATAAGTTTATCGCACTCGAACATCTGGACATTGGTATGAATCAGGTTGCTGACTTAACACCATTATCAGGCTTAACGACGCTGAAAAATCTGATTATTTATGACAATCAGGTTGCAGATCTCACCCCGATTACAGGTTTGACGAATCTGGAAGTGTTGATTCTGGTTGGTAATCCGATAATGGATGTCAGTTTAATTACTGGTTTCACCGGACTGAAAGACATCGCACTACCTAATGTTGGTTTAACGGATCTGTCATTGCTGAACAATATGCCTAATCTTGTCTTTGTTGACGGAGGGCAGAACCCGATAACCGATTTGAGTGCGTTAGCCGATAAAGCCGGATTAATGGGATTAGGGATGGATATGACAGCAATCCAGGATATTGGCCCGGTGATTCAGATTACATCGCATTGGGACTGGTTAGGATTACCAACAACCGTGTATTGCTGGCAGCTTGACTATGTAGAGCAAAACCACACCTTTGAACACGGCCCCTGGTATCGTCCACCAACCTGTGATGCCGCGACGGATTACATGGATTACGACAATGACGGTGTGCTTAATCGCGATGAATTGATGATGGGCACGAATCCATTCAACTAAGCGTGTTATTTAGCACTAACTATTGTGTTTAATCATCTTGAAAAGAAACCCCGGTTTAGGTCGCCGGGGTTTCAGGCTGCTGACAAGCGGTTGCACTCACCAGGTTTGTAAACAGCCTGAAATGTCTGACAGTAGCGATTTTTATTTATGGCGCTGGATTCCAGTTCGGCACCAGTTCGAATACGGTATCGCCGGTTTGAACACCTTCCTGATTACAGATATCGTCTGAACCCATGATGCGAATTTCCTTCTGTTCTTCGCGGGATTTTAAAACTACTTTATGCATATAATCAGTGACTTGAGAATTCAATGGTAAATCCCAGGTGATATCCTGGTCAGCCATGCAAGGTGCAAGATTTGCGGCAGCGACATTTAAACGAAAATAAACACGTTGCTCGGTAGCATTGGCGCGATAGAAAATATCGCCGACGTAGCCAGTAGCATCATTTTGCTGGGCTGAAACGCCTGTGCTGATACAAGAAAATGTAGTTGCCAGGGCCAGTAGTAAAGAAGACGTTGCCTTTTTCATGATTACCTCCAGTTGCATTGAAAAGACAATCAAATTATCTCGAATACGAAATTAATCACTTTCACCAGGCCGACAATCACTGACACACTGACGACAGATGTAAACAATGGAAAGAAGACTGGCAACTATCCCGCTTGAGGATGAAATCACCAAATACCTGATTTGTTATCAACCTTTACTGACGGTCAGGCGCATAGCAATAGACTGGCAGTTTAATACACTGAGTGTGACTCACCATGAGCTGGCACTCGATCTCTGGTTTCAAACCTTTTTTAAAGCACTAATTGAGTTAGCTCCACCATCGGGTGCTTGTATTCATGTGAGTTCAGTTTACCAGGCTGGCGGTTTGAACATTTCCTTTTCGGGTTTACCCGGTATACCAGAACCAGCGGTACTGGATTTACTTGATCATCTGGCACAGCTGGCTGGTGGACGTGTCAGCATTGATGAAAACACTGATTTAGCCATAGGAGACTTTGAACTCCGACTACGATATTGCGACATTGATACCGTATGCGGGCCTGCTCAGGGAGCGGGAGAGCGACAACTTGAGCATTTAAATCAACAAGGGCGTATACCGGTTCTGTCACAGCAAACGACCAGAGCACAGGTACTGATTATTGAAGAATCCCTTGAGCTGGGCGCTTTTCTGCATCGAACATTATCGACATTTACCCGCGTTACCGTGATGTCTGATCTGGAACAGGCATTACAGCACTGCTTAACAGACACGCCGTCGATTATTATTACGGATCTGTATGTGCAGGGCAGGGTGATAAATACCATGCTTGAGCAACTATCAGCGCTTGCCTCGCAGCCACCTACAGTCGTGGTGTTAACGGCGGAAACGGAGCAACAAGCTATTAATCTTGCTCTGGCTGCGGGGGCAACGATGGTGATGAAAAAACCATTTGATATTGCTCAATTGCTGTTAACGGTTCATGGATTATTACCTGTAATGCAGGAACCTGGTGATTCAACGTCAACGCTGTCTCGTCGGGATAATCTGATGAAAAGAGCCCTGACGTTAATCGAACAACACTGCAATCAGGCAAGTTTTAAAGCCAGTAATCTGGCTGATCTGCTGAATATTAGTGAACGCTCGCTACAAAGACTGTTCAAAGAAATGCTGGACGAAAGCCCGTCTGCATGGCTGCTCAATGTTCGCCTGACACAAGCTTATAAACTGCTGACAAAAGGGAGTGATGTAACCACTGCGTTATATCAGGCTGGATTTAATCACCCGGGTCATTTCACCCGATGTTTTAAAGCGAAGTATGGCGTGTTACCTGTGGATGTGAAAAATCATGGTATAACCACAATGCGAGTTACCGATGCAAACTCGGCTTTAAGCAATTCATAGAACGGTAATCTGTAGAGCTGTCACTCTCATGACGCGAACACACAGGATATTAATTTATATGACATCCCATATTTTTTTATATGGCACCCTGGTGCCGGGTGGCGTTAATCATTTTCGACTGGAGAATGAGCCCGGTCAGTGGAAGGTCGCAACAACGCGAGGAAAACTGGTGTATCAAGGTTGGGGCGCTGAACACGGATGCCCGGGGATTATTCCGGATGATCAGGCTGATATCGTCGAAGGTTACGTGTTTTCATCGCCGAATATGCCAGCAATTTTGGCGATGTTAGATGAACTGGAAGGTGAAGATTATCAGCGTGTGTTGATACAGGCCTCACTAACACCTGATGAACAGGTTGAAGCCTGGGTTTATGCGCTCAATAGTGCTTGAAGCACGTAACAGAGCTTTATACTTACAATGGTGCGCAGGTTAAATCGACAGACCCAAATGCACGTTGTAACTCTAAAAATAGGGCTAAAACGGGAATAAAACGAGGCTAAAACGGGCCGCCATCAATAATATTACCACTGTCGATAAAATGGCTTCCATCCAGCGGTTGTTCCGGACTATTGTTTTCATCGGACGTTGGCTTTATCGCTTCATGCGTAACGGCTGCTAACATCGCTGGCGTTGTCACCTTTCCTGGCTCGTTAAAGGATTCGCCTTCAATGTTTTGATCTTCCCGAATCGTCGTGAATGCAAACAGCATCACGATCGACAAAACACTCATCGCGGTTAATACGATGCTTCCAGCAGCATAAAAAGCGCCTGCAACAACGGCAATGACGCAGACTAATGCTAAAAATAATGACTTTGGCATAAGCTCGTGGCTCCCCGAATTTCAACGGTACTTTTAACATGACCGGATAAATGACATTTTGTTCAATAAAAAGTTTCTCGTAAACAAAAATATGCCACTTCACTATTACCTTTACTCTTACCTTTGATGCGAATCAATCCAGTCAGAATTACGCATTATTCCCCACTAAATCTTAGCTCTGCGGCTAATTATTACTGTGTGAGCATCGATGAACACGATTGATTTTGGTTTTACGCTAACGTCAAACATACCTTAATGACTTAACACTAACCGTAATTGTTGCCGCTTCACCAGTATGCACTCTTACCGGTGGATTACTCTTATTGAACCAGTGCCTTGATCGCAAAGTTGATAAACCATTCAAAGAAAGGATATGCCTGTCATATTGCAAACATTGAAATAGCGATATACCGCCACCATTCAAACAGTATGATTTTAAAAGAGTTTATTTTTATGGATGAATGGTTAGCTGCGCATGCCTCTATAGCGCTACTGGTTTATATCAGTGTTTTTATCGGCGTCTGTGCTGTTATCGTCGGTTTGTTTTTGTTGGTGCGATGGGCAAAGGGCATGCCGAAGGCTGCGTTTTTAATACTTGCCTTGTTTCCACTTATTTCGATTTTTCCCATCCCGCCGCCGGTATTTAAAAATGTTGAAAAAGCCAAACAAGAACAACGAAAAAATAAAAGTAATGCTGGAGGAAAAGGGAATGATAATGAGGATGAAGGCAAGTGAACCTCAATGATGTTCACTTGCCGGAAAGGCTTTCGAAAATCAATGCTACTTCTGTTTCCGTCTGAACATAACGATTACGCCCAACAAAATAAAAAATGCACCAATACCCGTGGGTAAAACAGTACTCGCTAACGCTTTGTTAAAGGATAGAAAATCCGGATAGCCCGTTTGCCACAAGGTCCACTCATAAGCCAGAGCTGATGCCAGATGATCGCCGCCAGTCGTCAATACGATAATGGCATCGCCATTGTCCGGATTAATGCGTAACGTACTGTTAATAGCCGGGTCATTGGAACCATCGTGACCAAATACGACATCTCCACCGGTAGTAGGGGCATATAACATAGCGCCAGCTCCCCAGATGGCTGCACCTGCGGTGTAACCAAGCGGCTCACGTAATGTTTTCGTGCTGGCCTGGTGCACCTGATTGATCAGCGCTTTTGCAAACAGGGTTAAATCCGCTGCGCTGGCTGACAAGCCCGTTGCTGCATTGGAGGCGTAACGATAATAAGGCGCGGGATTGCCCGATTTGTCGTAAGACGTAGCAACGTGCGATAAATCCCCCAGATAGTGATAACTGCTCTGTTTCATCTCCAGAGGATTAAAGACGGTTTGCTGCATCCAGTCGCTGAACGACATACCCGACACTTCTTCAATAATAAGCTCCAGGATCAAATATCCACCGCCAGAATAAGCCCATTCAGTGCCAGGTTCTTTTCCAACGACAATGGTTTTCGTACCTTGTGATGCCCGTGGGTTTGATAATGAAGCTTCCAGTGAGGGGACGGTTTCTTCTGCCTGATAATCACCAAATCCCAGCCCGTCGGTCAATCCAGCGGTGTGGGATAACAACTGACGTATAGTTACTTTGCTGTTATCAAATTCGCTCTTGGGTAATTGCCAGCGAGTGAGATAGTCAGTAATCGGCTGATCTAAACTAATTTTTCCCGCATTAGCTAACTGAATAACACCATAAGCACTAAAAAATTTACTCATGGACGCCAGCGGAAACACGGTGTTCTCATCTATTGCTTCTTTCTCGGTCGAGAATTTTTCATAGATCACACTGCCATCTTCAAGCAGAACGACCGCAATACTACCTTGATGAGACGCGATCATTTTTTCTTCAATCACAGAGACAAAGGCCTGACGATCACCAGACGGCGCAACGGATGACAACCACCAGCCACTTAATCCGCCATAGGCGCTAACAGCCCCCCAGATAACCACCAAGCCAATGAAAACTAACGTTCCTTTAATCCATTTCATTGCAAACTCCTTAAAAAACAAGTTTTATTTGAGCCACAATATTAACAGACTATTAAAATGAACGTCCTTTAAGTACCTGATTTAAATATATTTACTGACAGTTATCTGTAACGAAATGTTCAATGTGTGATGAAAGGAAGGGCTGGAAATAAGCTGCTTTTAATTAGCGAGGCGGGATAACGGTCAGGCGAGAAAGCCCATACAACACACCCATACACATCACCACCAGTAGTATTTTCACCGCCACTATCGGCACCAGATAAATACTGATAGCAAAACTAATAACCGTCGCAATCATCGCCCGCTTTTTATGCCCGGCTTCAATCCCCCGATGTTGCTCCCAGTTATGGATAATCCGCCCAAAAACTCGATGGTTCATCAACCACTGATGCGCCCTCTTGCTCGAACGGGCAAAACAAACCGCAGACAACAAAATAAATGGCGTAGTTGGCACCAGCGGCAGGAAAATACCAGCAATACCCGATATCAACGATAATATTCCTGTGAGCATCAATATTATTTTTAACATTCAGGTTCCGGTGTTGGTGGGGAAGTTTGTATTTTATTTAGTATTGCGAAGGTCAACAAGTAGCGGTTAGATTTTTAAAAATCGGTTGAAGAACGATAATTGTTTTCGACATCATTGGTGATGTGGATAGAAACTGCCGAGATTTATACAGTTTAATTATGATAGGTATAAATTATCGTATTTATTATGTATATCTGCGCCCGGATGTATATAAAGAATAAAAATTTATCTATGGGTGAGAGGTGAGGGGCTTACTGGTATCACTAAGTTTTTCGGTGTTTAACGTGTTTACTGATGGTGTGGGGAAGTAATTAGTATTCTGGATCTGTAAGTATGAATCTTTTACAAGTAAATGAATTTTGTGGGGGATAAATGATTTATCAGCTTAATCTTAATAGTCACCAGTTAAACGACGATTTATACAATTTACGGGGGTAATAGGTTCTAGTCGAGTATAAAGCAGTCCCTCAATAGCTCCCTTTCTTCTTTGCTGATGCCTGCTTGTTGGGCAAGAACCTCCCATTGTGAAACGGCTTTTAACAATCTTTGGTAGATGGCCTTGGTTTTACTTTCAGTAACGTGAAAATACTCTGCAACGTCAAATGCTAAGTCAATCGAAAGCGCGTTGCTTACGTCATCAATATTAAGGTGTAGACCAGTGGCGTATAACATAGGATTGATATCGTAAGCAGGAGATAGTCGCCAACCAGAGGGCTCCAGAATGAACCCATGATTTCTAAGATGATCATCACAATTAGATACCATGATATTAAATAGTATTCTGGCCCAAAGTTGTTCAAGATCTGCCTGAGTATTCGAGCCGTGTTGGATCAGAAACTCAGCCAGCTCTAAGTAACTTGCCCCTTCATCCTCACCATCAAAGTATTCTAGTTGAGTCATCGCAGAGCTGAAGTGTAGCCGATTCCCCGCTTCGGTACGGTCGAACCTTTTTGTTAAAAAAATATGATGTCTGCCAATGGCTTCAACTTTTGACTCAGCCATTTCGATGCCAGACTCTACGGCCATTTGATAAACAACGAATTCCCACAAGCCAATATCGTAATCATCGTGACGACTAGGAAACTTGGCTAACCACAAACTATCATCGTGATTTCTTATTGACGCCTTTGGCCTGGCCCCACCTAGTGAGGAACCCGGTGAGATCAGCATATTGAGCCATTTCAGATAATCTGGATTATCTAAATCCGGAGTTTCTTCGATTTTGTTGGCGGCATGTTGTAGCTCGGGTAAGCTGGTTATTGCGGGTGCTGACAGCTCATGGCTATCGTCTAAAAATGGACCCGTTGGCGATGTACAAAAGCGCAGCGCTCCCATGCGAAATGAATCGTGAACACCTAATAAGTAATCCGTCTCGTATAGGTTTTTTGCTCGCCGTTTTTCTTGTCTGGCAATCACTGCTTCTCTGCGTTGCATTAACAATCGGCCCCAGCGATCAGGGCATGAGTCGAGAAATGTTTTGAAATTCTTATCGCCCTGCGCGTGTTGTTCGCCAACGAATAGTTTTAAAGAGGGGTCAATTTGGCGAACATAATCGGAAGTTAGCCATGTCTCGTCATAACTAAAGCTAAAATGTTCTTTGCCTCTAATTTCTGACGATCGTAATGCGCCAACTAATATCGAGTCGGTTGACTCAGTCCAATCAGCATAAACGTAGATTTCCATAATGCGACACTCTTATTTTTTTTTCAGCAATTGGATGTCTTGCAGCTTTCTTCCCAGCTCGTCATCAAAGGCGACTTTGGCCAGGTCTTCCAAGAGACCTAAACAGGCTAATACGTTGACATAGTGACCAAGCGAAACGGAAGGATCGCCCTTTAGGATTTTTCGTAACGTTGGTTTAGACAGCCCCGTTCTTTCGTGCAGCATTTCTTGGGTAATGCCGCGTCGCTTCATCGCCAGAGTTAAGTTCTCGCCCAGGATGCTTAACACCTTTTTGTGCTTTGGAAAAACGACAGCGGTGCGTTTTGCTGTTGATTTGATGGTATTCATAGTGAAACTATATTTTCTTAAATATTTAGATAGTGAAAGTATAGCTTCACTTTTTATTTTGAGTAAAGTGACTATTTGATATGGTCAAACAGGTCAAAGTGAAACTATATTTTCATTTTTAATCAGATAAAGAAGTTATAGTTTCACATTCATTCTTTGCCTCGCACTTCAGGTGTTGTAACACACCTCTTACCCCTTGGGCTTTTGGGGCAAACTCCTAACTGAACTTAACAGATCAGTGAGGAAGCAACCGACCACAGCGCAAAGTCAGTATTCCCGTAAATTGCCAGCGTACCAACAGCCAGCATCGAACGAATAACAAATATGCTCAATTATTTGGTTTTAACTCAAATAAGTTGAGAATAATCATAATAGTGGTAGGGTAAGCAACAGTAATAAAGTCCCCATTTTATGGTTGAGAAAACACCGTGGAGAGAGCATGATCCGCTGCCACATGGCCCGATTAATGGGTGAGAGAAAAATGCGCATTAGCGATGTGATGCGTGAAACCGGCCTCAGCCGTACCACCGTCACGCTACTGTTGGTTGTTCCCTACCACACGCCAGTACACGACAGCGCCTGGCCGCATGGCAAAGAAAGGCGACATATTATTAAGCGTTCGTGCACCAGTAGGTGATATGAATATTGCTAATACCGACTGCTGTATTGGTCGAAGTTTAGCAGCATTAAATAGCAAAACTGGCTCTGACGGTTTTCTGTTTTATGTGATGAAGTATTTCAAACAGATTTTTGACCGTCGAAACTCCGAAGGTACAACCTTTGGCTCTATCACAAAAAACGATTTGCATTCACTGACACTTGCTTATCCAACTTCGGATTTGCTCAAAAAGTATGATGAGATCGTTACGAATTACAACAAAATGATATTTGAGCGAAGCCTCGAAAATAGAGAGCTAATAGCTCTCCGAGACTGGCTTCTTCCCATGCTAATGAACGGCCAGGTAACAGTAAAATGATTAATACTGCGTTTCGGGTCTTACTCACCGCCAATGCCACATCACTACTGGTGATTATCTTTTTGGTGCAGAAAGGAATCACGATGGGCCAATTATTCGGTGGTCTGGATTGTTTAAGTTGGACAGTTAAACTTCCGAACGCAGTCTCTTATTTGTTTTATTTGACAATTCCCATTCTATCGACGGGATTGAGCATTTGGCTAAGTAAATACTTAGGTAAAGACGAGTTCAAAGCGGGTGAAGTTATCAGTATTGAACATGCCAACAACAGCTTTCTACCTAGCTATTTGGGCTACTTTTTTGTGGCGTTGAGCATAGGCAACTGGGAAACCCTGTGGTTTGTGTATGGGGTGTTGTTCATATTCACTTTCCTGTCGCAGGCACTCTACTTTAATCCACTGTTTTTATTGTTTGGTTATGAGTTTTACAACATCACAACTAAAAACGGCACAGCTATTTTTCTGATTAGTAAAGCGCGCTATAAAAAGCCTGATGACATTCAAATATCGTTGGCTTATCGAATTAATAATTATACTTTTATCGAGCAAGAATAATGATGAACCATATACTGGCACACATAAAAACAAGAGCAAAAAAACGCATTTTTAAATTAGTTTCCAATCAATCTCTATTTGATTCAGTTACCGTCGATTTAACTACCTGTGTGCCATACAACCCAGACCATAACCTCGATGAAGATGCATGGTTCAAAATTGAAAGCTTTAGCAGCCAAGCGTTCTGTATTGACCTTTTGCAGAAGGTATTCGATTCAAAAGACTACGATGACTTATCTAAAGATAATTTTTCAAAAATTGCCTATTTATTTGCTATTCAGGGCGATGATTTTTATTTTCAAAAAATAACCCCTAGCCTTTTTGTTAAGCGCAAAACACTGGTGTTTGGTGAAACGGCTGAGCTTGAAAAAAGTCAAACGCGCTTGGTAATTAATGCCTTACCTGATGCAGTGTATTTCAAAGCAGCAGATACTTTGATATTCAAAAACCTGGCAACAATTTCAAGTATATTTAAAGGCATAGATGAACTGTACAAGGAAGCGACAAAAGAAGAAGTTGAACAGTTCTTAGACGAGTCATTTATAGAACTGAGCAACAATTACAGCGTTGAAAAAGTTTCAAAGCCAAATCGAAAACGAATTGGTCTTGCAATGAAAACACTGGACGGAATGTCAGTCGATGATAAAACCAATATGCTTGAATACATAGATGGATACTGCGAGCAAAAACTTAAATTCGACCAACAGAATCAAAAGTTTGAAATATCAACTGATGAAGACTTGAAATTGTTGGTTTACGGCATAGAACAGCGCTTTTATACCACCCCCTTTGGGAATGAAAAGCGCTGTGCTAATTCTGTCACGACAATGGGTTAAGGAGTATGTAGCATGGCTAAAGACCTAACTGCATCATCACATGACCGCCAAAATATCCTTAACAACCGCTACGCACTGCAACAAGCCGAGCAGCACTTAGGTTTGGGCGGTGTGACCTTTGAAGGGGAAACGGTATTTACCAAGGCCTAGGAAGTGTCACTTTATGAGGTTACTGGCCGTACTATTGAACGTTATCTTGCCAGCCATGAAGACGAATTAAAAAGCAACGGTTATCAAATTTTAAAAGGTAAAAAATTAAGAAAATTCAAAGGGGTAATAAGTGGTACCGACATCAATGACGGTACCAAAACAAGTGTGTTGGGTTTGTTCAGTTTTCGAGCTGTACTAAACCTGGGAATGTTACTAACAGAAAGTGAGCCCGCACGCCTTTTGCGTTCACGTCTGCTGGATATTGTCTTGGATGTAATGGCCGAGCGCGCTGGTGGTCATACCAAGTTTATAAATCAGCGTGATGAAAATTACCTTGTCTCTGCTCTGCAAGAAGAAAACTACCGCCGTCAGTTCACCGATGCATTGGATAAGTATGTAGAGGTCAATAAATGGACGTATGGACGCTTTACTAACCTCATATATCAAAGCATTTTTCATGAAAACGCGACTGAATATAAAAAAGTTTTAAACCTGGCAACGAAAACCAATATCCGTGAGACCCTATATTCAGAAGTACTTAATGTGATTGCTAGTTACGAATCAGGTATTGCTCATGAACTAGAGCAAGCTAGCAATAAATTAGGCCGCAAGCTTTCGCAGAAAGAGGCGGAGAGCCTGTTTGCGAGTTTCGAAAGCCATCCTCTGTTTAAACCACTGATTTTGGATGCCAGAACTAAAATGGCCAGTCGCGATTTGTGCTTCCGTGACGCCTTGTATGAAAAGCTGGACGCTTCTATTCAATCGGTCCCCGAAGCTGATTTTGATCGCTTCTTGGGTGAAAAGAGCCGTTCTTTGGAAGAGCAATTGAGTGATCCAGAAACATTGGCCGTACTCAAACGTTTGAAAGATCGATAAGCAAAGACATGGGCTTACGATTCTTCTATTTCGATATAGCGCATGCGATTAGCGTTCACGATTGGATCATAGAGCATTCTGGTGGGCTAGCAGGCACCAAGGACGTTGGTCAGTTAGCAAGCCCGTTAGAGCATATACAAAATGACTGGTATTACCCAGAAATGGAGGACAAACTGACTCACTTGGTATTCTCCATTAATAAAAACCATGCTTTTAATGATGGTAACAAACGATCATCGTTGGTGTTGCAGATAACGTGATCGACAAGGATCTATTACGTCAGATCATCAGCTCAATTCTTTATGACGACGATTATCCAGAGTCGGTTAAGCTGGCTATATTTGAAGCGATCGAAGCCGCTAAAGATTACTAACAATTTCGTGGATCATCACAAGATGGTACGAATATATGGCCATTTAGCATTGTTAATATTAAAATCACACCAGCAGCACCAGGTTTATCTGGTAGCTGATCACTTTGCAGTTTCGTTTTTGACTCTCTTTTCTCAAACCTCTCAGTAATAACCCCGTACATGATTTGCCCATTTGCTCCGGCGAACTGGGCAGGCAAAAGCCGCGGTTTTGCTGTTTGGGGGCAAGGTAGTGCGCTTTCCTGTTTTAGATAAAGGCGAGATGCACTAAAAAATACAGGCGTTGGCGGGGGCGTTTGCTTGCAATCCTCTGGTTTGAATTGTGCCATCCACATATGCTGGTAACAAAACCAACCCGCCTTGCGCGTGACTATCAACCTCAGGCAAAGGTAGCCAATCACAGATAACACAGCATCTAAATTGTAATGATCAAGTAGCCTTTCCACTTCACTTGCGCCTTCCAGAGCAACTATTCGGAATTTCCGAATAGTTGCATCAGGTTCTAACTCACCTTCCTCATAAATATTTTTTAGATGCTCGTTGATGGTTGGAGGTGAGCGCTCAAATAGCTCAGCAATTTGTTTCTGAGTTAACCAAAGTGAATCCTCTTGCATGAGAATTTGAAGACGGGTTTTTCCATCGTTTGCAGTAAACATTGCAAGAGGTAGGTGTTGAGCCATTTAATATCTTTAATTGAACTGAAGTAAACAGGTCATATTGACTTGAATGTTACTGTTTCTGTACCTGTTGTGTGGCTAAAATACTTTTTATTCCTATGCACTTCTCGCCATGAAAGACGGGCTGAATTTGAAAGGTGATTACCTACGCCGCTAACTATCTAAGATAGAGTCAGAACCAATGCACAGAGCAGCTGAAGTATTTAGCTTTTCTGGAGGCGAAGAGTTATCCGCTGCAATAGATGAATACAGTCATACTGGGAAAAAACAGTTTTTCTTAGGATTTACTGATGATTCGGGTATTAGAGATAAACCAGGGCTTATTGATGACTTCATTTGTGAGGGAAAACACTTGAGTGCAAAAAGGATATTACAGCATGTGTTGAAAGTTGAGCCAGATAATTTTAATTACAAACACCATGTTGTCAGTGCTTGTATGAGACTAACAATGTACCACTGCGTCCCACACCTTATAAGGCTCAATGGGACGCAATAAGATCTTATGGCTTCCTACTCAATATTCTGAATCTGCTCCCGCATTTGCTCAATCAGCACCTTCATTTCAACCGCTGATTTTGTCACATCAGGGCTAACTGATTTTGACGACAACGTATTCGATTCACGGTTAAATTCCTGCATCATAAAGTCCAGGCGGCGGCCACATGCGCCACCTTTTTTCAGGATTTTATGGGTTTCTGCAACGTGAGAGTTCAGGCGATCCAGTTCTTCTGCAATATCTAATTTTTGTGCAACGTAAATCATTTCTTGCTCGAAGCGGCCTTCGTCGTATTCCGTTTTCATGTCTTCCAGCTTGGTCATCAGACGTTCGCGGTAAGCACCGATTACGGTTGGGTAAAGTGTTTTAACGTTTTCGACTTCAGCGGTGATGCCTTCCAGGCGCTGAACAATCATTGCCTTCAGGTTTTCGCCTTCGCTGGCGCGAGCGGCGATGAAATCTTTCAGACCCGCGTCGAAACCCGCTAATAATTCAGACTGGATTTTGTCCATGTCGTCTTCTGCGGTTTCCAGTACACCGGGCCAGCGGAGAATGTCGGTAGGGTTGATGTTGCCTTGTCCGGCTTGTTGCTGGATCCATTGAGCATTTTTGATCAGTTGCTCGGCTAAAGGTTGATTCACTTTCAGGTTATCTGCGTTGCCTTGTTCGGCGGTGTAGCGCAGATTAATTTCGATTTTACCCCGGTTTAGATTTTTACGTAGTCTCTCGCGTATGACGGGTTCCAGTGCGCGAAATTGTTCTGGCAGGCGGATGTGTGGTTCAAGGTAGCGTTGATTGACTGAGCGTATTTCCCATACGCCAACGCCCCAGTCTCCTTTCGTTTCCTGGCGGGCAAAAGCCGTCATACTATGAATCATATTGTATTCCTGAATGTTTACGTTGCAGAAAAAGTAAAGGCGGATTATAGCGCGGTGATTTTGATTAGTTAACGCTTAATTCCCTTATAAGTTATGAGGTTGCCGTGGAAATTCTGCAACGTTCACTTATGTTGGTCGGATACGAGAATTAACCGTTTCATTCCGCTCAGGGGTGGTGTGGCTCGGCAGAATCCGGGATAATAGCGGCATTTTGAATCAAACGAGAGAATCAACTCATGCGCGTCGATGGTAGAACTGCCAGTCAAATTCGTCCTGTAACTATTACCCGTAATTTCACAATGCACGCTGAAGGCTCCGTACTCGTGGAGTTTGGCAACACAAAAGTATTGTGTACGGCGTCTGTTGTCGAGGGTGTGCCTCGTTTTATGAAAGGTGAAGGACGTGGCTGGGTTACGGCTGAATACGGTATGTTACCGCGTTCCACTCATACCCGAATGAATCGTGAAGCGGCTTCTGGTAAACAAGGTGGCCGCACGATGGAAATTCAGCGTCTGATTGCTCGTTCATTACGAGCCGCAGTTGATTTAAAAGGCCTGGGTGAAAACACTATTACTGTTGATTGTGATGTTATTCAGGCTGACGGTGGCACCCGAACTGCATCAATTACCGGAGCGTGTGTGGCACTGGTTGATGCACTGAGCTATATGCGCAGTAAAGGCATTATCAAAGTAAACCCGCTTAAAGAATTAGTCGCTGCAATTTCTGTTGGTGTGCATAACGATGACGTCATTGCTGACCTACAATATTTAGAGGATTCAGCGGCTGAAACGGATATGAACGTTGTAATGACTGAATCAGGCAAGTTGATTGAGGTTCAGGGTACAGCAGAAGGCGAACCGTTCTCATTTGACGAAATGAATCAGATGATGGAAGTTGCGAAGCACGCCATTCGTGAAATCGTTGATATACAGCGCCAGGCTCTGGCATAAGAGAAACAAGCAACAAGCGGGTAGAAGGTTAGATGCAAGACTATCAACAGCAGTTTATTGAATTTGCCCTGAGCAAACAGGTGCTAAAATTTGGTGAATTTACTTTAAAGTCGGGTCGTAAAAGCCCTTACTTCTTTAATGCGGGATTGTTTAATACCGGACTGGACCTGGCAAAGTTGGGGCGTTTTTATGCTGCAGCGTTGATGAATGCCGGGATTGAATACGATGTGTTGTTTGGGCCGGCTTATAAAGGCATTCCTATTGCAACAACCACAGCGGTTGCACTGGCTGACCATCATGATCAGGATGTACCTTACTGCTTTAACCGTAAGGAAAAGAAAGACCACGGTGAAGGCGGCAATCTGGTCGGATCGGCGCTGGAAGGTCGAATCATGTTGGTTGATGATGTGATCACGGCAGGCACGGCTATTCGTGAATCCATGACATTAATTGAAGCGGCTGGAGCATCACTGGCAGGTGTATTGATTGCATTGGATCGTCAGGAAAAAGGACAGTCAGAATTGTCAGCGATTCAGGAAGTTGAGCGTGATTTTAATACTCAGGTGGTATCAATCATTACGCTTAATGATTTGATTGATTACCTGAAAACTCGCGATGATATGCAACAGCATTTATCGGCGGTAGAAGCATACCGGGCAGAATACGGTATTGCTTGATAGCGAGTTTACTTAATTGAGATAAAACCCCTTATACCTTTGGTGTAAGGGGTTTTTTAATGGCTGATATTTGTCTGAACGACGCAGTTAATTAACGCGTTTTTATATTGTCCACGCCAGTATTGATACTGCCGCCACT
Organism: Alteromonadaceae bacterium; assembly: GCA_965656875.1. GTDB lineage: Bacteria > Pseudomonadota > Gammaproteobacteria > Enterobacterales > Alteromonadaceae > CBFHMJ01. The sequence continues at coordinate 82,822 of CBFHMJ010000018.1, forward strand.
CACTGAAGTAAAGTGAATTGATTTAATGGGTTGCGGGCTGGACACGCCCCAGAAGCCAACAATCGTCGGGTCGTGATCTACAACGTCGGATACTGTGGTGCCGTCTTGCAGTGTGATCGTAAAGGTCATTGGTCCATAAACATTGTCATACGTGTCCATGCCAGCAGCATAGACGGTTTGTTGAAATGACATCGTCCAGCTTTCATGTCCGTTCGATGTTAATACGGCAGATTCAGTAATTGGCACGCCAAAGTTAGTATAACCTGCTGATGCAACGTATAAATTGGTCCCTGCAACCCAGCTAATACCGTTAACGGTGTGGCGGGATAAACCGGAATTTTTTCTCCAGCCTTCAAAGTCTTCTATTAATGTATTGCCTGGGAGTTCGCTATCAAACTCAGCTTCGTTGTAATAAAACTTCAGCGAGCTACCTGCGTTACAACCATTGCTATCCAGTAAGTCCAACGCAGCTTTGGCCTGAATTTCGCCATAACCATACAGGGTGTCCAGCCCGGGTGCGCCTGCATCACGAGCCGATTGTGTCAGTACATCCCGAATTTGTGGAGCGGTGCAGTCCGGGTAGTGGCTCCAAACCAACGCGGCCGTGCCAGAAGCGAATGCAGTAGCAATCGAAGTACCGTCTTTTTTACCGTACTGATTGCCTGGAATGGTGGATTTGATGTTTACGCCTGGCGCGACCAGTTCGGTTTGATCATTATGTTGCGAATACATCCAGGCTTGTCCGTCTTCATCAATGGCACCAACAGAGACAACGGCGTCGTAACTCGCCGGATAAAAATAGTCTTCAGAACCTCGATTACCTGCGGCAGCAAACAATAGCGTGCCATTGTCATAAGCGGTTTGCATGGCCAGGCGTTCCGCTTCACTACTGCCGACGCCACCGATGCTCATGTTGATTACTGTGGCACCTGCGTTTGTGCAGGCTTCAACGGCAGCAATCATGTCAGATCCCCAGATTTTCCAGGCATGAGGATTATTGATGATTTTGACGTTATGCAGATTCAGGTGATTGCCGGGATTAATGCCAACCAGACCAAAATTGTTATCAACGGAAGAAATAATGCCCGCGATGTGCGTGCCATGTCCCCAGTCATCCTGCGACCATACGCCAAGAGGCTCTTCGCCATTAATCGCATCAACTACTTCACCGGTAACATGAGCGCCAGCCATTAAATCTTCATGGCCCAAATCGTAGCCGGTATCAATAATACAAACGGTTTGGTTGCCTGCTGCTGCATCACTGACCTGTGGTGCTTGAACACGGGAAATGCCCCAGGTCGTTTGGTCGTCTTGTAAGTAGCGCACTGGATCGGGTTCGATCAACGCAATATGGGATTGTTGTGAAAGTTGTTTCATCTGGGCGGGTGACAATGAAGCAACCAGCGCATTGATGCTGTTAAGGCGTTTAAGCGGCGTGATATTGAGTTTAGCCAGTGTTTGCTGGCGCTGAGTTGACAGCGTGTTTTCTTCAAACTGAATAATATAACGGGTGTGCTGTTCAGCACGTTGAAAATCCGGGGCAATTGTTGCTGCCTGGGTGGTCAGAGAGAAGGGGAGAGCGGTGATAAGGGGAATCAGTCGCAGATTAATCATAACGGGATGTCCTGTGTGGTTAAAAAAGTCTTTTTCTAAAAAGGATACAAGCAAGATAAGTTATGATAATTGCAACAAGCAAGCGTTGATTTGTAACAAAAACGGGTAATTAACATGAGGTGTTTTTTACCCGTTTTGCTATGAGGTTGGGTCGATTTTCATCGAATGAAAATTATTTAATAAAGTACAACATTTCTTGTTGGCTGCCATAGCTGGCACCGGCTGAACCATATCCCCAAACGTCAAATTTTGAGGCGGCCAGATTGTAGATAGAGGCACCGTAAACTGCTTGTGGTCCAATATTGATTAGTGAATAATCCTGACCAGAACCGCTACAGCCTGAGTTTTCGTAATGCCACAGATAACCGGATGTCGTGTTCATCAAATCATCATGTAAATCCGGGGTGCGACAATTTCCTGCGGCAAGTCGTTCTTTGGTGATGCGGGAAACAACACCCTTTTCATCAATAAACATCATACCGGAAGACATTTGATCGCGAAGCGCACGCCAGATGTCGGCGCGGTAAACATTGAATTCGTCAGGTGTGACAGAGTTAGCTTCTGTTTGTTGTAACGCATGACGGTGGTTAGCGAATAAAGTCCAGCCACCGCCCTGATGTTCCATATCACAATAAGCATCAATGACTTCCATCGGGCCTTCCGGGCCATCCAGATCTAACTGATACATGCCACTTTCAACCTGATATCCAGCGTCAACGATTGCCTGGCATGAAGCCATCACAGGAACCGACTCGGAACAACCTCGGGCATCCAGTAAATCCAGTGCGGCTTTTGCCTGAATTTCACCGAATCCATAGGTCAGGTCTTGCCCGGCGTCACCCAAATCATTGGCGCTGGTGGTTAGTACTTCGCGTATCTGACGAGCGCTACATTGTGGATAATGGCTCCAGACTAATGCTGCCACACCAGAGGCAAAAGCAGTCGCGACAGACGTACCATCTTTTTTACCGTATAAATTGCCCGGAAGTGTGGATTTAACTTCAACGCCAGGTGCGACCAGTTCGGTTTTATCGTTTGACTGGGTATAACGCCAGGCAACGCCGTTTTCGTCGATTGCGCCCACTGACACCACGGAGTCATAACTGGCGGGGTAGAAGTAATCGCTTGATCCCCTGTTTCCGGCGGCAGCGAACAAAAGCGAGCCATTATCATAGGCGGTTTGCATCGCCTGACGTTCGGCTTCGCTACTGTCCTGACCGCCGATGCTCATATTGATGACGGTTGCTCCGGCAGTCGTACAGGCTTCAACCGCCGCAATCATGTCGGAACCCCAAATCTTCCAGTAATGAGGATTGTGTATGATCTTAACGTTATGCAAATTCAGACGATTGCCAGGATTCACGCCAACCAGTGCAAAGTTGTTATCAACCGATGAAATAATCCCGGCAATGTGAGTGCCGTGACCATAGTTGTCTTCTGACCAGACACCGAGATCAGCCTGACCGTTAATACTGTCAACTATTTCACCCGTTACGTGTGGGCCGGACATTAAGTCTTCATGTCCCAGGTCATAACCGGTGTCGATGATACAGACTTTTTGATTGCCTACAGCCACGTCGCTGAGCAATGGCGCCTGCACTCGGGTAATGCCGTAAGGTGTCTGGTCATCTTGCAGGTAGCGCACCGGGTCCGGTTCAATAAGCGCTATATCGCTGTTGGTTTCTAGCGTATTGCGTTGTTCGGGGGTTAGCGTTGCAACAACAGCATTAATGCTGGTTAGTTGTCTTAAGGGTGAAATATTCAGGGCGGCTAATGTTTGTGTGGTCTGGATTGCGTGGCTGTTTTTTTCAAACTGGATAATATAGCGAGTCGCTGATTCAGTTTGCTTTATGCCGGATAGTGCGGGGGTTGCAGCGTGAATCTGAGTGGTAAAAGGTAACGCTGCGAGTAGTGGTAGTAGCTTGATGCGAATTGTCATAGTACGTCCTTTTTCGTTGTATTGTTTTGCATGTTTTCGGGGGGGGTCTGGTGTTCTTGTTTGCGAAACAAATATAGATTGCTATAACCGCACCAGGCAAGGGTTGATTTGTAACAAAATCAGGTAAATGTTATTCAATGAAATAAATGACGTTGTGAAGGTCGCAAATGAGAGATGTTTGTTGTTATGGCGAAACATGATGATTGCAGCCATGAGTATCAAGCGCATTTAATGCAGCTTCCGCCTGAATTTCACCAAAACCAAACGAAATATCTCGGCCATTTTCTCCCATGTCTTTGGCTGACAGAGCAAGAACATGCCGAATCTGTGTCGCGGTACAGTCAGGGTGATGGCTCCAGACTAATGCGGCAATCCCGGCAGCAAACGCACTGGCAATCGAAGAGCCATCATTGTTGCCGTAACTATTGTTCGGCAGCGTTGAGGTAATGCCAATCCCTGGGGCGACGAATTCGATTTGCTCGTTTTGTTGAGAGTTTTGCCAGATTTCTCCGCGTTTGCTAATAGCACCAACGGCGATTACTGCATCGTAGCTGGCGGGATAGAAGTAATCACGGGTGCCTTGATTTCCTGCTGCGGCAAACAGTAATGCGCCTTGATCATAAATGATTTGCATAGCACGCAATTCCGACATGCTTTTGTTGACTCCCCCAATGCTTACGTTAATAACATTGGCGTTAGCCTCTTGGCATGCTTCTACCGCTGCGACCAGATCCGATCCCCAAATTTGAAGCGCATCAGGACTGTGATTAATCTTAACAATATGCAAATTAATGCGATTTCCCGGATTAATCCCAATGAGTCCAACAGGGTTATCTACCGTAGTAATAACACCGGCGACATCCGTGCCGTGGCCGTCCTCATCATCCGACCATTCGCCTGGACTTGCTTTACTCTGGATGCTGTCGATAACTTCACCCGTCACATTCGGACCTGTCATTAAATCTTCGTGATCGAGATCGTATCCGGTATCAATGATGCAAACCGTGCGATTACCTGCGGCAGAATCACTAAGCATGGGCGCTTGAACCCGAGTAATGCCCCAGGGCGTTTGATCGTTTTGCAACTGACGAACCGGGTCAGGTTCAATCAAAGCGATTGCACTGTCTTTACTGAGTTGGTGTCGTTGTCTCGGGGTGAGATCGGCAACAACGGCATTGACACTTCTTAAAGTTCGCAATGGTTTGATATTGAATGACTGGAGTAACGGCTGGCTCATGGTGAGCGCATCCGGGTTTTTATATTGAATGATATAACGAGTGAGTGTTGGTGCGGTTTTCAGCGTTGCGCTGGAAGATGCTGCTAATGAAGAAGTTGATGGAATTAGCATCATCAGCAAAGTAAGGGCTAAATAACTCGTTTTCATGGGAGCGTTCCATTGAAAATTGAATAAGAGACAGGCATTTCATTAATGCCTGTCTGATCGTATTAAGTGATTAGCGAATAAAGATTTTTCCAGCCCACCAGGGGTATAGACCTTCATAAGGTCCAAACTGGGACCAGCCAATTCTTAATGTATTGGTCGGTGATACAGAAAATGTATTGTTTTGAGGAAGTTGGTAATTCGTTCCAGCGTTAATTTGAATTGTTCCATAAGCACTTAGTCTGAAGACTGGACCATTGTCATTAATTCCGCCTATGCCAAGATCACCCCAGTAGTTGTTAATACTGCACGTCCAGCATGACATAGCATTCGAAGAGGCAATATCAAATTCGTTATTACCCGTGGCGCGAATTACATGATTTTGGAGATAAAATTCAGTGAAGTTTGAGTGAACTGGAATGTTGTAATGTTCCAGGTAATGAACGTCCTGAACTTGAGTGTAGGGACGTTTATTGGAAAATCCGCGTGTGGGTGTACTTTTCATACTAACCAGTACGCCGCCATTGAGATCATATCCTATTTCCGGCGTTAATCCCGTCCAGCCACCACCATCGCGAGTCATATCGCATTCAACATCCATCGGTGCTAATGGGCCATCATTGCCATCGAAGTCGATAGTGTAGATGCCATTGCCGGTACTCAGTCCGGCATCCAGAATTGCTTTGCATGAACGCTGGAAGTCATCACCTGCACCACAACCTTGCGCATCCAGTAATTCCAGCGCGTTTCTCGCCTGAATTTCACCGTAACCATAAGTAGGGTCCTGACCTGCATCACCGAGATCGTTCGCGGATTTGGTTAATACCTTGCGGATCTGGCTGGCACTGCATTGTGGATAGTGACTCCAGACCAACGCAGCTGCGCCGGACGCAAAGGCGGTTGCCATGGACGTGCCGTTCTTTTTGCCGTATTGATTGCCTGGAATGGTGGATTTGATTTCAACACCCGGTGCGACCAGTTCAGTCTGGTCGTTGGACTGGGTGTAGCGCCAGGCGGTGCCGGTTTCGTCGATTGCGCCGACAGAAACGACGGAATCGTAACTGGCCGGATAAAAGTAATCGACAGAGCCTCGATTACCCGCCGCAGCAAATAACAATGTGCCATTGTCATAAGCGGTTTGCATGGCCTGGCGTTCGGCTTCGCTGCTGTCCATACCGCCGATACTCATATTGATAACGGTTGCTCCGGCATTCGTACAGGCTTCGACGGCAGCAATCATGTCAGAGCCCCAGATTTTCCAGTAATTGGGATCATGGATAATTTTGACGTTATGGAGATTTAACTGATTGCCCGGATTCACGCCCAGCAGGCCGATATGATTATCTACCGATGAAATGATCCCGGCGATATGGGTACCGTGTCCGTAATCATCTTCAAACCAGTTACCCAGTTCAGCCTGTCCACCAATACTGTCAACAACTTCACCCGTTACATTGGCACCTGTCATCAGGTCTTCGTGGCCCAGGTTATAGCCGGAGTCGATAATACAAACCTTTTGATTCCCTGCCGCTGCATCGCTTAGCTGTGGTGCCTGAACGCGTGCTATTCCCCAGGGCGTCTGGTCGTTTTGGAGATAACGGACTGGGTCGGGCTCGATGTATGCGATGGTGTCGTCTTGTTGAATTCGTTGGTATTGCGATGGAGTGAGGGCGGCTACGACGGCATTAATGGATGGCAACAGGCGTACAGGTGAAACGCCATGTTTACTTAATCGTTGAATATTATGTTTATTTTTATGAATATCAGACAGGGGTGTCGATTTGAATGAAATGATATAACGACCTGTTTTATTAACCGCTGTCAGTAGGGGAGCTGACGTAACGTCGCTGTCTTTAATTGATTGATTTTCATTGGCAAAGCTTATGTTAATTGACATTGTTATTGCTGCTAATGCCACTAATTGCTGTTTCATTGATTTTCCTTCGTATCACTAAAGGGTACTGACTCTATATGAAGAAAATCGAATTAACAAGTTAAATTGTTCCAATTTTGGTGTTTTTATGAAGAGGAACGAATTTGAAAAGGTAGTACTGATGATGAGTGGACTGTAAACCATCCCTGGTAATCAGCAGACGCGACAACCTATAGCGCCCGGCGGAATGAGCGGGATATTACATGAATATCTTCGGGTGTTAAGGATGTAGTCAGAATCTCAGCGAGGCTTTCAGTCATATGAAGAATATCTTGTTCTGTCAGATGTGTCGTGATTCCAATTCTTAATCCTGTGTTGTTTCTTGACACTGACGGATAACAAACTGCAGAAGCGTAGTAGCCTGCTTCCATCCAGCGCTTAGCTACAAGGTTTGTTATGTGTTGTTTGCCCAGCCCAATGTATCGGATGGGTGTCTGATTATTGGCTATGAGTGGAATATTCAAAGAATGGCATTGTTCGGTAAATAGCTGCACGTTATGCATTAACTGTTGTTGTCGTTGGGGTAATGTGTCATCAAGATGCAGCCTGGCGGAGGCAGTCGCAGCGCCAAGGACGGGCGGTGTTAATGGACTTCCCCAATAAAATGGACCACCAAGTAGCCGAACATCATCACGTTGGTGTTTATCACTAAACAGTGTGACTCCGCCGCTTGTGCCAAAGGCTTTTCCTAAAGAGCCAGCAACGATCATGCGTTGATGTGATCCACAGCTTAATGCATAACCTTTACCTTGCTCACCATACCAGCTCAGACTATGGGCATCGTCAATATACAGATGCAAATTTGGCCAGCGGTCTAATAATCCGAGCAGTTCTGGAATGGGGGCAAAATCACCATACATAGAGTACAGCCCATCAATAACGTACCAGACAGGACGGTCATCAGGTTCTTCATCCAGTATCTGTTCTAATTGATGAATGTTGTTGTGACGAATGGTTTTGCTGGAAATTCCCCGGTGAGTCAGATAATCAGCGGAAAGGCGAAGCGTATGATGAGACTGGAAATCAAGCACGAGTAAACTGTGATCTTCTACTAAAACGGGTAGTGCGGCAAGATGACCGAATGATGTACTGTAGTTCACAGTAACATATTGATTAAAAACAGATTCAAGCAAATATTCCAGTTCTGCATACAACGGACATTCTACAAATGCTCTGCATGAGGAGTATTGAACCCCATATTTATCGATTGCGTCTTTAGCGGCTTGTTTTAGTCGTTCGTCCAGCTCCAGCCCTAAATAGGAGCAAGAACTAAGATTAGTCAGCGTTTTACCGTGGTAGCGAATCTTACTCCCTTCAAAAGGAGTGGAATCCGGTGTGATAAAGAACAAGCCCTGATCAATGCTGGACTGTCCTGTTTGTTTCATGATGGCGAGTCGTTTGGCGGTCGTAGTTTGATTATTCATAACAGATCCTCATTAACACGTATCAATAAGGGTACTTTATTGAAAGGACGTCTTAAATAGAAAAACTACCTGATAAAAGCGCCCGAAGGCGCTTTGATGGTATTGAAAAGTAAATGGAATCTGGTGTGAATTATTTTGCGGTCCAGCCGCCGTCCAGCACCATTGTCTGGCCTGTGATGTTTCTGGCTGCATTGCTGGTTAGAAAACTCACGGTTTCTCCGATCTCATCAAGATCGATAAAGGATTTTTTCGGCATGGGTTCTAACATGATTTTGTTAATCACGTCGTCTTCACTGATACCGTGATTTTTGGCCTGGTCAGCGATTTGTTGTTCAACCAGCGGGGTTTTGACATAAGCCGGGCAAATCGTATTGATAGTGATATCCGTGTCGGCGGTTTCCAGTGCTATAACTTTTGAAAAACCGATCAGCCCGTGTTTCGCTGCAACATAAGCTGATTTAAAAGGTGATGCCACCAGGCTGTGAACGGAGCCTATGTTGATGATACGACCAAAACCATGAGTGCGCATGGCAGGGAGAACAGCCTGCGCTAACATGGCGGGTGCTACTAACATGACATCGATTAATAGCTGCCACTTTTCGCGTGGAAAGTCCTCAAGGTGACTAACATGCTGGAGTCCGGCATTGTTGACCAAAACATCGACGCGGTGTTGTTCACTGAAGATTTTCAATCGTTCAATGTGTGCTTCATCAGTCACATTCAGCACGAGTGGTAATGCTTTATAGCCTTGTGTTGTCAGGTGTTCGACCGTCGCGTGAACGGCTTTTTCATTTAAGTCGCTGATTACAACGGTTGCGCCTTTTTGTGCCAGTGTTTCAGCAATGCCAGCGCCGATACCACTGGCGGCACCTGTGATGAGAACGGTTTTATCTTGCATGAGACTTACCCATTATTCAGATAGGAAAGATTTAAGGACATCAGCTTTTTCTTTTATGGTGAAAATGCCGTTTAAGTGACCCCAGCCGCCAGGAATTTCATCGTACTGTGTATCATGACCGCGTGCTTTTAAGGTGTCGTGGACTTGTTTTGCCATCGCAGGCACCAGCAGTAAATCGTTGGTTGATGGTAAAAACAGGGTTTTGGCTTTAACCTGTTTCAGGCTATTTTCAAAGTCGCCATTGTGGCCGGCGATGAATAGTTGAGACGCACGTACCAGGTATAAAATGTGGTTGGCATCCTGAAGTTTTGCGCGAGTGCGAGCATGAGTATCCAGCCATTTCGATACGCTGAACGTGTCGCGAATATTGGCTCGTGGGCCTTGCTCCCAGTTATTAAATCCTGGATGAGAGGCATTAAAAATGATTGGATGCATGGCCGTTTGTGTGATTAAACCCAGCGTCGCTGCTAAGCCATCCATGGGTAATGTTTTGCCGTAGTAATCGCCATTATTCCAGTGTTTATCAAGTTTGATTGGAATCGCCCATTGCTCCAGCGCTGATACAGTCCACGGGTCCATTTTGCCCGCGCCGATGACGGAAGCCATACGTTCGACCATATCAGGATAAGCGACAGACCATTCTAACGCCTGAAACGATCCCATCGATGCACCAACAACCGCATGAAGCTTTTTAATGCCTAAGCTATCCAGCAACCGTTTTTGAACTTCAACGAAATCTCGAATGGTCACAACCGGGAAATCGAGTCCCCAGGGCTTACCTGTGTCCGGATTGATGGTGGCTGGACCGGTGGTGATAACGTTTGGATCGTAGGCGCTGGCATTGACCAGGGTGTCTGAACTAATCACATAATATTTATCTGTATCAATGGCTTTACCCGGACCAATGATGGCATCCCAGTAACCCGGTAACGGGTCAGTGGTTTTGTATTTGCCCGCCGCGTGAGAATTACCAGAGAAGAAATGCGTGATCAGAATAACGTTATCTTTTTGCGCGTTAAGCTTGCCGTAGGCTTCCCAGCCGATGTTTATTGTGTTGATGGATTTACCATTCACCGTCTTGTAGTCATGGGTGGTGAAGGTTTGCTTTTCGACCAGCATAGTGTCGGCGTAAGCGGCCTGACCAATGGCAGAGCAGGCCATTAATGCCAGCCCGGCAACCAGTTGTTTTGCGGTCTTGCGACTAAAAAGGTTCGACAAGTAGTGCATCGCTAATCCTTTATAAATTAACCAAATAAAATGAACAGTCCGATAGCCATAACGACACCAACTAATGGAATCACTACCGTTAAGGCGGCCAGCGGGGAATAAGCTGCTTTATGTGTTTCGCGACAGATAGCGCGGATTGTGGTCACGACATAGCCATTATGTGGCAAGCTGTCGAGCGCACCAGAAGAGATTGATACGACCCGATGAAGATGTTCCGGGTTAACGCCTAAATCGAGGTAATGTGGCGCAACGACGGGTAGGGCAATTGCCTGACCGCCCGATGCAGAACCAGTTAAACCGGCAATAACGCTGACGGCAACCGCTGCGCCAACCAGTTCGTTCCCCGGTAAAGCTGTCATCGCTTCTACAGCCGTTTGAAAGGCGGGTGAAATCTTGGCAATGCTACCAAAGCCAACAACCGCAGCGGTGTTACCAATGGCTAATAATGAGCCGGTTGCACCTTCTGCTACGGCTTTATTGATGTTGTGGAAGTGTTTGAAATTAACCAGCCAGATGGAAACAACACCGCCCAGCAATGCAACGATTAGAGCGGCCTGTTGCAATATGCCGTGTAGTGAAAAGGATAAGCCAAGTACAACCAGCAGTGGCAGGATACCAGTGAATGGATGAGGAAGTTCACGGTCTGGCACCAGTGGATCATCTTCCCGATGTTCGAATACTTCGCCATTAGCAACCGCTTTACTAATCATCCGTTTCAGCCACCAGTAACCGGTTAACGCCATAAAAATAGCGACCACCAGGCTGACTTCCCAGCCAGCATAGGGCGATGTGCCAAGGTATTTGATAGGGATCCAGTTTTGAATTTCAGGTGAGCCAGCCGAGGTCATGGTAAATGTAACTGAACCAAACGCGAGTGCGGCTGGGATAAAACGACGAGGCAGGTTGGCATCTTTAAACAGACTCAATGCCATCGGGTAAACAGAAAACGCCACGATGAACACACTGACACCACCATAAGTCAGCACGGCACAAGCCAGCACGACGGCAAGTACAGCGTGTTTCATGCCCAGTTTGCCGACAATCCAGCGGGCCAGTGAGTCAGCCGCACCAGTGTCTTCCATAAACTTCCCGAATAGCGATCCGAGTAAGAACATGAAAAACCACGAAGCAACGAAGCCGGAGAAGCCTTGCATGTAATTGGTGATGAAATTGACATCGCTGGTGGCAGGAAAGACGGCGATGTTACTGGTAAGTGCGACAAGTAAGGCACACAGTGGAGCGGCGATGAAGAGGTTTACACCACGGATAGTTAAATAGATCAACAAGCCGAGGCCGCCAATCAATCCGAGCATACTTAACATAGTTAACTACCTTTTGGTCCTTTGTGAAGATGTGTTCTTCACAACAGCTTTGTTATTGTCGGAAATATTTATAGTCCTGATTTAATTAGTTTTAATTGTTACAGGAACGTTAAGGTTGCCAGAATTTGACGATGAACGCCAGAGAATGAATTTGGTTTAATTCCGGATCATGGCAAGGTCTGAAAGTCACTTGAACGCTGGCTGACATCATCAGAAATTTTTTTCCTTGAATGTTGTCAGCATGTTTTCAGGATTCATAGTCTGAATCAGCTGTTGATGATCCGCCATAGTACTAAGGTACAGATCTCATCATCATCCAAATAGCGTAAAGTACTGTCACAACAGATTATTTGTGAGTTATCGGGTACTGAATCAGCTGTTGCGCGTTGTAATCCCGGGATTCACTAAAAAATAAAAAAGCTTTGATATCAATCGATTGTGATTGTTAAAGCGGAATACAGATAACAACACCGGGGAGATATTATGACTAATAGCCAGTTACCGCGTTATTCACGCTCATTATGTGCGTTGGCTGTCAGCGCGGCTTTGTTTGGTTTTAGTACGCAGGGTTTTGCGGCTGATGAACAGGCCGAAGAACAAGAAAGTGGTTTAGAACGAATCACAGTAACAGCCCGTAAAACCGCAGAGAATTTGCAGGAAGTGCCGGTTGCCGTAACGTCGATTGGCGCGACTGAGCTGGCAGAGAAGGGGATTTCGGTTGTTACTGAGATTCAGCAACAAGTCCCTAACACCACGTTGCAAGTTTCTCGTGGTACAAACAGCACATTGACTGCTTATATTCGTGGTATCGGTCAGCAGGATCCGCTTTGGGGTTTTGAGCCCGGTGTTGGTATTTATGTTGATGATGTTTACTTCGCTCGTCCTCAGGGTGCTGTGCTGGATGTTTACGATGTTGAGCGAATTGAAGTACTTCGTGGTCCGCAAGGGACGTTATACGGTAAAAATACCATTGGTGGTGCGGTTAAATACGTCACCAAACGATTGACCGGTGATTACGAACTGGCTGTTGAAGGCACGGTTGGTAGTTACAGTCAGCGTGACTTTAAATTATCAGGTCAGGCTCCGCTAATTGATGACAAGCTTTATGCAGGTTTTGCGATTGCATCATTAAATCGTGATGGCTTTGGTAAGTTCATCAATACCGGTGCAGATAACTATGATAAAGACGTTCTGACCGGACGTTTAACGCTTGAATACCATGCAACAGATGACTTGCTAATTCGCTTCAATGCGGATGAAACAGAAGATGATTCTAATGCTAAAGGTGGTTTTCGTCTGACTCCAAGCTTGCTGTCTCAAGATCCTGCCTCCGATAATATCTACGATTCTTATACCTCTATGCCGACGGATAACGAAGTAAAAACCGGCGGTCAGTCATTGACGGTTGAATGGGATGTCAATGATCAGTGGGCTTTCAAGTCTGTCACCTCTAATCGTGATGGTGATACGACGACTAACATCGACTTCGATAATACGTCTGTGAACTCGTTAGATGTTCCGGCTGTATATGATGATGATCAGTTCACTCAGGAATTCCAGCTTTCCTATGTTGGTGATGGAGTCACAGGTGTTGGTGGTATTTATTACTATGATGGTGATGCCTGTGGTGCGTTTGATGTTGTGCTTGGCGCATTCGGTATCACGCTGGAAAACGGCGGCTGTGTCGAAACGAAGAGTTATGCGATTTATGCCCAAACCACGTTTGAAATTAATGATAAATGGTCTGCAACTATCGGTGGTCGTTACACCGAAGATGAGAAAGACGCGAATGTTTATCGTAACGTTTACGCCGGAGTGAAATATCCCTCTGATATTGCTGACCCGATTGCGGTGCAATCTGACTTTGCCCGTAGCGAAGAGTGGAGCCGCTTCTCGCCGCGTGTTGGCGTTGAGTATCAGTACAGCAACGACATGATGATGTATGCCAGCTTCACTAATGGTTTTAAATCCGGTGGTTTTGACATGCGAGCCAACAGCTCGGTCAACCCGTTTGCCGATGAGCCGTATGGTCCGGAAATTGTTGATACGTATGAAGTCGGTTTCAAAAGTGAGTGGCTGGATAACAGCTTGCGGGTAAATGGTGCCTTGTTTTACTCAGATTACACCGACATGCAGTTAACGATTCAACGGGCGACAACTGACGGCGGAGATTTTGCGTCGCAGGTCATGAATGCCGGTGAATCTACGGTGCAGGGTGGTGAATTAGAGATCATCGCGCAAATCACAGATTCACTGAAAACTAACCTGACAATTGGTTACATTGACGCCGAATTCGATCAGGTTGATTACTTCGATCCGAACCTTCAACAGACCATTGATGTATCTGACGACTGGAGTTTCGCTAACACGCCTGAGATGACGATTAGTGCCGGTTTTGATTATGGTTTCTCAACCGACTGGGGTGATTTTGTCTGGAATGGTACGTTAGCGCATCGTGACAGTACTCAGATTTTTGAAGTGCCGTCGCCGCTTGATTTCGGTGCCTATACACTATTCAACATGGGTCTGACGTTCTACTCAAATGATGGTGACTGGTGGGCTGGTCTGCATGCGAAAAACATCTTTGATAAAGAATACCGTATTGCAGGTTACAACTTCGCGGCAACCTTTGATGAGCAAGGCAATGTTGTCGCGCCAGGACTGGGTGGTGATGACAATGTCATTGGCTACTACGGTGATCCAGCGACGGTTAGCTTGACGGTCGGTTATCGTTTCTAACCATCAAGACTGGGTCTGTTGACCCAGCTGACAATACATTTATGAACCCTTTTTCAGGATGAAATAACACGACAGTTGAATGTTTAACCGCCCGTTTGGGCGGTTTTTTTCATCTTATCCGATGATATTTGTCATCCGTACAAGAATCGGTCTACCATAGCGCGGGAGTAAATAACCTGGGTATGAGATTTGTGAAAGCTATAATTGCAGACGATCATCCGTTGTTTCGATCAGCACTGAGACAGGCCGCACAGCAGTCGTTGGTTGATGGTGATATTCTGGAAGCACAGTCCGTTGATGAAACCTTGCAACTGATTGAAAAAAATCCGGAAGTTGAATTGATCTTCCTGGACTTAAATATGCCGGGCAGTGAAGGATTCAGTGGCCTGACGTTGTTGCGAAACAGTTATCCGGATATTTTGGTTATCATGGTTTCAGCTTTGGAAGATGCTGGAATTGTGCGTCGAGCGATTGATTTGGGTGCCAGTGCTTACATTCCAAAATCCGCCACATTACCAACAATCGCCTGGGTTATCGATTTGGTGATGAATGGTGAGCAATGGATTCCTGAAAATCTGAGTGAAGCCGTTGAGGCGTTGGACAATGCAGAAGAACAGGCGTTTGCCGCTAAACTGGATCAGTTAACACCGCAGCAATATCGGGTGTTAGAAATGATTGCCGATGGTATGCTGAACAAACAAATTGCCTGGGAAATCAATGTCCAGGAAACAACGATCAAGCAACATGTTTCCGCTATTTTAAGAAAACTGGGTGTGAATAACCGAACCCAGGCGGGTATTTTGTTCCAGCAAATTAAACAAATTTCGTAATCATCCCGGACTGCCAGGTAACTCTTTGATCTGAATTAACTTAGTTTAAGTTGTTACTTGAACCTGCCACAGCTACTGGTTAGATTTTGTCTATGTTTATCTAACCAACAAGCTGTACAACTATGCATA
Organism: Alteromonadaceae bacterium; assembly: GCA_965656875.1. Taxonomy (GTDB): domain Bacteria; phylum Pseudomonadota; class Gammaproteobacteria; order Enterobacterales; family Alteromonadaceae; genus CBFHMJ01. The sequence continues at coordinate 98,258 of CBFHMJ010000018.1, forward strand.
AACCTTCTGAAATCACTTTGCTCGATAATCCCGTTCAACTGGCCAATGCCGACTTTGATGCTGCGGTTATTCCTGACCGAGAAGCGTATGAAAAACAACTGAAGAAACTTCAAAAATACATGTTGAAAGTTCAGCAGGCTTATTTTCACCAGGGGCGACGAGCCGTTATTGTGATGGAAGGTTGGGATGCTGCCGGAAAAGGTGGTGGTATTCGTCGTTTGACGGAGAAGCTCGATCCCCGTGGCTTTCGTGTTCATCCAATCAGCGCTCCGACGAAAGAAGAGCAGGGCATTCATTATTTATATCGCTTTCAATCCAGATTACCTAAGCCGGGTTCGTTGTGTATTTTTGACCGCTCTTATTATGGCCGGGTATTGGTTGAGCGAGTTGAAAAGTTTGCGACCAAACACCAATGGCAACGCGCTTATCAGGAAATCAATGAATTCGAACGCTTGTTGATGGATGATGGGGCCAAAGTCGTAAAAATGTTTTTGCATATCGATCAGAAAGAACAGTTACATCGGTTTGACGAGCGATTGCATAACCCGGTAAAACGCTGGAAACTAACGCAGGAAGACATCCGTAATCATTTGCGCTGGTCGGATTATGAGACGGCAATTGATGACATGTTCAAATATACTTCAACAGAAGCTGCGCCGTGGCATTTAATACCGGCAAATAAAAAGTGGTATTCACGGATTGCGGTATTAGAAACCGTTACCAGGGAGTTGGCAAAAGGCGTTGATATTACGCCACCACCGCTTGATCTGGAGGTGATTGCCGCAGCAGAAAAACACCTGGGTATCATTCACCGAGGTTAACCCTCCTGTTAATCACAAGGATTCCGATTGAAAATTCCCGTTAGTTCTTTTGTCAGAACATTTGAAGGTCAGCATCAGGAAGTAGCTCGACGGCGTTATAAGCGGGGCTTTTATAGTTTTATAATGACTTCATTGCTGATTGTTATGGTATCGCTCTGGGTGAAAAGTCCGTCGAGCGTCAGTTATTACGAAACATGGGCAGATACCGCGCTCTGTGATGGTGTTATCGATACTCATGCCCATTATGGTATGTCGGCTATCAGCGATGGAGGAATTTTACCTGATCATGATCCGGGCTCTTCAAGCTGCTGGGATATACAAGCGGAAATATATAAGAGTCAAAGACTGGGCAGTACTGAAGATTACTTCCGTACTGATTTGGAGATTATGGTGGGTGAAGATGTTTTTTCTGTTGTAGAGCTTGAGGCTTTACGCTGCCTCGATTTGCAACGAGAACTACAAAAGGGTCAGACACTGGGTATTTGGCATGAGGAAGGCCTGGTATATCAATTGATGGCAAATGGTGAAGTGATACTGCCTTACAATGAAATTAAAAATAATATTCGCGTGCTTTATTTCGATAAATACTCGTATATTTTCTTTAGCTTGATTCTGGTTGCTGCGATATTTGCGCCGAGCTGGATTAATGCCTTTCGTCCGGGAACGTTTTATTACGACCCGGACTGATGCACCTGAAGAAAGGGTTACTGGTTAGCTCTTTCTTTTTGACGTTCGGCTTTTTCGGCCTCGCGTTCTTTTTTGCGTTCGGCTTTTTCTAATTCACGCTGCGCTTTTTTTGCGGCTTTCTCGGCATCGCGTTCTTTTTTGCGTTCAGCTTTTTCTAATTCACGTTGTTCTTTTCTGGCGGCTTTTTCGGCCTCGCGTTCTTTTTTACGTTCGGCTTTTTCTAATTCACGTTGTTCTTTTCTGGCGGCTTTCTCGGCCTCGCGTTCTTTCTTGCGTTCAGCTTTTTCTAATTCCCGTTGTTCTTTTCTGGCGGCTTTTTCAGCATCGCGTTCTTTTTTACGTTCAGCTTTTTCTAATTCGCGTTGTTTTTTTCTGGCGGCTTTTTCGGCCTCGCGTTCTTTTTTGCGTTTAGCCTTTTCGAGTTCGCGTTGTTCTTTTTTAGCGGCTTTTTGGGCATCACGTTCTTTTTTACGTTCAGCTTTTTCCAGTTTACGTTGTGCTTTTTTTGCTGCTTTCTCTTCGGCGCGTTTTGCTTTCTGGATAGCGCGGTCGGATTGTTCCGCTGCTACTGATTGTTGAGCCGTATCATCATTGGTGGCTGCAATTGAAGTGAAGGATGGCAGGGATACCAGTAATAGAGTAATTAAGCAGGTCCGAATATGCATCATTATGATTTTCCTTAATAATCTGATTTTCTATATTGTGTCATTCAGGTTAATAAACCTTGTTGATGCAGTCTGTAGATAATGAAAAAAGATGTCAATACCGGAGGGAAGTCGAGTAGTTCAACAAGCGTGTTGCCACGCTTATTGATGATGTTGTTATCGTGTTTTAACGGCCCAGTAGCTGGCTTCGTACTTTGCCCCCAGTTGCCGCTTAAATTTATCGAGATCATCAGTCTCAGAACCGCCGACGTTAACTCGTTTAATCCCCGTTTTAATCAGATCTTTAAACAGCGACAGATAAACATACTGCGAAATAGCACTAAATCCGCTGGTATCGGTGTTTTCTGGTAATACATCCGTGTCACGTAAGGCAAAAGTGGCATAAAGCGCCAGAGTATCTTTAGCTGTTTTCTCGCCGATAAAAAGCATCATAGGAATGGATTCTTTCAACGGTGAAAGCTCTGGATTGGCTGGAGTTAAATAGCCCATTTTTCCGAAGTAATCTGTGTGTTTTTCGTCAGGCTGATAGCGCACGATATTGAAGTAGTCTTCCGGGGTGGAACCGACGGGATTTTTCAGGCTTTGAAAATGGTGTACGACAAGCTGTTCTGCAATGTCTTTATTGTTTGTATGGTAGTCACGAATTTCAAACGTTAAGTGATTACGCGCCAGAAAGTTCTCGAATCGCTTGTAGGCCATTCGGGCTTTCATTCTGAAATTTCGTGAGTTCGCTGTATTCAACGCTTTGACCGTTAGTTCGCCAGAATCCGGACAGGTATGAATGATGTCTTTAAGAAAGATGAGTTTGTGGTTCTTCTCTTCGTCCTCAGCGGGCGCTTCCGGGTCCCACGGGCTGACATCAATGGTTTCATAACCTATGCGTCGAAATGAACGATAGTCAATTTCATCAAGGTGGCGAACAAAGCTATCGCCTAACAATGATGTTTTGCCTTGTTTTTCAAAAAGCTGATAAACAAGATTTAAGAAATCATCGACGGCATGAATGATGTTGTCACCCGTTGGACAGACAATCATGATGTGACTGTTGGTCGCGTCCATCGTTTTTTTAAAAATCCCAATACCGAACAGGTGTTCACCATCCGAATAGTACAAGCCATTCGGGTAATGGTGGCTGGTTCCTCTGAGATTGTAACCATTGGTATAAAGCATGTAGCCAAGCAGACTACGTGCGAAGTTACCGTTTTTAAACTGGTTAATCACGGACACAGCATTGTTGTCTAAGGGATGAATTAATCCAGAAAACTCTTCTAACAGAATCGCTTCTATTTCATCTCGCTGTGTCACCGGTTGTTTGTTCATGAATGTCTCCTTTATTGTCAAAGGGCTTATAAATCACAGATATAAAAATCGGGTTCCTTAGCGTTTTTGACTTTAAAGGTGATAGTTGTTGTTGGCTCGGGCGAACGCCTCATAAATTCGGGGGACTTCGACGTTATACTTTTTCAGTAGCGGTTCGCGCAGATGGATCAGAAATTGTTTGGACTGTTGGTAAGGGAGCATGGAGGGCAGCACGTTGTCGTCGATGATGACAGACGCAAGTCTGGCAGATTCTTCTCCCTGCTCATAGGCTGATACGCCTATTGCCATCATTCCCCCTTGCTCGACATAGAATCCCCACCCGCCAACGCCTGGCTTTTTCAGGTTCTCCATTGTCCATGCCATGACTTCATTGGGAGGGATGGTTTCACCTGATCCATCAGGTTGAATATCATCGTGCCGACGCAGGGTGTGATAAAGCGAGAAAATAACGACGTCGGCTTCGCTGTTCGCTAACAGAATCGCGTCTTCCCATTGAGACATTGTGCTGACACTGATTGAACTGATGCTCAGGTTACGGCCCCATTCGAACGCCAGAATTTCATCTTCGATCAATGTGCCTGTGGTTGAATCATCACCGATATGAATCAGGTTGAGTAATGGTCGATTATTGCCCTGGTTATCGAACACGGTATTCAGACTGTCTTTGATCACCGTCATCGGCCAGTGCTCCTGGATACCGGCAACATTAAGAGCGGTTTCATCGTAGCCGTATACCGATGGGTCTTCGATGACACCTGCAAATACAATGCTGATATCGGGATGGTTGATGTAAGGCTCCATGGCTTGCTGGGCGTTATCAGCAATGGCTATAACCACATTGGGTTGCCATTGCTCGATAACTTCCTGAGCGGTTTTAGTGGCTCTTCGTTTAAATGCTTCACTGGGATGACGTTTAGTATCCATATAGTGCCACTGAATTGAATAAGGCTTGCTTCGAAGCACTCGATTGATTCCTTCTGTGACTTCCTGGGTCCAGGTATAGTCTTCGCCGTAACTATGGAGAATAAAAATACGCGGTTTTTGCCTTACTTCATTGATAATAAAGGTAATGCAAAAGACCAGGAACAGGCTGGCCATGAGTCGGTTAAGATTTTGTTTTTTCATAATAATTGTTTCCATTCCATCACAAATACCAGCGCAAAGAGAACGACGATTCGTATGGTGATGGTTATTAAATTGATGCGTTTGAACAGACGTAAATCATGAATGGGGTGGTTGTTGCAGGCATCGACATAGGTACCGTAGTACGAAGCTTGTTTTGGCCAGATCCAGCATTCTGTCAGGTTCAGAATGATGAAACCGGTTAACCAGGGATTGAAACCATAGACATTAGCCAGAGGAAAGCTGACAGAAGCGGCCAATACACCTGTGGTGGTGATGGGCAAGAAAATGCGCAAGATACCGATTAAAGCGATATTAAACAGGAGGAATAAGTAATAGTCTCCATCGAGCTGGCTGGTGACATCCGTTAGTAAATTCGTAATGAGTACGCTAATACCGGTGTGATCCAACGCATTTTCAAGGCCGATAAAAAACCCGATGAGTAGCAGGGCGTCCCACTCAATATCCTTACCTATGTGATCATCGGACAAGGCTTCGATAATCAGGAAAATACAGAAAAAACCAAAACCAACCCAGAAGAGACTGACCTTGTGGAACGAGTAATTGGTTACGGCAATGATAAAGAGTGTGATGCCAATAAGGGCAATCCATTCTCGATTATCCAGTGATCCTTTTACTTCCAGTTGTGCGTCCAGGTGACTTTTGGAGATGACTGGTTCTTGCCCACCGCGAAAAATGATGGTGGTGATGACAAGATACAGCACCAGAATTGCCAGCCCGGTACCCGCAGCAGAATAGAGCCAGTTGAGCCATTGATATTCAGTGCTTACTTGCTGAGGCAACATGTCATACAACACGAAATTAAGAGATTTACTGGTCAGGAAAACGGGTGCAAACAGTGTGCAGCCAACAAACATGGATAGCATGAGCTGTGTAGCTTCCCGGCTTCTGTCCTTATAACCGACGGAGCGAGATGTGTTTTGAATCAAAGGCGCGAGTACTTTGACCCGAGCATTGGCTGAGGGCAAACAAGGCGTCATCAGAATGCCGACAATGAGAACGGCCAGATTCTGAAAAAACCGGGTTGACGGGCAGTGACGCAAAATGAACAGAACCAGGCGAGTGGCCAGCCCGGCCCGAACTAACACAGAGCCCAAACCAAAAATACTGAGCGCCATGAAAAAACCACCCGAGGCAAAGCCCGATAAAATCACGTCGTCTGGCACAATATCGAGTAGGAGAGAGGCTAAAGCGGCAGCGAGTACGGCGGCGTATTGCGGTACCAGGTCCAGTAGCAGCAAAACGAGACAACCGGATAAGATCGTCAGGTAATAGTTTTGTGACCATAATAAGCCGTATTCTTGCCCGGCTATCCAGACACTGGTGGGTGTTAAAAAAGCAATAAACCATCCAATCAGGAGCGGAATATTGGAATCTTTAAAGTCAGTCGCCGTGCTTCCTTTTTCTTTTTTTTCAGGCTTAGGTTCATCGACTTGTACTGGTGGCGATTCAGTCACAGGCTGCGGGGTATCACTGTATGCGGCCAGAATCTCATCCGGGTCTAAATCCATCAAGTCATCGATTTCATCCTGTGAAATGCTTTCGGGGCGCTCAAAATACTGGCGGAGGAAACTCTGTCCATGACCATTGGCGACAGTATCTGTTTGCGGAAAAAGTTTAACTGACATGGCATAAACGTCCGTGTTTTCGGTCGCTATGACATCTGCTTTATAGCCTTGATTGGAGAACAGGCCTTCCAGCCCGAGTGCTGCGGTTGTTCCGGTATAGCTTTTATCGGCCAGCGTCAGACAGCCGCGAAACACAAAATAGATATTATCAATGGCTTCGCCAGTTGTGTGAATCACATCGTTTTCACTGAAGTGAATATGATGCATGAATGGAATGATTTCGATGAGCTGGTCTTTGGTCCAGTTACGAAATATCGGACGGTCTTTGAGGAGTGACAAAATGACGTCTTTATCCACGCCTTCGGGAGACGCAGGTTTGTAGCCATCGTTATCGGCAAGTGCCAGATCATAGAGTTTACCAATCATCAGATCATCCCCAGCATTTGCCAGTAACTAATGGAGCTAAGCACTGCAATAAAACGTAAAGCGATGAAGAAAAGCTGCCATCGTTTTAAACGATGATGGTTGCTGACCGGTTGGGGGAGCCAGTCAGCGATCTGTTTCAACGTGAGAGAGTATTTGGGATTAATCCAACAATGGTCAGTCATCAGGATAACGAAGATAACAATCCAGGGATTAAATCCATTAATGACGGCGAGAGGCATTGCCAGTGCGCCGACGAATACACTGCCTCTGTTGATGAGTGGCACGAAAACACCGGCGACTATCGCCAGAGAAATAATGAAATAAACCGGTTCATGTCGAATGATATAACTGGCCAGAGGGAACACTTTGGCATAGACATCGGCCAGGCCCACATGGAATGTGCAGTTCACAATACCGACGATGGACCCCGTCAACATCAGAAACTTCCAGTCAATGAAGTGATTGATTTGTTGGCGCTTTAACATATCGCCGAGAAGAAATATCGCCAAAACGATGATCGCGACAAGACGGTGATCAATTTTTAAATCACTGGTAGACAGTTGAGCACTGAAATAAACCAGCAATATCAGAGAGATGAACCATTCCATGGGGGAAAAGCTTTCAATAACACGTTTCTGATTTTGTAATTGATGATGAAATTGCGATTTAGTCTCTGCGGATTCGTGGAGTGTCCGTCGATGAAACCAGATGAACAACATACTACCGCTCAGCAAAACCCCGATGGCTACTGCGCTGTATTTCAGCCAGTGTTGCCAACCCAGCCCGGCTTGATATTGGTCGGGGATGACGCCATAAAGGGCAAGATTTGCGGCGCTACCTGTTAAAAAAAGAGGAGAAAACAGCGTGACATGGACAAAAATAATGAAGCCAATCAGGCTAAAGCGAAACTTTCGCCTGGGATTGGTTGGAAATAATGAAGGCTGAAGTTTCGCCCATTCCTGAGCCCGGGAAGATTTACCGGGTAATATCGCACTTAAACCAAAAATAGCCAGTAATGCTACAAAGTGACGCATTAATGTGTGCCGACAAAACACCATCGACACATGCAGTGTTAATCGGCTAATTAACCCGGAGCCAAGAATAACCGCGCTGAATCCAAACAGGCTGAGTGTCATGAAAAAAGCGCTGGAACTAAAGCCGGACAGAGTGACTGTTGACGGTACGATGCCGAGAGACAGAATTAAAAACAGCATCAATAGTCCGGCAATATAGGGTGCGATGAGATTGAATAACCAGAGCATCATGCCCGCAGTAATGACGGTCGCCAGCCGAATTTGTCGCCAACGTTCTCCGTAATCTTCACTGAAATAACCTGATGCTTCACCATAGGTAAAAATCAAAAAGGGCAAAACAGCGACACAAATCCAGCCCAGAACTTTTAACAGCTTACGGTGTGTGCAGTTGTCTTCTTCTTCGTCCGGACCACGAGGTGATTTTCGTGTTTGTGTGACGGCATGCAGAATAGACATTGCCCGATTATCATCCATCAACAATACCGGATCAGGTAGAGCGTTGAGTGGTATGCGTAACATGGCGGTGGGTCCAATTGCTGTCACGTTGTACAAATAGTATCGATGACTTAGCGCAACTTCGGTGCCGACAAATCCCTGATCGATTGTCATTTCCGGATGTCTGTTACTTTGACAGTGAACACTGCCGTTGCACATAAACCACAACGCATCTGCCTGGCAAGATGCTTGATATATATCCTGGCCATCATGGAATTGATGGAGTTCACACAGCGACAGCATGCGAGCAATTGAAGCGCGAGAGCATTGCTCAAATACCGGGTGCATACTCAACATTTCCAGACCAAATTGTCTCAGTTCATTGAAATTCATTGTTGTATATAGGTTTCAAATTAAGTCGTGAGATGAAATGGAGGCGATGAATAATCACCTCCGGTTTAGGTGATTAAAAAAATATCTGTAGTAATAATTGCGTGGTGTACTGGTCCTGATCTCTGACACCAAATTTGTTTTTCCAGATGTCCATTTCAATACCAACCAGGTATTTACCGGGTTGTTGAAAAAAGTGGCCTATATCGAGTTTTAACTGAGGTTGAAACTTGATTAATGAGCGAGAAGGGCCGTTTTTCGGGGTTGTTTCAATGTCGAAAAAACCATCAAAGTAGAGTTGTGCGTTGTGGACTTTAAAGGGTAATGACCACGCTGTAGTCAGTTGGTAGTTTCTTCCCTTCAAACCATTATTTCTGGCATAAATCCCGGTATCGAAGAAGGCAAATCCAGGTATGTCCCAGCTGGCATTCAGGCCCAGTAGATAATTTCGGGTGTTTTGTCCGGCGTCAGAATGTTCCCAGGCACCCGTCAGAAAGACATCATTAAGAGGGCCTCGTTTAAAGTTAATGTCTGTAAAGTGATTGAGACTCAACCCTACCGATACTTCGGAGTAAATTTCGTCGTTAATGTTGGATTCATCATCAGACAAGTGATCGAAGAACAGAAATGTTTTGCCCCATTCATAGCCAGCAGCATGTTCCAGCGTAATGGTCGTTCCTCGAAAATGTTTTTCTGAGAAGGGATTCAGGTAGTCTCTTGCCTTCATGTATTGAAGGTTGGTGGAACTCCAGAGTGGTTCAGCATCCGCTGTCGGGGTCAGCCATAATGCGACTGATAAAATCGTTACTGTTACTGCTCGTAAAAACATAGATTTATCCTTTCAGGTGTCATGACGACGAACGGTGATTCGAAAAGAATCAGGTGAAAGAATAATCAGAGGGGGTTGGTTGGGACTCGTTGTTTTGTGGGAAAAAGACGGGAGAAGAAACAAAGTTAGCAAGATAAGATCGTTTGTACCCTATTTGCTTGATATTTGTGATGTGTTCCAGATTATTTTACTGGCCGGTATAAGTCGCGATCAGCGACCAGATTGCGTCAGTGCCAAAGGTGAATGATTGCGGTGGGGTAAAGCCTGCGGTTTTTAATACGGACAAGGGGAGCGGATTGGAAAATTGCTGCACATCAGTCAGCCAGAGACCAAGACCTTGTGAACGGCCTGCGTAATAAGCATCCCAACCTGCGGCAGAAATGCCACTAACGGGCAGGATTGAATCTCTGCGAGCTACCGGATTGAAATGTTCGATGGATTCAATGGTGGCGACACCGTCGAGCTGTTGCACAGGGCTGGAACTGTAAATAAATACTTTGTTACCAGCCTTAACATTAGGGCTCAGGCGCTTTCTTAGTTCTACCTTCTTGTTTCCCAAGTAAATTTGACTTGAAAATTGAGGCTTGATGCTTAAGATGATGTCCTTCATTTTTTAACAAGGATGAAATAAATGGCTAAAAGCCTGGCAATATGGTTAGAGAATCCGAATGATAACCCGGAATTAACGTTGCACGTTAATTTTTGGGCGCTTAATAGTGGCGACCTGGCTTATCTTGATGTTGGAGTTCGATTTTCAGCAAAAGGTAAGTGGGATGCGATCAATGTATATCTGCCATTTTCTAAACGAGACATCACCTATACGCCACAACTTGGCAAGCTGGTATGCGATGATAAGCAGTTATTGTCTGCGGTTTTTAACAAGCGATTATTAGGTTCTGAAAACCGTGACGATGAGTCTCAGGTGCTGGATTTTGGTCAGGATGAAGCGGGCGAAGAAGATATTCTTCAATTCTTTACGGCATTACCGAAAAAAGAAGACGATGACTCAACTTACGGTGTTCAGATAAAGAAAATCAAAGAAGGTGAAACGGAAGGTGTTCAGCTTTCTTTTCCTCGTAAATTATTCAAACGTGAAAACGTTGCTGGTTATTTTCGATTCCGTCTGGTGTTACAGCGAGATGCTTACCAGGCTATTTCTCATATCTACAAATCTAATGAGCGGGCGCTGACTAATCATTTCGAGAAAACAGAGATGGTTGATTTCAGAATCAATGAGCCCAGAAATCTGCCAATAAAAATTCGCACCGAGTTGAATAATCCGTCTTGTCTTAAACGGGTGGACTTCTTTTTAATTCGTGAGGCTTATTCTGAGTTTAAGATGTCTCATTCGGATTATCATCGTTGTCGATTGTTGGAACGTAATGCCTGGGATGATTATCTGGAGCCGGGATTACCTGATAACATTAATGTTCCGGCGCAGATGCTAATTTATCATTGGAAAGAACAGGCAAAACGTGACAAAAGCATCGATCATTTTGCTGCGTTTGCAAAATTTACACGTTGGCATATTCGTCGGCGGGAAATTGCTGCTGTGGTTTTAGCTATACTGACATTAGGTATACTAACGGGCCTTGCAACAAACGTTATCTGGACACAGGTTCAAAACGATGTAAAATCAGAGAGTCAGGCGGAAAAAGCAGCGGTTCATTGCATTATTGAAAAGCCGGTTTGCCCGACACCAGGCGTTCAGTTGTCTCAGTTACCATCGCAAAAAGCGGGTGAGACATCAGAAACACCGACAAAAACTCATTCAACTACCAGTACGTTAACTCAGACAGAACAGGAAAAATCAAAACGATGAATGCGGCTTCTATTTTGATATCACCTTCACTGACGTTTGAACTGAGTCCGGACATTAATTTCCGTCACCTTTCCCATCTACTGGCCGATATAGCGCCCTTATATCCTGACTTCTCAGCCTGGTTAACATTTAAGTTTCGCCGTAATCTGGCATCAGGTGAACGCAATATTGTGATTGCTCATGATGGCAATCAGGTGCATGGTGTCAGCTTACTGAAGTCAACGACAGAAGAACGCAAGATATGCACGTTTTATGTTGATGAAGCCGTAAGAGGGCAGGGGACAGGCCGTGAGTTAATGAATCAATCATTGCACTGGCTTGATAGTGATGACGCTATCATTACGGTTTCTGATGAACGACTGGAGACACTTCAACCCTTATTAGCGCAAACAGGATTTCAGCAACAAGCTGAATTAAATGATGTTTACCGTAAGCAACACAGTGAATTTATTTTCTCTCTGTAACGTCTGAGCGCTATTTTTATCGCTGTTATATTCACATCATAGACTGATGCAATACGTTATTGCTGTTCGTCTTGTTATCGACAAAGCTTTTTAATCAACCGTTTTAACGCAGCCGGTTTTACGGGTTTGTGTAAAAACTGGAATCCTGCCTCTAACACCGCTTCGCGAATCGACTCATCATGGTTAGCTGTATTTATAATGACAGGCACACTTGTCGGTATCAGTTGCTGGCAGCAATGTAAGCCTGTTTCGCCATCATCCAGTTGATAGTCGGCCAGAATTAAATCGGGTAACGAATGATGCTGTTTTAAGGCAGCAAGCGTTGCCATGCTGGTCGCTTGATTAATCTGGCAACCCCATTGCTCCAGTAAAGACGACATGGCTTTTAAGACCTGAGGTTCATTATCCAGAATCCAGACGGAGAGGTTAGTTAAATCAGCGGTTACGATTTGCTGTTCTTTACGAGGTTGTGATAACTGCTGTTGTTGACTCAATGGCACGCTGATACAGAATGTACTACCTGAACCGACTTCAGATTGCACTTCCAGAGGATGGTGCAAGACCTGACACATACGTTGTGTAATCGCCAGACCAAGCCCAAGTCCTCGCTCATTTCGGTTCTGTTGAAGCTGATGGAATTCTTCAAAAATGGTGTCCATGTCCTCCTGAGCGATACCAGGACCAGTATCACTTATGGCAATCTCAACATGCTGTTGTTTGATTTGAGTGGTTAATTTGATTTCACCCTGCTCGGTGTAGCGAACGGCATTCGCTAACAGATTTTGCAGAATACGTCGCAACAGTTTCTTATCTGAAGTGACGATAAGGTGCGACTGAGCGTACTCAAATGATAAGCCTTTATCACGAGCAAACATCTGATACTCATTGGCCAGACTGTCGGTGACATCTTGCAAATCGAATGTTGTGATGTTGGTGGTAATGGTGCCGGAATCCAGTCGTGTAATTTCAAGAATGGATGTCATTAACTCTTCAGCACTGACCAGTGAGTCGGTGATATTACCCGCGAGTTCTTTTAATTCTTCATCATGTGCTTTTTCTCGCAAGATGGAGCAAAACAAAGTAGCGGCATTGAAGGGTTGTAATAAGTCGTGCCCTGCGGCGGCAAAAAAGCGGGTTTTACTGATCGTCGCTTGTTCTGCGATCTTTCGAGCCTCGTTCAAATCACGGGTGCGCTGTGCGACTTTCAATTCCAGATTGTCTCTGACTTCTTCCAGCGCTTTTTGCGTGTGAATATATTCAGTGATATCGGTAAACGTTGTAACAAAGCCGCCGCCCGGTAGTGGACTGCCCTGCATTTCATAGACTTTGCCATCGTTACGGAAGCGTTGATATTTATAGCTGTTGCCGTTACGCAGATAACTCAGTCTTTTCTGGACCAGATCTTCTTCCTGTTCTGCGCCGAATAATCCTCGTTGGGCGTTGTAGCGGATGACGTCTTCAACCGGTTTACCGACATAAATCAGCCCTTCCGGATAATCGAACATTTCCAGATAACGGCGATTCCAGGCAACGATACGCAAGTCTTTATCAACAACGCTAATCCCTTGGCTGATATTTTGAATTGTGGACTGGAGTAATTCACGATTGAATTTGAGTACCTGACTGGCTTCATCGACAAACTCCACGACATCTTCAAGTGGCAGCTCTTTTTCCTGCCGTGCTGCATTCATCACCATCCGGGCCGATGCGCCGCCGATAACGCCGGATAATTCCCGTTCTGCTTTAAATTCCAGTTGCTGCGTGGCTTGTTGATGCCATTGAGGAAATTCTGTTTGGTAGACTTCGCACAGCAATGCATGACTCTGGCGATTACCAATAAATCGCGACAACAGATCAAACACATCACGATTGGTTAATTTGGATTTTTCGCCACGAGTTTTTAACCCTTGATTGCGAGTTTGTAAAAAGCGATTGGCTTGCAGTTGTTCGGCAACGCCTGGCTTTGAAAAGATTGATGTGAACATGAAAACAAGCAGGTTGGCGGATAAGGAAATCACGACACCGTGGGTGATAAAGTCCAGCTCAAGGCCAAACATTGCTTGTGGTCGAAGCCAGTTAATGCCCAGTGGACCGTGTGTCAGCAAGTTGCTGCCAGGAGAAACGGCCAGCACCATTGTCGGTAGTAGTAACGTCCAGACCCAAAGTAAGGTTCCGGTTGCGAGTGAGTACTGAGCGGCTCTTGCATTACTTTTTCGCCAAATTAAACCAAGCAACAAAGGCGGTGCAAATTGTGCGACCAGTGAAAACGCGATTAGCCCCGTGTGTGCTAATGGGCCACTGGTACTGACATACCTGTAATATAAATATGACAATATCAGAATAACAACAATGGTCAGCCGACGAATCGTGATTAGGGTATTGGGTTGCAGCTTATCTTTTTGTTTAAGCAGCGGGTGTTTGCCGAGATAAAACGGTGTAACCAGATCATTTGATACCATAACGCTCAGTACGACAGACGTGATGATAACCATGCTGGTGGCTGCTGAAAATCCGCCGATGTAGGCAATGGCGGTGAACAAAGCGCTGTTCTCATGCATGGGTAATGCGAGTACAAACGTGTCTGTGTTGACGTCCATGCCATCGAAAGTCATTACTCCGGCATAGGCAATAGGAAGAATGAACAGATTGATGGCAATCAAATAGAGTGGAAACAACCAGCGGGCAGTTTTGAGTTCGGATGTATTACTTTGCTCTATAAAACCCAGATGGAATTGTCGTGGCAGACAAAACATTGCGAGTGCGCCGAGTACAACATGCGTCAGATACACATAGCCCGGGCTGGCATGGTCAGGAATTTGTTGAATCGTGGGATTGAGCGCTGCTCGGTAAAACAAATCGTTCCAGCCATCGTATAAGCCGTAACAAACAAAAAGCCCTATGGCGAGATAAGCGGCCAGTTTAATCGCTGATTCAAATGCAATAGCCATCACCAGGCCAGGATTATGCTCAGATGATCGAACTCGCCGGGTGCCAAACAGAATAGCGAACAGCGCCATCATCAAGGTGATATACAAGGTTGTGTCGGTAAACGGTGATTGTTCTCCGGCGACCGGCTGCTGGGTGATAACCGCGACACTGTTGGTTACGGCTTTTAACTGTAGTGCAATGTATGGAATGACGGCGACAATCGCAATTAACGTAATCATGCCTGCCAGACGTTGAGAGCGACCATAACGGGATGAAATGAAGTCAGCTATAGAGGTCAGGTTTTGTTCTTTACAGATGAGGGCTATTTTGGCTTGTAATCGCCAGGCCAGAAGAAAAGCGAGGATGCTGCCAGCGTATGTCGGTGCCATCCACCACCCATTGTTGACGGCTTGTGTAGCAACACCATAAAAGGCCCACGAGGTGCAATAAGCACCCAGTGAAAAGCTGTAAATGACGGCTTTGGGTTTACCCGAAATTGCGTGTTGGTCGCCCCAGTAAGCAATGGCAAACAGAGCGGCCAGATAAATCAGTGAAATGCCAAAAATGGCCCAGATTGACAGCATAGTACGGCCTGATGGTGTTGCTTCGCATTGTTGTTATTGTTTTCTATCTTGCTTTGTCTTTCTTATAAAGCGTTCTTACCGCCATCATACCAATCAGAATATTTCGTCTTCTTCTTCGACTTTTCCTTCGTCATCGTTATCAAAGATAACCGGTGTGCTGTCGTCAGCAACGTATTGCGTCGGCTCAGTCCCTTTTACAAAATATTCAAAGCGAGTGGTGTGATCGGATTTTCTTGAGAGTAATCCTGTTTTTTTATCGATGCGCACTGACACAAGCTCATCCGGAATAAACCAGGATTGTTCTGGTTGTCCTTCCAGCGCATGTTTCATAAATTCAATCCATGCTGGCTGCGCTGTTTTAGCACCGGCTTCAGCGCCGTAAACCTGGGTCTTATCCAGATTTCGGTTATAGCTGGTTCGGCCCAAATCACGACCCGGGTTATCAAAACCAACCCAGGTTGTTGCTACCAGGTCCGGTGTAAAGCCAGAAAACCAGGTATCTTTTGCATCATTGGTGGTGCCTGTTTTGCCGGAGATGTCGTTACGTTTCAGGCTAACTGCTCGCCAGCCTGTGCCAGCCCAACGTGTTTTATGTTTCCAGCTACCACCGCCCTGAATGGCGCTGTTCATGGCCTGAGCAATCAAAAAGGCGTTCTGAGGTGAAATAACACGCGGGGCCAGATTCTTGATCGACGTATTATTGCGATTTGATACGGTACAGGTTCGACAGGCGACAGCCGGTTCAGCTTGCCAGACGGTTTTATTGTCGATGTCATCAATTTTATTAATGATGTACGGCTCAACCAGGTAGCCACCATTGGCAAAGGTGGCGATGCCTGTAACGACTTCAATCGGCGTGAGTGCCGCTGAACCCAGTGCCAGCGATTCATTGCGTGGCAGGTCATCCGGAGCAAAACCAAACTGAGTTAAGTGGTCGATGGTTTTCTTCAGACCAACACCTCTTAAGAGGCGAACAGACACAACGTTTTTGGATTGCGCCAGTGCTTTACGGACGCGAATCGGGCCATCGTATTTATCCGGTGAATTTTTTGGACGCCACGCTGTACCCTGACGCCTGTCCCATTGGTTGATCGGCGCGTCATTGATAATACTGGCGAGGGTAAAGCCGTTATCGAGTGCTGCAGAATAAACAAATGGTTTGATGTTTGAACCAACCTGACGTTTTGCTTGAGTAACCCGGTTGTATTCGCTCAGGTAAAAGTTATAGCCACCGACAACCGCTTTAATCGCACCATCCATAGGGTCGAGAGCGACCAGTGCGCCGCTGACTTGTGGAATCTGTGCCAGTCGATATTCACCATCTGACAGTTTTCGAACCCAGATTTGATTACCCGGTGTGATGACATCCCAAATTGTTTTGGGCTCTTTGTCCTGACGGGAGTCTGTGATGTGAGGTCTGGCCCATTTGATGTTGTCCCAGTTAATAACAGCTAACTGGTCTTTTTTCAGTTGAACATAGGCCTGATTATTAATGATTTCGGTCACTATGCCTGGCTCTAACTCACCGTAGCTACGAATGTCAGATAAATGTTCTTTAATTTGATCGTATGTCCAGGCGTTTGATTTATCTGTTTCAACAGGACGAGGAATCTCCGCATCAGTGCTTGTTGTGTCATCCGAATCGTTCACTGTCAGGCTGGTGTCTTCTTCCGGCTCAATGATGGGTTCATCCCATAGTTTGGCAACCGGACCGTAATAGCCATGACGTTCATCATAAGCGTGAAGATTGTTTACTACCGCTTGTTGAGCGGCCAGTTGTTGTTTAGCCGATACAGTTAACCAGACCTGATAACCACCGGTATAAGCTTCTTCTGCACCGTAACGATTGACCATCTCCTGACGGGCAATTTCAGCGACATATGGCGCATGGGCGGTAATTTGTGCGCCATGATATTTAGCTGTAATTGGCGCATTTAAGGCGTCTTTGAATTGTTCCTGAGTAATCAGCCCTACTGTTCTCATTCGGCCCAGAACAACCGCCCGACGTTTTTTAGCGCGTTCCGGCGATCGAATAGGGTTCAGCGTAGATGGTGCTTTGGGTAATCCCGCCAGAATAGCCATTTCCGGTAAGGTCAGTTGATCTACCGTTTTACCGTAGTACACCTGTGCGGCTGCACCGACACCATAAGAGCGATTGCCCAGCGGTATTTTATTGAGGTAAAGCTCAAGGATTTCATTTTTACTGAGTAGTTGTTCAATGTGCAGCGCAATGAACAGTTCCTTGATTTTTCGAATCCAGGTCTTTTCACGCGTCAGGTAGAAGTTTCGTGCAAGCTGCATTGTGATAGTACTGGCGCCTTGCTTCTTCTGTCCGGTGACGGCAACGGTAACAGCGGCTCGAATAACACCAATAAAATCAACGCCAGGGTGTTCATAAAATCGGCTATCTTCTGTCGCCAGATAAGCATTGACCAGTAAATCTGGCATGTCTTCAATGTTCAGGGGAATGCGTCGTTTTTCGCCAAATTGAGAAATCAACTCACCTTCGGCGCTGTAGACTTTCATAGGGGTTTGCAGGCGAACATCTTTGAGTGTTTCGACACTGGGCAGGTCAGGGCGAATGTAGAGATATAGCCCCAGCAAGGCAAGCAATCCAGCGATTCCAGAGTACACAGAGAATTTAAATAATCGTTTGAGAACTAGCACGTTTTTTCTCATGGCTGACGGCGAAATTGCGGTCGTTAGTATAGCTTGATTGCTTTGATAATAAAAAGGTCTGTTATTTTGTAAAAAAAACTACTAATCTGGTCAACTGTTGTCCATTTCAGGTTTGATAAGACCTTGGCAACAAAATGAATTTTATAGATTCCAGGATTAAACTACAGCAGGGATACAGTAGTTTGATCGATAACTTCTGGTGTCATGCCAGATGTTTTTTCTGATGGCGATAACCCCCGGCGTCATTGTTAATCCACAATATGGTATCGGGTAACAATGTTAGGAAAACTCTTTGCTAAGAAAGTGCCGCTTATGGTCGGCATTGATATTGGCTCTCATTCTGTAAAAGCTGTGCTGTTAACTGGCGAATATCCGCATACGGTCGAGGCTATTGCTATCGAAAGTATGCCTAAGGATGTCATACAGGACAGAAATATCACCGACATAGAGGAAGTCGGTAAAGTTATTGCTCGCATTCGTAAAAAAATCCCTAAGACGATCAAGTATGCCGCTGCAGCAGTGTCTGGCTCGACCGTTATCACTAAAGTTATCTTCCTTGATGCTCAGCTGTCTGACGACGAAATGGAAAGTCAGATTGAATTAGAAGCTGACAGTCTCATTCCTTATCCCCTTGATGAAGTGAACATAGATTTTGAACGTCTGGGTTTGAATCATGCCGATGCGACTAAAGAAAATGTCTTGTTGAGCGCAGCACGAAAAGAAAGTGTTGAAGCGCGTACCGGAGCACTGGATAACGGCGGTTTTGCAGCTAAAGTTGTTGATATTGAAAGTTATTGTAGTAGCCGAGCTGCTGAACTGTGTTTGTCACAGTTCCCTCACGGGGCAGCGGATAAGTTAGTCGGTGTGATCAATATTGGTCACAATACGCTGTTGCTCAGTGTGTTGCACAAAGGGGAGACCATTTATACACGAGATCAGAATTTTGGTGGTCAGGCGCTAATCAATGAGTTGATAACAACTTACCAGTTGGAAGCAGATGCGGCTGAGATGGCTGCGACGAGCGGAGAATTGCCAGACGGAGATCCGCATCAGGTGTTTGAACGTTATAAGCAAGCTATTTCCCAGCAGGTGCGACGTTCCATTCAGATGTTTGTCACAACCAGTGGTAAAGATAATCTGGATTATTTGCTGGTGGCTGGTGGCGTTGCAAGGATGAAGGGGTTGGTCGAGCAATTACAACAGGACACTGGATTGCCGACTCAACTGGCTGATCCATTTAATGGTATTACCGTAGCGCCGGGCATTAATCAGCAACTGGTTGAACAGGTCAAACCGCAATTGATGATTGCTACAGGTTTAGCCTTAAGGAGCTTCAGCACATGGCACATATAAATCTGCTGGAGTGGCGTAAAGAAGCGCGAAAATTAGATCAAACTCGCTGGATTATCATTTTTTCGGCAATTGCGATAGCAGCTCTGTTAATTGTAGTCGGCATTAACACGTACTACGAACAACGGGTGAGCGCTCAACTCAAGCGCAATGCTTACCTTACCGGTCAAATCGAAGAACTGGATCAGCGTATCGCAGAAATAGCGACGCTCAATCAACAGAAGCAAAGTTTGCAGCAACGAATGAGGCTTATTGAGCAACTGCAAAGTAGCCGCAATTCAGGCACCCAGATATTCAATGAAATCTCTCAGGTTGTCCCTCCCGGTGTGTATCTGACCCAGATCGAGAAAAAAGGCAATGCGTTACTGATTGTTGGTCGGAGTGAGTCTAATAACCGATTAGCGACAATGATGCGGAAGATAGAAGAATCTGAGTTGCTCAGTCATGCTTTGATTGAATCAATCACCGCCGGAGAAGAACAACCCGGTATGTTGAGCGATTTCAGGATGCAGGTTCGTACTGTATCACCCGTTCAACCGAACGATAGTGGTAGTGATGTGGCTTCTAATGAACAGGGAGGTCAGTAATGAGTTTGAATCTGGATTTTTCTGAGATTGATTTAAACAATCTGGACTTTGACAACATAGGTCAATGGCCATCAGTGGTAAAGCTGATGATGAGTATGATAGTCGCATTGGCCGTTGGCCTTGGTGGTTACTTCTTTATCGTTGATCAAAAAGTCGACCGGCTGGAGCGGGAAATCCGTAAAGAACGTGAGTTAAAAAATACCTATCGGATTAAATATGCTGCGGCGGTGAATCTTGAGATCTACAAACAACAAATAGAAGAGATGAATGTCATTTTTTCTGATTTGCTTAAACGTCTACCAACAACTCACGAAACCCCTGGGCTGCTCGATGATATCACGTACATAGGCACAACCAGCGGTTTGTCGTTTTCAAAAATAAACTGGCAACCTGAACTGGAGAAAGAGTTTTATACCGAATTGCCCATCAAGATGGATGTGATAGGTCATTATCACGATTTCGGCATATTCATGAGTAAAATTGCTGAGTTACCTCGCATCGTGACTGTTCATGATTTCGATATTGAAGTGCTGGATGATGGCCGATTGCAGTTTAGTCTGGTTGCGAAAACCTATCGTTATAAACAGGGAGGTTCAGCACAATGACATCACGTTATGCGTTTACATTCCTTCCCTTATTCTTATTGACCGGATGCTTTGATGATACCCGTGATCTTCAGGCATACACACAACAAGTTCAGTCTGAAGTACAACCCTGGGCTGAGCCTATTCCTGAAATAAACCCTTTTCAACATATACCGTATTCGCCAGAAGGTGGACGTGATCCTTTTGCATTACCCGATCGGCAATCTGCGATGGTAGACGAGCCTGCCGTAGCCAATTGCAAGCAACCCCCTAAGACTAGTGAATCTCAGGTATTACAACAGTATGCGTTGGATAACCTGAAACTAAAGGGAGCGATTGGTCAGAATGGGGAGTTGTGGGCCATTATTGAGACAATGGATGGTCATCTGCATCGGGTGAAAGAAGGTGCTTTTATGGGATTGTTCTTTGGCAAAGTTAAGCAGGTTACCCCTGAGTTTTTATTGCTGACAGAGATGATTCCTGATGGTTCAGGCTGTTGGCAAGAACGTGATACTCGTGTGGAGTTGTTTGTCGATACGACAACAGAGGCGACAACTTCAAATTAATCAAGGATGGTGAAATGACGATAACAATAACTGACATGACACGATTATTGAAAATAACAACATCACAGGTTTTTAGCGCGATGAAAGTGATGAAACAAGTAAGAAATACGCAACATAAAAACGCAGTTTTCACGATGATTACCGGGTTGATGACAACCTGTTTAATGTTGTTCTCTATGCCAGCTTTGGCGTCGGCGTTATTAAAAGACGTGCGATTTAATACAAAAGCGGTGGATAGCACCAGTATTGAACTGCATCTTGATCAAACCATAACCACAGAACCCGGAGTCCGTTTACTCAATAATCCAGAGCGCATTGATATTCTCCTGCCTTCATCGACGTTCGACGCCCGGCTTAGCCGTCTGACCATTAATAAAAATGGTATTGACTACATGACTGCTGAACAACAGGGGCAGGATACCCGGCTCACTGTTTTTGTAAGTAAGCCGGTTACGGTTAGCCAGCAAGTCGATGGAAAAACCGCGATTATTCTGATTGATGACAAAGAAAAGGCAGCTGCGGTGAGTGCCGTCCCCCGATATCTGAATAATATTCAGCATGTGGATTTTCGACGAGGCAATAAAGGCGAAGGCCGGGTTCTTATCTACCTGAAAGAGAATGCGGTTGTTGCCGAAGTGAAGGAAAAGCCCGGTGCTGTTCATATTGAGTTTGCCGACACTGCCATTATTGATGATTTGCTGTATCAACTCGATGTGATTGATTTTAGCACGGTAGTGGACACGATTGAAACATTTCGCGAAGGCGCAAAAGCTCGTTTTGTGGTGAAAACAAACAGCGCTTTTGAATTTAATTACCAGCAGCTGGATAACATCTTCACGCTAACGCTGGCAAAGAGCGTAAAGAGAACACCGGGCAGTAAAGAATCAAAAGAGTACACCGGCAATCGTATTTCATTGAATTTTCAGGATGTGCCAGTCCGTAAAGTCTTACAGATCATAGCGGATTATAATGGTTTTAATCTGGTAACCAGTGATTCTGTGATTGGCAATATCACGTTGCGTCTGGACGATGTTCCGTGGGATCAGGCGTTGGATCTGGTTCTTAAAATTAAAGGTCTGGATAAAAGAATGGATGGAAACATTCTGATGGTTGCACCCGGTGAAGAGATTGCAGCGCGTGAGGCGCGAGAGTTGGAAGCAATGAAGCAGGTCGAAGAGCTGGAGCCTCTGTATTCTGAATTTATCCAGATTAACTATGCAAAGGCGAAAGATATTGCCGGGTTGTTGAAATCAGAAGAAACCTCGATTTTAAGTTTGCGTGGTGCTGTAACGGTGGATGAGCGGACTAATACGCTGTTAATTAAAGATACAGCTGGCTCGATTGAAGCTGTGAGAAGAGCCATTGAAACCCTGGATGTTCCGGTGCGACAAGTCATTATTGAGTCCAGAATGGTCACGGTAAGAGACAATATTAGCGAGGATTTTGGTGTTCGTTGGGGGTTTAGCGATCAGCAAAATGATGATGGTATTTCAGGCACTCTTGATGGTGCGCAAGCGATCTCCGATGGTGTGATTCCACCGATTTCAGATCGATTGAATGTGAATCTGCCAGTTACAAATCCGGCGGGTAGTATTGGTTTCCATATTGCGAAATTGGCAGATGGTACTATTCTTGATTTGGAACTCTCAGCGCTTGAACGTGAGAATAAAGGCGAAATTATCGCCAGTCCAAGAATAACAACAGCGAATCAGAAAAAGGCTCGAATAGAACAGGGTACTGAGATCCCAT
The DNA here is from genome assembly GCA_965656875.1 of Alteromonadaceae bacterium. Taxonomy (GTDB): domain Bacteria; phylum Pseudomonadota; class Gammaproteobacteria; order Enterobacterales; family Alteromonadaceae; genus CBFHMJ01. Next base: position 120,889 of record CBFHMJ010000018.1, read on the forward strand.
TTGTTCAGGCGTCATCCAGTGGTGCGACATCTGTAACGTTTAAAAAGGCAGTGCTTAGCCTTGAAGTCACACCTCATGTAACACCGGATGACAAAATCATTCTGGACTTAATCATCACTCAGGATACCCGGGGGGATATTGTGCCCACACCAACCGGCCAGGCTGTTGCAATTGATACTCAACGAATCGAAACTCAGGTTTTGGTGGAAAACGGAGAAACAATCGTTCTTGGTGGGATTTATCAGCAGCAGATTATCAATACAGTGTCAAAAGTACCGTTATTTGGCGATATTCCTTATGTCAGGCGTTTATTTAGAAATGATTCTGAGTTCACAGAGAAAAAAGAGCTATTGATTTTTGTAACTCCAAAAATAGTAACTGACTCTTTTTAAAGGATATTATTTTAAATAGTTGATGTAATTTATCTTTTACTTGATAAATACGTTTTATATTTGAGATAATCGCCGACTTCTTAAAGCTCGCTGGCGTGTTTTACATCGTTTTTAACTATAGTTGGAATTGATTCGTAATTAGATATGGCTGAAAAACGTAACATTTTCCTGGTAGGACCGATGGGTGCTGGTAAAAGCACGATCGGCCGACATTTAGCTGAACAACTTCATTTGAAATTTTTTGACTCAGACCAGGAAATCGAAAAACGAACCGGTGCGGATATCGCCTGGGTTTTCGACATCGAAGGAGAGGAAGGCTTTCGAAAACGTGAAGAATCTGTCATTGATGAGTTGTCAAGCCTGCAAGGTATCGTATTGGCAACAGGTGGTGGTTCCGTAATTAGCAAGGACGTGCGTAATCGTCTATCAGCACGAGGCATCGTGGTTTATCTTGAGACACCAATCGAAAAACAGGTTGCGCGTACTCAACGTGATAAAAAACGTCCTCTGCTTCAAACTGATGAAGAGCCTCAAGTAGTGCTTGAACGCCTGGCTGAAGAACGTAATAAACTGTATGAAGAAGTTGCAGATTTTATCGTTCGAACCGACGAACAAAGCGCTCGTGTAGTAGCACATCAAATCATTGATAAGATTGGCTTCTGACAGAACTAAATGAACAGGAAGTTTAGTTGAGCTTAACTTCCTGTTTGCTTAGAATCTAGATACCTATTTACCGGTTCAGGGATGGATTCTGTCAGGCGCTGTTCTCTTTGACCTCAAGTTGCACTGATACCATCCTGAGCATAAATCCTGAATAAAGGCATTGTCTGAATGGCTATTGTCTTATTAGCTTGTCTATCTGACTCGTTTTATTGGCAACGTGGGCATAGCGGACATAATGAACATACTGGAGATGTTTTCATATGAGTCAAATGTTCGTTGACCTTGGCGAGTACAGTTATCCCGTTTACGTTGCTCACCATCTTTCCGAGATTACTCCTGCCTTATGCAAGCGTGTTGCAGGCCGAAACGTCATTATTGTTTCTAATGACACGATTGCTCAACATTACCTCAGACCGTTAATTGAAGCGCTTTCTGCGGATGAAAGTGTTGCGCCATCGTCGATTCTTCACTGGAACATGCAAGATGGTGAACAATATAAAACACTGGAAACTTATCAGTCGTTAATAACGTTTTTGCTGGAACAACGAGTCAGTCGTGATGCCGTATTGATTGCGCTGGGCGGTGGAGTAGTGGGTGATCTGACAGGGTTTGTGGCAGCGACTTATCAGCGTGGAATAGATTTCATTCAGATGCCAACAACCTTGTTATCTCAGGTTGATTCTTCTGTTGGTGGTAAAACTGCGGTGAATCATCCGTTGGCTAAGAACATGATCGGGGCGTTTTATCAGCCGAAAGATGTGTTTATCACGGTTGATTCGTTATCCACACTGCCTGACAGAGAATATGCGGCGGGCATGGCGGAAGTCGTTAAGTATGGCATTATTTATGACCATGATTTCTTTAACTATTTATATGAGAATCAGGCATTATTAGCTGCTCGGGACGCAAAAGCACTTGAGTATGTCATTCTTCGTTGCTGTGCTATTAAGGCAGAGATTGTCAATCAGGATGAGAAAGAACAGAGTATTCGTGCCTGGTTAAATCTCGGGCACACCTTTGGTCATGCGATTGAAGCAGAAATGGGTTATGGTTCATGGTTGCATGGCGAAGCCGTTGCTGCTGGCATGATGATGGCTTGTCAGGTGGCATTGAATCGTGACTGGATTCGTGCAGAATACATGACTCAGGTAAAAACTTTGCTCGAAGCATTTGATTTACCGGTGGAAGGGCCGTCTCATATGACATTGGCCAATTATTTATCACACATGAGCCGAGATAAGAAAGTTAAGGCTGGAACCATTCGCTTTGTTATTCCTGAAAAACCGGGTAAAGCGGGTGTTTTTGCTGACTTAACAGAACAAGAATTATCGGCTGCAATTCAATTAAAAACGATGAAGTAAGCTTTGATGGATGGTTTATTAAATAGCCGCCAGGAAATAATAGAACGACTGAGCTTTCTGGCTAGCTGTGGTCATCGATTTTCTTTTCTTAGCGGGAAACAGGGCGCTGGTAAATCGGCTATTCTGGAGTTTCTGCTCGAATATCATTTTAAAGATTATATTCGCAAGTTCGTGAGTATTCCGCGTGGAATCAACGATATTCAGTCCAGAAGTAATCTTGTCGATCATATATTTTCAGATCCGTTATTCGATCCTGAATTACCGCTGTCTGAAACCTTTCTTGCCTTAGGTGAGATGCAAGGGCAAACACTGGTTGTTATTGATAACGGTCAGAATATGACTGAATCAGTGTTTAAAGAATTACTTGCGGTGTTGGGTGAGCCAACACTTAAACATTTCCATTTTGTTTTTGCTTGTCGTGAAGATTCGTCGTTAGCGGCGTTGATTAAGGACCACCCGGCAGTTGTTACTGTCGAAGTCGATCCACTCGATGAGCATGAATCTCTCCTGTTGTTGCAGCACTACTTCCACGATTTGACGTTGAATGAAGAAGTGCAGGCTTTCATTGATAAATCCGGTGGTTTGCCAGCCAGTTTGATGAAGTGGCCTGAGCTGGACAGTATAGATCCGGTTGAAGAAGGTTCCTCTTCCTCATTCAATCTGGATTATAAGTGGGTTGTCGTGCTGGCGATTGTTGCATTGGCATTAGCGGTTACCGTTCAACTTATGTTTTTTACCGACGAGGCTAAACAACCTGCAAGTGTTGAACAAACAGATGTCGCAACCGACAATAAATCAGAGGATGTGGCTAAAGCATTAGAAACATTGACTCAGAAAGTTGAGGCGATTACCACTGAGCCGTCTGAATCTGATGAGAATGAATCGGTAGAGCTGGCACTTGCTGGCAGCGCTGACATCTTGATAAAAGACGAGCAGCCGGAATCAACGACGCCTGATACCGTTGAAAATCATTCCACGAGTGATGATGTACTGGCTAATGAAGCCGATACGACCGATTCAGCAGTCATTGAGCGTGATGCAAGTAACCAGCTTGCCAGTGAAAATGTCGCTGATGACAGTGAGAATGAAGATGCTGGTTCAAGCGTTGAACCTAAACCTTCTGACATTCAGTCACCGAATACTTCCACTGATGAAACTGCGGTTAATGATGAAATATTGGCTGATTCAGATGACAGCAGTACGAATTCAGCACCTGTAGCAGCACAAATGCCAGTCCACACCGCAGGCTATATGAAATCGGCTCAATGGTTTAGTAATCTGGAAGAAAATAGTTATTTCTTGCAGCTAACGGGTGTTAGTTCAGTAACAACCCTGGAACAATTCCTTCGCTTTCACCGAATTGAAGATATTGCCGTGGTGTACCAGATTGAGCGTAATAATAAGCCCTGGTATGTCGTTTTGCTTGGACCATATACCAGTATAGACAGTGCGAAAAATGCGGTTTCTTTCTTACCTAAACACATTCAGTCGTTATCGCCGTGGGCCAAATCTACGAAGGCTGTGAATAAAGCTGTGCAGCAGCATCAGGCGGAAAACAGCAATGGCAGATAAAACACGTTCTTTTTTGAAGTGGGCGGGTGGAAAGTACCGTTTATCAGAAGCCATTTCTGAAACTTTACCTGAAGGTAAACGTTTAATAGAGCCTTTTGTTGGTGCCGCATCGGTATTTTTAAATACTGATTATGATCGCTATCTACTGAACGATATTAATGAAGACCTGATTAATTTGTATCGGTATTTGCAGTCGGATGTTGATGGTTATTTGCATGAAGCTCGAAAACTGTTTAACCCGTCAATGAATCAAAAAGAGCGCTATCTGGATATTCGAGTACAGTTTAATGCCTGTAGCGATCCGTTAGAACGCTCGGTTTTTTTCCTGTATTTGAATCGTCATTGTTATAACGGCCTTTGTCGTTACAATCGCTCAGGCGGTTTTAATGTGCCATTCGGTTCTTATGTTCGTCCTTATTTTCCAGAAAAAGAATTGAGGCTGTTTGCAGAAAAGGCACAGCGTGCCGAATTTGTTTGTATGGATTATCAGGATGTTTTTAAACAGGCAAAAAAAGGCGATGTTATTTACTGCGATCCACCGTATGTGCCACTGAGTAAAACAGCCAGCTTTACAACGTATGCTAAGAATGGCTTTTCAATGGATGAACAGCAGCGATTAGCGGTGTTAGCACATCAGTACGCAATGAAGAAAAACGTACCGGTGTTACTGAGTAATCATGCAACGGAATGGATTGAAGGGGCTTATGGTAAGGCCACTGAGCGTAAGTATGTAAAAGTTAATCGTGCTATCAGTACTAAAGGACACACCCGCAAATCCGTTGACGAAGTGTTGGCGCTGTATCTTCCCGATGATTTCCCATTTAGTTCTTCGCAAAAGACACAGGTAGCGGTTTAGCAGTTTTTCAATTTAGCTGCGAAACAGATACCTGTCTTCTATCAGAATCATTCATCATATGGATTATTTCCCTTCACGCTCTGGTAATAGACGATAGGTTTTGAACAGGTTGTAATGACATTGTGGATGGTTATTTGAAAGGTGTGATTGAACAGCAGAAGAAAAAAATGGACTGAGAAGAGGTGTAGCGTTTGGTGTTACTGTGTAATGTTGACCTTTGACTTCAAATAAAAAGACTTGAGTTCAAAGATCAACAGTTATTAGTCAACGACTTGAGAAACAATTAGTACTAATGCGCCAACGAAAAATGCGGTAAACAGAATACCTACAATGATGAAGGATATGGCATTCCCATGTTTAAAATCTCGTTCCCTGTTTTTTGCATTTTGAACGCCAAACATAGCGGCCGCGACACTAATAATAACCTCAAGTAAACCAGGTTCTGCCTCGTCTTGCTTTGGTTGATTAGTCATTGTGTGAATGCTTCGATACAGTGTTGGTGGATAACGGGATCTCTTTATCGCGATACAGCAGCTCAAACAGATCGACAAAATGGAATTGAGCAGAACGACTGTTACCAGTAGCCCATGAAACCCAATTGTTGCTTTCGCCAGAACGACGAGCACAAATATTTACCGGGTGACTCATTGGTAAACGGCGATCTATCTCCGTAATTTGATCACAATAATGCGCAGAGTCAGGCCCTGTCATAAATAAGATAGGCGTGATCAACGCTGTTGCCAGTAATGTCCTTGTTAGAAATCGCATGCTGCTCGCTCTCGACTAATGGATACCCAATTCCAGATAGACGAATCTTACATTAATTCCCATCTGTCAAGCAATTCTAATTACGACGAATGTACCTGATTACACGACCATATTAAAAGGTTCCGGTAATGCCAAATGCGAATTCAGTATCAAAGTCTTCTTTTTCGCTGAGGGCCAGGAAAACCGTATAGTTACTATTGATTGCATAACTTAACGTTGTCATGAGATCGTAGTATTTTTCGCCTGTTTTTTCGTACCCGGCATGGAGTGCTGCCGAGAGCTTATCTGTGAGATTCAGGCTGTAATTAAGCTCTGCATATTGATAGCCACTTTCGCCATCATGAAAGGTCAGTCCGACACCGTACCAGGTACCAGTTACATGCCATTCATCAAGTGTTGAATCGGTTTCTTCATAGCGATATTGCAGATAACCGATTTCAAACGCCAGATTGTCGGTCATGTTAAACCCATATCCGGCATATAAATCAATTTCATTACCAGAACTTTGGTCATCTCCTCCCCAGACGCCAGCATAAAACCCGTTATACGACAGATCAAACCCACCTTGAATCGTGAAGTTGTCATTGAGGTCGTAGCCGCGCCAGATATATTTAGACACACCTGTCACATTAGCACTGACAGAAACATCGTCGATGGATGCCTGAGTTGTACTAGTAAACAGCGATGTAGCCAGTAAGGCGGTAGTTGCGATTTTTTTCATTGTTATAAACCTCTGAACAACTTGTTGTGTACCGTTTAAACATAGATTTGTGTCCTAACTACTCAACTTGTGTGCCATTGATTAACCAGTTGTTTACTATGAATATTTTTTGAGGTTGTATTTTGTTCGAATGTAAATTGCTTTGTTGGAGTGCGATCTTGGTGAAATCTGGTGCAATGACAGATATCCAACCGATACTGACCTGAAAGCGTGCAAAGTGCGGGTTCAGGTCGTGTAACAGGTTCAGACTCTGATTGAAAAGTGTTAGGCTTTAGCGCCGGTTTGACAGTATGTCTTGCTGGTCCGGGTCGTCGGCTACGGCCTGGAAGTGTAACGTTCGGGAATTTACATAAGGTTTGGTTTTATCATGCGTGACTTTTTAATAGCTCCGTCAATTTTATCTGCGGATTTTGCTCGTCTTGGTGAGGATGTGGAAAATGTGTTGGCGGCAGGCGCTGACGTTGTTCATTTTGATGTTATGGATAATCATTATGTGCCAAACCTGACTATTGGCCCAATGGTGTGTAAGGCACTGAGAGACTATGGCGTGACTGCGCCCGTAGATGTGCATTTAATGGTTAAACCGGTAGATACGCTGGTTCCAATGTTTGCAGATGCCGGCGCATCAATGATTTCTTTTCATCCTGAAGGCAGTGAACATGTGCATCGCACCGTGCAGCTCATCAAATCAGCAGGTTGTCAGGCTGGTTTAGTATTAAATCCTTCAACGCCGTTAACTTGCCTTGATTATATGTTGGAAGAACTGGACTACATCTTGTTGATGTCAGTGAATCCGGGTTTTGGCGGTCAAAAGTTTATTCCTTCAACATTGCAGAAACTTCGTGATGTAAAAGCGCTGATTGATGCGTCTGGTCGTGATATTCGCCTTGAAATCGATGGTGGCGTTAATCCAGATAATATTGCAGAAATCGCGGCGGCGGGTGCTGATATGTTTGTGGCTGGTTCGGCCATTTTTAATCAACCCGATTACAAAACTGTTATTGATAAAATGCGTGAACAACTGGCAACTGTGGACGTTTAAGCTACAAGAAGGCCACCACGCATTGTCGTTTTACCATACCGTTTCAGAGGCTGTTATGAGTAATCAATATCGTGTAATTGCATTTGACCTGGATGGAACCCTGGTGGATACCGCACCAGACATTTACGCAGCATCAAACCGTGCGTTGGCTGCTATGGAGCTTGAACCTGTATCGGAAATTCAGGTGAGAACATGGATAGGTAATGGCATGGATAAGCTGGCTCAACGGTTGTTAGCCCGAAAATTTGAGGTAGAGCAGGTCGATGAGTCAACTTATCAGGCATTGCGAAAGCAACTGTTAGCGTTCTATTACGAGTATGTGTGTGTTGACAGTAAACTGTATGATGATGTGATTCATACGCTGGAACAGTTAAAAGAAGCTGGCTTTGCTCTGGCTGTTGTGACGAATAAGAATCGTGATTTTACATTACCGCTGATCGATAAGCTGGGAATTGCCAGCTTTTTTGAACTTGTGATTAGTGGTGATGATGTCACGGTTAAGAAGCCTGACCCGGAGGCATTGAACCGGGTAGTGGAACATTTTGGAATAAAAGTTAATGAATTACTGATGGTTGGCGATTCTGAAAATGATATTATTGCCGCCCATCGTGCCGGTTGTGATGCTGTTGCAATAGACGGCGGTTATAACCAGGGCAAAGATCTCAGGTTGTTGGAACCTGAACAGTTCATTGATAATTTTTCACAGTTATCTTATTTATTAAATTCAAAGGTTAAATGATTACTATGACTAAACCTGTTGTATTGAGTGGCGCTCAGCCTTCTGGCGAATTGACGATTGGTAACTACCTTGGAGCGCTGCGTCAATGGGTTGATATGCAGCAAGATCACGAGTGCTTTTTCTCCCTGGTAGACTTGCATGCAATTACGGTGCGTCAGGACCCTGAAAAGTTAAGAAAAGCCTGTCTTGATGGCCTTGCCCTTTACCTGGCGCTTGGTATCGACCCGGAAAAAAGTACTATTTTCGTTCAGTCACATGTGCCAGAGCATAGTCAGTTAAGTTGGGTATTGAACTGTTATACACAATTGGGTGAGCTGAATCGCATGACTCAGTTCAAAGATAAATCACAAAAGAACGCAACCAATATTAATTGTGGTTTATTTACTTACCCTGTGTTGATGGCCGCAGATATCTTGCTTTATAAAGCTGATCGTGTGCCAGTTGGTGAAGATCAGAAGCAGCATCTTGAATTATCTCGTGATATCGCTACACGTTTTAACAACATCTATGGCGATGTATTCAAAATTCCTGATCCGTATATTCCGGAATTTGGTGCGAGAATCATGAGCTTGCAAGAGCCAACGAAGAAGATGTCCAAGTCAGACACTAATCTGAATAACTTTATTGGTTTGCTAGAAGATCCAAAGAAAATTACCAAGAAAATAAAACGCGCGGTAACGGACTCTGATGAGCAAGCACGTATCTATTATGATGTTGAAGAAAAAGCCGGTGTATCGAATCTGTTAACGCTTCTTTCTTGTGTAACAGGCAAAACGATTGAATCATTGGTGCCTGAATATGAAGATAAAATGTATGGCCACCTGAAAGGTGATGTCGCTGAAGCGGTTGTTAGTTTCCTTGAGCCGGTTCAGGAGAAATTCAGAGCTTACCGTGATGACCAGGCATTTTTGGATAAGGTCATGGCAGCGGGTGCTGAAAAAGCGTCAGCTCGTGCGATTCACACACTAAATGATGTATACGAAGCGGTAGGGTTTGTTAGAAAACCATAATCGTTTTACTTAATCATAATGATAAAAGCCCCGGCAGTATTTGCTTCCGGGGCTTTTTTATCTTTTTAATCCGAGCGTGTTGAAACAATCGGGTTTACTCAGGGAGCCGGCGGCCAGGGGCGATGAGAATCAGCCTGTTGCCATTGTTCAACCCAGTCAGGCAGTGCAGGTTTCCAGTGTTCTGCATTCATTTGTGCCAGGACTTCTTCTGTTGGAACCGCACCTCCCTTGCGAGTAATACACGTCCGGAGTAATACGGATGATGCTGGTGTATCTCCCAACCACATTGATTGAGCAACATAGAACCATTTTTCATCGTAGCCAACCGCTTGTGTTTTCATCGTAACTTTATTAAACAGTTTGATGCGTTTTCTATAGCGAGTCGTGCTGCCTGCGACAGCAAGTCCCCAGCGATTTTTTCTCAATACATCAGCGAGTCCGGTTCGAATCGACATATCGAATCGTCCAAGGTCAAATAAGGTTAATATTCTGCCATTGTTCATCTCCATGAACATATCAAGGTCCCACGGACGACAACGGAACTGAATTTCACTGACGTCATCAAATGCTAATTTTTCGGACTTTTTCGCATTCATAGTCGACGAAATTAATCGGATAATTGGATACATGCATTAGTCCTGTTTAGTGGTCTTACCAGAAGGGTATTGTAAGGAAGAATCGCAGAAAGAAAAGGTACGCCAAAAGGGTAATGAGATTTTGGTGAGTAATACATTGAAAGTAGTGGGCTTCCTTGCCCGGATGAAGCGTTTGGTCAATTAATAAAAGTTGTGTCAGTTTGACGCACATGGTGCGATTGTTGGTTTGAAACTGACACACGCCATTTTAATCTGACCAAAGCCGTCATGACACGTTAGGAATTTGTTCCAATGATCGTAAAAACTTCATCATTGTATATCAGTCTTCTGGATCAGAATCTTTATGCTTTTGGGTGGCAAAGCCAGTCTGATCTTCAATCAAACTGGCTTTAACCGGGGTGGAAGCTGACAGCAATATTGCAATAATTAACGTTATCTGAGCTGTGTTTGCCTCAACATCGAGTCAGGAATTCGACAGAAAGACATAACCGGTTCAGATTAATCAGGGCGTTAATGGTATTGGCATACTTCATAACGACAGCCTCCGGGTAACGATGAAACAAACTCCTGTGTATGGGCAGAAGTAGCAACATCGCTCTCTCTCAGTAAACCAATGCGGCAAAATATTGCCACTGCTGAAGAGAGGGGCGGCTTCATCACAACCCGGTTAACGTCATCAGGTCGTGATTAGCGCCGGTATAATGGCTATCGGCGGGGGGAAGGGAGGCTTTACAATCAAAAGATTATAAGGAACGGTTAAACTAAAATATTGTGTAAAATAAGATGGTTATGCGGCATAAAATTGCCGGGTTATTGATCTTGCAACGCTTGCAATGGCAGCAAAACAGTAACGCGAGTACCCTGATGAATACCCGGTGAATAAAATGAAAGTTTTCCGTCCAGCAGTTTTACAATCGTTTTGATGATAAACATAGAGCCGCCATCCAGTTCGTCGTGTGGTGACTGAATCACTTTATAGCCAACGCCATTATCCTGAATGGTTATCATCAGTTGATCGTCGACACTGGTTAGATTGATTTTAATCGTGGTTGCTTCGCCGTGTTCGACGGCATTGTTACCAATAAGCTCGACCAGTAAAAAGACCAGTGATTCGCTGCGTTGAGAAATTGGCGCATTTAACTGGTAATCAACATCAATATCCAGCGTTTGTGACTCCGGGTTATCAATTAGAGTTCGGAGATTTTCTTCCTTCTTCAACAAATTCATGATTTTTTGATTCATTTCATCAATCTGCGCCGGAACTGGCATTTGCCGGGTAAGTAGTTCGTTTTTACTGGCGTTGAGTTTTTCCAGTGCCAGTGTATTAGCGTTCAGTGCTCGTTGATTTTCAAGCGTCATTGATTGATTAAAGGCATGAGTTAACTCAATTTTATGAGACTTCCAACTGTGGATGTTTGTTTCTAGGTTGTTGTCCTTGTCATAGAAGCAATAGTGAGGTAAATCGGCCAGACGAGCATGGATACTGTTCAACACGCGATAGTTCTCACTTTCACCCGGCGTCATGGATTTAAGCTTGTTAACGTCAGCAAAGATTTGAGACGACAGATGCTGGCGCAATCCGACATATTCGTTCAGAAACCCTTCGATGCCAGATAAAGTATTGCGTCGGGCATTTTGCCAGGCCATGTAAATGGCTTGTGCGATGGCAAGCACAAGTACCAGTAAAATAATGTAGAAACTCCAGTGAAGATAAAACGGCTCAGCGATAGATAAAACGATTGTCCGACTGTTTGTGGCGCCTGTGCTGTTTCGACCAATGACTTCAATGGTATTGTCGCCATATTCAGCATTAAATCCTATTGAATGACGTTCGCTGAAGCGACGTAGTGATTCGCCATTGACGTTAACCGAGAAGATATTGCCAGGATGAAAATCATTCAGTGTGAAATCAAGTTCAATGTGCGTGCCTTCGTACCAGGGTTGTTTAAAGTCAGAACGCTCCCCCTGAATGAATAAACTGGTGAACAGTATTTCAGGATCAAACGTTCGGTCTTCAAGCTTGTCACTCCAGGATAACAATGTCTTTTCTGCCGTTACCGCATGAAGTGTGGTATGTCCCTTTTTATAAGATAACGCCGCACCACTGACCGCTGTACTTAATGGAAATACCTGTGTCTCCAGACTATTCAGATCAATGCGAGCCAAACCACCTGAACAAGACACCCAGGCATGTTGTTCAGTTTCGGTAATACTGGTGCATTTACCACTGAGTTCAGAGAGCAGGAGTCGCTTGTTCAGCTCACTACCGCTTTCGAACAGCTTTATGCCTGAATTTATTGTACCGGCAATGATTAGATTTGGATTGCGTCGTGTCTGGTATAACGTGATGAATGAGGTTCTGGGGTAGATATGTTGTGGATTTTTGCCAGACTCAAACACGTAAAGGCCGCTGCCGGTAGCAATATAAGTGGCAGATTCATCATCATGAGCGCCTGAAATGATGTCTGTTATTTCATGGGACTGGTTAGGTAGTAGTGTCTTTGTGACATCGGTAATTTCGTGGGTTCGTCGATCATAACTGGAGAGTCGATTGCCGTGGCAAATGATGAGCGTTGTATCATCAAAGTGTCTTATGCATAAAACCGGATCGGTTATTTCGGTTGCAGTCATGTTTTCTACAGGTGTTTCTTCTGGCGAGTGTGTTGGCAGATCCATACGGTACAAACCGCTGAACGCACCAACAAATAAACTTTCTGGTGTACTGCGAAGTGCGTAAACATGTTTTGGTGCATGGGTAACTACTGTCGCTTTTCCATTAGCCGGGTTTATTTCTGCCAGCCCGAAGTCATCGCCATAAAATAAATGACCTTTGTGATTAATCATTCCACTGCCTACCCCGGTTGAGGAGGGAAGGGTTGTTGGCTGATTGATAAATGGGCTTGAATGTATTTGCTCAAGTTGTGTGGATGCTATCCACAATGTTTCATCAGAAGACTGATAAATAGCGGATGCAATGTTGTTGTGCTGGCGGCGATAATTGTGCGGCGTGAATTGTCTGGTTTCCAGGTCAAAGTGTTTAATCTGCCTGTTTTGCAGCATCCAGATTGCAGTCGAGTCAACAGAAGGAGTTAGCGCTCTGACATTCTGATAGGGCAGTTCTTGTTGCTGATCGGTATCTGCATCGATCACGATCAGCTTGTCCTGAGCTGAAACAACAATGGTATTGTCGACATGTGTTGCTTCAATAAAAGAGCCATTAAGACAGTAGCTTTGTAATTTGCAGAAATTACCTGTAGATAAGAAATAAAGTTGCTTATTGATAATCAGTAATCGTCTGCCATGTCCATCCAGTTCGCCAATTTCGTAAATACCCCGATTTTCGTCATAGCTGTATAAATGGCTTAGTGTGAGGAAATACAACTTACCATTGAAAAAGATAGCGTCTAAGACTGGCTCTTTCGTTTCAAGCAACGGCATAACCTCAGTATTGTGTATTTGATAAATACCGAAGTCGCCTGTAGCGATTAAATCCTGATAGTGTCTACGAATGGAATAAATGGTTTGCTGTGGGAAGTCAGGGTTAAGCGTGGATAAATATAAAAGTCTGTGTCCGTCATATCGAACAATGTCTCCCTCAATACCAATCCATATTAGTTGGTCTGGACCTTGTGTGACGGATTTGGAGATCACTGACAGATTGATACTTTTGCCATGCACAGGTAGGCAAAACAAAAATATTATCAGCATCAATGATCTCATAATGGCTCCTGTTTAGAGAGAACTACTTACTCAAGTGGGTGAACTCGACCACCACAGACAGACATAATACCCATTCCGGAAACTGTTATCATCATTTGAGAGCCATCATAGTCGTTTATTTGTTGAGAATTTGTAATCTCAAGTGATGATACTGATGGTCTGCCAGTTAATAACTTATCTTCCTTGTTAATTTTATTGTTAATCAGGGTTTGCTGGAAGTAGGTTAACGGTTGTTTTTTCGCTTTTTGTAATAAAGCCCGACTTTTTGCCTGACTAATCTGTGGTAAAAGATTTTGCTCAAAATGTGTTAAAGATTCACCGTTAGCTTGTTTCCTTTTTGCATTTTCGGTTGCAGTTGTAACTTCACTCGGACTGAAAGCTAATAAATAGCTTGGCCAGAATTCATCGTCTTCGTTGTTTTTTTGATTCCACAAGTTTTCCAGATTTGTGCAATCGGCCGTGCTATTGGCACAAACATTTGCTTTGAGTTGATTGTAAAAATAATCGTCCCAGATTATTGAGCCTGCTCCTTGCGCCGAACCTGAGCAAAAGTTAAGTGATACAACTTCCTCGGTTTGACCATGTTGCAAATTCAAATTAGCACCAGTTATCTTTTTTCGGATAATTTGAGTATTCGCATGGCTAAACGTAGAGAATAACGATAATGTTACAAGTAAGATATTAATATACTTCATAATTTATCCTCTATAATGATATGTTTAATATAAAATGGTTTACAGTTTTTCTGTAAACAGTCTTGTTATCATTCTGACAAGTAATACTACAACTCCACTATAACTATACTCCCCTTTTCCTTACTTTATATAGTAAACGCTGATGTCATACCTGTTTAGACAGTAACAATACTGTTCATTGAAAATTAACATGGGTGGTGTATTCGTTATCATGTTCAACAATTTCCAATATGTATTTTTATTGTGTCTTCTTATAAAAAAGTGACTGAATGGCTTTAAAATATATATTAATGAGACATGATGATTTTATATATATGATTATTAAGGATTAATGTGTTGGGTGGTAATGGATTTTGCTTATTTTTATATGGTGCTTGTTGTCGTTAAAATCTTAACAACAGTGAATTTTTGCTGGGTGTTAACGTCAGAGTTGTACGATTAATTAGCGATATTTCAGCATGTTGTGTGTGTTTTTGAATCGTTGATATTTAGCTTTCTAAATGGTTTTTCAGTGAATCAGCGACTATCAGGTAAGTACTGAGCATTAAATAAGGGGGAAGTTGTTTTGAATTACACGAGTTGAGAGTTTCGTCTCTTTTATCTTGCGGGGCTTTAAATAAGCGCTATTTCCATAGATAATTGCCCTCATTCAAAGCCCTCCCGGAAATAACCTGAATTTCATGGCAAAACCTGACGATAAAGTAGATCTTCTTAAAGTTCCCCCACATTCAGTTGAAGCTGAGCAATCCGTTCTTGGCGGTTTAATGCTTGATAATGAAGCATGGGATCGCGTTGCAGAACGCGTTGTAGAGCAAGATTTCTATTCCAAACCCCACAAAGTCATTTTTACTGCGATGGCTAATTTAGCGGAATCAGGAAAACCGGTTGATCTGATTACGTTGTCTGAAGTGTTAGAGCGTGAAGGAACGCTTGATGATGCGGGTGGTTTTGCGTATCTGGGTGAGATTGCCAGAAATACACCAAGTGCAGCGAATATTGCTGCTTATGCTGAGATTGTCCGGGAGAAGGCGGTTATCCGTGAGATGATTGGTGTTGCGAACGAAATCGCAGATGCCGGTTATGAGCCATCCGGGCGAGAAAGTGCAGAGTTACTTGATTTTGCTGAGAGTAAAGTCTTTAAGATTGCTGAAGCCAGAACAAATGCAAATGAAGGTCCGGAAGGGCTTCATTCTATTCTTGAGAAAACCATCGATAAGATCGACGACTTATACAAGAACCCTCGTGATGGTATTACCGGTGTGTCTTCCGGTTTTGTTGATTTGGATAAAATGACGGCAGGTATGCAGCCCACAGACCTTATTATCGTCGCGGCTCGTCCATCTATGGGTAAGACCACGTTTGCGATGAATCTGTGTGAAAATGCTGCACTGAGCGAAGATAAGCCCGTGCTTATTTTCAGTCTGGAGATGCCGTCTGAATCGATCATGATGAGAATGCTGGCATCATTAAGCCGTGTTGATCAGACCCGAGTCCGTACCGGTCAGTTAGATGATGATGACTGGGCACGTATTTCGTCAACAATGGGAATGTTGATTGAAAAGGGCAAAATGTATATCGATGATGGTTCAGGACTTACACCTACTGAAGTTCGCTCTCGCGCCAGACGTGTTGCTCGTGACAATGGCGGTTTGAGTATGATCATGGTCGATTATCTTCAGTTAATGCGAGTACCTGGCCTGTCTGAAAACAGAACACTTGAGATTGCTGAAATTTCTCGCTCATTGAAAGCGCTGGCAAAAGAGTTGCAATGCCCGGTGATCGCTTTATCGCAGTTAAACCGGGGTCTTGAGCAGCGAGCCGATAAGCGTCCAATTAACTCTGACTTACGTGAATCAGGCGCGATTGAGCAGGATGCTGACTTAATCATGTTCATTTATCGTGATGAAGTTTATCACGAAGACAGCCCGGACAAGGGTACTGCTGAGATTATTATCGGTAAGCAACGTAACGGTCCTATTGGCCGGGTAAGACTTACATTCCAGGGGCAATATTCTCGTTTTGATAATTTTGCCGGTCCTCAGTTTGATGACGATTAATCAGTTACTTCGTTAAGTAAAAAAGAACACCAGGAAAACTACACTTGCAAGCAGCAACAGCCGTTATTGATTTTTCTGCGTTAGCACATAATGTGTCGCGCATTCGTGAAGTGGCATCCGATAGCCAGATTCTGGCCGTTTTAAAAGCAAATGCTTACGGGCATGGTTTAATAGAAATTGCTGAAAAGCTGGATGATGTTGATGCATTTGGTGTGGCACGTATCGAAGAAGCATTGAACCTTAGAAAAGGCGGCGTAGTAAAACCGATTGTTTTACTTGAAGGTTTCTTCAATGCTGATGATATCCCCGTACTGGTTGCCAATAACATTCAAACGATTATTCATCATGAGCAACAGTTGACAATGTTATTGGCCGCTCAGGTTGAACACCCCATTCATGTCTGGTTAAAAGTTGATACCGGTATGCACCGCCTGGGAATCGATCCCGATATGCTGCCTGATTACTATGAACGTTTGTCATCATCAGCAAACGTTGCTTCGCCTGTTAAACTCATGACGCATTTTGGTTGCGCGGATGATGTTGAAAATCCAGTCACGGCAAAGCAAATTGCTGCATTTTCGACATTGACGGCCAATTTAGTGGGCGAAGTGAGTATGGCGAATTCGGCCGGAATCATTGCATGGCCAGCTTCTCATCGTGACTGGGTTCGACCCGGTTTAATGATGTATGGCGTTACGCCTATGATCAATCAAGCCTCTGAAGCCATTGATTTACAACCTGTTATGACACTGAAATCGAGTCTCATCGCAATTCGACAAGTCAAACGCGGTGATTCAGTTGGTTATGGTGCTGCCTGGACTGCATCCGAAGATACTTTTATTGGTGTGGTTGCGATAGGTTACGGTGATGGTTATCCGCGTCATGCTGAAAACGGTACACCTGTCTTAATTGGTGGGAAGTTATTTCCCCTGGTGGGAAGAGTTTCTATGGATATGATAACCGTAGATCTTGGCACTGTGCCTGATGCTGAGGTTGGTGATGATGTAATTCTCTGGGGAAAAGGACTACCCGTAGAAGTTATTGCTGAACATTCTTCGACGATTGCCTGGGAACTCTTGTGCAATATTACGCGCCGTGTAGCGTTTGAATATCAGGATGGGCGTTAACTATTCTTATTGTGAAGTATATTTATATTGCAGTTTGAACAATGTAGTCTGAATTGTGGTTATCGATTAAAAAAGCCTGTTGATGTGATTAACAACAGGCTTTTTTGATCGATTTAATGATAATAAGTCTCGAATGCTCGTTATTATCAAAAATGAAGCTGATGGTATGTTGATTACTGCTTATCGAATGTTACTTCAATATGAGCCGCACCGAAATCAGACGAAAATGGCATTAAAATCTTTGCGCCTTCGCACTTGTGAGTAATGGTATGACCTTTACCCGATACAACGATGGGCGTTGCCATACTAAATTCGTAGCCTTTTTCACCCAGAATATTTTTAGCGCCACCTGTAACCATATTGGTGATTTCACCAATCATGTCAGTGACTTCTTCATTGATTGAGTCGGGCTTTTCACCAAGCATCCGATTCATGATTTCTAAGGCGAGAGCTTCATCAAAGGAAATAGAAAAAGAACCTTTGGTTTGTGGGCCAACCATGCCAATTAATCCAGATACATCGCCTCTGGCGACCTCATCTTTTTTAATTATGGGTTTGCCTGGTTTTAAGTCGGTTTGCGCCATCGTGCTTAGCACGTTTAGCAGTGAAGAGAGAAAAGGGTTTATAAATTCAACATTCATTATCCTGGTGCCTGATAATCCTGTGATCCAAAAAATGATGGCGCTTTGTTGCGCTTTTAATTGTGCCTGTGAGCGATTACTTTGTAAACGCTCAACGCCAAAAGAGCCTTAATATAATTTTGTTCTCAACTTACTCATATCCAATAACTATAGCGGAAAATACCCGCTTGAAAATCAACTACGTCCAGATCTTCACAAAAAAGTGATACTTCTGTTGAAAAAATCTCAACTTGTTTACCCTTATTGGTAATATCCTTAAAAAAACTAAGCTTTATAACTTAATCAATAAGTACAAGTTGCTCTTTTGTTGTACAGAGTATAAGCATTGTAACCATAAAGGTACAGTATGACGTCAGAGTTAATCTATTCGGTCTTCCGTTATTGGTGTATCTATTCCTGACAGTTTTTACATAATCCGTGTGCTTCGATGGTTTGCCGGGAAACTTTAAATCCCTTTTCTTCTGCGTGGCGAACCAACTCTTCAGAAATGACCGTCGAATGTAATTCTTCTACATTTGCACACAAATCACATATTAGTAACTGAGCAGGATGGTTATGCTCAAAATGGTGGCATAACAAATAAGCGTTGTTGGACTCAATTTTGTGAACAAAACCTTGCTCAGATAAAAATTCCAGTGCGCGATATATCGTAGCTGGCTTGGCATTTGGTTCTGATTTCTTCAGTAACTCAAGAAGGTCATAAGCGCCAATTCCGCCATCCGCGTCAGCTAACAGACGAAACACTTTTTCACGAATCGGTGTAAAACGAGCATTTTTCTGCTCGCAAATGAGTTTCGCCTGCTGGATTAAATTTTCTAAAAACATTGTCTTACAGTCCTGGTCGGTAAGCAGGGTGTTGAGATATCGCTTTAATTTGCTGTACTCGAAATCAGCTATGAATTCTCAACAAACTTTTATAAGTCTAACACAGGGTTAGTAAATTTTTTGTTGTTATTTTTGCTATCACAGCCTGATGACACGTTTAGTGTCACTCATCGCCCGTTGTCTGAGAGGTTACTTTATTGGTGCTTTAATGGGTTTGGAGTTTGTGTATAGGTATTTATTTGTGAAACACGATGCGCTGATTTAAGGGAGGGTGGTTATTCTTAAATTTACTGATTTATCCGGAAACTTTATTAAATAAGACTGACAAGGAACCTGATTTTTATTAGCTCTCTTTAATCAGTCCTCTGTTAGGATGATCAGAAAGTAGAACATCGCCAAATATTGCGTTAAATTCAAGCACCAATTGATTGGATTATTTAGTTATGGGAGTAGCAATCGCAATGGATGATTGGTTCAGGAATACTGAATGGACAAAAGATATTGAAGAGTACTTTGAAGCAAAGTTAGCAAGAGCAAGAAACAAAAAACAATATCTAAGAATTCAAGCGAGCATAATTGCTGAGCATGACCCGCACGTAGCTATTCATCTTCTTGAGCGCTATTTTGGGCTTGGAAATGATTTTGCTCACGCGCAAGCGCATTGTGACTATGCAACGGCCTGCCTTGCTCTTGGTGAGATCGAGAAGGGGTTAGAGCATTATCGATTAGCTTGAAAAAGAGAAGCTAAGTTTCCAGGCTTAAAAACAGAAGCTTGGAAAATGTTCCCATTAACCATTATTCGCAACCAACTAATACATCACTTTGAAGAGGCCAGGCAAGTATTGCTCGATAACCAGAATCAATTGATGTTTCCAATTGATCACTTCTTATGGAATGGTTTTATGGCGATAATTGTTGCACAGGAAGGCTCGAATGAGTATGCGAGAGAGCTTGCCAGAGCAGCCGTAGAAGCCGCTGAAATTAAACGTTCAGGTTTGGCATACCATCAGGATATTGGACTGGTTGGTAAAGAGTATGAAGATCTTGTAAAGACGTTAGTTCAAATGTGTTTAATGTAGCCCCAGTCGTATTTCTCTTTTCTTTTTGATTTACCTAACAGCAGCAGAAGCCTGTTACCGTCTAACCTTCTTTCTTGCTAAACAAAAGTAAGCAATATCAGTGAAGGTGATGTGACTGACAAGCATTTTAGCTATTTTATGAACTGTCTTATTTATCCAGCAAATTGTGTGACTTTGGCGTTGAAAATTTTACTTTTTGAAAAGACCGCTACACCAGACTCTTTTGTGTAAACTCTTGCACAATAAGCAGCTCCATTCTTTCCAGTTCGTTTGTTAATGGTATAATCAGCCACAATTTTAGTTCCAATAATTACCGTAAAAGGTAGTTGTTGTCACTCGTCTAAAAGAGTGACTTTTAAGGGAATTAAGAGTGTTATATCGAAGATTCAGCTCGCGGATAAAACTTTGTTAATCTATGCAAGCTTATGAAATAAATAAGGTTTTAGCCAAATTGAGTAAGCAAATTTATTCTCACAAATTTTCTGTAGCCCCTATGCTCGACTGGACTGACCGTCATTGCCGGTATTTTTACCGGTTGATGAGCGAGCATGCTGTACTCTACACAGAGATGGTCACAACCGGGGCAATAATCCATGGTAAAGGTGATTATCTCCGCTTTAATGAGCAGGAAAAGCCGGTTGTTTTGCAACTGGGTGGTTCGAATCCGGCGGATTTGGCGCACAGTGCTAAATTAGCGGAAGAGCGCGGCTATACCGAGATTAATTTGAATGTAGGTTGTCCGTCGGACCGTGTACAAAATGGAATGTTTGGCGCTTGTTTGATGGAAAAGCCTCAGCTCGTCGCTGATTGTGTTAAGGCGATGAAAGATGTGGTGTCTATTCCTGTTACGGTAAAGTCCAGAATTGGCATTGATGAACAAGACAGCTATAAATTCCTGACTGATTTTGTTGGGACTGTGGCTGAAGGTGGTTGTGAGCATTTTATTGTCCATGCCAGAAAAGCCTGGTTACAGGGGTTAAGCCCAAAGCAAAATCGTGAAATTCCACCATTAGATTACCCGCGCGTTTATCAACTGAAACAGGATTTTTCTGATCTTCAGATTTCTATTAATGGCGGTTTTACCGAACTGGATGTGGCGAAATCACAGCTTGAGCATGTTGATGGCGTGATGTTAGGTCGCGCGGTGTATCAAAATCCGTTTTTACTGTTAGACGTTGATGAGCTGTTCTATGGGCAGTCAGCAAACACGAAGACGCCTCATGATATTGTTATTGAGATGATTCCTTACATTGAAGAGCAAATGGCGCTGGGCAGTAATTTCTGGCATGTGGGCCGCCATATGCTTGGATTGTTTACTGGTCGTAAGGGAGCAAAAGCCTGGCGTCGGCATATGAGTGAAAATGGCACGGGTAAAGGTGTATCCATTAATGTGTTGACCGATGCGCTGGCCTTTGTTTCCTGATTGTTGATGACTCTACACGACGATTTCAGGATGTCTCCTGATATCGTCATTTTCCCTACCTGGTGATTTTCACCACCATCTGATGAATATCACCACTATCTGGTTTCATTACACTGATGAAGCTATTGTTCGACACAGCCAGCTATCCACTTCAAATAATGAATTTCTTTAAGTGATTGATTTTACGTTTAAATAAAATTTTTTATTACCCTGGCACAACCTTTGATAAGTCTACTGCGACTAATTAATCGAGATTAGTTTTTAATCATCAACCGGAGACTTATCATGGCTACTCGTTTCACTAAAACTTTTGCAGTAATCCTTACTTGTGGTGTTTTCTCACTTCCTGCGTCAGCGTCTGAAACTAATCTGGAATCGGCGTTGTCCAATTTGCTGGCTAACCAGCTTTCTGTTGTTTCTCATAAAGTTAAAACTTACGTGGCAAATGGCATTTCAGAATCTGTTGAAGAGCTGTTGGAAGATGGCGAACAGGTGATTGCTGATTTGCAGCAACATGCCGAGAAGCATGAAGCAGAGAAGAAAGACGAAAAACCTTCAATCACAGAATAAGAGACGCTTTAATATGCCGTTTTATATAACAACATTTGCGCTATTAATGATTCCAGTTGTGAGCTTGTTGGGATCGTACTTTTTACTTCGCTACTCAGTGTCTGCATTTAAAGCACTGAAGCGTAACGAAAACATCCGCTTTATATGGACCTCAACTCCAATGCCTGAAAGTAACCACAGCTCGATTTAAAACATCAGCTGTGGTTATTCACTTCACTACTTTTTAGTCTCTCCTTTTTCAATCTCTACCAGTCATATAATTCTCTTCTACACTTAAGTTATTAACGCCGATAGTTCGTTCATGCTTGTGCCTACGGTTCATTACACCGACGTTTTAAAGGTTATCCGGACGATATCTGCTATGGATTGTGTTGCCGAAGAAAAGCGAAGCAGCACTCGGAAGATTGCTTGTCTTAAATGTGATAAACGTCTGATAAGGATGCTTTGATGAAGCATAAACTTTTCTTTTATATGTGCGTCTGGAGCGGTCTTGTAATATCTGCATCACTCGGCGTTTTACTGGCCATTCATCTGGACTTTATTGCGTTGACCGCAGACAAAGTGTTTGTTATGTCGTTGTTCAGTGCGTTCGCCGTCGTTATGGCGGGCGGAATACCGGTGTGGTTAATGCACCGATATTTTAGTGATACAACCAAAATGCGAGATACCTTATTGTCATGTGGTTTTGCGCATATTGATAAATTCGGCTTGTATCTGGAGTCTAATGAAGATTGCTGGATGTTGGTCGAAGAAGTGTTGCAGGAAAATGAACGGTTGCGCCGTGACGTGGAACGTCTGTTGTTTGTGGATCGCTACTGCAATCATCTGGTGCAGTCATTGCCGGGTTACGTG
Organism: Alteromonadaceae bacterium; assembly: GCA_965656875.1. GTDB lineage: Bacteria > Pseudomonadota > Gammaproteobacteria > Enterobacterales > Alteromonadaceae > CBFHMJ01. The sequence continues at coordinate 143,598 of CBFHMJ010000018.1, forward strand.
GTGATGATCTGTCAGGGCGTCAGGATTGAAACCTGCAATAACAATTTTTGTGAGCTGACGATTGGTTCACATGATGATGTGGTAAACCGTCGGTTGGATAAGGTTGGCTTGATCGAGTTCAGAAAGATGCTCCAGATACCGGATATTGAGTTTGAACTGGATAGCATTGGTATGAGTCAGTTTGATTTAATCATGACTCGGCAAGGTGAGCCCGTCATGGTTCGCTGGGTAGTGAAACGCATCAAACATCTTGAAGACAGTAGCCACGCGTTACTTATTTTGGGTATGAATATTACTGATATTGCTTCAGATTCATCTAATCAGCTAGAAATAAAAAATACCAAAACGTAACCTTGTTGTTACAAAATGACGGGTTTTAGTTCAGTTTTTAGTAATTTCGCGTGCCTGTTTCAGGCTTTTCACGCTTGTACCGTGCTAAATAAAAGTGTCATAATCGCCGCCTATAATTCGCACTGAAATTCATTTGTCTTTCCTTAAGGTTTCTCAAAAAATGGGCGTAAGTAACGTTAGTTCTATCATTCGCAAGCGTAGCGCAGCACACAAAGTTTATATTCCAACGAAGGCAAGAGATAACCAATATCTGGTTGCTCAGTTTAAAATTACGGACAGTCTGCTTAATAAGTTCAAAGATGACATTAATATGGATTCTGAGCAGCCGTATTTGAATGTATACAAAAAAATGTCTGAGTTGTTTTTTACCATTAGTGATGAAATGGGGCTGAGAAATGTGAACTTTGTCGCGAATAGCAAACGTACAACTATTCGTTACGGTGAAGAACAACGAGTCTGGCAGACTGACACTCACATTCAGTTTAACTACAATCCAAAATCACATTCGGGTCAGCGTAAATTTATTGATGGCAAGCAACGTGTGAAAAAAGTGACTTTGTTGGCGTTGGCGACCGGTGACGATATTCGAACGAATGCATCGTCATTCCATGCTAAAGCCAGAGATGCTTTCCGGAAATTTGCTGAGACGCTTGGGTTATTCGATGGTGAAGGTGTCCGTTTACGTGACCATCAGCATCTGACCTACGATGTATTCGCTTACGAGAAAGGCTGCCGGGAATCAGAAACGCATCAATTCCGCCCAATTCCTGTACGCTACAAAGCCGGAGAAGTGACATTTCCGGATGAACATAATGCATTGACGTATGTTGTGGCGACGCTGCCAATGAGCAACCCGTTATTACGTCTGGCTGATATCGATGAAGCGGCTTCTGATCCGTATAATCCGTTATATACCATGGTGGCCAATGCGTTTACCCGTGCGGCTAAACTTCACAATCTGAATAATTGTGCGCTGATTGCTAACGGGATGTTTCCTATTATTCGTAACAGCGAACATGAAGAAGTTTCGTCAGACGGTGAGTTCCAGGTGTTGGGATACAACCCAAATCATACAGGTGGCGGATTAACGTGTAAGTGGGATTCAGGCAAGCTGGTTGATGAGATTCAATTCGTCTTCATGGCAACTAACCAGAATCAAACGGACCGAGGTTTCGGTAAGTTCGTGAATCAGGTTGAGAAAACATTGCGACAAACGGCTGATGAATTAAAACTTAAACCTGAAAACGACGAGATTATTTGTCGTGTACATCAGCATTTAGCGTATCAGCTATAATTCGACAATTTTGTCCGTGACGTACATAAGCGAGCATAACAGCTCGCTTTTGTCGTTTTAGGGCGGTGAGAATTTATACGCCCAGCTCTTTTAGCAGCGCGGCTGTCCATTGTGCAATACGTCCGTCGGTTTGTTCGTACTGGTTTTCATCATCCAGCGCTAATCCGACAAACTGAGTTTTATCTTCCGTTAATGCTTTCGATGCCTCAAATTCATAACCTTGGTTAGGCCAGTATCCAATGACAGTTGCTCCTGCGGCGGTAACGACATCGTGTAGCATGCCCAATGCATCCTGATACCATTCGGTGTAGCCAATTTGATCACCCATTCCGTACAGTGCAATGACTTTTTCCGATAAATCCATATCAGCCAGTTCATCCCAGTGAGATTCCCAGTCTTCCTGTAACTCACCGTAATCCCAGGTAGAAATGCCCAGAATCAATATGTCGTAATCCTGAATAAGGCTGAGCGGAGTGTCTTTGATATTGTGTAAATTTACCAGGTCAGCGCCCAGTTGTTGTTGAATTTTCTCGGCCGCCATCTCGGTATAACAAGTGGTGGAACCGTAAAACAAGCCAAATTGCATAGCAGCTAAGCACGATATTTTCAGATATGATTGGTGAGCGCGAGTTTAACAGATATCCAGACTCACTGACTATTATCAACGACTAATCATATTATTGCGGGATCGAATAATTACCATGTCACCGAAAAAAACTATTAAAAATCCGCTGATCGATCAGTTCATTAATGCGCTCTGGATTGAAAAAGGACTGAGTGAAAATACCCTGGTTTCTTACCGCACCGATTTGAATACCTATTATCATTATCTGGTCAGTCAGGGAGATGATTTACTCAGCGCCAGTCAGTTTTCAATAGAAAACTATATCGCTGAACGTCATAAAAAGGGGTTTAAACCGAGAAGTATTTCTCGTGCGATCAGTGCGATCAGGCATTTTTACAGTTTTTTGATTCGTGAACGATTGTTAGATGCCGATCCTTCTACCCAGGTAGCAAACCCGAAGTTAGATAAAAAATTACCCGGTTCATTATCGGAAGATGAAGTTGATGCGCTACTGTCACAACAAGATCTTAATGATCCGATACAATTGCGCGACAAAACCATGTTGGAGTTGTTATATGCTACGGGTTTGCGTGTAACCGAACTGGTTTCGTTAAAAATACATCAAATAAATGTGCGACAGGGGATCGTCAGAGTCTTTGGTAAAGGAAACAAGGAACGTATTGTGCCAGTCGGGGAAGAAGCTGTGTTCTGGTTGGATAAATACATGAGGCAGGGCAGGCCAATGTTGATTTCTGCGGCATCAGAAGTGGTTTTTCCCAGTAAAAGAGGGACGGAAATGACTCGTCAAACGTTTTGGCATAGGATAAAGTACTACGCAAGGCTGGCTAATATTCAAACAGAATTGTCGCCTCATACATTACGTCATGCGTTTGCTACACATTTATTGAACCATGGGGCCGATCTCAGGGTCGTACAAATGCTCCTGGGTCATGAAGATTTATCTACAACGCAAATTTATACACATATTGCTAATGAGAGGTTAAAATCTCTCCATGCTGAGCATCACCCCAGAGGGTGACTCGTTAGCCTGATATCTGTTATTTTCGTTGTTTATGCAATTTTTTTTCGACAACAAAGGTCCAGATTTTTAGTTTTAATTATTAGTTAGAGAATTGTCTATGACTTCCAAATCTCGTTTTATCAAATCAATAGCCGCAAAGATTTTGCTGGTTGTAGGACTTGTTTCTACTGGTGTATCAGCCACAGAAGCCGGCAAAAAGGCAATCGAGCAAAATTTTAAAAGATTCAATATTGTTATTTCTAACATCGAAAAATCCCCGGTAAATGGTCTTTACGAAGTAATGACTGACCGGGGATTGTTCTATTTTAGTGAAGACGGAAAATTCCTGTTAAACGGTTCTATCATTGATATGGAAACGCGTCAGGATATTAAAGAGGTTGCACTGTCCAAGGTCCGTAAAGCAGGTCTTGTAAAATATGCAGACAGCATGATTTCTTATCCGGCAGAAAACGAAAAATACCAGGTAACCGTTTTTACTGATATCACATGTGGTTACTGTCGTAAGCTTCACTCTCAAATCGAAGAGTACAATAAGCTGGGTATCACGGTTAATTATTTAGCGTTCCCTCGCGGTGGCCCAAATCGTCAATCGTTCAACGATATGGAACGTATCTGGTGTGCTGACAACAAAACTTCAGCATTAACTGATGCGAAAACAGGTGGTGATATCAATGGCAAAAACTGTCAAACAGCATCGGTAACAGATCACTATAAACTGGGTATGCAGTTTGGTGTGACAGGTACGCCAGCTATCGTTATGCCTGACGGCACAATGATCCCAGGCTATCAGCCGCCAGAGCAACTTTTAAACGCACTTAAAACACTTTAAGTTCGTTGAGTAACACACCTGTAAAGGTCGGCAGACCTTCATAATTTCTTCAAAAACGGGATCATGTATCCCGTTTTTTTGTTATTCTCTCGCCTTACTTTCTCATTTACCTGTTCTGATTCATGCAAAAACAGATAGTTCGTCGTCAACCCGTTGATGATTCTTTCCTTCCTGATTCTATCAATCCCGTCATTAAACAGATATACGCTGCTCGTCAGGTTTCGTCTGTTGATGAGCTGGACACCGGTGTTAAAGCACTGCATCGGGATACCATGTCTGGTCTTACACAAGCATCCACATTGCTGGCAGATGCGCTTCAGTATCAGAAGCGAGTGGTGATCGTGGGCGATTTTGATGCAGATGGCGCGACCAGCTCTGCCTTAATGGTTCTTGGACTGCGTATGTTTGGCTTTCAGCAGGTGAAGTTTCTGGTACCAAATCGATTTGATTTTGGCTATGGGCTTAGTCCAGAGATGGCAAACCTGGTCATTTCAGAAGGCGCTGATTTACTGATTACGGTTGATAACGGTATTAGTTGCGTGGAAGGCGTTAACGTTGCTAAACAGGCCGGTATTAAGGTCATTATTACTGATCATCATTTACCAGGCGACAGAACACCGGATGCTGATGCGATAGTAAATCCTAACCAACATGGTTGCGAGTTTCCCAGTAAAAACCTGGCAGGAGTCGGGGTTGCGTTTTACCTGATGCTGTCTTTTCGACGTTTTTTACGTGAGCAGGGGTGGTTTGAACAACAAGGTATTCAGCCGCCTAATGTTGCGGAGTTACTGGATTTAGTCGCGCTTGGAACCGTTGCTGATGTGGTTGCACTGGATGCCAATAATCGGATTCTGGTTCATCAGGGATTACAGCGTATTCGAAGCGGTAATTGCCGCCCGGGTATTAAGGCGTTGGTTGAAGTGTCTGGTCGAAGTTTGCATAAGCTGGTCGCCAGCGATCTGGGGTTTGCGTTAGGGCCAAGAATTAATGCCGCCGGTCGGCTGGATGATATGACGCTGGGGATTAATTGCCTGATAACCGACGATATTAATCTGGCACGTCAAATAGCCTCGGAGCTTGATCAGTTAAACGTTACCCGACGAGAAATTGAATCAGATATGCAAGCGGAAGCGGAATACATTATTCGTAATCTGCACGTTGAATCGAATATTCCCAATGCTTTTTGTTTGTATCAGGAGGACTGGCATCAGGGAGTCATTGGTATTCTGGCGGGCAGAATTAAAGACAAATACCACCGTCCGGTCATTGCATTTGCAAAAGCAGATGAAGCATTAACCGGTAGCGAGTTAAAAGGTTCTGCTCGTTCTATTAGCGGATTGCACATTCGGGACATTCTGGAAGAAATTGATACCGCTAATCCTGGCGTGATTAAGAAGTTTGGCGGTCACGCGATGGCGGCTGGGTTGTCAGTCGAGTTGTCTCAGTTTGAACGTTTTAAAGTTTTGTTTGATGAAGTGGTGACACGGCATATCACTGAAGAACAGAAAACCAGTCAGATTTTATCGGATGGCGAACTGGATTCAGACGCGTTGTCGTTGTCCTTTGCACAACTTGTTCGTGACAGTGGCCCGTGGGGGCAAGCGTTTCCTGAACCTGTGTTTGATGGTCATTTTGTGATTGTTCAGCAACGTTTAGTGGGCGGTAAACATCTTAAGATGGTTTTACAGCATGAAACCGGACATCTGGTGGATGCTATCTGGTTCAATATTGACGTAAATCGCTGGCCTGACCCGATGATTCGTCATGTTCATGTGGCTTATCAGATAGATGTTAATGAATTTCGCGATCAGTTCAGCGTGCAACTGATGGTACGTGAAGTTATTCCCGAATAGCCGTGTCTCGTCTTACTTTGATGAGACAGGCACTGAATACTCTCCAATATGCAGATATTTCGCGGTTTATAGATTTTTGCTATAAGCCGCCATCGATTAAATGAGTAAATCAGCGATTTATGCTGATTTCACTGACCGTATTTTGTTACACTTCCCCGCTTAAATTTAAATGACCATACGATTAAACAGAGCGTCAGATGTTTGAAATTAATCCCGTTGTAAATAAAGTTAAGGAGCTGCGAGAGCGCACAGAGCTTCTTAGGGGGTACCTTTGACTACGAGACGAGTAAAGAACGTCTTGAAGAAGTCTCCCGCGAACTGGAATCTCCTGATGTATGGAGCAATCCTGAAAACGCACAAAAATTAGGTAAAGAGAAATCCAGCCTGGAAGTCGTCGTTGAAACAATCGATGATTTGACAACCGGTTGTGATGATATCGACGAGTTAGTAGAGCTGGCCGTTGAAGAAGAGGATGAAGATACGTTTAACGAAGCGATTGCTGAGCTGGACGTGTTGGATGGCAAACTGGCAAAACTTGAGTTCAGACGTATGTTCTCAGGCAAAAATGATGAGTCAGATTGCTATATAGATATTCAGGCTGGTTCAGGCGGCACCGAAGCGCAGGACTGGTCAAACATGCTGTTACGCATGTATCTGCGCTGGGCAGAAGCAAAAGGTTTTAAAGCCGAGCTGATAGAAGTATCGGATGGTGATGTTGCTGGTATTAAAGGCGCGACCGTTCGTATTTCTGGTGAGTATGCATTTGGCTGGCTTCGCACTGAAACCGGTGTTCATCGTCTGGTGAGAAAGTCTCCGTTTGATTCTGGTAATCGTCGTCATACGTCATTTGCATCGGCGTTTGTCTATCCAGAAATTGATGATTCAATCGAAATTGATATCAATCCTGCTGATTTACGTATTGATACTTACCGGGCATCGGGCGCGGGTGGTCAGCACGTTAACAGAACGGATTCAGCGGTACGTATTACGCATTTACCCACGAATACTGTTGTGCAATGTCAGAATGACCGTTCACAACACAAAAATAAAGATCAGGCAATGAAACAGTTGAAAGCTAAACTGTATGAGCTTGAGATTCAAAAGCAAAATGCTGAAAAGCAGGCGCTGGAAGATACTAAATCCGATATCGGTTGGGGTAGTCAGATTCGTTCATACGTGCTTGATGACTCTCGAATCAAAGATTTAAGAACTGGTGTTGAGAATCGTAATACCCAATCCGTACTGGATGGCGATCTCGACCGGTTTATTGAAGCAAGCCTTAAAGCAGGCTTGTAAACGAACAAATTTATAATTTTGGCTCTAACGCAGGATCAAAAAGAATGGCTGAAGAAAACAACGCGCCAGAAACTGAAATTCAGGATGTAAACAAACTGATTGCAGAGCGCAAAACAAAGCTTGCTGCAATTCGCGAAGCTGGAGTAGCTTTCCCTAATGATTTCCGTCGTGACGCTGTTTCGACTGATTTAGCAGCAGAATACGATCAATTCACGAAAGAAGAATTGGCAGAAAAGAACATTCGTGTTCGTGTTGCTGGTCGTATTATGACTCGTCGTATCATGGGTAAAGCCAGTTTTGCGACTATTCAGGACAGCCACGGCAAACTTCAGCTTTATGTTGCTCGTGATAACCTGGCTGAAGGTTTCTACAATGAACACTTCAAAAAGTGGGATTTGGGTGACATCGTTGGTGCGGAAGGTGTGTTAGGTAAAACAAAAACAGGCGAAATGTCAGTATTTGTAGACAGCATCAAGCTACTAACCAAAGCGTTACGTCCATTACCTGATAAGTTCCACGGTCTGACTGACCAGGAACAGCGCTACCGTCAGCGTTACCTTGATCTTATTGTTAATGAAGAGTCTCGCAAGACGTTTGTTACGCGTTCAAAAATTGTTGAGTTTATTCGCCAGTATTTCACGGCGGCAGACTTCCTGGAAGTTGAAACGCCAATGATGCATGTGATCCCAGGCGGCGCAACAGCAAGACCATTCACCACGCATCACAATGCGTTAGATATGGAACTTTATTTACGTATCGCACCAGAGCTTTACTTGAAGCGTTTGGTTGTTGGTGGCTTTGAGAAAGTATTCGAAATTAATCGTAACTTCCGTAATGAAGGTCTTTCAACGCGTCATAACCCTGAGTTCACTATGCTTGAATTCTACTGGGCTTATGCTGACTATCGTGACTTGATGGATTTAACCGAAGACATGCTTCGTAAGCTGGCTGAAACGGTTATTGGTTCGACAAAGGTTGATTATCAGGGCGATGAGTATGACTTCGGTAAGCCGTTTGTTCGTATGTCTGTTAATGAAGCGATTTGCCATTTTAATGATGACATTACAATGGAACAGCTGAACGATATGGAACAAGCGAAAGCAGTTGCTAAAGGTCTTGGTATCAGTGTTAAAGACAGCTGGGGTTTGGGTAAAATTCAAATCGAAATCTTTGAAGAAACCGCTGAGCATCGTTTGATGCAGCCGACATTCATCACTGAATATCCGGCGGAAGTATCACCACTGGCTCGTCGTAATGACGACAATGATTTCATCACTGACCGTTTTGAATTCTTTGTTGGTGGTCGTGAAATCGCAAATGGTTTCTCTGAGTTGAATGATGCTGAAGACCAGGCACAACGTTTCCGTGATCAGGTTGAGCAGAAAGACGCTGGTGACGATGAAGCGATGTACTACGATGAAGATTATGTGACGGCACTTGAGCACGGTATGCCGCCAGCGGCTGGTCAGGGAATCGGTATTGATCGTCTGGTTATGCTGTTTACTGATGCACCATCGATTCGTGATGTGTTGTTATTCCCACACATGAGACATCAGAATTAAGTCAATGCGTGAATCGCAAATCATCGCAAGATAACGCTGCGAGATAGCATTACTAAATAACATTACAAAAAAACGGGGCTGAAAATTCAGCCCCGTTTTTTATGTCATTCGAGAAACTATTCAACAGACTTTAGTGAAGCAGTCTTACGCGAATAGTGCCTTCAATAGCATTCAATTCTTTTACTGCTGTTTCAGCTTGTGTGCTGTCGATATCAATAACAACATAACCAATGCTTTCATTGGTTTGTAGATACTGACCCGAGATATTGATGTTATTTCTGGCAAAGATTTCATTTACTTTGGTCATGACGCCCGGCTGATTGCGGTGAATGTGCATCAGACGACTGTTACCAGCATGCGCAGGAAGTGACACTTCAGGGAAGTTAACGGCTGAAAGGGTAGAACCATTATCGCTGTACTTAGACAGTTTACCCGCTACTTCAAGGCCAATATTCTGTTGAGCTTCTTGTGTAGAGCCACCGACGTGCGGTGTCAGGATCACATTGTCGAATTGACGAAGTGGTGATACGAATTCTTCATCATTTGATTTAGGCTCAACCGGGAATACGTCAATCGCAGCACCGCCAAGTTGTTTCGTTTCTAAAGCGCTGGCCAGTGCTTCAATATCAACCACTGTTCCACGAGACGCATTGATCAGAATAGTACCTTCTTTCATTAAGCCAATTTCAGCGGCACCAATCATATTTTTGGTTTGCGGCGTTTCAGGCACATGTAATGTCACAACATCAGACGTACTTAACAAGGTATTCATGTCAACCTGGGTCGCATTGCCCAGTACCAGCTTATCTTCGATATCGTAAAACTGAACACGCATACCGATATTTTCAGCCATGATGGATAACTGAGTACCAATGTGGCCATAGCCAATAATGCCCAGAGTTTTGCCACGAGCTTCGAAAGAACCTGAAGCCGTTTTTTGCCATTCACCCCGATGAGCTTTGGCGTTCTTTTCTGGAATTCGACGAAGAAGTAGTAAGATTTCACCAAGCACTAACTCAGCGACAGAACGAGTGTTAGAAAACGGTGCGTTGAAGACCGGAACGCCTCGTTGTTGTGCCGCAGCCAGATCAACCTGATTTGTGCCAATGCAAAAACAACCAATAGCGACCAGCTTGTTAGCATTTGCCAGAATATCTTCAGTGATATTGGTTCTGGAGCGGATTCCCAGGAAGTGAACATCTTTGATTTTCTCTGCCAGCTCTTCAGGTGGCAATGAAGTTTTGATGTACTCAACATTGGTGTAACCGTTAGCTTTTAACGAATCAAGTGCGCGTTGATGGACGCCTTCAAGGAGTAATATTTTGATCTTATCTTTTGATAACGAAATCTTGCTCATATACCTTCTCAACTCAAAATGTCTAATACAAAAACGTGTGAAACTGACCGGGTTTCACAAAATCAGCGAACGTGAATTACGTGCTGTGGTGATGACTGCGGTCATCGTCTGTTGAGTGGTGAACTCCAAAAGCCAACCTAAGCTGGGTTTACTGAATAATTCAGGGAAGACCCCGGAATACCACGACGAATGCGATCCATGCTTATTGTTTTATTATTACTTTTTGGCGTTAAGGGCTCGGTGATTCAGACCTGAGACCGAGAGGCGTCAGGTCTGCGACACAAGAAGCGATTAAGCGCCTTTGATTTCCGGACCTTGTGGTGTGCCGGTGATCACAATATCGGCTCCACGGCTTGCAAAAATGCCGTTGGTAACAACACCGACTATGTTATTGATAGTTTCTTCCAGTTTCTGCGGTTGTTCGATAGATAAATTGTAGACGTCAAGAATGACATTACCGTTGTCGGTCACAACACCTTCTCGATACACAGGGTCACCGCCAAGTTTTACCAGCTCTCTGGCAACATAGCTTCTGGCCATGGGAATGACTTCAACGGGTAATGGAAAGGTTCCTAATATATCAACCGATTTTGATTGATCAACTATACAGATAAATTTTTCTGCAACTGCTGCAACAATTTTTTCACGAGTTAGTGCTGCACCACCGCCTTTTATCATTGCATTTCCGGGAGTTATTTCATCTGCACCATCAATGTAGACACTCAATTCAGCTACCCCATTAAGGTCAAAAACAGGGATGCCGAGAGCTTTCAGTTTTTCGGTAGACGCTTCGGAACTTGATACAGCACCATCGATTTTGTGTTTAATCGTATCCAGGGCATCAATGAAGTGGTTCACGGTGGAGCCTGTGCCCACACCGACAATGCTGTTGTCTTCTACAAATTGCAATGCAGCCCACGCGGCTGCTTTTTTCATTTCATCTTGCGTCATCGTATTCACACTTTTTTGGTTTTTATCAAACCGGTTGGCTGATCAGAGAGCCAGTTATCGTTAATAACTAACCCTTACTTTTTGGACGGATTCTACCATTGAAAATGTTGTGTCGGTGTAATGATTTCATCCAATGGCATATCCCAGGATTCCGTCGGTAATTCGGTCACTTGCTGGCAATCATGAGCCAGTCCAATAACGGACGTTTTTGTTTTTCCTGCTGCCTGTAGCGCGGCTAATGTCCGATCATAAAAGCCACCACCCATGCCAAGACGATTTCCCTGGTCATCGAATGCGACGAGCGGTGTAAATATAATATCGAATTGATTCAGTGGCAGAATATCGGGGCAGCTGAGCGGTGGTTCCTGAATTTTCAGGCGATTGGTGATAAGAGGCGTGGTGGGCAAAAACTGTTGAAATATTAAGTGACCGGGTCGGAAAGGATGAAGGACTGGTAAATAAACCTGCACGCCTTTTTCCCAGAACATATCGATGGTTGCCTGCGTGCTTAATTCACCATCGAAGGTCAGATAGACCGCAATACGTGAAGTTCTGCGCTCTGTCGTCAGTGCATCAAGCCGATCTGCGAGTGAGCGTGCCGCATCGACTTGCTGATTAATGGTCAGTGAGTTCCGTCGTTCCCGTACTTCTTTACGTAAAGCCTTTCGCGCTTCTGCTGTGGTTAACGCTTCGCCTGTCATGGTTTATACCGCCGCTTGATAGTGGGTGTTAAATTGTAATGGAGCAATACAAAAAGTAGAAGGTAGCGGTTATTTTTTTAATGTATACGGGGGATTCTGGCAACTGATATTTTACTGCGAGGTAAAATTGAACGAAAACCAGTCAATATGGTTGTTCCTGTAATTAGAAGTACTTTGGATGACAGATGGAAATCAGGCAGAAATGAATGAAATTTAATGTGGTCAGTCAGGCGAGAAAAAGTGTCCCCCAATTAGCCGTAGTCGGATAAAGTCCTTGAACCCTGAGGTTCAAGTCGGCCCTGACTTCAATTCCGTAGGCTTCCTGATACGAGTCAGGCTTGCGCAATAGAGCTGGACAGCCAGGTCCTGGTATGGATTTATCGGCTCACGGACGATACCAACATACCAACGTCTTAGGGGACGGGGTAATTATAGCTGCAATTTTCCAGACGTTTAAAGTTATTCTTTGCTTACAAGGATCGTATGCGGAATTTATAACCGGGTTGCGGCCTGAGCATGGTAATTTCTGGCTAAGTAATGTCACGAATGTTAGGATTAAAGGCATTTTTTATGGCTGTGAATCCCTGTTATGAGTCAATCGTTAACCAAACATTTTGAAGACTTGCATCGTCGATTAACACAAGACGATATCTTTTCATCACCCGCTGAATTACATGGCATCCTTTGCGGCTTGATCGCTGGTGGCGCCTCAAACGACAAAAGTGACTGGGTGAGTATAATCGCAGACTTCCTGAATGACGGCTTGTCATTCACTAAAGCGATAAAAACAGAATTCACCCGCCTGTTTGATGAATCCAGAATGGATCTCGACAGTACTGAAGCAACGTTTGCACTGGTATTGCCTGATGATGATGAAGCATTGTCAGACCGTGCGGAAGCTGTTGTTGCCTGGGTTCAGGGGTTTTTGCTGGGATTTGGTGTTCATCAAACCAGTTTGAAAAGCATGTCTGATGACGTGAAAGAAATTATTCATGACTTTACTGAAATCTCAAAAATGTCAACGGAGATTGAGGAAGATGAAGAGGGTGAAGTTGCTTTATTTGAAGTCATCGAATACATCCGTTGCTCTGTGATGTTGTGCTACGCCGAAACGGGTAGTAGCAATACGGAACAGCCTGCCGAAAAACGAACCCTCCATTAAGTGGTATTGTCATCATGATTGAAATTGCAGAATTTGCATCCCGCCGTGACCGCTTTCGTCAGCAAATGGCTGAGAATACGGTTGCTGTTTTTCCTGCCAACGTTGAAGTAACCCGAAGCCGGGATACGGAATATCATTTCAGACAAGACAGTGATTTTCATTACCTTACGGGTTTTCATGAACCTGACGCGGTGTTAATCATTGCTAATGGTGAGCAGCCTCAGACGATTCTGTTTTGTCGTGAAAAAGATAAATTGATGGAAACCTGGACGGGTCGTCGTGTAGGGCCAGAAAAAGCGGCTGAAGCATTTAGTTTCGATGCGGCTTACCCTCTCAGTAATCTGGACGATGAGCTGTTAGAGCAGATTAACGGTAAAGATGGCATCTATGTCGCCAATGGTCAGTACGATGCATTTGACGCACTGATCCAAAAAACCATTTCTACGCTACGTGCTAATCCTAAAAAAGGTTATACAGCACCGGGTGTTCAATACGACTCCCGGTTAATTACTGCTGAGATGAGACTGATCAAATCACCGGCTGAAATCGATGTTATGGTGCGAAGCTGTGAAATCGCAGGTGATGCGCACAATAATGTGATGAAAACGGTCGCGCCTGGTCAATATGAGTATCAGGTTGAAGCGGGTATAAATCATCATTTTGCCATGAACGGCGCACGACATCCTGCTTATGCATCAATTGTTGGTGGTGGGGAAAATGCTTGTATTTTGCATTACACCGAAAACAGCGATGTGTTGAATGATGGCGATTTACTGTTAATTGATGCGGGTGGTGAATATCAGGGATACGCCGCTGATATTACGCGAACGATTCCGGTGAATGGTCAGTTTTCTGAGCCTCAGAAAAAGATTTATCAACTGGTATTAGATGCGCAACTGGCGGCAATGGAGTTTTACCGTCCGGGAGCAACGTTAAAACAGGCTTCTGATGCCGCCATTCGTGTTCTTACAACCGGATTGGTTGATTTAGGTTTGCTGTCGGGTGATGTGGATACACTGATTGAAGAGAATGCTTTCAAAGCATTTTATATGCATGGCCTGGGACACTGGCTTGGATTAGACGTGCATGATGTTGGTGTCTATAAGATTCATGGTGAAGAGCGACCACTGGAGCCGGGCATGGTTATTACCATTGAACCGGGTTTATATATCAGTGAAGACAGCGATGTAGATGACTGTTGGAAGGGGATTGGGGTTCGTATTGAAGACGATATTCTGATCACTGAAAACGGGCATCGCAATCTGACCGCTCATGTGCCAAAAACTATTGATGCAGTTGAAGCATTTATGGCAGAAGCGCGTCGTTAATATTAGCTTAGCAGCGTATTCGTTGTTCAAGCTGTGTTTCGTTTACTTATATCCGTGACAAACAACAGGTAGTTCAGAACGATGGCAATCAAACAATTTGATGTAGTTATTGTTGGTGGTGGTATGGTTGGGGCTTCTCAGGCCGTTGCGTTGCACCATCAATTTCCATCTTTGTCGATTGCTATCATCGAACCGGTGCCACAATCCGCAGCATTCCAGCCCAGTTATGATGGTCGTTCTGTTGCACTGGCCTGGGGTTCTTGTCAGATTTTAGATAAATATGGTATCTGGTCTGGCTTATCTCAGTACGCTGAGCCTATTTCTTCTATTCATGTCTCTGACCGAGGGCACTTTGGTAAAGCGCGTTTATCGGCTTCAGAATACCAGGTGCCAGCACTGGGTTATGTCGTTGAAGTGGTTTATATCGGTAAAGTGCTGCATGAACGCCTTGATAAAGCGGATAATGTGACATGGTTTTGCCCGAATAAGTTAACTGCAATTGAACCGATTAATGATGGCAATCGGTTGACGCTGGATAGTGGCGAACAAATAGATGCTGCGCTGTTGATTGCTGCTGATGGTGGCCAGTCAGCAACACGAAACATGTTGAATATTCGAACGTCGGCCAGTCCTTATCCGCAACATGCCATTATTGCGAATGTCTCGGTGGCTGACGGCCATGAAAACAAAGCATTTGAACGATTTACAACACATGGCCCGGTTGCGCTTCTTCCATTGTCTGATAACCGCTATTCGCTGGTCTGGTGTTTACCACCTGATGAAATACAAGCCACATTAGCATTGTCTGATGATGCTTTTCTGGAAGCCTTACAGCATGCTTTTGGTTATCGGGCGGGGCAGTTTGTTAAAACTGGCAAGCGATTCAGTTACCCACTGTCGTTAGTGCGTCCGGCGCAATTAATTTCTCATCACGCCTTATTGTGTGGCAATGCCAGTCATACGGTTCATCCGATTGCCGGTCAGGGGTTTAACCTCGGTATTCGGGATATTGAAGCACTGGTTCAATTGTTAAAACCTGCCATTGCAGCGGGCGCTAATCCGGGTGAATACTCATTGCTACATCAGTTTTCGAATCACCGACTGAATGATTCAGGTCGGGTGATCACAATGACGGATACTTTAGTCAAAATGTTTTCAAATGAAAGTCGATTACTGGCGTTTGGTCGTTCGCTTGGTTTGACCGCAATGGATATCATTGACTGCTTTAAACAGCCACTGGCAAAGCAGGCGATGGGGCTCAATACATCTTTTCCTAATCAATAATAATCACGGTAATTTCTTATGATCTCAACAGATGTGATAGTCGTCGGCGGCGGATGCATTGGTCTGACGCAGGCGTTGGCGCTGGCAGAGATTGGCATCAAGGTTGTCGTTGTTGATGCGCAGGCCGAGCAACAGGCTTTGTCAGGTGCGCCTCAATTACGCGTCAGTGCTATCAGTGCGGCCAGTGAAGCTATTTTTCGTCATCTTGGTGTTTGGGAATTGCTTGATGCATCGCGGCTTCAACCCTATGAAACGATGTCGGTTTGGGAGAAAGATTCATTCGGTAACATTGCATTTGACGCCGCGCAGGTTCAGCAACATCGGTTAGGGCATATCATTGAAAATGACAATATCCGATTTGCTTTGTATCAAAAGTTGAAGATGCTGGAGAATGTAACCGTACTGACTGAGCATCAGGTTAAATCAATCGAGCACGGTGAACGTGAAATACTGGTAACGACCTCGAAGAATGAATTATTAATTGGTCGCCTGGTTGTTGCAGCTGACGGCGCGAATTCTTTTGTTCGTCGTACAGAAAATCTGCCGATTACGTTTCAGGATTATGAGCATACAGCGATTGTTGCGACAGTTAAGACAGAGCTACCGCATGATGCCTGTGCAAGGCAATGCTTTACTACAGACGGCCCGGTGGCATTTTTACCACTGTGGGATAAACATCATTGCTCGTTGGTCTGGTCCTGTTCACCACACCAGGCTGAGAAACGAATGGCAATGGATGATGCTGAGTTCTCAAAAACATTAACGGCGACGTTTGATGCTCGGGTTGGGTTGGTTGAGGTTATCAGTAAGCGCGTCAGCTTTCCGCTGACAATGCGATATGCCAGACAATGGATCGGCGACAGGGTAGTGCTTTGTGGCGACGCTGCACACACCATTCATCCGTTAGCCGGTCTGGGAATGAACCTTGGATTAGGTGATGCCGCTGCGCTGGCTCAGGTGATTGGCGACGCACGAGAGAAAAATCCTGATATTGATATAGGCTCTGTTCAAACATTACGACAATATGAGCGTTGGCGTAAATCAGAAGCGCAGACGTATATCGCGGCGATGGAAGGACTTAAGCGGTTGTTCGGTATTGATAATCCAGTCATTAAATTAATTCGTACAACGGGATTATCTCTGGTGAATCAGCTAACGCCAGTCAAAGATGATGTCATAAAGCAGGCGATGGGAATGTCAGGAAATTTGCCAAAAATTGCAAAGCTAAAAAGTTAAGTCCTTGTATCTGAATCAGTGTCTTCATACAGATGACTAAATACATGGCGTGCAGATGTATTTAGTCGCTAATCCCTTCTAACTTATACCAATTCAATGTCTTTAAATGTTAACTTGACGGCATTAATGTATAAAAATTGTTTTTGTTATTTCGTCCTTTCGATTTGACTCGGGCTAAAAGAACATTTACCTTATTTCGGTTATTTTTAGTTAGCCAGAAATACGCAGATTACGAAATAATCAGGTGAATCAGTTTTTTCCTGCTTTTGATACGATGAGATCTTACCTGTTGTATAAATACGTCAAAGGTACTTGATGTTGCTCAGGTATTTAATCAATATTTAAATTGTGTTTATAAAATTGTATTGATTAGATTTTTTTGGGAATCAGGTCTTTTATTCATTAGAAAAACTAAGGAATGCGAGCTATCCAGCATACCCGGATTTAGGGTATAATCGGCTCTTTTTTAAACACACGACATAAATTATAACGGCGGATAAGCCCTGGTTGCTTTCATTCTGCTTTACCCCACTTGAGTGTATGTTTATGACTGAGAAAACGGTTCTTTTTGAAAAACACCTTGAATCAAACGCGAAAATCGTTGATTTCCACGGCTGGGATATGCCAATTCATTATGGCTCACAAATCGATGAGCATCACGCAGTCCGTCAGGACGCAGGCATGTTCGACGTTTCTCACATGACAATCGTCGATATTAAAGGCGACGACGCAAAACCTTTCCTAAGATTCCTCCTTACAAACGACGTTGAAAAACTAAAAACTCCAGGCAAAGCACTGTATACCGGCATGTTAAATCATGATGGTGGTGTGATTGATGACCTTATCGTTTATTTCTTCGAAGAAACTTACTATCGTCTGGTAGTTAATTCAGCAACGCGTGAAAAAGATTTAGCATGGTTGGCTAAGCAGTCAGCGGAGTTCAGTGTCACGATCACTGAACAACCTGAGTTCGGCATGATCGCCGTTCAGGGACCGAATGCAAAAGCAAAAGTTGCAACGGTTATTTCTGCTGAGCAGCAAAGCGCAATTGAAGGCATGAAACCATTTTTTGGTGTTCAGGCTGGTGATCTGTTTATTGCTACCACAGGTTACACAGGTGAAGATGGTTATGAAATCATCGTTCCTGCTGATCAGTGTGCAGATTTCTGGCAAAAATTACTGGATGCCGGTGTTCGTCCTGCGGGCCTTGGTGCGCGTGACACGCTTCGTCTGGAAGCCGGTATGAATTTATATGGTCAGGATATGGATGAGTCTGTTTCTCCGCTTGCGGCGAACATGGGCTGGACAATCACCTGGCAACCAGAAGACCGTGATTTCATCGGTCGTGCTGCTTTAACGGAAATTAAAAGCCAGGGTTCTGACAAATTTGTTGGCCTGGTTATGGAGCAAAAAGGTGTATTGCGTGGCGGTCAGCGTGTTGTGGTTGATGGCGGTGAAGGTATCATCACTTCAGGTACATTCTCACCGACACTGGGCCACAGTATTGCGCTTGCACGTGTTCCAGCCAATATAGGCGAAACGGCTCAGGTCGAAATTCGCAAAAAATTGGTTGAAGTCAAAGTAATTAAGCCCTGCTTTGTGCGCCAGGGTCAAAAAGTATTCTAATATTAACGTGACTGAGACAGTGAGAAGTGTATGCACGCCTTTTGCTGTAACGAGTTATTAAGTCTGGTTAAGGAAACATTAAGATGAGCAATATCCCAACTGAATTAAAATATGCGGCCACCCATGAATGGTTAAGACATGAAGGCGATGGCGTTTACACAATGGGAATCACAGACCACGCGCAAGAATTACTGGGTGAACTGGTATTCGTTGAATTACCTGATGAAGGTGACGAAATTTCTGCGGGTGACGACTGTTGTGTAGCTGAGTCAGTAAAAGCTGCTTCAGATGTTTATGCACCGGTTAGCGGCACTGTTGTGGCGATAAATCCGGCGTTGGAAGATTCACCGGAGCTTGTTAATAACGATGCATTCGGTGAAGGTTGGTTCATCAAAATCAAAATCGATGACGATGCTGAATTAGGTGAGTTACTTGATGCTGAAGGTTATAAAAACAGCATCGATGAAGACTAAGTCTTAATCTTTACCTGAACAAAGCCTCTGTTTTTTAACGAGGCTTTGTTGTTTGTAAACCTTTAATTCGTTTACGCATTAATACCAGATGCTGCGTTTGAGTAGGTCAGGGAAGGCTATGCTACGCACGATTTATCCGGTATTCCATGCCGTGAGCCGTTTCAATTTCGCCTCTTGAACAAACAGAGGTATTCCCGGGAATGACAGCTTATGACACATTCAATCAATGAACCATTATTAAACCTTGAGCAGAAGCAAGATTTTATCCAGCGCCATATCGGTTCAGATGCAAAGCAAACACACGATATGTTGGCTGAATTAGGGTTTGATACCATTGAAGAATTAATCGAACAAACGGTTCCTGAATCTATTCGATTACCTCAACCTTTTAATGTATGCGATAGCCGCACAGAAACAGAATCTCTGACTGAGCTGAAAGAACTCGCATCACAGAACCAGATTTTTAAGTCATACATTGGCCTGGGTTATCACCCAACAATTGTTCCTGGTGTTATTCAACGTAACGTACTGGAAAATCCAGGCTGGTACACTGCATACACGCCTTATCAACCTGAGATCGCTCAGGGTCGTCTTGAATCTCTTCTTAACTTCCAACAATTAAGCATTGATCTGTCGGGTCTTGATTTAGCCAGTGCATCACTACTGGATGAAGGCACGGCAGCGGCAGAAGCGATGGCGTTGGCAAAACGTGTCGCCAAGGCGAAAAAAGCAAACATCTTCTTTATTGCCGATGATGTGCATCCACAAACTATTGATGTCGTTAAAACCCGTGCTGATATGTTTGGTTTTGAGGTTGTTGTTGGTGCAGCGCAAGATGCGGTAAATCATGACATTTTTGGCGCATTACTTCAGTATCCGGGCACAACGGGGGCTATTACTGACCTGACTGACCTGACCGCACAAATTCAGGCGAAGAAAGCGATTGTTGCAGTAGCAGCAGATATCATGTCGCTTATTATGCTTAAAGCGCCAGGCGATATGGGCGTTGATGTTGTATTAGGTTCAACACAGCGTTTTGGTGTGCCAATGGGCTACGGTGGTCCTCATGCCGCATTCTTCGTTACGCGTGATAAATATAAGCGTTCATTACCTGGCCGTATTATCGGTGTATCAAAAGATCGTTCAGGTAACATGGCCTTACGTATGGCGATGCAAACCCGTGAACAGCACATCCGTCGTGAGAAAGCGAATTCAAATATTTGTACGGCTCAGGTGCTACTGGCAAATATGGCTGCGTTCTATGCGGTGTATCACGGTCCTCAGGGCTTAAAAGTTATCGCAAATCGTATTCATCGCTTCACTGATATTCTGGCAGCAGGTCTGGCAAGTAAAGGTGTTGAACTGGTGAATGATACCTGGTTCGATACAATCACGATCAAACCTGCGGCAATCGAAGACGTTGTTGCCCGTGCGACTGAAAAACGTATTAATTTCCGTACTGATGTTGCTGGTGTATTAGGTATCAGTCTGAATGAAACGACAACTCGCGCTGATATTGTTGAATTGTTCGACGTTATCCTGGGCGAAGGTCACGGCCTGGATATTGAAGCGCTGGACGCTGATATTCTTGCGAATGGTTCAACATCCATTCCAACAGCAGCACAACGTCATGATGACTTCCTGAAACACGACGTATTTAATGCGTATCACTCAGAAACAGAGATGC
Organism: Alteromonadaceae bacterium; assembly: GCA_965656875.1. Taxonomy (GTDB): domain Bacteria; phylum Pseudomonadota; class Gammaproteobacteria; order Enterobacterales; family Alteromonadaceae; genus CBFHMJ01. The sequence goes on from CBFHMJ010000018.1 coordinate 164,195, forward strand.
TTCGCTACATCAAAAAGCTTGAAAACAAAGACCTTGCATTGAATCACTCAATGATCTCTCTGGGTTCTTGTACGATGAAGTTGAATGCGACAGCTGAGATGATTCCAATCACCTGGCCTGAGTTTTCTGACTTGCACCCATTCTGCCCGAAAGAGCAGGCGCAAGGTTATGTGAAGCTGGTTGATCAATTCTCTGAATGGTTAGTCGAAATTACTGGCTATGATGCTATCTCATTCCAGCCTAATTCAGGCGCTCAGGGCGAGTATGCTGGCCTGGTCGCTATCAAGAAATACTATGAAGCGAAAGGCGAAGCACACCGTAATATTTGCTTAATTCCAAGTTCTGCTCACGGTACTAACCCTGCATCAGCGCAAATGGCCAGCATGAAAGTGGTGGTGGTTGAATGTGATAGCGACGGTAATATCGATCTGTCAGATTTACGCGCAAAAGCCGAAGAAATGGCCGATAACCTGGCGTGTCTGATGGTAACTTACCCTTCAACTCACGGTGTTTATGAAGAAACCATCGTTGAAGTGTGTGAGATTGTTCATGAGTTCGGCGGTCAGGTTTATATGGATGGCGCGAACATGAATGCTCAGGTTGGAATCACATCACCGGGTTTCATTGGTTCAGACGTATCACATCTTAATCTGCACAAAACCTTTGCTATTCCTCATGGTGGCGGTGGTCCGGGTGTTGGTCCTATCGGCGTTAAGAGTCACTTAGCACCGTTTTTACCTGATCATCCATTAATCACGGTTAATGATGAAACCAAAGGTAACGGTTCCGTTTCTTCAGCGCCATTTGGTAGTGCTGGTGTGTTACCAATTTCATGGTCTTACATCGCATTGTTGGGTAATGAAGGTCTGCGTCGTTCTACAGAAATGGCGATTCTTCACGCTAACTACCTGACGAAGAAACTAAGCGAACATTACCCAGTGCTTTACACCGGTCGTAATGGCCGTGTTGCTCATGAATGTATTGTTGATATCCGTCCACTAAAAGATAGTTCTGGTGTGACAGAAATGGATATTGCAAAGCGTTTGATGGATTTTGGTTTCCACGCGCCGACCATGTCATTCCCAGTGGCGGGCACGTTAATGATTGAGCCAACTGAGTCAGAGTCAAAAGCTGAGATTGATCGTTTTATCGAAGCAATGATTACTATCCGTAAAGAAATCGAACGCGTTGAGTCAGGTGAATGGACGGTTGAAGACAATCCATTACACTTCGCACCGCATACTCAAGCTGATGTGCTTCAGGGTGAGTGGGATCGTGCTTATGACCGTATGTATGCCGCATTCCCGGTGCCTGCTGTTGCTGCGAATAAATTCTGGCCAACGGTAACTCGCATCGATGATGTATACGGTGACCGTAACCTGATTTGTTCATGCCCGGCGGTTGATAGTTATCGCGATGAGTAGTTGAACAATACGTCCTTAACCTTGAACGTTAACGGCGTTGTTTAAAATTAAAAAAGCGAACCAGTGTGTAAATTGGTTCGCTTTTTTGTTTTCTGGCCTTTGTATTTCCAATACTTTCTTCTTGAATAAATCTTACATAATCCTAATTTGTAAAATCAGTTGGCGTATTCAGATGCACTAAAGTTTCTGTGCTGTATAGTAATTTCCGTTTGCACTCCAGAATTCAAGATGCCCCATGTCATTGATAATGTAATACTCCCCAAGCGATTCTCCAGAATTATTTTGTAGCTTAATACCCTGTTTAATCTTCGATTGAGTGAAAGGTCCTGACATGTCTTTACCACTACTGTAGATATTTTGAATATAAACTTGCTTATCTTTGTAGAAAGCAATTTTCTTGTGTTCTGGTCCCCAACTGGACATCCATTCGCCAAGTATTTTTTCATTTGATAACTGGGTGTTTTTTAATTTTTCATAGGTTTTTGAATAAACACCATAAGTGATAATTTCAAGTGTTGGATCATATTGAACAGTTGCCCAATATGATTGATTTTTATGATAATTATCAATTCTATAGTTTATAAAGGTTCGTTGTACGTCCTGCTCGGATTGAGCATATATCTCATTTGAAATGTGTATAAGATTAGTTTCATTTGTTCTTGAAGGTAAGATAACTAAAACCGTTCTTTTTATATCTCTTTTATATTCATCACTAATGATTTTGTAAGAGGACAATTCATTGTTTTCAGAGCATGAAAGTAGCAGAAAAGTCGCAAAAAGAACTTTAAATATTGGTGTGTTAACAGTCATAGTTTACTGAAACCTATTATAGATAACTATTACCTATAATAGGTTTATTAAGTAAACGTGTAAAAATAATTTTTTTAATACCTGCTTCACCTTTCCTCTTTCCAAGAAAGGGAATCTCTTACTCATCCAATCATACGCTTTAGCGTTTCATCTTTATCAATCACATGATGTTTTAGTGCAGCGGCAATATGCGCGATGATCAAGGCTGCCAGTGTGTATCCGACGGCGGTGTGTAATGTTTTTCCGATTAAATAGAGTGTCTCATTCACAGGTTGTACTTTGCCATCAGACATAACACGTTCAACGAGAACGTATCCAAAAATTTTGATGCCGTAGCCGCCAAAACCAGAATAAAACATGCCACTGACGGGCATTAGTAAGGTGCCAGCCAGCAACCCCCAATGGGCGTAATGTGCCAGTTTGTTCATGCGTTCGGATTGTTTGGCAACGGCTGTCGGAAATCCCTGTTTTATGCGGTAAATAGCGCGGGGAAGAAGAATCAGCAGTGCTAGAACCCCAATTGCTTTGTGGATTGAATAGAGATCGCCGTCCTCCATTTCAACCATATAAAATCCTAACGTGGTTAAGCCAATCATTAAGAGTCCTGTTATCCAGTGAAATATCCGGGTTACTTTACTTAAGGACGGGGTGCTTAAAGGCGATGCTGTCATTCGTTTGCTCCAGAACATTTTTGCACCAGATTAATGACAAATCGGAGTGTTGACCAGAAAATAGTGACGAACGGAGGTGAATTGTGATGAGTTAATACACTTCCGCCATTCGTCCCAACTACTTGTGATTAAAGGCGTATAAGTGATTTAACCATCGAACGTTTTGATTTGCTGACAGGAATTTCATGGTTGCTGATGAGGGTGAGCAATCCATGTCCTGCTCTGGCATTTTCCAATTTTATAATGTGTTCAATGTTGACCAGATAAGAGCGATGGCACTGGATTAGTGAAGAAGAATCTGCTGCTAACTTCATCTCTTTTAAGGTACTGCGCACCAGTTTCAATCCATCATGAGTCATGACTTCAATATAGTTGCCTGCCGCTTTAATAAAAAGAATGTCACGAAGAAAAAATTCAGTGTCGTTAATCACAATAACTGGTGAATTGCTGTTGTTCGTTTCGGCATTTTCGTCTTCGATAACGGAAGGAATTGGCGCTTTAATTTCTGATCTGCGAGCGTTATTGATGAAGTGATGTTTGCTCCATAAAATCCCGACGATGGAGATATAAGCAATTAAATGTTTGTGCCAGTTATTTATCAGACTTTCTTGCCAGCTTGTATTCAGAAACTGTGTGTCGATTAGCGTGTTAATGGTCAGAACCACCGTGAGGGTATAGACACCGATCAATGACAGGTACTTTAGATTATGAAGTGCCCGGCGTGTATTAAGTGCCAGAGTTAATGCGGGAATGATTCCAAGCCAGACACCGTATTCCTGCAATGACCAGAGGACCGAATCAGACAGACTAAAAGGCACTTTTTCGATAAACAATTCGTGGGCCGTGCAATTCAGACAGACCAATCCTAACAGCATCAACCACATTAACAGGAGCAACTGGTGGTCTTTGAGTTGTTTAAGTGAGTTGAACAAAGCTATTTCTCAATTTATATGATGTCTCTTAACGGTCATTTGACCCTGAATAGCATCATTATATTTTTTGCGCTTTGAGTTGCAACGCCGACTATTCAGGCGTTTTTTCAAAGTCTTTTATGAGATTCACCAGGGTGGCGATTTTAACATTCGACAGTTGGCGATAATCAAAATATGGACACACCACCAGGTGATGTTCTTCGTTAATGGCGAACTCTTCGTTAAGCCAGTTTAGCGGGGCATTTAACAATCCATCAGCGACTAATTGTTTGGCATAGGTTCGTCCCATGATGATATGAAAGGCTCGTTGATGCGATGGTGAGTCGAGTTGTGGCGGGCTGAATCGCAGGCTGGTGTTTGAATCAGTTTGTAATAGATAGTTGTCGCGCCATTGTTGCCAACTGTCAGCCCGTTGTCTGAAATCGAATTGTTTGTCATCGAGTGCAAAAATCAATTTGGCGTAGACGTTAAACACTTTCCGCCAGCCATTGCCTAATGCCTGGCCTATTGCGTGAATTTCTCCGGGTATAACGGGTGTGATATCGGTGAGTGACTGGTACTCAGTCATTGCTGGCACATTGCCTATATAAACATTGATTAGAGAGGATTTGCAGCCAAGCCCTGCTTCATGTGCCAAAAAAGGATGATTTATCATGTCGCTATGTATTTTTTTGTAAGGCGCATAGTGTGAAGTCATCTGATTTTAAGATCAATACGAATGAATAATGAATGCTCTCTTTGACTCAATGTAAAACATGTTTGACATTGAGTCTGAATTAAACGACACTGCTTTCATCATCTGATGTCAAAATATTTAGACATGATGGCCTAAAGGTTTGACATGATGATTGTAAGGATTGACATTTATGGTTTTTAACTGAGTAGCTTATACCTGATTTGTTTTATAAACCGGATGGTGAATCTCAAATTAATTTTTAAGGTTCGTTCATGCTTTAGCGAAACGGACCTTTGTGTAACAACAGGAGTCGTTATGAATATAAAAGCGTTATTGGAAGAAATGTCATTCAGAGAAAAGAGTGCGTGGGTGTCAACCCTGGTCATTGGTTACGTGATTTTTGTGTACTTACGCGATATGAACAATCTGTCAGCAAATGATGCATTAACGATTGTTAGCATGAAAAAAGAACTGATACAGGCTGTGTTTATTACTGTTATGTTGAATATTCTCGGGCATGTAGTTATAGGCATCATTGACAAAAATCAGGCTGAAGTTGATGCCGATGAACGTGATAGCCTGATTGATCTACAAGCGAATAATTTAGGTTATACAACGTTAGCCGTTGCGGTGTTTGTGTCGCTATTTCTTTTATGGTTTATGGGCGACACACCAGAGTTATACCAACATCGCTTGTTGTTCGAAGAATTGCCCGTCAGTTACAACGTTTTCAATGTTCTGGTCGTAGGCTTTTTGATATCAGAGCTGGTTCGTTACAGTGCGCAAGTCTATTACTATCGTCGAGGATTTTAATATGGCGAAAGTTATTTCAAATAATATTCGCCGCCTTCGCTTTGACAAGGATGAAATGACACAACAAGCACTGGCAGTAGCGGTTGGTGTGTCGCGTCAAACGGTAGTAGCCATAGAAAAAGGCAAGTATTCTCCGTCTCTGGAAGTGGCGTTTAAAATTGCCGATGTTTTTGGGAAAGAACTGGGCGATGTGTTTGAGTATAAAGAAGAGGAGCCGACGTAAGTCGGCTCAGGCTGTTACAAACTATTACGCTCAACATAGCGGCGCTAAAAAACCTTTCAAAATCCTCATTTACTTAATGTAAACTCCGGTTTTTCAAGAACTTTTATCTTGCTCTTTTTTCGCTCATCACGTTTGTAAACAGCCTGAGCAAGCTCAAATAAGTGACAAACTATTACGCTCAAAATAGCGGCGCTAAAAAACCTCTCAAAATCCTCACTTTCTTACTGTAAACTCTTGTTTTTAAAAAATATTTAGTTTACTAATCGTCGTGATTACACAATCTACTGCGCTTTCAATGTATCACGCTTGATATGCTGGCCGTGCAATACCACTGCATCAATGTCTTTCCACGCGGATACATCTTTGAGTGGATTCTTGTTTAACAAGAGTAGATTGGCGACTTTTCCTTTCTCGACGGTGCCGTAGTCGTCGTCCAGACCAAACTGGCGTGCATTATGAATCGTGGCTGCTTTCAGAACTTCCATTAATGGAATACCGCTTCTGGCTAGCATTTCGATTTCCTGATAGGTATTTAGTCCGGGTTGGTTGGCATAGCTATAACTGCCCGGCGAGTCTGACCCTAACAGAATGGGGTGGCGTAGTTGATACAGCATGTTGATGACCTGACGTCCTTGTTTCAACGTGCCTGTCTGGAGAATATCGGCGATTTTTTCAGGGCTCATATCATCGCCAAATGCAGCTTGTAGTTCATTACGAAACCAGGCGGCTTCAGGTGTGGCATACCAGTCTCTGAGTTGTTTTGGTGAAACATCATTGAACAGCGATTTATCAATTTTTGCCTGATTCATCAGTTCGGCCAGCCCTGTCACGATACGCTGAGTTGGCATGAAGCCAATCTTTTTGTTTTTCATCGTGATAAGTACGTCCACAATATCAGCGGGTAAACGTTTGTCATCGGTTTTAGCGTCATCCCAGTTCCACATGCCATGAACCAGAATATCGGCTTCGGCGGCAATGGCTGCTTTATACATATTGAGGGAGTTTGCATGAGCAAGAACAGGAAGTTGATGCTTGTCGGCGGCTTGCCTGATTCGTTTGAGCGTTGCTGGTTTTAACAGCGCCCAGTCGGTATTGCTGCCATATCCGTCTTCGAAATAGAGCTTGATACAACGGGCCTGACTGGCCGCTATTTTGTCAACCAGTTGTTCAGGCGAGGCTTCACCATTCACCGGGGCGTTTTCATCGACCATCCATTGATAAAGTGCTGCGGCTGTTTCAGGTTTCATTTCAACCGAGGGATACGTTGTTGCCGAGGTAATGACTTCACAACGGAAAAAATCAGGATGAATCTCTGATTGTGTGTAGTGTTGCCAGTTTTTTCCTGGGTTCGGATCAAGAATCTGGGTTATGCCGTAGTACAGATGGCTTTTGGGTTGTTGTTCGTAATAGGAGGAAGTGAGCGATTTATGTGATTGAGCGCGAGGTTCAACACCAAAACCGATGCCAGGAACGGACGAGACGTGAATGTGGCTGTCCATAATGCCCGGTGTTAGAAATTGATTACTACCATTAATGCGAGGCGTGTTTTTACTCTTGCTGACAGGGATACTGGATATCTGAGTAATTTTTCCGTCTTCAATCAGTACATGTTGGTGTGGTTTTGGTTTTTTTAAATGAGATGACACGATCGTGACATCTTCAATAATAAGTGACTGTCCGGCGGATACGGTGCTGGTTAGCAGAAGTAAAGATAGTGCATACCGTCGCATAAATCTTGCTCCAATAAATAAAGGCTGTAGGGCGTACAATGCTGCTGCCTGTTAACAGGCAAACAGCATTGTAATAGATTTTGAGGAACAGTGTTTACTTAATAACGTCAATACGTTGCAGTTATTTTGCAGGTTGGTTTAGTGCTGCTGGGAGGATGTAATCACGGAACGCGACATCTGAGGCACTGGATTGTTTTTGATTGTTGTAATTGCCCGCCGTTAATACCGCTATCAGTTTTAAAGCTGGAACGACATAAATACGCTGGCCACCATTCCCGCGAGCGACATGAACTTTAAAGCTGATGTCACCATCCTGTGCGTCTTCAAGCCACCATTGGTAACCATATTGACGTTCAGCATCAGGCGCTACTTCTGCATGAAATTGCGTGGAGGCGTCAACCCATGTTTTAGACAAGACTTGCTTACCATGCCATTTACCGTTGTTGGCATATAAGTAACCAAACTTCGCCATTGAACGCGGGGTCAGGCGCAGACCTGATGCTGCCGTGGGGTGTCCATCGTCATGTTGCAGCCATTCATATTGGTCAATGCCAAGCGGTGCAAACAGAACCTGCTCGGCCCATTTGTCCATTTTCTTGCCGGTGACATGCTGAATGGCGCCAGCGAGTAACATGGTGCATCCACCGCAGTATTCAAATTTTTCACCGGGTTTGGTAACTACTTTCTGTTCGAGCACGTAACGAGTTGAACTTTCGCTGTAGTCCATTGCTGTTTCGCTGTTACGGTCATCGGAGTAGGGATAAGTTTCTTCATCCCATTCAAGACCTGAGCTCATGGTTAGCAAGTGTTCGATCGTGATGTCTTTTTTCTGTCCTTTGTTCAGATCCTTATCTTTCGGAAAGAATTTAAAGATCTTGTCATCAAGTTTGATCAGATCTTTTTCAATCGCGATACCCATCAGAGCACTGGTGAAACTTTTTGTCACTGAACGCTGGTCGTGTAACGTTTCAGGGCCGAATTCAACTTCACCCAGAGATTTCCCCCGGCGTTGATCCATGCCTTTAAAGTATTCTTCGAAAATCAGTTTGTCGTTTTTTATCACCAGCACAGAATGAACGTTAAGTGGATATTTATCTAAGTCTTCCACTAACTGTTTCATGGGTTGCAGGCTCACACCGCTGTCTTTGATATGGCCGGTGGCCCAACCATCTTTCATGGTTTGTGGTTGTTTGTAGGTGTAACTGAATTCGTCTGCAGCGTGTGCAGTGAACGTCAGGCTGCTTGCAGTGATCAGTGCCAAAAGTGCAACATTTTTCTGAGTTGTTACTTCCATCATTTTTCCCGCTACTTATCGATTACTAATGGCTGTGGCCATTTTTATGATCATGGCTATGTTTATGCTGGTGGCCGTGGTCACTTTCGTGATCATGATCGTGTCCATGACTGTGTGGATTGAAGTATTTCACTTCCTGTGTGGTCACGCTGTATAGCAATTTTGCAAACTGTTTCGCATTGATAAAGCCACCTTCAAAGTCGCTGTATTTACCGGCAGGATTCGCCGCTACCACTTCCTCAGCACTCTTTCCTTCAGCGATAAGTTTTTTCACTTGCGTGTAAACATCATTCAACATATCCCGAGCTTTGATCAGATCTGCTTTCGTGCCGACTGGACCATGGCCTGGAATGAAGCGTGTGTTTTCATCTGCTTTACTGGCCATGTCATCAAGCGCTCGCAATACGCCTGCAACGGTTCCGCCTGAGGAGATATCAATGATTGGGAAGATGCCGTTGAAAAAGATGTCACCAGTGGAAACAACATTGCTTTGTGGGAAGAAGATCACGCCATCACCATCGGTGTGAGCATTGTGATAGTGAACAACTTTTACGGGCTCTTCATCAAGATGGAACTGAATATCGCGAGTAAAGGTTACTGTTGGGAGCGCTTCTTTACTGGCAGGGTGGATGTAACTGTTGAATGCTTCAACAAATTGTCCGGCTGACATACGTTTACGAATATTTTCGTGAGCAACTACAACAGAACCTGTCTGACTGAATGGTTTATTACCGCCGGTGTGATCTGAATGCCAGTGAGTGTTAACAACAAATTTAATCGGCTTGTCATTGATGGTTTTAATGACTTTTCTCAGACGCTTGTTGAGCGGGCCAAATTTGTCATCAATCATCAGATTACCGTCTTCACCTGCGAACAAACCGATATTGCCGCCAGGGCCGGTGATCATGTAAATCTTGTCTGAGACCTGATTTAACCAGCGTAAATCTTTTTCAAGACGGGTCGGTTCAGCGGCAAACACTGTCGTTGTAGCAGTCGCCAGTGCAGCGGCCAGTAATAGCTTTCTCATCATATTGCTCCTGATTGACCAATCCCTGGAATGTGCAGATAGCGCCGCACTGAATTGGTGTTACTTGTTTTATTGATGTTTTATTTATCTGTTTTGTTCTGGCATTCGTTGTTGCTAATGCATTGAATCAACTCTGAAAACTGTTGCCGTTGTTCAGGTGGTAGTGGTGTGTCTTTTGGCATAATGCCTTGCGATACCAGTTCTGCACCTCGATTTCTAAAGTGCGCAGCAATAGCGTCTGTACCATAGACAAAACGTTGTTTACTGTACTTTGGTGCGCCATGAGAGCCGTCGCCATGACAGCGCATGCAGTTTTTATCCAGCATTTCTTCCAGCATTTTGTGTTGTGCTGTTTGCACAATCTGTCTGGTGTTGGAATCTGGTTTCATTGCTTTTGCGAGGTATTCCTGAAAATTGGCGTTACCATCAAAACCAATAATCTGGAAACTGAAATCAGCAGGGAAATTTAAACGACGACGCATAGAGCCATAGATGCTTTTTACCAGCCCGACAGGCGTCTGATGGCAACCGACACAGTTGGAATCTGGATCTGCAACTTCCAGGTAGGGATTACTGCTCCATTGTGTAAACGATAAGAACTCACTGCGATCAGACCACTGCTTACGAACGTCATACACATCTTTCAACGTGGCGATAAATTCGCCATTAGCCCCGTACCAGGGCTTGGGATCTTCTTCTTCGAATCCGGTAGCAATTGTGAGTTTGTAGTTATTCCAGGGCTTAGGTAAATCGGCTGGGCGATCCATCCCTAAGTCGAGATCTTTTTTATCATCTGGCGCCCAGTGCCATGAAGCCCATACCCATTCCCGTGTTTCTTTAGTCACGATATGCAGTGCAGCAAGCGCCCAGGTTTGTTCTGGCACCTGTTTATTTGCGCGTGTGGTCATGGTGTAGATTTTATCCGGGCCTGGCACAGGCTTATATTCACCGCGTACCTGACCTTCCTGCGATAACGTTGATTCGCCACACTCACCATCGTTAATTGCTGGTTGCACCGGAATAACATGCTTTGGTTTAAGGAATTTATATTGTGGTGTGGGTTCAGCCAGATCGCGGCGTTTAACACCGGCATAGGCGTTTACCCAGGAGTCGCCGGAATAGTCAAAATATTCCATTCGGCAGCGTTTTTCTGGTGTTTCGACCAGTTTCCATGCGGTTTTGACCATGACCGCTTCTTTCGGAAACTCCTTCATGCAGGCTGAAAAGCTGGTCGCCTCCATTAAATCTTCTCTGGGAGAGGTGGCAAAATCACAGGCAACGATATCCTTGTAATTTTCCAACATGTGGCGAATAAAAGCGGGGCTGAACGAAGGAACACCTTTTACGCCAAATTCACGGATCATATCGCTATAGGTGTCGATATTAATGCCTTCTCGGGTAACTGCATGTTCTGCAATTGCTTTGTTGGCTAATTCAGTCGGTAGACCGTGTTTATTTGCTTGTGAACCATACTTTTTTACACCATCAGAGAGAATTTTTCTGACTTCATCCCTGTCATACCAGGTTATCCATAGTGGCAGTTGTCGCTTCGGGTTTTGTACGTTGATTGGTCTTAGAGATTTACGAAGTACATTCCATCCAAATTCTCGACGTTTTTGCATCGATTTATTTGTTAATTCTGATACTTCGTCCATCGTCCGTGGATCTGCAATGTAGTCTTCAGTTGCGCCAAGTGGCCAGGTTTCAGCTTGAGCCGTTGGTGCCATCAATGGCGTGATAAAAATTGCCAGCAGACCGGACAATGCAGTAGCAGACAGTCGATCTTTTATGCAGTTATATGTGTGGTGAATTGGTTGGCGTAGTAATAAATGTCCCATTTTAATACCCAGCAAATAGTATACTAATATGAATAATTTGGCGGCTAGAAGTCGGTGTTTGTATCTTTTTTGCTAAAAAATGTACCTGAGTCTATCAATGACTTTCGGCTGGTCCGAGGTGTTAATTCAGCAAAAGTGTTGAATTATGAAGTACTCATAATAAGTACAGCTTATTATTTTTGTTGATTATTTTATCGTTATTAGATGCTATCTTAAAAAATAATTAAAATATATGTTATGCGTGTAAAAAATTATTATCTTAAAGTTAAGTTATCTTTCCGTGGTTTCTATAAATTAAACATAACTAAATGTAGGTTTGTGGAGGGAAAAGGAATTGAAAGATAGCAAAGCTACTAATAGTCAGTAAAAACAGTGAGTAACAAAAAATCTTTCCTTCAATTTTGATATGCAATAAAAGAATCTATTCTTACTACAATCTTGAGAAAATGCTAATTTACCTATAATTTACACATTCGGTTTTGTTAATGATGTAACAAGCCAAATTAAAGTTTCTAATAGAATAAAATCAATAGTTAGAAAACGCATATTACTGATTTATATAATAATTAAAGGTTAGCGGTATGGCATATACGTTATATGGCGTGTCAGGTGTTGGCTCGCGTAAAAATAGAATAACCTGGATGTTAGAAGAAATAGATGCAGACTATGAAGCAGTTGATACACAGCCTCATTCAGATATTGCATTATCAGTAAATCCAGCGGGTATTTTACCTGCGTTAAAAGTGAACGATGGCGTGATAACAGATTCTGCTGCCATTGTTACTTTTCTGGCTGATTCAAATCCCGGTGCGGGAATGAGTTTTCCATCTGGCACATTGGAACGAGCTGAAATGGATGGCTGGACTTTCCTGGCTACTGCGGACATTGAAGGTCCATTATGGACGGCAGTGACTCAGGCGATGCTACCGGAGCAGGACAGAAACACCGATTTGTTTCAGTTTGCCAGCGGCAAGTGGGAGCATGCAGTAAAAGGGTTTGCAAAACGGCTGGGTGAAAAGAAATATGTTATGGGTGATCAGTTTACCGTTCCAGATTTGATCCTGGGTCATCTGGGATTTTGGGCTAAACACTTTGATTTAACTATTCCAGCAGACAATGTAAATGATTACTTTGATCGTATTTTGAAACGTCCTGCGTTCAGACGAGCCATTGAAAAGGATGAGTTTGCAAGAACGTCTAAAGTATTGCAGTAATACAACTGTATAACACTGGCGTATGAGAAACGGCCACTACTTTTATAGTAGTGGCCGTTTTTCGTTTACAGGTTCAAATATTGAAGCGCATAGCTATCAGATTTCTTATTGAATCGATCACGCACTTTTTTGAATATGTGCCAGGCTTTAAACAAGGGTTCATGCGATGTCTGAAGTCTTGATTTGTACTGACTTATCGGATGTATAGAAATTCAGTATCAATTAAAACGTCAGTCTTCAGCGCCAACTTCAGATAACTATAAAACATCCTTGTGAGGTGCTTATGAAAGTTTTTTCAACCTTTATCATGATGATGAGTGTCGGATTGTTCCTCGTCGGATGCGGTCCGGCAAAACAACAAGCGGCACCACCTTCTGCTCCTTCAGCCGAACAAACCAAGCCTGCATCCCAAACACCAACGTCTAACGATGCTGCGCAAGTTGCGTCATCGACGAATGACTGCTCATTTGTCATGGGGTTTGATATTTGGGAGCCTTACCAGTTTTTAGATATCAGGAAGCAAGCAAGAGGATTAGATGTTGATTTGCTCAACCTGGTGGCAGAAGACATGCAATGCACCGTTGAATTTAAACAGGATACCTGGATTAATCTGCTTAATCAGTTAAAAACGGGTGACATTGATCTGGTGCTGGGTGCTTCTATGACAGACAAACGAAAAGAGTTTGCCTGGTTTAGCGATGCATACCGAGAAGAACGGTTTCAGCTTTATATCCGCACTTCTGATGTGCCGAAATTCCGTTATGCAGATATTGCAGGCTTTATGAATAGTGGAAAGCATCTCGGGATCATTGGTGATTACTATTATGGTGAAGATATGGCATTGCTCATGGAAAATGAGTCATTGTCACCACAGTTCCACAGCGCGATCATGAGTGAGATCAATCTGGCTCGGTTACTCGATGAGGATATTGATGGTTACCTTGAGGATAGTTTTGTAGGTGCTTCTCTGATTCGTCGTCGTGGACTGGCAAGCCTGGTTGCACCGCATAATATCAATATTAGTAATGGTCCTGTTTATGCGATGTTTAGTAAAAAGTCCGTGAAGCAGGAAGATGTAGAACGTTTTAATCATTCATTAAACCGGATTAAAGAGAACGGACAACTGGATACTTTGTTCCGTCAATATGCGTATTAGGATCACAGATCCAGCTTCACTTTCAAACACTGGTAAATTACTGAAAATGGTCAGCAAGGATGCTGGCCGTAAATGCCTTCTTTAAATAAAACCCTCGCGGTAATGCTTTAACGGCTAAGCCTGAACTGTCAAATGCTTCGGTGAGCGCTTTACTGTTGGCCGCTTTTGGTCGTAATTGCAGATATTGCCCTTGTTTGCCCGTAATCTCAGATAGCTTCCCCAATGCAATCAATTCCATTAACTCTTCCCAATCCTGCCGTAACGCGTGTTCTTGTTCTCCCTGTAATGTCCATAAAAAAGGTGTTCCTATTTGTCGTTCTCCTGGTGGAATATCTCGTTCTGCTAATACTGGAACCCATAACACGGTAGATAACTTAGTGCGAAGATGACAGGTCTGCCATTGGTCGCCTGTAATGCCTGTCAGTGGTGCTACACACACAAATGTGGTTTCCAGTGGCTGGCCTGAATAGGATACCGGAAGCGTTTTTAATTCGACGCCTAATTGTAAAAAGTCTTGCTCAGGTTTCGATCCCGCAGATGCGCCCAACGCCCATTCCAGTAACTGGCCAGTCCATCCTTTTTCGCGTTTCAGATTTTCAGGAACATCAATGCCGTAAATGAGGGCTAAATCTCCCAGCGTCAGACCTGCTATTTCGTCAGCTCTGCTCATTAGTTCATCAATACTGCCTGGTGGTGCGGGTTTGGGTTTATACATGAAAAACGAAGTTACAGTGTAAAGAAGGAATAAAGACGCTATTTTGTCAGAGTTTCCTGGCTTAATAAATGCCCGGAACGGACCGCTAATGTTATCAACAGGATATTAAATGTTGATAGATCGCAATGTGTATAAATCTGGGAGGATCTTATTATCAGCCTGGCTTCCAGGCATTTTTTTTACGAGACTGTAAACATTATTCGGGTTGGACGTTTGTTGAACAGTCTCTGTTATCCACAAAAACGATCATTCAAACATAATACTGATCATTTTTAATGCATTGATTTTTAATTGTTTTATTTAAGCCTAATTTAACTAAAATAAAAACAAACTATTTTATTGTTGATAAATACATAGTTATACACATTGATCTACACAGATTTTGTGAAGATCATCTGGCGAATTTTTACTACGGTGAAAAACTGTGATCAACTTGCTATTTAATTGTGGATAACTAAATATGATCGAAAATAATTGATCCAGGTTATCACCAATTTGAGAAAAATTTGCTGATTGTATTTGATTGTGGAAGAATCGAATCAATATGCTTTAAAACTCAGGGGTTATTGTGATTGATTCCGAAGGATTTAGAGCGAATGTTGGTATCGTTATCTGTAATAGTAAAGGGCAGGTTTTTTGGGCAAGACGTTTTGGTCAAAATTCCTGGCAGTTTCCTCAGGGTGGCATGGATGAAGGAGAAACACCTGAGCAAACAATGTATCGGGAACTTGAAGAAGAAGTCGGTTTAAAACCGGATGATGTCGAGATTCTCGCGGTAACGAAACAATGGTTACGTTACCGATTACCGAAGCGGTATATTCGCCGAGACAGTAAACCTGTGTGTATCGGACAAAAACAAAAATGGTTTTTGTTGCGCTTGAAATGTAACTCAGAGGACGTAAACCTGCTGAAAACAGATCACCCTGAATTTGATGACTGGCGTTGGGTTAGTTATTGGTATCCTGTTCGTCAGGTTGTTTCTTTTAAGCGGGAAGTTTATCGGAAAGCTATGAAAGAATTTCTCTCTGTAGCACTCACTTTTCAACGTCGGGAAAATTCCCGTCGCAGGCGGAGATAACACACAATGTTGGCTCAGTTACGTAGCATCGTACAAGCGGTTAATCAGGATCAGGATTTACCCACGGCGTTACGTAATTTAGTCAGCAATATCAAAAAAGCAATGAGCACAGATTGCTGCTCAGTTTACCTCAACGACACTAAACGTAATTGTCTGCGCCTGATGGCCACTGATGGATTGTCGAAATCAGCAGTCGGTAAATTATGTTTAAACCATTCCGAGGGTTTAATTGGACTGGTTGCCAGTCGAGAAGAACCTCTCAATATCATCAATGCTAAAACCCATCCTAAATTCAAATTTGCGCCGGAAGTTCGTGAAGAGGCTTATCACGCTTTCTTAGGTGTGCCTGTTATTCATCAAAAGCGACTATTGGGTATTTTGTCTGTCCAGCAGAAAAAAGCACGTCAGTTTAGTGAAGAAGAAGTCTCGTTTCTGGTTACGCTTTCAGCACAATTAGCATCTGTGTTGTTACATGCTGAAGTACGAGAAAGCTTGCGAGAAACCCAAATAGACGACGATAAAAAGCTGGTAAGTAGCGTCACTGGAATTCCGGGTTCGACAGGATTGGCTATAGGCACGGCTTACATCGCTCATCCTGCGGCGGATTTTGAATCTATCTCTGTTAAGAAGGTGTACAGTAGCGAAAACGAAACGCGGAAGTTTTATGACGCGGTTAAAGCGACACGCCAGGAATTCAGACAGATGGCGGCGCGACTGGTCGATCAGGTGCCGAAAGACACCATGCTCATTTTTGATGTCTACCAGCAAATGCTGGATTCAAACGGGATCAGTAAAGATGTAAAAGCGCTGACATTACAAGGTTGGTGTGCCATTTCTGCACTGAAAATCCTGGTTGAACGTTACGTGACTCAGTTTGAAGCAATGGAAGATAGCTATATTCAGGAACGCGCTACCGATGTAAAAGATTTAGGGCGTCGGGTATTGCGGCATTTATTGCACAGTGAACAGCAATTATCACCTATTCCGGAAAAAGCTATTTTAGTGGCGGAAGAAGTTACGGCCTCTATGTTGGCAGAAATTCCACGACATCAGTTATTTGGTGTGGTGAGCGTGAAAGGTTCTGCTAATTCTCATAGTGCAATTATGGCCAGAGCGTTAGGTGTCCCGGCGGTTATGGGTGTTGAAGACATTCCGTTGATGCAACTGAATAAGAAGACATTAATTATTAATGGTTACAACGGCCATTTAATGATTGCTCCTCCACAAACGGTTATTAAGGAATACCAATCGCTGATCGATGATGAAACAGCCATGCAACAGGAAGTTGCGAAAGATGAGTCCTTCGATGCGGTTAGTCTGGATGGATATCGGATTGCGTTGATGCTGAATGCCGGACTGGGCAGTGACATTGAATTCAACAATCGAGAAGGTTGCGACGGCGTAGGATTATACCGAACCGAATATCCTTACATGATTCGTAAGAGTTTTCCGTCAGAAACGGAATTGTATGAATTATACAAAGCGTTTTTATCCAACTTTGCTAATAAACCTGTGACCATGCGAACGCTGGATGTTGGGGGCGATAAAACATTACCGTATTTTACGTTTGAAGAAGAAAACCCGTTTTTGGGTTGGCGAGGAATTCGGTTAACGCTCGATCATCCGGAGCTTTTTTTAACGCAGGTACGGGCAATGCTTCGGGCTAACCTTGATACTAATAATCTCCGGATCATGCTGCCGATGATCACCAATGTTCGGGAAGTAGATGAATCACTGAGTTTTATTGAACAGGCATGGAAAGAAATTACTGAAGAGTATGGTGATGCATCGCATACCTTAACCCGGCCGGATATTGGGATCATGATCGAAGTGCCGTCATGCATTTATTTGTTAGATCATCTGGCAACCCGTATCGATTTTTGTTCAGTCGGAAGTAACGATTTGACGCAGTACCTGCTGGCTGTTGATCGAAATAATGCTCGGGTAGCTGGCGTGTACGATTCGTTTAATCCTGCTGTACTGCGGGCATTACAAGAGATCATGGATCGCTCAACTGCCCACTGTTTACCAACCAGTGTTTGTGGTGAGTTGGCTGGAACACCTGGCGGCGCACTGTTGTTGTGTGCGATGGGATATCGCCAACTTAGTATGACGAATAATAATCTGGCGAGAGTGAAATGGATGTTACGACGACTTGATTTGCAAGAATGTATCGCATTGAAAGATCGTTGCCTGACAATGTGTTGTCCGGATGAAGTACGTGCAACGGTCAATCAGTTTATCGAAGAGAAAGGTTTTGGTGGACTTATTCGCGCAGGCCGTTAACGCGCAAGTTCAACATCTGATATAAATTTTTAACGCCTCTTGCTACACTACATCTCCTTATTTAACCCACTAGATAAAAATAAGAGAAACCCGTGATCCTTAGTGTAGTTTTAAGTATATTCCTCGCCTGTGTGGTTACAGGTGCATTAGTAGGATTTTTAGCAGGGTTGCTGGGCATTGGTGGTGGTCTGGTCATCGTCCCTGTGTTGTCGATGTTACTGGGTTACTTTCAGGTCGTTCCTGCCGAACAAGCCTTCCTCGTTGCCGTGGCTACGTCACTGGCATCTATTGTCGTTACCTCTATTTCTTCTGCGCGTGCCCATCATGCTAATCAGAATGTCCCCTGGAATATTGCACTTTATGTGGTGATTGGTGTCTCAATCGGCGCAGGTGTTAGCAGTTTCTGGGCGGAATCACTGGGCAGTACTGTCTTACAGTGGATTTTCCTTATAACTGTACTATTTGTTGGTATGCGCATGGCGATGGGTTCTAAGCCTGGCATGACGGATGACAAAGAAGAGGTGAACGGTGGCCTTGTTGTTTTTCTGACAACCATTATCGGTGGCTTATCGAGTCTGATTGGTATTGGTGGCGGCGCGTTAACGGTGCCATTACTCAGTGCATTATCGATCAATGTGAAACGCGCTATTGGCTGTTCCGCCGTTGCTGGTGGTTTTATTTCTGTCATGGGGAGTGTGGGCTATATCGTTTCAGGCTGGAGTGAAAAGTCTATCGACGAAGGGTTTGTGGGTTATATCTATTTACCTGCACTAATAGGCATTATTTCGGCTTCTGCGCTGACTGCGCCACTGGGTGCTAATGCAGCACACCGTTTGCCTGTTGCTAAGTTAAAGCGTATTTTTGCGGTGTTTTTGTTTGTGATGGCGGCCAAAGTATTACACGGTCTGCTCTGATCTTTCGCATTATTTTTATCGTTTTTGGGGATTTACGTGGAACCGTTATTCACCTTTCCGGAGATTGATCCGGTTATTTTCAGTATTGGCGATTTTAGTGTTCGCTGGTACGGACTGATGTATTTAATCGGCTTTGCTTCGGCGATGTGGCTGGCAAACCGATATGCTGATAAGCCTGATTCTGGTTGGACAAGAGATCAGGTGAGCGATTTACTTTTTGCTGGCTTTATGGGCGTTATTCTTGGTGGCCGTGCCGGTTATGTTCTGTTTTATCATTTCGATTATTTCCTTGCTGATCCACTTTATTTATTCCGTATGTGGGAAGGCGGGATGTCTTTTCATGGTGGCGTGATTGGCGTGATTCTGGCCATTTACTGGTATGCCAAACGCAATCAACGTTCCTTCCTGAGTGTTGGTGATCTGATTTGTCCATTATTACCGATTGGTCTGGGTGCCGGGCGTATTGGTAATTTTATTAACGGTGAACTTTGGGGGCGTGTTTCTGATGTGCCCTGGGCGATTGTTTTTCCACATGGTGGTCCGAGTCCAAGACATCCGTCACAGCTTTACGAATTTTTTCTCGAAGGTGTCGTGTTGTTTATTATGTTGCACTGGTACGCCTCGAAGAAGCCGCCAGCAGGAGCGGTTGGCGGATTGTTCCTTGTCGGGTATGGAACATTTAGATTTATTGTTGAGTTTTTCCGAGAGCCGGACGCGCATTTAGATTTATTCTTTAATCTGGTATCAATGGGCCAGATTTTATCCACGCCGATGATTATCGCAGGTATTGCGTTTATTGTAGCTGGATACAAACGTGAAGCAGTAAAAACACAAGAGAGTAATGCCTGATGCAAAGCTATTTAGCACTGTTACAAGACATTCTGGATAATGGCACGGATAAAGGTGACAGAACCGGGACGGGAACGCGTTCTGTCTTTGGTCGCCAGTTCCGTCATAATCTGGCTGATGGTTTTCCATTATTAACGACTAAAAAACTGCACTTCAAAAGCATTGCGAATGAACTGTTGTGGTTTTTAAATGGTGATACTAATACCAAATGGCTAAATGACAATGGTGTCAGCATTTGGGATGAATGGGCACTTGATAATGGTGATCTTGGGCCAATTTACGGCAGACAGTGGACGCAATGGCCAACAAAGTCAGGCGAGTCAATTAACCAGATTGATTATGTTGTAAAGAGCTTAAAAGAAAACCCGGATAGCCGCAGAATCCTGTTTCACGGCTGGAATGTGGAATACCTGCCTGACGAGACTTTATCGCCGCAGGAAAATGTTAAACAGGGCAAAATGGCGCTACCGCCTTGCCACTTGTTGTATCAGTTCTATGTTGCAAATGGAAAGCTATCAGCTCAGCTATATATCCGTAGTTCTGACAGCTTTCTGGGCTTGCCTTACAACACTGCAAGTCTGGCATTGCTGACGCATATGTTGGCACAGCAGTGTGACCTGGAGCCACATGACATTATTGTCACGACGGGCGACTCTCACATTTATACCAACCATTTTGAACAGGTGAAAACACAGTTAGCGCGTGATGTTCGTCCATTACCAGAACTGAAAATTACTCGAAAACCCGATTCAATTTATGATTATCGCTTTGAAGATTTTGAAATAGTGGGTTATGACCCGCATCCAGGCATCAAAGCGCCCGTTGCTGTGTAAATCATTCACAGCACATTTATCAGGATTTAAAACAGGAGCACTATGAAAGTTGTTATTCCAGTTGCCGGACTTGGTACAAGAATGTTGCCGGCAACTAAAGCGATTCCAAAAGAAATGTTACCTGTGGTTGATAAGCCACTGATTCAGTATGTTGTATCCGAAGCGATAGCTGCGGGTATCAAAGAAGTTGTACTGGTAACGCATTCCAGTAAAAATTCGATTGAAAACCACTTCGATAAAAGTTTTGAACTTGAAGCAACGTTAGAAAAACGGGTCAAGCGTCAGTTACTTGAAGATGTACAGGCTATCTGTCCGAAAGACGTGACAATTATTCATGTTCGTCAGGGGGAAGCGAAAGGTCTGGGGCACGCGATATTGTGTGCATACCCTATTATTGGCGATGAGCCCTTCGCGATTATTCTGCCTGACGTATTGATGGATGACAGCACCAGTGATTTGCGTTCAGAAAATCTGGCAGAAATGATCAGCCAGTATGAAGAAGATAAATGCAGTAAGGTAATGGTTGAAGCAGTACCGGAAGCTCAGGTTGATAAGTTTGGTATTGTCGATATCAATGGCGGCGATCTGACTCCAGGTGAAAAATTGCCGATTAAGAAAATGGTTGAGAAACCTGCGGTCGATGAAGCGCCTTCAAATCTGGCTGTTGTTGGTCGTTATGTACTTAGTCCGTCTATCTGGGAATTGCTTAAGAAAACCCCACCGGGAGCCGGTGAAGAGATTCAGTTAACCGATGCGATTGAGATGCTGTTGGATCAACAACAGGTTGATGCTTACTACATGAAAGGCAAAAGTCACGATTGTGGTAGTAAGCTTGGTTACATGAAAGCCGTGGTTGAATACGGTATGCGCCATGATGATATTGGTGAAGAATTCACAGCCTTTATTAAAGCGCTGATGAAAAAAGATTCGTAATGACTCATGTCAGTTAAGATCTGTTGATATAAAACGATCAAAGATCAATCTGGCGTCATTATTGCTTAAAAGCCTCGGTAATAACGATTACTGAGGCTTTTTTGTATGAGAGCGACAATTTTTTGCCTGTGGGCGGCGATGATTGCCGGGTGTTCGTCCGTGGATGAAACGGCAATGCCTGTCCAAATGGATATAGAAGAAAATCAGGAGCCCGTGATAGTCCTGGCACATGATACTCATTATATGCCGTCGCTGGAACGTGATTCTGTTCACCAGTATAGCGAAATACTGGCGACTCAGTTATTTCAGTCACTCCGTAGTTTAAAGCCTCAATCAAGAGTGGCCGTTGGTACATTTGGCGATGTTGATAATTTAGCGCTAAACCCTGTCAAAAATTCTCCGATATACATGTTAGGTCTGCAATTGCAGGAGAGTATGACCACGTTACTGGTTCAACGAGGTATTCGGGTTGTATCCTTCAAAGCGCGAGAACAATTGTTAATTAAGCCTGATCAGGACCTGATGCTGTCCAGAGATGTTAGTAACCTTCAGCAAGTGCAATCTATCGATTATTACCTGACGGGCACTATTACACCTCAGGAGCAAGGCGTCGTTGTAAATGCCCGGCTCATTGATGTTGAATCAAAAGACGTTGTGGCTGCATCAACCAATTACATTCCCAGAAATGTGCTGTGGAGTGACGAAAAAGTTAGATTGAAGAATGGTCAGATTTATCGCACAACGAATTAATATGAATGGTGTGATGGTGAACATTTGTCGTTATCAATGTCTCAGGGCGCAGTGAAATGCGGCCAACATTGGAGAAAGTTATGAGTCAATATCCTGTAGTTAAACAGTTTTTAATGTCTGGTTTAGTTTTGCTGAGTCTGGCAGGTTGTAGTGGCATGCCTTTATTGGGTGAAACACCAGAGAATGAGTTGCAGACAGGAAATAATGTCTACAATGAAACGGGCGGTATACGGATTGTCAATCAGCGAAAGCATTCTTCGCCAGCGGGATCGCCTATGGCTGATCAGAACTTCCAGTCATCAAATTATATTGTTGCTCAACAAAATGGAGCAGGTTCTGACTGGGCAGTGCAATACAATAAAAAGCCGCTAAAAACTATTAATCACTATGCGCGTGGCATTATGCATGATCTGGTAAATAACCTGGATTACGTAAACAGTAAAACGCCGATTGGTGTATCGAGTTTTATCTTCCTGGATGGCGACTTTTATCAGGCTAACTTGTTGGGTAATCAACTTGCTGAAAGTTTCTTGCATGAAATCCATCAATTTGGGATTCCGGTAATTGATTTTAAAACCACTGATTATATTCGCGTCACAGAAAAAGGTGATTTTGTTTTTAGCCGCGACTTTCTGGAATTGAAAGATAATCAACCAATCAAATATGTATTGGCTGGTACCCTGGTTAAACATCAGGGGGGAATTCTGGTCAATGCCAGAATCGTTGGGCTGGAATCAAAAGCGGTGGTTGCATCGGCACAAGGCTTTTTACCTGAGAATATCGTCAGTGCATTACTGCCAAGCCAGCATCATGATGGCATCAGACTAACTCAGGGATAGTGTATTAACTGACATTAATGTTCGAATAAAAAACGCCTTACAGAATCATTGGAGATTGATTTTGTAAGGCGTTTTTTTGTGATGAAATTTTAGTGCTGTTCAAGCCGTTGCGACTAAATCTGACTCAATAATCGGACATCCTGAAATTCCACTTGTGTCCCCAGGGCAGCGGGCAATCGCATTTTCAAGACGGTCTTTGATTTCCTTCAGTGTCTCGTATTTCTCATTAAGCTGTTCAAGTTTAATGGTTGCCTTTTCCTTCACGTCTTTCTTATGTGCATTACCGGATGAACACATCTCATTCAATTCCTTGATTTCTGACAAACTAAATCCTAAAGATTTAAGGTGAGAAATTAGCTTCAATTCGTCATAAATCGTGTTTTTGTACAAACGGTATCCGCTTTCGGTGCGGGCGTCTGGTTGAATGAGATTTTCTTTTTCGTAGTAACGAAGGGTTTGGATTGAGAATCCACTTTGTTTGGCGATATCGCCTATTTTATACATTTGTTCAGGCATAATCTTGACTCTATAGTAGGGTTCAGGACTTACGTTAACACCTATCGGCATTAGGAACAAAGTAAAAAAAGTAATATGTAAATAAATATTGATTATAATATTAAGCTTAATTTAATAGAATTTTAATCAATTGGTGCCGTTCTATTTACATTCTAACGCATTGAAACACCTCGCAGGGTGAACATTATGAGTACAGTATCAGTAGAACACTACCGGGCCGATGAGCAGGAAAACGATACTCATCAAAGCTTTCTTATAGAGGGTGCCGGATGTGCCAGTTGTGTAAAGAAAATAGAATCGGCAGTCAATAAATTAGAAGGCGTAGAAAACGCTTCGATGAACTTTGTTCAAAGAACTGTAACGGTTGATGGTTTAAGTTCAGAAGGCTTAATAATTCAGGCGATTGAGGATATTGGTTATAAAGCTATTCCGTTGGTCGATGAAGCAAACGCAGTAGAAGAAAAAGAAAAAGCTGATCAGGCTTACACAAAGCGTTTGTTTATCGAGATGGCGGCTGCGCTTTCGCTGGGTATTCCCATGATGCTATACGGACTCCTGGGAGGAGAAATGTCAGTCAACTCTGCAAGGGAACAGCAGATTTGGCTGGCAGTTGGCCTCGTTACCGGTTTTGTGATGTTTTTCGCTGGTAAGCATTTCTTTGTCGGTGCCTGGAAGTCCTTTATAAATCGTAGTTCTAACATGGATACGCTGGTTGCTCTCGGCACAGGAACGGCGTGGTTGTATTCCATGGTTGTTGTTATTTTCCCCGATTCAGTCCCACCCAATGCCCGACATCTCTACTTTGAAGCTTCCACAATGATCATTGGTTTGATCAATCTGGGCTTAGCCCTTGAGTTAAAAGCGAAAGGTCAGACATCATCTGCCATTAAGCGATTGATAGGGTTACGAGCGACAACTGCACGAATTATTGAAGGCAATGATGAAAAAGATGTTGCTGTAGAACTGGTTAAGCAGGGGGATTTATTACGTATTCGTCCTGGTGAAAAGATTCCGGTGGATTGCTTTGTTCGTTCCGGTGAATCCTGGATTGACGAGTCGATGTTGACTGGTGAGCCTGTTCCGGTTGAAAAACGTGAGGGTGATACGGTCACCGCCGGAACGATTAATGGTAATGGTTCATTGGTATGTGTTGCTGAGCGAGTCGGGAAAGATACCACCATTGCAAAAATAATCAGCATGGTTAAGCAGGCACAAAACAGTAAACCTGCCATAGGACGTCTGGCCGATCAAATCTCCGGAATCTTCGTGCCAGTTGTATTGATTATCGCAGTATTATCAGCTCTTGGTTGGTTGAACTTTGCAGGTGAGCAAGCGATTTCTTATGCCGTTGTGTCGGTAACGACCGTGCTTATTATTGCGTGTCCTTGTGCGCTGGGTCTGGCGACGCCGATGTCGATTATGGTGAGTATTGGTAAAGCGGCTGAATCCGGTATTTTAATTCGCAACGGCGATGCGCTACAAAAAGCAAGCAAAGTAACACATGTTCTGTTGGATAAGACCGGCACTATTACTGAAGGTAAGCCTTCAGTTGCTGAGATTGTCAAAACACAACAGTTTGTAGAAGAAGACATTCTTGCTCGTGCGGCCAGTCTTGAAATGTCATCAGAGCATCCCATCGCTTTGGCACTGGTGAATAAGGCAAAAGAATCAAAACTAATGATATCGGCGCCTGAAGAATTTAAAGCTGAGTCAGGTTTAGGCGTCACAGGAAGTGTCGAAGGTCAGAAAGTATTGCTCGGTAATCGTCGATTCATGGTGTCGAACGACATCAATGTTGGTGAACTTGATGAAAAAGCAATTCGTTTAGCGTCTGAGGGAAATACGCCTGTCTGGTTAGCGATTGATGGCAAACTAGCGGGAATTTTCGCGATTGCAGATCCAATTAAACAAGATTCAGTTGATGCGATTCGCCGTTTGCAACAGCAAGGTATTCAGGTTGTTATGCTCACAGGGGACAACAAAAACACGGCGAAAGCTGTCGCTAATAAAGTCGGCATTGTTGAATATCATGCTGAGATGATGCCTGAAGATAAAGCTTCTCGTATTAAATCACTGCAAGAAAAGGGGTTTGTTGTTGCGATGGTGGGAGATGGTGTCAATGATGCGCCAGCTCTGGCGTTGGCTGATGTCGGCCTTGCTATCGGTAGTGGCACTGATGTCGCGATTGAAAGTGCTGATATGACGTTGATGCGGTCCTCTTTAATGAGTGTTGTTGATGCGATATCTATTAGTCATGCCGCATTATCGAACATTAAACAAAACCTGTTTGGTGCATTCATTTACAACGTTGCTGGTCTTACTGTGGCTACAGGTATGTTTTTCCCATTATTTGGTGTGCTGTTGAATCCTGTGATAGCAGGGACAGCAATGGCATTTTCATCAGTGACGGTTGTATCGAATGCCAACAGACTGCGGTTATTTAAGTCAGATAGTCAGGCAGCATTTT
The DNA here is from genome assembly GCA_965656875.1 of Alteromonadaceae bacterium. Lineage (GTDB taxonomy): Bacteria > Pseudomonadota > Gammaproteobacteria > Enterobacterales > Alteromonadaceae > CBFHMJ01. The sequence continues at coordinate 190,183 of CBFHMJ010000018.1, forward strand.
CAACTGAAAAAGCGGCAGGAGTTGCATAAATGTTGATGATAAATATGATTGGATTTGCATTGATTATTGCCATTATCTGGTGGTTTAAATTATGGCCACAATCAGAAAAAACAGATAAGAAATAGCGATCAATGATAGCTATAAACAAAGGCTGCCAAATGGCAGCCTTTGTTGTTTAAGGACTACAACTTCGTCAGCCTCGTCGAGTCTGCTGGCCTTTAAAATCTCACCTTCAACGAATATCTCAATGGTTTTAACCTGAAAATTCACAGGTTTACTATCGGAACAGTTATAGCTATATGGCATAGTTTCTTTTGGTTTATTGATAGCAATGTGGCATATAGGAGAAGCTTTACGATCTGGACGACATCGAAAAGTCTATAGTATAGTCCTGTGTCTTAATTGGTTACGTGGAAGCACCGGTTAACAAGCGTTATGAAAGATTGGTTGGATCAAAAGAATCATTTCATTATTTTTGCCGTTATCGTCATGGCTTATTTGCTATTGGCGTCGGATGATATGTACAGTCGTATTGACCGTGATAGTGAATCAGAGCTACAAGCGTTGTCATTTGACTGGGTAGTTTGGGATAAAAAACAGATCCTGAGCCAGGCAAGAACATCCAATCAACACATTTTATTAAACGTATCACTGAAACACTGTCAGCAATGCGCCAAAATGGAGAACAGGACATACCGTCACCAGGGCGTACAGCAATTAGTGAAGCAATTTTATATCCCCGTAAAAATCACCTCAGAAACACAGGCAATTAAAATCTTAGGTCCAAATTATGACTATTCAAAGCCAGTGACCGTCATTATGGATGCAAGGGGAGCGGTCTTTAATTCTCATACTGGCTTTATTAAAGACCGTTCAATGGAATGGATGCTACAAGCATTTTCTGAACGCCGGGTGGAAGCAACAGAGGCTTATTAATTGTTACACCGGATGTGCTGCCAGTATCAGACAGATTCACCGTCAGGCTCTTCTGGCAATATTCCCTCAGGAATGTGTGCTGCTCCATTCGGCAATGTCATTTTCAAGATGCTCCATTTCATCCAGTAATTCCATGAGTTCAGGTTCCAGTTCTAACCAGCCAGTCTTGTTTTTTAAGCCAGTTTCAATCAACTCTGCCAGATTTTTAAGCACAGGCACGCCAGTGTAACAGCACGCGCCATGTAGCTTATGAACATGATTCAGAATAGCTTGCTGATCATCATTTTCCATTCCTTCTGAAATTAGTTCTCGATGTTCAGGGATACTGTCAACCAGCATGAGTAACATATCCAGGGCTAAATCATCTTTGCCGCCTGCGCGTTGCAGTGCGAGTGACCAGTCGATTTTATCACTTTCAGGTCGGGCAACCGGATTATTTGTCTCGTAAGTACTGGCATCTTCTTTTTGTTGAGTCAGGGTCGAATCATTGGTGTATTCGATGATCGACAAGCGAAGCATTTCTTCATCCAGCGGCTTGGTCAGGTAGCTGTTAAAACCACTCTCCAGTAATCGTTCTTTTTCGCCCGCCAGAGCGTGCGCAGTGACCGCGATAATAGGCGTATTCTCATTGGGGGTGGATTCTTTAATGCGCTGACAGGCTGTAACTCCATCCATGACAGGCATTTGAATATCCATGAAAATCAGGTCATAGGTTTTATTGGTGCAGGTTTCCAGTGCCTGAAGCCCGTTTGAGGCAATATCGATATGCTCGACAATTTCTGACAGTAAGGAACGAATGAGTTTGAGGTTTGCATCATTGTCATCAACAGCCAGAACTGAGATTTGTGATTTTGCAAATGTCGTACTTTTCTCTGGAATTATGTATGACTGATTATCCCAGGGTTGAGAAATAGCGGTGGAGAGTTTTCTTGGATTAATTGGCTTACTCAGGCAGCTACGAACACCTGAACCAATAAATGCCTCTCTCATGTTAGCTGAAATGGTGTCTACTAACAGGTAAAGGTACTGGCAAACCGGACGAACCCGATCGATTAACTCTTTTATTTCATTGATCAGGCTGGGGGATACATTGTGTCCGATAATCGCGATATCGACTCGTTGCCCCGATTCAACAAAACTCAGTAATTCATCAATCGTCGATAGCGTGGTGACGTGAAGCGACCAGGATTCAAGAGTCTCAGTTGTAGAACGTCGTGTATGTTCGTGTGATTCAAAATAAACGACCGATTTACCTTCCAGATTTCTTACCGAAAGAGGGGCTGAAAGTGGCACTGAATGAAGTTTGCAGGTGAAGGTGAACCAGAAAGTTGACCCGTTGTTTTCGACACTGTTAAAGCCAATATCACCACCCATTGCCTTAGCCAGTTTTTGTGAAATGATTAAGCCAAGACCTGTTCCACCGTATCGTCGGGTGATGCTGCTATCGGCCTGACCAAATGCTTCAAATAATGTGGCTTGTTGTTTTTCCGAAATACCAATTCCGGTGTCATCTACGATGGCCTTCAGTGTGATTAATCCATTCTGTTCTTTCACCGGAATGATATCAATGGTGATACTTCCTTTCTCAGTGAATTTAATCGCATTTCCAATTAAGTTAGTAAATACTTGCTTAAGCCGTGTCGGGTCACCAATATAGTCATCTGGTGTATTTGCTGAAATATTGACGGATAATTCCAGCTTTTTATCGTGCGCACTGGGAGCCAATAACGTCATGATTTCGGCAATGCTGTCACGGAGAGGGAAAGGAATTTCTTCCAATACCATTCTGCCGGCTTCTAACTTAGAAAAATCCAGAATGTCGTTAATGATTGATAACAGGTTATTGGCTGATTTTTCGATGGTGTCCAGGTAGTCCCGTTGATTCTCTTTAAGAGGCGTTTTCATTAGCTGGCGGGTAAATCCAATGACACCATTCAGCGGCGTTCGTAGCTCGTGACTCATGTTGGCCAGGAATTCGGATTTCACCTGATTTGCTTCCTGAGCTTTACGTTTTGCAAGGTCCAGTTCAACGTTCTGGATTTCAATCTGTTCCAGTGTTTCTCGTAAATCCCAGGTGGCCTGGTCAACATTGCTTTGCAGTTCTTCCCGGTGATTACTCAACGAGGCTGCCATTGAATTAATGCCGTTTTTCAGGAGTTCCAGTTCACCAACCTGTGGCACTGTTAAACGAGTATCGAATTTTCCTTCCCGGATTCTGTCTACAGCGCTAACCATTTCTTTAACCGGACTGGTGACACGTTTTATCAGATAAAAGGAAAATAACGCACTGAGTAAAATAGCCATGCCAACAAGCGCTATGCTTTCAATGACGGTTTCGTATTGCTTCAATACCGCATCGTGAAGACTTAGTTGCAGGGAAACGTATCCCAGATATGTACTGTCGGCAGGAAAACCGGTGACCCGGTCGTAATTGATGTTACTTTCGCTAATGATCGGCGCACGTACAATTAAATGCTGGTCTGTTTTTTCAAATGTGGTTGTGACGGGTTGAGGTTCTCCCGGACGAAGTCGGAGTGCATCGGTTTCTTTATTATGAGCGCTGGCCAGTGCGACTTGATGGTCAGGGTTAAAGACAACGATTGTCAGAACCAGCGGGGAGTTGTTGACATGGGCATTGTGCAGGATCTGGCGGAGTTTTCGGTTATCCCGTTTTTCGATGACTTCAGCACTAATACCGGCGATGGGTTCGATAATATCTTTGCCGCGTTTTTTGAGATCATTATCTAACTCACCGTAGCGAGTAATAGCAATCCAGATAACGATAATGACACCAATTAGCGTCGTGGGTATCAGGGTTAAAAATAAAACCCACTCTTTAAGACCTATTTTGCTCATGATTATTCGTCGTCATTGACTGCCCGTCTGTTACTAAATCAGTCAGGCGTTAAAATATTCTACCGTGTAAATGAAAGCCCCCGATTTGGCTGCCGGGGGTGAAACTATCGTTGCCAGCCGTATAATGGCATATCTTTTTAACTAAGCCTATAAACACATGTACCAGTTATTAGAGCATGCTGACTTTTTTGGATGAACTTTTGTTCGATTTCAAAAGCATTTCAAGTGGCTGATATGGCGTAATTGCAGGGCCAGATTAGCAATCGTTTGTAAATCTGCAATAAGCTACTGTACAGGCTAGTGTAATAGTTATGATCAAAGGTCAACGGACCTTAATCTCAACACCCGTAATTCATTCTGACGTCGACCACCAAAATCGTCTGGGATGATCCATGTGATTCAAGAGGACAGCGCGTGGCGCAATTTTTTAAACCGGCAAAAAAACAAAAACGAACCAATCAACACCTGACCGTGGCTATTGAACAACTAGACCATGAATGCACTGGTGTTGGTTTTACCCATAACAAAACCTGTTTTGTTACGGGAGCATTACCGGGCGAAACTGTAAAAGCCAAAATTACCGACGATCAAAAGAATCACTACCGAGCCGACGTAGTGACCGTTGTAACAGCATCATCTGATCGTAAAAATCCAGATTGCCAACATGCCGACGTATGCGGTGGCTGCCAGTTGCAGCACCTGACTGACGAGCAACAAGTCATGTTTAAGCAGCAAGGTGTTGAGCGACTCATCAAAAAAGCGACTGGACTGGATACCATTCAATGGACTGATTCAATAACAGCAGATGCCTGGGGTTATCGCCGTCGCGCTCGTATCGGTGTCTGGTTCGATAAGAAATCGAAAACATCAACCGTGGGTTTTCGCCGTCGTGGCGATAAATCAATTATTCAGGTTGATCAATGTCTTACGTTAGTGGATGAATTTCACCCGATATTTTCTGTCTTTAATGCGTTATTGCCTCAACTATCAATGGGACGTGCGGTAACACACCTTGAAGCCATTGGTGCAGATAATATGGCTGCGGTGATCATTCGCCATACTCGACCAATGAGTGATATGGATAGACAACTACTGCTTAGCACAGGTCGTCAACATGGCTGGACCATGATTTCTGAGCCTGACTCTGGTCAGTATGTTGTGATCGAACAAACAGGCAATTCGACGGTGCCTGAGCTCTCTTATCAACTTAACATTGCGCATGAACACAAAGAAAATATAACGGTGGCGTTTACACCTGAGCATTTTATTCAGGTCAATAAAACGATTAATCAGCGCATGGTGGCGCAGGCATTGCAGTGGTTAAATTTGTCATCAGATGACATCGTGCTGGATTTATTCTGTGGTGTTGGCAATTTCTCATTGGCAATGGCGCCTTATTGCCAGCAAGTTGTTGGTGTTGAAGGTGTTTTATCGATGATAAAACAAGCCAGATATAATGCTGAGCTTAATGAACTTTCCAATATCAGTTTCTGGTGTGAAGATTTATCATCAGACTGGAGCGCACAGAAGTGGTGCAAACACGCGTTTACTCATGTGCTGCTTGATCCTGCAAGAGCGGGGGCATTACAAGCTGTTCAGCGGATGAATCAGTTATCACCGGATGTAATCGTTTACGTCTCATGTAATCCGGCTACGTTTGCCAGAGACTGCAAAATATTACTTGAACAAGGTTATGATTTAGGTAACGTGAGCATCATGAACATGTTTCCACAGACTTCTCATGTTGAATTGATGGCTAAGTTTGAACGGCGGAAAAAACGTCGCCTATCAACAAAGGCTGGATAACTGTTTTTTAGTGCAGACTCCGGGCGTTACAACATTTTTCACGGGTATATTTCATCATGGTTGCAATACGACAATCTCACATAAAAGCTGATGTAATTCCTGGCAGCAACGAATGGTTGCAGCTAATTTCTCCAGGTGAGGATCAACTGTCGGTCATCCTTCAGGGAATTCAGTGGTGCCAGAAACATAGCGACGAAGGTCGCGTTAGTTGCTCTGAAGGTTGTGAAATTATTGAGGTATTACTTGATCTGAGCATGGATAGTGATTCCTATCTGGCAGCTATGTTGTTCCCGGGGTTTTATCAGGGCATTTTTTCACTCGATGAAATAACAACACAGTTTGGTGAAAATATTGCGACGCTTGTCGCCAGCGTTAAGCAAATGGAAGCAATGCACCTGATTCAGGATGTGCGTGATAAAAAACAAAGTGGCAGCCAGTTAGATAACATTCGAAAAATGTTATTGACGATGGTTGAAGATGTCAGAGCTATTGTTATTAAACTGGCTGAGCGTATTTGCCACTTACATCACGTTAAAGACGAAGATGAAGAAACACGCGTACTGGCCGCCAGAGAATCCAGCAGTATCTACGCACCTTTGGCTAATCGGTTGGGTATTGGTCAGCTGAAATGGGAATTGGAAGACATGTCTTTCCGATACCTACATCCAACTGAATATAAAAATATTGCCCGCTTGTTGGAAGATCGCCGAATTATCCGTGAAGAATATCTGAAAAACTTTGTCGATGCCGTGAGTGCTGAACTGGAGCGGGAAGGTATTGCAGCAAAGGTCTACGGGCGACCAAAGCACATCTACAGTATTTACCGAAAGATGCAGAAGAAGAATTACGATTTTCAGCATCTTTATGATATCCGGGCGGTCAGAGTGATTGCTGACAGGCTTCAGGATTGTTATGCAGCATTAGGTGTTATTCACACCAACTGGACACATTTACATAAAGAATTCGATGACTATATTGCTACTCCGAAACCTAATGGTTATCAGTCAATTCATACGGTAGTTTTAGGACCCGAAGGCAAAGCAATTGAGATTCAGATCCGTACTGAGCAAATGCATAAGGATGCGGAGCTGGGTGTCGCGGCGCACTGGAAATATAAAGAAGGTGGACAGGGCGGTAAAGTCAGTGGTTATGATGAAAAAATCCAGTGGTTACGTAAAATCCTGGAGTTTCAGGACGAGATGCTGTCTGAAGCGAATGTTAGTGATGAGATCCGAGATCAGGTGACTGAAGATCGGGTGTATGTGTTTACGCCGTCGGGTGACATTATTGACCTGCCCATTGGCGCTACACCACTGGATTTTGCTTACTATATTCACACCAACATCGGCCACCGTTGTATCGGGGCCAAAGTCTTTGGCCGAATCGTGCCTTTTTCCTATGAATTAAAAACCGGTGATCAGCTGGAAATTCTGACCCAGAAGAATCCTAATCCAAGCCGTGACTGGTTAAATCCAAACCTTGGTTACTTACGAACGCCAAGAGCACGTTCTAAAGTCGCAACCTGGTTCAAGCACCAGGATCGAGATAAAAATATGATCTCCGGTAAGGAAATCCTGGAACAGGAACTGAACCGGGTTGATATGTCATTAAAAGATGTTGATCCAGCGGTTGAACGATTCAATATGACGAACCTGGATGATTTGCTTGCTGCCATTGGTGCGGGTGATGTCAAAATCAATCAGGTTGTTAATTTTCTGCATAGTCGAACCTTGCATGAAGAAGAAAGTGAAATTGATCCGCGACTGAAACAGAAAACATCGATTTCGCGTCCTTCAGACAGTGTAGAAGTAGACGGTGTCGGAAATCTGATGACACACATGGCAAATTGCTGTAAACCTGTGCCGGGCGATTCTATCTTTGGGTACATTACGAAAGGGCGGGGCGTTGCCATTCATCGTGAGGACTGTAATCAGTTCCGTAATCTGATGGAAGAGTCGCCTGAACGAGTGGTAGATGCTACCTGGCCGGAAAAATACTCAGGTGGTTACTCGCTGACAATCCGGATTCAGGCTCACGATCGGACCGGATTACTGAGAGATGTTACGGCTATTCTGGCCAATGAAAAAATTAACGTGTTGGGAATGAAGAGTGTCAGTGACATTAAGTCTCAGATTGCCACGTTCGATATGGATATAGAGATTTACAACATCGATATACTCAACGCAGTGCTGACTCGGCTGAGTCAGGTCAATAATGTTATTGAGGCGCGACGATACATGCATTAGGGTTAACAGACCCGGGCCGCAGAAAACAGCTATGTCGTATCGTTTTGCCGGTATCAGAGGAACCTTGTGAAATACGCTACATCATCAGAGAAAACATACTCCCTGGATGATTTACTCTCCATTATGGCAAGACTCAGGGACCCGGAAAATGGTTGTCCCTGGGATCTTAAACAATCATTTGAAACTATCATCCCTCATACACTGGAAGAAGCTTATGAAGTTGCTGATGCTATTGAGCAGGGTGATTTTGCTGAAGTTCGTGATGAGTTGGGTGACTTACTTTTACAAATTGTGTTTTACAGCCAGCTTGCAAAAGAAGATCAATTATTTGAATTTGATCATGTCGTTCAATCGATTTGTGAAAAACTGATCCGCCGTCATCCGCATATTTTTGGTGATGAAATAGCCAGTGATGCGGATGAAGTCCTGGTTAACTGGGAAGCAATTAAACAACAAGAGCGTGCCGCTAAAGGTCAGCATCACGACAGCATTCTGGACAGTGTGCCACCGTCAATGCCTGGATTGATCAGAGCATTGAAGTTGCAAAAGAAATGTTCCAAAGTCGGCTTTGACTGGCCGGATATTATCGGTGCTGCGGATAAAATTGCAGAAGAAGCAGACGAAATTGCGCAGGCGATTCAACAACCTGATGGCCCGATTGATGAAGATCACCTCGCGGAAGAACTGGGCGATTTAATGTTCGCCACCGTCAATGTGATCCGACATATGAAACGTGATCCGGAAACTGTTATGCGTCAGGCGAATCGAAAATTCGAGCGCCGTTTTCGCAAGGTGGAAACGTTATTAAAAGAACAGGGATTAACGCCTGAAGAAGCGGGGCTTGAGTTAATGGATGGTCTTTGGGATCAGGCAAAGCTGGACGAGAATTAATATTAAACTGGCTCCGTCAGAATCAGTGCTAAAGATAATGCGTAATAATCCGATAACTGATCCATAGCGTTACGCAATCTTATATGGAAGGCTTAGATCATGACAAAACAGAATTCTGCAAAACGGCAAGCGTCGCTGGTGGCTGGGGTTGCTGTCAGTGCCTTGTTATCGGGCTGTCAGCTATTGGTTGCTGAAACTGACTGGTGTGTTAGTGAAGACGGAAAATATCAGAAATGCGGTAATGTACTGGCCGACAAACAGCCCATGATGGCGATGGTGGAAATGAATGAACAGCCACCAAAACATGTGCTGGATACAAAATACAATCATAAAGCGTTGCGTCAGTACGTCGAACAAATGGCGCTGAAAATGACCGATAGTATGGAAACCACGATGGTGTCACCGATTGCGGTTACATCATTTGTTCATCTGGATTCAACGCTGAAACGGACTAATGTGCTGGGTAATCAAATTGCTGAAAGTTTTGTTCATGAATTGCAGGCGTTCGGTTTACCCGTTGTTGATTTTAAAACGACGGGCAATGTTGATGTAACACCAGTCGGTGACTTTGCTTTTTCTCGTCATTATGAAGAACTCACACCGGTTCAAAATATCGGTTATGTCTTATCAGGAACGATGATCGAGCGTGATGGTGGCTATGTTGTCAACGCTCGTATTGTTGGGGTGAAAAGTAAAGTCGTTCTGGCTTCCGCCAGAGGTTACATCCCCGCCTTCATTGTCAGTGATATGAATTAATCGTTTCAACCCTTTGCTGTAAGCGAACGAAGTAGCTGATATTCACTCTATTCGTTATCGCGGGAAGTGGTTGCGCTAAGTCTTCAACATTCAGAACCCGGCCATGCTGCCGGGTTCTTTTTAGCTGTGCTATATCTAATAATGCCGAAGCAAAGGCATCATTTTTCTTCCCCTGTACCAAAATACCATTCTCTGGAAATCCAATATCTGCCGAACCATAAATGTCAGCTCTGCCAACATTCACATCAGTAATTTCACTTTAGGGAGCATTTCTCGTTAATGGCGGTTGAGCGGCAAATGATGTGACTTGCGCCCGTGGATACTGAGAGCAAACGAATTCAATCATGGATAGGGCGTTGCTGTTTATGTTTACCATTGCTTCAGCCAGAAGGAGAGCGTTTTAGTGGTTTGTTGATCATTACCGATGTCCTTCCAGTCATAATTTGCCGTTATATCCGGCCAGTGCGTGTATCCGCGTTTTTGCCAGAATGCGTGATGAGTCTGCCAGTTTTCCGGTTTTGCCGGATGATTATCTGGCCGATGGACTGCGCAAAAACAGGTCAAATCAGCTCCCTGATTTAATGCATGTTGCTCTCGCCTGTCAAAAAATAAGTGTCCAATGCCCTGGCCTCTGTAGTCAGGAAGCAGGATTGATTCACCAAAGTACATGATGGTTTCAAGGTTAAACGTATCCTGATGTTGTCTGAAGTAGTGATGAAATTCTTCATCAGCATGCAACAGAGGCATGGCTGTCGATGCACCGACAACTTGCTGAGCTGCGGGTTTGTCCGGATCGATCACTAACACCACGAAACTGGCAGGATGTTTGGCATAGTCTGCCAGGTAAACTTCTTCGTAGGCGAGAGAGCCGTCATATAAATAAGGAAACTCTTTAAACACTGAAATACGGAGTGCCGCCAATGGCGAAACATAAGCCTGAATGTCTTGACCAGTAACAGTTTTGATTTGTAATCGTGATCGCATCGATGTCTCCGAAATACATAAAACAGGTGTTTAAAGTACAGATTGTAGCCTGTGACTTGAAAAAGATAAGGAAATAGTTTTTTATGTCCACTGTCTATCTCATCAGACCAGTTGTCAAATGGAGCAAATGATGTCGGAGCAACGAGTAAAGCTAAGCATAAATGATGGTATCGCAACCGTAACGCTAAACAGGCCAGATAAACTGAATGCGCTGGATATGGCTATGTTTCACGCCATAGACAAGACGATTAAGCAATTAGCAAAAAACCGTGATGTGCGAGTCGTCATCGTTACCGGTGAAGGACCGGATTTTTGTTCTGGACTGGATCTGAAGGGGGTTCTGGCAAATCAGGCTAACGGCGCTAAATTGCTGTGGAAACTGTTGCCCTGGAAAGCCAATCTGGCACAGCGAGTTACAATCGGCTGGCGAGAATTACCAGTACCCGTCATCATGGCAATTCATGGTCGTTGTTGGGGCGGTGGTATGCAAATTGCGCTGGGTGGAGACTTCAGGATTGCAGCTAAAGACAGTTCATTGTCTGTGATGGAAGGTAAGTGGGGATTGATTCCTGATATGGGTGGCAATGTAGCGCTCAGAGAGCTGATGCCAAAAGACGTAGGGCTTCGCTTATCCATGCTGGCGGAAGAATTCACGGCAGATGAAGCCGCGAAACTTAACTTGATTACCGAAACCGCAGACGATCCATTAAAGGCATCTCATGAACTGGCAGAAGCGATTAAGCAACGTTCGCCAGATGCTGTATCTGGTTTAAAAAGTTTGTATCGCAAATGCTGGCTGGGAACGGATGGGGCAATGTTAGCGAAAGAAACCTGGCATCAAATTCGAATTCTACTCGGTAAAAATCAAAAAATTGCCGTTAAGCGTCAAACAAAAGATCCTGAAAAAGCATGGCAACCACGTAAGAACTGGTAACGTCAGGCAAACGGGTCATTGTCTTTATCAACACCGGTTTGGTCCAATACTTGAGCAAACCGGTTGGCGAACAGGCCGACATAACCATAAATGGCGACCAGAAAAGCAGGAATGCCGATGAGGATTCCTGCAATCTGGAAGCTAAAATGATAATAGTAGCCAATACCAATCAACAGGGCTGCCAAAGCAAATCCGCCCAGTCCGGCAAGAAAAAACTTCAGACTACGCTTCGGCTGGCTTCCCCATTTATAAATAATTCGCTTTAACACTATGGCTGGCCTTTGTCAGCTGATTGTCGATTAAACAACAGCATCATAATCTGCAACATTACACTACAGGTTATCAGCACTGCTGCCTGAGATAAGCTAAAAGCAACGTAACTGAGTAAGACCGCGATGAAGGTGTTATATAAAATGGCGGCGACAGACAAGCGTTTGAGTCGATACATCATCAAAGCCTGACGTTCACCAACAGAATGGTTTAACTGCCCGGGTGATTTATTGTTATAAATTCGCCAGAACAAAAAGCCAAGATAACCCATCACAGCGGTATTCAATGAAAGCAATGCCAACAGTTTTTGCCCATCAAGATTACTGGCCACAACCGGTGCTAATGTGATTGTTTCTGTTGCGATACCAATCCCCATTCCCATGGCACACAGCCAACTAGCGATCACCAATATTAAAGTACCCGGTTCAATAAAGTGTGTGATTGCACGCGGTGTAAGAGAAGCACTGCGTTTGGTGGGCGTCGGTTGTTGCGAAGCGACAGAGCGTTGATGTTTTCGATGCAATATCATTGGGATTAATTGCAGCGATGAAAAAATAAGGAGCGGGGAAAATAACAAATCAACGGGTGGTTTTTCGATGGCAATGAATGTCAGTAATACCAGGCCAGTCGCTATTAAAGCGAAATCGACCTTTTTTAATGAACGCTGAAAAATCTCGGTGCCATCACCGAAACTTCGTTGCATCGGTAAATAAACGGACAGTGTAAATAATTGAATAGCAAATACGGCGATCAATGCAATAAACCAGACATCACTCATGACTTTCTCCTTTTAGTGCTTTGGTAAAAGCCTGACGAATTTCGCTGTCTGTCAGCCCTTTGTCTTTCAACTGATTGACGGCATCAGTTAGTGTCTGATTTGCCACGGCCATCAGATCAATATCACAGTGGTCGTTGGCTTGCTTATGAATAAAAGTGCCACGATAGCCCAATGTTTCAATTATATTGTCTCGCTCCAGCATTCGATAAGCTTTTGCAACCGTATTCTGATTAATACCAAGGTCGTTAGCCAGTTGTCTGATTGAAGGCAGGGGAGTGCCAGCAATAAGAACACCGTTGCGAACGCCTTGCTTTATTTGATCAATAAGCTGATTAAATATTGGGTTCTTGTCAGCAGTATCTATGATGATTTCCATCAGCGTTAACCTGTAAATTGATGAAAAAATATTCTTGTTATAGTTGATCTACTAGTACAACTGGTTTATGGTTGTGCTATGTGATGTACTACATGTACTGATAGTACATTATTACAAGGCAGACAACCAGGGTGTATTAATACACTTTCAGGAGACTACGATGAAAAAATTGAAAATAGGTAATGCGTTAATCTGGGCAAGTATTATGTTGGCATCAGCATTAATATCAGAAAATTCACCGCCTATGATGATCAGTCTGTATATCATGGGTTGGTTTATGAGTGATATGTTGCTTGGTAAAGCACAGTCAGAACAAGGGAGTGGCTGTAACAAATAGCAGAACCCTCTGTGTATGCGGTGAAATTCGGTATGATTGTCAACATAATGCTTTTCTATTAGCTAGTGTGATCAGCTATATGGGTTAAGAGCAGCTGGTAGTATGGTACGTACTGCATGTTGCGTTTAGATCAGGATTTTACCGTTTATCAAATCATTGGGGGATCAATGAAACACTTACAATTGGGATTCACGCATAGCAAATTTGCTGTCATTCTCTTCAGCATCTTTGCAACTACTGGCTGTGCATCCCTGTCGTCTCCCGCTCATGAAGGTGAAAACCTCGTCACTCCTTATCATCGTGCGCTGAATACCTGGAATACTTACGTAAAGCATGATGAATTCAAAATTTCCCACCTTTGGCATCATCCTGATCGTGGTATTGCTGACACTTACATTGTGAATGTCTCGACAGTGCCTGAACAAGAAATTGATCAATTTCGAGATAGTGCCGATCAACGAGGTCGTGATCGATGTGACCGATTTCGTAGCGTCAATCTGGCGTACAGTTCGGTTAACCGTTATCCCGGTGTGTTCTGGCGCACTCAGTGTGAAAACCTGAATGGCCGCAATGTTCAGGTATTGAATCTGGCTATTAAAGGGTCAGACAGCTTCTATCATGTTCAAAAAATCTGGCGTTATGACATTGAAGAACGAGAATTAGATCAGTGGATAGAGCGTGTACAACAGACCTTTGTGTGCGACACCAGACGTGCTGATCTGCCTTGTCGTTTATCCGATTACTAGGGTCAAAAGATCCTGAATTCAGGGGCCGTCCATACAACGATTTGATGAATGGACTCAAACAAAGTTTCGTCTGCAAAGGTCAATAGATCCTGGATATAGCTAAAAATTCTTGTTGATTAGCAATAACCCATGTAGGTTAATTTTTGGTGTTTATTGTTAAATTAATTTAAATGGTTGGCGTTGTTTAGTGTCTGGCAGATTGTCATGCGTAAATCTTTCAATATAGCTTGAACAGGCGCTATTGAAAGGGATGCCCTGACAGTCGTTAGTTCACGGATGTTGTGTGTCTGAACCCGTGTCAGGCTACAGGAGGCGGCGAATGAAGTTACAGTTTCAAAGTTATATTCTTGATCTTCCCGAGAAGAACCTCTTTCAAAATGGTGTGGAAATTTACATCGAACCTAAAGTGATGGAGGTACTGATTTACCTAATTGAAAATCGGGATCGGTATATTAATATCGAAGAGTTACACGAAAATGTCTGGCAGGACAGAATTGTCAGCGACAGTGCGATACGACGGACAATAGTGAAACTCAGACGGCAGTTTCAGTTAACATCGCCGACGATTGAGTTTATCCGAACCCGACCTAAAAAAGGCTATATCTGGAATGTGAACTGTAGTGAGTTTTGCGAACCGGTAGCCAGCTCAACGAATCAACTCAGATTTGAGTTAATTAAAAGTCAGATGCAGGGGTTTCAGTCGCAAGCCGTGGATTTAGTCAGGCGCTTGCTAAGAGCAGGGTAATATTTCGACTCAGTTATTATTCTGACAGTAAAACAAGTCATTACTAAAGGGCGGAATTTTAGATAAATCTCGCCCTTTAATCATTGAATGCAAAAAATGTCACTCGCAAAGACCTGCGACTTCAGATGATTCAGCTTTCTTTTCTGCAAACTCTTTATCGATTCTTTGCCATTCTTCCGGATTTCCAGCGCATGGAAAGACAGTTACCACAACGCCCTCTGGACCAATTTCTTTTGCCAGATTCATGGCAGTTTTAAGGTTTGCAGCCGACGAGCTGCCGATTTGTTTACCCGTATCTCGTCGAAATTTAGCCATTATCTGAATGCACTCTTCGTATGGCACGGTGAAATGTTCAGTCACCTGTGAATCTATAGGTTCAACAAAAGGCTGTTTTTTTGAATATCCCAGACCACCTGAACCACTGAATTTAGGCAAGCTGTTTGGCGGGTTGGGCGTGCCATAAGGCATTTCTGCGGGTGTGGTTGAATACATCTTTAAGTCAGGAAAATGTTCCGACAGCCGATGATAAACGCCATTCAATGTGCCACCAGTGCCGATAGAAGCAACCCAGGCATCTACTTTTCGGCCATTCAATTGTTTGTAGATTTCTTGTCCTGTGGTGTTGTAATGAATATAGGGGTTAGCTTCATTAATATGCTGATATAAAAACTGCCAGTGAGGATTCTGCTCACTTAATGCTTTTGCCTCTTCCATCACGCCATAAAAGCCTTTTTCTTTTGCCACCAGGATGACTCTGGCATTCAGCTTTTTTAACTGTTTCAGCATGCTGGGAGGCGTTGATTCGCTCAGTACCAGTACCAGATTTATCTTTAACAAATGACAGTATTGCGCCAGACATAGTCCCAACGTGCCACCGGTGTATTCAAGAATGGTAATGTCGGCCAGTTTATCCTTGGGCACTTCAGACAACAGCTTCCAAAGCATAGCAAATGCGACACGCGCTTTTACGGTTCCCCCTTCGTTAAACCACTCACACTTAGCATACACACAGGCATGATCGTCAGGTGTTAGCAAACGCAACAAGGGTGTATTGCCAATCTTTTGGCGAAGTTTTACCAAAGCGCCGTACTCTTGCAGAATTTCGGTGGACAGGGTGAAACTCGGCGAATAGGTCATGTAAAGCTCCTTCTGTCTGATTAGTTATTGTCGTCGATATGTCCCGGAGACGGTTCGACAGGTAATTCATTGTGTTGAAAGGAATAAGGTTTTCTCATAATGCTCAGGAAAATTAGCAGTGAAGCCAGAGCACAAATAATGCTCATCATCATGGGATAGTAAGGAGATAACGTAGCGAGCCAGCTACCGGCCAGGATACTCAAGACGGTGCCTGAGGCTGACAAGGTAGCCAGAATACCCATCAGTTTGCCTTGATCGTCCACACTGGTGAGGTCGGAAACAAAAACACCAATATGAGTGCCGGAAGTGACGATGAAAATCCCCAACAGGGTGAAACTGACAACAAAGATCGCCATGCTGTCAGCGTTGACCATTATCAGCGCCAGTGTCAGATAGCCCATTAATGACAGGATGATGTTGTTATGAAGTGATAAAAGTCTTTTGCTGAGTTTAACGACCACCAGGCTGGAGAAGATCAGCGCGAAGGTCAGAACAACGGTCAATAAGGTTATTCCATCGCTACCAAATCCGTATATTTTCACCAGGTATAATGGGTAGAACTGATAAAAGATCGAAAATGCCAGAGCGCTCAGCAAGTTGATGATGCAAACAACCAGTACGCCGGGTTGTTTAAAGATTTTCCAGGCATTAAACCGACTAAGGCCTGTCTCTTTTTGAGTTGGTTTCCAGGTTTCGTTGAACGTCTTGATGATCAGAAGCATGCCGCATACATTCAACAAGGCAGCAAAATAGAAGGGCATTGCATCGGTAAAGTAGAGTAAAACACCGCTAATGATCGGGCCAATCAGGTAGCCGACATACACCGCCGCGTGAATGTAACTGAATGAGGTCGTTTTTGGAATCACGGGTGATAAGTCTGCGGCAATGCTTCGAGCAATCGAGATATTGCCTTCGAACATGCCAGTAATAAGCCGTGATGCCAGTAATAGTGGATAGTGCTGTGTCATCAAAGCATAACCGGATAACACGTAACCAACAGAGCCTCCGAGCAGTGACCAGGTTAACACTGATTTACGGCCAAAATGGTCAGCCATTGCGCCCATGATATGGCCACCGAGCGCCATACCCAGTGGATAGCACGCCAGCACAAATCCCAGTAAGACTTCGGGCGAAAACTGGTGAAAAGTACTTAATGCAGTATGTTCACCATTCAAGAAAGTTGGTGCAAGAATAGGATAGGGCAGTGCGACACCGATATAGCTGATGCAGACCAGCAGCAGAACACTCGCCAGGGTTTTCTTTTCAGCTATCATCGGCGTCCTGTGGTCGTTATAGATCGTAGTCGTTCATTTCTGCCGGAACAGTGCTTTTATAAGCGACCAGTTCCAGAATCAACGTATCGAAGATATAGATGTAAGCGCGTGTCCGGTGTGGATGGGTATCATCCAGTCGTACATCGTTATAACCTTCATCAGCAAAACGAGCCAATGTATCGTCCATGTTGTCAACGACAAAACCTAAGTGGTTAAAATAGTTATATTTATTTTCTTTAAATGGCAGGTTGTTAGGTGTCGATTGCAATGCCAGATAATGACTGTCATTACCCACATGTTGCCAGCGAGTATGGTATTCCGTGCCGTCAATCACTTCTTTGATAACGCCCTCGCCACGAATCCGAAAATCCGGAAATACCGTTGTAAAAAACTTTGCCGCTGCATCAATGTCACTTACGGTGCAGTTGTAATGTTCCAGGTAGGTAGACATCTGCTGTCCTCCAGTGTTTGGTTAGTTAATCCGGTTCTTGGTCCGGGTTTTTACAAGGTGTAGTCGTGATTCTCCAACCGCCCCATGAGGCGGTCGGAGTATCGTTTGCCGACAAACTGAGTCCATTGAACATTTAATGTGTGTAACCAGGCAGGTAACGGACGGAGAACATCGACCAGAAGAACGGCGCGAATTTCATCAGAATGATTAACAACTTCATGATTCCAGCTGTCATCAAACAACACGCCTTTGTCCTGCTGCCAGGTATAAATTTGATCAAAAATTCGAATATGAGGAGGGTTATTCTTTGGTACTTTCAATGCCAGGTGATAACGCAGATAACCATGATAAGGACCATCGTGCGCCGGCACCGATTTATTTGGATCAAGAATGGAGAAAAACGCCTGATTAACGTTGGGTATTTTTTGCAGTAGGGCGCGGGTTTCAGGACATTGATCCTGTAAATCTGCATTGTTGCCACAGACTTCCAGCATAAATACTTTCCAGTCATTCGTGGTCGTTTCTGAGATTTCTTGCTGTATGTCGTCAAGTTCGTGGTAACGCGGTAGATTCTCGCGATTAGCAAGAACAGCAGTAAATTCTTCTTTTATAGTTTCAATATTGTCTTCGAGGATTTGCAGAGACGGGTAGACTGAATTGACGTCATGAAAGATTCCACGCTGCTGACCACCGGCAAGCTTAAAGCAAAGCCAGTCCAGTAGCTTGAAATACCGTAGTAACAGGGGCCGGATAAATAAGCCAAACAATCGAGTTTTAAGCGACGGTTTATTTGTCATAACAACTCACTTCCTCTGCACATCCACACATATTCATCATGTATAAAGCAGTAGACTTAAAATTAACCGCGTGAGGAATGAAGAAGACGTAACTTCGACGTGAAAGTTGTTGGACTTTTTTGTGACTTTCTATCGTAGCGACATGATTTATTAGTAAAGTTTATTTAAATCAAATTGTTAGAAAGAATAAACACATGAGAAGTACCTGGCAGACGCTAAATATTTTCTCTGTAAGATTCATTGTAAATTCTCATGTGTGATTTTAAGGCGTATGGCGAAGCTCTGTTTTACAGAGTCTGGCAACAATATGTTGAAGGTGCTGTATGTAAGCTATTGAATATTGATAATTATTTATAAATTTAGTGGTTCGACTTTGCTAAGTCACAAAAAAGTTCTTTTTTCCTTATTGCTACAAATCCATGCTTTTTCATACCGTTGACCGAGTTAATAAATCAGAACAGGTATGACTGAACCGGGTCGCCAGATCCGGAGATGTTCTGATCATCGTTATCTTAACCAACGTTCAATATAAGGGCCTGGGAATGAAGCAAATTGCAATTGTTTATCACAGTACTTTTTCAAATACACAGAAACTGGCTGAAGCCGTATTAGAAGGCGCAACCGGGCAGGGTGACATGATGGTTAAACTCATTGATGTAACGGCCTGTGAAGACGAGCAATGGCAATACATACATGACTCTCAGGCAATCATTTTTGGTTCACCAACCTATCTGGGTAGCATCTCGTCAAAGTTTAAAGCGTTTATGGAAAAAACCTCGCCTGTCTGGGGCGAACAAGGTTGGAATGGCAAATTCGCCGCCGGTTTTTGTGTTTCTGACTGCGCCAGCGGCGATAAATTCCAGGTGCTGACTCAGATGATGGTCTTTGCCGCACAGCATGGGATGAACTGGATTAATCTCGGCTTATTGCCCGGCGACACCAGTAAAACCGATGATGAAGAAAACCTCAATCGACTGGGTGGCTGGATAGGCGCAATGGCACAACGCAACAAGGAAACCGCTACCCCTTATCTTGCCGATATCAAAACCGCCAAACATCTGGGTGAACGAGTCGCGCAGGTTGTGCGGCAACATCAGTGGTAATTCCCCATTTTATTTAAGGCCTGTATCGGGCCTGAAAACCCCTGATTGCGTGTGTTCACGAGTTGATGGAGTGCCCGGATGAAAGAGCGTGAAGTGATCCAAGATGGTTTAACAGAACTCAATGATGCCTGGTTGTCTCACTGGGCAGCTCGGGAGATATACCAACCTTTCACATCAGAGCCCCCGTTATTTCCTGTTGAAGAGATGCGGGTATTTACTGAATCCAATGCTGTAATGCCAGGATGCAACGTACAATTTTCGGATGAAGTATCGACCCGCATGTTGGCACTGTGTCAGCGTCGCTCCTGTATTCCGGCTGATTTTTTCACCCTGGTAGCGTTGGGATTACAGCGGCTTTATAAAACACAGTTGCAAACAGGCGGTACGGAAACCCTGACATTTTCAGCCGGATTAAACGCATTGAGGCAAGGCATATGGGATCAGTGGCAAGCCATACAAACCTTGAGTGCGGATGACCAATCCAGACCAAAAGATTCACTGATACAGCAATATTTTCATTTTGATTGCGGTGCATTACTCAGTGCGGAATTTCGTGTTGGGCAATTTACACTATCCGTAACATCAAAAACGCAGTTTGATGCAGAGTGTATGCTGGAAAACGCGGTGTATCTGGTACGAGTCTTACTGGATTTCCCTGAACAGAATATTGAACCGTTAATTGCTATCGCTCCTTCACAACATCAGTGGCTTACAGCGCTGAACCAAACTTCTCAACCAGTTCCTGACTTGAATATCGCTCAACAGATTGTGCTGATGGCACAAACTCAGGGCGAAAAGATCGCTTTAATTATGGGTGATCAGCAAATGACTTATCGGGAGTTGCTGCAACGGGCTGAAGCGCTGGCGGTGTTGATTCAGCAAATGGTTGATACATCAGAAGCGAACATAGTGATCTATCTTGATCGTGGATTTGATGCATTGACTGCGATTCTGGCCGTGATGAAATCAGGGCTGGCATTCGTGCCCGTTGATCCTGCTTTTTCCAGTCGTCGTAGTGATTTTATTGTGGCGGATTGTAATCCTGCACTGGTTATTACCGACAGTGAACTGGCTGATAATCTGGCGGTTCCTCCGGGTGTCGACACAGTTCTGATGGACAAGTTGTCGCTACCTTTTGAGTATCATTCCAATCCAGGGGTTGCTGATACTCACCCGGATCAGCTGGCTTATATTCTCTATACTTCAGGTTCTACGGGTAATCCTAAAGGTGTGCAGGTAACGCATCGAGGCGTGACCAATCTGGTTGCGGCAATGAGCCATGCCTGGCAAATCTCAGCATCCACCCGTTATCTCCAGTTTGCTTCAATGAGTTTTGATGCATCAATTCCTGAATGGGCTACAACGTTAAGCCAGGGTGGAACCGTTATTTTCAAACCTGCGAGGGATCTTGGATTAAACGATGAATTACTGGATGTTATAGAGCAGCAACGAATTTCTGTGATTAAGATGCCAGCTGCGGCATTAGCGACATTACCCTGGCGTCAATTACCGGATCTCGATGTTGTTATTACGGCAGGCGACGCCTGTAACCAGGATTTAGTTCGACGTTGGGCAAAAAAAGATAATCAGGGAAACCGACGGCTCTTCTTCAATTGCTACGGGCCGACAGAAATGAGCATCGGGACCACGATGTATCCCTGTGATCCAGCGGATCAGCATCCTTGTATTGGACGCCCAAACTTTAATACTCAGGTTTATATACTGGATGAAGCCCTTAATTTATTGCCTCCGGGCGTGCAGGGTGAGTTATACCTGACGGGCGAAGGGGTTACTCGTGGCTATAACCACCAACCTGCCAGAACCGCCGAAAACTGGTTGCCGAATCCGTTTGCTGATGATGGTAGTCGTTTGTATAAAAGCGGCGATGTTGGCTGGTATCGCAACGATGGTCGGATTGAATTTGCAGGACGAGTTGATGATCAGATCAAAATCAGCGGTTTCAGGGTTGAACCTGGCGAGATAGAAAAAGTACTGAACAATCACGAGCAAATAGAGCAAAGTTGTGTGATTGCGATAGAACCTGCCGCTGCGGGTGCAAAGCAGCTAGTCGCTTATTTTCAGTTGGTGGACAGTGCAACACTCACTATTGCTCAGTTACGAGAATGGTTGCAGCCTCAACTACCTGCCTACATGATCCCTGCGCTATTTCAGCAAGTTAAGTCGTTTGTGCTGACCACAAATGGCAAGATTGATAAGAAACAATTGCCACCCATTACGGCCTTTAATACAGATGAAGCATTTGCAGGCTTTGCCACGGATAAGCAGCAACAAGTGGCGCTTATCTGGCAGCAGTTCCTGGGCGGTCGCTTACCCGGACCAGATGATAATTTTTTCTTGCTGGGCGGTAGTTCACTGTCAGGTTCCGGAATTTGCCAGCACTTGAGCCAGCAGACAGGTCAACGAATTAGTCTGGCTACGTTAATGCAGTTTCCTGTGTTGCAGGAGTTCGTCAGCCGAATTACTCAGCTTAGTGAGAGCCAGAGTGAGCATGAAGGAATAGCTAACATCACGATTGATGTGGTTGATGGTGACTGGTTCGATACCAGTTTTGCGCAGCAACGTCTCTGGTATATGCAACAGTTACAACCAGACTCACCATTTTACAACATTTGCTTTAACCTGACGTTTCGCCGCAACGTTCAACCTGAAAATCTCCAGGTCGTATTGCAATGGCTGGTGGATCATCACCCTTCATTACGAACCTGCTATCGACAACAACAAGGAAAGTTACAGCAGAAAATAGTTCATATTGATGTTCGACTTACTCAGGAAGTAGTAACGGAATCTACGCTAAAACAAAAGATTACCCAGCATGCCAGAACATCACTGAATTTGAGCAATGGACAAAACTGCGCATTTTCGCTGTTTACGGCAGGTAAGCATCAGACACTGTCGGTCGCTATTCATCATATTGCGACGGATGGTTATGGCATAGGTGTTTTTTGCCAGCAACTGAGTGATTTACTGAAAATTGACGATGACTCGTCAGGGACTTTTGCCACGGACAAGGTATTAATCAAAGATACAGTTAATCCAACCGTATTCTGGTTGGAACAGGAAGCGTCATTAGCCCGTTCCAGCCAATGGCAAGCGTCACTGAACTGGTGGAATCTTCAACTAACCCATCATCATGACACCCTGAATCTGGTCGACGAAATTGCACCGACACAACAAGCCAGTTATGAAGGTGCTCAACTCAATTTTGTGATTGGTTCTTCACACCGAAGAGGGCTACAACAGCTTGCCAGTGAGCATTCAGTCACTTTGTATGCGCTGTTGGTAGCTGGTTTAGCAATATCGTTATCACCCTGGATGGAACAGGACGAACTGGCGGTAGGTGTAACTTTAGCTCCGGAAAGACCGACGGCATTAAATCAGCATATGGGATTATTTGTGAATACACTTCCGGTTTTTCTGTCGCCGGACGCCAATCAATCCACTTATCAGTTTTTGTCTGATGTGATGCAATCACTGATCGACGTACGACTTCATCAGTCAATCCCGTTACAGCAAGTTGCTCGGCTCCAATCTGGTGATGAATCGCTGTTTCAGGTGTTGTTCGCTTATCAACAGATTGATCGTAAACATAACAAAGTATTCGATTTTAATTATTCATCAAACAAAACTGCAAAATACAAATTAACGCTACTGACCGATGACGACGGTGATCAGCTTAATTGCCGGTTAGAGTACGACACAGGTCTCTTTTCTTCGGTGATTCCTACCGCTATTCAACAGCAATTCACACAAATTATTGCGCATTTTTGCCGCGTGAAATCAGAGACCTTTGCTTCGACAAATACGGGAGACTGGTTAACTCGTGATTCGCTGTTAAGTGAACCTGTGGTGGAGCGCCTGCCAACAATAGACACGCGAATTGAACGAGTAGCAATCTTGTCGCCGGATGCGGTTGCACTGGTCTGGAATCAGGATGGCAGGAAACAACAACTGTCTTATCAGATGTTGATTAAAACGGCGGATTATCTCGCCATGTTGTTGGAGCAACGAGGAGCCAGCACCGGGAAAATAGTGGCGTTGGCTTTATATCAGGACGATCCATTGTTTGTCTTGTTGCAACTGGCTTGCCTGAAACTGGGCTGTCCGATTCTGGCGATTAGTGAGCACTACCCGGCTGAACGTGTCAGCTTGATGTTGGATCACGCCGAACCTGTGCTGGTGATCACGGAATCGATGGAAAACGAGCAGCTTTTTGATTATGCCGCGCGAGCCACTTCCCACTCATCAATTGTGTTAGCTGAACAGCTCGACTGGCAAAACGATGCTGCGACGGCTGCTTTTTCTTATCACGGTCAGTTATCCGATGTTGCTTATGTCGTCTTTACTTCTGGCACGACCGGCACGCCAAAAGGCATTGAAGTTCGCCATAAAACACTGGCAAATCTGATCGACTGGCAATGCCGCCAGCCAGGTGATTCATCTATTGCTCACGTATTGCAATGTTCTGCGCCGGGTTTTGATGTGTCGTTACAAGAATTATTCTTCTGTTGGGCAAATGGTAGTAGCTATCACCTTGCTGATAAACAGATGCGCTACGACTTTGCGGCACTAACGGCTTTTAGCCAGCAATACCCGCTCAGCCAGTTGTTCATGCCAACAGCATTGTTTCACCAGTACGCCAGTTATCTCACCGAAACTCATCAGGATTGCCTGTATTCACAGATTACTGTTGCGGGTGAACAATTGACTCTGGCTCCGGACGTTTGTGATGAACTGGCGAGAAAACATCAGTTCACCCTGATTAATCACTACGGACCAGCGGAAACACATGTCGTAACCAGTGCCGTAATCGACTGGGAAAATCCCGATTTTCACATTGGTCGCCCGGTTGCAGGCTGTTCCGTCCTGGTATTAGACCAGCAACAGAAGATTCAACCGGTTGGTGTTGCTGGCGAGTTGTATATCGCTGGCGCTCATCTGGCAAAAGGCTATTTGCACGATCCTGTCAGAACAGCTCGACGTTTTATTTCACTTCATGGTCAACGCATGTATGCAACGGGTGATTTAGCAAGAGTTCGACCTGATGGAAACATCGATTTTATAGGTCGGGTTGATGATCAGATAAAAATCCGAGGTATGCGAGTAGAGCCTGGCGAAGTCGCACGTTATATCGAGTCTTCGCCACTGGTAAAACAGGCGTTTGTCGCTGGTATGCATAATCATCAGACAGAGGTAGCTCTGGCATGCTGGATTCAATGGAATAACGGTGTCACCTGTGACGATCCGTTAGCTGAATTGAAGCGACAAATGAAGCATCAACTTCCCAAATATATGCTGCCTGATAGTTGGAATGTGGTGCCTGCTTTTGGTTTTACAGCACATGGCAAGGTAGACCGTCAGGCATTAACGCCACCGCAATGGACGGAATCCGGTGACCAGATGTCTGAACCGCTACAGGATTTGCTGGAAGAATTAATTGCCGAAATCTGGAGCGAAATTCTGGCGTTGCCTGTCGATAATAGACTGATGGATTTTATGAACGCTGGTGGACACTCGCTTAAATTAATTCAGTTATCCACTGATTATCTTTCTGTTTTTGAACTCGAATTCCCGGTTGCTGAGTTGTTAGAGCACACGCTGTTGCATGAACAACGAGATTATTTGAATCGTAAGGCGATGGCTCAGGGAAGAGATCTGATGCAAGAGTTTGAGGATCTGGCTAATGCGTAACAGAGCACAATCATTGCTTCAGAAAAAACGCGCTCAGGAAAAAACTGAGTTAACCCGAGTAACCGAGCGCAGCGGCTTACACCCGCTCAGTCCGGGGCAGCGGCGGTTATGGTTCCTGCATCAGCTGGCCCCGGAGGCGACGACCTATCATGTGCCGGTGGTGTATGCGTTTGACGGGGTGCCGGATATTACGCGGCTGCAACAGGCAGTGGATGCGCTGGTGAACACCGAGGAGATGTTCCGCACGGTGTTTGTGGTGCGGGACGGTCAGCCGTGGCAACAGATTCAGTCATCGATGCGTGTGACGGTGAATACCCATACGGTTCGCGATGACGTGCAGGCGCAGCAACAGTTAGCCGCATTACAGGCGCTGCCGTTCAGTCTCAGTGACGGCCCGTTATTACGGGTTGATGTGCTGATGAGTGAGGATGGGGCTCACAGCTGGCTGCTTATCAGTCAGCATCACATTATCTGTGACGGCTGGTCGGTGTCCTGGTTACTGAAGACACTGAGCCGGTTGTATGCGTCACCGACAGGGGTTGAGCCGCCGGCGTATCACTATCTGGATTACTGCGGCTGGCTGGCACAGCCGGAACA
>CBFHMJ010000019.1:0-25804 GCA_965656875.1 Alteromonadaceae bacterium
CATCGTTAACCGACGCGTCTCCTGTCAACGTTTTACCAGTAACGGCACCCCACTGGGAGGTGTTGTCACCGTTGGCGACGCACCAACCGGTACATCGTTCGAGCCATCTCAAATCAGCGGAGCGATCCTGCCGGGTGGCGGCTGGGTCATTGGCTGGACTCAGGTCAGTCCGGACGGTTCATCACCAGACCAGGTTGTGTACCGTCAGTACAATGGCAATGGCACGCCAGCCACACCGGTTACCCCGGTACCGGCACCGGCGGGCACCACACCAACAGGCGCTGGCGGCGTAACCTTTGTCGCACTGCCTGACGGAAGCTGGGCTGCTTGCTGGACTGTACAGACTGACGGTCAGAGCACCACCAGTTTCATTCAGTACTACAACAGTGACGGCTCTTCAGCATCAAGTCCCATCCAACTGACCAGTACCAGTTCAGGCAGCCAGTCGTCTGCTGCCATCACTGTACTGGCTGATGGACGGATCGTCGGCACACTGAACACCACGGACAGTGATGCCGCCGTCACCTTCCCCGCCAATCCAACGGCAGGTCAGGTATTGCAGTACGGGTCAGATGACGACAATACTCTCTATGTATCCGGTGGCAATGGCATTGTCAGTGGTGGTGCCGGCAACGATACCTTTCATGGTTGGGGAAATATGTTTGGTGAGTCGGGAGATGATCTGTTTTACATCACAGGAAAAGACAGTTTTATTAATGGTGGAACAGGTATAGACACTGTCATCCTTACTGGCAATTATGCAGATTACACACTAACTGATAATGGCGATGGCAGTTATACCCTGGTGGATAACCGGGCAACCAATAACAATGGTCAGATCGTTATTCGTAATGTTGAAGCGATTCAGTTCACTGATCGCTATCTCTCCCTGACAACTCCAACTGAAAATGCACCGGACCATCTGGTGCAAGTCACTGCACAGGGTCCTGCCCCCCTGGACTTCATCGACAGTCCACTGACCGACCCGCAACACGGTACCCTGACCTCCTCCGCTGGCCGGTGGCATTACACCCCCGCAGATGGCTTCACCGGTATTGATACATTCACCTATATCGACAGCAATGGTACTGAGCGCACCGTCCGGCTCGAGGTCGGTTTACCTGCCAACGGCGAAACCTACTCCATCCGCACCGGTGATGTTAATGACATCCAGGCCCTGCCCGATGGCAGTGTTATGGTCAGCTGGCGTCACCAGCTCACCAATAGTGACAGCTTATTCCTCCAACGCTACGGTGCTGACGGTCAACCCCTCAGCAGTTACACGCTGGTTGACAATACAGCCCACGGAGCAGTCCCTTCGCTGGCTGCTGCACCGGATGGCCGGGTGGTCGTGACCGGACGGGAAAGCAGCTACGCTTACTTCCGGGTCTATAACCGTGATATGAACGCACTGTCTGACTGGTCGTACATCAACCGGGCTGACCGACACCCGCGTGCCACCTTTATGCACAACGGTGATTTGGTTATTCAGACGGTATATTATAAAAAGCTTTACCTGCATCGGCTGAATACCGCCCTGCAACCGGTGTCCACACAACTCATTCAGACAAACATCGCCGATGCCACCCTCGCCACCCTCGCAGACGGCAGTCTGGGGGTGGTCTACCAACAAACTGATGGACAGCTCCTGATGCAGCGCTATGACCATCGCCTGCAACCGGTCAGTGAACCGGTGAATGTGGAAAGTCAGCCGGTAACCTCTACGGGCAACCGCCCTCTTTCACTCACCCCGCTGGCCGGCGGTGGCTGGGTCATCAGCTGGACACATTACGCCGAGGGTAACAACGGCGATGGCGACAATTACGGTGTCATGGCACGTCAGTATGCTGCCGATGGTACCCCGGTCACCGCGGCCACTGTGGTGAATCAAACCACTCAAAGTACGCAGTATGAGGCAGATGTTACCGCCCGCCCTGATGGCGGCTGGTCAGTCACCTGGGTGTCATACGCTGGAAAAGACCGCGGTGACGGAGACGGCAGCGCCGTGTTTATCCGACACTTCCGGGCTGACGGAACACCACAGTCCCCTGAAATGTTGCTGTCAGTGCTGGTGAAAGGCCATCAGCACCACCCTGCACTCACCACCCTGGCCGATGGCCGGCTTGTGGCCTCCTTCCGGCACAGCGACGGACAGATAAAACTGGCCTTTCCGACGGTGTCCGACCAGGCCCGTCCGGACAGTATCAATGGTTCGTCAGGCGACAATGTATTCTATGGCGGACCACTGACCGATATTAATGCCGGTGCCGGTGACGATATCATTTATGGCGGACGCCGGGTGCTCGCCGGCAATGGCAATGACATCCTGTATGGCGGACTACAGATTGATGCCGGCCCGGGTCAGGATGATATCTACCTTGACGGAACTTCCCTGATTGATGGTGGAGAAGAGGCCGACGTGGTCTTTGTTAACGGACTGCAGGCTGACTATACCCTGACCCCGCAGGCAGACGGCTCAGTCATACTGACAGGCCCTCAGGGACATCAGACCCGTCTGATGAATATTGAAGCCGTTCAGTTCACCGACAACCGACTCCCGGTCAGCCTGCCACCGCTCGAAAACACGGACAATCTGGTACAGGTCACTGCACAGGGTCCTGCCCCCCTGGACTTCATCGACAGTCCACTGACCGACCCGCAACACGGTACCCTGACCTCCTCCGCTGGCCGGTGGCATTACACCCCCGCAGATGGCTTCACCGGTA
Organism: Alteromonadaceae bacterium; assembly: GCA_965656875.1. Lineage (GTDB taxonomy): Bacteria > Pseudomonadota > Gammaproteobacteria > Enterobacterales > Alteromonadaceae > CBFHMJ01. Next base: position 2,727 of record CBFHMJ010000019.1, read on the forward strand.
TTGATACATTCACCTATATCGACAGCAATGGTACTGAGCGCACCGTCCGGCTCGAGGTCGGTTTACCTGCCAACGGCGAAACCTACTCCATCCGCACCGGTGATGTTAATGACATCCAGGCCCTGCCCGATGGCAGTGTTATGGTCAGCTGGCGTCACCAGCTCACCAATAGTGACAGCTTATTCCTCCAACGCTACGGTGCTGACGGTCAACCCCTCAGCAGTTACACGCTGGTTGACAATACAGCCCACGGAGCAGTCCCTTCGCTGGCTGCTGCACCGGATGGCCGGGTGGTCGTGACCGGACGGGAAAGCAGCTACGCTTACTTCCGGGTCTATAACCGTGATATGAACGCACTGTCTGACTGGTCGTACATCAACCGGGCTGACCGACACCCGCGTGCCACCTTTATGCACAACGGTGATTTGGTTATTCAGACGGTATATTATAAAAAGCTTTACCTGCATCGGCTGAATACCGCCCTGCAACCGGTGTCCACACAACTCATTCAGACAAACATCGCCGATGCCACCCTCGCCACCCTCGCAGACGGCAGTCTGGGGGTGGTCTACCAACAAACTGATGGACAGCTCCTGATGCAGCGCTATGACCATCGCCTGCAACCGGTCAGTGAACCGGTGAATGTGGAAAGTCAGCCGGTAACCTCTACGGGCAACCGCCCTCTTTCACTCACCCCGCTGGCCGGCGGTGGCTGGGTCATCAGCTGGACACATTACGCCGAGGGTAACAACGGCGATGGCGACAATTACGGTGTCATGGCACGTCAGTATGCTGCCGATGGTACCCCGGTCACCGCGGCCACTGTGGTGAATCAAACCACTCAAAGTACGCAGTATGAGGCAGATGTTACCGCCCGCCCTGATGGCGGCTGGTCAGTCACCTGGGTGTCATACGCTGGAAAAGACCGCGGTGACGGAGACGGCAGCGCCGTGTTTATCCGACACTTCCGGGCTGACGGAACACCACAGTCCCCTGAGATGTTGCTGTCAGTGCTGGTGAAAGGCCATCAGCACCACCCTGCGCTCACCACCCTGGCCGATGGCCGGCTTGTAGCCTCCTTCCAGCACAGCGACGGACAGGTAAAACTGGCCTTTCCGACGGTTGGCACTGATGGCGATGATATCTTCCACTCGACGGCATCGGACAACATTATTCATGGCGCATTAGGGTTGGACAGTATTCACTATGAAGGCGATGGTGATGCCTATGATATGTTTAACAATGAAGATGGATCATTGACCATCAAGGACCTGAGAAGTGGCTCGCCACAAGGAACTGACAGGGTATATGAAGTAGAATTCCCTTTGTTCAGTGATGATCGTTAAGTCATAAATATTTTCTGTTATACATGAATAATAAGGCTCCTGCTTTTGCGGAGCCTTTTTTAATGAGCCCCCTCCTGACAACTATACTCATTCTTTACACCTGACTGCCCTGCCCTTTCTATTAAATTCTGCATAATCATTGTTTTGCCATTGCAGAGGAATCATTATGCCTTCAACTGTTCATTCAAGACCCGTGTTCGAAAAGAAGCTGGTACTTCAGTCAACACAAGCACAACAAATCATTAAACGCAGCTTTAAACGCACGATTAATGTGTTGTATCGTCTGGACGTGATTGTTCATGTCACTCAGGATGAAAAAGTCATTGCAGCGCTTGAGCACGTGATTACCAAAAAACTTTCACATGTGAAAGTTTCACTTGATACCGCATTTACAGAGATTAATGAACAACTAACCCGACTTGGCATCACATCTATACCACAATACACCCACGCACAAACGATCAGTGTGAATGTCAGTACGCCCCATATCGGACGCTATGCGGAATTAATCAGTACGCTGGATAAACTGGTAGTCGCTATTGACACCCTATGGCTGGCCGGTGAGCTTGAAAATAAAGTCAGAATGGATAACAACTTTACATACCAACGACAGCTCGTTGATTTGTCACGGGACCTGTACGAACTGGACGCAGGGGTGCATCAACATGTTGAAACCACTTCGGATGTGGAGCATCAAACAGACACGAACGAATCGACGTCAATTGATGAGTTATCCGAGGTGTAATTAAGGCTACGTCGTTGTTCGATTCGACGAAAGCCTTGTTCTGAATAGAACTTTCACATGTGAAAGTTTCACGTGATATTACAATCACAGCATTCAGCAAAGACCAATCACGATATCAAATGCTATGGGCATGAATCAATGCGTCGAATAATCGGATAGACAGATAGTTAGATAACCCCTCTCCTGTGAAAAACTTTCACATGTGAAAGTTTTTCACAACCAGCGTTGTGCACCAATAATCCCCCAGCCGGTTATTCCACACAATGCCACGACCATTGCATCAAACAATAACCAGTTGACTGGTATTGGAAGCAACAACAATATAAAGCTACTAAATACCCATAACATAATCAGTAGTAACACTGTGCGTCGCTGTATAGGACTCACGGGTTTAAACCGTGAGCGCTGCCCTATCCTAACTGTGCAACTGTCCCATACAGTGATGCCTGACAGGATAAGCAGTAAATACCCGTCATTAAGCAGATAGCACAATCTGATCAGAAATATCCTGAACAGTTGAAACACAGCGGCCAACCGGGTTTCAACCCAGTTGAACCAGGGTTGCCCTAAATCTTTCATTCCACGAGAAGCATTACGCTCGGATTCCGTTGGGATCAGGAGTGAATATATCCGGTCTTTGATACCCGAATGAATCAAGCCTGCCTGATAATATGTGACTGCTCGCCGATGAGCCGCCTCAGGCACTGTTTGTATTGTCCGGGTGAGTACATGATTCAATGTTTGACGAGACGTCAGTAGCACCAGACAGACCAGATAACATACACTGGCCCAAAGCAATAGTTTAGTGATTGTCGATATCATCGTATCGACAAAGCTTTTGTAACAATGGTGGCACCAGTATCGTGTGTAATTGCTTTTTGAGTTGAATGAATGAGTCTAAGCCCTGAAGGCGAAGATTGGTTTCCAGTGTGGCGGGTGCTTCAGGCAAGAAAAACGACGAAAATGTTTCTGCATCGCCAGCCGTCCAGCGACGACCGGCCTGTGTTACCTGAATACCATTAAGGCAGGTTGCCGACGCATGTATCAGATTATGTACCATCCGTCTCAGTCGAATATAATCCGGTCCGGGACTTGTTATAAAGCCAAACACACCGGCATACAAAGACACATCAAACATACGTTTGTTATACATTGACAGAGCAGGGGAGAAATATCGTGCGAGTCGATACATTAATTCATCTGCGACGGGCCATGCCAACAGCACCAGTGACAAATCAGCTTTTGCAGAAGGATACTCTGCTCTGAACTCTTTGATCATTAACTCCGGTGATGATTCGGTCCACCGCGTAAGAGAAATGTCATCTGACATACTATTTATCCTCTGGGATATTTAAATAATTTAATTTTTTGTAGCAGCATTACTCTATTGACGCAAAATTGGAATCTGGCCTTTAATCACCTGTCCTCCGGACAGTTTTGCCACATAATGGAGATTTGGCAACATACTCAGCACTTCGGGTGGAAACAACGGTGACAACCGTCCAGCCAGTTGTTCAAGTTGATTGCTCGATACATTCAGTGGATGTTCCGATGAAACTGATACACTGTGACTGAAGTTCTGGTGATGTATCATGACCTCTGGCAGACCGCTTGATACATAAGCTTGTGTTTCCTGATCCATCACCCGAAATACCAGTTGATTATTCACGTTACCAAGAACCTGCATTGCCCGGGCTTCGCTGCCGGTTCGGGCGGTAAAATCAGCAATAGTCTGTGTTGCCAGTGTAATGCGAAAGCCGGCACCACGGCCTTTATTCAGGAGCTGAATCAATGGGTCATTCAGTACTTCAGCGGTTTCATCCACAAAAATATTGACCGGCTTCTGGTCCTTTTCATAGTTATACCGGTCTCCGGCCACCGCCGTCAGATCGGATAGCAGCAATGAACCAAGTGCGCTGCCAACCATGGCATCAGTTAATGAATCCAGTCCAAAATATGACACCGTATTTTGACGAATAAGCGTTCCGGAATCCATAACTGGCCGCAAATCAAGCACATCTTCAACATTTGGGGACAACAGTTCGCCGAGTTCACTGGATGTCAGCATGGTTAACACGGGCATGAGGGACGCAACCATTTTGCTGTAATGCGTTTTATCGTGACTGAACATGTTCAGTAATCCCTCTAAATCACTGTTAGGTGCGACAGTCTGCAGGCGCTGATTATAGAAACGAACCAGCGCCGCCGCTTTTTTCGCGGGGATGCGGTGCCGTTCAATAAAAGGGGCAACATCCAGTTCAAATTGCGACAGAGATTGCTTTCCCCAGGCAGTCACCGCATCAATGACCAGTTGTTCAGGACCCGATTCAATAAAATATCGGACGGTTTTAAGATCAGGGCGCTGGTTAACCAGCAAAAGCCCCTGTATCACATTGTTCAATGCCATCTGACCAAAGGCTTTAAACGGGTCGGCCCCGGTTTCAGAAGGAATAAGTGCCGCAATACGACTGGCCAGTTCAGTGCCCCGGTTGAAGTTACGTAATGGATTAAATAGTATAGAAGACTCTGCAAATCCCGGGTGAAACTGACAAAATGCCTGTGATCTCCCCACCCATTCACAGGCTTTTCTGGCACCATCCCGCAGCTCCTTATCACCTTTCGGATCGATAATAATCACCGTTTCACCCCGGATTATTGCCTGGGCGATTAACAGGTCAAAACATCGGGTTTTTCCGGCACCGGTGGTGCCGATGATCAAGGTGTGGCCACTTAAGCCAGCTAGCGGATGAAAAACGGGTTTCACCTGATCCGCCAGTCCCTGTAACCAGGATGCACCGACAGACGTTGGTTCAACTGGCTGGTTAGAGTGTGTCAGGATATCTGACATTCGCTGTGTGTGCTCAGGTGTAAACGTGAATCCATCACCCAGCCAAAGAAAATCTCCCTGCTTTTTCACGGTATCAGCAAGTCTGTCCAACGTAGTAAACGACAGCGGTTGAATTCTCAAACGTTGTTGTTGTCTGGTGCATCTGAATGCCGCTATTCCCCGGATGATCAGCATCAGACATGCCGCGCTCAGATACACCGGTTTTTCCGCCCGATAGAACACGACCGAGGCAACCAGCCAGCCTGAACAGGCCAGCGCGTTGACATTAACACGTACTGGTGTCAGTAATGTTGAAAGCGCACTCATTGCTCTGCACACACCTGCCTTACAATCCAGTTCATACCTATGGTTAGCTTGCCTTGTGACAATACGAAATCAGGCTGCTCCTGAATCGTTTTCATCAAACTTCCAACTGTAATATTCTGGCTAAGCGCGGCCTGACGCAGAGTTTGCCAGTCAAGCAACCGATCGGCCCGGGTTAAACAAATGTCAGGCCAGGTCCGCTTCAGGTATTCACTAATAAATCGTTCTGTCGCTTCCCGGACTCGCTGTTGTCGCTGTCGATGACGACCAATGGCAGTATCAGGCTCAGGCAACATCTCAGTTTGTCGGCTTTTAGTATATGGGATAGCTGCACAGTTTGTTGCAGGGCTGGCAGTTGAAGCCAGGCTGTCAGTCAGGGGATCACTGCTATGATGAATCATCGGTGTTGTGTCCTGTTGTTGTACAGCCTGAACAAACCGACGCGACGCTTCCGGTGTTAACACTAAAAACGAACACTCGTCACTGCGGTGAACCAGTCTTGGTGGTGTATCGGTTGTTTGTACTAGCCAGTGTCGTTCACTTAACGCGGCCAACAACGCATGAGAAGAAATCGGTGCGTCTGACGCAGGCGGGTAGGGGAGTAACACTTCATCATCAGAACGGCGAATAACGTTGTTAAACCTCAGAGCAGATTTCAATAAATCAGGCCACACATCCTGTTCCCCCCCCGCCAAGTGCTCATCAGTCGGCACTACCGGCTTATTATCGGAGGTTGATACCGAGTCTGAACTCGATGTTTCTGTGGTTGACGATGCTGATGTCAGTGGTCGCAATGATGGCTCAGGAATATCGTCACCGGTGTCAGCCGTCGATACAGGATTATCCGTTTCAGTGTCAGCCGGACTAACTGAATCAACAGAACCGGATGCTGATTTTGGCGGTGATGATGGCGACGGTGAAATAGTGCAAGGTTCAGGAAGAGACAGCGAGCTGATGAACCGTCGATCATCAATGCTGTACCACGGGCCGTCAGTTGAGGAACCGATATGGCAGGTGACCAGCTGTTTACATCGAGCAGCGGACAGCGGGTGAAATGCGATATGCTGCCGTAGTAACATCAGTAATACTTCACCATCAAAATGGGGGAGGGGGCTTACACCAAAATGTCGCTGCTGAGCAAGCAATTCACTTGCACGAGCCCAGTTACATAACAACTGCGTCTGATGGCCAGATATGACATACCACAACGGACTGTTCGGTACATTACATCGCCAGTGTTCATTCTCAACGGCCAGTTTTTGCAATAGCTGGTAATACTGCTGGTCAACCGACATCCCCTGTATATCTTCGTTGATTTCCCGTCCCAGTCTGTTCAGATCGGTTTTAACACTCAATTCATCTGCCGTCTGAATTAATGATTTAAGGGGGGAATCTTCGCTTTGTGGGCTCAATACAGCCAGTAACAGTTCAATGAAATTAACCCCCTGATGGCTAAGCCAGGCCGTCAATCGCTCCGTCAGAATACGCGCCATTAAAAACACAGCCACCTGGTGATGTTTATTGTGTCGACCGGTTTGCCAGCGGATCACATAATTAGCAACACCATGTTGTTCAGCCCAGGCACAGAGACTCTGATCTGTTGCTGACCAGCAATGTTCACTGTTCAGGTCTGTCACTTCCATATCCGTCATCAACTTACCAATGTCATGAAATAAGCCGCTGAGAAGCACCACCACTTGCCAGCGATTGTCTGCTTCGCGTTTATGTTGCTGACTACCAGACCAGGGTTGCAGACGTTTTTCATTTCGAAAGAGTGAAAAAAGTGCCACTTCCAGACTGTGGCGAAAAAGCCCTCCGGCCCCTGCATGATGATGCTGTTCAGAAGCAGGTAGCAAATGCATGTAACCTGCGGTCTTATAAATCGTCGGCACAATTAATTCATCGAATAATGCGCCATCCAGGCGACTGGCCTGTCGAATACGCTGAATCAGGGTTTGCTGTCCATCAATGACCTGTTGAACCGTCAATACCGGAATACCTTCCGTAAAAGGGGGATATCTGGGAATCTTGCACGATGGTGTTTTGGCCTGTGCAGCAAATCCCTGCAACCAACGCTTAATCATCTTGAGAATATCCTTGCGGTTTTTTCCCCGGCGTCTGATAGCCATGAAGCACCCGCCGCAGCCGATTAACAGCGTCAAGCTGTCGACGTATATGCCCCATTTCAGTCTCCAGCTGTTTAGCCAGTATCAATTCCCAGTCTTTTGCCTGCCGTTTACAGTCATTAAAGTGATAACGCCCCGTCCGTTTATTTCGTACTAATGTCTTACTGAACATCAGACGCTTGTCACCACGAAAGATAAAGGTATTGATATACCATTCGATACCAAAGGTATGAACGTATGACCTCACTCTCACCCCTAACTTTCCCCATTCGCCAAAAGGTGATTCATGCCGAACCCGGTAATGCTCCATCCAGAATGTGTCCACCAGAGACTGTGCTTCCACTCGAAGCGCATCAGTCTGACGACATAGTTCATCATCCAGTATTGCCAGCCAGTCATATGGGTATCGTGGTTTTTTTCGCGGTATTGTCGACGTCATAGCGCCATTATCAACAAAACATTGGACAGGGAAGCATGTAAAGATGAAGAGAATGATGAGAGTTCTCAGGGGTAGGGTGTGAAACTTTCACATGTGAAAGTTTTTTTCACAGCAATATGAATGACTAATATACTTGTTGATGTTTCTATTTTGATGTGATTAAAATTAGGTACTAATAATAAAAAGAAACTTCCATGCCAAGTAATACAGAACGCCTTCACATTAACAAGATTCGTCTGGTGGGAGATTCACCAACCGAAACACTCAGTCCAGAACTAACAGGCTTCAGCAAGAATCTGACCTCTCATATCAAGCATCAAACAACGCAACCAGATTCACTGGGCTTCAATTGTACCCTGTTATCCGGCGACTGGGGCTCAGGTAAAACCAGTATCATGAAGCAAGTCCAAAAGGAACTTGAGCAAGATGACGGCCCAATAAAAACATTGATGTTTGAAGCTTGGCGCTATGAAGCGGAGGAGAATCTGCTCTTTTCATTGCTATGGCAGCTCTTTGAGATGATGAATCCGGATGTAAGTAAGCCGCGTAAACAACCTAACGCCTGGAACTATACACTGGCTACGGTGGGGCAATATCTGGGCGTTTCTGCATCAAAGATACAAAAGGATGTAGATGCTATAAAGTCTCAACAACAAAAAAAAGAGCGCCCTCGTTTTCTCGAAGACTACATATCAACAGACAAGTTTTTAAAGTGTTTGAATGACATTATTGAGAAAGAGTTTGAAGAAGGGAAGTTGATAATTTTCATTGATGATTTAGATCGGTGTTCGCCTGAGTCGGCCATGAAGTTATTGGATAACATCCGACATATGATTACCGCCAGTTCAGGCATCAGTAAAAACCTGTTTTTTCTGGTGGCAATGGATAAAATCACGTTAAAACAAGCTATTCAGCATAAATTCTCAGATTTTTCAGCATATGACAGCAATCGCTATTTAGAAAAATTGTTCCCTCTCACCTTTCAGGTACCTGCCTTTAATATCCAGTTAAATGATGTATTAGAAAACGATAGTGATAATAAATCAGCCAGAGACCGCTTTGATGCAATTCTTTCTCAGCCTTTTTTTAATAATCCCCGGTTAACGAAGCGTTGTATTAATCAGCTAACAACCTATTGGCAGCCAGCAAGAATGACCAAACCGGAATTCAGGGAATCGATGATCGAGTGGCTGGCAGCCATCAATCGTTGGCCAATGTTTCGCGACTTGGTGAATGAGAAAGGAGATGGATTTTGGGAAAGAGTATCAAACCAGTTAAGGCAAGGAAGTACTGAGAGAGACACCACAAACATTCATTATGAAGATATGGAGCAGTTGTTCAAGCAACCCGGCATCAAACGATTTTTAGAAAACAGTGTGGTTTTTGGCAATATACGACATCACGAAGGCAGTGATTTACAAACACGTATCGCTGAATACAAAAAAGTTAATGATGAGCTCATGCGAATAGGAATATAGCTTTGATGAATCAACCTCGATATGTTTGTGAAGAAACATTACATCATGTTCAAAAGATGTTTAAACATGCGTGTCTTTCAGCTGTGGGGTTGCTCGATAAAAATCAAACTCCTATTGAGGTCAGTGGGGGTGCGCCAACTTTTTATGAAGATTTTCATAAAATAGATTATCGGGCCAGTTTTGGGCCGTATGTGGGACGTGAAACGTTTGATACATTTGATTTATATCAGAAATATATAGACTCTGGTGAGGCGGCTGATGCTGAGCCGCAAATAACGCATTTCTCCCGAACGTTAGGTAATGATAACCGTAGAGCGACAGAGCATTTAATTTTAGCGACAGATAACGATCAAGAGCGAATGCCCTCCTGGCTGGTTAGTTGGAAAATGGGCGATGGTATGAACTGGTTATCAATAACAGATACTGAAGGTAGGCTTGATAAGCCGATTGAGACTATTCAATGGAATGAACGAGCCTTTAAACGTGCGTTTGATAAAGACAAACAAGCGTTATTTATTTCCCCTAATATTGCGATTAAATGCCTGCTTAGAAACCCACTCACTCAGGAGTGTATTGGTTCTTATAATTTGTCTTTCGTCATCTTAAATGCTCAAAATAGTGACAAGCTAATGGTGAATGTTGTGAAACTATTAAAAGCGCTAAGGGCTAACAGCAATATCTTAAGACTTTTAGCTAGTACCTATGCAGAGGTTAGGGAATATCGGCGACTGGCTATTCAACATTTAAACTTGACAAAGGTAAGTGATAATTTATTTCAACAGGAAAGCCAGGATATTGCTCAATCCTACTACAGAAATGCTCAAGAGCCAGAGCCAGCAAAAACAGATGACAACTATCCTGGCTCAAATCGGTTTCTCCCACGGATTATTGATGCGACTCAGACAATATTAAAGTTTCTCGGTCAGTATACTCAGGCTCGACATATCTTGTTGATAGAGGTCCATAAAAACTGTCAACTCGATATTTTTCAAACATGGAGTTGTAAAAGTCAGGTTAAGGATGAAACTGCGAGTCAGGATCCGTATCTGGCCCCCGAAACTCGTCAGCTGGAAAAAGAAACAGAAACCCTGATAAACCTTAAGAAAGAACTATTTGAAGAACTATCTTCACCTTCAGAGAATATTGCAAGTGAAATTCAACGATTTATTGATGTTCAGGTTCTTGATGCGCTTTTCGATAGTGAAAAAGCTAAATGTCATCAATTGAACGCAGAGCATTCAAATCAAGTTGTTTTGCCAGAAGGCCTGACAACACGCCGCCCTATTCACCTCTTATCATCCGAACAGGTTTTTTCCGACAACCTTCCCAATGTTGACTGGTATATCGTGATCATTGACCGAGTTGATACAACAGTCGATAAGGGGAAAATGCATAATTGGCAACATTGCACGCACATGTCAGATAATATTACTGAACATAATGTTCCTGGTAACACAGTAGATAAGCCAATCACCATCATTAAAGATAAATTTAAACATTACCTACGAAGCTATAAAGATCAGTGCAAACAACATGTTTGGTCTAATGAAGCACATATCAGCAAGGGTAAAGATTTTGGTGAGTCCAGCCAGCAATGGTTAAATTGGGTGAAAAAGTTTATTCAAAACCGTGTCAATGCTTCGCAAATCAGTTTTGTGCATTCCGATATTTACCAACGACATGGCCAGTTTGAAACAGCCGTTGTCAATATTCTGTCCTTCAGTGAGTTTTTACGAAGCTTTTCGGGGCATGCAACAAGGAAAAAAGTTAAGCAAAACAATGAGGAAGATTGGGACAATATATTGCGGCTGATGAGTCCGGTATTAATACCAGAAAGTACTTTTCTTTCTCATATGTATATGCCGATCAGTGAGGAGCCAAGACATGAATTACAGGATTCAATAAATGAATCCGTCTATACATCCAGCTGGCGACTTAACATTAGTCACAAGACCGAAAAATACAGCTATATGCATATTTTTCTATTCCAGACGGTATGCCGACAAATTGCCCGGGTTCGTGCACTGAGTCTTCGTGAACAATTTGATCAGGATCTAGCTTCCTATTTAGGCAGTACAGATAACCTGTTAGTGCAATACGACAAACTCGTAACACATTCAACTCTTAGAGCAGATAAAAGGACATCCCATTCCTCTCTGGCTCACAAGATTGTGTATGTTATTCAGGAGTGCTTTGTTAAACCTTATATAGGCATTAATACACCAGTTTTGTTGTTGGCACGAGATTCAAGCACCGCCATTATTCACAATGCAATGAATCAAAAAGCAGTTAAACAGCTAAACTTACCTCCTGAGACTGCTCATGAGATTTGTGCGCTAACGTTAGATAAAGTACTTAAGGATTTAAATCAAACTTCGCAAATAGAATATTCCCCGAGTGAACAGCCAATTATTAAAACGGAAGATAAACGTTCTGCAACAGGACGATATACATTAGTCAGTCAATTCTCCTTGCAAGATAAACGGCTACTGGAAGGTGTGCTTCTGGTATTTGGACGTAACAATCAACCCTTTACTACCTGGATGAGCTATTGCCTGGCACGTATCGCGTCAGCAATTACACCCTTACTTAGTCTGTCTACGCTAAATTACCAGGTAAATTCTGCGATGGGTGTATTTCGTCACTCTATCGTCGGGCCACTTCAGGGAATTATGTCCGCAGCAAAAACAAGTCAAAAGCTACTGAGTAAGCTGGATGTAACGAATCAACCCTCTATCGAACGAGCGACCGGCAGACTTCAGTCGGTAATAAATACCTTACAAGCAAACAGCAACAGTTTATTAGCCTGGCGAGAAAGTTCAAAATCGATCTCGGAAGCCCCTAAACCCAACCTGGATATTGCACGTAATTTATGTACGGATTTTGAGAGTTGGGTCTCTAATTTTGATGGCTTGGCAAAAGAGCATGGATTAGTGATAGAGCGCACAATACCATTTAAGCTGATCGAATTGAGATTTGACCATTATATGATCGAAGTGGCAGTCGCAAATCTGCTTGATAACGCAATCAAGTACACCGTCGATCACGATGTTATCACCGCCAGCCTCAAAGTGAATGGTCCCTATATTGAAATCGCGATCACCAACAGGGGGCCTTATATTTCAGAAGTAGAGAAGGAGCGGATTATGGCGTTTGGTCAACGCTCATTTTCTTTACTGGAGTCGATTGTTCATGGTCAGGGTATTGGGTTGCCGCTGGCCTCATCCTTTGTTCGTGCCCATCCCTTAGGCTCAATAACCATTTATTCTGAACCATTTAACAGACACGCTAATAATACGTTTATGATCCGTTTCAGGGATATGTATAACGAAAAACTAAAAACGCAATATAAGAATAATGAGGTCAATGATGCTGAATATACTTTGGGTTGATGATGAACCCAGAAATTTGCTCTTTGAAAAAGAGTTAATTGAAGAAATTTGTGAAGGGTACTCACCGTCGATTTCTGTTGATATTAAATTTGCTACTGACATTGATGAAGCCGTGCAGGCACTCATCACTACACGCTATGACTTAATATTGCTGGACTTACATTTAGAACCACCAAAAGGTGTATCCGCTAATGTAATTATTCAACATCAAACGGGCTATAGTTTGTATCGATATATTGTAGATCAAGGCAAGGTGCTTAAGGACATGCCTGAATTTACATCAGACTTTATTTTCAATCGTCTAAGTAAACCTCTTTCAGACGAACAAAAGGAATATTTATCAGCGAATTCTACGGTCAATATAGTGGTTATAACGGGTAATAAAATGGAGTTTTCTAAAAGGAATACAAAATATCGCGTTGATGACTTTAAGCTCTATCAAGATATAAAAAGCGGTGAGTTGAAAAGACTGAAAAATCTGGAAAAACCTATTATTGAAGATCAACTAAACAATATTATTGTTCAGTTTTTAAAAGAGTATAGCGCCAATGACAGCTGTACATAGTGATTTTATTGAGCATTTATGCAATATGTTGTTGCAAAAAACAATCGTGACAGGACAGTTATCAAACGATGTATTGCTGACGGTTCAAAAAGTCATTAAAGCATCGGTTATAAGAGAATTACTGATTCAACAGATAACCGCTGAAGTACACTGTGAACTAAAAGTAAATTTCCCATCGCTTAATGTCGATCGACAAACAGGGTTGTTTAAGCAAAGTGAGAATACTATTGAACTGGGTTCTGGGGACACTAAGATAGATTTACAGCTCAGAATTACCAATGCATCAATCGAAGCAAATGAATCTGAACGGACCATCTCAGACGCAATAAAAACAATAAATACAACGCTGAAAACTTCAACAGCAATTGAAAAAACCATACGTCAGGTAATAACAGTTAAAGAACTGCCACGCTTTGTAGCTAACTATCATAAAAACCTGGACTGGAATCGCTTGTTTAATGGTTACTGGTCATCAAAATATATTGAGAACCAATTTAACGCAGCAAAAGCAATTATCGCACTTAAGGTCGACCTTTCTGTACTGGCAGATGCCGTCAACCCACTATTTTTAGCCGTTTGGCAACAATGGCATGCCCGCCGTACAGCTGATGTTAAACAAGATATGTGGGATAACATCAAACTAATTTCATCGGAAATTAAAAAGCAGTATCCGTTTCACGAGTATTCCGTTTCCCTCGGACATAAATACACCAATATTGAATTGTTATTTATACTGATGGATATTTTTAAACAACTGCAACTTCTGGCGGATATGTTAAATCAGACAGAGAATAAACAGAGTAATTTGAACAATTACTTCGTTGACTTGTCGAAACAATCTTCCTTGGATTTTAATGCTTCCCATAAAGAACTGGCAAAGCTTATTGCTTTTTGCATGCTTGTTGAGCATCGTCATGAAACATATGGTAAAAAACTCTGCTCAACAGAAAGTAAAAAGGATTTGTTGAAAAAATTGAATGACATATCCATGTTGTTTCTAACGTCTCAAAAGGTATTAAATAATAAGAAGCAGGCAGTCGCTAAAATTAGTCGGGTTAACCTCTATATCTGGCTACTGTATGAAATTACAAATTGTACAAAGACAGAGAATTCTGAAGACATAAGCCTGCTACCATCAGACACCATTTACAGCGATATATGCTATGTGACTAAATGCTGCTGCCGATTCTTACTTTTCAGTTCAGATAACTATCCTTTTAAATTAAAACCAGCCAGACTCGCGGCATCGTTACTCCGACTCATTGACTTTCACGCCAATAATCAGCTGAAAGTAAAGCTTCCGCCAAATCTTGTTCAGCTAATCGCTGAATCCATTGATCATGAAAGTCAATTTGGACAACTGGTTGACGCCACTCAGCACTTTCAACACGTCTCAGATTTATATTTGAATGGACAATACTTCTTATCACAGCTTAAAGATGACTCATTGACTGACCTGACAAAGACGAAACAGGAATATGCGCTGGCATCACTCTTTCATGATATCGGCATGTTAAAGTGCCATCATGCCTATCTGACAACCTCTACCTGGAAAGACAAATACACGGTAGAAGAGAACGTTGAGTACCTGAAGCAACTCAAATTTATATCCTCGACTGAAGCCACCAACATTCATACTTATGAGTATGTTGAATATCAACAGCACGCGTTCAGTAGTGCCTTGATGTTACATCATGAAGCGAAACGACATAATTTACATCTTCCCGGAGAACAGTCACCTCAACTCACTATCGAGTCACCAGTCATTCCTGCTGTGAGAAGTATTTTGTTTCACAGCATGTGCTATTTGCCTGACAAAAATGATGATGATTCGTTGGAAAAAGATCTGTCGGCAATGACACTGGCTCTGTTTGATTCGATTTATACCTGGCGACCGTCTACAACCTCAATAGGCAACTCGCAGAACATCATGAGTTATGGTTTTGGTACGGCAATTGAAGCCGATTTAGCCCGTTTTGATGACAAGCGACTGGAAGTCGTCGAAAACAAAATCTTTTTGCTGAGAGAGACAACAATCGGCAATTCTTTGCAATATTTGTTGAAGTTAATGCAGGGCTTTGGCCGTTTATCGTTTAATCATTATCTTAATGATGATCCGGTTATTCTATTAGAAGTCGATGACAAAGCTATTTTGCTAAAAGAATTAAAACGATTATCAGAGCTGCTTTTTCACGAAGTCTGTGACGGTATAAAGGACTGGATTAATCTGCAATTTGAGTTTTGTACATTTCTAACTGAAAAAGCGAATGTTGAACATGTAAATACTGATGATGAAAAAAATGGAGAAGAAGAGAGTTTCACAGACATCCCAACCATCAATCTTCAGCGGCTAAAAAAGTTCAGTCACTCAATATCGCCTGAAGAAATCGAAAAGCAGGTCATTATCATTCCCTCAAATAATAAAATTCTCGGCAACTTTGATGTGGTTAAGTTTATGGAAATACCTCGTGTCAGAGACTTTTTAAAACATCGTTCACGTTTTCATTAATAGTCGTGTGAAAACGGGCATTGAGAAACTTTCACATGTGAAAGTTTCTCAAGAGTCACTAAACAGAGATTTAAAGATTGTATTGCTCTTCAATCGCCTGGTGGCGAACCAGCGCTTCCTTATCACCTAACTTTTCGGACAAACGTGGCCAGATAAGCGGATGATCAAAATTTGCAATGCAGGCAAACAGGTCTTTATTTAACAGGCTTAAATCAGCCTCTGGTGGGCAAAGAATATAGAAATACAGTCCGGGAAGGGCGGATTCATCACCTTCTCGATAGAGTTCATATTCCTCATTGCTTCTTACTGACCAGAGGACACCATGTCTTTCCATCACATCCTCTAAGGCAGCAAACCCGTCTTCACCCGGATGTACACCATCAACATCAAAGACAAAGTGAGGATTTGTTTCGATTGTTTTTATGCTTGTATAGAGATGGTTGTAGTACCCGTCTGCATCATGCATGTAACCTTCATCATCTTCCTGATCCAGTTTATTGAGTGGGCCAGGATAAAAGACCACACGATCTCCGAAAAATTGCTGTTCATCAATAGAACGAACACCCGATATTTCAGCCTCTACTGGCCCGGTTCGTTGCGCAGCCATATTGACTTTTTCACCGGAATCGAGAGTTAGTTCGATACGACAGCTACCCATATTTTGTCTGACAGGCCCTTCGGTACTGTCCAGTTCAATATCCAGAATGGCGCAACATTGCCGAACAAGGTCCCATTGTTCTGACAATGTCGCGGGGATCATCATATCCCAGTAATATTCTTTCAGGTTTTCCGGATCTACGTCTATATAACGTCTCCAGTACTCAATTGCTTTATCATAGTGTTCAAGAGTTTGTGCCAGTTGTGCGGCTCGTTGAAGTGAATTGTGGGCGTCTGGCGTTATTGCGAGGATTTGTTCAACAAAAGCAAATGATGCAGCCGGGTTTTCTGTTTCATATCGATAGCTACACAACCAATAGCAGTATTTTTTACTTTCATCAGACAATGTGTCGATAAATTCAGGCGTAAAAAAAGCATCAAAGGTATCGTTATGATTCTGATCAAGTAACAAAAAACCATAGCGTTGAAGTAAGTGGGGACGATTTACATCATGTTTTAGCCAGTCTTCAATCAAAGGCTGAGCCTGAGCATCGTAACCATTGGCTCTTAATGCATCATAATAAGCCTGAAAGATATACGCATTGTCTGAGAACTGCTTATACGCCAGATGTAGCGTGCCAAGATCCGGCATTTCACCGTCACTTTTGATCTGTTCAACCAGCGTTTCTTCATCCGGTGTAATGGCCATTGATTGAACGGTGGTATCTCTGAGGTTTGTCAGTTGAGCCAGACGGTCTGATGCACCTAAATCTTTAACCAGCTGTTTAACGATTGTATTGAAACGCGCTAACGCGATATCCAGTGTAAATACATCATTGCGTTTCGCGGCCAGTGTTGCCTGAAATTCAATTAAACGGAGTGTCCTTCGAAGAATGCCCTGGCGAATAAACCGCTCAATCATGACATTAAAACAGTAATTTAAATCGGCATTGTTCAGTGTTTCATCATGCTGTGCTTTAAGAAAGTTGATTTCACACCAGTCGCTGAATTTGCCAGGTTTATCATGAATTTCAGAGTACCGACATTCGTATTCCTGTGCTTCGTCAAATTTTCCCTGGCGTGCCAATATAAGCGCAATTTGTTGTCGTTTTCCAAGGATAAATGACTCACCTGCGTAGGGATTTTCTGCTGCTTTTGCAATAACCTCGGCCTTTTCATAATCCCCCAATTCTAAATAGATTGAGGACTCCATGAGCTCAAAGGGTTTATCATCCGTTTTATCACCTGAACTCGCGATAGCTTCCCTGGTATGTTTGAGCGCCTGAAGTGCCTGTTCAAAATCACCAGTATCCTCAATAGCGCTAATTTTCTCTGCGGAGATGCATTTGTAACAATTCCAGGCCGGGGTGATTTTTGCCAGAGTCTCTGTTGAAACCGCAATTCGTTCATCGACGTATCCGGGTCCATCGACAGATGCATAACAAGCGGTCAAATCCTGGACCGCGCAAATACTTTGTGGGCAATCCCGGGTTGATTCCTCCGATGAAAATTCGAAAAGTGCTATCGCTTCCGGTAGTTTTTCCTTGACATTATCTCTACTCAACACATGACTGTGTAGATACCAGTGCCGGGCAAAGACCTCCAGCCAGGGGTTATTTTCTGCTTTTACCATCGCTAAAAATTCAGGATAAAGCTGATCAAACTGATCATGTCGTTCATCAACGGCAGCAGAGGGTATCTGTTCAATTAAATCAGCAAGGCGATTGTTACCTTTTTCTCGCAATTGTTTCTTCAGGGCTGTAACCCAGCGCCATACATTCATGGTTATACTCCTTTACATCATCGCGTTAAGTGACGCGGTGAATTGCGCCAGTTGTTCAGTGATATCAGCGTTTGTGTTAGTCGCATCATGGCAGATGGTGATCATGAATGATCTCAGTACTTGTGCCAGATGATGCGCAAGCGGGTCGTTCTTAAAGTCAGTGAATAGTCGTTGAATAAGCGGGTTATTCAGATTGATATAGACATGTTGTGTAATTTCATCGTTTATCGTCGCTGTATGCAGCCGTGCCAGCGCCAGCGCAGCGCTGCCTACACGTTTATCCATATCATCCTGTTCTATTCGTTTTTTTAGCGCTACATCTTTATCTTCAATGATGATGAGTGGGATATGAGAAGGTTCAACCCGTGTAAAGTGAATACTGTCACCCGAGGACGAAAAGCACTGACGAAGCCGTTCAGCCTGTTCATCAGGTAATGTCACTGGTGGAAATAATACGCTGTTACCTGAGCCAGTCCCCAGCGTTATCAACGGCAGTTGATGCCTGTCTGCATATTTTTGACAATAGCTTGCTACGGCAAACAGGTAACCAGAAATAACTGGCATCATTCGTGCGCGGAACAGGACATCTTCGTAACTGTTCTTATCTTCAGTCCGCAGATAGAACGTGCGATTACTTTTTTCTAATAAAGCCTTCAGGGTGAGATCGCCCTGACTGGTCGGCACTTTCAAATCATCTTTCAGCAGATCAAATAATGTATCATCGACAACCGCTGCCCCCATAAGCGCCTGATTGTGACGGGTTAATACACGTCGCCAGTTTTCAGGTTCCTGCGTGGCTATCTGCTTCAGGCCGTTCACCAGTGAATGGGTGAGATACTCCCGGATCGCTGAAAATTGTTGATCGGTTTGAATATCCTCTCGACTCGCTGTAGGTGTCAGATGAGTCGTATTGATGACGCAGCCAACAAAGCCCGCCCAGCTTGGCAGCAAATCACGGCCTTCCTGAGTAATAAACATGTTGCGAATAAAGACAGACACGTTTCGATAGTCAGAGGTAGAAAAGCCAGACGCGTCCTGAATCCAGATAAGACCATGAATATTTAAAGATTCATTATAAGGCACCGGAATGACACAAACAGGCTTGAAATGCTCTTCAAACAGTTCTGCAAATGCCAGACGCTCTTTTTTGATTCGAACGGGAGATTGCTCCGTCGCATGACGCCATGGAACCGTGAGATCATTAACAGGCTTATCGTCATCGTTGATGAAAATCGGTATTGGTAACATACAACAATATTTCGCCAGCAGTGACCTTAATATATTGACTGATAGCAATTCCCGGTAATGCTCAGATATCGCAAGCGTCACCGTTGAACCGACAGAACGCTTATCAGCCTGTCGCACTGAGAATTGTTTGCCGCCTCGACTGGAGAAATTCCAGGACTGTTCAGGTGCTTGCCAGGACGTCGTCCAGACATCGACTTTATCCGCGATAACATAAGCAGATAGAAACCCCAGGCCAAAATACCCGATCATCTCCTCGGTATCCGTTGCATGACGTAATTCTCGGGTGTAGCCCGAACCTATCGTTGCCAGAAACTGATGAATTTCATCATACGTCAGGCCAGAACCGTCATCTTCGATAATCAGTTGATGCTTTTTTTCGTTCACCCGAATACGAATATGCATGGTTGACGCGTGATTTGCTTCGAGTTTACGTCGTATACAGGCATCATGAGCATTTTGAATAAGCTCACGGATGGCGACATGTGGAGTGGAGTAGAGGTTCTTACCCAGGACTTCCAGTAGTCCTTCCATGTTGACATTTGTTTGATGTATTTCTGTGGTCATTTTAAATCCATAAGGTATGCCATTCTTTTTGACGCAAGCATATTAGAAATATAGCAATTTGGTTGTCAATGTCCGGGCATCCTGTTGTCCCATTTCGATATGAAGATTTCGATCAAAGTTTAATGACATTGAACTCGCACAAAACGTCATTCGCAACGTCCGACATGCACTAACACTAACGATGTTCGATATATCAACGATTTTTATATTTACATTGCTCAATGCTTTCGTTAAATTCCGTTCCTTTTAAAGAACCACGAAAAATAATGAAATCAAACTGATGTCATTGGCAAAAGCCATGACGAAGGAGAATGCAGTGAGCAGTAGTCAGGTAATGGACTGTTATGCGGATAAGACGTCGGCATTAAACAGGGTTGAGTCATCACATGGTACCGGTGATCAACAGGACAAGGGCAACGGACACGGTTTTTACAGGAATAAAACCACAACAACTAAAACAGCGATCATACGACTGCTCTGGTTGACGTTTATTGCAGTATTTGCACAGGTTGCAATAGCGGATGAATCAGACACCGTTAGCTGGAACAGCGAGCAGTTTATCGCCCTGCATGGGGACATTAACGGCGATGGTCGTGATGATTTACTGCTTCAGCCCAGGGGTTCTGAAACGGGTTCAGTTACTTTTCAGTCATCCTCCCGTCAATACCTGAGCGACGATTCTCATTTCCTCACCTTTCTGCCGGATTTTGCATCCGCCCGGTTACTGCTGGCGGATATCAATGGCGACGGTAAAGACGACTTAGTGGCTATCAGCGCCGGTGAAGCCCGGGTTCGACTGTCAAACGGCAACGGCTTTGCTGAGGTATCTCAGACCTTATCTAATGCTGAATCGCTGCATTTTCTCAATGCCTTTGATGCGTATCTCTATTACGCCGGTGATTTTAATGGCGATGGCAAAGACGAATTTATTGCTCTGAGTGATAACCCGCACCGTGCTGACCGGGCTCATGTCCTGATGCAGACCGAAGACAATGGTCAGCTCAATGTGCATCAGTCGCCCGGCGAAGAAGCGGTCTGGGCACAACAACAAAGCTCCCGCTTAATCATCGCCGATTACAACAACGACGGCAGAGACGATATCTTTGCGGTGGCCCGCAAAGCCAATGACCCGCACTGGTTAGTGCTGAGCTCTGATAAAGGCCGTTTCTCCACTCGCGGCCAGCAAATCCGTCACCGCCTGACTAATCACGACTGGGATGATGAACGCCACAGTATTATGGCGATTAATGGCCTGCTGACGCCGGGTGTCGAACTGCTGCGCCGTAATAACCGACCGGGTGGTTTTGATGAGCGGGGTGAATGGCATTCGGAGAATATGGGTGAGCCCGGTGATGTGGTGGCTCGCAGGTCTGTTGATAAACAGCAGGTTGCTAATAAACAGGCACTGATTAATCCTGACACCGTTAAACCACACGCGCTGCGTACTCCGGACAATACCGATGCTATTGACTCAGCATCAACCAATGCCATTGACTCAGCATCAACCAATGCCATTGACTGCAGTGACCCGCTATACAACCCGACCAGCGGCACCGAGGGTAGCGGTTGTAGCTTTCTGCTCTTACCCAATACCCCCACCGGGTATCCCATTATCTCCGGCAGTGCTTATAAACCCCTGAATTTCGGCTTTACTATCGGTTTTGCGGTGGTGGCTGATGCGACCTATTACGAACTGTATGCCGGTGATGGTGGGCTTGACCCGGCAGCGGTGACTTACACAAAAGTTTATTCCGGCAGTGTGTTCCAGCCTTCATTTTCTTATTCAACCGCAGGCCATCGTTACTATAAATACAAAGCCTGTAACAGTGTCGGCTGTAGTGGCTTAAGCCCCTGGCGACGGATTTATGTGTATGATGCCCCGGAGGCGATTCGCTCACCGGTGTTATCGGCAACCTCGGTGTATTCGAATGCAACCGTCAGTCTGGACTTTGTTGAAGCGGGGTATTCCGTTGATGGCACGAACCACAAGGTCTGGCAGTCGTTCAACGGCGGCGCTGAAACGCTGATTTATGATTTCACCCGAACGCAGTGGCAGCAGAATCAGCATCATGTCAGTCAAACTCTTATTGAGCCGGGCAGTTATGTCTGGCGGGCGCAGGCGTGCAGTCCGTCGTTGGGTTGTGGCCCGTCCACGAGTTTTACCATCACCGTGACCAACCGGGCACCGGTAGCCGTAGCGGATACCTTTACCCATCTTCAGGAAGACACACCAGCGGCCCTGAGTGTACTTGCCAATGACACCGACCCGGACGGTCATCCGGTATCACTGCACGATATCAGAGCTGTGCCTCTGGGTGGTCAGGTGGTGATTAACGGCAATCAGGCCGTGTACACCCCGTATAACCAGTGGTGTGGTGATGACCGCTTTACTTACCGGGTAAAAGACGCCTTTGGTGCGGTCTCTTCTGCGGTGCTGGTCTCCCTGACGGTTAACTGTGTGAACGATGCGCCGTATGTCAGTCATTTATCCTCCAACTATACGGTGAATGAAGACACCTCAGCGACGATTACCTACACCCTGCGGGATTTTGATTCTGATGTGAATGCCGCATCAGTTTCAGTGTTGTCGAGCAGTAACCCGGGCGTATTACCACTGGCGAACATTGTGCCCGGTGGCAGTGGCACCGCCCGTACCCTGCAACTTCAGGGCGCGGCCCATCAACATGGCAGCAGTGATGTGACCTTCCGGGTCTCTGACGGCACGGATGCACAGGATTACACCTTTAACGTGGTGATTCATCCGGTCAATGACCTGCCGGTTGCCACAGGGCTGGCCGGGCATGTTCTGACCGAAGACACCCCGCTGACGATTACCGTGCCGGTGGCTGATGTGGAAACCCCGGCGTCTGCGTTGACCCTGACCTCAGTGGGTAGCAGTAATTACACCGTACTGCCGACGCCGAATGTGGTGATTAGTGGCAGTGGTGCGACCCGAAACATTACCTTGACCCCGGCAGCCAATCAGTCCGGCAGCGGTATTATCTGGCTGCAACTGAGTGATGGCACCGACTCGGCTACCTATGGCTTAACCTTTACAGTTAATCCGGTCAATGACACCCCCACCGCCGGTCCACTCAGTGGTCATGTGCTGGATGAAGATGAAAGCCAGGTCAT
>CBFHMJ010000020.1:0-5939 GCA_965656875.1 Alteromonadaceae bacterium
AGAGCCCGGCTTCAATATCCAACCAGTCCGAACAATACCACTACCAGCAGGACCTGTAACTGGTATATCAACCGTAAACCTAGATCCATACTTATCGACCTTTCCGGTGACAGGGGTATTATTCATAACGCCTTTTTGAAGTTGCTTCATGAGATCCCCTGCATTTGACTGATTAAAACCCAATGCTGATTCAAAGACTTTAGCTTTATTACCTCCAACAGGATGATTAGGGTTTAGTGCATATTCGGTTAGTTTACGAGGATCAATCGTAGCCTTATTTGCTCCAACTAACCTCCATGCTCCATTCCCTTTGGAACACTATTTTTAACAACCCCATCAACCTTTCCACTCAACGCATCCTGGTTCTTCTGAACATTGCTGGCGGCATCATCAAGATGATGGCTCTGTTTTACCAGATCGTCCGTATGGCCGGCCAGTTTTTTACCGGCATTGCCCGGTGTCGGGTCGATAATCGATGCGGCGGCAGAAGCCACAGCAAAGGCTTTCTCGTTGGTACTGGCGTTGTCATCGGCCAGTACTTTACCGGCCTCAATGGTGGAATCAACGGCGTCCCAGGCATTGTATGCAGTAAGACCGATTAACTTACGGGGATTCGGGCTTGAGCAAGCCGAGTTTGGGATTGGGGTATCTACACCATTGAGATCTAGGATAAAAAGCTGATTTTTACTGTGGCGTAAATAAGTAGCCCCGCGAATACGGGGCTATGAAGTTATTGTTAATTTTCAGGTATCTCACATAAATTGTGAATTTTATTAAGTGAGTCTTTTACCTGAATTAAATTATATTCACTTGAACTACTTACCAACGCCTGCAATAACTCGGTTGGTTTTGCAGAAACTATATCATCAGGGTCCAGGTTAATGTATTGGTTAATAACATAATCCAGCTCTTTTTCTAATTCATCCTGATTTATCGTTTTTAGGTATATCATGCAGCTTAACTTAATTTGTAAAATCTTTACCAATCGCCAAACTGGCACTGTACTGTTTTCAAAGTAAGAGTCGATAAAGCTATTCAACTTCAAAGACAGATTAAATTCACCAATATCGAAATAAAAATGAATCAAAAATATCTTAGAAAAGATAGAACTTTCATCTAACAAAATTGCCCGGTGAAATGAAATTTCAATTGTTCTTTTATCTTCAGCCTCCCATGCACCTAGACCATACAAACAAAGACCAAGTTTGTGGTATAGATCTGGAACATTTGGGTTTTGAGTAATTAGCTCCTCTAGTTTCTTGCTAAATAACAATCTGGCATTTCGCTCTTCTTGCCCACTCAAATACAATATGGAGTCTTCAAATTGTTCATTTTCTTTGTTGATGTTTTTTATTTCGATACTCATAACTACTATTTCACCACCACAAAAAAGATTACCTCTTTACTTATTCCTATCAGGCTTTGCTCTTTGTCTCAGTCTGGCGGCTTCTTTTTGAATAGGCTACAAATATTCAGGTAAAAAGTCCTTTTGTGCTGCTTTACAAAGCCTTACAGAGCTTTGGCTTGTGCTTGCAACCTCTTATTCTCTTGGCCAGAGTGAGCTTGCTTTGATACACCTGATGTAGCTTCTCTAGTTGAGTCACTGACAGCCTTCTTAATATCTGACGCTTTTGCTTATCCAGTATCTTTTAACGAAAGCCATTCACTATCAGCTCCCTTTGTAACATTAAATTAAGTTTTTAATGCAAGAAACTACACCAGCTTCCAAAAAGCTTTTCTGCCCCACTGCAACTAATGATTCAGGTTTTCCATTGTCTGCTGGAAAGTACCTTAATACTGCTGTAGATTCCTGGTTGTACAAAGTGTTCGCAATTGCATCGTAGTTGTAGGGAAGAACTGATTTTCTGTCTTTGCTAAGCCAGTTATCTGTTAATCCAGTTAGTTCGTCTAGATCTATATTAGATAAGACTAACATACTGCTTAACCAGTTTAAGACCTTTGATGGGGACTCGTAACTAAAGCTGCTAAGATCAACTAACGACACCAGCCTGGTATTGTTATCATCAACGAATACTTCAAAATTTCTACTATCAAGTTTTCTAAGCTCATTTTCACCCCATAGTGCTCCTTTTTTTGATCTGAGCCTATTGGAAGGTGCTATATCATTCCCTACAACGATTAAGTATAAATTTCCTTCCAATTGGTTTGATAATTTTTCAATTAACTTTATAGCTGTAGACTCAGGACTAAAGTCAGCATCATATGCTGACTTTTCCCGCAGTGTCTGTAACTCAAGAGACAAAGGCTTGTCAATAATGGCGTTAAAGTAATATTGTTGTTCGACCGGAATACTAGTTATATTCATTTTTTACCCTCGTCATAATAATGATGTTGCTTCAGTTTTGGAGCACCGGCTTCACCTGCATTAAAGTGAGGCTTTTGATCACCTACTCCGCCTTGACCATATGAAGCCGCCTTATCTTGCCTTATATGAATCTTCTGCCCTTGAGAGTTTGTATATTCGTATAATTTGACATTTCGGTTATCCAGACCTAGTTGGTCGCCTTCACGAGTATTCGGTTTTATTGTTCGATCAGGTTGCGCGCTTTTAGGAATCCCGTTCGCTTCTTTAGCTTTTCTTAAAGCCTGCCGTAATGTATCAGACGATGTATCTACAGTCTTTGTAACATCACTGCATGGCTAAAAAATCAAAGAGCGTCAAATTGATCTGGTTTAAGCACTACTTCCGCAATTGTTTCACCATTATCTGCACAAAACTCTACTTCGTAAGCCAGTTCTGGGTCATCGAAAACTGTAACAATGACGCCGCGCATGCCTTTCTGTAGGTTTTCTTCTGGTAAATCAATCTTTAATTCTACGACGTCATTTATATCCACATCACACCTCTATTTTACGAATAGTGTTGTCATCTCAGGAGTATTAGATCCCGGCTTCAATATCCAACCAGTCCGAACAATACCACTACCAGCAGGACCTGTAACTGGTATATCAACCGTAAACCTAGATCCATACTTATCGACCTTTCCGGCGACAGGAGTATTATTCATAACGCCTTTTTGAAGTTGCTTCATGAGATCCCCTGCATTTGACTGATTAAAACCCAATGCTGATTCAAAGACTTTAGCTTTATTACCTCCAACAGGATGATTAGGGTTTAGTGCATATTCGGTTAGTTTACGAGGATCAATCGTAGCCTTATTTGCTCCAACTAACCTCCATGCTCCATTCCCTTTGGAACACTATTTTTAACAACCCCATCAACCTTTCCACTCAACGCATCCTGGTTCTTCTGAACATTGCTGGCGGCATCATCAAGATGATGGCTCTGTTTTACCAGATCGTCCGTATGGCCGGCCAGTTTTTTACCGGCATTGCCCGGTGTCGGGTCGATAATCGATGCAGCGGCAGAGGCCACAGCAAAGGCTTTCTCGTTGGTACTGGCGTTATCATCGGCCAGCACTTTACCGGCCTCAATGGTGGAATCAACGGCGTCCCAGGCATTGTATGCTGCAAGACCAATGGCGACAGCATCTGCAATCCATTTGGCAATGATCACCCATTCACCGGTGGGATCGGTATAACGAAGGGGATTATTCCATACGTAGCTGTATCGGTTCCGGGATTGTGTGTTCTCGGGGTCCTGAATTCATGGGGCAGGTGAGATAAACCGACTGGTTCTGGTGTCCTAAAGTCGACCGTTCACATAGATAGAATGTGGATAGAAAAGTACTATTTGTCATGAAGACGGTAGTTTGTGTATGTTTTTTGGCGATTAAACAATATCGTTTACTACCGTTTTTATTCCCTCTTCCCGCTAATATGTGATGAGCCAAGAAAAAGCCCCATTTAGGGTCTTAAATCAATCTTCTTCAATTTCTTCCTGAATATCTTCAGGAAGCCAATCCCATACGGTTTTGTAATACAGTTCTTTTATTTCTGGATATTTTTTCTCCGCGAACTGCGATACATACTCCATATCTTGATATTTCATTGGCTGATGAAATAAGCCATTTATGTCCTCTAACAAAGAAAATACACGACGAATTTCATCAACTTTTACTTCAACTTTTCTAGTCATAATTCACCTATTTTTCTTAAACTTCGCGTTTCTGTTAGTCAGGTCGACGTCACCTTTAAATACTCGCTCTGTCGCACCTGTCGTAGGATTCTTTATTACTTGAAATTCATTGGACTTCGCATCAAACTCGACATAGTTGTTTCCACGACCGCGACCAATTCCAAGTTTTTCTTCTACATCTCTAGGACTACCAGGCTTTCCTTTTGCTTTTTCAGTAAATACACTGTTTTGATCGCTTGCTTTTATCGTATTAGAGTCTTTAATGCCGTTAATCCCTTTACTATTCGTAAAGTGTCTCACTCGTTCCTTTGTAACATTTTCTCCATCAACCCTTCCACTCAACGCATCCTGGTTCTTCTGAACATTGCTGGCGGCATCATCAAGATGATGGCTATGTTTTACCAGATCGTCCGTATGGCCGGCCAATTTTTTACCGGCATTGCCCGGTGTCGGGTCGATAATCGATGCAGCGGCAGAGGCCACAGCAAAGGCTTTCTCGTTGGTACTGGCGTTGTCATCGGCCAGCACTTTACCGGCCTCAATGGTGGAATCAACGGCGTCCCACGCATTGTATGCTGCAAGACCAATGGCGACAGCATCTGCAATCCATTTGGCAATGATCACCCATTCACCGATGGGATCGGTATAACGAAGGGGATTATTCCACACGTAGCTGTAGCGGTTGTATGACTGGCTGTTCTTCGGTGCCTGAATAAATGGGTCGGCCTGAAGGAAATGGCCCAGCTGGCTGTCGTAGATACGCCCGTTCATGTGGATGATATCGGAGTGGTCCACCATTTCATGGCCGGTGAAGCCCTGATCCGTGATGGCAAGCAGGTTGGTCAGGGCCGTGAAGGCGCTGGCGGTAGAGCCATACTCGGCAACCCGGCGATTGCCAAAGGCACCAAAGCTCATGGACTCGGTGATGGTGCCACCACTGTCGGTGATAACCTCGGTGAAGTCTAGATGGTCCTTGTACAGGTAGCTGGTCTGCTAGTCGATGACGGTAATGCTGTAAATTTTATACAGTCAAACCAAGCAAGTTTAAACTCTTTCCAATTTTGCTCTTAAACCAGATCGATTTATCTACTTATTTGTGCTGATAGAGAATAACCAGAATTCATCGTAGCAGAAGATAGTATTGAATTAGTTTGTTCTGTGACATCATTGTCTTAAGAATTAAATAGATGGCTCGTATGATAATTCCCAGTTACCATTTCCATGCTTTCTTCTTCACAAAACATGATTAGAGAAAATCTGTCTTCATCACGAAGAGATTTAGTCCACGAAACGAAAATCATTGAATTATCATAGCTATATTTATCTAAACCTAACACGCTATGTAAGGGAACCCATGTGCCTATT
The DNA here is from genome assembly GCA_965656875.1 of Alteromonadaceae bacterium. Taxonomy (GTDB): domain Bacteria; phylum Pseudomonadota; class Gammaproteobacteria; order Enterobacterales; family Alteromonadaceae; genus CBFHMJ01. The sequence goes on from CBFHMJ010000020.1 coordinate 5,426, forward strand.
GGTAATTTAAGTATTGATAATACAAACTTTTCAAATTGCTTTTCACAAAGAATATCAGCACAAAAATCTAGATTTAGTTGCATATTAATTATCCCCAAGGAATGATCGAACTTTACTTAATTCGGTTTCTGAAGCTCTAAAGCGTGATTTTCCAACTTTGGTTAAATGAGCTTTATTAGATCGGCCATTGACGGTTGTCACTAATTCTCCGTTGTTCTCAATAATGTGTTCTCTTCCATTGGGTCCCCGAATCACAAAACGCCCATCATCCTGTACAAAAATATCAGAATCTTTTGCTTTCTGCAGATCTGAATGTGCTTGCGAAGTACTTCTACCTTGGGAAGATCTTAATTTGGCGTGTTCAGATTTTTTGAGGCTTGTCTTGTTTGTAACGTGACTTTCTTTAACAACCCCATCAACCTTTCCACTCAACGCATCCTGGTTCTTCTGAACATTGCTGGCGGCATCATCAAGATGATGGCTCTGTTTTACCAGATCGTCCGTATGGCCGGCC
>CBFHMJ010000021.1:0-81209 GCA_965656875.1 Alteromonadaceae bacterium
TTTTAAATACTCAAATAGTTATTTAAAAAGCACGGTTCAAGATAACCGTCAATTTCCCTTGGTAATTAGCGAATACGACAGAATCGCTTGGTAATTAAAGTACGACAAAATCGCTTGGTGTTAACATGTTTACTTATCATTGTTTCTCCTGGTCCTGACAGTTTGTTAGTGATTGCCCGGGGGATTAGTCAGGGGAAAAAAGCGGCGATTGTATCCAGTGTGGGTGTGAGTTGCGGATTGCTGATTCATGCCGGGGCTGCGGCGTTTGGTTTGGCGCTTTTACTGCAAACCTCTGCGTTGGCGTTTACTGCGGTTAAAGTGGTTGGGGCGGGGTATTTAATCTGGCTTGGCCTGAAAGCGTTATTCACAAATGATTTGATTTCATTCTCACCAAAGCAACATAAACCGATGAAAGCGGTGTTCTGGTCTGGCTTTTTCACCAATGTGCTGAATCCTAAACCGTTATTTTTCATTCTGGCATTTGTCCCACAGTTTATTTCTCCGGCGTATGGTGATTTAACCAGTCAGACGTTACAGCTTGGTGCCTGGTATGCCGTGTTAGCTCTGGTGTTGATGGTGGTATTAAGTGCGTTTTCAGCACGGGTTGCCGGTGCATTGCAGGCGCGGCAGCGTTTAGTGACTGGACTGAACAAAGGTGCTGGCTTGATGTTTTTAACCGCCGGTTTGTCGGTGGCATTTATGGAACGAGATTCCTGATAACTGGCTGAATCAGCGTTGCTCTCCTACCTTAAAGGTTGATGAATGTGTTACTGGTCGACTGGTTCTGGCGTTGTCGGTAACGGAATAAACCGCAAACAGGTAGATTGAGATGGCTGATAAAAAGTTAACAACAGCGTTTGGTTGCCCGGTGGGTGACAATCAGAATGTATTAACCGCAGGCCCGAGAGGGCCGCAATTACTGCAAGATGTGTGGTTTTTAGAGAAGTTAGCACATTTTGATCGGGAAGTGATTCCCGAGCGGCGGATGCATGCAAAAGGCTCGGGTGCATACGGAACGTTCACGGTAACTCACGATATAACCCAGTATACCCGTGCGAAGATTTTCTCTGAGCCGGGTAAGGTGACGGAATTGTTTGCCCGGTTTACGACGGTCGCAGGTGAGCGTGGCGCTGCGGATGCGGAGCGAGACATTCGGGGCTTCGCGGTCAAATTCTATACGGAAGAAGGTAACTGGGATCTGGTAGGAAATAACACGCCAGTATTCTTCTTGCGTGATCCGCTTAAATTTCCTGACCTTAATCATGCCGTTAAACGCGATCCAAAAACGAATATGCGCAGTGCGGCGAGTAACTGGGATTTCTGGACGTCGCTGCCTGAGGCGTTGCACCAAATCACTATTGTGATGAGTGACCGGGGTATTCCTGCAACTTATCGGCATATGCATGGATTTGGCAGCCACACATTCAGCTTCATTAATGCTAAAAATGAGCGATTCTGGGTGAAGTTTCATTTAAAGTCACAGCAGGGGATTCAAAATCTGACGGATGCTGAGGCAGAGGCGATTATTGGTAAGGACAGAGAGAGTCATCAGCGCGATTTATTTCAATCAATTGAATACGGTGACTTCCCGAAATGGACGTTAAAAATTCAGGTGATGACGGAGCAGGAAGCGCAAGACGCACCGTTTAATCCATTCGATTTAACCAAAATCTGGCCACACAAGGATTACCCATTGATTGATGTTGGGGTCATGGAACTGAATCGGAATCCGGAGAACTTCTTTGCGGAAGTTGAGCAGTCAGCGTTTAATCCGGCCAGTATCGTGCCCGGGATTGGTTTTTCACCCGATAAAATGTTGCAGGGGCGATTGTTTTCTTATGGCGATGCTCAGCGTTATCGGCTGGGGGTGAATCATCATTTAATTCCAGTTAATGCACCGCGTTGTCCGGTACATAGTTATCATCGCGATGGATTTATGCGTATAGATGGAAATCAGGGCGGAACCCTGGGTTATGAACCGAATTCACACGGTGAGTGGCAACAGCAACCGGATGTCACTGAACCACCATTGGCGCTATCTGGAGCAGCGGCGCACTGGGACCATCGGGAAGATACGGATTATTTCTCACAGGCTGGTGATTTATTCCGTCTGATGTCGGCTGAGCAACAGCAAGTCCTGTTCGATAATACGGCCCGCGCGATGGATGGTGTTCCAGATGAAATTAAACAAAAGCATATCGATCATTGTTCGCAGGCCGATCCGTTATATGGGGCGGGTGTCGCGGCGGCGCTGGGTATGTAGCTGGGAGTGTAATTGGAAATCCAACGCAGGCGATAAGCGCATTTGGCGTGATCGCCTGTGCCAGTGTTAGCTGAATTAACCCTTCGCGGCTTCCAGCATTGCTTTACGACCTGAGACTGATCGACGATTAGTCAGCACTAACTTTCCATCTTCATGTTTGTATTCGTCGTAATGAATACTGTCATCTTTTTTACGCCAGCGGCTGACTTCACGACCATCGGCACGGCGCAGAATGAATTCGCTTTGTGTTTGCCAGGCAATAACTGTGGTGTGTGGCGGTGCTTTGATAATAATGTGGTCTTCGACACTGCCAAACTGAGTGAAGGACTCGGTGCTACTGTAACCAAAATCATAAGAAACATTCACACTGAAATCGCCAAATGGCACGTTAAAGTTCAGACCAAGATCGATACCCGTTGAGTGAGAGAACGTTTCGGATTCAGTTTGTTCCCAACCCAGAATGGTGACTTCTTTACGTTGCTGGGCGATAGAAGTGCCGTTGTTGAGCAACCATTTTCCTTCGGTAAACCAGTAAACCCGGCGCTCCAGTGAATAATAGGTCGAGTCGTTTATCCGTGGATCGTCCATCTCGCCGTTTTCGAGGCTGTCGTCATTGACCATCATATAAGGAAGCCAGGTGATTTTGCTGCCGTGCCAACCGTCTACTTGTGGTGGGTGAGTTGGGTTATCTAATTCTGGTGGCAAAATATTGATATCGCCTGTTTCTTCGATAGAGGGCAGGGTAACGTTGCCCTCTGCCGGGATCAGTTTAAGCGTTGAATATTCAGCCTGAACATCGACGGACATATCGTTCAGATTCACATACCAGTATTTATTGGCTGATGGGAAAAATGCCCGGAAACGGTCGCCAGCGTGATCGGCAAGTTCCACCATGTAGTCTTCAGCGTTTGAATTCGGCGCGTAATCGACATAATCGTTGAAACCACAGGATACCTGGTGTCCTGTACAAAAAGTGGTAGCGCCGGAACTTTTATTGGTGATCAGATATCTGGGGTTACTGTCGTCGGTGTTGGCACGAATAAACAGAAATTTGGCGCGGTCTTCGTCGCCGACATTATCGGTAGTGGCTTGCAGGCTATGTCCACCGACGTTGATGCCATCGCCGTTTCTTAGCCAGTACTGGTCATTGATCGTCTTAAGATTGTAAAAACGTTTGGTATCCATAAGGGTTCCTGTTCGTTGTAGAGTTCAGGGTTAGTATATAAACGGGTACTTAGACGATAGAGTAATGAACATACAGATTGAAATGGGAACGGTTGACCGGGTGGCGCTGTTTAGTAACTAGCTGATAATGATGATAAAAAACCCGGCTTTCGAGAAGCCGGGCCTTTGATTTAGTGTGTTCATTAACACTCCCTGATTAAGAAACGTTCTTTATCATAACAATGCTCCTGATTGATTTCCGGCGCATGTTCTTCATCAAAAAACTGCTCCAGTTTAGTCAACCAGAAAGTCCCGTCAGTATCACAAATCGTGAAAAATGTTTTAGCAAGATTTTTACTACCGTCCACCTTGTAAACCTTTTTATTTGTATGGGAATTTGAGAATAGGGGAAGGAGTGTTGTTTTTGTATGGGGAACGATTGCCCGGTGTGAAAGATTTTACGAAGCGGGCGTGAACACCCGCGCTCAGGGCAGTTGGTTAGTCCTTATGCTGGACAGGCACTATTGCATCGGTGTTTCTGCATTCAATAACGTTTTTAGCTGTTGAACTTCAGATAAAGGCGTGCGGCCAAAATAACTTTTAAATTCTCGACTAAATTGAGAAGCACTTTCATAGCCGACTTGCAACGCCGCTGAACTGGCCGTTAAACCTTGTTGCAACATCAGCGAGCGGGCTTTGTGTAATCGGGTTTGCTTGATGTACTGCAACGGTGACGATGACGTTACTGCTTTAAAGTGCTGGTGGAATGCGGAAACACTCATATTGGCATCGCTGGCCAGTCGTTTGACATCCAGTTTTTGATCAAGTTGGGCATGGATAATCTTCAATACATGCTCAATCTGACTCAGGCGACTTTGCTTGATAGTGAGTGACTTCAAGGTTGCCCCCTGATCACCTTTTAATACCTCGTAGAGGATTTCGCGTTTTATTTGCGGCCCGAGAATTTTCGTGTCCATTGGGTCTGCAAGGCAATCGACTAATCGACGAGTGGCATCAAATAGTGAAGCACTAACCGGCGTTGAAAATACTGCGCTGGGCGTGTCGCTCTGAATAAAAGGCTTATCGTCGATATCAAGCAACAGCTCGGTGATTTCACCGGGAGTCAGATTGATCGAAATGCCCAGTAGAGGTTCTTCGGGGGTGGCAATGGTTTCGCATTCCAGTGGGATCGCAACGGACAATACCAGGTAGTTATTGGCATCATAATGGTAGATTTTGTCGCCAAGATAGCCAATCTTTCTGCCCTGCACGATGATCACAATGCTTGGGTCGTAGGCAGTAGGACAACGGCCATTGCCATAATCTGAGCGAAACAGTTTCACCCCGGAAATTGCGGTCTCAGTAAACCATTGCTGGGTGGCGAGTTGCCCGAGTTTATTGGCGAGAGCTGGCATATCATTCATGTTATTGGGTGCTTATCACGAGGAATTTCTTGATGAACTATAGAGTAATCAATTACCGATTTCATCAGCTCATCTGGAGGTTTTATATGTGCCTGCGGTTTTATCAATTCAGTTGTTTTTAATAAAAATATAAATAAAACAGTTGGTTGTGATAGTTCCGCAAGCCGCTAACTGATCATGCAAACTGTAATTTATGGATAATCAGGCAATGAATATGTAGAAACAGGCAATCTTGATGACGATGACATTCAGCGCTTTAATTGTTGCCTGTAAGCACTGCAACAGACTGCTGAAAAATTCATCCGCACAGGTCAACGTGTTCAAATTTTATAATTAAAATTCATATAGCTTTGCTATTAATTTCTAAATAAATGAAATATCTGAATTTATGCAGTTTTTAATCTCGGTAAAGGGAAGCGATTATTTTAAATATCAAAGAGTTAATATTTTTCTAGTTTTAGAAACATTAAGAACTTTAACGTTTATTATGAATAATTTGTTCATCAGTTTTTTTACCTCTTATCGCAAACTTAATTTTTTACTTTGGTTTTTCTGAAATTTGTATAAAATCCGCCGTTCGTTGTGTGAAAATAAGATTAAAAAATGACCGTTTTTGTGATGGTCAGGGTGGGGGAAACGAATAGTGATCCGAGTTCCATGTAGTCTGATTCAATATCAGGGGGCGATGTTAAAAACATTAGCCAGGATCGGTTTTTCAGCGTTAAAACCAAAACGCCGTGCTACGCAAAACCCACGAGAATTTGACGACGTAAACGTTCGTCTGCCCGCGCCCAAAGCCTCTCTGGTTGATCATTATCGTCGTTGGTGCCGATATTCGGTGACTGCGCCAGATAATGCAACGTTTGATACTTCATACGACGATTCCACCATTCCTTCCCACATGTTTTCTCAGTTCGCTTTGTCCGTTTGTGCAAAGCAGCTCAAATTAACCCGTTACAACCTGTCGAGTGTTATCAATCAGGGGGTTGGCGTTACAGTGCATCAGCCATTACCTGCGGGAGAACCGCTGGATATTCGTTGTAAGCTGATCGACATCACTGAAGCGGATTGTCGCGCCAGAGTTCAGCAGCGTCTTTATATCTCCACTGAATCCGCCGGATTATGCACGACTGTTGATTTTCATGCGGTATTCATTCTGGGGCGTAATCGTCGTAGCAAACCTCGTGAAGCGGTCAAAGAACAACTGTTTGATCGGCTGGGTAGCTGGACAGTCGCTGAAAATGATGGTTGGAACTTTGCCTTGTTAACAGGGGATTTTAATCCAATTCACTGGGTTGGATTGATTGCAAAGTTGTCACCGTTCAAGCGAAAAGTCTTACACGGCTTCGGGATGTTCACCCGCAGCTGGGAAACCGCAGAACTGGCATTAGGCAAGCCATTAAAAGTGTTGGATGTACGCTTTGTTAGTCCGGCTTTTTTAAATAATCAGGCGGTATCTGTTTATAAAGGTGAAACTGATGAAGAAGGGTTATGTGCCCTGGAATTACGCGATGCAAAAGGCCGGGTATTAATGGCCGGCCGAATTGGTGTTTGATTTACGCTCATATTCCTTCTTTAAATAGCGGTGTGTTCATTAATCGCCGTTATGTGATTGCCAGCCTTGCATTGCATCATTCCTTTTTTATGTCAGAATAACCGATTCAAAAAACTTCATTACAAACTAACTCGCTATTTATTTTCTTTTTAATCAACAGGTTAATTTTCAAGCGAGCCTTTCGTTTTTACTGTGATTGGAATACTTTTGTGTACTAATTCAGGGTGGAAATGAGTAGAAAAATAACGTGGGGAACCTGTTATGGGACAATATCTTAATAAACTGCTGTCACTGTCTACGCCTTCTTTAGGGGCTGATCCGGCGGTTATTTCGGACGACTTAGTGGTTAATGCCGGTCGTTTCGGTCTGGAACTGGCTGAATTGTTATCAGCCAGAAATGGTTTCTATGCGTTTGAATCGGCGTTACATGTGTTTCCAACGGGAAAAACAGAGCACATCAGTCTGGAGCAGTGGAATAATCCTGATTTATGGATTGGTCATTATGGTGATCTGGTAAAAGATATTTTCTTTTTTGCAGAAGATATCTTTGGGCATCAGTTCTGTTTTTATCAGGACAAAATTTGTCTGTTCGATGCTGAGACCGCAAAGCTAGAGTCATTTGCGTCAAACCTGGAAGAGTGGGCGCAAGTTCTGCTGGATAACTATCCGGTGTGGACTGGACATCCTCTGGCTAATCAATGGCAGGAAAAGAATGGTTCATTACCCTTTGGATTCCGTTTAATGCCAATGACCCCGTTTACCTGCGGTGGTGAATTCGTGGTTGAAAATTTATATCCGATCAAGGCCGTTAGCGGTATGCGCACTCGCGCTAATCTTGCGACTCAGATCGCAAATATGACGGACGATTCAACGATTACGTTCGATATTGTTGAGTAATCCTGATTGATCGTTAAGCAGTAGTTGGATTCTCTGGCTGCTGCTGGTTTATCTTTCTCTACTGTTTTTTACTTCATGTTTTTCATGACAATTCCAATAATCTTCTAAGATATCTCCCTTGCAATATTAGCTCTTCACCAAAACTTCTTTTCAAAAAGATAAAGACCTTTAGAATGAACTTGTAGTACCTTAATTAGCGTCGACATGCTTTGATATAACAGTGATATTTATATGGTAATTAGTAAACCGAGAGAATTGTTGTTTCTTACAAAAGATCAATCAGTTACTAAACGCAATTTGTTTGATTTGATCCAGTTTTCCAAAGTTAGGAATTCTTCCCATTGGGATGGTGAAGAGAATCAAGTTGGTAATACACCTCAACAGGGAATTAACTGGATAGGGAAGTTACCAGCTGTTAAGGCGGTGATAATAAAAACTAGACCTGGTTCTTATGAATTTGATGGCTGGGTTGATGATGACAAAAGCTCTTATAACTACTCGTTTAAAGCTAGAAAGGACGTTATAAATTTAGCCGAGAAAGCTAACCGGGTATTGGTTGATCAACCATTATATGGTTATCCCATTTTACTTTTTACTGAAAAAGAGAAATCCTGAAAGTTTGAAGGGCGTTTTTATGTTAGTGACCAAAAAGCAAAGTATGTCGTACTTAAGTCACAAATAGGTTCTCAACAAGTATTAGTTGATGGTTTAAGTGAAAAAACAACATACATTTTTAAGGAAGGTGACATCAGATATGTTACACATCGTAAGTATGAGAGGAATCGCTCTGTCGTTGAGGTAGCAAAATATTTGAACGAGTGGTTTTGTGATATCTGTAATCTAAATTTTGAAGAAATGTATGGTGAACCTTATATTGAAGCTCACCATAAGATACCTCTGAAAAACTGCGATCATGAATACGAAGTTAAACCTGAAGATCTAGTATTATTATGCCCAAACTGCCACAAAGCAGTTCATATCTACCTGCAAAAATCAGATGCAGATTACAGTGCTATAAAAATGGATTTGAAACGCCGAATTTTGAAAAATGTTGTGGAATAACAATATAGTTATTTATTGTTGTAATAGATTCAATTTGTCTCACCATTCTCAATCACCAGCCAGGTCATCACATCATCACCCGTAAATTCAAAGCCAAGCGTGAGTGGCACGCCAACGGTCCAGCGTGGGGTTAGATCTTCGTTCAACAAAAAGGTGATGGTTTGTTTCTCCGCATTAAAATCATGAACAATGGCGGCATTAAAGCCAAAGTAGTTGGTGACATCATAATAAAGGGCTTTAAAGATGCTCTCTTTGGCGGAGAACGCCAGGGTCAGGCTTTGATGATGCGGCATGCCCGTCAATGAGGCGAGCGTTTGTTTTTCTTGTTCAGTGATGATGGTGTGACCGATATCGTCGGCCAGTTGCGGTTTCATCAGGGTTTCGATGTCCAGCCCGATATGGCTGATGACCGACCGGCGAGCAACAACGGCCATCGCAGTGGCGTTATTATGGCTGATCGCGCCGACAATGCCGTAAGGCCAGACCGGTGAGCGATTCTCGCCTGTGGTGACATCCACATGTTCAATACCCAGTTCTTTTAATGCCAGAGCAGCCATATGGCGACCTGCCAGATATTCGGCTTTGCGTTTTTTCACACATTTATCGTGATTGTCTGAGCGACGAACATTCAGCCGGGTGTAGTCAGTATCCTGATAACGTTCGAGATCGAACTGACATTGAAATCCCTTAATCGCGGGATTAGAAAAAGAAAGTGGTTGTACGGTATTGATTGTCATGAAAGCTTTAACTACTTGTTGAGTTTGCGTTATTTTCGCCGTGAACAGGCGTGAATGACAAGCAAAAACTTTATGAGATTTTGGTTATTGCCGTCATTCGTTTTACACTGAGCGGGTTTTGCGGTGTTCGCCGCCCGTGCTATTAACCAGGAAACCGTGTTTATGCTTCAGTCTGTTAGTCAACAGTACGTCAAATCTCCGGAAGAAATCGAAAAAATTCGCGCTGCCAGTAAAATCGCGGCACTTACCCTGCAACATATTGAATCCTTCATTACGCCCGGTGTGACTACCGCACAAATTGATGCTGAGTGTCACCGTTTTATCAACCAGAACGGAGCTAATGCGGCCTGTGTTGGTTATCACGGTTATCAGCATGCGACCTGTACATCGGTGAATCATGTGGTTTGTCATGGTATTCCAAATGATAAAGCCCTGAAAAAAGGCGATATTGTGAATGTTGATCTGGTGGTGGAACTGGATGGATATCATGGCGACACCAGTAAAATGTTCGTCGCTGGTGAACCTGGCGTGATGGCAAAACGTCTGATTGAAGCGAACACGGCTTGTTTATACGCTGGAATCAAACAGGTAAAACCGGGCGCACATCTTGACGACATTGGCAATGCAATAGAAGCAATGGCAAAAACGTATAACTATGCTGTGGTTCGTGATTATTGTGGTCATGGTATTGGTGCGAAGATGCATGAAGCACCGGAAGTTGTTCACTACAAACAAGGTGGTAGTGATGTGATCCTGGTACCTGGCATGACATTTACGATTGAACCCATGATTAACATTGGTACTCATCGGGTGACATTGATGAAAGATAACTGGACGGTGGTAACTAAAGATCGCAAATTGTCTGCTCAGTCAGAACACACCGTGCTGGTGACGGAAACAGGGGTAGAAGTATTAACGTTACGGGACGGAGAAACAATCGTTTAAAACGTACCGTCAATGTAAAAGGAAAAGGAGTCGTAGACAATGGCATGGCAATTAACCAGCGTGACGTTTAATAGATTATCAGCAGTGTTTTATGCGCTCATAGTAGCAATCATATTTCGCTTTTCTCACTTGCTGGATGTGCCTGGGCTTTCAGTGGTTAGTATGACCTTTATTCTGGTCTATCCGTTTGTATCTGGTATGGTTACCGGTTGGCTGGCTACGTCGGAAGAGCCAGATCCGAAAAACCGGAATATGTTTGTTCTGGGTTTACAATCGTTATTGATCGTCATTTTGGTCAGCTTATTTACTCTGATAGAAGGCGTTATCTGTTTGATTATAGCGTCACCAGCATTTTTGCTGTTTGGTGGATGTGGCGGAGTACTTGGCAGCTTTTTACAGCAAAAATTTAGTGACCGTTCGCGGAATAAAGTGCTGTCCTCCATCTTATTACTACCGCTGGTGATGTCACCTATTGAAGCGAAATGGGTAGATTTATCGTTTGTTTACACGGTCGAAGATGAAATCGTGGTTCAGGCAACACCAGAACAAGTTTTTGCTGAACTGGCCGCTGTTAGCACGATTGCTGACGATGAACTCCCTCTAACGTTTACGCATCTGATCGGTATTCCAAAGCCTGTCAGAGCGGATATGCACTCATCGCCGGAAGCTGGTGCAATTCGCACCAGTTACTGGGAAAAGGGCGTTACGTTTCAAGAGCAGATTACCCAATGGCAACCGAGTAAGCGTATGTATTACCGATTTATCTTTGACCAGGCGACGATGCCAGATGATGCGTTAGACCAGCACATTAAGTTAGGCGGCAAATACTTTTCGCCACTAACCGGTGGTTATGATATTGCGGTGAATGAGCAGGGGGAAACTGTGTTGAAGCTGCATACGGTTATTCAGGACAGAACAAATTACAGTTGGTATTCGCGAATCTGGGGTGAATTTATTTTTAGTGATTTTCATCGTGGGTTATTGAAGATGATGAAGGCGAGGGCGGAAGCGAAAACAAGTTAACACGTTCAGTTTTTGAGTAAGTCTTTGAAAAAAGCTCTGATGCTGGTTAATAGCGCAGAGCTTTTTGTTAGCAAGTAATGTAATATTAGAAGGTTACATCCAGCCTGATACTGGATGATGAGTTAAAACCACCGGTGAGATTGACATAGATATAATCATCACCCCACTCAATGTCGTAGACGGTAATGTTTACACTTGTCGCAGTGACATTCTTAACTGGCTTGCTGAACCCTTTGAAAGTGATGCCATCGAATGTATTTTCTCCACCGCCAAATAGTGATCTATCCAGAAAATCAAAATAAATGTAATCACTTTCTATGTCGATTCTCAGACCGCGTCCTCTTAAGAAAGCGTCACTATTTCCTTCTTCGACTGTTGTTGTGATAGGACCTACACCGTAATCAGTGCCTATAGCTGGGTAATTTCTTCGAGTGGTAATAACATCACCAATCATTGATTGATTGCCACAATTGTTCTGTGTCAACCAGTTAATTGCTCCCTGTACCTGCACCAGGCCAAATCCATACTGATCATCGCGTCCTGCATCACCCAAATCTAACGCTGATTGTTGCAGGGCGTTGCGAAGTTCTTGATTTGAACAATCAGGAAAGCGACTCCAGACTAATGCGGCAGCACCGGTGACAAAGGGGCTTGCTACGGATGTACCGTCCCAGACGGCATACTGATCGCCGGGCATCGTCGAACGAACACCTACACCGGGCGCAACCAGTTCAGTCTGGTCATGATGTTGGTTATAGCGCCAGCCTTGTTGGAGGGAATCTATGGCATTCACCGCGATCACTTCGTCATAGCTGGCAGGATAAAAATAATCGCTGCTACCACGATTTCCGCCTGCGCCGACTAAGAGCGCACCGGCTTCAAAAGCCTGCGTGACGGCGGCTTGTTCCGCTTGCGTGCTGTGGCGTCCGGCAATACTCAGGTTAATCACGGTACTGCCTGCTTGCAGACAGGCATCAATGCCGGCAATGACATCAGAACTCCATAATTGCCAGTAATTCGGGTTATGAATGACTTTCACCTGATGCACTGCCAGACTACCATCGCCAACAACACCCTGAATCCCCTCTCGATCATCAATGGCTGTTAACAGGCCGGTGATAAAGGTGCCGTGTCCGTAGTCATCATCAAACCAGTTGCCCAGATTGATGTTTTCACCGAGGGTATTACTAACTTCGCCACTAAGATTAGCGGTGGGAATATCCGGATGATCACTGGCGACACCGGTGTCGATAACACAGACCTTTTGTGGATGATCGACCGCCAGTGGCATATCCAGCGCCTGAATCATCGGCAGAGCATAGCCTTCCCGTTGAAACTGAACGGTGCGCCTTTGGTCAGGTTCAACCGATACAATGGCTGAGTGTTTGCTGAGTGACTGTATTTGCTCGGCAGTGAGTAAGGCGACGGCGCTGTGAATAGAGGGCAAGGTTTCCAGCAGTGAAACTGATGCGTTGCCTGAAGTACTCATCACCGATTCAAATGTCGCTTCGACAGGGTTAACAGATGGTTGGAAACGAATAATGGTCCGGTGCAATTGTGTTGGATTAACTGCCGTGAGGGTCGCGGTGTTATCAGATGCTGAAATATCGTTCATCGCGAACACTGAAGCCGATGCCATGCCGGCTGCCGAGATGCAGCCGACTAATGCAATTTTCGTTAAAGAAAGGCGGTTCATAATTACCCTTAATGGTTACAAAATATAAGGGCACGTAATATACAACATAAGTTTCTATAAATGATACATATTTAAAATAAATTCATTTAATGAATCGTTGCATGGCGCTCTTATCAAAATGTGAGATGCAGCTTCACCCATGAGCTGGCAGTAAATCCGCCTTCCAGATGAATGTAGATGTAGTCGTCACCCCATTCGGTGTTTTTGACGTGAATACCTGATTGTTCGACAGTGACTTGCTTGATGGGGGTTTGAAAGCCTCGGAAGGTATAGCCGTTAAACCCATTGGTCGAACCAAATGAGTTTGAGTTTCTAAAGTCAATCAGGATCTGATTGGGATCCAGATCAATTGAGGCATGACCCTGAATGACGAAAGCATCGCTGTTGCCATCGACCACTACGGAATCAATCGGTGAAGAGTGAAAATCGGTATCTACATTTGGGTAGTTGCGGCGAGTCGTGATGACTTGACCTGCCATGGAATCGCCACTGCCTGAACTGCAACCGCGCTGTGTCAGATAATCAATAGCAGCCTGCGTTTGAACCAGGCCAAATCCATACTGATCATCGCGTCCTGCATCGCCTAAATCTAACGCTGATTGTTGCAATGCATCACGAATATTGGCATTTGAACAATCGGGAAAGTGACTCCACACCAACGCCGCAGCTCCTGAGACAAAAGGGGCTGCAACAGAGGTGCCATCCCAGTTTGCATAACGGTTATCTGGCATCGTCGAACGAACACCCACACCGGGCGCAACCAGTTCGGTCTGGTCATGATGTTGGTTATAGCGCCAGCCTTGTTGGAGGGAATCTACCGCATTCACCGCGATCACTTCGTCATAGCTGGCAGGATAAAAATAATCGTTGCTACCACGATTACCGCCTGCGCCGACTAAGAGCGCACCGGCTTCAAAGGCCTGCGTGACGGCGGCTTGTTCCGCTTGCGTGCTGTGGCGTCCGGCAATACTCAGGTTAATCACGGTACTGCCTGCTTGCAGACAGGCATCAATGCCGGCAATGACATCAGAACTCCATAATTGCCAGTAATTCGGGTTATGAATGACTTTCACCTGATGCACTGCCAGACTACCGTCGCCAACGACACCCTGAATCCCCTCTCGATCATCAATGGCGGTTAACAAGCCAGTGATAAAGGTGCCGTGTCCATAATCATCATCAAACCAGTTGCCGAGATTAATGTTTTCACTGAGGGTATTACTGACTTCGCCATTGAGATTAGCGGTGGGAATGTCCGGATGATCACTGGCGACACCGGTGTCGATCACACAGACCTTTTGCGGATGATCGACCGCCAGTGGAATATCCAGCGCCTGAATCATCGGTAAAGCATAGCCTTCCCGTTGAAACTGAATGGTGCGGGGCTGGTCTGGCTCGATGGCAAGCACAGTAGTGAGTTGGCTCAATTGTCTGGCTTGTTGTGACGTGAGTAAGGCAACTGCGGCATTCATGCGTGGCAAGGTGTTAAGCACAGAAACTGGTGTGTGGAGATGTTGACTGAGTAGGTGTGCTGGGGAGAACTCACTGACAGGCTGATCTGGCGAGAAGTGAACTATCATGCGTTGCGTTTGTTCTACAGCGGATATTTCACGGGTTTGATCAAGATGTGGGCCTGGTTGGGGTTGTTGTGCGATAACCGGTGACGAGAGAAATGGGGTGCTAATAACGGCGAGTAATGCGGTGTATGAGAGCGAATTCATCGGTTTCCTCAGTGATTAATGTGCTAAAAGGGAAACGGATTTTAACGCGGAAAGTTTCTATTAACGTGACATAGAACAAGTTTTTAGTGTTATTTGTTTTTCACGCTAATCAACAAAAAAATAGTCCACTGTTTTCCAGGACATGGCTGGCTGACCCAGTAGCAGCGGCGCGATAAAGTCTTTAATGGCAGGGTAAGGGATGTTGCTGGTCAGCGTTTGCGGCTGTCCGGTTGAATTGACAATGTCCAGTTCCAGTGAAACCGGTTGTTGTGTCAGACAGTTCTGGAGATGCGTTGTAAGTTGTCTTGCTTCCAGAAAGTGTTCAATAGCGTCTTCATGCTCGGCTGGGATTGGAATTTCACGTTCTGTGAAATGATCGATAAATGTATTGATCCTTGCCGATTTTGATGGGTAAGTCTGATCGATATCGTTGTAATACACCACGTCAATCTCATCCAGCTGTTGCACGATGCCTTGATCAACGATGGTTTGTAATCGACTGGTAAAGATGCCACACCAGTCAACTTGCCAGCTATCTTGTCTGGCAAAACCGGGAAAATATTCCTGCCAGCCAAACTCATAAGCAGCGAGAGATTCCTGATGTTCGCCGGAAACGTAGCTAAAAATAAACGGGTTTTTACCGATCAGCTGTTGGTGAGAGAAACGATAAATCTGAGCGCTGTCTTTCTGGCTGAGTTCCTGCGTATTTTTGCTGAGTCCGGTCCAGTCAAACGTTGCATAATACTGATGACCAAAAGACAGGCGTAACTCACGCAATAGGGCCGGACGTGAACCCGTATTATTGACAATAAAATAACCCGAATCCGGTTTGCTAAACGCAAATTCCAGACTGACGGATGATGATTCGGGTTTGAGTGCTTTTTGTATGACGGGAACTGTGGCTGTTAGCACACCGAGAAAAGCAATGATCAGGGAGAGAATTAAATGACTGGATTGTAGAAAGCGTTTCTTTCCCTGAGGCAAATTACAATGATGGCAAACGGCAGCATTGGGATGAATCGGTTGCTGACAATGAATGCAAGCAATGGTTTCTTGTTGATTTTTCTGTCGTTTGTTCATGATGTTGATGACGTATTATCAGTTGTTAGCGACTGAAGTCTCGACAATGTTTTTTGCTGTATTGCGTGGTTAACAGTGCCAGATAAATAAGCCCAAGTGGTGGAATCATTGATAGTAAAAAACCAATAGTGGCATTTAATCCTGGGTGTCCGGTGGTGCGTTTTGATAAGTAGTAACAACAGAATGCGACGAGAACCGCAAACAGAATAGTTACCTGCCCAAGCAGTGTTGCATTGATGTTCATCCTTAACTCCTTGTATTTAAACGTGCCAGAGCATTGTAGGGTGGTGGCGGGGATTTGCAAGCTTTGCGCGGTACGATGAGCCGTTTAGATCCAGCGTACCGCGCGACAGAGAGGTGTTACTGACAAGTATTAGCGCTGGATGTAAGCGGTAAGTCACCGCTTACAGATGAGACGCAAAAATTGACGGTAACACTGCCACCTAAGCTGCTGGTTGTCTGGAAGGATACATTACCAGCACTGTCAGTGGTGCCGGTTGCTGATTCATTCCAGCTACCAGAAAATTGCCCGGTAACAGTTTCTCCTATGACTGGATTGCCAAGGTTGTCGAGCATCGTCACAGTAGCAGTACCAAATTTCTTACCTTTACTCGCAGACGCAGTTCCGGTTGTTAAATTAGAGACTTGTACCGAGGTCGCCGGATCATTACCACCCGTATCCGGGGCATAAATGCTTAAATTATCCAGATACCAGGTATCGCCTGAGAATGCGTCAGGATCAATAAGTAACACCAGAGTATCAACTTGATTATCACCCGTTTGACCGTCGATTCTGTCTTCCAATACAAACTTCAAACGCTCCCAGCCCTGCTGAATGCTGGTATGCGCAATGTATTTGGAATGGCGTCCGGTAGGATAATTGGATGAAGTTGCGGTGCCGCTGTTCTCCAGTTGAATCAGGATTTCGGTACCAACGGGCGCTGCGGTGTAAACATCAAGGTAGAAGGCATTTTCACCAGAGACAAATAGCGCCGCATTTGGAATGTCGGTGACTGTACCAGCGATAACATCCCATTGGCTGCCCGCGTCTCGGGTGTACTGACCTACAACGGATGAGCTGTTGATTGTGTCGCTACCCGGATTTGCTGCGGCCTGGTTAAACGCACCAGTCCAGCTGGTGTAGCTGATGGCACGAGCACCTTCAAAATCATCTTGCATCGCAGATAAAGATTGCTCAGGTGATACATGTACATCCATCGCCAGTTGCTGTGTGCCGCAACTACTGGTCACCGTCAGATTTACGGAGCCAGGTTGGGTGCTCCAGTTGACATTAAAAGTGCTACCGGATGATGTTTGTCCGTCCGGTCCCGTCCAGCTATAACTGGAGCCTGCAGGTGCGCCTGTCACGCTATAGGTTTCTGTACTGCCCGGTTCTACAATATGTTCGCCAGTCATCGCTGCTTGTCCAAGGTCATAAACGCGCACGTAGTCTATATCCATGGTTTGCGGCATCATCGTGTCGTCGACCCACCCGCCAATGCTGCCGCCGACTGCAACATTTAGTAAGAAATGGTAGTTGTAATTATCGAACGTCCAGAAATCCGGATTACTCATGTCCGACGGCGTTTTGGTGGAATAGAGTACATCATCGATATACCAACGGATTTCACCGGGCTCCCATTCAACGGCGTAAACATGGAAATCATCAGACCAGGCATCAGGCTGTTTTAACATCCGGCCGCTGGTCCATTCATTGTCTGGCCAGGGTTGACCATAGTGGATTGTACCGAATGCCACCATGTCGGCCTGACCTGTCGCTTCCATGATGTCGATTTCACCACTCATGGGCCAGCCTTGATCAGGGTCGGTTGGTAGCATCCAGAAAGCTGGCCAGGTGCCTGTGCCGTCAGGAAGTTTAATGCGGGCTTCATATCGACCATATTTCCACTGCCCGCCATTGGGCATGTTCATCGTGCGAAGCCGCGCAGACGTATAGCTTTTGGCCTGAACACGTTCCTTTTTGGCTGTAATGGTTAAAATGCCGTTAGCTACGGTGGCATTTTCTGCTTTGTAATACTGAAGTTCGTTATTACCCCAGCCACAAATACCATAGCTACAACCGTCGCCGATCATCGGTTCCCATTTTGTTGTATCCAAAGCCGTGCCATCAAATTCATCTGCCCAGACAGGGACTGGATTTTGACAGGTTTCAGCCAGTGCTAATGTTGAAAAAACCGCTGTGGAGAGCAGTAAACCGGTGTTGATGTATTTATTGTTTTTCATACCGTGCTCCTGATTTTATTGGATGTAAGCGTTTACATCCTGGCGCGATTTGTACATAAATTCAACATACCGTAGGTACATACTTTCACAAAAGTAAGGGAGGAGATAGGAGGTTTTACTGGAAACAGTCATCAATGGCGTTGCGTAGATCGCTGTTTCCAGTTCAGTTTATGCGTGGTGATCCAGAATATACTGTAATCCACCATTAATGACTGCGACCTGGGCGATTATGCAGTTTTCATCATCAACTTTTGGGCTGTCCGGATACACTTCCGTAGTCGTTCGATAGATTGCGTTAGTGAAGCCTCCGCAAAGTCCCAGTTTTTCCTTCGCGTAGTTGATCACACCGTGTTGTTGTAACGGTTCACCAATCAAACAGCCGTTTTCATCGGCGGGCGCAATATGTGTCACCTTTTC
Source organism: Alteromonadaceae bacterium (assembly GCA_965656875.1). Taxonomy (GTDB): domain Bacteria; phylum Pseudomonadota; class Gammaproteobacteria; order Enterobacterales; family Alteromonadaceae; genus CBFHMJ01. The sequence continues at coordinate 18,229 of CBFHMJ010000021.1, forward strand.
CACCGACTCAATAATCGCTTTCTGGAAAGCCGGTTGTGGGTTTTCGGTATCGCCTACGCCATAAAACCCGTCCGGGATATTCCAGTTGGTATGTTCGACAGCATCACGCGCCGCCAGCGCAGGACGAAACTCTGAGTTGTCGGTATCGGTGGTTTCGTGCAGATCAAAATGCGCCAGTATGTCCACATTTAACCCTTTGACTGCGGCCATCACTTGAGCGGATTCTTCAGCCGGTGAGTCTGTATAAAATGAACGATTTGGATCAACCGCATTTGGATTCCAGCGATTAATGGTTTCGTAACCCCAGGGGCTGATGCAGGGCGTGATGATGATATTGAAGTGTTCGCTCCAACGTTCCGCTTCGGTGGCGGCAAAGCGAATTGCGCCTTGAACACCACTGGTTTCATACCCGTGAACACCACCAGTAACCAGAATCGTTGGTTTACTGGCATCAGGATTCTTCGTGCGGATCATAAACAGGGGATAACGGGCTTCATCATAGGAAAGCGAACCATACTGATGAACATCTAGTCGTTCTTTTAACGCATCAATCTTATTGATGACTTCATCCTGATAAGAGCGTTTTATGGTCTGGCGAGCAAACCAGGCTTTTCTTTCGTCGTCACCCCATTTTTTCCCTGGCGTGCCAACTGGATACGGTTTTTCTGTCATAGCAATTTTTTGTGGTCGTTAGTCGTGGCGGCAAGCATAATCTGGCGGCTCTGTGTTTGTAAATGTGATTTAGCGCAAGGAGCGGGCTATCGCCCGAATTTGAAGAACGGCTTACGTGGACACCCATGCTAAAACGATGGGTGTCCTGATAAGAAAAGTCGCGATGACAGTGCGGTTTGGTGAGGTTGAATCTGGCAGATAGCATCTAGTTTTGATGGAGTAGTTAACATGGACACCCATGCTAAATCGATGGGTGTCCTGATAAGAAAAGTCGCGATGGCAGTGCTGTTTGGCGAGGTTAAATCTGCATGGTAGCGCCTGAATTTGATGGTGTAGCTTACGTGGACACCCATGTTAAAGCGATGGGTGTCCAGCTAAGAAAAATCGCGATGACGGTGCGGTTTGCGGTTGTTAAATCTGCCTGTTCGCGCCTGAATTTGATGGTGTAGCTTACGTGGACACCCCTTGTTAGAACGATGGGTGTCCAGCTAAGAAAAGTCGTGATGACAGTGCGGTTTGGTGAGGTTGAATCTGGCCGGTAGAGCCCAGATTTGATGGCACCGTTAACGTGGACACCCATGTTAAAACGATGGGTGTCCTGATAAGGGCACGAGGATTTGTCAATTTTAGTGTGTTGAATCCAGCGTTACGTATGATAATTCACAATTCGAACTGCCCTCAATAATTCGAAGTTTGACTTTCTTTCCTGCCATATACGCAGCCAGCAACGTTGAGTAAATTTCCTGAGCATTTTTTGAGTTTGTATTCAGCGTGAAATAAACATTTTTAACTGGCGTACAGTTAGCAAGTTTTTCATCTTGTGGTGTGCCGATATAAACAGGTCCATTAGCAGTTGTATAAAGTAACGATATCGTAGATATACAACCCGTATTATTACAGGTATTTGCAGCTACTATTTGTGTACTAAAAAGTAATCCTGCGATTAATGTAAATATTCTCACTTTTTCCTCCTAAGCGAAAAATTTCCGTTTGTTATATGAATCCCTGATAAGTCCAGGCATGTATTCGAATTAATCTGAAACGTTAAACGAATGTTATCTATTAATTTTTGCAGGTTAGCAGATGTATCATCTTTACGACAAGGGACTATTTGAACTGTAAATCGGGAAGATATTTATACTCTTTATTTACAAATAAGAGCTAATGTGGACATCCATTCTAAATCGATGGGTGTCCTGATAAGAGAAGTCGTGACGATGGTGCTTGTTGGCTAAGTTTGTTGTCCTCACAAAACCTTCACAGCAATACATTTAAACTGCCAGGATTTCGAAGAAGTTTGAGGTGTTTATGTTGTACAGGCTGGTGTGTTTAATCCTTTTTTTGTGCTTGATATCAGGGTGTCAGAATGCGCATCTGGATATTTTTCCTGAACTTGAAAATCAGGAACTGATGAAACAAACATTATCCGTTGAACAGATGTCGAGGGACATTGATGCGTTGGTAGCGGGTGTCGTGGCACGACATCCAGACTTGCCGGGTTATGCAAGTTTAGATGCAATTAACCGATTGTCCCAGGCGTTAAAACAAAGCCTCAAGAAACCACTAACCCGAGTTGAATTTTATCGGGTAGTCGGTCAACTTAATCATGCTTTTGGGGATGGGCACTCTTTTCTATTGTGGCCTTATCAAGAATTTAATGTATTGAAAGAAACAGGCCATGTGCCTTTTCCCTTTGACGTGAAATTTACCAGTGAAGGGTTGCTGGTATTGCATCGAGACTACCAATATAACGCGCATCGACTGCGAGCCGGCACCCCCATCAAATCTGTAAATGGTGTGCCAGTTAAGTCTTTGCTGGCAAATTTGCAGCAATATGTGGGCGGTGAAACCGCATTATTACGTCATTACATTGTTGCTCGACGTTTTCCTGTAATGTTGTGGTCAACATACGGGTGGATTGACAATTTTAGTATTGAATTCGAGCGACAAATAGTAACGGTAACGAGTAATCAACAATGGCACTCAAGTGACAAAGGGAATCCAGAACATTATTGGGAACGGTTAAACAGCACCACGGGTTACTTATATGTAAGTCATTTTGATGTGCCGCCAGATGAGTTTGAAACATTCGTGGATTCGACATTTGAAGAACTCAAACAGCAGAATATTGATAATCTGATTATCGATATACGTGATAATCCCGGTGGTAATACGGATACCGTTGCGTATTTAGCGAGTTATCTGGCCGATGAGCCATTCAGGTTAATCTCTTCTCTGCAAGAGAAATTAAATCAGGATAACCGGGGGTGGTTTGGATACAAAGGCAAAGTGGGTGAAATTAAGTCGACGGAATGGACGGATTGGGAAATGCCGACCAGCTCCCCTAATCGGTTTACGGGCAAGCGCTACGTACTCGTTGGGCCTGTCTCCTACTCGGCTGCAATCGTGTTTGCGACCACGATGCAAGATAACAAATTCGCTACATTGGTCGGTGAGCCGACAGGTGGCTATGCGAATCAGTCTGCGCAGGGCAATTTATTCAACCTTCCACACTCTCAATTGCGAGCTTATGTGACGACCAGGCTCCTGGTTCGGCCCAATGGTAATACCAGGCGAACTCAGGTCGTGCCCGATTATACGGTGAAAACAACGGCAAACAGCGTGACTAACGAGCAGGACATGGCTATCGAAAAAGCGTTAAGATTAATTGATGAAAGCCCACAATAAGGTATCTCAGGAGTCTGTTATGTCGGCAAGAATACTGTCTGTTTTGCTTGTAGAAGATAATCGAGAGATTGCAGGGCAGATTATTGATTATCTTGAAGAAAAAGGTTTTACGATGGACTATGCGGCGACGGGAAAAGCTGCATTACAGTTGATGGAACACAGCTCATTTGATCTGGTCATTCTTGATCTAATGTTGCCAGATACTGATGGGTATGGGTTGTGTGAAACATTAAAGCAGAAAGCAGATAATCATTTACCGGTTTTGATGCTAACGGCACGGGACAGCCTGAATGATAAGCTGCATGGCTTTGAAGTTGGTGCAGATGATTACTTAACTAAACCTTTTGCGCTTGAAGAGGTTTACATGCGTTGCCTGGCCCTTAGTCGGCGGGCTCAACTCCATCAAAAGAAATCCATCACGCTTGGCGAATTAACGATAGATTCGGGTCAAAAGGTTGTCTTTAGACAAGGCCAGCAACTATCGCTATCGAAAACGGACTTCGCTGTTTTACAAGCGTTGGTATCAGCGTATCCAAATGCGGTTAGCAAACGAGAACTCAATCAAAAAGTGTGGGGCAATGATATGCCAGAGACTGATGCCCTGCGCAGCCATATTTATACGCTACGCAATACGGTCGACAAGCCTTTTGAACGTGACATGATTAAAACGGTACATGGTATCGGGTTTAAGTTGGTTACTTAGAGCGCGTTGACCTTTTTGGGTGAAATTTTGTTCTAATCCAATGATTAAACGGTGCTATAGACAGCGCTTGTCGCACGTTTCTGTTACGTTTCAGCCTGCTTATGTAGAAAAGCTACACGACGCAACAATAAGCCTGGTATAAACACGCGACAAATTGCTGAAAAATCCACCTGAAAAGGTTAACACGCTCCAGGAATGCAATACGCTCATGCAAGCACATTTTAATGCCTCGTCCCGATCTATTAACGCTGAACTGAGTCAGCTGTTAGTCACAGTCGTACTCGCAATATCCTTGTTTTACAGCATGTTGCTGTTAGCTTATTCATGGATGGTTGAGGACAATATTTTCAATCGTCAGGTCTACGACGAAGCAACTTATATTCAGGAAGTTTACCAGGCGACTGGCGATCTCATTGATCCCCGTCCTTCCTACATGACATTACACGAAGACTGGCGGGGATTGCCGCAACAATTTAAGGAAGAACAGCGGAGTAAGCCCGATAAAATTGAATTCCAACACCCGGATGGTCGAACGGTTCATATCCAGTTGTTCACGCTTGGCAATACTGTTTACGTATTAGCTGCCGATGTAGAAGGCTATGAGGTCAGCAGGGAATTTCTGCCGGGCGTGTTGTGGCTATTGGCGTTATTAAGTGTGTTTCTTTGTGTTGTCGTTGCAGTGATCGCACTGCGTAAAGCGAGAAAAATAACCTATCCATTGAATCAACTCGCCAACCAGGTGGCTAGTGAGAAGAATGTTGAAGACATTGTTATCTCAGGAGATTACCCAGGGAATGAAATTGGTCAGTTGGCGGAGATAATGCAAAATACATTTGAACGGTTGACGCAAACTTTAATAAGAGAAACCCATTTTACCAAAGATGTCAGCCATGAAATCAGAACGCCCGTAGCGATCTCTCGTAATATTCTGGCCAAACCGATGTTGCAGGTATCGGATGATGAATGGCAAACATTACGTGATGCGAATGTTCGACTGGAACAGACAACAGAAACTTTACTTGCGTTGGCTCGTAAGGAATCGACGCTGGTAACCCGAACTAATCTCACTGCATTGTTTGAGCAGTGTTTATTAAATAATCCGGATATTAATTATTCAGACAAAGGTCAGAATATTGCGTTTGAAATAGCGTGTGACAAAGATATTTTTCGTGCGGTTAACCGCAATCTCGTGAGTATCTTATTTAACAATGTACTTTCTAATATTGTGCATTACACCGCGGGTTATTCCGTATCCGTTCTCATTGACGAAACCGAAATCACTTTTACGAACCACTACCAAAAACAGCCGCCAACAGATCCATTAAAAAGTGGTGAAAAGGGCGAAAGCAGTCAGGGAATGGGTCATGGACTCAGTTTGATACAACGTATTGCTGATGTTTATAGCTGGCATGTTCAGGTGGATGTGGCGGACCGAACGTTTCAATTAACGCTGCATATTTAATATAACGTGGTGTCAGATGGCATCCTTCACAAAACTACGACACGCGATGCTTTAGTCTCTACTTACTGTTAAATCAAGAGAGACAAAAATGAGCAGATTATTAGTGGCACTTTGCCTGTTTATCAGCAATGTAGTGACCGTGGCAAATGCCGACACAGGTAGCAATCCAAAGCGTGTAGCTATGGTGATTTCAGGATATGCAAGTCAAGGTAATCCCGCGCTGAGTTACGATCAGGAAGAACTGGCTCAGAGCTATTTAACCCTCGTGGGTAATAATATTATTGTTGATATTGTCAGCCCAAAGGGAGGTGCTGTTTTAGTCAAAGATAACAAAGACCACCTTCCTTATATTCAATCATTTAAAAATCATACCCCCGCGTTATCTCAGTTATCAAATACGCTATCGGCTAAACAAGCAATGAATAAATCTTATGACGGACTGTTTATAGTCGGTGGCGATGGCGCCATGTTCGATCTACCGATACATGCTGATACTCAACGATTTATTCAAACCTTTGTTAAACATGACAAGCCCATTGCAGCGGTATGTCATGGTCCTGCGGCATTGGTCAACATTAAATCAACTGACGGCCGATATTTTGTTCATGGCAAATTGATGAGTAGCTTCACTGAAGTTGAAGATCGCGCATTTAAGAAAGAACATATCGAACACTACCCGTTTATCCTGCAAACCGAACTGGAAAAGCGTGGAGCGCGCTTTGTATCTAATCAACCGATGTTGCCCTATGTTGCTCAGGACAAAAATTTAATCACAGCACAAAATCCGATGTCTGTAGCCAAAGCAACGGATACGCTAATTTTGGCATTAGGTGTCACGCCAGTCGTCCGAGAATTGTTTAACGATGAAGCGACTTTTGATTTACTGTCGCGCGCTCATACTGAAGGGGCCAGTCTGGTAGATGTTGAAATCGCTAAAAACCCGGATGCCTATGACTATAACTATATGGCGTTATATGGTTATTACGCCTTTCAACTGGCAGAGACACCAGCACAAAAGCAGTTACAGTTAAGCATGATGTCAATGTTAAGAGATCACGTTGTTTCACTGCATCCGCAGTATCAATTGGCATTAATTGGGGCCTATATTGAGCTGGATATGATGCAACAAGCCCAACAAGCGTATCGCTGGTGGCTGACTCACTTCCCTGGTAAGAAAGTACCCGCCAATCTGTTAGAACAACTAAAACAATAACCATCAGCGACTTTTCTTCCTTCTTCTTACATGGACACCCATGTTTAAACAATGGGTGTCCTGATAAGAAAAATCTCAACGATGGCGCCGTTCGGTGATGTTCAATCTGCTTGTTAGTGCTTGAATTTGATGATGTAGCTATCGTGGACACCCATGCTAAAACGATGGGTGTCCTGATAAGGAAAGTCGCGATGACAGTGCGATTTGCGGTTGTTCAATCTGCCTGTTAGTGCTTGAATTTAACGATGTAGATTACGTGGACACCCATGCTAAAACGATGGGTGTCCTGATAAGAATCATCGCTGTTATTTCAATAGCAATAAATTCAATACTTTTTACTTCAACGTAATGCCAATAACTACTGCATCATGGTCGCTGGCTCGGTAAGCGCTGCTATTGTACAAGGACTGTTGTTGTGCTGGTGATTTGTGCTCCATATTGTAGTCCAGTGAATGAGGTTCATCGGCGTTGGTATGCCAGTGTGCAGCGCCGGTAATTTGTTTGACCAGGCTTTTACTGGCCAGAGCATGGTCCAGGTAGCCGGATTGCGCTTTAAATGTGTAAGACCAGGTGTTGGCTGCGCCCTGGAATTTATCCAACATATCGGTGTAGCCTGCAGCTTTGATTGCTGTGATTGGATCTTCCATCGCATACGCGTTCATATCACCAATGACCAGAAAATCACTGTCGCCGCTTCGAGTTGGGTCGGTTGCAAGCCAGGAAACCAGCGCCTGAGCCGCTTTGGTGCGAGTGCCGTTACAGTTGCCCTGACCATCGCCAGTATTCGGATCATTTTTACAAGGCGAACCTTTAGATTTCAGATGATTAATGGCCACCGTTAATGTTTCGCCTGAACGTTTTTCTACAAAAGTATGTGCAAGTGATGGGCGATTTTTACGATCATTAAATGATGAATTGACGGATGCGTCGAGAATAGCCGACTGACCGACTGGTTTTACGGTTTCTTCCCGATAAATAATACCGACTGAAATCACATCAGAACCAATGGTTTTTACACCCGGATTAACAAATGCCCAGCTAACACCATTTGGCGCACGATCATTCAGACCGTTGACTAAATCCTGAATCGCGCTGTGTTTGCCATAGCCATCGTTTTCAATTTCCATCAGACCAACAATATCGGCGTTCATCGCCGTAATGGCAGCGATAATTTTGTCACGTTGACGTTTAAATTCTTTTCTTGAATGGGCTCCCCGCGCTGTAGGGAAATCACCACCTTTACCATCGCCATTAAAATAGTTCAGCACATTAAAGCTGGCGACTGTCAGTTTGCCGTGAGTGGCTGGCGGAGTTGCAGTACGTGCATTGGTGACTTTAAACGCAGGTGTGCTGGTAGGAAATATCCGATATTTACCGTATGAAAAACTCAAAACGCCTGTCAGATCGGTTAGCGTGTAGCCATTACGCAACGTATTGGTTGCGCTCAGTCCTGGTGCGGGAAAGGCGATGGGAGAAACATTCTGACTGCTGAATCCATCATCCAGTGTGATGCGATTCAAATCATTTTTTGCCTGCATCGCTTTGGCCGCAGCACCGGGTGTTACTACGTTCGTTGGTGTTTTAAGACGGCCGCCAGAACTCAGCGTAATTTCACCGTAACGACCCAAACCATAATGGCCTGAAACCGTCAGAGTTTGTGGAAATGTAATGCGCATCCCTTCATAGCGCTCCAGTGTAGAGGCTGAAAGAAACGGCATGTTGACCGTTGCAGGTTTTGGTAGTTTATTGTCTGAACTGATAACGGTAAGCGACGTCAACGCCAATTGAGTCAGACCTTTATATTCCTTAACCTTGCCAGTTACTTCAACCAAATCACCTACGTTAACAGCTGGGCTGGTGCCATACACAAATAAGCCTTCAGAGGTGGCTGGGTTGTTGTCTGTGTCTTTACTTTCTTCCTGAATAAAAAATCCTTTCTGCTCTTTTTTGCCCTGATAGTCACCTACAACGATGGCTTGAACAGTAACTGTGCTTCCTTTTAATGGGCTGGCTTCACCCGCGCCCTGGACTGATGAGATGGGCGTAATGGTTTCGGCATAAACAGGCAGTGCAGCCGACAGAGAAAGTGAGGAAAAAAGCAGGCTGGCGATCAGCCGGGAGTGTTGATTCATAGTGTTATCCGACAAGTGTGTTGTAAATCTGTGGTGATAGTACGAGGTTTTATCCTGTTTATACCAGCAAAATGCAGAAATTCAGTCAATTTTAGAATGAGTAACGTAAATACATTCAGGTGAAATGTCTTTTTTGTCATCAATTTGCCTCTATTTTGTTGCTATAAGTGAAAAAAATAAATGAAATTGTTTTCAAAATGGTACATATAGGTGATGTTTTGGGAACTTTGTGTGCGTAATATGCGCTCGGTTCTGAACAGGAATAGATGTATGTGGTTATTTCGGAGAGAGAAGTTCAGAACGTTACTACAAAAATACATCAGGTGAACAAACCAGATAAGGTTTGTCACTAACGGAAATGGAAAAGGAAAAAAAATGAAATTAGGAAACAAACTGCTACTGTTACCTGCCGCAACATTACTTACCGCTTGTGTTGCAACTGAACCTAAAGATACATCCTCAAACGACTACAATTTCACCGCCGATTCAAAAGACGCTACTGTTAAAACAAAAGAATACAATGATGGATTTCTTGGTGATCACAATTTAAAACTCAGTAATGACAGAGATTTTGACTACGCACAATATAGTTTTAACGATTTTGACCAACCATCAAGCGTTATTGTGTGTCGTAAAAAGACTGGTGACGGCACAGAAGAAAACGAATGTGATCCGGTTTGGAATGCAGACCGATATCAGGACGTAACCGAAGCGCATGAATCAGCACCCAGTGAGGTGAATCCCAGTCTATGGCGTAATGCTCAACTCAACAACATTGTGGGAATGTTCAGAGTAAAGGGTGTTTATAAAAAAGGTGATGCGAGTGTCGCCAAAGATGAAATATTCCAGGTTAGAGGGTACGACTTATCAAATATTACTTTTGTTCGTGGCACTGATGGTTGGGTAGTATTCGATCCGCTTATTTCCACTGAAACGGCGAAAGCCGCGTATGAACTACTGAATAAAAATATGCCGGCGACATTTAAAGATAAACCGGTAACTGCGGTTATCTATAGCCACAGCCATACCGATCACTACGGCGGAACCAACGGATTACCCCTTGCAAACGATGTGGAAATTTATGCGCCAGAAGAATTTACAGAACATGCGGTGTCTGAAAATGTAATTGCGGGTAATGCAATGTCACGACGTGCCGTTCTTATGTATGGATCACTAATCCCCGTAACAACGGACGGCAAAGGCACAGTTAACGCTGGTTTGGGACTAACGACGTCAACAGGTGTGCCGGGCCTTAACATTAATAACATCACGTATATCGAAGATGGTAAGGCGATATGTGCTAACGAAGGAGAGACCTGGGGAGCAACTTGTACGCCCTATGTCATTGACGGCGTTAAAATGCACTTCCAGTTAACGCCAGGAACAGAAGCCCCTGCTGAAATGAATACCTGGCTACCAGATACTAAAGCGTTATGGATGGCTGAGAATACTACCAATACCATGCATAACATTCTGACACTCCGGGGTGCGAAGGTTCGTGATGCATTAATCTGGGCGAAGTTTCTGAATGAAACAATATCGTTATGGGGTGACGAAGCAGACGTAAAATTTCAAAGTCACCACTGGCCTGTTTGGAATTCGAACAAAAGACCAAGAGCGGTTCGTAAATATCTGGATAAGCAACAAGCCGTTTATAAATACATGCATGATCAAACGGTTCGCCTGATGAACCTTGGTTATAACGGTGAAGAAATCTCCGAAATGATTACGCTGCCTAAAGAGCTTGATAGAAACTGGGCAACACGAGGTTATTACGGCACATTGCGCCATAATACGCGTGCTATCTATCAATTTTATATGGGGTGGTACAACGGTAATCCGTCTGATCTGAATAACTTACCTGATCTAAATGCATCTATTCGTTTTGTCGATTACATGGGTGGGGCTGATGTTGTGATTAACAAGGCTATTGAAGCCTATAAACGTGGTGAATATCGCTGGGTTGCAGAGATTATGAAACAAGTGGTATTCGCTTACTCTGCTTCCAAACCAGAATTTATGACCGCCGATGTTAATGCTTCTGAATATCAGTATCTCTATTCGAAAATTGCTAAAGAAACTGTCCACACAAAAGCTAAATATCTACTAGCGGATGCTTATGAGCAGATGGCCTATCAGGCAGAATCAGGTCCGTGGCGTTCAGTATATTTACAAGCTGCAAACGAATTGAGAATTAAATTTTGTGCAGAAGGTGAAAGTCCGGATACTAACGGCTGTACGGAAATGCCAGCGCCACTTCAAACTGCTTCACCAGAGACGGTTGCAGCTATGTCGGCCGACATGATTTTTGATTTTTGGTCGGTGCGTTTAGAGGCGACAAAATCGCCTTCACCATCATCAGCTGTTCATGATTTCGCAATGACAGTAACTCAGAATTGTGATGCGACTGCAGGGCAAAATAATGATCCTCAACATTTTTCAATATCAACGCAATATGACGTTCTTAATGCGGTGCAACAGAGTACTCAAGCCAGGATAAAAAACGTTGAAATTTCAATATGTGATTTGAGAGATGTTGCAATGCAGTCCATACCTTATAAAGCTAAAGCAATAATTAAGAATAGTGCAACCGGTGCAGGCGTGGATGAATTCAAAAATCTAATGGACTATATCCAGGCGCCAGATTTCTGGTTCAACATCGTTCAGCCTAATAACCCACAAGGTTCAGGCTTCGTTAAATAGAATGTTTTAACTTACCTGTGATAAACCCGCTTGCAGTCGCAGCGGGTTTTTGCTTTTCAGCGAACCACTATTTCTCATTTGCCATCCCGAGATTGTTACTTCTTCGTTTCAATAATCGATAATAAGTTTATAAAATTTAATTATTAACCATTTTATAAAGATATCTGTATAAATTGAATACCCTTTAAGGGTACTTAATTTTAATCATTAAAAAGGTATTTTTATGATCCAACAAACAACTCTCGCGATGACACTCGCGTCGGTATTGAGTAGTTTCTCCGCTGTTTCAATGGCACAACTTATTGAAAATAATTTAAATAATCAGTCTGTGACGTTGCAGCAACACGAACAGCAACAACGATATATTGTTGTCTTTCGTTCAGATGTGCTTAGTCAGGAAGGTTCCGATGTCATCCTGAAATTACCTGAAGACGATAACAACCAATTTAAAAAAATAAACTTACAACAGTTTGTTCATCAGTATAACGGACACTTACATCGCACATTACCGCGTATTCAAGGCGCAGCTGTCAGCTTGTCTACGAAACAAGCTGAGCAACTGAATCAACATCCCTCGGTACTGCATATTGAAGAAGATCAGGTCCGTTATTTACAAGGTGAAAAAACGCCCTGGGGCATTACAGCCGTAAAGGCCGATCAGGTGTCTGATGCAATGACTGGCAACCGTAAAGTTTGTGTCATTGATACCGGTGTGGACATGAGCCACGAAGATTTGCCGAATGGTCCACAGATCACCGGTGAAGTATTGGATGCAACCGGTGGCAGGGCTGCACTGGGTGTCTGGTCTGAAGATGATTACGGTCATGGTACGCATGTAGCCGGTATTATCGCGGCAACCAGCAATGGCGTGGGTGTGACCGGCGTTAACCCGAGCGCTCAGCTGGCGATGCACCATGTCAAAGTGATCCACAATCCGAATTACTGGCAATTATGGAGTTCTGATGTCATCGCTGCGGTAGATGCCTGTCAAACCGCAGGTGCCAACATTATTAATATGAGTATTGCCGGGGCAAACAGTAGTCAGGCGGAAGAGCAGGCGATGCAACAAGCCGCTGATGCGGGACTGCTGTTGTTCGGTGCATCGGGCAATCGTGGTAGCAGCGCGTATTATTATCCGGCCAGTTATGGCAGCGTTGTTTCCGTCAGTGCGGTGGATGAAGCCAGCCAGTCATGGCGTTACAACCAGCAAAATGATCAGGTGGCATTAACCGCGCCGGGCGTGAAGGTTCAGTCAACACTACCGGATAATCAGTACGGTTTCTGGGATGGCAGTTCAATGGCGACGGCTTATGCTTCAGGCGTAGCGGCCCTGGTTTGGAGTCATTTTTCGACTTGTACTGCTTCACAGGTTCGAGCGGTGTTAACCCGGACGGCTACAGACCGAGGTGATGCTGGCAATGATCCCCAGTTTGGATTTGGAATTATTGATGCTAAAGCCGCATTTGACCAGTTAACACTCAATGGTTGTGAACTCGATCCAGTGCAGGAAAAAGTGCCGGAAGCACAAGGTTTCCAACGTATTTATGGATTTGATGTACCGAAAAAACCAAACTTCCAAAACAGTTCGGTTCCTTATGATATCAATAACAGCAGTAATGCTTACCCCGCTGGGCTTTCACGTATTGGCTATTACGTCGAAGTGACGGAAAACGGGGTCGATAAATGGGTGTGGGTGTCGTTTGATGCCATGACCAGCGACCTGGGGAAAATTGGTGTGCCGACCTTTGCATCTGGCGCAGTTTGGAACCAGATAATTGATAATCTCCATGTTCGTTCCAGTGGTAATGCGAATCTGACCGATGGGGATTTTGCTCAGGGCAGCATTGAATTCTGGCCATATAATTATAGCCCGGTTGGAAGTAAAAATATTGACGGTAATGACGAGATTTATGATTTTGATGATAAGCCTGTTTCCGACGGTTCTTACGGATCAATGCAAATACATGGTTTGAATATTAATCAAACACTCTTTGCTATGAATCGATTTCATTTCGGTTTGGATTGCGATTTTGGCATAGGCTCAAATGTGCAACCCAATGTTGAGATGAGTGCGGTGAACCCCGACTGGACATACTCATACAATTGCGGTGATTTCTCCAAAAAACGTATCGAAGTCTGGGTAAAACCTAATTAATAAACCCTTATATCCAGAAAGCAGCGGGTGGGCGCTGCGTCCTTTAGTTCTCCAATTTCCTGTCTTGATTAAAAAGGTATTTTTATGTTTCAACAAACAACCCTCGCAATGACGCTGGCGTCGTTACTCAGCAGTTTCTCTGCTTTCTCACTAGCACAAGTCATTGAAAATAATTTAGATAATCAGCCTGTAACGTTGCAGCAGCACGAACAGCAGCAACGATATATTGTTGTCTTTCACCCGAATACAATCACTCAAAATGACATGGATGTCGTTTTACAGTGGTCTGTTGGGAATGATAATAAGTTTAAAAAACTAAACTTATTGCAGTTTATCCAGCAATTTGATGGACAATTACATCGCACAATGCCGCGTATTCAAGGTGCGGCTGTCAGTTTGTCTACGAAGCAAGCTGAACAACTCTCTCAGCATCCGGCGGTATTACGAATCGAAGTCGATCAGGTCCGTTATTTACAAGGGGAAAAAACGCCCTGGGGCATTACAGCAGTAAAGGCCGATCAGGTGTCTGATGCAATGACTGGCAACCGTAAAGTTTGTGTCATTGATACCGGTGTGGACATGAGCCACGAAGATTTGCCGAATGGTCCACAGATCACCGGTGAAGTATTGGATGCAACCGGTGGCAGGGCTGCACTGGGTGTCTGGTCTGAAGATGATTACGGTCATGGAACGCATGTAGCCGGTATTATTGCGGCAACCAGCAATGGTGTGGGGGTGACCGGCGTTAATCCGAGCGCTCAGCTGGCGATGCATCACGTCAAAGTGATACACAATCCGAATTACTGGCGGATTTGGGGTTCAGATCTGATTGCAGCAGTGGACGCCTGTCAAACTGCGGGTGCCAACATTATTAACATGAGTATTGCCGGGACAAACAGTAGTCAGGCGGAAGAACTGGCGATGCAACAAGCCGCTGATGCGGGACTGCTGTTGTTCGGCGCGTCGGGCAATCGTGGTAGCAGCGCGTATTATTATCCGGCCAGTTATGGCAGCGTTGTTTCCGTCAGTGCGGTGGATGAAGCCAGCCAGTCATGGCGCTACAACCAGCAAAATGATCAGGTGGCATTAACCGCGCCGGGTGTGAAGGTTCAGTCAACACTGCCGGGCAATCAGTACGGTTTCTGGGATGGCAGTTCAATGGCGACGGCTTATGCTTCAGGCGTAGCGGCGTTGGTATGGAGTCATTTTCCAACTTGTAGTGCGGCACAGATCAGTGATGTGTTAGCGGAGACGGCTATTGATCAGGGTGATAATGGCCGTGATACACAATTTGGTTTTGGGGTCGTTAATGCCAAAGCTGCGTTTGACCTGTTAACACTTAACGGTTGTGAACTCGATCCGGTACAGGAAAAAGTGCCTGAAGCACGAGGTTATGAACTTATTTATGGATTTGATGTGCCGACGTCGCCGGATTTCCAGAATGGTTCAGTCCCTTATGATGTCAATAACAGCAATAACGTTTATCCCGCTGGGCTTTCACGTATTGGCTATTACGTCGAAGTGACGGAAAACGGTGTCGATAAATGGGTGTGGGTATCGTTTGATGCCATGACCAGCGATCTGGGAAAAATTGGTGTGCCGACCTTTGCATCTGGTGCAGTATGGAATCAGGTGATTGATAAGTTACATGTTCGTTCCAGTGGTAATGCGAATCTGACTGATGGTGACTTTGTTCAAGGGAGTATTGAGTTCTGGCCCTTTGATTATAATTCTTCTGATAGTAAAGGGCTGAATGGTTATGATTGGCTTGCTGATTTTGATGATACTCCAAATTACAGAGGTAATTATGGCTCTTTGCAAATACATACTTTAAATCAAAATCAGACGGTCTTTAGTTTTAACCGTTTCAATGATAATTATGTTTGTGATTTGGGGATAGGTGGTAATACGTTAGTGAATAATCAATCAGGAACAGTTTATCCCGATTGGACTTACTCCGCTAATTGTAATCTCTACTCCAAAAAACGTATCGAAGTCTGGGTAAAACCTAATTAATAAACCCTTATATCCAGAAAGCAGCGGGTGGGCGCTGCGCTCTGTGGTTCTTAAATTTCCAGTTTTAATTACTACCTTGCAGTCTCCAGTATTTGTACCACACTTAACAAATGAACCCGAATAAGGTCCGGAGGCGGCAATGAAAATCGAACTATCACTCAGTCAGCAAGATTGGCGGCGATACTATCGCCTGTTTCATCGACATGTACAGCATCAGGGATTTTCATCTGCTGATAAGCGTGATGTGATAGTTAACTATACGATACTGGCGCTCTATATCATTGCTATTGCTTCATATTTCTGGCTTGAAGTCGATTTTTATCCAGTGGCAGCTATATTAGCTTGCATGTGGGGAATAGATATACTCAGATACTACAATCATCTGAGATACCGTAGCGATGAACGTTTTAGACCGGGTGATAATGCCAGGTATCTGCAAGTGATGGTTTTTGATGATGAAGGATTAACACTTACTCGCAAAGGTTATTGTGCCTCGGCTAGTTGGGAAATGGTGAAAAAGATAACACGAGAAAAAGGCATGATTCTTATTTACTCGGATGCAATGTCGGCCTGGTTTATTCCGGAAGAACAGCTTGATGACTCTGACTCCTTTTATGAATTTATTACCTCGCGTTACCAGTTATCGAAAGCTGAAGCTGATGTAGAAGCGACTCATCAGATAGCCTGATGAGTCCTGGCTAAAATTAGATATTAGTCAAAAACAGCAACACATTGACGGCTGATCGCCACTAATTCTCCCTGAGCATCCCAGATATTTGCTTCAGTATGTGCATAACCGCCAGCAGCCTGACGGGTGACGGCTTTATAAGCAAACCAGTTAGTCGGCGCAACGGGTTGATGAGGGTGGATAAATTCCAGATTCCACGTCATCGTGCTTGCTGGCGAAGGTTGCTTCATCATTTGCAGTACACACGGTGGCCAGGCATCAATTAATGCAATCAAGTGTGCATCATTAATACTCGCCGGAGGCTGTTTAAAGCGCATCCAGCCATCAGTGAATGAATCCGTGCTGCCGGTAAATGGCGTATTACCTCCACATGTTGCTAAGTCCGTATGCTGGATAAAATTCGGCGTAATTCCCGGAATAAATGGGAAGGTTTTTAAGCCTTCTGGAGATGGCAATGCATGGCTGGTGGTCGTGTCAACAATGATATTTGACTCGCGGTCCACGCCAAAACACGCTTGTTGCATCACGGCAATTTGCCCATGCTGTAAGATCTTACCGACGACCTGCGTTGCACTTTTCCCTTCGCGCAAAATATCAACCTGAAAACTAAACGGTTCGTTTAATGCCAGTGGTCCGATAAAGTTGGTGGAAAGTGAACGCAGTGGACGACCCGCCGCCACTTTGCTTTGAATCGCGGTATACAGCAGCGCGGCAGAAACACCACCAAACGCCGTGCGGCCCTGGCCCCAGTCATCTGGCAAAGTGACAGTGGTTGACTCATTAGTAGCAAATTGTTTAGCAGTCGCCAGAAGTTCATCGAAATGCATGGCATAAAATCCTGTGAAAATAAGAAACCCGGTTACGTTAACTGGTCAGATGTGTAGGATCAAGCATCTGCCGACGAACGGCGGTTTATCTTTCATGAAAATAGAATAAAAAAGTTCGAAAAAATAAAGGGCACTATCATGCCCTTTGATAAGCTTATTTAGCAGGCTTAATCACTCGCTTCAGATATTGCGCCTCTAACCAGGATTCTTCTAACGTACTGTGCCACAAGCCTTTTTTCTGGCCTTTTGTGCGAGCAATCTCGCCAATTCTGCCGGGATTAAAACGCGCTGGCTTTTCATATCGAAAATGGGCGATATCATCCTGAAAAGCGCGTTCAGGGGGAATGATAGTCCAGCCCCGTTTGCGTAATTCATCGGCCAGATCGCCAATAAACAACGCCGTTATATCCATTTCATGCATTAACAGCACATGCTTAGGCGAACGACCAAGGTGCTTAACCGCCAACTCGTCGTAATAGTCGATACCTGCAATCATGACATCCAGATAAAACGCTTTTAACTGTTCAAAATCAATAGCTTCCTTGTTAGCGACAGACCGTTGAAACAGGCTTTCGATGTACCAGTCGTAATTATTCGCGGTGATATACGCATTGAAATAACCCTGTTGAGCCAAATGTTGACGAAAGCCATCCCGCTTTTCCAGCGTGTCACCTTCTCGTAAATAAGGAAAACGGAACCATTTTTTAAACGTTGGGTAGTGCGACAGCGCTTTATCTGCCTGGGTAAAATCGGCGATGTATTCCGCCAAACTCAGTTTATTAAAATCCGGGTGAGAATGAGTGTGATTGGCAATAATGTGCCCGGCATCGCTGTATTGCTTTAGCCGCGCTTTACCTTCGTTATTTAAATGTTTACTCACGGAGAAGAACGCAACTTGTTCAATGTGATGGGTTTTCAGTTCATGTAACAATGCTTTGGCTCGCTCAGGCCCGGTAAAATAACCGCCAGCATGTCGTGGAGAATCATCCAGGGTGAACGCAATTTCTTTACTGTGTAATGACAGAGAAAACAGACTAACAAAAAGTCCGAAAAATAATGAGTAGGTGAGTTTCATGGTTCTTTCCTTTGTAATAACCAGTCCAGCCCCTGAATGGCGGCGGTTGGAAACGCGGTGGCGTGAGAAGCACCACGAATAACAGAAAAATGGATTTGATAAGGTGAAGAGGCTGATTCTTTTGAGGTTTTAGAGAGCGATTGCAGCTTTTCAGCCAGACGTTCAGCAGCAGCAACCATATTCTGGCCTTCACCAAAGTCGGGCGTTTCTCGCTCACCAACACTGATAAAGATCCGTTTGTTGCGATTGCTTTTAACAACGGGCTGTTGCAATAACATAAAGTCGTGAAACCACATCGACGGACTACCAGAGCGTGTTGACCTTTGCTGGTGAAGTTTTGTTCGAATTCAATGGCATTCAGGCAAGGCGCACGGTAGCAGGTTTAGTCATCTAAATCAATGCCGTGGAACGCAGCCTGAATGCCATTGAAACGAATCCATTCCGTTGTTAAATCATTGCATGGACAGCGCTTGTCGCGCGTTTCTACTGCGTTTCAGCTCGCTTATGTAGAATAACTACACGACGCAACCTGAAGCCTTGTATAAACACGCGACAAACTGCTGCAAAATCCACCAGCAAAGGTCAGCACGCTCTAATTGTAACGATCAAATAATGCAGGCTTTTGCAGTAATAACCAGGCGCCGAACAAGCCGCCTAATGAATGCCCGACATAAATTCGGCCCTGAGATGCACCCCGGTATTCCTTTTCAATCAACGGAAAAACGTGTTTTTCGATAAAGGCTGCAAACACCGCCGCGCCCCCTGTGGCTCGTTTCCACTCCGGATTGGAAGAAGGCGTGTAATCCAGAATCCTACTGTTCATTCCCCGCTGCTGTTGGTTATAGGACAAACCCACCAAAATCGCTTCTTCCATCGCACCGCTATTCATCGGAAAACGAGTAGCTCCCGACAATGTTTGAAAACTGTATAACCCATCAGTCATATACACCACTGGATAACGTCGTTTCGGTGATTTTTTCCATGAACGGGGAAGTTTGATAAACAACTGATAATGCTGCCGACCGTCTTCACTCTTTACATCAACAATAGTCGAACGGGGAATAGCAAACGATTCGGCCTGAGAAGGAGAAGCCAGACATACAGCCGAGAGAATGATTAAAAAAACAACCCACAGGCGTGAGAGAACAAGCAATCCTTTCATGTGATGACTAAAACTTACTACGTTGTTTTAATGAAACCGTCACTGTGCATTATTCGCTGATTTTGTTCAAGTTTTTAGTCGTTTGGTGGGGAGGGTTAATGGCGTGAGTTACGTGGACACCCATGATTTTGGGGTGGGTGTCCTGTTAAATACCTTGTCAATCACACACCGCCAAACCCAAATACCGCCGACTAAAGGGAGAAAACACCATGACACGGCGGGTTTCGATTGGATCGTAGGCGCAGTACACCACTGAATGATGAAAGTTACTTAACCCGTCGCAGGTATAAACCCGGTCGTTGAACATGAAGGTACTGTCGGATACCAGGCGGAAACCTTGATTGCCGGGGATGGGTGACAGTAAATAGTCAGCCAGACTACCCTGACTGCTACGATGCTCTTTCGGAATGGTTGGTAAGTGGTCGTCAATCCAGTCTGGATTTGGTGTGATTTGGTGGAGAGGAATCACAGATTCCCATCGACGAGAAGTACAATTAAATGCTCTTTCGTCAGTGACAATTAGCTCGACATCGGATAATTGTGCGGCGGCGGATGTCATATGTGGCCGTTGTGCATGTAGCGTGTCGACTTGTGTCATCAGGTGATCGAAGAGCAGCAGAAAGCGTCTGAAATTATAGGATTTTATATGCTCAGCTTGCTGAACAATACGAATGCCCAGTACGTTTGTCAGTGCCTCTGCGTTGGTGGTTAGTTGAATGTATTTGTCACTGATCTTGATGGATTCAGGCACAGGCCACATCTTTAAGGCATCTCGTAACAACAGATCAGCCATGGTGAAGTCGGAGACAGGCACCATTCGGCAGACTACCTCAAAATTCAGGTTATTAAAGCAAACCAGTAACCGATGCGGCCCATCAAGAAAGTTAAACTGCCAGGGCAGAAAGGCCACATCATGCAGTGGGGCATTATCAATATCACGGCTTTTTCGTTGCCACTGATGCTCGTTGCATAGTGCCTGATGGTCTGGTGAGAAAGGCAGGTTATAGCTGGATTTTAGCCAGTATTGAATCCGGGGTGTGGATACTGCCGGGTTCAATTGTGTCACTTTTTCTATATTTCGTTTTTGACGAGCATGTACACGCTGTTTAATGCTGGTGGTTTTCATTTGCTCGTCTAGTAAACCCGGTAAACCATAGTTGAACCAGTTTTTATTCCAGGCCGCCAGTGAGAAGCTGTTGATCTCAGGAATAATATCGTAAACCTGATACTGTTTAAGGTGCGCATCGCTGGTGGTTTCGCCGAGGGTAATCGGGTCGAACGGCCATTGGCGTTGGTTATACAAGGTGACAAAGCTTTCCATCACAATCAGCCGATAATGTTGCCCCGGGCGTTCGTCGCACGACTGACGGAACTTCATTAACACGGCTTCTCTGGCGAGTAATAACACCAGGTGTTCAGCGTTTAATTCTTCATGTTCGCCTAATGTTTCATCGACAGCTTCTAATCCCTTCGCTTCATTAGCGGCGTAATCTCGCTGTAATTCAGGCGATTCAATCAATCGGTCCTGAATATCAACAGGTAATCCGGTAAATGGGTAAGCCCGTTGTAAACCACCGCGAACCCGTTGTTCAAAGTAGTTCCATTCTTCTTTGAGTGCGCGACGCTGAATCGCACGCTTTGTCATGTTCAGATAATTACTCAGTTGTACAGCAGTGAAACGGCTCATGGTGTCCTCGTGTGTTGATGGGTTGCAACGCCAAATCGTTAAAAACGACAGGTGCAACATTGTGCCTGATAAAGTACGGGGAAGTAATTTACCTATTTTGAATAAAATTACAATACCTAAATTCAACACATCTTAATTTTATTCGTTCATTGATCATTAATATGAATAATAACGGTGTTTTTAAAATCGGAAATGGTAATTATGGGGATAAATGTTAATTAAAAATAAAAATTAATTAATTCTTTACATGTACCTAAATAATTGGATAATGCCTTCTGGCCCATTACAAGGAACTGTTTTGTTGCGGTTTGAGCTCGATTTTACCTGAGTGTAGTTGGTTTTAAGGGGAATTATCACAGTTATAGTGATGAAAAGTGCGTCGTTAATGGTGTGTTGAGCGGTTGTTGTGTCTTAATTATGATACCGAGTTCGCACTTTTATCAACGTAATGTAAAGGTATCGCTATGACGACTATACAGCAACAATCCCTTAATTCGCTGAGTCAATCAGTGCCAACATCACAACAGTCGGTTAATCGTGCAGAAGACAGTCGGCCTTCTGCATTGGCTAATGATTCGGTCATGCTGTCTGAAGCAGGCGTTGCTTTACAGCAAACTGATGTCGTTGGAATAGCATCAACTGTCGACAATTTTGAAAGTGGTGGACGAGGCATTATTCCACCAGAAACCTCATTGGACTCTGGAGGACGTGGATATGTTCCACCAGAAACTTCATTAGATCATGGGGGGAAAGGAATTATACCTCCGGATATATCTTAATTAGCTGTTGCGCCTTGCGGATGAGGGGCAACTCACTTTACTTATGAGTTAACGATGGATTTTTTAACGAACGATACGTTGTACAGCATTTTTGGTGCGTTGATGTTGTTAAGTACCATTTCTATATTAATCTGGCACAAAGAGCGCACCAGTGAAGTACTAACAATCGCTATTTTTTGTTTTGGCTATTTATCTATGGAATGGGTTGGTTTTCGATTGGTTGCTTTGGAAGATGAGTACATTAGCACTATTAGGAACGTATGGTTTTTATGTTGGAGTGTAATGGGTGGCTTAACAATCTTGACATGCTGTTTTGCTCATGGACTAACGCGAACTCGTTTTTCCCGCTACTTTAAGAAAATAGCGACGATTTACTTTTGTTTGATGGTAATAAATTTTATTGCTCACCTATGTCGATTTTATTTTGGTGCGCCGCCAATCTACTTAACGCTGTACAGTTATGCTACGTTGATTGTCAACTACTTTCTCTTTTCTCTCATCATTACTAAAACACTTCAAACACACTGGCAACTTCGTTACTCGATGATTTATAAGGTAAGAGCCTTACTGGGTAAGGAGGAATTGCAATGAGTATTCATCTTGTTACCGCTTTATTTATTCTGCTGTTTATTGTTACTGGGTTTCAGGTTGTGTACTGGTCCCGTTACCAAAAAGTACTCACTTTTATTTTAAATCAATCCAATATCGATCTGGACAAGCTTCATGCCGCTAATGACCCGGAGTTTTCACCGGTGTTATATGGTGAAGATAAGGAATTTGATGTGTGCGGCAAAACCTTGTTTGAAGCCGTACAGGAGGTAGAACGTTATTACTGCCAGATGATTATTCCTTCGGTCAGGATTTTCTTAACCCATAATACCCTCGCCAGCCATATTTCTCGTGGTGAGCATATGCGAATTATTCTTGATGCCATGAAGCAAATGGACCAGGCAAGAGCCAAAGTACTGCGTAAATATCCAAAAGACGATGTTCTAACCTGGCGAGATAGTCAAAACCAGTATCCGGTTAAGGAGCAATAACCATGGATCGATGCAGGAAACCGCTACCGAGTATCGAGTTTCATGATGACATGATTCGCACCACCGTCAGTCAGAACCTGCGGGGGTTGATGCGAGAGCATAACATCAGTCAGATTGCATTACATAAAGCGGTGGTTGATTCTGCCCATAACGGCAATGCAAAGCTTTCACTTCGCGCAATAAAAAACTACATGGCGGTTGAACGTACTAAATCGTCAACTAATCCTTCAGTGAATACGCTTCAGGAAATTGCTCGGGGTCTGCGTCACCTTGGACTGGATGTCACGGAATCCTGGATTGTTTGTCGCCATGATTACACCGTGGTAAACAAACTGCGGCGAGTTACATCTGACGAGGCGCAGACTGAATTAAAACGGTACATTTATGCGTTTATCGCCTCACTGGAACAGATTTCATCCGACAGCGTGTTACTGACAGCCCCCGACCCAACAAATTCTGAATACAACGCTGAGCTGATTAACACAGTAACCCGACATATCGAATCTGTATTTGATCAAGACCATTCGGTCCAGGCAATTGCCATCGTACTGGAAATCATTAGCGAACGTCGGGAACAAATGGAACGAAGAGTGAGTACACGCAAACGAGAAAAGGCCAGTAATGCAGGTTAATGATGATTAGACAGTTGCTTTTAAAAACAGTGTTGTTGGATGTTGAATAACGTTTTCAACACCTGCGATTCGCCGAGGTTAAAATCAGGACACCGACCAACGGCCGGGATGTCCTGACTATCCTTTTTTATTCAAACGACCAACTCAACGCATCAGCCGGACAGGCTGCCTGTAGCACTTCAAGTTTAGCGCGGGCCTTTAACTGCTGTTTACATGCCGTGCAATCTTCACACTTAGTTTTATCCAGCCAAACTTGCACGCGACGCCCTTCCTCATTGACGGTGAAATGGCCTTTACCAATGTTATTAAAGAATTGAACGGTGGCGAGAATAACAATGCCAAACAGGCCGAATAACAGGATAGCTTTTAAGATATGCATAGTAATTTCAGGTTGTTAGTAACGACGGGGAATGATAGCGGAGAATTGAGTGTGGTGCGAGTTTGGTTTAGACACGGGTGAAAATCTCCCTCACCAGCTACATGAGGGAGATGGACTGATATCAAGTTAAATCAATCGTTTCGGCGACAGGTGCATTGTGCATAACTGATGCAATGCCGTTGTCACGTCCGTTTTCAGAAACATACATTTCACTGGTGCCGATAACCTGACCATTATCTTCAGAAAGAAGATTAAAGAAGTATTGATTGTTGCTTGATGTTTTTCGTTCAAAGTTACTGTCTTTTTTCGAGTTTTTTCTTACTGACTCTGTGCCATTAAAGCAATTTTGTTTTGTTGTATAACCTTCGCTTCTCAGGATTATTTCGTTGTTAGAAGCACGAAGACGGAAGTAAAACTCATTGTTTTTGTCACTTTTAAAAATTTCGAATTTAGCCATTTTATTACCTTTTGAATGTGAAAAAGTTAACCCGATATGGGTAAATTAATAAATGGGGTTTGCTAAATTGGAAACAAGGGGGGTTGTGAAAATATTTTTTGTTTATTGAGTGAGCCGCAAAAATACAGGGTTTCCTGACTAAATAATACGAGTTGTACCCGATTACCTTTCTTGCTGGTGTGATGTGTAATAAGTCTCAAGCAACATCACTACTAAACGTACTTAACGACATCGGATTGTTGAATGAGTACCTAACTTGAGGTAATAAAAATGAAATCACTAACAGCAAAAATCACAGCAATGGGTATTACGTCATTTTTAACGCTTGGCCTTGGCTTACTATCACCGGTATCACATGCCGTGTCGATTAATGGATATGCATATACCGATGTAGGTGAACGTGAAATTGAAAGTGCATGGCATCGTCATCTAAATTTTGGATTGAATAAATCTGGATCTGAATCGGGGGCCGTTAAAATTGCATGGAACAGCACTATTACAGCAACGGGTGGGGCGGAACATATATCTGGCGGACATGCAGGAACGATCAGAATTGTCGGTGAAAAGGGCCAGTGGGTTAACATTTCAACAGATAATAACGTAACACTGGTTCCAGTATCGGGTAATGGTCCTAATTTATCCGTTGATTTGGACGCGCCAGCTTCAGTTCAATTGGAAGCTGATACAGGGGAACGAAATTATGTTTCCATAGGTGGCACGATGTCCATGCCCGGCAATCTTCCGGCTGATCATTATCGCGGTCATTTCGCCATTTCCCTTGATTACCAATAAACAACTCATTTCCCTTTTCTGATTGTCCTTTCTTATTTTGACTAAAGCCGATGATGTATCGGCTTTTTCTTTCGAGGTATGACTATGAAACGTTCTACTTTATGTCAGCTAATGATGGTAATGCCTTTATGTTTAGTATTATTTGAAGCATCGGCAAACATGACGATGAATCCTAAGCGTGTTTTGTTAGAAAATCGAGAACGGTCATCGGGCCTGGTTGTAAAAAATACGACTAACGCGGAAACCCGTTATGAAGTGACATTCAAAGAACTGATGATGAATGAGCAAGGTGTGTTTGAACGGGTTGATGAAGAGGCCGAATACCCGTATGCCGCATCGCAATTTATTCGTTTTTCACCCAGAGCTTTTACGCTTAAGCCAGGTGCGTCCCAAACGATTCGGCTACTGGTTCGTAAGCCTGGTAATCTTCAACCCGGGGAATATCGTTCGCATTTAACGGTGTCGGAAGTTCCGGCAGAGTTTGATGATAGTGATCAAAATCAGGTGGCACTGATCCCTGTGATGAGTATGTCGGTGCCAGTTATCGTTCGACATGGCAAGCTGGAAGGTGGCGCCAGTATTAGTGGACATCAGATTCAGTATGAGGAGGACAAAACGTTTCTGGAATTGACGCTCGATCGCGTAGGTGCGTTATCTTCGTTTGGTACAATCGATGTATATCAGTCAGATAAAAAGTCGCTGTTAATTGGTCGGGCCAAAGGGATTTCAATTTTGCCACCGCTGAAACGACGCGTTATCCGGATTCCTCTGGATGAAAATTTAATGAACGCAGCGATGGCGCAAAGTGGGTTAACGGTCGAGTTTTATGGCAGGGATAAGGAAAATCAGCAACTGACATTTGTTCAATATGAAGTGAATTGACAGCGTTCGGTGCATTGAATGGTTAGATCGACGCCGGATAAAATGTCCTGTTCCGGCGTTAGTTCAATCTTATGGGTCAGTTGTTCGGTATCTGGCAGTGTGCGATGTGTGACTGACAGTGTGTAGCGTCCGGTGGGTAACTGTTCAATCAGATAATAGCCTCCGGAATCAGTTTGGGTTTTCTTGATGACTTTCCCTTGTTGTTTTACGGTGACAGTTGCACGTCTTAATGGCTGTTGTCCTTTGTCTGTTAGTACCGTTAATGTTCCGTCCAGTTCTCCAATAATATTGACCGGGAATGACACGGATAAAACCCGACCCTTTCGAACCTTTATGTGTTTTACCGGCTGTTGAGGCTGGTAAATATTCTCTCCGATGATACCCCCTTCCATTGTAATTGAGACTGGTGAATTATCCGGTAAATCGTGGATAACGTAACGTCCGTTCTGATAGGTTATTGAAGATGGATTCTGGCCGTTAAGTTTAAAGGTTGCGTCTTTTATCGGAGTTTTGTGACCTGCCTGAATAAGGAAAGGATGAAGTGTCAGTGTTGTACGTTTTCTGCCCGGCAGGGCATTGATACGCCATGCATGATTATTACGTTGCAATGAAAAGTTCACATTGAATGAAAGCGTATAGTCAGCCTGCCCATCCAGGCCAGCAGTAACACTCAGCGTTGTGGCTGAAAACCGTTTGTTCATACTGATGTTCAGATTCTGTCGGTTGTGTTCACCGCGTTGTAAACGATAACTGGTATTTATGCTAAAGGTATCGGAATACCGGTAGTCAAAAGCGGTTGATATGGATTGCCAGTTAGGGGAAGGTGACACATCGTAGTCCAGTGAAGCTCGCATACCAGCCTGTTCTGACAGTGAACTATTGACCTGAAAATTTCCGTTTATCGTGTGTTCTCTCGTATGCCCAATCAGGCTTCGTTTCAGATTGAGCGTATTAGACAAATTTACTGATGGCTGATTGATGCCAATCTGAAGAGACGTATCATGCTGCTTATTGCCTGAATAGTAAGCTTCAAAAGCTGTGGTCATATTGACGGACAAGGGGTGTTTCATCAGAGCTGGTGTTAATCGGTCATTCAGACGAACAGTGCTTGTGTATTTGAGTGTGTCACTGTTATTACGATTAAAATCACCATGAAAGGTGTCCTCATAAAACGTGATATTCGCGAGTAAACTGGCAGAGCCAATTTTTTGCTGCAGGGTCAATCCGGATGCAAACGCTCGGTTACTTAAATCATTGGATAGCTCTAATCGTAAATAGCGATCCTGAAAAGACGTTCGTATCCCACCCGTTATAAAGTTTCTGCGGGTTAACCGATCTTGAACATCAATAGTCTGACTAACCAACCGGGTCGTCAACGATGTTGATGTAGTCAGGCCGGTTAATGTATTGAGTGTCAGGTGAGGACGAGACGTGTTTTTTGAACCTGAAAAGCCAAGTAAATCGGCACCTTCATCAACTATGGATGCTTGATAATACGTTGCACCAGGTGCAATCAATTCATGGTGAAGCGATAAAACATTGGTATCGGTCGTTAATTCCCCGCGCGGTCCATATTGTCGAATTTCAATAGTGTTTGTTCCCATAATTAGCGGGAAGTCATTGACGGTGTATATACCCTGTTCGTTGCTGGTTGTCGCTGTTATCAAGGTATTATTTCGATAAACTTCTATGTCCCAACCCGGCGGTGCGTTTCCACTTAAATCAGTATCTTCCTGATAGAGTCGGGTTGCGTCACTAAAATTACTGAATTGAATGCCCAATCCTCGAATGGCTGAGGATGCAAGGCGATCAGAGGTGGTAAAAATATCGCCAAATTCCCAGTTCGTTAATAATGCGGCATGCTGTTGTTCTGATTGGCCGGATAATGAAAGTCGGGCACTGGTCAGCCCTTTTTTATCATCACCGGCAAAAAATAATGACGATGATTGTTTGAGTAAATCCTGATATAGATAGCCATTAAATCGCTGAGAAATCTGATTTGTCTGACTGTCATAACGACTGACCAGATTGACATCACTACCGGGGATACTGAGCCATTGCCAGGGCGTTGTCACAAATGTGTCAGCTGATGGCATGCCAGCATTCGTCTCTTTCTCTAATCCAAATGTTGAGCGTCGAGCTTCCCTGGCCAGGCGTGCTTCATAGGGTAAGGTAACATCGGTATGAACAGAGAGTTCTTGTTGTTGCTGGTTAAATGTCAGTGTTATGGGAAGCCAGCGTGCAATGGTGGTGAGATCAACGTAAAAGTCATCGTAGATGTACAAATAATTGATGGTTAAGACTTCGTTTACTCCATTCACCGTAAGGATTTGCTTGTTCAGATCGATTTGGATTTGATTCTCCTCTGTGATGTACCAGCCCTCAGCCATACCTTGCTCAATATCTACTTTAATATTGAATTCCAGTACGTCAGCTAATTGTTCCAAAGGAACCAGTAACTGATTGTGGTTAAACAGCGCCGGCAAGGCTTCAGTAAATACCACATATTTATCTTTTACTACCCGAACCACCGTGAAGTACTGGTCAAATTGAGCATCTGACAAGGTGTTTGTAGGGGAGGGGATGATTGAAGAATTGGCAATAACATCACCGGAAGTAATCAGGATCAGAGCAATACACAGACAGCGCATGAGGTATCAGCTGTCACAGTAGTTGATGAGATGCTGCAAATCGAAACAGTTCAGTCACACGGCTCAGACCCAATTTTTTCATCATTCGAGTTCGATGTGTTTCGACAGTTTTGATACTGATGAACAGGTGATCCGCAATTTCCTGACTGGTCATAGTGTTCACAACCAAAGTAAAAACTTGTTTTTCCCGACGACTTAAACGGTTATAAGCCGCTGGTGGTTTGGGCTGATGGAATGGCAGATTTAACAAATGACGAGTAATTAATGAGGACAGGTAGGGCTTTCCCAGTGAAGTTTCGCTTAATGCGTAGTTGATTTCAGTGCTACTGGCTGCGGTAGGCAGGATGCCATCGATCTGATGCCCAAATGTTTTAGAAATGCCCTCAGCCAGCTCTTTTGTTTTATGCTCGTTTAGTTGGATAAGGATCCGCGTTCTTTCCCGTATTCGTGGATTGACTCGAGCCAGATCTTCAAAATGCTGAGGATGAAAAAAGGTACTAATTAACGCTAGGTCACAACACTCTTCTAAAAGTGTTTGTTCGATATCTTGAAAATGACAAGGGATCACTGACAAATCGTAAGATTTTATCTTAGATACTGTTTTCTTGATTTGTTCCTCAGGCGTGTGAGGCGCATAGAGAAAGGTAAGCGTTAATGGCATTCGAGTCACCGCAGAGTTTTTTGTTATTCGCGGGAGGATATACAGCAGTGACAACTGTTGTGTGGGAAAAGGTAAGGTGAATTATCCGGGGTTATTTCGACTGTAGCAGAGCCAGTTCTTTATCAGGACACCCATGTTTTAACGATGGGTGTCCTGATAAGCACTGATAAGCAAACAGGGTTAACCGAGCTTGTTCTGAAAACCCATCAATTATTCCCCCGGCTTTTTCAGGCACTGTAAATATCGCCTCTGTACACTTCTGTTCCACATCTTATAACAGCGGTTAAATTCAAAAAGTGTAGTAGAGATATGACGTTATTTTTGTGTCCGAAAGTTGTTTACAGCCAGATGTTGACGCACGTGTTAGGGATGACGTCGGTTATACGTGAGAGCGGTTATTTTTACGGAAAGTCCTGCTATGTCTCCTGGGTCAATCAGCACCTCTTTTTTTCGTTGGAAGAATCTATACGCAAAATTACGGCGGATTACGTGTTTGATTCATGTATCCACCTGAATAATCATTTAAAAATCAAAGATCGATTCCGTTATCACTTGATCAAGGAGCTACTTAACAATGTAGACGATGTGGTGATTCTGACTCGACCTAATACGATGGATGAAGTGGTCATGCGCACTTTGTTGCAGCTCTGTCACTGCCCACATCCGATTAAATCGGTCAGCCTGGTGGCACTGGATGAAGTATCTGTGGCCGCGTTGTTAAGTAAACCACGCCATGTGAAGCGTGTGTCATCTATCATCCGTCGCGCTTCACCGGATTATCTGATCGATGAGTTGTTCAGTCGTTATTTGACCGGCTTGAGAAACCGACAGAATATTCCGGTGCAAACTGCTTATGAGAACACGCTGGCTCGGCGGCTGAATTATCATAATGCCTTTATCCTTGCCAATATTTTCAATGGCAATGTCATGACGCCCGCTATGCTGGTTCGCCACTTTCATACCCGGATTTCACTGGAAGTTGAAGCGGGGGAAGCCCGGCATTTTCATGTCACACCGGTGGAAAATCCGGGAGCGCCTTTTCCGGAAGATGTTGCACAACACATTCATCAACTAATGGATGAACGCCATACATTTACCGCGGATTTCTTATGCGTTCGGGAAGTCATTGAACCGCCACCACGACTGTTAACGCTCACCGATCTGATTCGTCAATGCGAACCTCTTGGCATGACGGCTCGTGAAGTTGAGGACATTTTGATGTCGTTATTCGAAGTACCGTTATCCTTGATTTCCTTCCCGGCGGCTGAGACCAGTGAGCTAACCATTCGTCGTTTTTCATCAGATGATTTACCAGTAGAGATCCTGAATGGTGGATATGGCCGTTATTTATCTGACGATGTATTCGATGCAGAGCGCTCAATGGTCATTAAGATCGACGATCCGTTGATTATCACGCCTACATCTCGTTTTCCTGACCCCGAACAAATGACTGAAAAGCAGCAAATTGTGTATAGCATGATCCTTAAGCGGTTTTATGCACAATTTTGCAATGCTCACCGATATCGGGAAATCAGTTACCGGGTAACGATTCAGGATCTTGAATTCATTGCCAGTGAGCATGTGATCACTGAAGCAGGCTGGAAAGCAATGTATAACAATGCTGAAACTGCCTACAGCGTAATGCCGTCAGTGATGACCCGAGTGACGAGTACTGCCCGAATTACTGATGTTGAGCTGATTGAAGCCGAAGACAGTCAATACGAAGAAAACACTATTGGCTGGCTGATGCATCGCTTTCATACGATGTTCAGTCATGCAGCGCTGGACCTGCCTGAAGTGAATCATAATCATCTCTCCCGAGCGATGCATACCCTTTATAAAGCACTGAAAAAGATGACGACTTCCGAGTTAATATTCATCAAAAATGGCGTGCTGGAAGTCAATAAACAAGTCAAAAAACTGGTGCCGGATGTGAATGATCAGATGTTGGCACCTAAGCAGTATTTGCACTGGATTAACAAAGCTGAACGTGTGCGCCAGGGAATGGAAGCGCCGGACTGGCTGATGCATAAATTTAATGATTTTTTGATTCGAGGATAATCATGCTGCTAACCCCCGTATTCCCTTTGTTACTGTCAACGTTGTATACCGCGCATGTGGCGCATACCGGGCTGACTCAAACTCCGCTCATGCGAGGGACATTGATTGAAACCGACCGTTATTCACTGATTGCACCGCAAGCCAGCATCGCTGAAACCGATCCTTTGGCGGTCAATGTCGAAGTTGTGTTTCCGCCAGCCGTAAAAACGGTAAAAGATGCGGTGCGATACCTGCTAACGCACTCTGGCTGGGTGTTAGCAGCAAATAACGCGAATTCGGATGCATTTGCGCTGACACTAAAACGGCCATTACCCCAGGTGCATCGCCAGCTCTCGCTGATGTCATTGCGCCAGGCATTGCAAACCCTGGTTGGCCGGCATTTTGTTCCGGTGGAAGATCCACTCCGCCGAATTTATTCCTTTGATTTAAAAGACGAATATAAGGGGCTGTTAAGTCATGACCAGTGAAACTCGTCAGGATACACAACACCGTACACCTAAAAACGCGAGAAAGACTTCGCAAGATACCATCGAACCACATGATGTTAGTTCAACAGAGACACCAACAAAAAAACCAGCGAATCCCAAATTGATATTGAGTGGTTTGCTGGTCGGTATGGTCGGTCTGGGCCTGGTGATTCAGGCAATGATTAGCCAGTCGGGATTATTTGATGATGCGGCTGATCAGGTTGTAGCGCCACCGATACCAGTGACGGCGGGTATCGACGATGAAAGTATGACGATTCAGGGTTTTGACATTGAGGGCGACGGGCTTACATCGGACCTGAAATCACCGGACGTAACCACCGCCTCATCTGATGATGAATTGCCCCTCACTATGTCGTCAGACAATGAAGCTTTGGAAAAGGCCGTTGCCACACTGGCCGATGAGTTTCTTACCCTGACGCTCATGGTTCAGTCATTGAATCAATCGCTGGAAACGATCAAGGTCAACCAGGCACAATTGCTGGATGTTGTGCAACAGCAGGATCGGACGCATGTTGACACATTGCAATCCTTGCAGGCTGGCGTGAAGAACAATGAACGCTGGCTTGGTGGTTTGTCACGGCAACTAACTGATATGAAAATTAATATTGAACAAAAGGCCAGTGAGTTTCCCGTGGTGGTTTATAGCAAAAATACCTGGGGAGAAGACACATTTTTGACTGTCGCACCGGTCCGTAATCCAGAACAAACCAACTTTCTTCGGGTCGGAGATTTTGCCGGGAACAACTGGAAATTGATCGATATCGCCGATGCAATGGCTGTGTTCCAGCATCAGGATGGTTCCATTAAGGAGTTATCGCTATGAAAAACCGGACAGGCGTTATATCGATAGTTTGTTCATTGCTAAGTTTAACGGGTTGCCAGATGTTGACGGCAACCTCTGGTTCAGACTATCCGGCGGCTTCGCTCGATCTGACACGAAAGATTGATGTGATCGAAGCCGTGGTTGAAAATCCCTGGCCAGATTGCGTGGATTCCTCGGCAGTGATTCGTATTGCGAATCTCAGCCAGCCGCGACAAGCCAGGACTTATCTGGAGCAGGAGACATTATGTCAACGTTCAGAGTAGTGATATCAGGTATTGCACTGTCGGGTTTATTGCTGGTAAGCCGTTCAGTGTTTAGTGATAGCAGTACGGGAGATAATCGCAGCGGTGGCAACCATCGGGCTGAGCGTCAGCACAGTAGCCGCAGTGATAGCAAACTGTCACAAGATGAGAAGCTTCATGCCAGCCAGTGGGGACTGAGTAAGGATGAATATCAACGGTTTAAAACCATTTTAAAGTCGCCTCGGGCCTATTTCACCCCGGGATTGAAACACAACCCGTTACTCGCTTTAGCGCTGGAATCAGAATCTGATGCAGAAAAAAGCCGACTGGCTGACCGCTGGGTCAATATTCAATTTGAAAACAACCGAAAAATTATTGCCTGGCAACTCGAAGTTACGGCAGCCTGGCAACGCCAGTTCCCCAATGTTCCTTCATTCAGTTACAACAATCCGGCAACCGCGCATCATCGCGTTAGTCAGTCTTCAGCGTCAGTTTTTCCGACCTGGATGAAAGGTAAGGCTCAATCTGCGAAACGGGCACAACTATATGTTAAGACTGATGATTGCCCAACCTGTACCACGATGTTTCAGCAATTGTTTAAACAGGTTGAGCAGGGGAGTTTGAGTGGTATCGACGTTCATTTTGTTGGCAAGCCGGGTAAAGACGAGATTATAAGTTGGGCAACCAGGGCAGGATTGACGACTAACGATGTGAATAGAAAACGCACCGTCACCCTGAATCTGTCGGATAAAAACGATTTGGACACCCCTTATGTTGAATAAGCCAGGGGTAATAATGGTGGGATTCATGCTGGTGGGAATGTCTCCGGGCTTTGCACAATCCGACCTAATCGAAATAGGACGAACTGAAAACGCCAGACCTTTTAGCCACATGATGAAACTGCCGGATGAAGCCACTATCGCCAGATACATGAATGATATTGAGCAACAACTAACGCAGATTGAACAACAATCCTTTCACGACCACTTCTTTCCCATCACCTCAACGGTTCTCATGCCCGGAAAGCTGGTTCAACATGGCAAGCCCGTCGACTGGTCTGGTCCGCCTGTCGCTATCATTGGTAGCGACAAACGTTCACAACAATGGCTGTTTAAACGTGCCAAAAAACTTAAATCCATTGAGGCCAAAGTATTTGTCGTCAGTATCGCAAATAATGCATCATTGACGCGCCTGGCAAAGTACTTTCCTGACCTTTCATTCTTACCAATGAATATCGATCCACTGGCTAAAAAACTCGGCTTAACCACCTATCCGTGTTTAATTCATAAAAAACGTGTGTGGCAGTAAAGACGTACTGGCCACATTCCAAACACTGTTAATTAACGTCGAAATCAATTTGAGAACGCAAGCAGGTTACTGCTTTGGGTTCAAACTGCCAGGTCGCCACATTCTTAACCGCTACACTGTTAAAAATATTATTCGGATAAGCCGAAATGATATTGATATTAACGGGTTTTCCTTCCTCTGAGATATCGTATTCAACCCTGACAAACCCAGTCACTTTTCGCTTTACGGCCAGGAGAGGAAACTTGGGCGGAACCCGACGCAAAGGTATCGGAATATCTTTCTTCGTCTCATTTTGCGCATTCTGTTTGAATTCCGCATCACAGCGAGATTTATATTGCCACAAACCCTGTTCATCAACGTAATGTGGATTAGTCGAGCTGGCACAGGCTGCTAACACACTGGTAGTCATCAGGATTAATGGTATGTATTTATTGAGCATGTCTTTCCGGTGGTGATGGTGTAATTTGCTTAATTGGGTACGTGGATTTTGCCTGTAAAATTTGAGATGTCAAATTTAGAGGGGGTATGGTTAGTGGTTGATTTAGTTATTTTAAAATATGACTTCCTTTTCAGGAGAGTAACGTGATTAACAAGTGATAAGAATAAGAGTAGAGCCAGAATACATAAAATATATTTGACTCTACTGCAATGTATCGAACAGATTTAAAAATTAATGATTATAGATATGGTGTACATCGTACTAATTTACCTGCACCACCACCGCAACCATGATCATTACAGGCTTCAACAGCAACATGGACCATATCTCCTCCTCTTGGAGAAATAACAATACTAGTGGAAGAAGTTGATGCTATGTGTCTGTTATCTTCGTAGATTTTATAGTGCGTTGCATTTGTAACTGGTGACCAATAGGCTGCAATTTCGTTACAGTAATAATTACTTCCAGGTCGCCCTGTACCGGCAGCATTTACCCATGACACGGAGTCAGGTACTGTTGCTCTTGCACGCTCCTGTGTTACGTTGATAGTTCTATGTACCGTTACTGAATGGATAGTACTGGAACCAACTTTGTAAATACGATCACGTTTTTGAGGTTGCTTACACGAGCGTGTTTCTGTCGTGGCATTTTTTGTTTGCCACGCCGAACAGCTGTGAACATTCCCATTGTTAACCCAGGAAGTTGCAGTTACGGATACATTTCTTGTTTGTGACTTATTAATTTCCCGAGCTTCAGTTCGTGAGTTGCCATTGTTAGTAACTATGCCAGTTTCCAGGCATCGGCGTTTTGGCGTTACAGTACGAGTTTGTTTCTGTTTATAAGTTCTTGATTGTGGAAAGTTTATTGTTTGATTGCTTGGTGCGGGAGACCATGCTGAATATGAGTGCCCTCCTCCTGAGTTTGTCCAACCAGAAGCGGTTGATGCATCTTCGAATGTGCAACCAGCGATACTTTCATCGTCCACTGACCTGTTTGTTAATTTGATAGTCCACGTACCTGACTGAACATTACATTGATAGTTTTGTTTCTGATCTTGCTTACAAGTCCTTTCACGAATGTAGGCCAGACCATTATTTGCTGAACGACCTGTATTACGCCAGGCTGAACACGAGTATAAACTTCCCCAATACGAACTTCCTGATTTTGATACATCAGCGACCCGAGTTGTATGATCAGTGATTGTTCTGGTATGAGTGATAAGACTACCGGAGTGTTTGATGGTGCCCGTTTGTTCGCATTGTAATCGTTTCTGCTCAGTTCGTTTCTGTTTCTGAGTAAAAGGTCGTGTTTGAGTAAAATCACTTGTTTTTCCAGTACATGATGGTCCCCATCCTGATGTATAGGATTTTGAACCATCATTTGACCAGCTAGAATAAGCTGAATTAATTGATTTCCATGTACAGGGCTGGGTACGAATATCATTCACGGAAATGTCTTTGAATTCATAGCGATTATGAACAACGGTTGGACCACGTTTATATGTCCAGGTCAGTTTCTGTTTTTGTTTACATTGACGTATTTCTTCGTAGCTATGACCACCATTTGGCTTGTTATTGGTTTGACTCCATGCGCCGCATGAATGTTTACTACCTACATTGATCCATGAAGATTTTGCAACTGCAATACTGGTAGATTCTTCACCATTAACATCACGTTTCCGCGTAATACGACTTCCATTAGTTTTCTTGACATTGGTTTGGCGACATTGTAAACGACGTTGTTCATAACGCTGCTGTGTTTGCTTATAGCTGCGTTTCTGAGTGAAATTGCTGGTCTGATTTTGGGCAACTGGCGTCCAGGCACTATAGCTATGGCGACTACCCGTGTTGGTCCAGGTCGTATAAGTAGACGAGATAGGGTCCCAGTCGCAAGGTAATACCTGGGACTCTTCGATGTTCACTTTTTTGAACTGGTCGCGGCTGTGAAGTCGTGTGTTACCAAGCTTATAAGTCCAAACTTTCTTTTGTTGTTGATCACACTGTCGGATTTGGCGGTAGCTGTGTCCGTTATTGATCACGTCATCAGTTTGTGTCCAGGGACCGCAATTCAATGGATCCTGGTGGTTGCTCCAGGCGGATTGTGTGACGGTCACTGAGCGTGTTTCTTCACCATTAACATCACGTTTCCGTACGATGCGATCTCCATTAGTTTTCTCGACATTGGTTTGGCGACATTGTAAATGACGTTGTTCATAACGCTGCTGTGTTTGCTTATAGCTGCGTTTCTGAGTGAAATTGCTGGTCTGGTTTTGGGCAACTGGCGTCCAGGCACTATAGCTATGGCGATTACCCGTGTTGGTCCAGGTCGTATAAGTAGATGAGATAGGGTCCCAGTCGCAAAGTAATTCACGGGACTCTTTGATGTTCACTGTTTTGAACTGGTCGCGGCTGTGAAGTCGTGTGTTACCAAGCTTATAAGTCCAAACTTTCTTTTGTTGTTGATCACACTGTCGGATTTGGCGGTAGCTGTGTCCGTTATTAATCACGTCATCGGTTTGTGTCCAGGGACCGCAATTCAATGGATCCTGGTGGTTGCTCCAGGCGGATTGTGTGACGGTCACTGAGCGTGTTTCTTCACCATTAACATCACGTTTCCGTGCGATGCGATCTCCATTAGTTTTCTCGACATTGGTTTGGCGACATTGTAAATGACGTTGTTCATAACGTTGCTGTGTTTGCTTATAGCTGCGTTTCTGAGTGAAATTGCTGGTCTGGTTTTGGGCAACTGGCGTCCAGGCACTATAGCTATGGCGACTACCCGTGTTGGTCCAGATCGTATAAGTAGATGGGATAGGGTCCCAGTCGCAAAGTAATTCACGGGACTCTTTGATGTTCACTGTTTTGAACTGGTCGCGGCTGTGAAGTTGTGTGTTGCCAAGTTTATAAGTCCAAACTTTCTTTTGTTGTTGATCACACTGTCGGGTTTGACGGTAGCTGTGTCCGTTATTGATCACGTCATCGGTTTGTGTCCAGGCACCGCAATTCAATGGATCCTGGTGGTTGCTCCAGACGGATTGTGTGACAGTCACGGAACGCTCTTCTTCACTGCTGATGTCTTTTTTACGTAAAATAGTATTACCTTCGTTTTTTATCACTCCTGTCTCAACACAACGTAATCGCTTTTGCTCATGTCGTTTCTGTGTTTGTTTATACGAGCGAGTTTGCTTGAAGTCGTTGACCTGAGCGTTGGCGACGGGGGTCCAGGTACCGTGACTGTGAGGATTACCATCATTTGTCCAGTTACTGTAAGTCGATGTTGTTGCTTCCCAGCTGCAAACTTGATCACGAGACTGACTACGTTCGTCTGTTTTTGTCTGTTTACGTGAGTGAATCACATTGTTACCGCGTTTGTGCGTCCAGCTGCGTTCAAGGTCCTGTTTACAGGTGCGTTTCTCGCGGTAGCGATGGCCGTTGTCAATGACGTCATCCGTTTTTGACCAGGTGGAGCAGTGATGCGGTGCGCCTTTGTCTGACCAGCTGGATGCGGTGACGGCGATGTCGGCCGTTTCTTTCCCACTGATATCCCGTGTGTGGCGGATGGGATCGCCTGTCAGGCGAATGTCACCGGTAATCGCATCTTTTTCCCGTTTTTGTTCCTTACGTGTCTGGGATTGTTTGTAGTCTCGTGACTGAGTGTAGTTCTGGCTCTGGGTGCCGGGTGCAGGTGTCCAGCTTGTGTGGCTGTGGCGGTTACCGTCGTTGGTCCATTCGGTAAACGTGGAATCTGTTGGCTGCCAGTTACGTTTTTCACCCGTGGCTGGACGAGACTGTTGTTTATCAACGGTTCTGGCTTCCGTTGCATTGTGTAGCGGCTGTCCATCATGGCTGTACTGACGTGTTCGCTGTTGTTTGATGCGGCAGTCGTTGTGTTGATTGAAACGCTGTCCAAAATCAACGGTTTCCGGCGCCGGTGTCCAACCTTTGCAGTCAAATACATCGTCTTTGTCCTGCCAGGTCATGAACTGAACCGTTACCTGACGTGATTCTGTTTTGTCGACAGTGCGTTTATGGGTGAACGGATTGCCGACATTGATGACCTGACGGGTTTGCTGATGCAACTCCTGCTGTTGTTCCTGGCGTGACTGAGATTGTTTGTAGCCACGGGTTTGACTGAAGTCGCTGGTCTGGGTGCTGATTGCCGGCGTCCAGGCCTGATGTTGAGTCGGCGCTGCGTCGTTGGCCCAGTCCGTATAGACCGACGGCACAACCGTGACGCTGAATGGTGCGAGTGATGCGGTTTCCTGACCATCGCTGACCTTGATCACGATATTGTTATGTTGGCTAGAGCCCTGACCATTCGGCGAACCGGACAGTTGCCCTGTTGTGGTGTTAAATTGTGCCCAGTCCGGTTTGTTGTCGATGCTGAAGGTCAGCGTATCGTTATCATCATCTGCGGCGCGAGGGGTGAAGCTGTAGTGGCGATTTTCATTAACCGAATTGCGCGACTGACCATCAATAGTCGGGGCGTCGTTGACGTTACTGACCGTCACTGAAAATGTCTGTCGCACCGTGTTTTCCCCATCTGAGACAGTCAGGGTAACCGGATGCTGACCAACGGCGGCATTGTCTGGCGTGCCGGAGAGTGTGGCGCTGGCTGGATTGAACTGAAGCCAGTTCGGGGTTTGAGTGGCAGTGAAGGTCAGTTGCGTGTTCGGATCGATATCACTGGCTCGCAGTTTATAGTGGTAGGGCTGATCTTCTGCAACGGCCGTTACCGGCGCGGTGTCGAACACGGGTGGATCATTGACGTTGATCACGGTAATCGCAAACGGCCCGAGTGCTGCGCTGTCGCCTTTACTATCGGTTACGGTGATGGTGATGTTGTCATAGACACCCACATCGTCATTACCTGGCTGACCGCTGAGTTCGCCGGTTTGTTGGTTGAAGCTGGCCCAGGCAGGTTTTCCGGTGATGGACAGAGTGAGCGTATCATCGACATCTTCATCATCAATGCGTGGAACGAAGTGATACCGGGCGTCTTGCAGTACGGACGGTTCCGGTTTGCCGTCAATGGTGGGAGCCTGATTGAGAATACCATCACAGCCTGCGGCGTCGAGTAAGTCTACGGCGGCTTTGGCCTGAATCAGACCAAAGCCGTAAAGGTCATCCCGTCCCGGGCTGCCAAGATCTTTAGCAGTGAGCTGCATAATATGTCGAATGTCTTTATTAGAGCATTCCGGGTGGTGACTCCAGACGAGTCCCAGCGCACCGGACACATAAGCAGCGGCGACTGATGAGCCATCGCCCTGACCATACGTGCTGTTAAGGCGTGTTGAGCGAGCCTGCACCCCGGGTGCGACAAACTCTATCTGGTCATTCTGCTGGGCATAGCGCCAGCTCACGTTATCTTCATCACTGGCATTCACGGAAATAACCGGATCATAAGATGCCGGATAGAAATACCGGCTGTCACCGCGTCCACCGGCGGCTGCTACGATGAGCGTGCCACTGTCCCAGGCGCGTTGCATGGCTTCCTGTTCAGCTTCACTGAGTTTTTGTCCACCAAGGCTGAGGTTGATGATGTCGGCGCCGGCGGTTTGACAGGCTTCCACGGCGGCAATCAAATCACTGCCGATATAGGGCCACCAGTTAGCTTTGTCGATGATTTTTACGATATGAAGGTTAATGTTATTACCCGGGTTTACCCCGGCAGTGCCCACGGCGTTTCCGCCAATCGCGGCAATGGTGCCGGCAACGGCGGTGCCGTGTCCCCAGGTGTCAACATCCCAGCGTCCCAGGTCACGGGTGGCGTAGCGATCAATCAGATTATGAGAGACTTCGCCGGTGACATTTGCACCATTGGGTAAGTCCTGGTGAGCGAGTTCATAACCGGTATCAGCAATACAGAGCGTGATATTGCCGGTAGCAGCATCTGACAGCTGATCGGCCTGAATGTGTTCAATCCCCCAGGGAATGATTTCAGGCGCATCTTTATAGTCATATTGCAGGGAGCGAGCCGGGTCTTCTTCTATCAGGCGAATGTCAGGGTGTTGTCGAAGCTCCGCGAGTTGCCGGTTGGACAGCCGGGCGGTCATGCCAGCGACAGAGGGCAGGGCGCGAATGGCTTTACCGCCGTGCGCCTGAATGACATCGGTTGCGACCTGTGCGGAGAACAGATTTTCCCGGTTTTCGTTGTTGATGTCAGCATTGAGTAAATCGTCGTCATCGTTGTGCAGACGGGCTTGTTTATCAAACAGTACGATGTACCGTTTGTTGTCTTTGACAGCTGCCACGTTAAAGGGTGGATTAGAC
This sequence comes from Alteromonadaceae bacterium, assembly GCA_965656875.1. Lineage (GTDB taxonomy): Bacteria > Pseudomonadota > Gammaproteobacteria > Enterobacterales > Alteromonadaceae > CBFHMJ01. The sequence goes on from CBFHMJ010000021.1 coordinate 59,318, forward strand.
GGAGTGAATTCGGCATTTTCCTCAATGGCGGCCTGCCGGGCCTGAGCGACTACCATAGCAAGGGTGAGCAGCGCACCGGAGGAGTAGAGAATTTTTTTCATAACAATCCTTACCGTCCGGGGGCTTGAACGGTTTCTTCAGGTTGAACGATAAAAGTGAGAATGAGCACTGGATGCTCATTGAGGACTGTATGTCAGAGCGTTCAGACTGGTGGTGGAAAAGCTGGGAGGAACTGAGAGATGTTTCTTATTGCTGTATAGGATGACGCTTATGGTGCTCCGTATACAGCAACGTTGCTGATTAACTGAATGTTGACAGGCGATTAGTAAATCCTTTCTGTGCCCGTCTTCTCACTGGCGGGATCGGTGCCGAAGGGGCCGACGTTTACAACCGGGTTGCCTGAAAAATAACGTTTATGTGCCAGGAAGTCGGCGCCATGCATAATGACATCTGTCAGGAATCTAATTTTGGAATCTCCCAGAGTGCCTGAATGGCCTTCGACCTGGAACCAGGATTGTTGTGCGCCGGTGGCTGGATCGGTTCGTAAGCCAAATAATACGGTGCCCCAGTTATTGCCAAGGAACGAGTGAGGCAGGCGAATTTCGTATTGTTTACCGCCGCCTGGATAATGGCTGGAGCCGAGAGAACCCTTCCCGATACCGTCGCCTCGTGCCGTTGCTTTATCTGACACTGCGGTTCCTTTTCCCCCGGCTGTGCGCCACTTCAGAAAAAGTTCTTTGCCATTAACGGCGACATGGCCACCTCGAAAGGCTTGCCAACCATCTATGCTGACAATATCTCTGATAACCGCTTTCTGAACTTTGTTCATGTTGGCTTTGTCTTCGTCGTATTTTGCGGCAATTTCTGCATCGGTTAACCGTTGGACAACAGATGACTGGACACCTGAGGATGATTTAGCGCTGAGAACGCGTTGAATAATGCCGTGATTTGTTCCGGTATGTTGTGATGTGTTTCCTGTGTGCCGTTGTGTGACAGGTGGTTGATTTTGGTGGTGCGGTAAGGTCAATTCGTCTTCAGTGGATATGCTGTATCGATACATAGGATACCTCGTTTACATTGTTGGACGTGACTGGCAGGGATTATTTTGCTCTCAAGTTCCTATAATGGATTGACGACAGGTGGAAGAGATTGTGAACCAGGAATCATGTAGCCAAGAGGGGCGTTAAGGAGCGGGTTGTCGCAAATTATTACACTAGCAAGTTTACTTTCTGGTTGTCAGTTATTGAATTTGAAATTACACTTTTCAGTGTAGTTTTGGTGGTCATATCAGGCTTCCGACAGTTCAATGATAAAGGTAAATAAATGAAAGTATTACTAACCGGGGCAACAGGTATGATCGGTGGCCTGATTTTACGGCAGTGTCTGGTTGATTCGAGAGTGACTTCTGTGGTGAGCCTGGTGCGACGTGCCAGCGGTGTGAGTCATGAGAAGTTGCAGGAAGTCGTCGTGAAAGATTTTATGGATCTTGCTCCTCACCAGACAGCACTTCAAGGCATTGATGTTGTCTTTTATTGTCTTGGCGCTTATACCGGTGCGGTATCACGAGACACACTCCATCAGGTGACGGTGGATTACCCGATTGTGCTGTCAAATATCCTTGAGAACAGTGATGTCGTTCGTTTTTGTTTGTTGAGTGGTATGGGGGCCGACAGAACGATGCAAGCCAGGGCATCGTTTGCAAAAGATAAAGGCGAAGTAGAGGCTGCATTATCGGCACGTCATCATGAATTCCATGCGTTTCGTCCGGGTTATATTTATCCCGTCCAGAAACGAAAAGAGCCAAATGTGATGTATCGAGTCTCGCGGGCTTTATATCCATTATTCAGACTACTCGGCAACAACTTTAGTATTAAATCAACGGAACTGGCGTCAGTTATGTTCAAGGTTGGTATTGATGGCCATAAAGAAGAAGTCATGGAAAACAGGGATATGTTGGCACTTCTGTCTGTTTAGCAATTTAGTAAGAATTAACAGGACACCCACTTTTTAATGATGGGTGTCCTGATAAAAAATCGTGACGATTAAGGTTCAAATTAACACTTCCATCTAGACAAAATTAAACGGAGAAATTAAACGGACACCCACGTTTTAATGGTGGGTGTCCTGATAAGAAACCACGACATTTACGGTTCAAATTAACGTTTCCACTCAGACGAAATTAACCGGACACCCACGTTTTATGGTTGGGTGTCCTGATAAAAAATCGTGACGATTACGGTTCAAATCAGCGCTTTCATCCAGACAAAATTAACCGGACACCCACGTTTTAATGATGGGTGTCCTGATAAAAAATGGTGACGATTAAGGTTCAAATTAACACTTCCATCCAGACGAAATTAACCGGACACCCATGTTTTAATGATGGGTGTCCTGATAAGACATCCTTACTCTTCACGCAAGTTCTACCCGGTTTCTGCCGGCTCGTTTGGCGTTGTAAAGTGCCTGGTCAGCGTCGGCCAGAAGAATTAACAGGACACCCATGTTTTAATGATGGGTGTCCTGATAAGAAATCGTAACGTTTATGGTTCAAATAACGCGTGCCTTCATAACGTTTTAGTCATTTGTAAAGTGTAGTAATTCAAGGCCGTGTAACCAGTCGTCACCTTCAGGTGAATTTGTTCGTAAATCTGTGATTCTCAATGAGTTATCTTGCTGGCTGATTGAGCTGAAATCTGTGTCCAGTGATGGATAATATATTTCATCTTGTCCTCCACCAGCATAGATAATTTGATCGCCAGACATAGATCGAAATATATCGGTATTTGGCGTGCTTCGTGTTGAGAACACCACATCAATGTTATTTCCATGTCTGATTCCGGTAATAAGGCTACCGTCAGTTAGCTGACTCATATCTGCAAAGTATTGCCAGGTACTGGAGTTATTTGTCAGATTCTGGATAGCTGAATTACTCGCCCCGTTTTTATCGAAATAACGAATATATGTCGCCCATTTTTTGATATCACTTGTTTTATTAGCTTGCCAGACAACAGCCCAACCGCCATCTTTCAGCGCTTCAATGTCGTTTAGTCTTGGTGGGAATGGGTCCGTCTGGACTATTACTGCCTGACTTGCAGCGGGCTGGTTATCAGGGGATACGTAACGAGTATACAGGGTTGAAATGCTATTTTCTTCACTGGACCAGGCTGCGACATAACCGCCATCTTCTAAAGCAGTCATAGATTGGTGTTGAAAATATATGGGAGAGATTTCAGCAGCAGCTGTTGCAAGCTTGATAGGTGAACCAATAGCAGTACCATTGGGAGAAAAACGTTTCGTTGTCAAAAAGTGATTAACATATGCTGAAACGACGAAATCGCCATTTTTTAATGTAATTACATCCGGGTTATATGCGTGGCTTCCGCCTGAACCAAAAACATTGACGGCTGGTCCTACACTAAAGTTGGCATTGATGCGCCTGAAATAGCTCCGATTCAAAGACTGATAAGCGACAACGGCAGACCCATCATCTAACCAACTGGCTGAAACCATTGCGTTATCGATGTAACCCAGTGATATCCAGTTAGTCAGTGGTGTCAGAGTAGAGTTGTAAACCCGTGCATAACCAAACATATTTGAATGTTTGGTTATGATGATGTTGCCTGCTGCATTGATGTCTATTGATGGCGCTGAGTTATATTTGTCGTCAATGGTGGTAAAAGGTTTGATGGCATGGCCAAAACGATCAAAATGACCGATTTGATTGACTCCTGTGGAATACACATAAAACGTGTTATTTGCCCCAGCTATTGTACGAACCGTTCCACCATTACCTAAGCGAACGGTTGTGCCATTCCCTGGTATATCAACTTCAAACCTGATGGTCTTTTCAACATTGTTTTCGTCAAGATATTTGGCTTGATCAACACCGGAAAACCCTGCGTTAGCTTGATATTGCCAACCTGCACCATTGTGATTAATACTGCCGTGTTCTGGATGTACAGAAAGTGACGTTATAAATGGAAGAGGAATAATACTATTTGCTTCAGCCTGAACGAGGTTATCGTATCCTGGATTTAAAACTTCACTACAGCTAAGACTTTCTATCGCACTAATTGCTGAATTTAGTTGAACAAGGCCAAAGCCGTACTGCTCATCTCTGCCAGGATCACCTAAATCGAGTGCTGAGGATTGTAATGCTGAGCGTACATCAGTATTTGAACATGTCGGATTTCGACTCCAGGCTTGAGCAGCGATTCCGCTGACAAACGCGGCCGCCATTGATGTTCCGTCCCAGGATTTATATTGATTACCAGGAAACGTCGATAGAATATTTGTGCCGGGTGCGACTAGTTCAACTTGATCATTGTATTGACTGTAATTCCATCGACTTTGCGTATTATTGGTAGCCCCGACAGACATAACACTGTTGTAGGATGCAGGATAATAATGTTGTGTATTACCACGATTTCCTGCTGATGCGATGATTAACATTCCATTGTCATTAGCTTGTTGGAAAGCTTGCTCTTCAGCTTGACTGGCGGTTGAACCAGCAATACTGATATTGACGATATTAGCACCGTTGTTTTGACAATCGCTCAGCGCTGCAATCATATCAGAGCCCCAAATTGACCAATAATTAGGATTATGGATAACCTTAACGGAATGAACATTCAGCTTATTATCGTAGGCAATACCTCTAACGCCAGTGCTATTGGTCATAGCCGAAATAATCCCGGCAACCATTGTTCCATGACCATAACTATCGTCGAACCAGTTACCAATATCTATATCATTAGTCAGTGTGTTGCTTACATTACCGGTAACATTTGCGCCACTCATCAAGTCTTCATGTTGAATGTCATAACCAGTATCAATTATGCATACGCTACGATTATCGGTCATGTCAGGATATTGACCTGCAGCTTGAACGTCAGACATCCCCCAACTTAATGATTCAGCTTGAACATAGCGTTTGGGATCTTTTTCAATGAAAGCAATATCAGCTTGCTGTCGTAGCTCAGTTACTTGAGCTTTTGTCATAAGAGCTGCTACAGCGTCAACTGAATCCAGATATTTGACAACATGGCCACCAGCCAGCGTAACGACATCATTTTTATATGCTCTACGTTGATTGAAACTCATTGAATGATTCGATTGGAGAGTGCTCTGATGTGAATTGATGTTTGAAGCGTTGTTGAAAGAAACGATGTAGCGTTGATGTAAGCTATTAGTCGAGCCAACTGGTTTGAATTGTTCAGTTGGTGACATAGCAAAGAGAGTTGAGGTTATGGATAAAGTGATAATTGAAAGTGATGCTTTTATTTTATTGTTCATAATAGTTCCCTTAATGCCTGCCTAATATTTGAGCAATTGAAAGGTATCCAGTTGAGACACTAGGAACAAGTGATAAAACTAAATAAGGTATCTCTAAAGTTATTTATATCAATTTAATAATTACCAAAAGATAATCATCTGTAATTTATTAGCGTCAAAAATTATCATGCATGCAAAATATCTCCATTTTGATTTATGTCGAAATCAGGCAGTTTAGTTACTGAAAGTCATGATGAACTGAAAAGTGATGAATAATTGATTAATGTTTTTCTAAATAAGTAATGTCTAAGGTTGTATCTAATATAGTGTCTGGTAAGCGTTATATTGGTCTTTTATCAAATGTTAATAATAGTTTCTTTAATCATGGTTAGAAATTAACAGGACACCCACGTTTTAATGGTGGGTGTCCTGATAAGAAACCACGACATTTACGGTTCAAATTAACGTTTCCACTCAGACGAAATTAACCGGACACCCATGTTTTATGGATGGGTGTCCTGATAAGAAATCGCGACATTTACGGTTCAAATTAACGTTTCCACTCAGACAAAATTAACCGGACACCCATGTTTTAATGATGGGTGTCCTGATAAGGGAAATTAACCGGACACCCACGTTTTAATGATGGGTGTCCTGATAAGAAACCGCGATATTTAAGGTTCAAATTAACACTTCCATCCAGACGAAATTAACCGGACACCCATGTTTTATTGATGGGTGTCCTGATAAAAAATTGTGACGATTAAGGTTCAAATTAGCACTTTCATCCAGACGAAGAATTAACAGGACACCCACTTTTTAATGATGGGTGTCCTGATAAAAAATCGTGACGATTAAGGTTCAAATTAACACTTCCATCTAGACAAAATTAAACGGAGAAATTAAACGGACACCCATGTTTTATTGATGGGTGTCCTGATAAGAAACCGCGATATTTAAGGTTCAAATTAACACTTCCATCCAGACGAAATTAACCGGACACCCACGTTTTAATGATGGGTGTCCTGTTAAGACATCGCGACATTTACGGTTCAAATTAACACTTCCATCCGGACGAAATTAACCGGACACCCATGTTTTAATGATGGGTGTCCTGATAAGACATCCTTACTCTTCACGCAAGTTCTACCCGGTTTCTGCCGGCGCGTTTGGCGTTGTAAAGTGCCTTGTCAGCGCGGGCCAGTAGTGTGGAGGTGTCGGTATCCTGATTAGTGAGTTGTGCAACGCCCATTGAGCAGGTGACGGATACGTGTTGACCGCAGGATAAAGTGATGATGGTTTGTTGAATGGTTTTCCTTAAGCGTTCGGCGATAGTTTTTGCACCGGTGAGATCGGTTTCTGGCAGGATGACAGCGAATTCTTCTCCGCCGATTCGGCCCGGTTGGTCGGTTTCTCGTAAAGCTGACTTTATGAGTGATGAGATGTTGATCAGCACTTCATCCCCTGCCTGATGGCCCAGCGTATCATTAATCTTTTTGAAGAAATCGATATCGATCAGAATGGCCGAAACGGGATTGTTGTAACGTTTGGCTCGACAACATTCGGCATCTGCAAATGTCATCAAGGCCCGGCGGTTGTTGAGTTGGGTTAGTTCATCGGTGGAGGCTTGAATTTTTAGTTCATGTACTGCCTTTTCCAGTTGTTTTTTGGTGTTGACCAGTTCGGTGATTTCGGAGCCAAACACCACATGTGCGCCGCAGGCCAAATTAAGACGATACATCCGAAAGTACTGACTCTCACCGTTGTCATTTATGAATTCTCGCTTTGACACCGCTTCCGTTATGGCGGTGAGCGTTTCTATGCTTTCCTCAATGGTTCGCCCTTCAAGATGCATGCCTCTCGACATTGAATGTGACAGTCGCATTACGTCGGCTAACGATTGTCCAACAACCTGTTCTTTGGTTAAGCCAATAAGTTGCAGCATGATGGGATTGCAGTACAGAAAAACAAATTGTTGATTGGTGATGGCTATCGCCATTCGGATGCGTTCCGCAACTTCCATAAAGGGAATATCGTCAGTATTCATGCATAGTGTTCGATTAATTGTTCCATCTAATCACTATAGTTGAAATTTACCGTTTGCCAGTAAAAGGTGCGTTTAAGATGATGTTGTGCAACGACAGAGGGTGATCAATAAATACTCGCCTGGAAACTTTAGGTGGTACTAACATGTAAACTATTAATAACTTATGAAACATAGTGTTACATTTAATCGACGGTATTTTATGCAAATAATGTCGTTCGCTATAAATTTTTTAAAGCGCATCTGTTAACTCCTTGTAATATAGCTTCACCAGATGATGTTGGCTCAAAAATAGTCAGCATTGACAGGATCTAACAATGGAATTGCTATGAAAAAACAATTATTAACAGGTTTCGCCGTTTCTTCTTTGTGCTTATTAACTACTGCCTGTGGCGGTGGTGGTGGAGGCGGGCGAGTCGTAACGCCACCCCCTCCACCAGTGTCTAAAATCCCGAGTACGACGGCAATCACCGCATTAGCGGCACCAGAGCGGGTGTCCGTTGAAACGCCCACTGATGCAACCATGGCAGAAGTGAATCATGTTTATCGGGATAATTTCCAAATCCAGAGCCCGAACGGGGTGGTGGAAGAAGTTATTTTTAATGGCATCTACCGCGATGTGGATGTTGATGATGATGGTAAATACCGGATTGAGCCGCGTAGTAATGGCCTAAGTTATTTTAAAGTTACCAACACCAAACCCAATGGCTCGAAGCGCATTTTCTATTTTTATGGTGTGCCGCCGGGCGAATATGTCACGCTCGACAGCACCGACATTGACGATGAAGCCGTCAGTGCGTGTAAAAAAGTCCAGTTACGAGTGGTTGGTCTGACAGGAGAGAGCAGCGCATTTCGGATGTCCGGTACTGAACCCGCGGGCCTGATTCGTGAAGGTTCAAAAGCCTATGTAAAGGAACAGTCGATTTGTCCTTTATCGGCCAATGGCGATTTTATGGCCTTTGTCACCGAAGAAACAAACGGGCAAGTGCGTTACGGATTCTCATTTTATAAAGACCTGAACGACAACGACTTTATCGAAGTAAATATTCAGCACGACGCGGAAATGGTGAACTGGAACAGTGATGATGAAATCGCGCTGGCGATGAACATTAACGCTTATCGCGCTGACTGGAATTCACCGATTAAGCTGTTTACCTCTGCGCCGTCAAACAGTGAAACAACGCCGTCTGGCGTCAGTGGGCAAATGCCAACGTTCCCGGCGATAGACTGGGATCGTTATGAAGCAACACCAGACCGCATTGGTAAACGTGGTGATCATGTTCGCAGTTTCGCGGCGGATGCTTCAGAGGTTTCATTCAGCTATACCGAATTGAACATTACCGACATGGCTGTCACACCACTGGATGTTAGCTGGGATATTAGTGGTGCCGACAGCTCAACAATTTTGGGTGGTACGGTCTTTAACAGCAGCCTACGACAAAGTTTTGCGTTTATGACGATGGACCCGGATGTGATCGAAGACGGGCGTCTGATCTATCCGGTTGATGATCTGGATGAGTTGTCCGATGGTTATGTGTTATTGCTGAGTGCGGCGAATAATCTGGATATCAATCGTTTTAATCACGGTGAAACGCCAGCATTAATGAGTGGCCTGATTTACGCTTACCAGGATCACGGTAGTATTGCGACCGACAGTGTGACTGATGCAACCGTCAGTGGGCTGGTGGTTGAGCTGGTAGAGCAATTACTGGAAGAATTGAGGAAAGGCGGTTAAACACGCTTGAATCCGATGTTTTGTCGGTAAGTTTTCAAAGATAATTTTTCAATGGAAATAATACGCCCTGAGCGGGTTTGCTCAGGGCGTATTTTTTTATCTGCAATATCGTTTATTCAGCCGCAGCCGAAGTGATTTGATTATTACAACTGGACTGACCTTTACCACAGTTCTGTACCGGATCAGTTCGGGTGATCGACACACTGCGAATGGCCGGTGAGTCACCAACACCGTTTTCATCAAAGGTTGTCGTGCTGCGCTCCATATGGAAATACAGACGAAGATGACGATCAGTCGCAACGGTTAGTTTTTGGCCGTTAGTAACGGTTTCACGCTGGCCGAAGTTCACACCGTCATCACTACTGGTTGCCGTTACGGTGATTTTACTGTTACCTGGTAATGTTGCGTCCCAGGTAACCGTTGTATCCCGGTCAACCATCAGGCTGTCGTTCGCCGCGGCGGGTACGTCTGGTCCCTTGTCGTAATTCAGGCTAAAGGTGCCTGAGCCTGGCACGACCGGCTGAACACTACCCGTCATATCACTGTAGTTGTACGGCGATGCTCCGCCACCCAGAGTGACCGTCATATCCACTGCGCCAATTGGGATCTGGTAAATCCCTAATGCGCCCAGTGACGAATCGATTCTGCTAACCGTGTGCGAGCGATAGTTAGTGACCCAAACTTTATTGTTTTTATCAATAGCAACGCCTGTTGGTCCGCTGCCGCCCTGGAGGCCGACAACACCGACTAAATCACCATTTTTCGTTAAATGGCCGATAGTTGTATATGCACCTAAAGAGTGAGCAACCCAAACATGATCATTCTGGTCAACGGCACAACCCTGTGCTCTACTGGCACCATGTGTAAATGTGCCTAATAACGTACCATCTTCGCGATATTTGTGAATCTTACTACCGTATTCTGTGACCCAGATATTGTTCTGGCTGTCGATACAAAGGCCATAGCTTGGATGGTTAAAGCTTCGCCAGTTTCCTCCATCTTCACCTGTAAGTGGTAAGCTGGTGTCCCAACGCATCAGATTGGCTGATGACCAGATAACGCCGTTTTTATCAATCAAACCGCCGTAGCCACCAAAACCAACACTCGGTTCTTCACGAATGACTTGTCCAGTTTCACCATCAACTAAGTCAAAATAACGACCGCCTGTGCCGCTCACCCAGACATTGTTGTCTGTAGTAACAGAGACATGACGAGTGCCTGTACTGCGCACCTTCGTGAAGTGAATAATACATTCGTCTGCTGCGGTGCTAACGCCGCCGTTAGTATCGGCACCATTGCTGTTTGTCCACGGCTTGATGTCGCCAAGGCCGGTAGATGTTTCGATCACGCCATTATTATTGCGGTCAACACATTGTTCATTTTCGGCTGCTCCGATATGAACAACTGATCCTTTACCGCCTCCACTATCGGCACGATTGGTGGCCCAGACATTACCGTTACCATCAACGGTGGTGCGCGATGGGTTGCGGGATAGTCCGGCGGGCGACGTATAGTATTCACCAAGAATATCGCCGGTTTCAGTATCGATTTTAACAATAGTGCCACGGCCTGAAGCGGCAACCCAGATCACGTCAAACGCGGCTGGTTCTGGTTGAATAACCACTTCGCCGTCTTCGTTCACTTCTGTGTTGACGTTATTACCTTCATCCAGCTCTTCCGGATCGTCGAATACAACGACGGGTGGTGGTGGTGGGTTTTCATCCGGGCAGCCTTCTGTGGTGAGGTAATCCGATGCGGCTTGCGCCTGCACCAGGCCAAAACCGTATGCGTCGTCTCTGCCTGCATCACCCAAATCGGTCGCGGTTTGTGTTAATGCCTGACGAACCTGATTGGCGCTACAGGTGTCATGATGGCTCCAGACCAGCGCCGCAACACCGGCGGCATAAGGCGTTGCCATCGAGGTGCCGTCCCAGGTGCGATACTGGTTGTTCGGCTGTGTGGACTCAATGCCAACACCTGGTGCAGCCAGTTCCACTTTGTTATTGGCTTGCGAATAAGTCCAGGCGTTGTTGTTGGCATCGACGGCACCAACAGACACTACTGAATCATAAGACGCCGGATAGAAATAACTGGTGCTGCCTCGGTTTCCGGCCGCAGCAAATAACATGATGTCGTTAGAAGCGGCGATATCCATCGCTGATTGTTCAGTAACACTCGACGATTCACCACCAATACTCATGTTGATGATGTTTGCGCCAGCCGTCTGACAGGCATTCACGGCGGCGATCATGTCTGAGCCGTACAAAGACCAGTAATTCGGGTTATGAATGACCTTAACGATATGCAGGTTCATGTTGCCGCTGTCGCTGACACCACGAACACCGACATTGTTGCTACCAACAGCGGCTAAAATACCGGTAACATGTGTACCGTGGCCGTAACTGTCATCATCCCAGGTGGTCAGATTAACGGCGGTATTCAGGGTATTGCTCACTTCACCGGTCACCGTCAGACCTTGCAGATCTTCATGGCCTGTGTCCATGCCGGTGTCAATCACACAAACTTTGCGATTAGCGATATTGGCGTCAGACAGGACATCCGCCTGAACACTGGCGATACCATAAGGTGACGATTCGCCGTGGATGTAACGCAGTGGATCTTCTTCCACAATGTACACTTCAGGATTGCCACGCACGGCTTCAAATTCTGATTCGCTCAGCATGGCCGCAACGGCATTGACCGAATGAAGCTGATGAATAATTTGCCCACCTAATGATTCCACAGTTCGAACGGCATTCGCCATCTGGAATTCACCATTGACGAAAATGCGTTCGTTTTTGGGGGTCTCGAATTTGAGATCATGAACCTGATCAAGGTTGTTAAGTGAACGGTTGTGGTAGAAAGAAATGATGTAACGTTTGTTTTGAGCGACTTGTTTTAATTCTGAGGGTTTGGTCAGGCCCTTACCTTTATTGTTCGCTGCGTTATCGGCTGCCCAGGCCGATGTCAGTCCCGCGGTTAATGCGAGGCTGACCATTGCACTGGCGAGTGTTTTGGTCTGTAGTTTTGACATAATTGTCCCATTTTGTTGTGTTTGCGCGTTGGTTGCGACTCCCTGATTCCTGCAACCAGATTTATATCGGAAACGAGTTCCTTTTTACGAAACGCATCATATCCCTGTTATAGCTACGGTTCAATCATGGAAATACCGAAAACTGGTCCGCGTTGATGTGCGTCAAGCCTTTAGGCCTTTATTCACGGGGCGTGACGCTATCATTATGTTTTTATTAAAGGTAATTTCGCTGTTTTATAACCAGGATCAATAATTTTACTGCTCAACATTCAGGAACATGCTAACGTTGACAACCTGTTAACAGTGGCACACACATCGACACATTCTTCTTTCCACCGTGAGAAAAACAATGGCGAATAATTACGACATCATCATCATTGGCGCTGGTATTTCCGGTATTGGCATGGCCTGTCATCTGGCACAAAAAGCCCCGGGAAAATCGATGTTGATTCTGGAACGACGCGACAACATTGGCGGCACCTGGGACTTGTTTCGTTACCCCGGCGTTCGCTCTGATTCGGACATGATGAGTTTTAGCTTTGAGTTTCGGCCCTGGGACAGCGAACAAGTGCTGGCCGATGGCGCATCCATCAAAGCGTATTTGAAAGAAACGGCGGACGAATACGATATCTTCTCAAAGATCCGGTTTGGGGTTCAGGCCGACCATGCAAACTGGTCATCGGCGGAAAAACGCTGGACACTCAATGTGTCTCACCCCGCCTCCGATGAAAAAGAACAATTACACTGCCAGTTTTTGATTTCCGGGGCTGGTTATTACGATCACGAACAAGGCTATTTACCGGAATTTCCAGGAAAAGCCGACTTTCAAGGCCAGTTTATTCACCCGCAACACTGGCCAGAACATCTGGATTACACCGATAAAAAAGTGGTGGTGATTGGCAGCGGTGCCACGGCGGTCACGCTGGTGCCAGCGATGGCTGAAGAAGCCGCTCACGTCACCATGCTACAGCGCTCACCTGGCTATATTTTTGCGATTCCGGCCAAAGATAAACTGCTGATTTTTCTTCGTAAATACATCAATAACGACACCGCACGCTCCCTCTCTCGCAAGCTTAATATCACCATTCAGCGAATCGTGTACAAACTCAGCCGTCGCTTTCCTGGCATGATGCGTCGATTTTTACTCAAACGGGTCGAAGCCCGGTTACACGGCAAAGCGGATATGGCGGATTTCACCCCGGATTATATGCCCTGGGATCAGCGTCTGGCCGCTGTACCACGCGGTGATTTATTTAAAGTGATTCGCAGCGGCAAAGCCTCGGTTGTCACCGATAAAATTACCACCTTCACCGAGTCCGGCATTACGCTGGCGTCTGGCAAACAACTGGACGCCGATATCATCATTGCCGCCACGGGTTTAAACCTGAAAATTATGGGCGGAATGACCGTCAGCATCGACGGAGAAACCCAGACAATTCAGGAAAAAATGACCTACAAAGGCGTGCTAATCCAGGATATTCCAAACATGGCTTATCTGTTCGGTTATACCAATGCGGCCTGGACTTTGAAAGTCGATATGGCTGCGGATTACCTGTGTCGTCTGTTTAACGAGATGGACTATCGCAACGCCCGGTTAGTGGTGCCACATGCGATAGATGAAACCGCCACCAACGAAAGCATTATGGATTCACTCAACGCAGGTTATATCCGTCGCGGCCAGGACGCTTTGCCACGCCAGGGTTCCAGCCCGTTATGGCGCGTGCAGCATCATTTGGAGAAGGATAAAAAGATGTTTAAGCGCGATGTTGTGGATTATGGGTTGAAGTGGGGGTGAGTTGTGGCGGACGATAAAGTTGATGATGGCAAATCTGTAAAAATAACGGATGATTGCTATTCAAAATTATTTGAAACAAAAGTTGATAGTTCTTCCGAGTTAGCGAAGTTAATTAATGCCTACAGTCAAGCTGTAGATACCCGTAAGTTTGAGATTGAACTCTACTGGAAACGGGCGACCTACTTTTGGGCGTTAATTGCTGTCACATTTGCAGGCTTCTTTGCTGTACTTGGAGTCAGTAATCTTAATAGTAAGTATTTCATATCATTTATTATTTCTTGTATCGGAATAGTAGTAACCTGGTCTTGGTTTCTTGCAAATAAAGGAAGTAAATATTGGCAAGAAAATTGGGAAAATCATGTTGCTTTGTTAGAGGACAACATAACTGGTCCACTTTTTAAAATCACCCTCTCGAGACCAGAGAAAGAAGATGGATTAGTGGAACATATGATAACTGGTCCAAAACCAATCTCAGTATCAAAGGTCAATCAATGGGTTAGTGTCTTTTTTCTGTTTGTGTGGATTTCAATGTCTGTATATTCCGCTTTGATGTCAATTTTTGGAATGAGAATTAAGCGAGAGGAAATAGAGGCATGCCTAATTAAAATTACTGAATTTGATATACCTGAATTTAAGGGCGTTTTTTACGTAATGACATTATTGTGTCTATTTGTATTCTTATATTTTGTGTCAACCAGCAGTAGAACATATGAAAAAGGATATACCCCTGAAGCCTCAATGAGGACGATTGAGATAATAAAAAAAAACAAAAAGAGTAGAGGTATTTTTAAGAAATCCCTATCTGTTTTTATTCTATTTACAAGTGTTCTATTTTTAAAAATTGATGTGGCATGGGTGATTGGTAAGCTGTCGTTAATATCATTTAACTCACTAATGATCGAATCTTGTAACTCAACCCAATCATCACCAGATAAACCGCCATACAGCCCGCAATAACGGCGGGCCAGCCACCGAGTTCCCAACAGAAAAATAACCAGAATCCTCCCAGGCTACCGTCGATATAATAATGCATTAAATACAAGGCGCTGGCCGTGGCTTTGCCGCGTTTGGCTTGTAAGCTTACCCAGCCGTAAGCCAGGGTATGGGTAAAAAATGCGCCAGCACTCAGTAGCAGTAAACTTAGTACGATGGTGAGCAGCTGATCGAACCAGGCCAGCCAGACGCCGCTGGCGCAGATGGCAATGCCGAATAGGATACCGTTGACCGGATGGCGGCCTCGGGTCCAGAGTGAGCTGAATCGGGCGGCAAGGGTGCCGGTCAGGTAACACAGGAAAATTAACGCGGAGATACTCGTTGGCAGGTCAAATGGGGCTTGTGTCAGTCGAAAGCCGATCACCGAAAAGACATTCACAAACAGCGCGAAATTCAGGCCACCGATCAGCATGGCAAACCAGACAATATGCTGAGAAAAATGGCCCAGTAGTTCAGCACGCAAGCCCGGTAAACTGGGTGTTTTTGCGGTGAATTGCTGTTCTTGCGGTAACTGTTGCCACAGGATCACCGCGCCAGTGAGTGTCATCAAGGTGACGACCAGCACGGCGGCGGGCCAGTTGAGCCAGTCGGTGATGATACCGCCGCATAATCGTCCGGCAATACCGCCCAGTGAATTCGCGGCAATATAGCCGCCTGCGGCTTTGGTAAAGGCGGCTGCGCTGAGTTCTTCCGCCATGTACGCCATCGCAACCGCAGCAAATGCACCAAGGGCGACGCCCAGTAAGGCCCGGGCAATGATTAAGCTGGTAAACGAAGGGGCGAGTAACAGAACGCCGTGAATGATCACTGGCACAAACAAGCCGAGCAGCATAATGCGCTTTCGGCCCAGGGTGTCGGAGATCACCGCCCAGATAACCAGCGACAACGCGAGCGTGAGCGTTGTGGAGGCAAACACCCAGTTGACCTGCGAAGCGGTCAGGCTAAATTCTTCGGCCAGTACTGGCATGATGGGCTGAAATAAATAGAGATTGGCGAATAGCAGAAACGAACCCAGTGCCATACAGCGGGTTATGGTGCGGTAGCGGGGAGAATCGATAGTTAACATTCGGTCAACAGGTCCTGTCAGTCTCGAAAACGTGCTGTTTATCATTCCTCAGCGGGTCGATAGTATACCGAAAAATCACCGCACTGGCGGTTGATTCAGTCGCTGTTTTTGTACGAATAACCTTGTTAACAGTCAGGGTTAAAGGCCTGTATTTTATGCATTTGAGTGGCACGAAAAAATATTTTTTTCATTATAGTGCGTTGTCTGGCAATAATTATTCATAAAAATGGCAACTTTAACCATTGCTGATGTAACAAAGAATTGTTCATAAAATCCCACACTTAGCTTTTCCCTTTAACATATATGCACCTATTGTTGCTTTTTTATGCTCAAGTGTATGGTGATATTGCTCGCACTTATAGCGCAATATTATTTATACAACGCAGGGAAAGCACATAGATTTAAAGTGCGGTCAATAATTGACCTGCTCCGGTGTAAGCCGCTTCCTGCCTGATTTACCGTCGAGATCATCTCGGACGGGAGGCGCTGGAATAAACAGATTTGAGGAACGGGGGTTCTATGAATAAACACAACTACATCACGTATGGTGTTGGTGCTGCCCTGTCGGTATCGCTCGTAACATCTGCCGTCGCGGCATCACTTGCGCCAGTCTCTGCGTCATCATCGTCCGGTGCTTTGACACCCGTTGATATCACGCCGCCTGACCAGGCATCGTTTCCACTTCCTGCCAAACCTGAATTATTACCCAAAAAAGAACGCTATTTAGTGCGATTTAAACAAATGGCCGATGAGGGAACGCTGGCTACAAATCACTCATCTGCACAGGCAACAGACGGTATTTTTACCGCCACAGATGCGATTAATCTGGTGGAACGGTTACAGGGTGACGTGAAGCATTCACTGCCACAACACAGGCTGGTGGCGGCTGAAATGACGGCTGCGAATGCAGCAAGCCTGAAAAAGAATCCTCATATTGAATTACTCGAACGTGACCCTAAACGCTTTTTAATGGCCGAAACGGCCCCCTGGGGCATCGCGATGGTTGAAGCGGATCAGCTCAGTGATGCTGACAGCGCAAACATTAAGGTGTGCATCATGGACACGGGCTACGACCGTGCGCACGAAGATCTCCGCACCGATGATGTGACCGGCGACGATGGTTACAGTGGATTTGATTCCGGCGACTGGTGGAATGACGGTCATGGTCATGGTACGCATGTCGCTGGCACGATTGCAGCAATCGGCAATAATGACACTGGCGTGGTGGGCGTTAACCCGAGTGGCATCGTGGGTTTGCATATCGTCAAAGTGTTTAACGACTTTGGTAACTGGGCCTACGGCTCAGATTTAATTGCGGCGATTGGCCAATGTACCGACGCAGGCGCGACGGTGATTAACATGAGCCTTGGCGGTGTGGCCTCCAGCGTGATTGAACGTGAAGCGTTTGATGAGGCGTGGGAAGGTGGCGTGCTGAGTGTTGCCGCTGCGGGCAATGCGGGCAGCAATATGTTGTCGTATCCGGCTTCTTATGACTCGGTGGTGTCTGTCGCAGCGATTAACAGTGACCGCTCTCATGCGCCGTTTTCACAATTTAATAATCAGGTGGAACTGGCTGCGCCGGGCGTCGCGGTAAATTCTACCTTGCCGGGCAATCGCTACGGTGCCATGAACGGCACCTCAATGGCATCGCCTCATGTCGCGGGGGTCGCGGCTTTAGTCTGGAGTAATCATCCGGAGTGTTCAAATGCTGAAATTCGTACCGTGTTAGGCGCGACCGCAGAGGATATGGGATCGACGGGCCGGGATGTCTTTTTCGGTCATGGCATCGTCAAAGCAAAAGCGGCATCCGATTATATCTCAGAAAATGGGTGTGAAGCGGATATCGAACCGCCACCACCACCGTCAGCAACAGAACTGGTTGACGATGTGCCATTCATGGGCGTGTTTGGCGGCACCAACGAGCAATTGCGTTATGTGATGGATGTGCCGGAAGACCAGACCAGCGTAACCTTCACCATTTCCGGTGGCTTTGGTGATGCCGATCTCTATGTTCGCGCAGGCGCCGAACCGGATTTAAATACGTATGATTGTCGCCCGTATCGCACGGGAAATATTGAGTCGTGTTCATTCAATAATCCGACGCCGGGCTTCTGGCATGTGATGTTACACGGCTACACAACGTTCTCAGGTGTGACATTAATGGGCGACGCCATTGGCGAATCGGATTCATCCGGCAACAACGGCGTGGAACAGGGATTGTCTGGCTTTGCCGGAGACTGGAAAAATCGCACGGTATACGTGTCAGCCAGTTCATCGATTTTGACCATAGAAACCAGCGGCGGCACAGGCGATGCTGACTTGTATGTGCGCTTCGGCGCGATGCCATCGCGCAACGCTTATGATTGTCGTCCTTACCGTTGGGGGAACGATGAAACCTGTACATTTAACAACCCGCAACCTGGCACGTATAACATCGGCATTCGTGCATACAGTGACTATAGCGGTTTGACGTATCGTTGGAGTTTTGAGTAGTTGTACCTTCAAAAACCGGGCTGTTAGTGATAACGGTCCGGTTTTTGTTTTTTATAAGGGTAAATTGTTGAATTTATTGTATAAATGTTAGTTTGTTCCTTCCAATTAATAATGCTGTCTGGTTATTCTTAAACGATTCATAGTGTTAACCTGGTTTTAAGAAGTGCAGGTATCTGAAATTTGCAGCAAGTTTATGTCTCATTGTGAGCATAACAAACGCCTCTCTGAACACACCCTGGCCGCCTACCAACGAGATTTAGATTGTTTTTTAGCGTTTAAACAGTCATTAACCATTGTCGATTGCGATAAAGAACATTTGAAACGTTATGTTGTTTGGTTGAATCAACAGGATTTATCGGTCAAGACGGTTAAGCGCCGCCTGGCGTGTCTAAAGTCGATGTTTCGTTGGCTGGAGCTGGAGGAAGTGATTGAAAATAATCCGTTTCATAAGCTGGATTTCAACCTGAAATTACCTCGTCAGTTACCCCGTAATATTCCTAAGAAAGAGCTGAAGAAAATCTTGAAAGCGGCGCGAATGCTGGCCAATGTGCCGGTTGATGAACCTTATAGTCATGAGGCGATTGCAAAAACCGTAACCAGCAGCCGGGCATTTAATCGGTTAACAACCCTGGTATGCATCGAATTATTGTTCGCAACGGGTATGCGTGTCAGCGAACTGGTTGGCCTGACGCTTTCTCATGTGTTTATCACCGAACGAAAAATGAAAATCCTGGGTAAGGGGCAACGAGAACGTTATGTGTTTTTGCCGGATCAGGATTTAAAAACGTTGATCCATTCATACATCCGCCTGCGCTTTATCGTGGAACCAGACCATGACCATTTAATCAGCAATAGCCGGGGTAAAGCGCCGAATACGCAGTACGTTCGTAAATTGCTACATAAACTGACGGAAAATCTGGTCAGCGACAAAGTAACACCTCACATGTACCGCCACTCTGCCGCCTGCCAGTTATTGGAGTCGGGCGTTGATATCCGCTATGTGCAGCGACTACTTGGACACCAGAGTATTTCGACAACGGAGTTGTATACGCATGTAAATGATGTTGTTTTACAAAGGAAAATTGCTAAGGCGAATACGAGGAAGGGGTTGTTGTAATGTATGCATAATTAGGAATTATGTGTACATCTACCGACTTTAGAAATCAAAGTGGAGAAGTTTTCTCTACTAAAAATTGGTTGAACAATCATTTTAGAGTTAAATCACCAGGGAGAATTAAGTATCTAACACAGTTACCAATTTTTCCTGGCGATAAAATACTGGACATTGGATGTGGTTCAGGTATTTGGACTAAGCTTTTGGCTGAATGTGTTGGAATTAAGGGAAGAGTTATAGGGCTTGATAAAGATAGAAGAGCTATCTTAGAAGCTAATGATGAACTCGACGAAAGTTATACTAGTGAGCAGTTATCCTTCAAAGAATTTGACATTATGACTGAATCGCTACCAGAAGGATTTAATGTGATTACAATGTTTAATTCTTTCAGCTATTTTCCTAATAAAGATTCAATACTTAAAAAACTTTCGTCTTATTTAAAAGCATCTGGAGGGAGATTAATAATAAAAGATTCTTCTATTACTTCTGATTTTTATTGGCCTCTAGACATTGAAGTTAAAAAAGAGATTGCTGATGCTTTAGAAGTAAATGAGCCTATAAATGGCTATGATCCTGATTTTTCATTGAAGATAAAAAGAGTACTTGAATCACATCCTGATTTTAAATTGATTGAAACCAAATTAAATACGTATTCTTTTGGCTTTCCATTTGGAATAGGAGAGAGACATTACATTGCATCTAATGCAAAAATGATTCTACAGGCTGTTAATCAAAAGAAACAATTTGAAAAGCTAGATGGTTGGTTAATTGAGTATATGGATATTACAACTGGCAAGTTTTTCGACGATTTAGATTCTCAATATTTTACTACAGAGTTTACTTTTATTTGCGAAATTAACTGAAAGTTTTTTTCAAAATAGTTAAGAAATTCGATGTTTGAATTCTATTCTCTTTTTGACTTTTTGTAATTTGAAGTTTTGACGATTTAAAAAACGAAGATAATAGTTTGTCTAATCCTTTCGGCATGGGGATAGAAAGTACTGCGCTGGTTATACCTACTATTCCTTGAATGAATGAAGCGGAATCGATGTTTAGTTTTTCCATAGATAACTCTGTATTAATTTTGTTGCCCCAGTATTGTCTCTGATTATCAATAGATTCTAAAAATTGAGTATCAGTAAGGAGTATAGAAACTTCCTTAGAAATCTCGATAACAGCTAAATGATAGGCGTTCATAAATTGCCGCCAGCTTTCATCACGAGTATTATAAAGCAGCTTATATTGGCTATTATACATATTGTTGAAAACTGTACCTCCAACGGTTTTGTCTAAAAAGTGTAGAAATATATCTGGAGACAATAGAAACGCTAAGGGCTGATCTAAATTATTTGTTGACACATATGTTTCAGAAAGCGCTTGCCTCTCAAAATTAATGTTTTTACTCAGCGGTTCGTAGATATAAGCTCCTTGAATTTGCTCTGTTGAATGAGAAAGAGACAAATCAAATAGACTCGATTTACAAATATTATGAGCAGTTTTCGAAACTCCGCTTTTACTAAGTTCATCCAAAAAGTTTATTGAAGTTAAAGAGTTTGTTTGTTTTTGTTCTTCTTCAATAATTTTTTCAATTTTCATCAAATCATGTTGATACTCATTACTTATTAATCTTGTTTCTCTCAAAATACTTTTGTATTTTTCGGGTAGTTCCAAGTCAGGCATATCAGATGCGCGACTTTTTACAAAACCTTCAAAGAAATGTTGTTTGATTATGTTCAAATTATTCTCAGGTATATTGTCTATACATACTTGATATTTAGCATAATCTGCTGCGCTGTCATACATAGATTGATAACTCACCCCCCCCCAGCCACTAATAACAATAACGCCTAACTCCAGCATATCTTTAATAATTTGTTCATTTAAAAATGAATATATTACGTTTTGTGTAAAGGCATCTTTTGAGTGGAAAAGCGACGCTGAAGTGATAATGATTTGATCGAAGTACAAGCTTAATACAAGAACATTTCGAACATGTTGATTTACTAATTTTGGTCCTTTCAATTCATTATTATTAATAGATAGCTGGTAATGTTCAGCAATTTCTTCATACATGACTATTTTCTTATCAAACTTTTCTTTACCTTTTTCTTTCTTAGTTACAGAAGAGATATTAAGAAAATAATTCGAAGCCATAATTCCTAATTATCAGTATATAGCCAAATAAGGAACTAAATAATGCCATACATTTAACCTAATTTGGTAACCGTCCGGTCATCACATCTTTGATTTAAGCGCTTTTCACGTCAATCTGTTGTTATTCGCAATTTACAGTCGAGTATGCCAGTGGAAGATAACGCAAATTCATCCCAACGTCGTATTTTTT
>CBFHMJ010000022.1:0-9304 GCA_965656875.1 Alteromonadaceae bacterium
TTGCTGAATACGATAACGCCAGAGCCGCTGCCTGAACCTGGTTGCACCATACTGACTGCCCTGGTCAGAGTGGAACATTAACCCTGTAGGTTTACCGCGTTGCTCGTAAGCTCTGTCCAGCGCTTTAGTTACCAGGTTAGCGTCTGGCTTATCAGACATTGCCCAGCCAACGACGCGGCGAGCGAATAAATCGAGCACGACGGCTAAATAAGCCCATTTGCTGCCAGTCCAAATGTAAGTGATATCGCCACACCAAACCTGATTAGGGCCATCAACGTCAAACTCGCGATTAAGCAAATTCGGAATGTCAGGACGCTCGGCCGTGGCTGACTTATACGCATGAGGCCCGGGCTGTTTGCATATCAGCTCCATGTCTCGCATGATGCGGCGTACCTTGAACACACCAGCCGATACTCCTGACTCGCTGAGCATTGCGACTAACGTGCGGCTGCCAGCGGAGCTGCGGCTTAGTGAGAAGAATTCGTTAATTTTCGCGCGTAGCTAAACTTCTTTTGGTTTAATCGAAATATCTCGGTTCCTGAAGTCATAATAACTTGAACGAGGCACGTCAAATACGTCACAGACCATTTCAACAGGCTCATGCTCACTTAACTGGCCTGTCAACGAATATTGTTTATCTCGTCTGACATTAAGAGAGCGGTAGCCTTTTTTAAAATCGATTTTTCTCGCTCAAGCCTGTTAATTCTGGCCTCAAGCTCTTGAATCTTCTGTTGTTCAGGGGTTAGTGCTTTTGCCTTTGGCGTGGCGCCATCACGCTCCTGAGATAATTGTTGAACCCAGTTTCTTAATGGCGTTTCGCTAACATCCAGAGAACGGCATGCTTCCGGAATACTGTAACCCTGATCCAGCACCAGGCTAGCTGCTTCCAATTTAAACTCTCGGGTAAAAGAGCGACGTTTTTTAGTCATTTGACACCTCTTGCTGGCGGCAATAATACCACCTTAATTGATGTCCGGGTTCATTGAATCATAACACAATAACTCTTGCCATCAGTATGGTTCAAGTAAATCAATTGCTCTCTGGATCATATTTGGTTGCTCTAAAGCCAACCTTTCGTCGCCATTCTCCTTTTGCGTTTGCCCACTACGCGCTAGGTAAGTGAAACCTGTTTTTGCTTTTTCTGGCGTAATTAAGCCAAGTTTATTAGCTCGATAAATAATAGAACTTTATTGTGCCTGAACAGCCATTGATGATCTTTGGTTATTGTAAAGTGTTCTTCTACTTTTTCAAAGATACATTTTAATAAGTAGAGATTATCTCTCAACCATTTATTTATCCATTAGGATATTTAAATACAATAAAGTTTCGTTGATAAAGTTACTCAGCCAACCTGGCATACAGGCAAAATGTTCTATAGTAGAACCAAATCTTCCGTTGCTGAACGTGAATGGCATTTCCTTATACAGAAACATACATATAATCGTCTGCCAATTATCAACAGAGGTACATAAAGTGAAAACTATCAAATACGCTCTCGGTCTTGCACTGGCACTTCCATTAACCCTGCACGCAGAAACAACACTGGTTGTTAAAACACCCCCTAAACCAGATACACTCACCAGCGATGTTTATTACGCCGTCAAAGATACCGATATTGATGCACGAATTAATAAATCCATCGTTGTACCGGCAGCAAACAGCCTGTTTAACAATATTCAGCAACTGGGGACTTCATTATCTACCGCGATTAAAACAGAGCTTTGGGGTGATGATAATGTTTTGGCTATTTACTACCTGAATGTTGATACGACGGATATCAAAGCAACCATTCAGCAGGAACAAACCTCCATCTCAACGGCCTTAACCGGCGTGGACATTTCAACACGGGTTAAATACGATGTTGACGGTACTAAAAGTATTTTTTGCCCGTCAGTCACGACCACAGTAAACTTTAAAAGTCTCAAAATATCAGGTAGTTATAATATCTATTCAGGCCAATTGAACGCAGATTCAGCGGACTATACCATTGATGTTGCCAGTGCCAGTTGTAGTGGGATCATTGGCTTTTTTGTGGATACATTTTTGGGGGGGACAGTGAAAGGAACCGTCAAGTCAATCTTAAAGGATAAAGTGTCGGCCTATTCCCAGGGAGGCAATATCGGTAACTTTTTCTCTGTCAGGGAGCTGGTGAATGCATTACTGGAATATATACCACTGGTCAGGTCACCGGATAACGCACTGAAAGGTCTGGATAAATTAATCAATAACACAAACCTGAATTCAGGTTTACAAATTGAAGCAGCCTTGCGACGTAATCACTATGGCACCAACAAGCATCAGATTGAACTGATCGCCAGTCATCAGGCTCCGCGTTTAATGTTTGAACCTTCCCTCGACGGCTCGGTCATGATTGATATTGCTCACAAACCGGCACGTACAGAAAAGGTTGATTTATATTATCAGTCACCATATGGCAGCCGTTGGTACAGGTTTGGCACCTTACCGAACAATGGTGGGCGGTATCAGTTTGCAAGTGGCACTCGCTTAAAAGCGATTGCAATCAGTAACTTTATCCCTGGTTTAATCAGCCACTCCTCAAACTCCATCAGATTTACAGTGCCCGATAACTGTCTACCGATCGGTAGTTGTCAAATTAATCTTTAAATGTTGAATAAACAGGCTGGCTATATCAGTCAGCCTGTATGCA
This sequence comes from Alteromonadaceae bacterium, assembly GCA_965656875.1. GTDB lineage: Bacteria > Pseudomonadota > Gammaproteobacteria > Enterobacterales > Alteromonadaceae > CBFHMJ01. The sequence goes on from CBFHMJ010000022.1 coordinate 2,669, forward strand.
ATGCTATTGATATCGTTTACAGGTAGAATTGGGCTTTACCATAGATGTTTGCCAATAGTGATGTAAACGATGTTTACCTTTTTCTCTCAACCTGAAAAGTTTGCATATTTAAGCGATGGTTCTGTCAGTTGCGACATTTGCAGCGTGATAGAACAATGTATTGATGTATCGTCTGCTTATTCAGATGATGATACGCTTCAGGCCTTGTGCCAACAGTGCATCCGCACCGGAAAAGCCGCTGAACGAGGACTTGAATTTAATGACACAATCGACAATGGAACAGATGATTTTCATATCATAACAACTCAAACCCCGAGCTTACCTACCTGGCAAGCATTAAGCTGGCCTTTGATCAATGGCCGATATCCGGTGTTCGACAGTATCGCCTCAAAGCAATCTTTTCGAGATAAAACTCAGTTTGCAGAAGCCTGTCTTGATAAACCGATAACTGAAGAATTGCTGCATCATCTTTGGGAGGAATTACCGGATAAACCCATTAAACATCTTAATGATGCTGGCCATTGCTCAGTCTATCTGTTCAGGCTCAATGGGCAGTCTTACTGGCTATGGGATGCTAATTAGATATTATTTATCAATGAGATAACAACTATCAATTTCAATTGAAACCTGGAGAATTAAGGCCAGTAATTGCATTACACTATTACGTTATTAAAACATCTGTACTTAGACGATTTATACACACCATTGACTGAACGTTTTCAATTTTTTAGCGCCCACATGGCTTATTTTGTCGCGACCATTGATTTTATTCAGATTTTTCTGTTAACTAACCGTTACCGGAACGAATTATGCCCGAAAAGATATACAGTCTACCCTCTGTCGTCGCAACACCCGTGCTACAGCTCACACCACATAAGGGCTTCAAAGCCTGGCGTTCCGGCAGTCTCCGGTTAATAGGAGATAAAGACGAACTGAATTTAGTTCCGTGACGGAAATTGATTTTTGTGTTCCGGCAGTCTCCGGTTAATAGGAGATAAAGACGACCTAACGAAACGTTTCGTTCGATAAGCGAACTTGTTCCGGCAGTCTCCGGTTAATAGGAGATAAAGACTTGTGTCGCTGTTTGTCGTTTCATCATAATTTTGTTCCGGCAGTCTCCGGTTAATAGGAGATAAAGACTCCCCGAGGGCGAACTCCGCAGCGCTAAGGCCAGTTCCGGCAGTCTCCGGTTAATAGGAGATAAAGACCGTTTCCGTTTCGTTCGAGAACTGAATTTCGCGTTCCGGCAGTCTCCGGTTAATAGGAGATAAAGACCTCCTTTTTATTGTACATGTTCTAAGTACAATAAGTTCCGGCAGTCTCCGGTTAATAGGAGATAAAGACCGTATCAGCAGATACTTGAGTAGAAAGACCTAATGGTTCCGGCAGTCTCCGGTTAATAGGAGATAAAGACTGTCATGTTATGACCCTTACTAATACGTGGGAAGTTCCGGCAGTCTCCGGTTAATAGGACGACGAAAGATCGTTGCAATGCAACGCAGTTTGAGGAGGTGGTGGCCCGGATGGCCGACAGGGCTGACCTTCATGGATGAATCGACTGGAATGGCAGGACAGTAAGGAGATAAAATAATGTCCAGTTAAAATGCCCTCCCTGAATTCAGGTAAAATTATTTATCCTTCATGAATCTCTTCGATTTAAGAACCTTAATATTTTTTTGCGAATATACAAGCAATTTTGTGTAACATACAGGGAAACACGTATGTTAAAAATAATTAAAAAGGTTGACTTATGAATTCGGGAGCCTATAATATTGCGCCAATCGAGCCTATACCGCTGTGCACTAGCTGTTCAAGTGTAGGCCTTCTCACCTCAGGGGAGTATTAACACCGTGAGGCAACTAATCCCATCAAAAACCTATCTCGATTACAACGAACTTGTATCACTCCTCATTGAACGTGAAATGAATATCGACGACAGATCTCGTGCAGAACGTAAGATCAGTCAGGTTGGTTATTACCGCTTATCAGGATATTGGTACCCTTTCAGAAAATATGATTTAGATGCTGAAGGGCGTATTAAAATAGAAAAAGGTTCGCCCGCAAGAACTGATCATTTTATTCCAGGTACTAATTTTGACGACATATTCGAACTCTACACGTTTGATAAAAGACTTCGACTGCTGCTAATGGATGCGATTGAACGGATTGAAATTAATCTAAGAACAATTATCGCTCACACATTAGGTAAAGAGGATCCCATAGCTTACCAAAGCACAGCATTCATTAACCCGTCCAAATTATATGATTTTTATAATAAAAGAGGTCAACTCAAAAACTCTTGGACAGAGTGGCAAATGAGAAGTCATAGCGAATTGAGCAGAAGTCGAGAAGAATCGATTGTATGGCATATCAAAAAGAATAAACAAATTCCTTTTTGGGTAGCCTGCGAAGCATGGACATTTGGTACTATCTCTAAATATTTTGAATTACTTAAAAGACAACATCAAAACAAAATTGCAAAGCAATTAGGCATCAGCAATTCAACAATTTTGAGTCGCTGGTTACAAGAGCTGAATAATATTAGAAATAAATGCGCTCATCACTCAAGACTATGGAATCACTCATTCAATAACCCGCTTCAGATACCGACTGAAGAAGGTGCTCAGGACACCTCATATTTCTCAGAACTGAAATTGGATACAACCCATTGTAAGAAAATATATTTTTTAATTGTTGTGGCTTGGTATCTTGTAAAAAATATTGGCCCAAATTCAGATTGGATTAAATCAGTAATTACCGAGATAAATAATCTGCCTGAATTACCTATTAATATTCACGATTCAATGGGTATTCCTGAACACGGACTGGATTTGAATTTATTTGGCTAATCGTCAAATAGGCAATGTTCAACTGTGCCCAATTTTAATTGGGCTGCACACCCAACCCTTAGAAAAATGCTAGTCGGAGTAAGCACTCTGCCAATCCCCCCTTTATTTTTCCTGTATATAATAACTGGTCAGTCACACAATGTTACTCCCTGATTAAGTGATAAAAAAGCTCCCCGGGTTGTACTGCAATGCTGAACCACTGTATTGCCGCACTTTCACATCTTTTGAGCACATTGGGTAATACAAAATACTATCGTCATCAGCCAGATATTCATTGAGCCGGGCTATCAAGGTTCTCATTTCACATGACGTCAACACAACCTCGAATACACTTAACTGCACCCGGCAACCAAACCCCAGGAGTAATTCCCCTATCTTTTTACGACTTTTGTTACTACTCACATCAAATGCAACCACATAATGTGTCATACCCTCTCCTTTACACCAGATAAAATGATGCGTCGTGCGGTTTGCGCCAGCCTTGTATCTTTCTCTTATCCGCACACCAGCGGCAAAGACGATAGTAATTGACATAATCAGTGTCCAGCACCAACTGTTCAATCTGCTGCTTCAAAATTATGAACTCAGCAGGTGTCACCTTGCATTCAAACACGCTGTTTTGCAGCCTGATCCCAACAGCCAATAATTGTTTTGCGAGGTAGTAACGCCGTTTTTTACAACTAACGTCATAACAAATTAACCAGATCTCTGACATAACATCACCGAATAGTATACAGCCACAATCGGCTATCACATTGAGAGGCCGAAGTTATAAAAGTTCGGTATTCCTGTGCCTGTTTTTCCAGTAGTTTGCGATAGCAGGTGATTTCATCTGATTTACGCGCTGGAAACGCTTTTTCCAGCTTATGTTCCAGTGCCGTAATAAACACATTCCTTCCGTGCTTGTTCATTTCACAACGGTCATCATGCTGGTAAAAGTCACTGAGCGTTAATTTTTGTTGTTCTATCAAATTAAGCACCAGGCTATCAACAACTGGCGCCCTGAAGGGTTCCATTAGATCCAGAACCAGTGACGGTTGCTCATCCTCACTATGATGAAGATAACCAATAGATGGCATCAATCCTTGTTTCAGTACGGCCTGATTCAAGTAGTTAAACAGTAGGGTATATCCCAGGCTCAGTAATACATTAACCGGGTCTTTTGGTGGCCTTCGATTACGGTGAGTAAATCCCCACTCTTTGGGGACCTGAGTTCTAATCCAGTTAAACCACATTTTACCAAAAGCACCTTCAGCCCCCAGTATCTGAGATAATCGACGAGCTTTCTTTACGGCATATCGACATTTAATGCCTAATTTTTTCAACTTATCGTATGCGTCGTTCCGTCGCTTTTTCATTATTCGCTGAGCTATGACCAGGCTATTATTAATTTTCGTAGTAATCAGCTGGCTTGCCATTATTAGTGATTGATTATCGGACCATTTATGACGGAGTTGAGCGGTGATAAGCCCTTCATGACAAGGAGGATGACCTGAAGTAAAGCCTCGAACAATACCAACCCTGGAGCAATAGAAAATAATGATACCGTGTTGCATGCAATAGTGATTTACCTGTGTCGTACACTGGATATTACCCAGTAATACAATCATCGATAATCGTGATGCCGGAATCTGCTTAATAACATTATTTTGATGCCGTACCACGATCTGGTTACCGCGTTTGATAAGCTGACTTCCCTGAGTCGTGACATACAACGACTGGGTACTGGATAAGATGTTGGCATAGCCTGAGTCTGCACGGTCAGGAGAGTCATAAATCAGAATATCGGCATCATCCTCCACTAACGTTCGTTGCTGTTCCCAATCAAAAGTATCTTTTGTTGCCTGCCAGCCTGATGGTGATAATAATTCATCATCTTCACCTTCAAACTCTGATACTTCATAGTGAACCAGCAGAGGCTCACCACTGGTCGATGGCTGGTATACGGCTTCTTTAAGCACGGTGTAACCCAGAAAATGTAAACCCTGATCGATGTGAATAACCCTGGTTTTATCCGGAGCTAACGCCAGTCCCATCGAACTCAACAGCTTTTCAACTTCATCTTTAAAGACTTCAGCCTGGCGACGTGTTTTACAGAGAATGGTGAAGTCATCTGCATAACGAATGATCCGAGCTGTGGAATGTTCAATAAATTCATCCAGGGGAGTAAGAAAGAGATTAGCCAGTAATGGCGATAACGGGGAACCCTGCGGAATACCTTTACCCAGTGCATCACCAAACAACAAGGCGTTATCTGACATCTGACGTTGAAACAGGGCATCACGTACAAAATTCAGAATGTCGGGGTCAGATACGAACGTTGCGAGTTGTTTAAGCAGGAGATTGTGAGGAATATTATCAAAAAAGCGTTGAATATCTGCATCGACTATCCAGTGGAATCCTTCGTTCCGGTATGCAGTTAACCGTTTGATCGCATCCCGGCAACTTCGCCCCGGTCGATAACCATAACTGTGATCAGAAAATTCAGCCTCCAACACCGGGCTCAGATGCATCGCTAATGCAGTGTGTACAACCCGGTCAGCTACTGTGGGTATCGCCAGTTTACGTGGTGCTTTTCCATCACGGGGGATATCTACGCTTAACAAATCTCCAGGCGTTGAGTAACAATCGATTCGCGAATGACCTCCAGATAATTTTCTGGCTGTTTTGCCATATCATCTATGGTCATGCCGTCTGTGCCTGCACAACCCTTGTTCCGCCGAACTTTATCCCATGCTTCCGTCAAACGCGGTATACTGAATATTGCAGTTAAACTATTCATCTGCTCTCTCCTTCTGCAAACCCTATTTTCATAGTAGAGGCTTTTTGGAAAAAAGACAGAAACGGTATCTTTACCGTATGAATAGATACCTTTTGTATCTGACAGCGATAGACAATTACATTCTGCGCCTTAAGAAACTACCTTGTTGAATTCTCGTTCTTTTTTAACAACAGATTAGAATTAGCATTGTTTGAACAATTGCATTAAACATCAAAAAAATATCTTTAAAAAAATTTTTATTCCTGGGCTTTTAACCACGAAAATACCAAGAATACCGATGAATACTCATCCAAACCTGGTCAATAGCCAGTTATATAAAAAGTGCTTTTTAGATGATTTATACACATCATTGACTACCCATTTTCAATTTTTTAGCGCCAACATGGCTTATTTCGTCGCGACCATTGATTTTATTCAGATTTTTCTGTTAACTAACCGTTACCGGAACGAATTATGCCCGAAAAGATATACAGTCAACCCTCTGCCGTCGCAACACCTGTGCTACAGCACACGCCACATAAGGGCTTCAAAGCCTGGCGTTCCGGCAGTCTCCGGTTAATAGGAGATAAAGACTTTGCTATTTAAACAAGCCTAAAAAAAAGTGACGTTCCGGCAGTCTCCGGTTAATAGGAGATAAAGACGTCTTTCTTTTATTCGGCCGGGAACGAGCTTCGGTTCCGGCAGTCTCCGGTTACCAGGGCGACGAAAGACCGTTGCAATGCAACGCAGCTTGAGGAGGTGGAGGCCTGGATGGCCGACAGGGCTGACCTTCATGGATGAATCCACTGACAGGGTAAGAAAGTAAATGTCTCCGGTTACCAGGGCGACGAAAGATCGTTGCAATGCAACGCAGCTTGAGGAGGTGGAGGCCTGGATGGCCGACAGGGCTGATCTTCATGGATGAATCCACTGACAGGGTAAGAAAGTAAATGTCTCCGGTTACCAGGGCGACGAAAGATCGTTGCAATGCAACGCAGCTTGAGGAGGTGGAGGCCTGGATGGCCG
>CBFHMJ010000023.1:0-7221 GCA_965656875.1 Alteromonadaceae bacterium
GGTATAAAAACCAATGTGATGGCGATTGGGAGCATGAATTTGGAATTAAGATTGAAAACATTGACAACCCTGGCTGGAAAGTTTCAATTCCTCTTGAAAGAACTGCTCTTGAATCTAAGCCATTCAAAGAAGTAACGATTGAAAGATCCAAAACTGATTGGGTGCAATGTATTAAAAGCGAAGGAAAATTCAATGCTTATGGAGGAGTTTCAAATTTGAATGAAATACTAGAACTATTCATTGCTTGGGTTAATTCGAAATAACCGGCTATGGCTATGAGCACTCAAATCTTCAGGATAGAAAACTACATCGTCTTCAACATAAATACGACAACTTTGGTAGAAAAAATATGGAGGGTTCACCGCTACAGTAGCGGCGGTTTCAATAGGTTGAATATATGAAAATTAATCAAAAACAAATTGATGCTGTTATTGCTTTGCCTGGACAGAAAAGATATGGGACTTTTATAAAAGTTGTCGCTGATTGGGAAGAGGTTTGGGGGCTTTATCAGGATGGGTGGGCTTTAGCTGCTACTGATGACGGGAAACAAGTTTTTCCCGTATGGCCAGCAAAAGAGTATGCTCAATTATGTACAGATAAAGAGTGGTCAGGTTATGAACCCCAGTCTTTTTCGCTGGAAGATTTTATGGGTGAACTACTACCTAATTTGAAAAACGATGGAGTACTGCCTGGAGTATTTTATACTCCATCTGACAATGGAGTTATTCCAACTGTTGATCAACTACTTTCCGATCTGGATGAAGAGTTAGAAAATTATTAATGCATCTAGCCCCGCTTTCACGGGGCTAATTATTTAAGCCTCAGTAAAAGTTAGTTTCTTGTCTACACCTCAATAGTGTAAGGCGTCCCAATCTCAAACCCGGTTTGCTCAAGCCAAAATCCCCGCAAATTAATCCAGAGAATTTTACAACAGGCACCAACGCAGTACCCATCCGGGCAAAGACACATTCAAATACTGACATCTACTTTTTATCTTGTGACCATCTCAATTTGCAACCAGATTTAACGATGGCGAAACAGACAGAGTAACAATAATAAGCGTTATTTCAACAACACGATGACAGTAGCTTAATTGCCGCACAGTTCTGTCGAAACAACAAACTGTGTTTCAGCTTACACCACGACAACGCTGTATGTGGGTAATCTGGAGATTGAAACCCGACCGAACGGGCTGACACAGACCAAACGTTACGTGGGTAACAATGTCATTGATACTCACCGCAGTAACGGCACCCGTACCACGCATTACCTCGGTCATGACCACATTGGCTCCATCGACATCATTACCGATGAAGCAGGAACCTTGCTGGAAAACCTGAATCGTTATACTTGTGTTTAATAACCCGCTGAGTTACACGGACCCGACGGGGTATTGTGCCGCTTCGTCGCTCAGCACAAAACAACCGGGATGTGATGTTCAGCAACAGGCCGAAGCCGCTGCGGTGACTAATGACAAAGAAACCAAAGAAGCGAAGGGGAATGAAGGGGCAGTGGCGAGTGAGTCGAACGACAATGGAGGCTGGTTCAGTTCGATTGTGTCGTCGGTCAGCGAAGTGGCGGACTCCATGGTTCAGTTTGGTAAAGACCATTACACTGACACCCTCAATACGCTGGAAAGCAAAAGTAAAGAGCTGGTTGTTGCCGGCACGGATTTGGTCACCAAAGACGATTATAAAGCCAGTGAGGATATAACGGTCGGCGATGAAGTGTATGAGCTGTTACTGGACACCGGAGACGCCACCCCATCACGCCTGACGGTATCAGAAACCCATCCTTTTTATGTGCCAGCCCGTGGATGGGTTGCATCTCAGTCGCTGAACCCGGGCGATGTGATAGAAACTGACACGTCCAGCGCTTCGGTTGTAATTTCACTGAATGACATGCACCGTCGGGAAGCGACGTATAACTTTACCGTGGATGAGTTTCATTCGTATTATGTGTCGCAGGACAGGGTGTTGGTTCATAATCAGGATGAAATTGACTGTGAGTTGACTGGTGCTGGAGAGGTTACAAACATGACAGCGGTCGGTCGTTGGATATCGCCTGACGAAATGGCGAAGATGCAAAAACTGGAAAGGTACAAGAAAGCTATACGGGTACGACGCACGTTGCTAATCCAGCAGATGCAGAAGCATTTATGAAGCAGACGAAAGTTGGAAATCATTATGTTGAGTTTGATGTGCCAACATCTTCGTTAAAACAGACCAACGAGGGGTGGGCCAAATTTTCTGTCAGGCAGGTTAGCTGCGAAAGAAAGCAACCGGTACCACAGATGCCAGCTGCTGAGAATATAGTTCACAAGGCCACTAAGATTAGGTGATTACATGTTAGATAAAGTTCTTAACTGGCTGCGCTCCGAACTGAATATATTTACGGTGCTTGGATGTATTTTCGATATTATGCAATCGCCTGAACAGGCTGACATGCAAAGTGTAACAGTCGACTTTGAGTTAAATGATAACTTATGTCGCCTTATATTCTGGGAAACTGGCAATGGGCACATTGAGGTGATTGAGATCGAAAGTGAAAAGACTCTTATTGATGAGAGTTTCTATTTAGAAGTTGAGTTTGCTAAAGAGGAGCCTTTTAAGGAGCTTGCAGAACGATTGCGTGCCTAGCTCTTATGATGATGCGGTAATGTTACAAAGAGTGTAGACCCGAATTCAATCCCATTTAGTCAAAGCTCAGTTAATGTCGCTGGTGATTTAACGCAAAGCATGTATGAGCTGCTTCTGGACACCGGTGACGCCACCCCATCACGCCTGACGGTATCAGAAACCCATCCGTTTTATGTGCCAGCCCGTGGATGGGTTGAATCTCAGTCGCTGAACCCGGGCGATGTGATAGAAACCGACACGTTCAGCGCTGCGGTTGTAATTTCACTGAATGACCTGCACCGCCGGGAAGCGACGTATAACTTTACCGTGGATGAGTTCCATTCGTATCATGTGTCGCAGGACAGGGTGTTGGTTCATCATCAGGATGAAATTGTTTGTGAGTTGACTGGTGAAGGTGTTGTTACAAAGAGTGGAGGTTATGACCGCCCTGAGATTGAAACAAAAAGTGGTGTTTCAGTTAAACAAGAGGGTGCTGTTGATCGATGGGATTACTTCTTAGGCTCGAATCAAACGAATATAGATCCTCGTGATGGATTACCTGATCCAGATAGACTTTGGTCTGCGGATGGTAAGAGAAGTATTAGGTTTGATGAGCATGAGATGAATAGCAAGCTTAACAAGATGCACTACCATCAAGAAACGTGGCATGCCGATAAGGTTGAAAATGTATTGCAACGGATACCAGCACTGAAGAAAAAGAAATGAAAATTAAAATAGAATCTGTTAACTCGAACAATAGCGAACCAATCATTACATACACCTGTTCAGCTGGAAAAGGTGCCGGAACTTGGAGCAATTCCGGTGAACCATACTCTGGCAAAGAGTACTCTATTGAAATAGATATTGATAAATCATTAGATGAGTTGAATTGCACGAAACTAAGTAATTCAGAAATGAAGATAAATCTTTTAGAAGATGGCGTTAGATTGTCTGGAGAACTAGAAGACATAGAAAGTGATGGCATGTGTTATCTAAGACTATCTCCTGATTGTTTAATTATGATTGAATCTGGTGACATTCAAGTTAAAAAAGGTCAATATTTAGCACTAGAGCTTTCGGTGGGCGATATCGAAATTTCAACGTAACTATCATACAAAAGCCCTCCAAGGCTTTTTCCAAGTGCATCGCTGATTGACGGGAAAAAGTAATAAAAACGGTAGTAAGTGATATTGTTTAATCGCCAAAAAACATACACAAACTACCATTTTCATGACAAATAGTACTTTTCTATCCTCGATCATATCCATATGAATAATTACATTTTACGGCACACCAACCGTTCAGTTTATTTCATCCGCTCCATAGATTCAGGCTCCTGAAAGAACACAATCCAGGAACCGATACAGCTACGTGAGGAATAGTCCTCTTCGTTATACCGATCCCACAGACGAATGGGTCATCATTGCCAAATAAACCCGGGCGATGTGATAAAAACCGACACGTTCAGCGCTGCAGTAGTGATTTCACTGAATGACCTGCACCGCCTGGAAGCGACGTATACCAAGACAAATCCTAAAACAGGAGAAGTCTACACTGGTCGAACTAGTGGTACCGGACCCCCTGAAAAAAATTTAGCTCGACGTGATACGAATCATCACATGAATGATAAAGGGTTTGGTCCGGCTGTATTGGATAAGTCTTCAGCAAATCGCCATGCTAAAGGGGACGAGAGCAACAACTCATTGAAGCAAATGGCTGAGCTAAGTCGATGGGAGGAACATCAAGTCATGCGATTAATGGTGTCTCTCCGCTTAATCTTCGAGGGCCAAAATACCGCCAAGAAGCATTTCGGGAATTTGGGAAACAATGGTAAGAGCAAAGAAAATAAAGCGAAAAGTTGGAGACGTCCTGGCAATCAAATTAGAGGATAGAAGCTTTTCTTTTGGACGAGTTTTAGAAGAGCCTTTAATTGCGTTTTATGATTGTAAGTCGGTTGATAAATTAAGCTTAGAAGAGATAGTTTCTAAGCCAGTTATCTTCAAAGTTTGGGTAATGAATAGGGCTGTTGAGTCGGGGCGCTGGGAAGTTCTGGGTAATGAGCCTTTAGAGCAAGGGCTTGAGGAAATACCTAAGTTTTTCAAACAAAGTCCATTAAATAAAAAGTTCTCTATTTATTATCAGGGAGTAGAAATTCCTTCAACTAAAGAGGAATGCCAAGAGCTAGAGCGTGCAGCTGTTTGGGATCCGGAGCATGTTGAAGATAGGTTGAGAGACCATTATGACAATGTTCCCAATCAATGGATCGAATCTCTTAAAGCACAATAAACTATAAGCCCGCACGATACGGGCTTTCTTTTATCCGTTATCTTTTTGACTTCCAGAATCCCGCATACTGGACTGCTACTTGATTAGACGCACCAATACGTCATTTTAAGTTAAAAGTGCATCACGGTCAGGCGGTGATTGGTTGTGGTGTCTCGCTGGGGATTCATGGGGTAACCTCGGTCGGTACACTGAACTTCTGTTATGACAAACTGGTTCATAATTAGGATGAAACTGTTTGTAATTTGACTGATGGGGATTCAAAGAGAGCAAGCAAACGACTTTCCGTGATCGCTCCGGGTACGAAAGAGTGGGATAATGCAGTAAATGACTTGGCATCTCCAGGGAAGGGTAAAATTGATTTTAGAACCACAACAGCCACTGATGCAAAAGCCTTGTTAAAAGAAGCTCGTGGAAACATGAACCGCTATAAAAATTACGCGAAAGACAAAGGTGCAACTTATAAAAATGGATATGAAACCCATAATGTACAGAATGGTAGAGAGTTAGGAGCAGGAAATGCTCTCCAGCATTTGAAATGGAAAGATAGAAAATCTGGCGGTCATCTTTATTACGACAAAGTAAACTAAAAAGGTAAGGTAATGAATCCTGTTGAGGTAACTGAACTTAACGATATATTTGATGATGTGGATGTAAAAACTATATTTGTTTTGGACAAAAATAGTGCATCAAATCATTGGATTAATGCTGTGGATGAAAAGGCAAATTCTTACTTCAGACTTCAAGACAATAACTGGCTAGTCGCAAATAACAACGCTGTAATTGGTGGGTGGAGAGATGCATATAATAATGATGATAATTATTATGTATCAAAATTGTTAAATCAGCATGTTGAATGGGAAGAAGAATGTCTAGTTAGGTTCTATGTTTCAAAGTTAATAGTTTTAGAAACTAAGTGGAAATACTTTCTGAAACATTGGGATAATTTTTTAGCTTTAGAGGACGATAGTCCAGTCTTAATAAAAGATGGTGAGGAGAAATCTCGGGCTTTAATTTTTAGAGCAGGTGGAGATATTGTCCTGGTAAATTAATACAAGACGAAAACAACTTTTTGCCCATAAATCAACAATAAAATAGATGCTCATACGGAATTAAATCTTTCGTAATTACATGCCTGGACGGATCTCCAGGAAAAACTCAGCAAGAAAACGGAGTCATATAAGCAGAAATAAATATGAAAAAGGTGCATGAATTGTTTATGCGCTTTTATGGTGGTGGTCGAATAAAGTCTGTCCAGCAACAGGCTCTTGATAAGAGTCACTTTGGCCAGGGACACTGGCACAGTAAAAACACCCCCTCTTACTGGTGAAGCTCGAATGAATGATTATGGTCGATCTAAATTGAGTAATGATAAGTCTAAGGTAGTCTATGACGTCTAACGTTAAGAGTAAGCGTGAATATTTAAGCAATATCACTTCTTATTTGTTAGAGCTTGGAATACTTGCAAATAAAACCGTAAATAAGAGCGACCTGTCATCTATTGATAAAGTAGATAAAGTTAAAGCAGGAGCATCGAATCTGGAAAATTTTCCAATTGAAAGATTTAAGGTTGATTTTTCTGAAAAAGACGAGTCTCGGTTTGCCAACTACATCCAAGGTTTATATAGCACTAATAGTGAGCAAGTATATCTGTGGACTAGTAAAACCAATATTTGTGGTTTGTATAGAGTTGACAGTATAAAAGACGTTAACTTTTTATTTCCTTTCGAGCTTAACGATGAAGGGATAGTAGTGTTTTTATCGGCTGATTTGAAAGATAAATTGCTTTTGGATTTTTCTATAGACTCTACCGATAACAGGATTATTGAGGTAGAAGCTCAAGGAGCAAATTGGTCTGGTATAAAATATTAGATGGAGATGGTTAGTTCCACATTTGCGGGACTAACCATTGAAGCCATAGTTTAGATCAACTACTTATCATTCATCTCAATGGTTCAAGTTGTCCCAATATAAATTCCTAGCTTGTTCAAACCAAAATCTTCTCAGATTAATTCAGTGAATTCTACGTCAAGTGCTTGTGCTGTTATCGTTTTTAAAGTTGGGTAGTTACTGCGTATATTCTCATTTTCCTCAATAACTTCTGGCCCTGAATACTATTGACTGATCTGCATTACGGTAATGCGTAATCGGTAACCGAGACCCTCATTATTCCGGATAATGAGGTGTATGAGTGTAACCGTCCGGTCATCACATCTTTGATTTAAGCGCTTTTCACGTCAATCTGTTGTTATTCGCAATTTACAGTCGAGTATGCCAGTGGAAGATAACGCAAATTCATCCCAACGTCGTATTTTTTCGC
>CBFHMJ010000024.1:0-4584 GCA_965656875.1 Alteromonadaceae bacterium
TAGAGAAGACCAAAGAACATAGCGTGCACGGCAAATACCTGATGAGCATTTACGACGCCGACAGCGCCGTTCAGGGCTCTGTTAATATTATTGACGGTGAGTATCTGGCGGGTGCCGTTGCTATGTCTGGGATGGTGACACGTAAAATCAAGATTGTTGATAATGTTTATGATTCGTTGAGGGTTACAAACAAGACAGAAAAAGGCTTAGGGAACCCTTTTAAAGATAAGACCGCAAAAGAAATTGATGAGATGTTTACTGCTAAGGGGTTTGAGAAACGAGGACCAGACCCTGCTAATGGTACGGGCGGGTATGTGAATCCAAAGACAGGCCGTTCATATCATATTGAACCGAAAGAATGGGGTAAATACCCCGAACCAAATCACGTTGATATCAATAGGCTTAAGTCATATGACGGTGCCTTGGACAAGAAAAAGCTTCCATATAAGGAATAAACATGCCAGTTCATCAATTAATACTTAATTTTCAACAGTTCATGTTGGCTTGCTGGCCGCAGTTGACTCGGGTCATGCAGAGCTTGGATTGGGATGATGATCCATACTTTGTCGATAATTGGATTCAAGCGAACTGGGAATTAATGGTCGAAAAGCAGCTAGGCATAGAGGGAGTCTCCCTGCTTCCATATGGTTACGATACTAGCCCTGGTTCTAGATATACAAGAGTGGGAGCTAGCGCTACCCATAGGGTAATTTGTAAGCTGAAAGATTCGGAGAATAGGCTGACCTTCTTGAGTTTTATATCTAAAGCTGGAGGTGAATTAAAGCTAGAACCTCCATTCGATAATGTTTGCGTGAAGAATCTTAACACGAACGAAACCACATCGTGGTTGATAAGCGATGTTGAGTTTTCTATTGATAAGGTAGGGTGATGTTACAAAGAAGGTAGAAATTGGAACAATCACGACCCGAACAACAAACAATACAACTCGATTAGGCGGCCAGTTTTTGTTGACCACAACAGCCAGGCGAACCTGGTGTGAAAATTACATATAGAGATGGCACAGAGAGTTCGACATTGGTAAGCATTCAGCAACTATTAATGCGGATTATGGTATTTCATCAGCCGGAATCTATGATCCTAAAACTAACCTAATTACGATAAATCCTAATGATTTTTACGGGAGTGCTGGGAGGGCACAATTAATTTTAGGACATGAATTAATACATTTAAAAGATGGAGTCAGCACATCTCCTGACGTAACCGAACTTAATGCGTACAAGTGGGAAAAAAGAGTATTAAGCAATTACATTCCTATTAGAGGGAATGTAATGGAATACAGCCAGTACAAGCAGAATATTCAAGATATGATTAATTATTACGGAGGTAACTAAGCATGATTCGATTAATAGCATTTATGCTTTGGGCTGTTTCTTATGGTGTTTACGCTACAGAAGAACTTGGACTAAAAGATCTTTCTGTCGTCTCTATTGATGGGAAAATGATTTTACAAGTAGACCACTTGTTTTTAGGTACTGGTAACGGCCGAGCCAATATAACTTTTTATGGTTGCAATGACGGTGTTAGAGAATATCACATTCAAAATAGAACTTTTTCTGAATTTGAACTTTATAAATGCACATTAGATGACCCAGCAAATGCATACGTAGAGTTGTCTTTTGGTCAGCCAAACTCTGGTAACGTTCTTTCCAAATATGAATTTTCAAGTGAATCAAGGGTTAAAAATAATAGAGTTAGCCAAATACAAAATTTCTTCTCTGTAAAACTACGTTTAATTGAAGAAATGCGGGATGGTATTTTGACACTCCATACGGTGGATAAATATGGTTCTTGTTCAAAGAACAATGTCGCTTTTTCATTAATTGCTGGAACTACACTCTATTACAGCAAGTGGTTAAACGAAGGCGATTTCATAAAAGAATTCATAGTTAATGGTACTGAATTATCAATTGAACATGAGAAAATTGATTGAATTATAGCTTTTCAATATAACAGTCAAGGCAGCACCAAAACCCGCCGTTAAATTGCAAACATTGCTATTCAGCGCATTACCGCCAGCGGCCAGCAGACCAGCTACCTGTACAAGGACCATCTGGGCTCCACCGAGGTTATCACTGACAGTGGCGGTACCATCACCGAGTGCATGAGCTTTGGTGCCTTTGGCAATCGCCGGGCCGCCAACTGTGGCTCCACCGCCAGCGCTTTCACGGCCCTGACCAGGGCTTCACCGGCCATGAAATGGTGGACCACGCCGATATCATCTACATGAACGGGCGTATCTACGACAGCCAGCTGGGCCGTTTCCTTCAGGCCGACCCGTTTATTCAGGCACCGAAGAACAGCCAGTCTTACAACCGCTACAGTTATGTGCTGAATAATCCGCTGAGCTATACCGACCCGAGTGGGTATTTGTTTAGTGGATTGAAGAAGTTTGTGAAGAAGTATTGGAAAACGGCTCTGGCAATAGCAGCGTCTTATGTTACTTTTGGTCTGGCAACCGGAGCATGGTCTTTCTCAGCAATCAGTAATCTTAGTATTGGTGCCATGATAGGTGGTGGCGCTGCCGCAGGGTTTGTGAGTGGCGCAATTACGACAGGCAGCTTTAAAGGTGCGTTAACAGGGGCGCTGAGCGGCGCTGTATTTGGAGCAATAGGTGGCGCCAGGCTGGGTGGTTGGGAAACGTTTGCATTAAGTGGCATTTCTGGTGGCATCATGTCTGAGTTACAACAGGGTAAATTTGGCCATGGATTTGTGAGTGCGGGCCTTGGTGCTGCAACTGGAGGAATGGTTGGTAAAGGTGTGATTAGCCGAATTATCAGCTCCGCAATCATAGGTGGCGCAATTTCAAAAATTATTGGTGGAAAATTTGCTAATGGTGCATTTAGTGGTTCATTTGCAAGAACATTAGATGAAGCAAAACAAGGAAATTTATTTGCTAAAGAAGATAGCGCAGGTAAAACGTCTTTTAAAAAGAAAGTCGATATTGTAAAAGGAAATTTGGCAGATCTTGATGACGCAAAACAGTATGTAAATGAGACTTATGACAATTTGTTAGATGGTATAGATATCGAGTTTGCAAACTTAGACGAAAGAAATTTTGGTCAAGCATGTTTAACGGATTCCTGTATTCAGCTTAATTTTGAAAAAATACATTCTGGGAACTGACGTTACAGCGCTAGTGAATTTGTAGATACGTTGGTTCACGAAGCTCTTCACCTTAAAGTGAATCAAGAACTGGGAATATTAAATTATATGGGTGGAGAGATTAAGAGTATCCAGGGAGGAGCACAGAGAGGTGCAGCCCATCAATGGATATATAACCAGGGCAATGCTGCTGCTCAGCATTATTTTTCACCTAGAATTTATCAACGACCAGATATTTCTATGGAAGCCCTGCGTAAATATATGGAAGGGTCTTAAAATGAAAACAGTTAAGCTAGTATTAAGCATGTTACCAAGTATAGCTTTTATCGTTACTTTTTCAGATTTATTGCAATATTTACTTTTGTTTCCAGTAAAGAGTATACAAGCAATTTTTGTGCTTTCGATAGTAAGCTTGATTTTATTGTTAGTGAGTATTTATTTATTAAAGGAACCCAAAAAGTATCATCTAATAAAAGTTGTGCTTGCATTTTTGCTAGTATCTTTGGGGTTTTACGAAAGAATATATTCGGCTAATGAATTATCTGTAGCCGTTAATAGCTCTAAATTGGTCTTAAATGAATTGAAACCAAAACTTAAAAAGTATGTAGAGAGGCAAGGCAGGTGCCCTCGTTCATTAAATGAACTACTACTAAATAATGAATCACTGATAAAAAGTATTCTACACAACTATGTAATCAAAAACTCAGATGAAACCTGTTATGTAGTCACCTCTCATTTCGGGAGTGGTACTATAATAAATGTTGAGTTTCCCGAAGAGGATAAATTGATTTACATGAGAAAAAGTGCTTATTGGACATTTATATTGAACGACTTAATATATTATTTAAGTTTCCCCGATGAGACCGAAATTAGTTTTGGAATAAAGATAAGTAAACCTCAAGAGTTAAATAGAATAAATGGGGAACAGACCTCAATTAAATGAAGTTGGGAGCAACGTAAGCCAAGAAAACAAAAGCCAGCGGGAGCTGGTTTTCTTTTATCTGACGTTTGAGTCTATAGCTTACCTTCTACTGGAAAATCTCTTTAAAAATTCTGCAGTGGCACAATAGATTTGGCCATCTGATTGTAAACGTCCGGTAATCCCACCTGTTACGAGTTAATATTCCATGGTAGCAGTTCGGTGAGGTCGTCTTCGGGTCCGCCTTCAGGCAAGACTTCAAACAACCGGTTCAGGTAATCGAGGGGACCAGTCCGTTGGCTTTGACCGTTTCGATGATGCTGTAGAGGGTCACACTGGCCTGAGCACCGCTGGCGGTGTTGCTGAAGAGCCAGTTCTTTCGGCCAATAACGAAGGGTTTTATCGCTCCGGTGTTCGGTGTTTTTCAAGGTAGTTGTCACTACTTGCTTAACTCTCAAGCAGCTTCTTTCTCTGGATTCAGGTGAACCTCTCCGACTGGCTCACAGTTCCTGACATTCCGCGACCAGCGCTCTGGCCTTTGC
>CBFHMJ010000025.1:0-287982 GCA_965656875.1 Alteromonadaceae bacterium
ACACATAAAAAAAGGGCCACTTTACGTGGCCCTCTTCTTTGAGAGTAACATCCTGTCATTGAGCTTCCCTGAGAGAGAGTCTTTCCCGCTCAGCCCGCCTAACCCTGTATCAGGGATAACGCCTGCTAAGACTGTTGATTCGCCTGGGTCAGCATCGAACTCGATGCCTGTTGTAATACCTGATTCTTCGCCAGCATCGCTGACTCCGCCGCAAAATCCGCATCCATGATTCTCGACATTGAAGCCGACACATTTTCCACGATATTTTGCAGGTTTCTGACCGTCGAGCTGAAGCGGTTTTGCTTCGAACCCAGGTCTGCACGGGTGTCATTAATCGTTGCCAGGGCGCTGTCCAGATTTGAAATCGCTGTCTGCGCACCCGCCGCCGTGCTGATGGTATCGCCATTGATGCTCAGACCCGTTGTGGTCATCGCTGTGCCAATGGTCACATTAATCGTCTGGTTCGCGTCCGCACCCACCTGAAAGTTCTGGTTGTACGTGCCGTCCAGAATGTTGACACCACCAAACGTGGTATCTGAAGCTACACGGTCGATTTCGGTCTGTAGCTCACCAAATTCTTTTTGCAAAGCCGCTCTGTCCGCATCGGTGTTTGAACCGTTCGCCGACTGAAGCGCCAGCACTCGCATCCGCTGAAGCATGTTCACTGATTCATCCAGTGCACCTTCTGCTGTCTGCGCCAGGGAAATGCCATCATTTGCATTTCGTGCGCCCTGGTTCATGCCGTTTACCTGTGACTGTAAACGTGTTGCTATTTGTAGACCCGCTGCATCATCTGCCGCACTGTTGATTCTTTTTCCTGACGATAAACGCTCAAACGACGTCTGAAGCGCAGTTGTTGACATAGCCAGGTTACGTTGTGCGTTCAGTGACGCCACATTAGTGTTTACAAAAAAGCTCATGGGGATTCTCTCTCTTCTCTCTGCCGGGGCTCTCACCCCCCGGACTTCTCTCATTGGCGTCAGGGCTCTCACCCCCCGACACCTACTTATCGCCCCACCAGCGAATTCCTTTAGTAATTTTATCGTTTTTTCGTATTTATTTTGAAAGCGGCAAAAACTTGCATTTAAGCGGCAAAACATTGATTAATAAAGGCAATATTTTTCATTCAGACATAAAAAAAGAGAGCGGGCTCATTCGCTCTCTTCTTTTTTTAACTTCTTTTGTCACGTTGCGCGTGAAAATTAATTCAGTGACATTTTTTTACGTATCTTTTTCTCTCTTCGAAGACATCAGGACTCTCACCTCCCGACAATTACTTATCGTCCCAGCCTCAGAATGCTTTAGAAAAAATTGTGAAAACTTTCCAATAACCACTATAACTATCTGTATTTTATGATTTTAAAATCTATTATTTTTTAATCCCACATGTATCATCAGCATAAATCTCAAACAAAAAGAAAAACATTTTCACGCTAGCACCAACATTCCTGTTTTTATTACAACGATCTTTTTTACGCCATGACGAAAACAACACCTAAATAGTGGCATGATAAATGCTTATATTCAAATGCATGACAATTAACTGACAAGTGCTGTTATGCAAAATTGCTGTTATACTTAGGAGTGGCAGCATAGATGAATCGAAAGGTAGCCTCCTTGAGAGAGTCATCTTCTACGAGGCGATGGATTGAGCCCCGTCGCCTCGTTTTTCCTTCAGTTCATTCTGTCAGGCTGGATTCACACTAGCTGCCTAAGTTTCCACCACACCTCTTACCTTTTGAATATTTTCATTCACCCCAGGCAATATTCAAGCACAAAAAAAGGCCCTTTCGGACCTTTAACTCTTCATTAAATAATGACTCAATTAAATTGAATCAAACAATGATAACCGGGTAATTCTTGTATAAGTGCTCTGTAACGCTTGCAAAGCTGATTCTTGCTTAGTGATTTCTGTTAATGCTTCCGCATAATTCACTTCTGAAATAGAAGCCCTTGCAGCTTTATCTTCAATATCTATTTCTACCAGGGTGTCATTAACACTATCCAGAACATTAATATTCCCACCAATAACCGAACGGGACAATGAAACTGACGTTGATGCATTATCCAGATTAACGATCATGTCATTCAGCGCTTCTTGTCGTTCAAAATCGCTTTTAGCCGGATCACTCAGTACAGACGTAATATTTTCCAATGTCGTGAGTATATTGTCTTTTTTAGGTGCCGATAGCGAAAAATCGATAGTACTGCCAGCAGCCCCCTGGATATCAATATCCAACCCATTAAAGTTAATAGTCTCACCAGAGACATAGTTTCCCGTGACAGGGGGAACCATTGCAGCACCGTTATTTAATATTTGATAGGTATCAGGAGCACCTGCTGTTGTAACAACTGAATAGTTATTGTTAGCTGCCGTGACCGGATCATAATTCGCTTTATGAAATGCATCAAAAGCATCCTGATTACTTACAGCAACTTGCGCTGATGTCGCAGGCCCCGCAGAAATAACCGCAGGAGATGTCTTCAACCTTGCATCCACATTCTGGAAAATCGCTTTCCCTGACTGCCCTGTCGATAATCTGACAGACGAGGAAATCTGCAATTCTCGTTCGCCCTCATCCCCATTGTAGACATAAGAACCCGTAGCTGAATCGAACGTAAACGGTTCTACATTTGATTGAAATCCTGAAAAGATGAAATCACCGTTTTCATCTTTCGTGTTAAATAAATCCAGTAACTCTGCCTGAATATTATTAAGCTCACCGGCTATACTCTTACGATCTTCAAAAGAAAGCGCACCATTACCTGCCTGAATGGTTAATATCCGTGCTCTTTCCATCGATTCTTCAACGTTTGATAAAACACTCTCAGATGTAGTAAGTGAATTTTTTAGTAAAACGCTGTTATCCCGGTATTGTTTGTTCAACTCAATACGCTCTGTTAAACGTAATGTTTGAGCCGCTGCAGCAGGATCATCAGAAGGAGTCAGGATTTTCGTCTGGTTTGAAAGCTGAGTATTGGCTTTTACCAACTTCTCTTGTGCTTTCAAAATACCGTCTAATCCTTGTTTATAGATTTGACTGGTCGAAATTCTCATCCGTTACCTCACGCCTGCTGAATAAAAAGATTTAACACTGTTAGTCATTATCGAACCGCTCCTAACAAGGTATCAAATACCGTCTGAGCCGTTGATATCACTCTGGCAGACGCTGAATATGCCTGCTGATATTGAATCAAATTAGATGCCTCTTCATCGAGGTTAACACCCGAAATTGATTCATGCCAACCATTGGACTGATTAAGCAATGCTTGTGATGCCTGCTCACTGGTAATTGCCTGAGCTGTCTTATTACCTACTTCACTGATTAACCGAGAGTAACTTTCATGGAATGTTTGAGCATTATCAGCTCCTGGCGCTGCCGTTACGCTCTTTCTAACAAGCTCTTTGGTCTGCAAAGCAGCCAATTCAAGTCCATTACGGTTATCATTAAAACCATTCGAGTTATACGACACAGTATACATATCGCCGTTTTGCGGAATTCCTTCAATATTAAAATCATATCCGTATGAACCCAGACCTGCTTGTGCCATCACATTATTATACTGACCTGGGGCCATCGCAGGCGTCGTACCCAGCACATTAGTAGGGCCTACACGAGGATCAGCATCATGAACTCGAAACTGATTTCCACCAAGATACTCAATAAATACGGGTGAAGTATTCAAACCGCCCGGAGCGGTGAAATCAGAACTACCAACGGTTGTATCAGAGACAACACCCGGTGTTATTGAAGCCGTTCCAGTATTAGACAAGTCAGTTTCAGTTCTGATAGGCGAAGCCAGTGCTATATCTTCCGGTCTGGTTGTATTCATCGTAATAGCATGTGCTGCATCTTTAAGAGGTTGCAGCTTAAACTGATCGCCATCAGCAAATGCCCCGGCAGCATTGTTAAACGTTAAATTCAACCCAAAAAGATACCCACCTGGTACATTGTCTGATCTGAATGTTGCCGGATATGCCAGGATATTTTGAGTAACAGCAGAACCAGCAATTGGATTGCCAGCACTATCCAGCGCCTCAATTGTGAATCGATCAGGCCCTGAATTAAAGGTAACCTGGAAATCACTGGCTGGCACATCCGCTCCTTTACCCGGTTCAAAACTAACCGCAATTGTACCTGCACCGCCATTCGATTGATAAGGTAAAGCCCCAGTCACAGGTAACGTAAAAATATCGGTCCCAAGCTCACCATCTGCGTCCATTCCCAATCGGTTTTGCTGATTAAATGCGTCAGCAAATGCCACCGCAGTCTGACTTAAACTGTTCTGTGTTGGTTCAAGAATATCTTCTCTGAAAGCGAGTAATCCGCCAATTTTTCCACCGATTTGATTGGCCCGAATCCCAACCTGGACATTTTTGTTGTTGTCATTCAGTTGAAGTTGCAAATCTTTACGATTCGGATCTGGATCGCCATTGATAGAAAACAGATTAAAATCACCATCTTCTAACACCAGGGCTTCTCCAGTATTTAACAGTACCTGAACCTGGCCATTTTGCCCGTCCAGTGTTTGCGTTCCAACCAGTTCAGATAATTTACGTAGATTTTCGTCTCGCTCGGTAATTAATGCGTTTGGAGGATTCTGTGTGTACAGGCCTCCCTGAGCTGAGATTTCTTTATTCAGACTGGCAATATTCTGGATAAGCCCATTTACTTCGCCAGTATATATTTCGAGTTGTTCATTCACCGTACCCGCTTGATCCAGAACTAAATTAGACAGAGTATCAAACTTGCTCAGCATAGCTTCAGCTTCCCCGATCACTAACTGCCTGGATGCAGTTGATGACGGTGAGTCAACCGCTGTTTGTACACGTTGGAAAAATGTATCAAGTCCAACAGCAATACTGTTCGCGTTGCCTGAAAATAAAGAGTCGACCCGGGAAGCTTCTGTTCTGTACTGTTCAAAGTAACCTAAATTTGACGTGTCTCTTCGCACCTGACGCTGAGCAAACTCATTAACAACACGTGTCGTTATACCACGACCAACGCCACCAGTGATCTCTGTTGAGAACTCAGTTCTTTCGCGAATAAACCCTTCGGTATTAACATTCGCGATGTTATTACCTGTCGTCTGTAACAGCTGATTGTTGGCTCTTACGCCTGAAATACCTATTCGAAGTAAATCTGCCATTCCTGTCTCCGGATTACCTTAAGAGCACGGTGAAAACACGTCCCCTCATTCAGGCTATCGACCCAGCACCGAAATTCTTTATCTTGCACTGCGTTCAAATTTTAAACAACACTCTTTTTGACCTGTTAACTTCACAAGTTGATATAACCTGCAGAGCAACTCGTTACATCAATCTATATTTCGTTAGCCAGATTCGTGCCAGACATAGTAGATATCTGTTTCATCACATTCATAACTTTCTTTGCATATTGCGGATCAGTCGCATAACCGGCTTGCTGAAGTTCGTTGAAATAGCTATCCGGTTGCTGCACATTTTGTAATGCCTTGTCGTAACGTGGATTTGAAGATAGAAAAGACAAGTAATCTTTCATACTATCTTCAATCGAACCATAAGCTCGAAATGATGCAGATTCTTTGCGTGCTACACCATCCCGGTACTCTAAAGTCTGAACTTGTGCTTTATCTCCACTCCAGCGAGTATCAGCCTTAATACCAAATAAATTGAAACTGCTATCACCATTCGTCTTTTTAATGATTTTTGAACCCCAACCGGTTTCCAATGCAGCCTGGGCAACCATCATCACCGGATTCATACCTACTGCCGAAGCCACTTTTTTGGCTACAGGTAACATAGACTGTACAAAAGCCACTGGATTTTCAAAAAAGCCTGGATCTTGCTCTTTGCTTTTTGAAGCAGACTCAACTGGAACCGCATCACTTTTCTTCTCAGAACCTGCAGATGACTTAATGGTCAACGGATTTGCATCGCCACGTAAAACAGACGCAGGTTTATAACCGGGGTAGTCATTACTTAGCTGTTTAACGATCATATCTGCTAATCCCAAACTTCCCTGCTCTGACAGATTTACCGCCAGTTGCTGATCGTGCATATCTCGGTAAAACTTCGTTGTCTGACTATTAAAAGGACTGTCTGATTCCAGCACATCACCCGCTTTTCTCATACTGCTTAGCAACATCTTCATGAATATAGATTCGAATTGCTTCGCTGCAGCATGCAACGCTTCTCTGTTTTTGCCGCCATCTTCACTCTTTGCATCCGAACGCAAAGAATTAAGACCTGAAAAGTCGTGATAATCTGAAGGATTCTGTAGACGGTCCATAACAATCTCCTAGATTACAATCAGTTCGCCGTGAATTGCACCGGCTTCTTTCAGTGCTTCAAGAATTGACATTAAGTCTCCCGGAGCTGCACCAACAGCATTAACGGCGCGAACTAACTGGTCGAGCGTTACACCTGGGTCAAATACAAACATTCGGCTGTCATCCCGAGCAACATCAATAATCGATTGCTGAGTAACAACCGTTTCACCTTCACCAAATGGATTAGGTTGGCTAGCTTCGAGGTTTTCTGAAATAGTTACGGTCAGACTACCATGTGTTACGGCCGCTGGAAGAAGCTTCACTTCTTTGCCAATCACAATAGTACCAGTTCTGGAATTAACGATAATTTTTGCCGAGGTGTCAGCAGGTGTGAATTCCAGGTTTTCCAACGTCGAAATATATGAAATTCGCTGAGAAATATCACGAGGAGCAGTTATACGCACAGATGCGGCATCAATAGGTCTTGCTGTACCAGGTCCAACAAGATGATTGATGGTATCAGACAAGCGCTTAGCCGTTGTGAAATCCGCTTTGTGCAGATTAAATGTAATGAAATCGCCCTGACCAAACGGTGACTGAACAGCACGTTCAACTAAAGCACCGTTGGGAATACGACCTACCGTTGGTGTATTCACTACGATTCTTGAGCCGTCCTGACCATCAGCACCCAATCCATTAACGACCATACTACCTTGTGCGATTGCATAAACTTGTCCATCCAGACCTTTTAAAAAGGTTTGTATCAATGTTCCACCGCGCAAGCTTGCCGCACTACCAATTGAAGAAACCGTCACGTCAATTTTCTGACCAGGTTTACTGAATGCTGGTAAATCGGCATGTACAGCGACAGCTGCAACGTTTTTTATCTTGGGTTTGATGTTCGCGGGCATTGTAATGCCAAAA
This sequence comes from Alteromonadaceae bacterium, assembly GCA_965656875.1. Classification (GTDB taxonomy): domain Bacteria; phylum Pseudomonadota; class Gammaproteobacteria; order Enterobacterales; family Alteromonadaceae; genus CBFHMJ01. Next base: position 7,177 of record CBFHMJ010000025.1, read on the forward strand.
TTCGCCAACATAGTCCTGAAGCTCTGTTCAGTAAAAGGGCTTTGCTCACCAGTACCTGGTAAGCCGACTACCAGACCATAACCAATCAACTGGTTACTTCTGACGCCTTCAACATCCGAAACATCTTTAATTCTGACGGCTGAGGCTTGTAATGAAAGCATCAAGCCAACAATCAACAGAAAAGTGTTTAAGGCATATTTCATCTCGTTCTCCTGGCAGCTTTATTTAAGCTGAATAACGACAAAATCTCGACGAATTTACTAACTGAGGAGCTATAAAGCGATAATCATGCCAGGAATAGAAAAGGAAGATAAAAAGCCTGCTGAAAAACATCAACAGGCTTTAATTTTGGCAAGGTTTGTTCTGAATCTGCTGACCTTTTATGGCCAGCCTGAAATGATTGAATTTAAATGAATCCCAATCTTTAGAGGCTTACAGACCCCTAACAATGACTGAGGCTTGTCACTGTTAATGTAGTTGTTGCTTAGAATGGCCAGGCAACACTGGCAAAGAATTTAGATAACCAGCCCGGCTGTTGCCCAGTCTGGAATGCTCCGGTACCACTGTACTCGATTCGAGCATTAGCAATTTTTGTGGAAATCACTGTATTTTCAGCGTCTACGTCTTGTTGGCGAATAATTCCAGTAAGCCTTAAAAACTCCTGCCCTGTATTTAACGCCATCCACTTCTCACCGCGAATCAATAAGTTACCATTAGGGTAAACTTTGATTACGCTGACAGATATATTTCCACTCAGGCTATTACTCTGATCAGCTTTTGATTCACCATCATATTCATTAGATGAATCCACACCAAGTTGAATACTGTCACCTCCAATGTTGACCGGATTGCCGCCAAGGCCTGTAATCGGATTCAAATTGTATGCCTGAGAACGGTCATACTCGGTCTTCGCATTTTTTGACGCTTGCGTACTCTCTTGCAAACGAACGGTGATAATGTCACCAACCATTCGTGCTTTAAAATCTGTATATAAACCACTTGAACGTCTCCCCTGAAACAGTGATCCCGTTGAAGCGACCAGTTCAGCGGGTTGCTCAGGCTCTAACGGCGCATAATATGGATCATCTGGTATCGTTGGTGGCCCAAGTTCAGAGGTTGTTGCACAACCACCCAATAACCAGATCAAGGTTAAAACAGATATTAATCTCATCGAAACTCTCCTTAATCTGTTACAGCTGCTGTATCGCTGTACCTAGCATCTGATCAACGGTTGAAATCACTTTTGAGTTCATTTCATAAACTCGCTGACTTTCAATCAAGTTAACCAATTCTTCGGTCACATTAACGTTAGAAGTCTCTAAAGCGCCTTGCATCAGGATCCCTAATCCTTCAAGCCCCGGAACACCCTGTACTGGCGCTCCACTGACTGCAGTCTCGGTATAAAGATTTTGACCTACAGGTTCTAAACCAGCCGGATTAATGAAATTAGTTACGGTAATCTGCCCCACGTTCACGTTGTCAGCCTGCCCCTGAATCTTGACAGATACCTGACCATCCTGAGCAATAGTAACCTGCTGAGCATCTGGCGGGATCGTGATATTCGGCTGCAATTGAAATCCCGCACCTGATGTAACCAACTGACCATTTTCATCAGTGGTGAACTGACCATTTCGAGTGTATGCAATAGAACCGTCAGGTTGCAAAATCTCAAAAAATCCCTGCCCCTGAATCATCACATCCAGAGAATTTTCAGTCGTCAGCATGTTACCTTGAGAAAAATTACGTTGTGTAGCAACAACTTTGGCACCGGCACCCAACATTAAACCGTTAGGCAATTCGGTATCAGCAGAAGAACGACCGCCGGGTTGATTAACATTTTGATAGAGTAGATCTTCAAAAACTGCTCTGCTCTTTTTAAAACCCACAGTACTGGAGTTCGCCAGGTTATTAGAAATAACCGAAATATCACGGGTTTGTGCGTCTAGTCCCGTTTTACTAATCCATAAAGCTGGATGCATAAATCACCTCAATAACTTGTAATTAAACGACCTTGCCTGACATTTAATTAACTGTGATTAGACTACTCTCATAATCTGGTTATGCTGACGATCATTTGACTCAGCACTCTTCATTAATTTCACTTGCAACTCAAATTGCCTTTGCAAACTCAGCATATGTGTCATTTCAGACACCGCATTCACATTACTGGATTCCAATGCGCCACTCATAACAGTTACGTTGGCATCGGCGTCATTTAACTGACCATCCTTACGGCGAAATAACCCATTGTTATCTTTAAACATATCTCTGAGTTCAGGCTTAACCAGCTTAATTCTGTCGATATCTTCGATCGCGTTAGCTGGCGCTCCTTGAGGTAGTACAGAAATCATGCCATTTTTTCCGATTTCAATTTTTTCAAGAGGAACCGGTAGCTGAACAGGGCCTAATTCCCCCATAACCATCAGGCCGTTTGCGGTTTCCAGTGTTCCCGCCTCAGTAATTCGTAAATCACCTTTACGCGTATAAGCTTCACTACCATCAGGAGCCTGAACTGCAATCCAACCATCACCTTCTACAGCAATGTCCAGGTCACGACCTGTTGTTATCAGTGCGCCACCTTCAAGATTTTGCCCAGGACGTTCCGTCATCGCAAAGACACGAGTAGGATGCCCTTCGCCAAACGCCTGCATTGAGCGAGCTTGTTCGAAATCTGCTTTAAAACCTGTTGTTTTGGCATTTGCCAGGTTATTGGCACGCAAAGCAATAGAATTCATATTCTGCTTGGCACCGCTCATCGAAATGTACAATAGGTTATCCATCGTTCGCCTCACGACAATTTTTTGAATGTTAAACAGACAAAAGCAATATGAGTGCCAGAAAGATAAAATGAATTGAAAAAATGAAGAGATTTATAAATGATGGGGAAATCTGAACGATTTCCCCATAGATATTGAGAAATTTGAGCAATAAACGAACTAAATAGATTACCGAATCTGTAGCACGGTTTGCTGAAGAGTACTATTTACTTCCAGCGCACGAGAATTAGCCTGGAAATTCCGCTGGGCACTAATAAGGTCAACCAGCTCTGTCGTTAAATTGACGTTTGAAGCTTCAAGTGCTGATGAATTAATTGAACCAAAAGTTCCTGTATTCGCTTCACCAGCAAGTGGCTCTCCAGATTCAAGGCTTTTCTTCCAGGAGGTATTACCAACCTGAGTCATTCCTTGAGGATTAGCAAAACGTACCAGTGCAACCTGACCAAGGAACGTTGAATCACCATTACTGAACGATGCCACAATCTTACCTGCAGAATCGATATCAATACCAGTTAGTCGTCCAACAGTTGCACCGTCCTGTTCAAGGTTAGTAACTTCAAAATTACCTGCAAATTGTGAAGGCACTCGTGAACCTGCAGCATCACTGAAATTTACCTGCATATTAGCTGGGAATTCAGCTCCATTTGACAACAAGTTACTAATACCTGCACCGGCGCCACCAGTAATGCTAATAGGTGGGAAGGTAGTTGCTGGCGGTGCTATCTGAGGATTACCGCTGGCATCGAATGTTACGGTTGCAGCTGGCGCACCTGCGACACCACCACCCACGTTTGCACCCGCAACGCCTGAAATATCAGTTCCATCCATAGTTAAATGCACATCCCACTGTCCCTGTACCGCCGTTTTCACGTAATACATTCCAAGCACATGAGATTCACCCAAACTATCAAAAACAGTAATTGATGTTGAGGATGTGTATGAAGCGGTATCTGTTGGAGAGAATGCTGCATTTGCCGGCACGGTAGCATTTGCATCAAGGTTCATTACCGTGAACACATTCGATGTAGCACGAGGAGCACCAGCAGAATCAGGGATTTGAACTGGGACTGTTGTACTTAAACTAACACTTGATGCATTACCCGTTGCCGGGTCGACCTGGAAGCCCTGCAACAAATTGCCCTGCGAATCCACGATAAAGTTATCTTTGTTCAACTTGAACGCACCAGCACGGGTATAGCTTAAATCTCGTGACGACAAATCAGGCGTCGTAACGAAGAATCCATCACCTGTGATCGCTAAATCCAGGGAGTTATTCGTGAAATCCAGTGATCCCTGGTGGAACTGTTGAGCAACTTGTGTCGTCAAAACACCGTCACCCACTTTTGTCTTTCCTGAGCTGAAAATTGACGATGCATAAACGTTCGCAAATTCAGCTCGTGACTCTTTAAAACCAACAGTATTAACGTTTGCAATGTTATTCGCAGTTGTATCAAGATCTTTCTGTGCAGCTGCGATACCACTTAGTGCTATTCCAAAGCTCATACTCTAACCCTCTCTCAATATCTCAATAACTTAATTTGTTGCTATCTCATTAACCAGCGACTTCAAGAACATCTGTAAATGCAATTGTTCCATTATTCGTGTTCACTGTAAGACCTCCACCGCCGGCACCAATATTGACGCTATTCACTTTGGTGTAAGTCGCTACCGTTAATGCAGTATTCTTGCCAGCTATACGGCCTTCAGCCTTAATTACATAATTTCCATCAGGAGCCTTTCCGCCGTCCTGGGTCGTCCCGTCCCATGAGAAATCAATGGTTCCACCACTGTGATTTCCTAATGAAACAGTTTTAATTAGCTGACCGTTTTCGTCTTCAACTCGAAGCGTTACATCTTGTGCAGCTTTTGGTGAAGCAATCATACCTTTAAGTGGTTCTTCACCAACCTTGTTCACATCACCCGTTGGGATTAATACATCTCGACCAATAAGTGAAGATGCCTGTAGTGCTTGCCCAGATGTCATTGATGCCGACAAATTTTTGAATTCACTGTTCAAACTCTGAATACCATCAGCCATCGTGAAATTTGTCATCTGAGAAATCATTTGATCGTTATCAACAGGTTTCGTGGGATCCTGATAGGCCAGTTGTTGTGTCAACAGTGAGAAAAAATCTTCCTGCTTCAACGTCTGATTATCGTCCGACGTTTTGGGCTGTTCAGGTTGGCCACGTAGGCTGTCAATGTAGGTATTTGAAGATATTCCTGTCACGACGTTTACCTTAATGATTAGTGTTTAGTAGAAACTACGTTATCCCTGTTGACCCATTCTCAATGTTCTGGAAATCATCTGTTTTGCAGAGTCAGCCACCTGAACATTCGTTTGGTATGAACGAGAAGCGGAAATCATATTTGCCATCTCTTCAACGACATTGACGTTTGACTTATATATAAAGCCATTTTCGTCTGCCATTGGATGATTTGGTGAGTATTCGATGTTAACCGGCTTATCACTTTCCACGATCCCCAATACTTTCACACCTGCAGACTGACCTTGCTGTTCACCAAACGCTTTATTCAGCTCAGCAGAAAAAACAGGATGCCTGGCTTTGTAAGTCTGGTCGATGCTACTGGATACACTCTCTGCATTAGCGATATTACTTGCAGTAGTATTCAGCCGAATGGACTGAGCACTCATACCGGTGCCAGATATATTGAATACGTTATAAAGACTCATGGTTATCTACCTCCGGATAGTGCTTTTTTCAGGCCAGAAAAACGTCCATTAAGAAATGTCAGTGAAGCTTGATACTCCATCGCATTTTCAATGAACAAGTTTCTTTCTTTTTGTACATCAACTGTATTGCCATCGCCCGTATCAGGTTGATCGGGGACTCGATAAACAGAATCTGCATTAATAGATGTGGGAAGATCGAAGTGTTTTTCGTGAGTTCTGTTAACGCCCTTCATGCTTCTGGATGTTGCATCAGCAAGCACAGAACCAAAATCAAGATCTTTAGATTTGTATCCTGGTGTATCTGCATTAGCGATGTTATTAGCAAGGATTTCGGTGCGTCGAGATCTTGCTAATAACATATCAGGGTGAACACCCAATGCATTTTTGAAGTTGATTGCCATAACTCAGTCCGGTTTAACTATACCTGAACTGATAAAAGCAATATGCGGGCCAGAAATTTAGGAGTTAACTTTTCTTTTGATAAATAATGCCAGGATTACAGCGAATCATATCGAACTCCTCGCTTAAACCGGACATAGACTCTGAAGCACCAAGCAGCAAATAACCATTAGGATTCAATGCTTTAGCAAAATTATTTACTATTTTAGACTTCAATTCCGGAGAGAAGTAAATAAGTACATTTCGACAAAAAATAATATCGAATTTACCCATCAATGCATAACTGTCTAATAAATTCAGATGACGAAAACTTGTCATCCGGCGGACATTTTCCTTAACCTGCATCATGCCATTGCCGACATTGTCAAAAAATCGTTGCCGTCTTTCCGCTGACAAGCCTCTCGATAAAGCTAATCCGTCATACGTCGCTTCTTTGCAAAGATCCAACATTGTATTTGAAATGTCAGTACCAACAATATTGACACCTAAAGGAAGAGAGCCCGGATTAGCCAGTTGGAATTCACTAACCGACATCGCCAGAGAAAATGGTTCCTGACCTGAAGAGCAAGCAGCTGACCAGATTTTGACGGGTCTTCGTGTATTCTGAAGTTCTTTTAACAGGCGAGTTTTTAATAACTCAAAAGGATAGACATCTCTAAACCATAAGGTTTCATTAGTTGTCATTGCATCAATAACGGCAGCTCTGAGCTGCCGTTCGGTAGGATTAAGTGTGCGGTTTACCAGCTCTGCCAGTGAAGCCACACCAAATCTCGACATTAGTGGTGCCAAACGACTTTTGACTAAATATAGTTTGTTTTCCCCAAGCACAATGCCGCATTGCTGTTCCAGAAAACCTCTGAACTTGATGTAATCTGAATCGTCCAAACTTTTGTTTGACACTCGTTATTTCTCTCTAATCAATCTCAAGCCATTTTTTAACAGCCTGACCCAATTCATCCGGGTTGAACTTCGCGATGAAATCATCAGCACCAACTTTCTCTACCATTGAATGGTTGAAAACACCGCTCAATGAGGTGTGAAGTATAACATGCAATGGTGCAAGTTTAGGGTTAGCTTTAATTTCTGCCGTCAGTGTGTAACCATCCATTTCAGGCATTTCAATATCTGAAATCAATAATCCCACTTTATCTGTAACATCATTCGGGCACTCTTCAGCGATATCTTGCAAATAATTCAGCGCTTCACGGCCATTATTCTTAAGTTCTGTTACCACGCCAAGAGGAGCCAAAGCACGCTTGATCTGATTTCTCGCTACTGCAGAATCATCTGCAATCAAAATCAAACGTTCTCCGAGATTCTCTTTAACATCCTGTTCATCCATCACATCTTCACTGATATGTGTATCAACAGGACAAATTTCATCGAGAATTTTTTCAACATCAAGAATTTCGATAAGTTCTTTATCTATTTCTGTAACAGCGGTGAGATAATTATATCGGCCAGATCCTTTTGGCGGTGGCATAATTGATTCCCAGTTGATATTAATAATTCGTTCAACCGAATTTACCAGGAATCCCTGCACTGAGCGGTTATATTCAGCAATAATAACAAAACAGTTTGATGTATCTTCAATCGCCGGACCTCCAGTCGCAAGACTCAAATCAATGACTGAAATAGTTTGTCCACGAATATAAGCGACACCACGAATGAAGCTGTTACGTTTAGGGATGGCTGTCAAAGGTGGGCACTGCAATACTTCTCTGACTTTAAAAACGTTAATCCCATAACGCTGTCTTCCTCTTAATTTAAACAACAAAAGCTCAAGGCGATTTTGTCCAACAAGCTGTGTCCGTTGGTTAACCGAGTCCAGAATACCCGCCATGTTTTACTCCCAAAAAAGTGCTGTCAAAATTACCGTCGAAACATTTAGAGCGATAATTCTCAGCCGTTGTTTTATAATGCCGAAAAGACGTTACTGAAACTAAGTTTATAACTGTTTTTACAACTATTGCAAAGAATATGAGTTATGAAAGCACCGAAATTTTTTAAACACTTAACTACAGCAATTTCTGCGCTTTTTTTTGCCATCTCCGTATCTTTTTCGCCTTTGTTACACAGTGAAAACTCGTCAATAACAGACCGTCAAAAAATTGAAATACTGGCTGAAGAATTTGTCAAAAAACAGTATCCAGTACCTGAAAGTGGCGATATTACCATTAAATCAGTTCCGTTGGATCGAAGAATAAGGATTAAGCCCTGTAAATCTGATCTATCTCTAAGTATTGCAGGAAACAGAGGGATTTCTCGTCAAACCACGGTACAGATCCGATGTAATGATGAATCGTCCTGGAATCTCTATGTTCAGGTAAGAATTACTGAAATGCAGAATGTTGTCGTCGCCAAAAGCCACATTTCTCCCGGAACGGTAATGACCGAGGAAATCTTATCCGTTGTTTTAAAAGATAAAGCACAGATTAGAGGCTATACTTTAGACAATCCATCAATTATTATTGGTGCTAAGTCAAGCAGACATATTGCCAATGGACAGATTGTTACAACCAAACACGTATGTATGGTATGTAAGGGCGAAAGTGTTACAATTATCGCTAACGTTGACGGATTGACCGTTCAGACCACAGGAATCGCTCAAGAAAACGGAAGTATTGGCGATACAATTGCTGTACTGAATAAACGCTCGAACAGGCGAATTGATGCAAGAGTGGTTTCAGTCAATCAAGTGCTGGTAAATATGTAAAAAAAACTTCTAAAGTTTTCTCATTTACTGCCGCTATAAAAACTGAAGATAATCACTATGTGGCAAGAGGTTTAAGATGGCTATTAATATCAATAACTTGCACAAAGACAGGCAAGTTCAGAATAAAACTGAGCAACAAACTCAGGTTAAACAACAAGAAAACCTGAATCGTCAGGTCACGGCACAGCGTGAAGCACCTGTAACCAAAAAAGACTCTGTGTCAATCACCCCACAAGCTCAGCAGTTTACAAAACTGCAAGAGAAAGCATCTAATTCATCAGGGGTCGATCACGGCAAAGTATCTCAGATTAAGAAAGCAATTGCTGAAGGCAAATATGAAATTAATATTGACCGGCTTGCAGAAAAGCTGGCTAGCTTTGAATCTGATTTATTAAAATAAATGATCGAACCTCTTTTAGCCAAACTAGATAGCCAATATGAGCAGCTTCTTCAGCTTGAGGAGCTGCTTTCGCGTGAATTATCCTCAATTACCGACCGTAAATTAGCTGACATCTCCACTATATCCGCCGAGAAAGCCACATCTCTGGATCAAATTCAGTTAAATGATAAAGAAATTTCCCTAATGGCTCATAAGCTTGGTGATGAATGGCATTCATCACCTGAAATAGCTGAACAACGGCAAAAAATTGCAGTTAAACTTGAGCAATTACAAAAGATGAATGAGGTCAATGGCAAAGTTATTCAATCAAGCCAGATGATGCTCAAACAATTCAAAGATTTGGTATTATCGTCTGTCGGCAAGAAAACTCTTACTTATGGGCAGGATGGTAAAACCTCAGGAAATTCATCGACGCTGGGTATTAAAGCCTGAAAAAGCTTCCCTAATTTCACTCACTCTTGATGAGTTATTGAATTTAATCCCCAGCGTAAAGCGCACAGGCTTCTATTTGCATTCTCAACTAACACTTCCAGAACAAGATAACATTCTTCCCTGAACCTTTAATAGTAACGAATTCTTTTTATCTCTTTATCCGGGTTTTGTACTTTATTAAGCTTATAAACCAGCTCTGTATCCAATTCCATCTCTGTCGTGTACACATCTCCCACAGCATACGTTTTAATGACTTTAGCACCTTTAATAATACCCTGAACTTTTGCTTTCATTTTATCGCTGCCAGCAACCATTTGCTCGACGGTTGTACTCGCAGATAGTTGATGTCCATAAACTTGTTCAGTTAATTCCCGATAGGCTTCTATTTTTGACGCCTTAATAGCCATTAATAGTTTTTCATCATCGCTTTTCCCCAGCTGTTTGCTGATTGACGCATAACCAATGGCATGGAATACAGGAAAAGACTCTGGTTTTACCTGCTCCCATTGAACATGCCTTTCGTCATAAATGACTGAACAGCCTGACAGAGCAGAAATCACAAACCAAGTAAGTGCAAATTTTTTCATCATTCTAAATCCATAAAACAATTGCCTCGCCCTGTAAAAGCAATATTCAGGCCAGTAACGTTTATATAGAACCTTATCAATCCAAATTTATGTTGTGGCATTAAATTTGCTACCTTAACCACAATATGAAGTGTGCCTGGCATATTGTTATAAGCAAACCAGCGCAACCCAATGATTCAGCGAGTTAAAGTATGAAGTTGATGAAATATAAGCGTCAAAAACTCAGGCCACTGCTCCAGGCATTTTGGTTCTGTGTATTTTTTATCCCCACAGCCAACGCACAGTGGGTTGAAGCCAGTGGCAGTGCTGCTATCTACAATGACGATATTTCATCAGCTAAATACAGAGCAATGAAGCAGGCACTCCGACAAGCAATGTTGTTCTCCGGAGCTTCCGTACACAGTATCCAGCAACTCACCGACGGCTTATTGACGCAAGATCAGGTAAAACTTACCTCGCATAACGAAGTGAAACAGCTAGTTGTGGTCAATGAAGCGGTTAGTCGGCAAACGGTCAACATTACCATTCGAGCAGATATATTCCCAATGAATGAACGTTGTGAGTCTTCTAATTTTAAGAAAACGATTGCCATTACCCAATTCAACCTGACAAACCGGGAACAGGCACAGATAGGAAACATTTACGGCATTGGAAAAGACTTTTCGCGTCACTTATTTCAATCATTAAAACTTCATAGCAAATCAATTTCAGCGCGTCCCTGGTTCGATAAGAGAATAGCTATAGCACCGGCTGCCGATGAATATTTTAGTCTCGATAATCAAGTGATCAATCAGATAGCAGAGCAAAGTAACAGTGAATATGTGTTGCTTGGACAAGTGATAGATACTTCGTTTGATGAACCTGAAACGCACACTGTACAGTTTTGGAAAGATGATGAATATACCCGTTACTTTGCTATCGACTTTATGCTGGTGCATGCCGCAACAGGCGAAATAATTTTCCGAGATAACATCGGCACAACTGGTGACTGGCCATTTGGTATTAGAAAGTCCATTGACACTAAAAGTATGCGATTCTGGCAATCAGGCTATGGTACGGAAATTAAAGATGTTGTAGCTACGACTCATCAATTGCTTGAAGAATCAGTGCAATGTAGTGAGCTTTCCGGGCGAGTTACACGAATCATGAACGATTCATTACAGTTTAATCTGGGTAAGCGACAAGGTATCCGTAAAGGACAAATGTTAAAAATTAGCTATCTATCTAACTTCGTTGATGCTCAGGGTAATATTCATCCTAATCGGGTCATTAGTCCATTTGTCGTAACCGTTCAACAAGTGTTTGAAAATTCGAGTATCGCTACATCGAGCCAACTTGAATTTCCTGGCAATGTTCAGGAACAAGACATTATTACACTTTATGAATATGCCGATCCGTGGTTTGAATAATACGCAAAAAGTATAAGCGAAAAGCAAGAAATCTGATTACTACTTTTCGCTTATACCACTGAGTAATTTTTTAGTTCTTGTTATCAGGTCCAAACGATAGAACTGTTTGCAGATTACTTACCGTATCGTTTAGCTCTTTTAGTATATTTCTGATTTCTATAAGCTTTTCTTCAGAAACATGTTCAGTTTCAACAAAGTTATTCAATACTGATGCTTTATTTTTAATTTCAGTTTGACGAACCACTCTCTCTCTCCACATCGATAAACATTTCTTTTAATTATTATCCGCCAGACGCGGGATGGATATTAATACCAGAAATCACACAAAAATTACAAACTTTAAAAAGAATTAACTTATTTCTAAACGAATTTCACCATATGTGATGATCTCCGGATTGATTTCATTCAGCTTTAGTTCAGAGACGCTACGCTGTAATGCGCTCATCTTATTGATGTAATACAGGAAGCATTATGCGATTCGTGACAACAACATATTTACTACTGACAATATTCATGGCTCCAATGAGCTTTGCTGCAAACATGAATTCTCAGTTCACTGATACTTCAACCGCAAACGATCACCGTAACGTGAAATCACAACGCGTCCTTCCCTCTTCTAAAACACCGTCAATAGAGCAACAAGCTAAAACAGCCGAACCATTACAAAGTGGTGATGAAATCTGGCTTTACCAGGCAAAAGTGACTTTGAGTGAGGACAATGATTCAGATGGTTATTTCCATCAAATATCATTGATGCTTGATATTGACACTCACAGACATGAATTGCCCGTATACTTTACAGTGATTCTCGAAAACAGCTCAGGTGAATATTCTCACCTCTATAACAGCGATGTTTTCTGGTTACACAATGAGTCGGCAGAAGATGCATATGAACTTGAATCAACGCTGCTGGAAGATTGGCATTCTGATAATTACAGCATACATATTGAAGTATTCCATGCGGATAACCATCAACGACTTGCGTTGTTCAGTGCAGAAACGATCCCATCATTTAATAATCTCTATCTGGAAAGTCGTGACTTCGAAGTGCAACCCAACGATGTATTTATCTATTCCGTGAACAGTCAACTGATGAGAGACATCGACGGTGATGGTCACCATCATAAATTCAGCTTGATACTTGATGCAGACACTCATTCACCCGATTCACACGTCTATGCAGAAGTTATAGCCAGAGAAGAAGATGAGAACTGGCAATCAATACTCACAACAGCCCCGTTTACCATCGAGCGTTTTAATACAGATGATGAACAACGATGGGAATTCACCTGGCACAGCGGATACAGCTTCGGTTATTACGATATCGAGATTCAACTGTACGATGCTCATTCACACTCACTAATGACCGTAATTTCTTATGATGAAAGTCAGGCTTTACATGCATTGCCCTTAGAAAGTCGTGATACAGATGTAACACACCACTCATCAACAACAGTAACGCATCACAGTAGTGGTGGTGGATCATTAGGCTCAGGAATATTCTTCGCTTTCCTGCTACTTCTGACAACAGTAAAACGTATTCATCAAGGTAACACGCCAATGAGGTAATCGTGATAAGCTGATAACCATCGTTCTTAAAGAAAACACCCTTGAGATGAAACCTTTTACTCGTATTCAAACGTCTTTGCCAAAACCAGTAAAGCAGTCACTTGCCTTACTGGTTTTACTGTCGATCTCATTCTCAAACGTCGCCGAGCAAGTAAAATATCAGCGTAAATCGAGCGAAGAAAACACGCACTTTTCCTACCAATGGCACGATGAAAAAATCGGCATGCAAACATTAACGTTTGCTTTAAAGAATCCCACTCTCTTCAATCATTTCAGACATTTTAAAAATTTCCAGCCCGAGACCGTTCAACGAGAAACATTAACAGCGATCAGAAAAAAACTATCTACATTCGATTCCAGAGAATTAAGTTGGCAAATTAAGAATCGCCCACAGGACTTCGAGGTGTTTTTCAACGCAAAATCAGACGCAGTGTTACAACAAGCACAACAGGCTATTCGGGAAGTACAAGAAAATACGTTAAATGCATTTTTACAAGAAAATTACTATATCAAATACAAAACACCAACGGGTATAGAGGCAATAAAACCCGATCATCTGAGAATTGTAAAAGACAGTTATTCTGATGTCGCTGATATAGCGTCAGCCATCATTCAAAAATATCCCAATATACGGGGACAGAAGCATATCGAGTTTTTATTGAGTTTTATTCAGAATATTCCCTATTCAACACTGGAATCCAGAATAGAAAGTAATGGCGCTGGCTTTAGTCCTCCACTGCGACTGCTATATAACAATCAAGGTGACTGCGACAGTAAAGTCGCATTGATGGCAGCCATCAGTAAGAAAATGTACCCTGAACTAAGAGTAGTGATGATTTATTTACCCGATCACGCACTGATTGGCTTTCAGTTGCCTCATTTAAAAACAGATGATTGGGTGGAAATAGATGGGCTGGATTATCTTCTTGCGGAACCCACAGGCCCTGCACAGTTGCCTCTGGCCAAAATTAGCAACCGCTCAAGACAATTGATAGACAGTCACCAGTTTACGTATGAAATACTGTAAAACACCGTCATTAACATGCTGAACAAACAACTTTGTTTCTGCCTGTTTTTTTCGCTTTATACAGATTTTTATCCGCTTCATCGATCAATTCCTGAGAAGATATTTTTTTCCCGGGGATGGCTGTGGCAGCACCAATACTCACTGTCACATACGAGCTATCCGCATCCGGGCGATGTTCATGTGGAATTTTAAGTGCTTCAACATTTGTTCTTAGCATATTTGCAACCGCATTTGCAGTCTCACTGTCAGCATCCCCCAGGACGGCAACAAACTCTTCCCCACCATAGCGAGCAACAAAATCAGCGCCTCGCTTCAGAGAGGTTTCCAGACAGTTAGCTACAGCCTTAAGGCAATCATCACCAGCATGATGGCCATAGTTATCGTTATAGGCTTTAAACAAATCAATATCGATCATAATGACCGTACAGGGCAAAGCAGATCGTAACAATCGGCTCCATTCGCGTGCGTAGTTTGTTTCAAAGAAGCGTCGATTATGAATTTCAGTGAGGCCATCCAGTGACACCAACTGCTCCAATAAATCTGTTTTTTGCTTAAGTAGCAGCTGGTTTCTCACCCTGGCGATGACAATAGGTATGTTAAAAGGTTTGGTTATATAATCAACAGCGCCAATCTCAAGGCCGTAAGCCTCATCTTCAACGGTGTTATGGCCCGTCAGAAAAATAACAGGAATGTTCTTTGTACGATGATCGGCTTTGAGTTTTTGACAAATTTGATAGCCATCAATGTCCGGTAACTGGACATCAAGCAGCACTAAGTCAGGCGGCTCTTTTGAAAACAGTATTTCCAATGTTTTCTCGGCACAAGTCGCCGTTTTAACATTATATTTGTCGATGAGTGAGTTACCCAACACCCGTATATTTAACGGTTCGTCATCAACAACAAGTACTGTCTGTCGCTCTTTCGCTTGGATCATCAATCTAAACCACCGTCTGGTCTTCAGGTAACATATACCGTCCAGGTTGTGTACAAACATGATTATGTATTACACCGAAAAAGTTCCCAACAGGGAACAATGCTGTTATATCGAAGTTTTACATAATAACCAACCGTTGATGTGAAGAAGTTAACTTTTCTGGCATTTTACTCGCTGGCAGCATCCTGACTTTTCGCGTTCTTATTTATAAAGTCTAGTATTGAATCCTGGTTGTCACAAAACTCTTGTAATAAGGCTTCATGTTCCATTCCCTGCTTCAATGCTTCTTCAAGCTTTCTGGCGGACTGACTCAAAGGCTCCATACCCAGATTTCCCGACATCCCTTTAAGCGTATGCAAACAACTGATCACGTTCGACTTGTCGTCTTCATTACAGCCTTGCTTAATCGACTCAGCATACTGTAATAACTGAGCTTCAAAGCCGATAAGAACTTTCAGGAATACGTCTTTATTTCCACTAAACTGATCTAAAGCAAATGCCATATTCACCGGCTCAGCCGTTGCTAAATTCTTCTCAACATTCCGCTGCTCAATAAAGCGACATAATGTTTTCAATATTTCGGTGCGATGTACCGGTTTAGTAATGTGTGCATTCATTCCAGCAGCAATACTTTCTTCATGATCTCGGGCACTGGCATGAGCAGTTAATGCGATGACAGGTAAATCCTTCCAGTCTTTGTTCTGTCTGATTCGTCGGACCGCGGTTATACCATCCATAACCGGCATTTGAATGTCCATGATTACCGCATCAAATGGTTGTTGATACAGATAATCAATCGCCATAGCACCATTTTCAGCAGTGATCGCATCAATATGTGCTGATTCAAGAATACTGGAAATAACTTGCTGATTTACGGTATTGTCTTCTGCCACCAGCACACGCAACCCTCCAAGGTGCCTGACAAAATCCTGCTCCATTACCGTCGATGCATCCACTCCCGGCTCATCACTCTGCCAAATTTGGAGCATTTGTCTGAATGCAAAAGGTTTTTGCACGACTGGATAATGATAATACTCATCAATCAACTTTCCTGGCGCTCGGCCAAAATCACTAATGACCTGAATCCCCGGCTTTAAATCATTCTGCTCAACAACTCGTTTAAGTTTGTCTACGGCCTGTTCTGATAGCGACTCTGCAACAATCAGAATTGAATACTCAGCATTTTTTCCGAGGCTATTACCTTTCAACGCCTGGCGATCATCATTGGAAAGTACCAGCAACTGATAAGGAATATGGTAATTATTCAACTGCACAGTTATCGATGAAGAAGCCCCTTCCGTTTCCTCGCAGACAATAATGTTTTTATTAATCTCGATATCAGGCTGATCATAATGGTCACGTTCAAGTTCAACCGTAAAATAGAACACAGCACCTTTCCCTGGATTGCTATCAAACCAGATACGGCCACGCATTAACTCCACTAATTGCTTACAAATAGACAGCCCGAGTCCAGTACCGCCGTACTTACGTGTCATCGAACTGTCGACTTGTGTAAATGCTTCAAACAGCTCACTTTGTTTTTCAGCTTCAATGCCAATACCGCTATCCTGAACACTGAACTCAAGACGGATATTTTCACCAGGGTCATACACCTGATGCACGGATACCCGAATAAATCCACTCTCGGTAAACTTAATGGCATTGTTTATAAGATTGATCAGTATCTGTCCCAGTCTGGCTTTATCGCCTATCAGGATCTGAGGAACATCGCTGTCTATCTGAATTTCTAAAGACAGGTTCTTCCTTCTCGCTTCAAAAACACTGATAACAAATGCTTGCTGAACCACTTCGTCCAAATCAAAACTAACTTTATCCAGAACTAACTTACCGGCATCAGCCTTCGAATAATCAAGAATATCGTTAATGATGTACAACAATGCGTTAGCGCTGATCATTGCCTTATCAACATAATCACGTTGGCGGCCAGTCAAAGGCTCTTCGACCATTAATTGCATCATGCCCAAAATGGCATTCATTGGCGTTCGAATTTCGTGACTCATGTTCGCCATGAATTCACCTTTAGCCGCATCGGCCCGTTGAGCATTATCTCTCGCCAATTCCAACTCATCTTTATAATGCTTTTGTTCTGAGTCATCACGCAGGTGCAATACAAAATACAGCGGTTTTTCCGATGAATCCCAAATCACGGACGCACTGATTTGCACCCAAACCTGACGACCATCAGTAGCCGTTAGTTCATATTCTTTAAAGAGAGTGGTTTTTTTCTGGAAGGTTAATAACTGAAGCCCCTGGTGCAAATCATCCCAGATACTCGCAGTGAAGATGGTTTTGAGTTGCTTGTTTTCCAACTCAGAATGGGAATAACCGAGAATATCTGACATCGCCCGGTTTATTTGAACAATGACAAACTGAGTATCAGTCAAAATAATACCGTTAGCAGAATACTCAATCGCTGAACGGAACTTGATCTCACTCTTTTTCAGTGCATCAACGGCTCGTTGCTGTGCCGTAATATCCCGTCCAATGCCTAACAGGCCCAGTAATTCTCCCTGCTCATTGAAAAATGGCGTCACCAGCGTATCAAAAATACGATCTTCGCCATCCTTAAATTTCACTTTTTTGATATCACGTTCGGCAAGACCCGTTGTTAAAATCCGATTATCCTGGGATTCAATTTGCATCGCTTCCTGGTATTCAAACAAGCTCTCGGACGTACTGCCAACAATGTCCGTTTCTTCCTTACCGATAAACTCTTCAAATGCTTTGTTACACCCCAGATAACTGCCATCGATATTCTTAAAATAAATCAGATCGGGAATCGCGTTAATGATAGAAAGTAACAAAGCTACATTGCGTTCTTTGATTGAATTAGCACGATTAATAGACCGATTTTTGTCTTCAATCGTCCGGCTTTGCTCATCACTCTTCTGCTCCAGAATGCGCAACAACTCACGATTCTGCTCGAAGGTGTTATCAACGACCTCAAACCACTTTTGCCAGCCAGACGGTGCAGCTGTTTTGATCACCGCCTCGCTGTCAGCACTACGTTCGATATGACGAATTAAACGATAAGCCGGAAATACAAAAAAGCGCCGGGTAAGCATATAAAACACCAGTACCAACGCGGATAACGACACCAGAATCATCACGAAATGGTTGAAAAAACGGCTCAGCATCGCTTTATTCAATTCCATTGTCGGTTCGAGGTAAACAACACGCCAGTTTAGATCACCCAGCTGCTGTGACCTGATAAAAAAGCCATTATAAAACAAGCTGGTCACTTCGGATTCAGCCAGTTGCTGCATCGACAAATCATTAATCGGCTCAGGTAGCACGGATTCCATCGTGATTGTTTTATTATTAGCGTTATACACCAGAGAAGGATGAGCAATGATGTAATTATTCTCATTCACCACCATATAAACCCGGCGACCATTGGAGTTTTGCATCGCCAGTTCACTGATTTTCATTGGCGAAAAATCCATGACCAGATTTCCCCGATGTTCGCCCTGGTGGTAAACAGGAGCTCCCAGTGCAACCATAATGCGACCATTAAGCATATCTGTGCCGGGATCTGTCGCATAAACTTCACGAGCAGGGTTATTTTCAGCTTGCCCCAGAGTAAATAGCGGATATTCCAACAACGCATCGTTGTATCCCCATACACTGGTACTCACCTTGGGATAAACATAAATGAATTCACGAGCAGACAAATAATAGAACCACGGCAATTCATTAAACATTGATTTACCAATCTGGAAAGCACCATCTAACGAACGGGCCATTTTCCATTCGTGGATCAACGCCTCATCAGCATTCTGCCAGTCACCCTTTCCAGACAGTGAACCAGATAACGTCCGATTACCTGGCAAGGAATAATAAAAAGCTTGTTGCTGTGTCAAAGAAATTGGCGAGAAGGCATTTGAGTTTTCGTCTTCCAGAAATTTTTGCGCAGATGCTCTTAAGCCATAAAGATAACGAGTGCTGTGTTCAAGCTCTTGATTGAATTGTTCGACAACCATATCGAGCTGCTGATGTTTCAACTCAATCTGTTCATCGTATTCCTGAGAATAAAAAATGGCTGTGACGGCAACCGAGATGATAACAACGATTAGGAAGGAAAAGATGACGGCACGGTGGAAGCCGGATAACACATTTAATTTCACGCCCGGTATTCCACCAGTAAATAAAAGCTACAAAGATTCATGACTATGGATTCTAATTAATGGCAACGCAAGTGATTAACAATATTGGTCAGGGTTTGATAAGCCATTGATCATTAATCCTAATAAGGATTAATCAACCATTTACCACTTGCATCACCATAAATTAATTTACCGCCAGGTGCAAAGCTAAAGATTTTCTTCTGCAAATGAAGCCAGTCGGCTACGCACAACCCCCGCGAGATTCACCGTTGCACTTCCTTCAAAGTTTTTAAAACGCTCGACAATGTACGTTAGTCCGGAAGTCACTGCTGTCAAATAGTAACTATCAATCTGGGCGAGATTACCCGCACAAATTAACTTCGTCCCTTCACCGCATCGAGTAATGATTGTTTTTAACTGTTCAGCCGTCAGATTCTGACTTTCATCCAGTAACACAATGGCATTCTGGATACTTCGGCCACGCATGAAATTAACCGACTTAAACTGGATATTGGCTTTATCCATTATATATTGCAGACTGCTGTGAGGATTTTCATCGTTCTTATGAAGCACTTCCAGCGTGTCAGTAATAGCCGCCAGCCACGGGGCCATTTTTTCTTCTTCAGTCCCAGGTAAAAAGCCTATCGACTCTGCGATCTCTGGCGTATTACGCGTCACGATTAACTTGTCATACATGCCCTTTTCAACCACCATCTCCAGTGCGGCGGCAAGTGCCAGCAATGTTTTACCGCAACCTGCGGGGCCTGTCAGTATCACCAGCTCTACATCAGGGTCCAGTAACGCGTTCAGCGCCATGCCCTGATAAATATTTTTAGGTTTCACACCCCATGCGGTTCGACTCATCAACCGCTCTCGACCTAAATCAAGCATGCTGATCTTATCGTCACTCATTCGCATAACGCGACCGGCAAAAGCTTCCGTTTCATCCAGCACATATTCATTAATAAATGCGTTTGGAATAACATCGCGATTGAATGTATGAATAGCATCGCGACCTATCGCTTCACTGTCGCAATCGCCTACTCGTTGCCAGAAATCACCCTCTATAGTTGTATAACCTTTACTGAGTAAACGGATATCATCAATTAGCTGATCATTACGGTAATCTTCAACGTTTTGTACACCCGCACCTTTTGCTTTGATGCGCATATTGATGTCTTTTGTCACCAGAACAACCGTTGCCTTTTTAAACTGATGTTGCAACATCAGTGCGGCATTGATTATACGATTGTCATTTTCACCACCGGGAAGTCCTTTCACTTCCATATCGTTATCGAAGTCATTAATAATCATGAGCTTGCCAAATACATCACCGTCTTTTTCCAGTGGCGGAAGATTTACACCACTCAACAGCTGTTCTGGTGAAGCATCATGCAACACATTCTCCAACGCACGAATTGCTACTCGAGCATCACGACTTACATCTTTTTTCCTGTCTTTAATGAGATCTAACTCTTCCAAAACCGTCATCGGTATAACAACGGTATGTTCGTCAAATGAAAGAAAAGCGAAAGGGTCGTGCAGCAGAATATTTGTATCGAGAAGAAAAAATTTGGAGCCAGGGTCAGGATTTTTTGACATTAACATACTCCCACGTGATGTTGTCCGATTGATAGTTCATCAATACCAGAGCTTATTGCAAGCATATGACAAATTTTTTGCGTCGTAACAAAGTCTTTGTCGATATCACTGATTCAAGCTTATATCAGTGATGATCGTTCTTTCAACTAGTTAGTGACGAATAATCCGGGGGTTGACGACATTGTTTAATATCAATGAAACGTGAAAATTCGTTGGCTTTGGTGTTACTACCCTTTTATGAATTTACAACCGTTCAGTAATCAGCCAAATCAACCTTAAAAAATGCAGGAAAGCGATTAAACTAAAATGACAACCAGGGTAACATACCCGCCTTTTTTTCTGACAGGAATAAATAACGCTTATGACACTTGCACCAGGGCAACGCTGGGTTAGCGATACAGAATCAGATTTAGGACTAGGAACCATCATTGAAGTAGACGAAAGAATGGTTTCTATTCTGTTTCCCGCCAGTGGCGAAACCAGACGTTATGCTATTAAAGAAGCCCCCATTACCCGTGTCATGTTTAACACAGGTGATACGGTCAAGAGTGCTGAAGAATGGCAACTGGATATTAAATCCGTTGCAGAAAAGCATGGCTGTATTGTTTACATCGGAACTCGTCTGGATACAGGTGAAGAAGATGTGGAACTGCGCGAAACGATGTTGGATCACTTTATCAAGTTCAACAAACCGCAAGATCGTCTGTTTGCAGGTCAAATTGACCGTTTCGAATGGTATAACCTCCGCGCTCAAACCCTACAACAGCGTCATAAACAACAACAAAGTGATTTACGAGGCATCGTTGGTGCTCGAGCCTCATTAATTCCTCACCAGTTATACATAGCTGAAGAAGTAGGTAAACGCTTTGCTCCGCGCGTTTTGCTGGCCGATGAAGTTGGTCTGGGTAAAACAATTGAAGCAGGCCTGATTATTCACCAGCAAATCCTGTCCGGACGCGCATCACGCGTTTTAGTTGTTGTGCCTGAGTCACTACAGCATCAATGGCTGGTTGAAATGCTTCGACGCTTTAACCTGAAATTTTCCATTTTCGATGAAGAGCGTTGTCGCGAAAGTCATATTGATGCCCCCAACCCATTCGAGACTGAACAACTGGTCATTACCAGCTTACGCTTCATGACAAAGAGTAAGCGCTGGTTTGAGCAGGCAACACTGGCAGACTGGGATTTACTGGTTGTGGATGAAGCCCATCACCTGGAATGGAGTGAAAACGCACCATCCAGCGAATACCGTCGTATCGAAGAGTTGGCAGAAGACATTAACGGTTTAATTCTGTTAACAGCAACGCCGGATCAGCTGGGACATGAAAGTCATTTCGCACGTTTGCGGTTACTCGACCCGGTTCGCTTCTTTGACTACAACACATTTGTTGAAGAAGAATCGACCTACAAAGAAGTTGCCGACGCAGCCAACTTATTAATCAGCGAACAACAACTTACCGAACAAGCAGTCACCAGCCTGAGTAGTTTGATCAATGACGAGCATGGTCAGTCACAACTCAATCAACTCTCTAGCTTATCGCCTAATAGCGATGAAGCCTCTGATTTACGTAGTGATTTAATTCAGCAATTACTGGACCGCCACGGCACTGGCCGAATCTTATTCCGCAACAGTCGAAGTGGTATCGAAGGTTTCCCGGTTCGCCAGTTAAATGATTACCCAATGTCGTTACCTGACCAGTACAAAACAGCACAAAGTGTGATGAGAACCCTTGGTTCGAGTCAGGACCCGGCTAAAGTCGCTGAACAAGCGATGTTCCCAGAGCAGATTTACAGTGAATTTGATGGCGGCAATACAGCCTGGTGTGAGTTTGATCCACGGGTCACCTGGTTGATTGAATTCTTAAAAGAAAATCGCCAACAAAAAGTGTTGGTTATCTGCGCTCACGCTAAAACAGCGTTGACACTGGAACAACAGCTTTTTGATAAAGAAGCAATTCGCGCCGCCGTGTTTCATGAAGGCATGTCTATTTTTGAACGCGACAAAGCAGCCGCTTATTTCGCTCAGGACGAAGACAGCGCTCAGGTTCTGCTATGTTCAGAAATAGGCTCTGAAGGCCGAAACTTCCAGTTTGCACATCACCTGGTATTGTTTGATTTGCCATTAAACCCCGATCTGTTGGAGCAACGAATTGGTCGTCTTGACCGGATTGGTCAGGCAGAAACCATTCAGATTCATGTACCATACTTCACAAATACGGCTCAGCAAATACTGTTTGACTGGTATAAAACTGGTTTAGAAGCCTTTGAAGTAACCTGTAAAACTGGCCATGTTTTGTTTGAACAATTCAGCGAAACACTGTTTGAATTGATGGCAGCCAATGCGGTTAACCAGGACGCAGTGGCAGAGCTGGTACAAAACACTGCGGCGAAAAACAGTGACTTAAGAGCACAACTGGAACAAGGCCGTGACAAACTACTGGAATTAAATTCCAAAGGTCGAGGTAACGCTGACAAGCTGGTGAAACAGATTGATGCTATCGATCAAAATCCGGAACTTGCGATCTTCATGCTAAAAGTGTTCGACGTTTTCGGCATTTCTCAGGAAGACAAAGGTGATCAGGCCATCATTCTGAAACCTACTGAGCATATGCTAAACGGTGCATTCCCAATGCTGAAAGACGAAGGTGTCTCAGTCACATTTGATCGTAATGTCGCTTTATCTCAAGAGGACGTACAATTCCTGAGCTGGGATCACCCGATGGTCGATGGTGCGATGGAAATGATCGCCAGTGATGACGTTGGTAACAGTTCAGTGGCACTGTTGAAAAACAAAGCGCTTCCCGCTGGCACCTGGTTACTGGAATTAATGTATGTGGTTGAAGCAACCGCGCCGACTGAATTGCAACTTAGTCGTTTTCTGCCGCCGACACCTATTCGGATGCTGATGGACAAAGGCGGTAACAACTTGTCGACTAAAGTGACGGCGGAAAGTCTGAATCCACAGCTATCACCGGTTGGTCGTCAAACGGCTACCAAACTGGTCGCAGCACTGCAGTCAAATATTCACAGTATATTGCCGAAAGGTGAAACATTCGCAGGTGAACAGCTGGATGGTATTAAATCTTCGGCAATGAATGCCATGACCGATGCGATGGATGCAGAGCATGAGCGCTTGATTGCCCTAAGCAAAATCAATCCGACTATTCGTCAGGAAGAGATTGATTACATTGCCCAGCAAAAAACACAACTGGCACAATATATTGATAAAGCTCAGGTTCAGCTGGATGCTATCCGCCTGATTGTTGCCGCTCAGTGATGACAGCCGGGTTACAGACAGACTATGATGTAACCCGACTTTATCAAGTCAGTTTGACAGAATAAGCTCCCCTTTATAATCCCTGATAAGGGGGGCTACTTATAATTACGTACTCATTTTCTACTGGCTCTATGTTATTAAACTACAATCCACCCACGCAGCCCGCCTTCACAATAATTTATCAGGATGATGATTTGATCGTGCTCGATAAACCTTCCGGATTATTGACCGTTCCGGGTAAAGCGCCTGAGCATAAAGATTCACTGGAAAAACGTGTACAGCGTGTGTTTCCAACCGCAACGATTGTCCACCGACTGGATATGGCTACGTCCGGTTTGTTGCTGATGGCATTAAATAAACCCGCTCATCGGGAAATCAGTCGCCAGTTCCAGCATCGAGAAACCAGTAAAAAATACATTGCACGAATCTACGGACATCCGGAACAGACTTCAGGCTCCATCGAATTGCCCCTCATTTGCGACTGGCCCAACAGACCAAAACAAATGGTTGATTTTGAGCGAGGCAAACACGCACTGACCCATTGGCAAGTAATTGAGTCAGAAGATAACGCAACCCGTGTTGAACTAACCCCAGTTACAGGTCGTTCTCATCAACTCAGAGTACACATGCAACAACTTGGACACCCGATTCTTGGTGATCGACTGTACGCGACAGGTGATGCCCTGGCCACCGCACCTCGCCTGCAACTGCATGCGATGGAATTGGCCGTGACACATCCGGTAAGCCAACAACGCCTGGCTTTTGAAGCCCCTTGTCCGTTCTAATACAACAGTATTAATAGTTGCCTGAACGATCACACCTCATTTTTTTCCTGAGTTTTTAGCCTGTTTCACAGGCTAAAAAACAGCCTCTGTACTATCTTTTTCTTAACGCTTTTGATTTGTCCGTCCTCGACGGTCATTTCGTTCATGCCCAAAACAGGAAAGAAAGTCACAGGAACTTCCCGTGGAAAATCATCGTCCCCACAACACCTTTAAGCAAGGTGACACAACACTGGAACAGCTGGAACTGGCCGTCGAATTCTCACAAATCGGCATCTGGGATCTGGATATTGAAACCAAACACTGTTTCTTTGCACCCGCCTGCAAAACCGTATTACAACTACCCGATGATATACCGCTCGACTGGGCAACATTTTTATCGTTCATTCCTGCCAATGACCAACAGCAACTTGATACCTTCCTTGATGCTCATATTCAACATGACATTCCACTTCGACTCGATCTCCGTATTTACCATCCACACAGCAACACAACACCGTTATGGATAAATCTGGCTGGGCAGGCGGTAAAGGAGGAAGGTAAATGCCAGCGAATTGTTGGTTCAATTAATGACTGCACCATTGAACGAGAAGTATTCGACGCGCTCAATCAAGCCATAGAAACGAAAAAACTGGCGCTGGACGCCGGTAATATTGGTATTTGGTCTGCAAAGATCGATCAGTTTGGCCACTGGCAATGGGACTGGGACAGTCGCATAAAGTCAATGTTTCAACTTGGAAGTAAAGCCTCAGTCCGTTTGCCACACTGGAAAGCTCGTTTACACCCTGAAGACAGGACTCGTGTCATTCGCGCTGTCTTATACTCACTTAAACAAGGCAAGCCGTTCACTATCGACTACCGTATCATTGACCATACCGGATGCATTTCTTACCTGACTACCAAAGGAAAACCAGGTTTTCATCCAGATGGTTCTTTACTTCGCATGGATGGCGTGTGCCTGGACCAAACTGAAATTAATGTCGCAAAACAAAATCTGACCCAATTAAACAGTGAACTGGAACAACGCGTAAAAGAACGAACCTGCGCACTGGAAGCTGCCAAAAATCAAGCAGAGCGAGCAAGCAAAGCTAAAAGTGATTTTTTAGCCATGATGAGTCATGAACTAAGAACACCAATGAACGCGGTTATTGGCTCGCTAGATTTGTTAAACATTCGCGAGCAACCCAGTGAATCAAAAGATTTAATTGATACCGCAATCACATCAGCCAA
The DNA here is from genome assembly GCA_965656875.1 of Alteromonadaceae bacterium. Classification (GTDB taxonomy): domain Bacteria; phylum Pseudomonadota; class Gammaproteobacteria; order Enterobacterales; family Alteromonadaceae; genus CBFHMJ01. The sequence goes on from CBFHMJ010000025.1 coordinate 33,140, forward strand.
TAACCTGGTAGCTATTCTGAATGACATTCTGGATATTAATAAAATTGAAGCCGGTAAATTAGAACTGGAAGAAGAGCCATTTTGCCTGTTTGACATCATTGAAAACATTACCCGTATGTTCATGCCTGCAGCGCAAAAGAAGAACATTGTTTTTACCGTGACAGAAGATCCTGCCATTCCCCCGAGAATAAAAGGCGATCAAATGCGTATTCGGCAAATTTTATTTAATCTCATCGGAAACGCCATCAAGTTTACTTCCTCATCGGAGGATCGCACGGGACGTATTAGTTTAATCAGCACTGTCACAGAGCAGCATCCCAATGTGTGTTCTATTCGGTTCGATATCATTGATAATGGCATTGGCATTGAAAAAGACGTACAAAGAAAATTATTCACCCCTTTCACTCAGGCTGAAAAATCAACCACTCGAAAGTATGGCGGCACAGGGCTTGGCCTGGCAATTTGCGGTAGCTTAACGGAAATGATGGGTGGACGATTAACACTGGACAGCACACCTGGCAAAGGTTCTGTATTCAGCCTGACGCTCCCGATCTGGACCCTATCCGCAGAAGATGATCTGGAATTACCTGCACTCCTCGGACAGGATGTCCTTATTATCTACAGTAGCCCAAGACAAAAACGCAAAGCAGTGCGACTGGCGACTTTACTCGACAGCGAGGGAATGTTCTGTGAAGTTACTGAAATTAATGACATCGATCATTCGCCAGACACGCTGGAACATCTGATCGCTCTTATAGAGCCTGCACATCTGAACAATCAGGCACTTGGTTTTATCCAGTCATCAAGCAAGCATTGTAAAAATGTGATTCTCTCCGTACCACAACAAACACTGGATGCGGCCCGACCGCAATTTGCCGATTTTAAACTAATCCCTGAAGAAGCGATTACTCGCTCTCAACTCATTCACTTACTGTCCGACAATACGTTTGAGCAATCGTTGACGTTTCCTGAACAAAGCGAAGCATCAACTAAAGATGATGCTTCAGCGACTGAACCCAGTGATATTCTGGTCGTGGAAGATAACCCACTGAATCAGCAACTAATAGAAAAACAACTCCGTTTATTAGGTTACCACTGTGATTTAGCGATTGATGGCAAGCAAGGATTAAAAAAATGGCAAGAGTTTGATTATCAATTAATTCTGACCGATTGCCATATGCCAGAGCTGGATGGATACAACATGGTAAAGGAGATTCGACGTCTCGAACGGACTGATAAAAAGAATGAAGTACCTGTAATAGCCATCACAGGTGCAGCAATGACGGGCGATGAAGAACTGTGTTATTCCGCCGGAATGAATGACTTTCTCAGCAAACCATTTCAGCTTAAAGACCTGAAAGAAAAACTGGATCAATGGTATGAACATAGAACACATTCCAGGTGAGCTACTCAATCATCAGACACTGGTTATGCTAGTGGGAGATGACAAAGCCACTATTGAAAAGTTTCAGAAAGACTTTATCTCTCAAGCCCGTCAGTCACTACAAAAAATCAGTGGCCTGTACAACGCTAAACATTTACCTGAAATAAAAGAAGAAGCGCACTTTTTGAAAACATCCGCTAAAGCTATCGGTGCAGAAAAAGCCGCTGAGTTATTACAACAACTTGAACACGCGGGACTAAGCAACGATGCCGTCAGGGCCAAACTACTGATTATGACGCTCAGCATTGTCATTAAACAATTGAACAAGGAAATCTATGACAACTAATCCTTCCGCCATTACCTGCCGAAACCCAAAAGTTGTTCTTATTCATCAGGATGCGGAGGATATAGCAGGCACGGCCAAAATTATTGCCGAGCAAACTGAACACTACAGAGTGATCTTAAACGGGAAAAATACCATTCAAACGGTCAGTCGTTGTCAGGCCGTCGTATTGCTATTTGCCCTTAACACGGTTGAAGAGAGTGTGAAACTGTACACCGAAATCGTCAAAAAACGCAGTATCGATTATCCACACAAAGCGATCTTGCTTTGTTCCAATAAAGAATCAGGTATCGCTTTTCACTGCTGTCTGAAAGGATTATTTGACGATTATTTTGTCCATCGTCCTCTCTATGAAAAATTTCGCTTAAAAATGATTATTCACAACGCAACCCAGCAAAGCGAAACCGATAATCAGCAACTGGCCGATCAATATTCGGAAATGGAAAATCTGGATAAAGAGCTTAATCAACTCATTGATGAAGGCACTGACTGTCGTGCCAACATGCTACAAACAATTCAAAATTGTCACGAGAAACTGGCAAGCGTTGCGAATCAATATGACAATGATATTCACGCAAAAAGTGATACTCGCTCACTAATACAAGACATTACACAAAATCATTTACAACCACTACTCCACCTGCTGGAACAAGATATTAAGCATGGTTTGGATAGCATTATTCAACAACTGGTCGCGCAACAAACCATGCAAAAGAACACCAATAACAAGCTCGCGCAGGGGTATATTCCACCGACACCTGATTTTAATGGGATAGATCACTTACTATCAAAAGTCATCAACCATTCAGCCGCACACACAGAAACCACCGAAGACAGCAGCCAACCACCACTAACAGATCCTCATCATGACCATGCATCAAAGTCACCTGCAAAAAACAGTACCCGGCATATTTTAGTGGTTGAAGATAATCCAACCTACAGAGAAATTGTCACTCGTGTTTTAACAAATGCTCAAATGAAAGTAGAAGAAGCAGAAAATGGATTAAAAGCACTGCAAAAAATAAAACGCCACCAATACGATCTTATTATTATGGATCTCTTCATGCCCCAACTAAACGGTTTGCAAACAACTCAGATTGTTCGTGATTTGAACAAAGGGAAGAACATTCCTATCATCGCTCTCACTGGAAATAAAAACAAAGACTTAATAAAACGATGGGCTGCATATGATCTGAAAGGCTATATTCTTAAGCCTTCAACAAAAGATGAAATATTGCATACGGTCGAACATGCACTGACTTCCACAACGTAACCGGATACGACATAACACTCGACTACTTCTAAACCACATACAGATAAATCAATGATGAAACACACTTATCATATAATACTGATATTAAAGTATTATTTTCATAAACATATTCATGTACCAGACGGGGTTTCTCATCTGTTAAACGTAGATACAAAAGTTATAAGTACCTGTATTAGTTATTAATTTAAAAGAAAATTTTAATTATTCACATTAAATATCAGTTAAGAAAAATTACTGGCTATTTATCCTTACATTCCCTTAGAATACTTTTCAGTTTTCGATAACTAAAATTCAAAACGCTATCATGACAGCTAAACAGCAAGTTCCTGTCACACTACAAGTGACCAATGTTTATGGGCGCGGAGATTACTCAGTCACCGTTTTTGTCGGCAGCGAAAAAAAGCCTGTAAATCTGATACTTGATACAGGTAGTAGTACGCTGGTAGTGAGCCACAAAGCGTACTCTGCCAGTAAGGATTCCGACCTTAAAGCAACAACGATGGCTCAATCAGTCGAATACGGTTCAGGCGGCTGGTATGGACCGGTAGTAACAACATCCCTGACATTTTCAGAAAGAACACCTCAAACCTCTCCTGTCATTCTAAAAAATTGCCATACAGCAATTTCACTCATCACAGAGAGTGATGTTTTTGGTCAGGCCGACGGTATTCTGGGACTTGCATACAAGCATTTGAATAAAGGCTACAACTTTACTCATTATCTTCAAGCTCACCAACAGCCGGATGCTAACACCTGGCCCTGGCCTTTACCGCAAGATAATCAATCTTTTAGCAGTATCCATCAGTTAATAACCACCCAACCTGAGTCCGATATCAAACCTGCATTTACACAGCTGGAACAGCAAGGATTGTCACCTAATGTATTTTCACTACTCACTCGACGCTCCAGTGCCTGTCATGCAGCTGATAATCAGACATTGGACGCATTGAAAAATAATCCGCTAAATCAGGGGATATTCGTTCTGGGTGACGGTGAATTATGCCCGGAGTTATATCAAGGTCAGTTTAACGCCATCGATGTCCTACATGATGTTTACTACAACACTCACCTTGACGCGATACAGGTTGAAGGCTTTCCACCCTGTAAAGCCCCTGCTCTACAACCAGAACACAAAGCGAACTATTTTAGTAACAGCATTATCGATTCAGGAGCTGCTTATCTGGTTCTCGTGAATGACTTGTTTAGCTACTTCAAAACTTGCATCGAAAAAATCAACCCTGATTTCGTCCACTTACTTGAACCATTTAAAACCTTTAATCCTAACGGCAAAGGCATTCCTGCTGAGCAGGTCAATTTAAAAGACTGGCCCGATTTATGGTTTATCTTCAGCAATCGTGCCGGTAAATCGGTTAGATTACGCTGCTCACCGCAAGATTATTGGCAAATACATGCACCAACTTACAATCAAATTGCTTTTAAAATTCTCGGTCAACTGGATGGTTGGCCAAATCAATCCATTCTGGGCTTACCATTGTTAAATGGTTACCTGACTGTATTCGACCGTAGTGCAAATACAGGTGGAGAAATTAAATTTGCCGTAGGGCGTTTTACATCATGACGACAAAACCAGGTAGCATCATTTGTGTTGGCACAGGCATGACACTTGGCGCTCATCTAACCCCGAGAGCCAAAAATTACATCGAACAAGCTGACGTGGTCTTTTCTTTGATGTCAGACGGTGTTGTTGAACAATGGATTGAGCAGATGAATGATGATGTCAGAAGTCTGCAACCTTTCTACCAGGAAGGTACGTCTCGCATGATCAGTTACCGTAATATGCTTGATGCAATGATGACTGAAGTCCGGGCGGGTAAAAATGTCGTAGGCGCTTTTTACGGCCATCCAGGTGTTTTTGCCTGGGTGCCCCATAAAATCATTTCTCAGGCAACGTCTGAAGGCTTTTTCGCTCACATGGAACCGGGTATTTCAGCCGAAGATTGTCTGATCGCAGATTTAGGCATAGATCCAGGTAAAGATGGATGCATGCAATTAGAAGCCAGTCAATTCATGTTTTATCGTCACTCAGTAGATACCTCTGCCACACTAATTCTTTGGCAACCATCAATTGCAGGCGATCAATCTCTGGCGCGATTCAGTACTGGTGATGCTTACCGTAAGCTTTTCGTCGAGAAATTACTGACGTTTTACCCTAAAGATCATGTTGTTACATTATACGAAGCACCTACGTTACCAGTATACGACCCCAGAATAGAACAACTCCCTTTACATGCGTTAATAACAGCAGACATTCACCTTCATACCACATTAATCATTCCCGCCAGTCGTAAACCAGAGCAGGATACAGCAATGCTCAGCAGGTTGAGTAAACTGGAACAGACTGACAAAAGCAGCACTCAGTCATAAAAATTATATTAACGCCAGGCAAAATACGAATTAGTGAACTAATATTCATGACAAAACAATAATATAGATCATGCACTTGTTAGTTATAACCATCTAAATTATCGCTTAGATAAGGGGAAACGTTATGAATAATCTAATCGACTTACTATCAATCGTCGGTGAAAAGCCTGTTTTCAGCAAAGAAAATAAAATAGAAACACTCGAAAACGCGATGTTAGATACAAAGATTAAGCAAGCAATTTTAGAAAAAGATGACACAACATTAAATGAATTGCTGGGTGTCAAACACCGCATTGTCTGTGCAGTACTGCCTGCTGATGTACCAGATAATGATGATGAGCCTGATAACGATAAAATTACCCGTACCACAAAGATCGCCTGATACTTATTGGCATTCATCAATCAGTTTCAACCATGAACGTGCAAATATACACCAGTCACGGCATCACATCCTGACGCCTGACTGACCATAAACCAGCCAGTTAGACGCAAAATTGTTGTCGCTGGTTTAATTGAAGTAAGGGAAGAAAAACTTCAACTTACACGTGTTTACTATTAACACGAATCAATCAGCCATTATGCTGTAACTCTTTATAAATCAATAAAATAATATTTCTATCAACTATTCATTTGAGGGTGTAAACATGGCAAATGTTATCGACATGCTGGAATCTCTGGGGCAGGTTCCAAATTTTAATAAAAAAAATGTGCAGGAATTGATTGACATCAGCGTAGCAGATGTTGAAATCAAGCAAGCTTTTCTGTCGAAAGATAATGAAAAGTTAAATGAACTAATGGGTGTTCGAAATAAGATCGTCTGCGCCCTGTTACCGGCAAAAGACGATGAACCAGCTCCGCAAGATGATGACGGAGATGAACCTAAGTCAGATGAGATTAGACGTGCAGTTTAAAGTCATGACCCGGAAAGCCAGCATTATGCTGGTTTTCCTGTTAACTACTATCACCACCTCCGTATTTGCAGATGAAACTGTAAATCTGGAGTCAATGCTTCAAAATGCTGATGCACTGAAAAGTGCTAATCCCCAGCTATTCAGTCAGAAACTGGTCGAATTGGAAGAATTCAGAGATTCGCTTTCGACAAATCAATCAGACTTTCTCGATTATCTTCACGGTTACCATCAGGCATTTATGGGTAACTTTGAGATCAGTGAAAATATCTATATCGATATATTCATGACAACTAATGATGTCGATTTAAAGTTTAAAGTCGGCTACTCACTTTTTAATGTTTATGCGCTTGGCAGAAAATTTAACAAGGGCATGAAGTATCTGAATCAATCACTTGCGCTGCTACCCAAGGTTCAAAACAAAGAATATCGAATTACCGGTATTCTGGCCGCAATGATGTTCTATAACGAGTTAGGGGAATACAAAAAAGTCCTCGATCTTGAAAAACGCGTCTGGCCGGAGAATCCTGAAGGCCGAAACTTATGTGCGGCCCACACGATGCTGACGCGAGCTAAATATCACCTCGATATGCTTCGCAACCAGGATGAAGAATTCCATAAAGCAATCAACATTTGTCATGCTCAAAACGAACCTCTTTATGAAAGTCTGAATCGCATGCACTATGTCAGAATGTTTATCGACGTTGGCGAACTTGAAAAAGCAAAACAAGAATTAAAAGATCACATTGATGTTGCTCTGGCCTCAAAATACAAGCTGGTGATTCGTGAATACTATTACCTAATCGCTGCGGTTTACTGGCAACTGGAACAACTTGAACTAGCCAAAAAATACGCCCTCATGGCACTGGATCAGAATATTTCTACGCCATTTTCTCTGCCGCTCACCATGACCTACAAAATTCTGTATGAAATCGAAAAAACATCAGGAAATCACGAACAGGCACTAAGGTTTTTTGAGAAATATGCTGAAGCAGATAAAGCCTACTTAAACGATGTTCAGATGCGTAAGCTTGCTGTAGAACTGGCTGAAACTGAATTCATAGAAAAAAACCGACGCATTCAATTGCTGAATCAAGAGAACAAAGTGCTGGTACTGGAACAAAAGCTTGATGCCAAAACACGAGAACAAAACCGTATTGTCATTCTTGCGATGTTCTTCCTTATCACGTTACTGGGCATTTGGGGCTGGCGGACTAAGCTCATTCAAAAGCGCTTCCAACGTATAGCTCAAATCGATGAACTGACCGGTATTTTTAATCGTCGCCAATTTACCGATTTATCTGCCAAAGGTATTGATTTTGCTCGTTCAGCAAAGCAGGTAAACAGTGTCATAATTTTTGATCTGGATAAATTTAAATCCATTAATGACAACTATGGACACCCTGTCGGTGACTGGGTCTTAAAAGCGGTTGCTGATGTATGTAAAAAACAAGGGCGTAAAGGTGACGTCTTAGGTCGGTTAGGCGGTGAGGAATTCGCTTTTACGCTGATGAACTGTGATCTAAAGGCCGCAAAACTGTTTGCAGAAAAATGCCGCGATGCCATTGAGAAAATTGATACTTCGCCAAGCGGCTGTACGTTTCAGGTTACAGCCAGTTTTGGAATCTCCGACAGCGCACAATCGGGCTATGAATTGAAAGATCTGATATCCCATGCAGACAAAGCGCTATACGTCGCAAAGGATACTGGCCGAAACCGAGTCGTATTGTACCAACCTATCGATGGCAAAGTAGCGAGTTAAACATCGACCGTTACTACCAATAAGAATTACTTTCAATCCAGACCTGTAATCCGTCAGGTCTGCTCCAAAGGATGGGTTGTCCATGTTTGATGAACTGTTGAAAACACACCACATTACGACCATTAAGCAACTCGATCAGGTCTCTCCCTCTGTCCTCAGACAAACACTTCAGACACAACACATTCCATCCTGGGGATTACGTCATAATAGCCACATGGATTTTGATGCTTATCTTGAACAGGGCAGCTTAATTTCGGACATCGGTTATCACTGGCCATCAGCGGGATTAGCCTGTCTGATGCATAAGCATATTGTTCTTGCACTGAAACGATACGAATCCGCTGCTTCGGTATTTCCTGACGTGCTAAATGCTGTAAGTGAAAATGATGCACTAATTGCTTCGTTGTCAGCAGAAGGACTTAAGACAAACAATGAGCACTATTCTCCATTAACGCACTCACAGACTAGTGACGGAGACTGGCAATTAACAGGAACAAAAACACCCGCAACCTTGTGCAACATTGCCGACTATTATTTATGTGTGTCGGTTGATGCATCATCAGTGACCAATGACACCACCGCCGCAATAAAACAAGGCATGGCCGTCATACCTGATGGTCCGACGTTATCCAGGAATAATGACATATGGCAACTGGAGGTGTTCAATGCATCAGATACACAAGCGATCTGTTTCGATAACACTATAATCCCCTTTGACTATATAGTGACTGACGAAATATTGCTGGATAAGCTACTTCATCTCGCCCTGGGAAGTTTTGAATATATGACCATGTGCGCCTATCTGGGAATCGCTTCAAGGCTTGCTGACAACATTACTCGTACCTATAAACCGTGGTCCGACTTACAGTTTGCAATTGCCCGTATTACTATGTTCAGGCAAACACAGTTGCCAGTCATTGCTGAACAATCATTTCAGGCCGATACCAATAAGCAGGCAAGAGATTTTGTGCAATCATCAAGGTATTTCCTTGAACGATTAATTGACGAGTTAGTTTCAGCCACTCAGAAACACATGAGTGCTAATTTGCTGGTATCGAATCCCGATTATCAGCACCTGATAAACACTGTTAACATGCTCAGGTATCATCCAAGGTCAGAGAAAAAATACACTCGACGGTTTCTGCCCAAATTTGACTGTTAACGGTGACGAACCACTACAGTTCACCGCATCTGTGAACATTGTAAGGTGCTATTTAGCTCGAATTAAGCGACATTCAGGCCAAGTGCAAGACAGAAGACTCAGCTATTCAGGGTTGATGTCGTAAAGCGCACGGTAAATCGCGACAAACAGCTGAAAAAACGCTATCAATGCTCAACAGATCCTGATGAATTATCGCTAAGACACCAGTTTCAGGGAATTTTTAATTGCTTTATATAGCAATTAGTGATTCTATGACCTGTCTTAATCAACTATAATCTTTCACCCGCTAACGGCGTCATCCAACTGCTTATGTGCTGAAGGTTAACAAGAATGGATAAAACAAAAGTCGTATCAACAGAAGATATTTTACTTACGCTTTGTAATTCTGTTGTCAAAGTATTAAATACCGCCACCAGTCGTGAGATTGGCTATTCTCCAATGATTCAGAAAATCACAAAAACCTGCCTTCGCCCTGATATCGGCTGTTTTGTGCTATTTACAGGCGGTTTCTCAGGACTGGTAGTGCTAAACTTCTCTTCTGGCGCCGCAATGGATATTTACCGTAATTACATGATTAACATGGGAATTCCGGAAGAAGAACTTGCTGCTCAATACACATCTGATGATGTTGCTAATGTACTGGGTGAGCTGATGAACCAAATCGTTGGTGACTTTACCGGTAAAGTTGGCAAAGAGTTACAAACGTCTATCAATCAAAACCAACCTAAAATGTTGACCATTAACCAACAGGTTACTATGTCAATCGGTACCAGTCTTGACCGTCCTCAATCTCGTCGTGTTGCCTTCAAGACAGACAGCCACAATATGTTCTACCTTGAGCTGTCAATGGACAAAACTGAATTCATCAAACTTAGAGATTTTGAACCTGACGAAGATATTGATCCGGATGCAATCATTGCTAATTCTGGAGCAACGTCTTCTAGTTCAGATAATGTCGTTGCGGATGTTGATGAAATCGATGACGACTTTATGGATTCACTGGGTATTTAATCCCCGGTGTATGGAATCGGCAGATATGATTACGCTGCCGATTCTTAAAACATTGAAAAATAACAATTTTTAATTTATTCCCGCCAAATAACCCACCTACTTTTCCATTTTTGTCTGTTTTTAAGAGCAAAAACGGCTAAAAGATTACAAAAGGTTAAAAAAACCTCATATTTGTTCCTTCTCCTATATAAAAAAACATTACTACATTTCATTAACATTAAATAATATTGAAATTGACACAGTTCACCCTATTGAAATAATAATAGACTATCAGCGAATGGTGCTCATTCGTTGTACAGGATTATGGAACTTAAATCAGACAATGCAGTAGTAAGATGTCGTATATTCAGCTTTATATGGAAATCGCGCCTCAACTTAGTATCTGGTCACCATTTTTTAATGGACTGGCGTTTCTACTTGCGGTTTTTAAATTCAAACAAATCAATTCCTATTTTCTCGCCGTTTGTATTCTGACAATCAGCAATAGCATGTTGGTTCTCCACACAAAGGAATTTTCAACATTCTGGCAGCTTCTGTCACCAACAGCAGCCACCAGCCTGGAAACCCTGGGACAGACAACCTATTTGATATTCTTTTTACTGACCGAATTAATCAGTATTCTGTTAATCGCGGTTTTACACAGAAAACAACAAATTACACCACATATAGGCGCTGATATCGTTGTCTACTATTTCTACTTTATGGCATTAACCACCACAATCTTGCTGGTAGAACACCTTGCTTTCCCATCTGATTCGGCCAGAACGTTCAGCATTCAGTTACAAGCAATTGCAACCGTTTCTTGCAGTCTGGTTATCGTAATCGCACCGGCGTTAATCGATTTTCGCAATGACTTTGTTTTGAGACGTATGACAGGAGTTAAACAATGGACCATCTAACGACACTATTGCTCATCTGGCTAATCCCTACAGTTGTTTTACGCTATTACTTCGTACAAAAGCATCACATTGCCAAATCAGAGCAAGTCGCAAAACGACTCACCGATATCAGACAATCAGTAATGACAGAAAGAGATAAGATCCTGAATATGCAGCCGGGCGAAACGCAAATGGTGGCTATTCAAATTTGGAAGAAGCAACTCAATCAGTATTTAAGCGATGAAACAACGCTTAACAGCAATCCTAAAATCTGACTTTAATCTCAAATGAAAGCTTCTTTAATGAGGGTTTCAGACGCATTGATACATTATCATCACCACTCAATGCATCATGGAAAAACACATTAAGAAAGTTACCTAATGCAGCACCTAACAAAACTTCAGCTGGATGTGGCCGTTCTTCATCAAGCCGAAGTTGCTCACGCCGATCAGGCGTTGATAGCCTCAGTCCAACCAGTTGTGGCCGAAACATACTTCCGGAGCTTCCTCCTGATGAGACCGGTCTGACAGGTAAACCACCACCAGCTCCATCTGTCGTCTGTCCAATGACACCGTAGAACTCCGAAGCATTGAACGACATACTAAAATAGTCGAATTCATTGCCTTGAAAACCCTGCCGATTACTTTCAAGAGACCAGTTGTTATAGGGGTCAGCAAGCATCAGTAAGTTTTGCATGAATACCCAGGTGAGTTTCAACTCTGCATTATCTTCAGGTCCTGGATACGATGAGATTCGACTGATGTAGCGAGAGGAAGTAGTGAATTCGGGTTGCATAACGGCAGTGTTTGATAAGGAGACCTGATTTGTTGTTGATTGCAAGCTGGCAACATCGTTTTCCAGCTTACCAGCTTTAATCACTGCGGCACTGGCGATAGGAACCCAGGTTTGAGGATCTGAGATCGCATTCGTCGCGGCTTGCCTCCATTGCTCACCTGACGGTGCTCTGACCGATTTACAGCCGGAGATAACACTCAAGACAGCAGATAACAACAATATCTGGTGAACTGAACAATACGACATAGAACACCTCCGCATACCCGTTAATACCAGTATAGAAAATGTGCAGACTATGTGTAGTAAAATCCGTTTGATATAAAAAATTGATTTATTAGAGCAATTTCTCTCTCTATATATAAATAACCAGTTAAAACAGGTCGTTAATTTCTTCAGTTTTTGATGATATAAACACCCTTAGTAACTGCTTACTTAATCTGTATAGCCCGTCATTCAATACCTGATTCGTAGAAATAAATAAAGCCTGTCTAGATTCGGGATTCAACAATAAAACACTGTACGCTCTTCCCTTATCAACATTAGATACCAACCATATTTCCTTATCTGTATCACTTTTGATCATGAGTGAATCTGTCGCCGTTTGATACCCTGGCACACGATCAACAACGTGCTGATGTAAAAACCATAACAAGAGACGGCTGATATCAGTAGCAGATGAATGCAAGCTACTCGTTCTTTTCATTTGAGTTGAGGCATACACAGGGAAATAATGTGTAGTAAACCCACATGCGGTTAATGCTTTATCTGCAAACGCAGAATCCATTCCCATCTCGGATCGATCAATACACAACGTTTGCTCACTTCCTTTAGTATTCAAATCGTCCGTTGTTTGAATCCCGGGACAACTCATCGCTCTGTAACCAGCAAGATCAGATTGTCGATTTTGGCTTCGCCACCAACGACTATTGTTCATATGCAGTGGTTCAAACAAATTCTTATCGAATAACACCGTTAACGATGTTGTTAACTCTCGCTCTAAAACATGCTGTAAAAACAACATGCCAACGCTTAGGTAACACTGTTCACTATTCGATGCTGTTCCCTCACTGTTATCAGCATCGCCGCCAGATGGATTAAAAACCTGATGCATTTCTCGTTTAAAGTCACTTGAAGTCAATGCTTGCTTTTTCAGCAAGGTGTTAAAGACTAATGACCCTACTTCGCTCATCGTGTCTGGTGACTGAAGTAGATGGCGTAACGTTAGCGTCTCAACAATCATGCGAAAACCAGGAGAACGTTGAGACAGATTATCGCGAGGTAAATATTGAGACAAAGGCTTGTCAGGATTCAATTGACCAGATTCAGTTAACTGATTAACCAATAATGAAAAAGCCAGTTGTTCTACACTCTTTGCATCCAGCACTGTTTGTGGCGTCAGGGGTATTTTCTTTTCCAGCCCTTTGTAACCAAACCCTTTACGGTACTTTACAGCCCCCTTATCAATCCAGGTAACTGACATACCAAGAATTTGGTGCTGTTCCATCAAGCGTGTTATAGCCTCATCTCGTCCCTGCTCTGCACTATTGCCACTATCACTACTATCCACCGATAACCATAATGTTTTATAAATCAATAAAATGGCAACGGTACCAAAAAATATTCCGCGCTTAATCATCAGTTATCCTTACTGGCCCCCTCTCATCCGATAGCGATATTTTTAACTTACTTGGTGTATATAAGAAATTAAAATCGGACAGATGCCAGTGAACGCGCAACGATATAAAACCTGAATTTCTCGTATTAGCTGTTTTGGGGTAACGGAAAGCTGACAGTCGCAGAACACAAATTGATAATCTTATTTTGTTGAACAATGAAACATTTTCGTGAACTATAGCCCCACCTGAACGAACGTCTTAACAACGAGTGGCAACCGGAAACGTAAGACTTGCGGCTCAATGTTCGTTTTTGCACCAAAACCACCCGGACGATGAATAACAGGCAACACGCTACTAGCCGTTATTCCAAGCCTAACTGACGTCGGGTATAGATAAGTGAGGAACACACTACATGCAATTCAAAAATTATAAGAAGTCACCATTGGCTCTAATTGTGACCGCTGCTCTGACAATGGCAGTTACAAACCCGGTCAATGCTGCTCCGCAGGCAGGTGGTGACGCAAAAGCTGCAACAGCTGAAAAGAAAGATGACAAAAAATGGGATGTTCTGAATCCACCAGGTGAACGTAAAACAATTACGATCGACACTAAAGAAATTACCTGGAGTAACCTGGATGTCAGCCCGGATGGCAAACACATTATCTTTGATATGTTAGGCGACATTTACGTAATGCCAATTTCAGGCGGCGAAGCAAAGGCAGTTACAGCCGATGACGCCTGGAATATTCAACCTCGCTTTAGTCCTGATGGTAAAACGATTGCATTTATTTCTGACCGAAGTGGCTCTACGAACTTATGGTTAATGAACACTGATGGCACAAACCTTCATCAGGTTACCTCTGAAAAAGTTAGCATGATCCATAACCCGGCATGGCGTCCGGATGGCAATTTCATTGCAGTGCGTAAGTCTCACATGGGTTCCCGTTCTATTGCAGGTGGTTCATTATGGATGTACCACAAAACGGGCGGCAAAGGTGTTGAACTGCGCGAGCCGTTAGATAAAAAACAACCACAAAAGAACTTGTCTGAACCTGCATTCTCACCTGATGGTAAATATGTTTACTTCTCAATGGATGGCACGCCAGGACAACGCTGGGATTATGGTAAAAACTCATCAGGCGAAATTTTTGAAATTCGTCGTAAAGAACTGGAAACAGGTGAAGAGACGATCATCGTAAAAGCACCAGGCGGTGCAATTCGTCCACTTCCATCTCCAGATGGCAAAAAGCTAGCTTACGTTAAACGTATTCACATGGATTCTGCACTGTTCATTAAAGACCTTGAATCCGGTCGTGACACTCAGGTTTTCGTAGGTCTGGATCGAGACCTTCAGGAAGCAAATGGTGAAGATGGTAATACGCCTCAATACGCATGGACACCAGATGGCGACTCACTGGTATTCTGGGCCAAGGGTAAAATTCACCGTGTCGAGTTAGACGGCAAACAAATCAATCAAGCCAAACCTGAAGTATTGCCACTGCACGTTAAGACAACAAAAAACATCACGCCAGCACTTCGCTTTGCTGTTGATGTCGCACCAGACAGCTTTAAAGTCAACATGGCTCGCTGGTCTCAGGTTTCTCCTGATGGCAAAAAAGTGGTTTTCCAGGCATTAGGTTACATCTATGTTCACGACATTAAATCAGGCAAAGTAAAACGTCTGACTAAGCAAACTGATCATTTCGAGTACTACCCGCAATTCTCTCAGGACGGTAAAAAAATCGTTTACTCTACCTGGGACGATAAAAAGCTGGGTGCAATTCGTGTCGTAAAATCACGAGGCGGCAAAGGTAAAACCATTACCAAAAAGCCAGGTCACTACATCCAACCTTCATTCTCTGCTGATGGCAAACAAGTTTTGTTCACTAAAGTAACTGGTGGCTACCTGCTATCTGGCGAATGGTCGATGGAACCTGGTCTTTACACCGTTAGTGCTAAAGGCGGCGAAATGAAGAAAGTTATCGGTAAAGGCGATAACCCTCAGTTCAATAGCGACGCAAGCCGGATTTACTACACCAGCTACGGTAGCGATACCACGATGGATCTTTACAGCATCAACACCGATGGACTGAAAGAGCGCAAAATCTATACAGGTGAATACGTCACTGATTTTAAAGTATCGCCTGATAACAAATGGATTGCCTTCATCCAGGATTACAACGTGTACGTTGCGCCATATCTTGAAACAGGCAAAACCATCAAGCTTGATAAAGACAGCAAAAGCTTCCCGGTTGCTAAAGTTTCAGAACATTCAGGCGAATACCTGAACTGGCGTGCTGACAGTAGCGAAATCACCTGGGCATTCGGTTCAAAACTTTATCGTCGTAAACTGGCCGATACTTTCGCCTGGCTGAATGGTGATTTAGCAGCAAAAGCGCCGGAAACAAAAGTAGATATTGTTGACCTTGGTTTCGAACAAAAAGCGGATAAACCTGAAGGTTATCTTGTACTGACTGGCGGCACGATCATCACGATGAAAGATGCCGACAACAAACAAGATATCATTGAAAACGGCGTTATTGTCATCAAAGACAATCGCATCGAATCTGTTGGTCGTGTAGGCGATATCACAATCCCTGCAAAAGCCAAGGTTGTTGACGTAACGGGCAAAACCCTTATTCCTGGCCTGGTAGACGTACATGCGCACGGTAGCTATGCCAGCTACGAAATTCAGCCAGAGCAAAACTGGAATCAGTTCTCTAATCTGGCATTTGGTGTAACCACTATTCACGATCCGTCGAACAACACCACTGAGATTTTCTCTATGTCTGAGTTGGTGCGCTCAGGTCGTACTATTGGTCCTCGTACTTATTCAACCGGTCGCATCCTGTATGCAGGTAATGCATTAGGCTATAAAGCAAAAATTGGTAGCTATGAAGATGCATGGTTCCATGTAAACCGTCTGAAAGAAGCCGGTGCTATCAGCGTTAAGAGCTACTCACACCCACAACGTGAAGTTCGTCAGCAAGTCATTGCTGCGGGTCGTGACTTAGGCATTATGGTTGTGCCTGAAGGTAAAGGTAAATTCCACCTGAACATGACTCAGGTGATCGACGGACATACTGGTGTAGAACACGCAGTGAATATTCCAGCATTCTATGATGACGTTGTTCAGCTGTGGAGCCAGACTGATTCTGGTTATACCCCGACTCTGGGTGTTGCTTACGGTGGTCTTGAAGGTGAACGCTACTGGTATGAACACACTAACGTTTGGGAAAACGAGCGTCTAATGCGTTACGTGCCTCAATACATCGTTGATCCTGTGTCTATTCGTCCTAAGAAAGCACCTGAAGATCACTACAACCACAAATTAGCTGCTGCGGGTGGTAAGAAACTTCGTGACAACGGTGTTCGCGTACTACTTGGCGCACATGGTCAGCGTGAAGGTTTAGCGGCTCACTGGGAGCTTTGGATGTTACAACAAGGTGGATTCACACCTTGGGAAGCATTACGTGCCGGAACGATTGATGGTGCTAAATACATTGGTATGGATAAAGACATCGGTTCTCTTGAAGCAGGTAAACTGGCAGATATCGCCGTTATTGATGGCGATGTATTGAATGACTTCCGTCGTTCTGAATATGTCACTCATACCGTTATTAATGGCCGTATCTACGATACTAAAACCATGAATGAAATCGGTAACTACGACAACAAACGTGGTGAATTCTTCTTTGAAACAACCAATGCAATGGGTATGCACCCTGCAACGGCTGCTTACATGGAAGAGAAAGCACACAAATATCACTGGAAACACTAAGATTCTGTTGATTGTTTGAAGAAGGGCGATGAAAATCGCCCTTTTTTATTGCTCGGTTATTCACGAGACAATTTATTGAATCCTGCTAGAATAGAGTCACTGTAATAACCCTGTCTCAACAAATTCAATGACCTACCCATATCAGGCAATCTCCTTATCCAAACCAGAACCCTATTCTCGTCCGGATATTTCAGATCCTGATTACGTGCAACACTGGCGAGCTCATCGACAAACAGTATTAGCGACATTGTCTGAATCCACACCGATTGAACAGCCAGTTCCAATCGCAGACACACAACTGGTAAAACAAATCCAGCAGTTTGAAATCAAACGTCAGCTCACTGCAACTCAGTCTCAGACCGATGCGCTACTAAACTTTGGACTACAACTCCACCACCAGTTAACGTCTGCATCATCACTGCACCATTATCGTTTTCAGCTTTTTAGTACCTTATTAAAACTGAATGATTTACTGATCAGTATGCACATGGTTGCCGTATTTAATCTCGAACAACAGACGATCTTAAGCATTCTAATTAGAGAAGAGAATCATCAGGCAACTATCTTCAACCATGATTTTTCCAACGCTAGTCGGTCCGAAACCAGACCATTAAATACATCAAAAAACGATTCATTCTCCCGCCCGACAACAGTTGAAGCTGTACATGTCGTTGGATTCCCCTGTATGCGTTGCTACATGTATTTAAAAGCCTGCCTGCTCTATAACATCCCGGTCGATAAAGTGATTATCTACCGACCGAGCCATGCGCCTTTTACGCCTGACAAAACATCCTGGCGTCTGGGCGATATAACTATTCCAGTCGATGAATCGTTTGGTGAATTATTGAAGAAGTTTGATGTGATTGAATCTGATGCTGATTCAATCAACAGCCTGTTACCTGAGTTTGAAGCACTGACGGCTCGCCCGATTCTCTTCGCTGCTAAAGGGCGCGTGAGTAAGCAAATTACCCAACAACATCAATTACTGCATTGCCATCCAGGTTCACTACCAGATTTTCGAGGCAGTACCACGTTTTACTACTCTCTGATGGAACAACAATGTGTCGCCTGCTCAGCCATCCTGTTAAATGACAAACTGGATGGCGGTGAAAAAGTAGGAGAAGTCCGATTTAATGCTGCCGAAGTCTCTCATCTGCCAATTGACGACATCCTTGATCCATTAATCAGAACAGCTTGCTTAATTCATTCATTACAAACCAATGGTTCATTGAATAGCATAAAACCCGATGGCTTACCCGACCGAGTATTCTACAAAATGCACCCTGTTCTCAGAGCGTTATACGCAATCAATGGAGACTAAAATCTGTGAGCCTTTACGGATAATTTTTGCAGCCGTTTAAGCAATGAATAGATTCATATCAATGGCGTTCATACTGCCTTCCACGTCATAAACTTAGATGGCCTAGTCAAAAATACCACTGCCCGGTGGTGTATCTTTTTGCATTAAAAGTAAAAAGGCCGAAAATGGCAGTTGCCAGAATGCTTCACACTGTTTCAACCGTTCACTGTCTGCCTCTGGTATCACTATCTCACCATTGAAGCCATGCACAATGACATTGATGTGACTAACCACCGACATAAACACAACCCTTTGTCCAAAGACTTGTCGCAGTGATTGAAATAACTGATGAAACTGCTGAACATCTTTAAGGATATAGTTCATTGAAAACATACCATTGGCTTTCAATCTTGCTTTGCACTTTGTCAGGAAATCCACAGAACACAACCATTCAGGTGAAAAATCCCCATCAGCGATATCCATCAGAATAATGTCGAATGTATCTTTCGATGTGGAAACAAATGACTGAATATCATCAAGGTGCAATGACCAGCTTACTGGGAAATCAAAATACTGCTTCGCAATGTCTGCAATTCTCGAATCAAACTCCACAGCCTGACCGGGTATCTCAAACGCATCTAAATAACGCGCAACAGCGCCACCGCCACAACCACCCAATAATGCCGATGAAGGCTTCTGCTCAACCAGAAACATCAAACCAGATAACAGAGATTGATAAACATCCAACGGCATATGCCTGGGATTAGTTTTATCAATGGCCGTATGGATAGCATCCCCTCCCATCGTCAAATAGCGATTTTTCTCGTCTTCGCTAACGTATAACGATGGCTCGCCTGCTGACATATAAATGACATTACCTGGCGTTTTTGCAAAATTGTCTGATGTTGACTGACTCATAAACCTGGATGAAAACCTTCAATTAATGACATGAAAAACAGGATCTGTAATCTTAGCTAAATGGTGGGAAAAATGGTGAATATCAACCTGCTGATTCATTAGATTCCCCGGTAACATTTATTGCAAAGAGATGGATGAATAGTCCAACACTATCTATTTATCAGAATTTCGTTACAATGCCTCTCGTCCCAACAACGATGCGATAAATCAGCAAGTTGTTGTGATTACCAAGGGGTGTCTGAACCATTACTGGTCTGACTGAGATGCCGTGCAAACCCTTAGAACCTGATCCGGTTGAAACCGGCGTAGGAATGGTAACATATCGCTTAAGTCAGCTACTGACTGTTTTTCAACGAGTTTCATTTCCGCCTACTGCTACCGGATCTCTGATTGAGTTGTAACACGTAACTTAGGTTGCGTACCAAGAGATCCATTCATGACTAATAAACTTTCATCGTTTTCTCGCTCTGCAATAGCTATTGCCGTTGGCTTAACGTTCAGTCCGTTTTCATTTGCTGATATCAGCACACAAGAAGCCGATATTGAACGAATCACCGTTACCGCTGACGTTAATAAAACTCAGCTTAATCAGCTTGCAGCCAGTGCTTCTGTTCTTGTTGAAGACGAAATTAACCTGCGCCAGGCTGAATACCTTGATCAAATGTTAGCACTGACACCAAACGTCAATTTTGCAACAGGCGCTTCACGCGGTCGCTTCATTCAGATTCGTGGTATTGGTGAACGTAGTCAGTTCCAGGAACCAGTTAATCCATCTGTTGGTTTTATCCTTGATGACATTGACCTGTCAGGACTGGGCGGCGCTGCAACGATGTATGATGTTGCCCAACTTGAAGTCTTACGAGGACCACAAGGTACGCAGTATGGCACCAGTGCAATGGCAGGCCTGATTAAATTAAAAACCAATGATCCGACTGAAATCTGGCAGGGCAGACTCGATGCAACCCTCGCACAAGATAATACCTGGGCGCTGGGTGGCGCTGTAGGCGGCGCATTATCAGATTCAGTACAGTTTCGTGCTGCACTTCATCAGTTTTCCAGCGACGGGTTCATCTATAACAGTCACCTGAATAATGAAACCGCCGACAGAGATGAACTAACTGGTCGTTTAAAATTACGCTGGCTTATCGATGAAGATACAACGTTAGACCTTAACTGGCACCATATCGATAATGACAATGGTTATGACAACTTCACCTTCGATAACAGTCGTACCTCCCTGTCTGATAATCCGGGTCAGGACAAAACAGAACTTGACGGCTTCAGTGCCAAATTAACCTCCGATGCAGCTGACTATGCCACCTGGGTTATTACCGCCTCGTTCAGTACTGCTGATTTAAACTACAGTTATGACGAAGACTGGACTTATGAAGGCTTTCATCCGGACGGTTACTCATCAACAGATGCCTATGATCGTGAAAGAGACGCGTTGATTCTCGATACTAAATTATATTCTAAAGAAAGCAGCAAGTTGTTTAATGGTAGTACTGACTGGGTAATTGGTTTGTATTATCGGGATGAAAGCGAAGATCTGAGCCGACTGTATACATACTCAGATCCGTTTTCTTCGGATTATGATACTGAACAACTCGCACTTTATGGTCAGCTAACATCACAACTTAATGACAAATGGACCTTAATAACGGGCCTTCGTGTCGAACAACGTGATGTTGACTATAGCGACAGCGACAGTTTCAGCCACTCACCGGATGAAACCATGGTCGGCGGTAAAGTTGCATTAAACTATCAACTTTCCAACACCACCATGGTTTACGGTCTGATAGCTCGTGGTTATAAAGCTGGTGGCATTAATGCCGACAATCAGTTACCAGAAGAACGCCGGAGTTTTGACAGTGAATATACATGGAACTATGAAACTGGCGTAAAAACCTTCTGGACTGAAACAGGTGTCAGCTTACGCGCTGCGCTTTTCTACATGGACAGAGACGACCAACAACTGGCGGCCAGCTTTGCCAAACCCATTGAAGGTACTGATTGCCCATGTGAGTTTATCGACTTCATTGATAACTCAACCAGTGGCAACAACTATGGTCTTGAGTTGGAATCCAGTTGGCAGATCAATGAATCATTAAGCTTGTTTGCTTCCGCTGGTTTACTGCAAACAGAATTCGATGATTATGTTCGTGTCGATGGCACCGACATTTCAGGCCGAGACCAGTCTCAAGCTCCTCATTATCAATATGCCATTGCTGGTCAATATGATTTCAACGACCACTGGTTTGCTCGTCTGGAACTGGAAGGAAAAGATAATTACTACTTCTCTGACAGCCATGAAGAAAAAGGCGTTAACGCGAACCTGATGAATGTTCGTGTTGGCTACCAACAAGACAACTGGTCGATTGTTCTTTGGGGTCGCAACATTACTGATGAAACCTGGTTTACGAGAGGATTTGGTGGATTTGGTAATAATCCTGCAAACGGGTATGCTACCGAAGCATATTACCAACTGGCAGACCCGGCACAGTGGGGACTGACCGCTAATTATAATTTCTAAATTCATGACTGCCGATCAGCATCAGGTTGATCGGCTCTATTCCGGAGCTTGCCATGACCGTGCTAACCGCCGAGATCAGCTTATATCCACTGGACGAAAATTATATCCCGCCCATCAAAGACTTCATCAACCGTATCAATCAATATCCCGATCTGACCGTGAAAACCAATGCAACAAGCACTCAGGTTTGTGGTGAATACGATCAGGTGATGACAGCACTGCACAACGAAATGAAACTAACCCACGAGCAACAACAAAAGGCTGTATTTGCCTGTAAATTTATTAATCTGGATATCCGGTGATCGAACAAATTACTACCCACCTGACAGCAACGGTCACTTCAATGACGTTTCTTGAAGTAACTGCTGTTATTCTCTCTATTGTTTATGTTGTCCTGGCAGCTCGCAGAAATATCTGGTGCTGGCCCGCAGCATTCATCTCATCAGGAATTTATTGCTACCTGTTCAGCGAAGTGAATCTTAAACAAGATGCCGCTCTGCAAATCTACTATGTCGCTATGGCTGTCTATGGCTGGCAACAGTGGCGAAAGAACGAAACAGAACAAACAATATCGATTGTACAACTGCCTCGCTCCTGGCACTTCCAGGCCATTCTGATTGTTACTGGCGTTGCTTTAACGTCTGGTTTTATTGCAAAAACCTGGTTTAACAGCGATTACCCCTGGCTTGACGGACTCACCACCTGGTTCAGTATTTACGCGACCTGGCTGGTCACAAAAAGCGTTCTGGAAAACTGGCTTTACTGGATTGTGATAGATGCAATTTCTATTTACCTCTACTGGAATAAAGAACTGTATTTTGTTGTCGCTCTGTTTGTCATTTATGTTGTAATAGCTATTCACGGCTACTTTAAGTGGAAACAACAACTTGACCAACAACGAATCCAACTGGATCCTCAATCAGCTTAATCAACAACAGCTGGTTTCATCAGAAGCCAGCTGCACCTCCCTCCAAAAAGGTTTCAGTCAGCGTAATTATCGAATTACTGATCACCAACTCCCTGAGAAAGATTTTTTCGTTAAACGCTATCCCGCTGATTACCGTCCATCTCAGCTTATAACACTCTTTCATCGATTTGACGGCATTGCCCATGCATCTCTGACACAGGCGGCTGTATATGCAGATCCAGACAACAGATTGCTGGTTTATCCCTGGATCGAAGGCGGTACTCTCGCGGAAATGCCATTACCGATGGAAGAAAAAATAACGCAACTGACCAATAAACTGGTTGCCGTACATCAATCCCCATTGTCATTACCACGTTTGAATCCCTGGTCGTTAGTAGAAGGATATATTGCTGAAATAACCAAACTGAACCATCCAGATGCAGCAACTTTATCCCAACGCTTTCATAGCCTTAAACAGCCCCCGGACTTCATTCCGTTGACTACAGCGCCGTGTCACCTGGATTTATCGTTCGATAACATCATGCAGGATGGAACTATTATTGACTGGGAATATGCGCACCACGCCCCGATTTCATTTGATTTAGCTTGCACAATTGTTATCAATCAATTGAATCAGTTTGAACAGCAAGAGCTGTTAGCCCAATATCAGGCAAAATTTTCCGACATGACACTTATTGATGTGGACATAGTAGATGATATGTTGGAACTCGCATCGATTCTGACCAAAGCCTGGTTTCTGCTAAACGAACAAAAACAGGTATGAATAAAGGGCGCAAAATAGAGAATTATACAGAACCGTAAGGAAAGACGAGGAAAAGGACAATAATCAGAATTGCACGCTAATGCAGTACGGAATAAAAGATAAACTGGAGAAAATATAAAAGGGAAATGGCGCGCG
Source organism: Alteromonadaceae bacterium (assembly GCA_965656875.1). Classification (GTDB taxonomy): domain Bacteria; phylum Pseudomonadota; class Gammaproteobacteria; order Enterobacterales; family Alteromonadaceae; genus CBFHMJ01. Next base: position 57,015 of record CBFHMJ010000025.1, read on the forward strand.
TGGAAGGATTCGAACCTCCGACCATCTGGTTCGTAGCCAGGTACTCTATCCAGCTGAGCTACACGCGCGAGGAAATATATAAAACATCAAAATGATGTATCAATCAGATTGGTAAACATTGAAATGGCGCGCGTGGAAGGATTCGAACCTCCGACCATCTGGTTCGTAGCCAGGTACTCTATCCAGCTGAGCTACACGCGCGAATTATATTTCAATCTAAGATTACTTAGCCTGAATGATGTTACTCAAGTGAAGATGAAACTTTCTTGAGGAAAAGAGAAATGGCGCGCGTGGAAGGATTCGAACCTCCGACCATCTGGTTCGTAGCCAGGTACTCTATCCAGCTGAGCTACACGCGCGCAGTAAATTAAAATATAAACGCTATTTTAATTTGCACAACCCTGAAACATCAGGAGCAAACAAAAAATGGCGGAGAAGGAGGGATTCGAACCCTCGATAGGGCTACAAACCCTATACTCCCTTAGCAGGGGAGCGCCTTCAGCCTCTCGGCCACCTCTCCGCTGTTTGCGGCGTGTATATTATGCGAATCAGAAATTTTGTCAAACACTTTTTTAAGGTTTTCATTCGTTTGATGATGAATTGAACATTATGGTTAAAATTCGACTGATATCGGCCATATTCATGCGAATCCACGGCAAATTACCAGGGTTTTTAATGACTCTCCATCGCCGCAACACAGATACGACAATAGAAAAACATTAAAGAAAATTCGAAAAATTCAGTCATCAATTAACTAATTTTATTCAAGCGAACAAAAATCAAACTCATTTTCTTCATGTTCAAAAAAATGAAAGCTCTTTACCAGCATATATAAACCTGCAGGTTCGCTTTATTCGGTCATTTATCGCCCACCATCACCATGCTGGTAACTGTGTTATGAAGTAAATCCACTTTAAGAACGCATAACACCACATTAGATTAGGGGTAATTAGAGATAAATACACGAATCACGAGAATGCAGATAACAAAGCCGTTCACTATGAACGATAAACCAATAAGCCTGTAAATGACTTTAGGATTAGGAAAAGAGGAGAGAAAGGACGATATATGACACGTAAAAAAAGAGTGAAGTGATGACTGAGCATCAGGCATAAAAAAACCGACTTTCGTCGGTTTTTTCAGTGGCGAAAATTCTATTCAGCGGAGTTACCCTGAGCCTGGGCATTTTTCTCGGCTTGTATACGCATATAAATTTCTTCACGATGAACTGAAATTTCTTTTGGCGCATTTACACCGATTCTTACCTGGTTCCCTTTAACACCTAGAACAGTGACAGTTACATCATCACCAATCATAAGAGTTTCACCAACACGACGAGTTAAAATTAGCATTCTATTGCTCCTTTAGTTCCAACAGTACCTATCATCAATACAGGTTCTGTACCGCGTAATGATAGCCTACTTAACACTATAGTCAAATTTATAATTTTATTGAGTCCTGATTATTACCTGTTCTTAAAAATCACAACATATATCAGATAATAAGCGGGCCGATCCTATCTAAATTCCTACAACTTGCCGACAAAAGCCCATGTCCATCAGCAGACGAAAATTCCTGATTCGTATACTGAGATTCACAGGTAAACAGCAGGGGTATCGCCCCTTAAGACTTCAAAAAATTAACACTTTAAAAACAATTTTACCAACATTATTAATCAAAACGCTGTTTCAGATTTGATGTCAGTAAGTCACAACGCCCAATTAGCAAAAAGCTGTCTCTAAGACAGCTTCTCCTTAATCCATGCTTCAACCGTTTCCAGCGCTGCGGGTAATGCAGCCGGGTCGTTACCGCCGGCCTGGGCCATATCCGGACGACCGCCGCCTTTACCACCAACTTGCGAAGCGACATGGTTCACCAACTCACCAGCTTTCACGCTACCGGTCAGATCTTTTGTCACACCGGCAATCAAGCTAACTTTATCGCCGTTCGCTGTCGCTAACAGGATAATGCCCGATCCCAGTTTGTTCTTCAGATCATCAACCATGCCACGTAGTGATTTCGGATCAGCACCTTCAAGGTTAGAAACCAACACTTTCGCGCCACTTATATCGACAGCACTATCAGAAAGTTTAGCACCCGCCTGGCTTGCCAGCTTCTCTTTCAACTTACCGACTTCTTTTTCAAGCCCTTTCGCTTTATCAGACAACTGACGAACTTTATCTGTTACTGACAATCTGTCGCCTTTAACCATGTCTGAAACTGAATCCAGTTGAGCTGTTAGCTGCTGAACATACTCAATCGCAGCACTACCAGTTACTGCGTCAATTCGACGAACACCTGCAGCAATACCTGACTCTGATACGATTTTAAAGAAACCAATGTCCCCAGCTCTATCGACATGTGTACCACCACAAAGTTCAACAGAGAATTCGCCTAACGATACAACACGAACTTCGTCTTCATACTTTTCGCCAAAAAGTGCCATCGCACCTTTTTCTTTCGCGTCATCAATGTCCATTGTTTCGGTCACACGCTGAGCGTTATCACGAATCTGCTGGTTCACCAGTGTTTCTACCTGTGCCAGCTGCTGCGTTGTCATGCCTTCAAAGTGAGAGAAATCAAAACGCAGTTTATCCGGGTCAACTAATGAACCTTTCTGAGTAATATGCTCACCCATCAAATTACGCAGGGCAGCATGAAGAATATGTGTCGCGGTATGATTTTTCTTAATAGCTTCACGACGCTCAACATTAATCTCAGCATTAATCTTTTCATTCAGTTGAATACGGCCATTGGCAACACCTTTGTGACCAAATGCATTACCTAATTTAATCGTATCAACAACGGTGAACTCGCCATCATTCGCTTTAATGACACCTGAGTCACCAACCTGACCACCTGATTCTGCATAAAACGGTGTACGGTTAAGGATCACAATCCCTTCGTCGCCTTCAGCTAACTCATCAACCTTCTGGTCGCCTTTGAACAACTCCACCACTGTTGCTGAATAGGTATTGTGCGTGTAACCGTGGAATGCGGTGTTCTGTTCCGACTTAACCAGCTCGTTATAATCAGTACCAAATGAACTCGCCTGCTGCGCACGCTTACGCTGCTCTGCCATCGCGGCTTCAAAACCCACCTCATCGATAACATAACCACGATCACGAGCTACATCTGCCGTTAAGTCCATAGGGAAACCATAGGTATCATATAACTTGAATACGACGTCGCCCGGAATCGTTTTGTCAGTCAGTGCAGCAATCTCTTCTTCCAGAATTGCCAGACCGCGATCCAACGTTTTCGCGAATTGCTGTTCTTCCGTTAATAGTGCCTTTTCAATGATGGCCTGCTTTTGAGCCAGCTCTGGATAAGCTTCACCCATCAACTCCACCAACACAGCAACAACTTTATAGAAGAATGCTTCTTTAGCACCCAGATGATTACCGTGGCGTACTGCACGACGAATGATACGACGTAATACATAACCACGACCTTCATTTGATGGCATAACACCATCTGCAATCAGGAAGCTACAAGAACGGATATGGTCGGCTACAACGCGAAGTGATTTGTTTTCAAGATCCTTGACACCGATGATGTCGGCGATAGATTTGATCAGTTTTGCAAACAGGTCGATTTCATAGTTACTGTGAACGTTTTGCATAATCGCAGCGATACGTTCAAGTCCCATACCTGTATCAACGGAAGGACGAGGTAGAGGTTCCATGGTGCCATCAGCATGACGATTATACTGCATGAAAACCAGGTTCCAGATTTCAATATAACGATCACCGTCTTCTTCAGGTGTTCCCGGAGGACCGCCCCACACATCAGGGCCATGATCGAAGAAAATTTCAGTACAAGGACCACAAGGGCCAGTGTCGCCCATCGACCAGAAGTTATCTTTTGCGCCAATACGAGAGACGCGAGCCGGATCTACACCAATGTCTTTAATCCAGATATCAGCCGCTTCGTCGTCTTCTTCATAAACGGTTACCCAAAGCTTTTCTTTTGGCAGCTTAAGTTCTTCCGTCAGGAAACCCCATGCAAATTTAATTGCTTCCGGTTTGAAGTAATCACCGAAGCTGAAATTACCCAGCATTTCAAAGAACGTGTGATGACGGGCCGTATATCCAACATTATCTAAGTCATTATGTTTACCACCGGCTCGTACTACTCGCTGTGAAGAGGTTGCTCGGTTATAAGGACGTTTTTCGGCACCGAGGAAAACATCTTTGAACTGGACCATGCCAGCATTGGTAAATAATAAAGTTGGATCATTACCAGGAACCAACGAGCTACTTGCTACGACCTGGTGATGATTATCGGCAAAATAATTTAGAAAGGCTGTTCTGATTTCAGCCGTTGTCATCGTCATTTGATTGTTCCGGTTAGTTTATTAGTTTAAATATCGGCATCCGGGTTGCTAAGAGCATAGTTAGCTTCTTCATAGCTAAATCCACGACTGACCAGATACCGTAGCCGTTTACTTTTATCTTTAAAGTCGGCAATTGGCTTATTAAAAAATCGCCTATTATAGGCGGTTACTGCTTGATTAAACCAGTCAATTTCCTGTTCATTCAGGTGCTGATTCAATAATTTTTCATCCAGACCTTTGTTTCGTCCATTCCACATAAGTTTCATTTTGCCGTGACCTTTACTGATCTCATCTCGACAAAAAACTTCCATAAATCGCGTGTCACTCAGCCAACCTCGCTCAGTGAAATCTTCTATGACCGTTTCAATGTCCTTACTGTGAAATTCCTTCTGATGTAATTTGTCTCTCAACATTTTCGTGGAAAGTTCGCGACGAGATAGTAACGCAAGCGCTTTATTTCGAACCCGGGATAATGAATCCTGACTATCTTCCATCGTAATATCAGGCATCCATGATATCGTCATTGCCCGACGAAGGTGGTTGCGAGGAATCATCAGACTGATCTGAATCTGGTGATAACGGCTGAATAATTTCGCGGAACGATAAGAAGTAAGTGATCATGAGCCAAGGCGCAAATACAAGGACGGGTAGCATCAACATAAATGAAGACATCATGATTAAGGCACCCGCAACGATTGCAAAAATCGTTAACGGCAAGAGGTTGATCAGACAAGCGATCAAGCTGACTTTAAACATCGTCCCTATTCGACGCTCATCGGTGAACCAGGCAACGGGTAAGGTATAGAAAAATAACATGGTGTAGAACACCACACTGGTGAAGATTAATAAAACAGCGCCTGAGTCGGGTTCTGTTCCAGCTTCCAGTGATTCTTGCAAGGACGTCATTGATGACTCTAACCCGCCACTGAGCAATAAACTCCCCAACAGATTAATAACAGACAGCGTTACTATCACTGGCACTTTTCGTTTATCTTTTAATGCGATCCAGACATCAGAAGAACGAATAGGCTGTTCATACATAGCTCCCACTATCATGGTGTAAATACCACACGCGAAAAACTGTGCAAAAATGGCAATAACCGGCGTAAAAATGATGGAAGCCTGCCCAAGTAATGTTCCTAACAGGAACGGCATAATCTGAAGCATCATGTACAGGAAACATACACCAACAAACGTACCGAAGTTCCCCTGAAGAATTCGCCACGCCTGCCCCATCCAGCGAAATACGGATAACGCAGGTGTTCGATTGATTTTAAGCATAAAGACCGCTAAACGTTGCAAATGAAAAAACCCCGGTATGATATAGAAATTCATATCGAATAACTATCTACCGAGGTTTTCTATTGAGTTCCAATGCGTGTTGAACGCTTTGAATGAAACATTGTTCGACTGCAACGGCATTCAGATAAGTTACCGCGACAGTCATTATCAGAGGTCTGCAACCTCTGATTTACTGCGTTTAATTCAGATTCGGTGCGAGCCAGGTTTCAGCATCCTTAATTGTCATCCCTTTACGAGCGGCGTAATCTTCCACCTGATCCTGCTTTATCTTAGCAACAGCAAAATATGCTGATTCAGGATGAGCGAAATACCAACCACTCACCGACGCTCCCGGCCACATGGCATAACTTTCAGTTAAAGACATACCAATGTTTTCTTCCACCGACAGCAATGACCATATCGTTGCCTTTTCCGTATGTTCAGGACAAGCAGCGTAACCAGGTGCCGGACGAATTCCCTGATACTTCTCACGAATCAATCCATCGTTATCCAGCGTTTCATCAGATGCATATCCCCAATACTCTCGTCTGACTTTCATATGTAAATATTCAGCCAGGGCTTCTGCCAAACGATCTGCAACCGCTTTTGCCATGATGCTATTGTAATCATCATGTTGATCTTCATACTGCTTTGCCAGTTCATCCGCACCAAAACCCGCCGTGACCGCAAATGCGCCGACGTAATCCTGAATACCTGAATCAGTGGGTGCTACATAATCTGACAAACATCGATTGAACTGTCCTGCTTTTTTCACGCCTTGCTGTCGTAAATGATGAAGCATGACCTCGTTACCTTGAGTATCTGTCACTGCAATATCATCACCGATACTGTTGGCCGGAAATAAACCATATACGGCTTTGGCACCAAATAGTTTATTCGCAACAACACGATCCAACAGTGCATTCGCATCTTCGTACAAGGTTCTTGCCTGTTCACCTACGATCTTATGATCCAAAATCGCCGGGAACTTACCGCTTAACTGCCAGGTCATGAAGAAAGGCGTCCAGTCGATAAAATCACGTAACGTCTGAATATCAATATCGTCGAAGACTTCCACACCCAGTTTTGCTGGTTTTGGTGGCTGATAGTTTGTCCAGTCCGGTTCAAACTTATTTGCTCTGGCTTGTTCCAGTGTAACCAGCTCAGATTTACGATATTTATCTTCGTATTGTTTGATGGTTCGGGTGTAATCCTGCTCCAAATTCTTCACAAAAGGCGCTTTCAAATCAGCATTCAACAAACTACTTACCACAGAAACACTGCGCGATGCATTCGGTACATAAACAACTGGCTCTTCGTAATGAGGATTAATTTTTAATGCTGTGTGTGCTTTAGACGTCGTCGCTCCACCGATCATCAGCGGTAAATTCATTCCTGTTCGCGTCATTTCCTTTGCTACGTGAACCATTTCATCCAGGCTCGGCGTGATAAGACCGGATAAACCGATCACATCAGCATTGACCTCTTTGGCCGTTTGCAAAATCTTTTCACTGGGCACCATTACCCCCAGGTCAACCACTTCGTAGTTGTTACACTGGAGAACAACACCCACAATATTCTTACCAATGTCGTGTACATCACCTTTCACCGTTGCCAGAATAACAACGCCATTCGATTTCCCCGCCTGTTTTTCGGCATTTATGAACGGTTCCAGGTAAGCGACTGCTTTTTTCATCACTCGCGCCGATTTGACCACTTGTGGCAAGAACATTTTGCCCTCACCAAATAAGTCACCGACGACGTTCATCCCGTCCATTAACGGGCCTTCGATAACCTGAATAGCGCGACCCAGTTGTTGTCTGGCTTCTTCGGTATCTTCCTCAATAAATTCAGTCAATCCTTTAACCAGTGCGTACTCAAGTCGTTTTGTAACTTCATACTGACGCCATTCCAGGTTTTCTTTCGCATTCTCAGTCTTTTTACCGTTGTATTTCGGCGCAATATCAACAAGCCGTTCAGTTGCATCTTCGCGACGATTAAGAATAACGTCTTCAACACGCTCTCTCAGCTCTTCAGGAATATCATCATAAACGGCCAGCTGACCTGCATTGACGATCCCCATGTCCATACCCGCTGCAATTGCGTGATACAAAAACACCGAATGCATCGCTTCACGAACCGGATTGTTTCCTCGAAATGAAAAAGAAATATTGGAAACACCGCCCGACACTCTGACATACGGCAGATGCTGCTTAATACGAGCCGTAGCACGAATAAAATCTCGACCGTAATTATCATGCTCTGCAATACCCGTTGCTACAGCAAAAATATTCGGATCAAAGATAATATCTTCTGGCGGAAAACCGACTTCATCAACCAACACTCGATAAGAACGCTCACAGATTTCAAACTTGCGATCTTCTGTATCGGCCTGGCCAGTCTCATCAAACGCCATTACCACAACAGCAGCACCATAACGTTTAACCAGTCGTGCCTGATGCATGAAAGCTTCCTGGCCTTCTTTCAGTGAAATTGAGTTGACAATGGCTTTACCCTGAACGCACTTCAGACCGGCTTCCAGCACCGTCCATTTTGACGAGTCCAGCATGATTGGTACACGAGCAATATCCGGCTCGCCAGCAATCAGATTCAGAAAAGTTGTCATCGCGGCTTCTGAATCAAGCATGGCTTCATCCATGTTGATATCAATAATTTGCGCCCCGTTTTCAACCTGATGCCTTGCAACATCTAAAGCTTCTTCGTATTGCTCTTCAAGGATTAGCCGTTTGAATTTAGCAGAGCCGGTAACATTGGTTCGCTCACCAACATTAATAAAAGTTGCAACTTGTTGAGTCATATACAGCTCCGCTATCCCAGGTTATAGGGTTCAAGCCCGGATAAACGCATTACCGGTTCGTGCGATGGTTTAGTTCTTGGGGCGATATGTTTGACTCGTTGTGCCAGCACTCGAATATGATCCGGAGTCGTACCACAGCAACCGCCAACCAGATTCAGAAAACCGGATTCAGCCCACTCCTGAAGATCGTCGGCCATCATATCGGGTCCTAAATCATATTCACCTAATTCATTCGGTAAACCCGCATTCGGATGCGCAGAAACATAGACTTCACATACTCGGGATAACTCTGCTACGTACTGACGCAGTAAGTCAGGCCCTAATGCACAATTAAGTCCGAATACGACAGGCTCCAGATGACGCAATGAATTATAAAAAGCCTCTGTTGTTTGCCCTGATAATGTTCGTCCTGATGCATCCGTAATCGTGCCAGATATCATCACTGGCAGCCTGACACCACGATTTTCAAACACATTCATCACGGCGAAACCTGCAGCCTTCGCGTTTAATGTATCGAATATTGTTTCAATCAGAAGAATATCCGCGCCTCCGTCAATCAGCCCTTCAGCAGCTTCAGTGTAAGCCTCAACCAGCTCATCAAAGTCAACATTTCGTAACGCCGCATTATTCACATCAGGAGAAATAGAAGCCGTCCGATTGGTTGGCCCCAACACACCTGCTATGAAGATTTCCCGCGCAGGATTATCTTTTCTGAACGTCTCTACAGCGGCCACAGCAACCTGAGTCGCCTTTTCGTTATATTCACGGGCCATGTGTTCCATTTCATAGTCAGCAAGCGCAATCGAAGTAGAGTTGAATGTATTAGTCAGAATGATGTCAGCCCCGGCTTCCATATAATCAATATGAATTTGCTTGATAATGTCAGGCTGAGTAATCGCCAACAGATCGTTGTTACCCTTCAATTGACATGACCAGTCGACAAATCGCTCTCCTCGAAAATCCTCTTCTTCAAGCTTGTGAGATTGGATCATCGTGCCCATTGCACCATCAAGAATCAGGATGCGTTGTTGTAATGCCTGTTCCAGTCGGTCATTGACTGACGATGTAGAAGTCATATGAATTCTCTCTTAAAAATTCAGATAGCTCAGGACACACGCTTAACAGCGTTTGGGTCTGAGCGACTATTTAAGTGATACGGCGTTTCCTGATAAACAAAGTAGTTGAGCCAGTTGCTCATTAATAAATAAGCATGAGCGCGCCAGGTCTTCATTGGTTCGCTATCAGGGTTGTCATTCGGATAGTAATTTCGAGGGATCGTTGGTAATAAACCAGCGTCTTTATCTCGGCAATATTCTTTGTGGATGGTCAGTCGTTCATATTCGGGATGCCCGGTAATAAAGACTTTACGATGAGATGGATCACACATCAGGTATGCTCCCACTTCATCTGACTGAGCCAGAATTTTAAGATCGGTCTTAGCCGCAATTTCTTCCGGGTCCAGTTGCGCATAGCGAGAGTGAGGCACCCAAAAATAGTCATCAAAACCACGCGTTAGCTGTTCATGAAAATACTGCGTTTTATGAAGATAAACACCGCTAAACTTGTCATCTCTGATCTGTTTATTTAAGCCGTAATGATGGTATAACGCAGCAAATACAGACCAACAAAGAAACAGTGTGGATGTTGCATGAGTTTCAGCCCAGTCAAGCACTTCAACCAGCTGAGGCCAGTAAGTCACTTTTTCATACGGTAAACGTCCAAGAGGCGCACCAGTGATGATCAAGCCATCATATTGATATTGCTTAACCGATGAGAAGTAGTGATAAAAAGTGTTTAGATGATTTTCAGGCGTATGTTTTGATTCATGTTGATCAAGTCTCAACAAATCAACACTAACTTGCAGCGGAGTGTTCGCCAACAGACGAATAATCTGAATCTCTGTTTCAACCTTATTCGGCATCAGATTCAAAATCGCAACTTTTAACGGCCGGATATCCTGGTTCACAGCGCGTGTTTCAGGCATCACAAACACATTTTCGAGTTTTAGTGCCTCAATTGCGGGAAGATCGTCTTTAACTTTTATTGGCATGAGTGTTCAGGAAGTCAGGTTGATTCAATATAGTGACACACTTTGAACCATACCCCTGGACATGTCAATATCCAGATGTTTAGACGTCTAAAATTAATTTAACTGCACTACTTTTTATAACGTTTAGTCTCGTTTTTTTGACTGATATCTCCCTTTGATAAACCGAGAGCCGCTATATTGTTTTTAAAGTCGTTTAAAATCCCCCGGCATTTAAACGAAAAAACCCCGGTAAATAACTTACCAGGGTTTCTAATTGCGATGCTGTTAATGCTAATAACGCTGTTAGCAGCAAGTCTAAGGCACTTACTTTGCAGAAAGCTCTATAGAAGCCTCAATAAATCGCTTTATAGTTCTTGCTCTTCAGGCGTATCTTCTTCACTTTCTGGTTTTGGTTTAACCAGTAACATTGCCCGTAATGTACTTTCGATTTCGTTAGCAATATCCAGATTCTCAGCCAGGAACTTCATACTGTTGTTCTTACCCTGACCAATTTTGTCGCCTTTATAGCTGTACCAGGCACCTGCTTTATCAACCAATTTATGTTTAACACCAAGGTCGATAAGCTCACCCATTTTTGCAATACCTTTACCATACATGATGATAAATTCAGCTTGTTTAAACGGCGGCGATACTTTGTTCTTCACTACTTTTACGCGAGTTTCGTTACCAACCACTTCGTCGCCATCTTTTAATGAGCCAATGCGACGAATATCAAGACGAACTGAGGCGTAGAATTTCAGTGCATTACCACCCGTTGTGGTTTCAGGGTTGCCGAACATCACACCAATCTTCATACGAATCTGGTTAATGAAGATACACATAGTGTTCGAACGTTTCAGATTACCCGTTAGCTTACGAAGCGCCTGAGACATCAAACGAGCCTGCAAACCAACATGAGAGTCCCCCATCTCACCTTCAATCTCAGCTTTCGGTGTCAATGCGGCTACGGAATCAACAATGATAAGATCGACAGCACCTGAACGAACCAGCATGTCACAGATTTCAAGCGCCTGCTCACCAGTATCTGGCTGTGAAACTAATAAGTTTTCAATATCAACACCCAGTTTTTCTGCATAAACCGGATCAAGCGCATGCTCCGCATCAATAAACGCACAGGTTTTGCCCATTTTCTGAGCTTCAGCAACCGTCTGTAATGTAAGTGTTGTTTTACCCGATGATTCTGGCCCGTAAATCTCAATAACACGACCTACAGGTAAACCACCGATACCCAATGCAATGTCCAGTCCTAAAGAACCGGTAGAAACTGCTTCGATATCCATCCCTGAATTATCGCCCAGGCGCATAATTGAGCCTTTACCGAACTGACGTTCAATTTGAGTTAGCGCGGCACCGAGGGCTTTTTGCTTATCGTTATCCATTCTATTCTCCAGAATCTGTTTAACAGGATTGGCTGATAAATTTGGCTTTTTGAACCAGATACAGTTTAAAATGAACTGGTTTCAACGTGATGCGGACAAGTATACTGTTTAATCGTACAGTATCAAGCGTTTTTTAATTCTGTTCGTCGATTAATTTAAGTATTTCAGTAAGCGCATGATATATAGCGTTTTTTCTTACTTCCCCACGATCACCATCAAAAACCAGACACTGGGTAACTACTGTATGAGGTGTCGCAAACCCAAACCAAACAGTACCAACGGGTTTATGTTCTGAACCTCCGCCCGGTCCGGCAATGCCACTCACCGCAATTGCAAAATCAGCCTTCGCTTTAAACTGACCACCTTGCGCCATTTGCGATACGACATCTTTGCTCACCGCACCATAAGTATCCAGAGCCATCTGACTCACACCGACCAGTTCATTTTTAGCATTATTGCAGTAAGTCACGAAACATCGCTCCACATAAGCAGAACTACCTGGTATCTCTGTCAGTGCATAAGAAATACCGCCACCTGTACATGACTCGACGGTGGTGATCGTCATTTTTTTATCGGATAATAGCGCCCCGATTTTCCGTGATTGTTCAATTATTTTACTATCGAGATTCATCATTCACGTTAATCCTCTATAACAATTCTGATTTCTTAATCACTGAATCGTCGGATTGAAAGAACATAAGACAGATCCCCGGAAATACATCAATTATTGGTTTATCCGGGCAAGAACAGGAGAGCATGTTTGTGCAAGATATAGAAAAACACACCCCAATGATGCAACAGTATTTGCGCTTGAAAGCGCAACATCAAGACATTTTATTGTTTTATCGTATGGGCGATTTCTATGAGTTGTTTTTCGATGATGCCAAACGTGCAGCTGATCTGTTAGACATATCCCTAACCCATCGTGGACAGTCTGCCGGAACCCCGATTCCAATGGCTGGCGTGCCTTATCATGCGGTTGAAAACTACCTGGCAAAATTAGTAAAACTGGGCGAATCCGTTGCAATTTGTGAACAAATTGGTGACCCCGCCACCAGCAAAGGACCGGTTGAACGTAAAGTTGTTCGAATTGTTACACCGGGAACTGTTAGTGATGAAGCCTTGCTTGAAGAACGTTCTGATAATCTGCTTGCATCTGTCTGGGCCGACCGTAAAGGTATTTTTGGCATTAGCTGGCTGGATATTAACTCTGGTCGTTTCGTCGTTACTGAGTGCGATACCGAAGAAGAGCTGACAGCTGTATTACTAAGAACTGCGCCAGCGGAACTGCTTTATCCGGAAAGCTTTACCTATTTTCACCTGATTGAAAATAACCATGGTTTGCGTCGTCGTCCTGAATGGGAATTTGATCGTGAAACTGCACATCGATTACTCAACCAACAATTCCAGACCAAAGACCTTAAAGGCTTTGGTGTCTCAGAAAATAATCGTGGGCTGATTGCGGCAGGTTGTCTGATTCAATATGTAAAAGACACACAACGTGTTGCTCTTCCACATATTCGCGCCATTTCAATGGAACAAAACGAGACAAATGTCGTCATGGATGCCGCGACTCGTAAAAATCTTGAATTAACGGTCAATCTATCAGGTGGTCATGAAAATACACTGGCTCAGGTGCTTGATAATACAGCGACTGCAATGGGAAGCCGTTTGCTAAAACGTTGGATCAACAACCCTGTTCGACAACCCGTTATTCTTGATAATCGACTGGATGCGATTGGTGAGATCATGGAAGAAGGTTTATCAGAACCCATCAAAGACTGTCTGAAACGTATTGGTGATATTGAACGTATCATTGCACGTCTGGCTATCCGTTCAGCAAGGCCTCGCGATTTCGCTCGGTTGAGAAATGCCTTCGCCACCTTACCTGAATTAACACAAACCATTGCCACGCTGAATGAAGGAAGACTGGAAACCCTTCGCGAACAACTGCCACTGTTTGAAGAGCTGCATGATTTGTTGAACCAGGCCATCGTAGAAAATCCACCGGTACTGATCAGAGATGGTGGTGTTATTGCCCCGGGATTTAATGCTGAGTTAGATGAGTGGCGAAACCTGAATAATGGTGCGACAGAATATCTGGAAGAACTGGAGCAACGAGAACGAGAGCGAACGGGTATTCCAACACTAAAAATTGGCTTTAATAAAGTACACGGCTTTTATATCGAAATTAGCCGCGCCAATTCGGATGCTGTTCCACCTGAATACATTAGACGCCAGACGTTAAAGAACAATGAACGCTACATCATTCCTGAATTAAAAGAACATGAAGACAAGGTACTAAGTAGTCAAAGTAAAGCACTGGCATTAGAAAAACAGCTTTATGATCAACTATTCGATGCGTTTTTACCCTGGTTGGAACAACTTCAAATCGCAACGACCGCACTGAGCGAACTGGATGTACTGAATAACCTGGCAGACCGTGCAGAAGTACTGAATTATACCCGCCCGGTCATTCATCCACCGAATACCGGGCTGGATATTGCAAATGGTCGTCACCCTGTCGTTGAACACGTCATGTCTGAACCCTTTATTGCCAACCCGGTTATGCTGTCACCGGAACGGCGAATGTTGATCATTACCGGTCCTAACATGGGTGGTAAATCAACGTACATGCGACAAACAGCTTTGATTACTTTAATGGCACATATTGGTTCTTATGTACCAGCCGATGCAGCTGTTATTGGCATGGTTGATCGTATTTTTACCCGAATAGGCGCATCAGACGATCTGGCGTCGGGTCGCTCCACTTTCATGGTAGAGATGACGGAAACGGCAAACATTCTCAACAATGCAACAGAAAGTAGCCTGGTATTAATGGATGAAATAGGCCGTGGCACCAGCACCTATGATGGCTTGTCGCTGGCGTGGGCCAGTGCAGAATATCTGGCCAATAACATCAAAGCGATGACTTTATTCGCTACTCACTATTTCGAACTGACACAGCTCGCTGATCAGATCCCGGCGTTAAACAACGTTCATCTTGATGCTGTTGAACATGGTGATACAGTCGCTTTCATGCATTCTGTTCAGGAAGGGCCAGCAAGCAAAAGCTTTGGTCTTCAGGTTGCCCAACTGGCAGGTGTACCAAAAAATGTTTTGAAGAAAGCAAAAGCACGATTAGCCGCTCTGGAATCGGCATCAGGTCAACAACAAGCCTCATCGCCAGATACAGCTCCGGTGCAACAATTGAATTTGATTGAAGTGGATTCCGCAGCACTTGACGCGCTGGAGCAAATTAATCCGGATAATATGACACCTCGTCAGGCATTAGATGCGTTGTATCAATTGAAATCACTGCTTTAATGACATAATCACTGCTACGAAAACATATATGACAAAAAAGCCGATGAATTTGAAGCAAACTTAGAAGTTCTTCAATCATCGGCTTTTTTATGTTTATCAAAAATATTGTTTATTCGTCATTCGAACTATTTTTTCGAATCTGCAACCCCCGACACCAGACCATTAATATCACCACCGCTAATACCGATTTCATTCATCAGTGATTCCATTAAAGGTGCCTGAGCACGATAACGTAAGGCGCTGTTTACCACTTGATCCGCCAGACTACCAGAACCCGCATCTGTTGACTCTCCCGAGGCAGATGTCGCTGCCTGACCATTCAAACCATCAACCTGAAGGATTTTAATACCGTCAATATTCTCAATCGGTTTAACACTTTCACGAATAATTTCAGGTAACTGTTTAATCAGCTCCATTTTGACCTGCATCGCAATTTGCTCGGCAGACAGAATATTGCTGGCTTCATTGATTTCACGCTGACCTTTTGCATCAACTTCATAGCGACGTTGTGCGGCTTCAGCCAGCAAGGTTTCAGCTTGTGCTTTACCTTCAGCTTCAATACGTAATTTTTCAGCTTCACCTTGAGATAAGGTTCTGATCGCTTCAGCCTGATCTTCGGCAGCCTGCTTTTCAGCTTCTGCGGCAATCTTCACGCCGAGTGCAGCACGCTCAGCTTCTTTTGCAGCTTCAACCAGTTCGATTTGCTTCTCACGCTCAGCCTGCTCACTCATTCGAGCGGTAACAACCGCCTCCTCAGCTTTAACAGCATCGGCACGAGCGAGATCTGCCTGCGCCTGTGCTTCAGATTGCTCTTTTGATTTAACAGCAACAATTATCGCCTGCTCTTGCTCTGCTAAAGAAACCGCTTTTTTCTTCTCGATATTAGCAACTTCCAACGCTTTAGCTCGGGCTACTTCAATTTCATTCAGTGCCTGATCTTTTAGAATTCGCTCTTCTTCAACCTGACGCTGAGAGTGAATTTCAGCTTGCTCGATTTGCTTCTGAGACTCGATTTCAGCTGATTTTGCTTCTTGTTCACGCAATGCTTTTTGCTGCGCAATCTCTGCTGTCTGTTCAGCACGACGAATTTCCACTTCCCGCTCCTGCTCCAGCCTTGAGTATTCAACTTCACGCTGTTGCGCCAGACGCGCAGATTCTTGTTGACGAGTTATATCCAGTCGTTGACGCTCAGCTTCTAGATTCTTGGTTTGAATCTGAACTTCGGTTTCCTGTTCAATTTCATTCCGTTCTTTACGGCGGTTCTCAATCTGTTTAGTCAGTAAAGTTAAACCCTGTGCATCGAAGGCATTTTCTGGATTCAAATATTCTCGCGATGTTTGATCCAGCCCAGTCAGAGAAACACTTTCCAGTTCCAGACCGTTTTTCAGTAAGTCTTCTGATACAGCGATTTGCACCTTCTGTACAAAGTCGACTCGCTTTTCATGAAGTTCTTCCATCGCCATTTCAGCTGCGACAGACCGAAGTGCATCAACAAATTTACCTTCGATTAATTCCTTCAGCGCATCGGTATCCATTGTACGGCGACCCAATGTTTGCGCCGCATTGGCAATTGCATCTTTTGTTGGCTGAACACGAACATAAAATTCTGCCTGTACATCAACTCGCATTCGGTCTTTCGTTATCAATGCTTGCTGATTGATTCTTGAGACTTCCAGCCGCAAGGTGTTCATGTTAACTGGTATCACTTCATGGAACACAGGCAGCACCAGAGAGCCGCCGTTCATCACGACAACCTGTCCACCAAAACCGGTGCGAACAAATGAGATTTCTTTAGATGCTTTCTTATAGAGACGAGCAAAGATTAGACCAATGGTAAGTAGCGCGACGAGGCCAATACCGCTAAATAAAACTACGGGTTGAAGATTTTCCATATTTTCTCCCTTTATCCCTTCTCCTTTGAAGGGATGAACTCACAATATGCGACACAAGTGTTCGCACGGTTATAAATTTGTCCTGTTACAGGCTACCAGCCAGATAGACATTACCCTGCATTTCCAGAATGGCGACTGTATCGCCTGTTGAGAAAGAAACGTCATCCTCCCAGGGGGCAACCATAATGTAATGTGTCTGCCCGTGTTGATCCTGTAATTTAGCCTGAGCCGGTTGCCCTTTTTTTGCAGTTCCAACAACAATAGTAGCGCTCAATCCAACAAACGAATCACGAGATACAGCTGTTGTATCTTCCGCAAAAACCGGAACTATCCGACGAAGTACTATTTGAGCAATTGGCAAGGAAAGGACTGTTGCCATTAATGCAGCTATCCAGCCAGTCATTAAACTGCCGGTAAATATATTGGAGGAAAGTTGAAGTGTCAGGCCTGTCATTGAAAAGATGGCCAGCAATAATGTCAGAATAATCAGAAACGGGATTTTTCCCAATTGAAGCCAGTCAGTTGCACCTGATGCACCATCGACGTCAACATCAGGTATCAGATTGTCTATCGGACCTGAGGCATCTAAGCCGGATATCAATCCAACGCCCTGAACAAGCGCTATCACTGACATTACGATAAGCGCAACGAAAAAGTATCCATTTTCCGCCGCCAGCAAGAAATCCATCATTACATACTCCCTTTATCTGTTGAATGTTAACAACAGCGCGATACGTTATCCGATAAAATGGATTAACACAACCAGTCTGAGTCTGATGTAATTTACCAGTGACGACTCTTCTGCTTGTCGTGTACTTATATAACGTTTCAGAAAACGCTTTTGAAAACGCTTTTGAAAACGCTTTGAAAACGTTGTGTAGTGATTCAACCTGAGAATCCTGAAACGCAGAAGAGTGACACGACAAGCTTTGCCTTTAAAAGATAAAACGAACGAATTTATATCAGGGTAAATGCTCCAACGCCAGATACTCATGGGATTGCATTTCCAGCAACCGGCTTCGACAGCGCTGAAATTCAAACGTTAAACGTCCATCACTGTACAAATCATCCAGTGGAACCTCGGCAGAAATGATTAGTTTGACGTGCCGCTCATAGAATTCATCAACTAATGCAATAAACCGTCTGGCTGCATCATCATTGTTCGCGTTCATTTGTTTTACGGAGGACAATAAAACGGTGTGGTAACAACGACTGATTTCCATGTAGTCCGTCTGAGAGCGTGCTGTCTCACATAACGTATGAAAATCAAATTCAATCACGCCGTCGGCTTCTTTTAACGCCGTTACTTTACGTCCGGTAATTTCAATATCTGCATTGAACTGCTTTGGATCGCTGGCGAGCTGGTCAAAATATTCATTCATATTGGTCACCGCTTGCTCATCCAAAGGCGCATGATAAATTTCAGCTTGCTCCAGTGTTCGCAACCGGTAATCAATACCGCTATCAACATTAACAACGTCAGTGTGCTTTTTAATTAAGTCTATGGCAGGTAAGAATCTCGCTCGCTGTAATCCATTTCGATAAAGATCATCAGGAGGAATGTTTGATGTCGCCACCAGCACAATACCCAGTTCAAACAGTTCCTGGAACAAAGTACCCAGTAACATTGCATCCGTGATATCAGAGACAAAAAATTCGTCAAAACAGATTATTTGCGTCTCAGCCGCCAGTTTTTTAGCTATCTTTTTAAGTGGATCGACCTCACCTTTTGCTACTTTTAGTTCATCATGAACTCTGTGCATGAAACGGTGAAAGTGAACACGAAGTTTATTATCGCCAGGCAATGTGTCGTAAAACGTATCCATCAACCATGTTTTACCACGACCTACGCCACCCCAGAAATAAAGGCCTTTTATAGTATGAACATCGCTTTTTTTATTTTTTCCAAAGAGTTTGGACAATAAACCTGTCGGGCGTTGTTGCTGCATAGTCACCAAATCATGATGGAGTCTGTCCAAATGCCTGACAGCATTTTCCTGGGCAGCATCATATTGGAAGTTGTTATGCGCTAAATCATCCTGGTACTTACTAATAGGGGTTAAATTACTCATGGGCACTACAAGTATCTACTCTGTTATTCAGTTGCTATAGTTTAAAAACAGCTGAATGGCCATCTGCCGCAATAAATCGGTACATTTGGCCGCTCGAAAATGCTAAACATCAAAGGGGAGCAATGTTAACATGCCTGGCACTTTCAGGCAGGAAGAAATATTGCTGTAGAGGGAGACTTTCAACACTAAGTTTTTCTCACAACGCCCTCTGAATAGCAGCTCGGGAAATGGATTGTTACAAATAGAGCTGAACCTGATTTTTTGATTTTTGGAGTTGAAGAAAATGACGATTATTTATGTCGCTGCGGGCCTGGTGGCCGGAATCATCATCGGATTCCTGCTAGGTCGTTTTTACACGAACAGAGCTTTAGAAGTTGGAAATCTGGAAGAGCAGGTAGAAGCTTCCCAAAAAGAACTTTCCAAATACAAACAAGAAATGGGTGAACACCTGAATGCCACGTCCTCTCTGGCTTTACAGATGAAAGAAAACTACGACGAGCTATTAAAGCAAGTCGAGAAAGCATCGAAAATGATGCAGGAAGACGTCGTAAATGCAGGCAGTCACATGCCATTTTTCTCTCACGAAACATCCGAACAGCTTCGAAATGTAAGCATGGATTTGAACGATTCGCGTAAAAAAGAAACTCCACTGGATGAGCAACCAAAAGATTATTCCTCTCAGCCAAGTGGCCTTTTTAACGAAAAAGCACGTACAGAAAACGCGCAAACAGAATCGGCTAACTGAACTTTGTCGTAAATCATCGGTCTGTATCTGCAAAGCATACTGATGGAGTTTGATTTACGATGAATAAGATAAAAAGTAAATTCACAAAAAGCATTATTGGCGCGCTAATTGTTGGTTCAACAGTGGCTGTAACACCTGCTACAGCCACCGCGCAAATTCCATTCTCATTGTTTAGCAGTGAAACACCTTCCCTGGCACCTATGCTGGAGAAAGTCACACCAGCCGTCGTTAGAATATCTGTTGCAGGCAATAAAGAAGTCAGACGACAGGTTCCAGATATTTTCCGTTTCTTCGGCCAACGTCGAGGCCCTCAGCAATATAAAGAAGAACGTCCATTCACTGGCCTTGGCTCTGGTGTCATTATTGACGCAAGCGAAGGTTACATCGTGACGAATCATCACGTTATTGCTGATGCAGATAAGATCAAAGTTACCTTGAAGGACGGAAGAGAATTCGATGCGAAGAAAATTGGTGATGACGCCGATAGCGACATCGCGATTCTCCAAATCGAAGCAAAAGATCTGACAGATATCAAAATTGCTGATTCAGATAAACTTCGAGTTGGTGATTTTGCCATTGCTATCGGTAATCCTTTCGGTCTGACACAAACTGTGACCTCGGGAATTATCAGCGCATTAGGCCGCTCAGGGCTGAACATTGAAGGATATGAAGACTTTATTCAAACCGACGCAGCCATTAACTCTGGAAACTCAGGTGGTGCGCTGGTCGATTTGAACGGCAATCTGATTGGTATTAATACCGCAATTTATGGTCCTAATGGTGGCAATGTCGGGATCGGTTTCGCTATCCCATCGAACATGATGCAAAGCCTGGTTGGACAAATTCTTGAATTTGGCGAAGTACGTCGTGGTGTGTTAGGTGTGCGTGGCGGTGAATTATCTTCTGACATTGCAGAAGCAATGGGACTGGATATCGCCCAGGGCGCGTTTATCAACGAAGTTCTTGAAGACAGCTCAGCAAAAGAAGCAGGAATTAAATCAGGTGACGTAATTACGTCGGTTAATGGCGTGAAAATTAAGACCTTTGCCGAACTTGCCAGTAAGATTGGCACCCTTGGCGCAGGTAAAAAAGTTGCCATCGGTATCTTCCGGGACGGAAAAGAACTGGAACTGGACGTCACGTTGAAAGAATCTTCAGGCGCTAAAATTGAAGCTGAAAATCTTCATGAAATGCTAACGGGCGCATCTCTGACCAATGGCCAGAGTAAAACGGGACTGGACGGCGTTGAAATTACAGCCGTTGAAGAACGTTCTCCGGCCGCTCGTCTGGGACTTGAAGAAGGTGACGTAATCACAGGTGTAAATCGTCGCCGCGTCGAAGACATGGGTGATCTGCGTACTATCCTGAAAGAAATTAAATCAGGTGCTATCGCCATTCAAATTCAACGAGGCCGTCAGGATCTGTATTTATTGATTCGCTAACGGTTTATTGTATTGGTCGTCCTGAGCTATTGCTCTGATAGCGAGGACGACTCTCCCCATAACTTAATCAACATCCCCTTACAAAACGCTCTTATCTTCCTTCCATTTGGTAGACACCTCACAAGAGCGTTTTTATCCTCGATTAAAATTTCGTTTACTGAAAAATTGCATAATTTGATCGCGACGATTATGGTATAAAGCAGCAGTCAGAGAACATATTGTTCTTGCTACTGTTTTTATCGCTAACAATAAGAATTCTTCATCGTGCAAAAATTTAATCAACTTTTCATACAACCAGCGATTTATGGTCTTGCACTGGCCTTCGTTACTTTATTATTTTTCCCCGAGCTGATTGGTAAGCAATCGATATTTACCAATGGGCAAACACCCCAGCAGCCCCCGCCGTTATCTTATGCTAATGCAGTCAGAAAAGCGGCACCTGCGGTCGTCAATATTTATTCATTATCGATTGTGACCACGCCTCGGTTTTTACGCTCCAAACCTGTTCCTCGCCGCGAATTAGGATCTGGCATCATCATGAGTAGTGATGGTTTTATCCTGACCAATCACCATGTTGTCGATAACGCTGACCAGATCGAAGTTGTCCTGCAAGATGGTCGAATCATGCGTGCCGAATTAATCGGCAAAGACATGGCGACCGATTTAGCCTTACTTAAAGTTGATGCTCAGGGCTTACCTGTGATTGATCAAGACCCTAATTTTACGCCACAAGTTGGTGACGTTGTTCTGGCTCTTGGCAACCCTTTAAATCTGGGTCTTGCTATAACCCACGGAATTATCAGTGCGAAAGAAAAGCGTTTATCTGACACCAGTTACGTGAGTCTGCTTCAAATGGATGCAGCTATTAACGCAGGAAACTCAGGTGGCGCTGTAGTAAATTCAAATGGCTTACTGATTGGTATCAGCACCTCTGCGTTTCAGACTCAATATAATGATATTCAAGGAATCTTCTTTGCCGTCCCCTATAAAACCGCAGTAAAAGTGATGGATAAACTGGTGCGCTACGGACGTTTCATTCGAGGCTACCTGGGAGTCAATGGTCAGCCTATTAGTGCGGAAGGAAAAGAAATATATTCTAATACCGAAGTGGTCGCTGGTATTCGACTAACAGGTGTCGAAGCTTATGGTCCAGCATATAAAGCAGGATTAAGGCCCGGAGATGTTATTTTTAAAATAGATGAAACTCCAATTGTATCTTTGCCCGGAACTTTGGAGATTATTGAAGATACACAACCAGGAACAACGGTTAATTTTTCAATACTCAGAAATGGACAAGCATTAACAGTTCCCGTCGTAATTGAAGCAGCTAAACCTGTAATAAATAAGCGTTAAAATCAATAAATATCATCTGAACGCAATAGAATCTGAAACAGATACTCATAGAAAAAGGCCTGGCGTATTCACGCTCAGGCCTTTTCTTAATAAATCTACTGAACAGGATCTTAGGTTATAGATCGATACGTTTAATATCAGCACCCAGCTGTTGAAGCTTACCTTCCAGATTTTCGTAACCACGATCAACATGATAGATTTTGTTTACTCGCGTTGTTCCTTCCGCTGCCAGACCCGCAATGATTAAGCTGGCCGATGCCCGAAGATCAGTTGCCATCACTTCTGCTCCGCTTAATGATTCTGAGTCATAACAAATAGCCGTGTTACCTTCGATATGAATATTCGCACCCATTCGAATTAATTCTGGAACATGCATAAAACGATTTTCAAAGATGGTCTCAGTAATAACCCCAGTTCCTTTCGCCAATGCATTCAAGGTTGTGAACTGAGCCTGCATATCTGTCGGAAAACCTGGATGAGGCACCGTTTTGATATCCACCGCTTTTAGCTGATTTCCTCTCATGCTAAGAGAGATAAAATCATCTCCTACATTTAACGAAGCACCTACACGCCTTAATTTATTAACCACAGCATCCATTAACGTTGGATTAGTATTAAAACAGGTTACTTCGCCGTGCGTACATGCAGCTGCAACAAGATAGGTTCCGGTCTCTATTCTGTCTGGCAGAATAGTGAACTCATCTCCAAATAGCTCTTCAACGCCCTGAATAATAATAGTATCAGTACCAGCGCCCTGAATTTTCGCTCCCAACGTTTTTAAATAATCCGCCAGATTGACAATTTCTGGTTCACGCGCAGCATTTTCCAGAATTGTTTCACCAACAGCTAACGTTGCAGCCATCATCAGATTTTCTGTTGCACCAACACTCACCTGATCCATGACGATACGAGCACCTCGTAATCGGCCATCCACAGTTGCTTTGATATAACCACTACGAACAGAAATATTAGCACCCATTTGACGCAGACCATCCAGATGGATATCAACCGGTCTTGTGCCAATCGCGCAACCTCCTGGCAAAGATACTTCAGCTTCATGATATCGGGCCAGTAAAGGACCAAGTACCAGAATAGATGCACGCATCTTAGTTACCAGCTCATAAGGTGCTTTCACATCAGTTAATTCTGCGGGAGAGATCCATGCTGTAGAGCCATTAAATTCGACATCAGCACCCAGATGAGTAAGAAGTTCTATGGATGTATTAATATCTTCAAGGCAGGGAACATTATGAAGCGTTGAGGGCTTTTTACTTAACAGCGTCGCCATTAAAATTGGCAACGCTGCATTTTTAGAACCGGAAATTGACACTTCGCCCTGGAGTGCAATTCCACCATTAATGACAAACTGCTGCATTAACAGGCCTTCTATGCGTCAGGGAGAATTAGTTTTTTGTCACGCTCCCATTCCTCTGGCGTAAACGTTTTGATTGAAACAGCGTGTATAGATCCATCTGCAATTGATGGATTTAAAGGTCCATAAATCATTTGCTGCTTTTTAACACGAGACATGTTTTCGAATACACTACCAACAACGATAACTTCCACATGGCTACCGTCTGTTTTTGCATAGGCTTCGTCAATATCCAGTTTTTCTTTTAACAGAGCTTCAATTGCGCTGCTGTCCATGATGAATCCTCTTATATTTGTTACTTTGAGACTGGCTGACGTTATTCTGCTGTTTTTTCGAGCGGTAACAAGGTAACCAGATCACTAATTTCCGCCAACTTTAACAACTGTTCAGGCGGATTCAAAATTGTTATTGTTTTTCCCCGTTTTTGCACATCAGCAATGAAACTGATTATCCATGCCAGACCCGAGGTATCGATACCTGACAATTCAGCTAAATCCAGTTTAACTTCATGCTGTTGAACTTGTGACGGTAGGTTTTTCTTGATGAGCGCACTGACAGTAAGGCGGGTCAAATCGCCCGCCATCAAAACACAATCACCAACAAATTTAAAACTAGCTTGCTGATTCATCAGTATCTTTTCTCTGCACTGGCTCTTTGATCTTTTCAGCAAGCAGATCGCTGACTTTATCCAGCCCTTGTTGACGAATTAAAGTACCTAATTCAGCACGCTTACTTTCCAGTAAACTAATACCTTCAGCGACCATATCATACGCTTTCCAGTCACCTGATTTAGTACGTTTTACTTTGAAATGAATATGGATATCAGGTTTGCCCTGATCAATGATGCGAGTTTTCACCGTTACTACTTTTTTATTCGGAGCAACCGGTGTGGCAGGTGCAAATACGACCTTCTGGCCTTTATACAGTGTGAAAACACTTGCATAAGTTTGAATCAAATAAGATTTAAATGTACTGATAAAACGACTGCGTTCTTCCTTTGTTGTCTTTTTAAAGTTTCTTCCAATTATTTTCTTTGCTGCATAGACATAGTCAACATAAGGAATTAACTCTTCTTCAACAATAACACGCAGATATTCTTTATCAGCCTGAACCTTATCCTGCTCTTTAGCAAGACGGGTAAAGACAGTGTCAGCGACTCGCTGAACCATTTCGTGAGGATTGGTCTCTGCAGCCGAAGCAGATACCGATATTAATAGTGAAAAAACAATCGCTACCAGCGCACTATATTTTTGTAATAATTTCATTAGTCATCTCCACCAGCATTAAATAAGAACTGACCTATTAACTCTTCAAGTACCAGTGCAGGTTTTGTATCTTCAATGAAATCTCCTGCTTGTAATATTTCTACGGTTTCATCAATGAAGCCAGGGTGGAAACCTACGTACTGCTCGCCTAAAAGTCCCGACGTTAAAATTGATACAGAACTGGTTTCCGAAAAATTGTTATATTCTGCGGCGATCGTCATTGTTACTACCGGTAGGTAATCAACCGGGTCCAGAATAATCTGGCTCACACGTCCAACAACAACACCCCCCACTTTTACCGGTGAACGGACCTTCAAACTTCCGATATTGTCAAACTTCGCATGTAATTCGTAAGTTTCTCCATTCCCCGTCATACTTTGTTCTGCGACTTGTAACGCTAAAAAGATCAAAGCTGCAAAACCCAGTGCTACAAATGCACCCACCATAATTTCTAATTTACGTGCAGTCATCCAAATCACCCAAACATCACATACGTTAAAACAAAATCTAAACCTAAAATCATCAATGATGACTGAACCACCGTTTCAGTGGTTGCTTTACTAATACCTTCAGAGGTTGGTATTGCGTCATAGCCCTTAAACAATGCGATCCAGGTTACAACGAAAGCAAAAACTATGCTTTTAAGGACACCGCTCAACACGTCTTCCTCAAAATTCACACTGGATTGCATAATTGACCAGAAGTTACCATCGTCAATACCTAACCACTGCACACCGACCAGGTAACCACCCATAACACCAACGGAAGAGAAAATAATCGCCAACAGGGGCATACTCACCATGCCTGCCCAGAATCGCGGTGCAATTACTCGTCTAACCGGATCAACAGCCATCATTTCCAGACTGCTAAGTTGTTCAGTTGCTTTCATTAAACCGATTTCAGCCGTTAATGCAGAGCCAGCGCGTCCCGCAAATAACAGACCGGTAACCACTGGACCTAATTCCCGTAAAAGAGACAAAGATACCATAGGTCCAAGACTTTCTTCCGCACCGTAGTCAACTAGCACCAAATAACCTTGCAGTGCCAGTACCATGCCGATAAACAGCCCTGAAACCACGATAATGACCAATGACTGAACACCAACAACATAAATTTGTTTGACCAACAAGTGAAACGCAGTAAAACGAATTGGGCCGAATAACACGCCCATCAACACAAACCAGGCACGACCGATCTCAGAAAAAACATCAAGCGTTCGACGACCGAGATCTTGTAAAAACCTCATGACACTATCCCCTTCATTACAGACATATTCACTTTTGGTTCTCCTTAACTAAATCTTCCCAATAGTCATCAGCCTGGAAGTGAAATGGAACAGGCCCGTCAGCCAGTCCATTAATAAACTGCTTAACCAGCGGTGAATCGTTCTGAAGCAATTGCTCGGGTGTCCCTTCGCCTATAACTTTCTGATTTGCAATAATATAAATATAGTCTGCAATGCTCATTACTTCCGTTACATCGTGAGAAACGACAATACTGGTTAAGCCAATCGCATCATTTAACTTTCTGATTAACCTGACGAGAACCCCCATAGAAATAGGATCTTGTCCAGCAAATGGTTCATCAAACATGATTAGCTCAGGGTCCAGTGCAATCGCACGAGCCAGCGCAGCTCGTCGAGCCATGCCGCCTGATAATTCGGAAGGCATTAAGTCACGGGCTCCCCGTAAACCAACCGACTGTAACTTCATCAACACAATGGAGCGAATGATAGATTCTGGCAAGTCAGTGTGCTCACGTAGTGGAAAAGCTACATTGTCAAACACACTGATATCAGTAAACAACGCACCACTTTGGAATAACATGCTGATTTGTTTACGAACTTCATAAAGCCTTTGTCGAGGTAATGTTGGAATATCGTCCCCGTTAAACATGATACTACCGCGTTCAGGCTTTAGCTGACCGCCAATTAATCGCAGTAGTGTCGTTTTTCCGATACCACTTGGTCCCATGATGGCCGTTATTTTGCCTTTTGGGATGATCAAGTCGATACCATCATAGATAGTACGCTCACCTCGTTTAAAGGTAAGGTCATTAACTTCAATTAAGTTTGACAAGAGAGGACCTGTTTCCTTGCAGTAAAAATGAGTACGCCAAAAATAACCGCGGCATTTTAGCCTTTTGTGCGGCCAACAAGTAATAATTTTTAGTAAAAAAGTATATCTGAACACTCATTGTGTACAGAATATGGTACATCCGTGAAATTCATCAATAAAATCAGATTAGATAATCAACAGGGTTAGTCAAATAAAAGTCAAAACCGTTCAATAATCTGTTTTAAATACTGTCAATAACAGACCTTGAAAGCTGGGATTTTATTCATAAATAGAAAAAACATGTTTACCAATATCGAACAAAGTAATAATTAGCAAAACACGACTATACTTTTCAGGCAGATATAGCTTGAAACATCGGGTATAATCGACGCCCCAGGCATAAACGGCTGAACGATATGTCAGGGACAGGGCAGACTCTGAACAAAAACTGTCCCGGACAGATTCAAATCTGAAGATTTGAATTTATTCAACCCCCAAACCGGATTGCTCAATGATAAAACAAAATTTCAGAACTCTTGGTTTAAGCGTACTTGATATTGAAAGGCAAGCGATTGAACAACTTGAACAATATATCAATGATGATTTCGAATCAGCCTGCGAATTAATTTACAACTGTAAAGGACGTACAATCATTATTGGTATGGGTAAATCCGGCCATATCGGTAGAAAAATAGCAGCAACACTCGCCAGTACTGGCACGCCGTCTTTTTTTGTTCATCCGGGAGAAGCAAGTCACGGTGATCTGGGAATGATCACATCAGACGATACCGTCATTCTAATCTCAAACTCGGGTGAAACCGGTGAAGTGATTTCTATCATTCCTGTTATTAAACGTATTGGCGCCAGTATCATTTCTATGTCTGGTAATCCAGCTTCTACACTCGCCACTCTCAGTGATGTTCATATTTGTATTAAGGTCGAAAAAGAAGCATGTCCATTAGGTTTAGCGCCAACTGCCAGCACAACAGCAACACTGGTAATGGGCGATGCGCTTGCTGTTGCACTTCTCGAAGCAAGAGGATTTTCTCAGGATGATTTTGCACTCTCTCATCCGGGTGGCAGTTTAGGAAAAAGATTGCTGCTTCGTGTTGCAGACATCATGCATAAAGGCGAACAGATTCCACTTATTTCTGAAGGTGCAACCATTAAAGAAGCACTGTTGGAAGTATCAATGAAAGGTCTGGGATTAACCGGTATTACCGATGCTTCAAATCGTCTTTCAGGTATTTTCACTGATGGTGACTTACGCCGTATTCTGGATTTAAAACAAGATATTCACGACACGCCTATAGAACAGGTTATGACCCGAGGCTGCGTCACTGTTAACGCAGAAATGCTGGCTGCTGAAGTACTTAAAATAATGGAAGATAAAAAAATCAACAGTCTCATCGTTGTTGATGCAGACAACTTCCCGGTGGGTGCTTTAAACATGCATGACTTACTCAAAGCTGGCGTACTTTAAACAGGAAGAACAATGCAATTACAGGATTACGAACTTTATCAGTCTCTTTACCAGCAAGAAATCAGTAGCCAGGTATTAAACAAAGCCAAAAACGTCAAACTACTGATTTGTGACGTTGACGGCGTTTTTTCTGATGGCCGTATTTATCTGGGCAATAATGGTGAAGAATTAAAAGCCTTTCATACACGCGACGGTTATGGCATCAAAGAAATACAACAGCATGGCATTGCAGTAGCCATCATTACAGGCCGAAAATCTGCGATCGTTGAACAACGTATGCGCTCACTTAATGTTCAACATATTTACCAGGGTCAGGAAGATAAAATCATTGCTTACAAACAATTACTAACAGATCTTGAACTATCTGACGATCAAGTTGCCTATATTGGTGATGATCTTGGTGACCAGCCTGTTATGCAATTAGTTGGGCTTAGTGTCGCCGTCAATGATGCACATCCCCTGCTGGTCAATCAGAGCGATTTTATCACATCACTCCCCGGCGGTTTTGGTGCAGTTCGTGAATTGTGCGATATGTTACTCATTGCGCAACAACGCTTTAATCAAACGGTTACCAGTAGTACTTAAATCATGAGCATATCTCGCATTATTCTGTTACTTGCTTTTATTGGTGTTAT
The DNA here is from genome assembly GCA_965656875.1 of Alteromonadaceae bacterium. Classification (GTDB taxonomy): domain Bacteria; phylum Pseudomonadota; class Gammaproteobacteria; order Enterobacterales; family Alteromonadaceae; genus CBFHMJ01. The sequence continues at coordinate 86,525 of CBFHMJ010000025.1, forward strand.
GGGATTCCTTTGGTATCCCCAATTAACTCGCCAGCCTCAGCAAGAAACAAATTTGCAACCTCAATCCAATGCGCCTGATTATATTGCGCATGATTTGAAACGAATTATCTATGATGAACAGGGACATCCCGCACATCAGATCGAAGCCAGTAAAATGGAATATTACGCAGGCAAAGAACAAATGCTGTTTACTCAGCCACGAGTAACACTATTTAATGATTCCAGCCTGGCAGACTGGAAATTAAAGGCGCTGTCGGGAACACTCACAGGCAGCGAACTCATTGTTCTTGAAAATGAAGTAATTGCTTCAAATTTAAGCGAAGAAGACTTCATCCGTGAAATAACCACGGAATATATTGAAGTTTTGATCGATAAAGATATTATGCAATCCGATAAAAGTGTCCAAATCTCTGGCGACAAGATCAATATACAAGGTCAGGGACTATTAGCACATATCAAGCAGAAGCAGGTCGAATTAAGTAATCATGTACAAACAATTTATTCACATGAAAATCCCTGAACTCGTTTTCGCCGTTGTTTTTTCAACGTTTCTCTCTACGTCAGTTCAGGCTAAAGAATCAGATTTTTCGAAAGAAATTAAAATAGATGCACGTAAGCAGTCGATGGACATGAAGAACAATGTCCTGACGTTTAACGGCGATGTGGTTGTTATCCAGGGTTCTCTGACGATTAAAGCTGAAACACTGAAAGTCTTTTCAGAATCGGCGGACAAAGATGGTAACGAAATAATCATTGCCACAGGTAAACCGGCAACTTACTCTCAACAACTTGATAACGGAAAACCAATTAGTGCAAAAGCCGATCAAATTCGTTATGAGGTAACAGGCAGAAAATTAAAGCTTTCTGGTAATTCTGAACTCAATCAGAATGATAGTCTTGTTAAAGGTGAAGTGATTAACTACAACCTTGAGAAACAAGAATTAATGGCCGAAGGTGGTTCTCAGGACACGGGACACGTTACAACAATCTTCATGCCGAAGGATGTTAAGAACCGTGACAAGAAAGACGACAAGAAAGAAACCGGGGAACAAAACCAGTAATGACTTTGTTAAGCGCTAAACATTTATCCAAAAGCTACAAAGGACGCCAGGTTGTCCGTGATGTTTCTATTGATGTTGAATCCGGACAAATCGTCGGTCTGTTAGGACCGAATGGTGCTGGTAAAACAACAACGTTTTACATGATTGTAGGTTTAGTGCCGAATGATAATGGTAGCATTCAACTGGATGATGATGATCTGACACACGATCCCATGCATCTTCGAGCCAGAAAAGGAATCGGTTATTTGCCACAAGAAACTTCTGTGTTTCGTAAACTGACCGTTTGTCAGAACATAATGGCAATTCTCGAAACTCGAAAAGATTTAAAAAAGAAGCAACTTGATTCTAAACTTGATGAGTTGCTGGATGAACTGAATATAAGTCACATTCGAGAAAGTCTTGGTATGAGTCTTTCTGGTGGTGAACGTCGCCGAGTCGAAATCGCTCGAGCGCTGGCTGCAAATCCAGAATTTATTCTGCTGGATGAACCCTTTGCAGGCGTTGACCCAATATCCGTTATTGATATCAAAAAGATCATACGTCAGCTTAAAAATAAGGGTATTGGTATATTAATTACTGATCACAATGTCCGTGAAACCCTGGACGTCTGTGAAAAAGCCTATATTGTGAGTCATGGAGAACTTATTGCTTCTGGTTCTCCAAATGATGTACTAAATAACGAAACTGTTCGAGAAGTATATCTCGGTGACCAGTTCAAGCTTTAATAGCTTGATGCAGACCAAACTTTTGCAGTTAAATCTATGTTTAAGTAATACATAGCGTTTTCGTTAAACACACTGCAAAATGAAATAGCTAAGAACAAATAAATAAGCATTGAAAAACCACAAATCAGACTCATCTGATATGTAATAGATAATTGATGCTAAATAATTAAAGAAAATTGACAGGTTTACAGGGTAGATAAACGTAGATGAGGCCGTCATTACAATTAAAGCTGGGTCAACAGCTAACTATGACTCCACAATTGCAGCAGGCAATCAAACTGCTGCAATTATCGACACTGGATTTACAGCAGGAAATCCAGGAAGTTCTTGACAGTAATCCATTACTGGAAGTCGAGGATGAATTCAGTGAACAATCACTGGAACAAAATGACACATCGTCTTCATCAGAAAAATCATCTACTGACTCCTCCTCCGAATCGACTACCGAACCATCCGATATCTCAACTAATTCTTCAGAACAACTTTCAGCAGAATCTTCCGATAGCGAATTATCAGACGTCAAAGAAATTGAAACAGATCAGGCTCTTGCTCAGGAAAATATTTCTCAGGAATTACCGGTTGATTCGACCTGGGACGACTATATCAGCGCAGGTCCGGCATCTTCGGGCGGCGCTCCGCCTGAAGAACACCAGGTATATCAGGGCGAAACCACTGAAACTATTCGAGACTACCTTACCTGGCAAATGCAATTAACACCGTTTTCTGAAACTGACGAAGCAATAGCAACAGCTATCATTGATGCGATCGATGACAAAGGCTTTTTAACCGTTTCAACGGAAGAGTTGCTGGAGTCGTTAGGCGATGAAGACGTCGAACTGGATGAAATAGATGCGGTACTGAAGCGCGTACAATTTTTTGATCCAGTCGGTGTAGCTGCTCGGGATCTTAAAGAATGCCTGATCATTCAGCTTAATCGCTATGATGACAGCACCCCCTGGCTCAATGAAGCCATTCAATTAATCAGTGAACACATCGACCTGCTGGGTAATCGGGATTACCGCACCATCATGCGGAAAACCAAATTGAAAGAAGATCAGCTAAAGAATGTCCTGAATCTTGTTCATACCTTAAACCCTAACCCAGCCAGTTCAGTCATCCAGGAAGAGATTTCCTACGTTATTCCTGACGTTTCCGTGACCAAAAAAGAAGGTCGCTGGGTTGTCGAACTTAACCCTCAGGCAGTGCCAAAACTACGATTGAATCAGCAGTATGCGGCATTGTCTAAATCCGTTAGTTCAACCAGCGATGCTCAATTTATTCGCTCTCATATGCAAGACGCGAAGTGGTTTATTAAGAGTATTGAAAGCAGGAATGATACACTGCTAAAAGTTTCAAACTGCATTGTTCAGCAACAGCAAGCTTTTTTCGAATACGGTGAAGAAGCAATGAAACCTATGGTGTTGAACGATGTGGCAGAAATGGTTGATATGCATGAATCAACTATTTCACGAGTTACCACTCAAAAATATATGCACACGCCTCGTGGTATTTTTGAGCTTAAATATTTCTTCTCCAGTCATGTTAGTACTGATGATGGAGGAGAATGCTCCTCAACTGCAATCAGGGCTCTGATTAAAAAGCTAATTTCTGCGGAAAATCCGGCTAAGCCTTTAAGTGACAGTAAGATTGCTGCTATGCTATCAGAACAGGGAATTAAAGTAGCCAGAAGGACGATAGCGAAATATCGCGAATCTCTGTCCATACCGCCGTCTAACCAAAGAAAGAGTCTTTTCCAGACCCGAATATGAAGGAAAATGCTTATGCAAATCAATTTAACTGGCCGTCACGTAGATGTAACTCAACCGCTTAAAGACTACGTCAACAGCAAATTTTCCAAATTACAGAGGCATTTCGATCACATTAATAATGTCCACGTTATTCTCGATGTGGAAAAACTAACGCAAAAAGCAGAGGCAACACTTCACGTCAATGGCGGTGAAATTTTTGCGACGTCTGAGCACACTGATATGTATGCAGCGATTGATTCGTTGATTGATAAACTGGATCGCCAGGTTATTAAACACAAAGAAAAGCTTGGCCGTCATTAATTAAGTAACAATTAGTAGCTATTTAGACAAGAAACCCGACACGCTGTGAAGCTTGTCGGGTTTCTGACACTAAATACTAAAATCAATTTAAATAGCTACCGCAGATAAAGATGTAATACTTAAACCTCATGGAATTAGTATCACTATTAACTCAGGACTGTACAAAAAGTTCATTGCCGATCAATAGCAAGAAACGTGTTATTGAATATATCTCGCAACTGGGCCGACTAAAACTACCAGAAGTATCTGAGTACGTAATTCAGGAAAGCTTGTTAAACCGGGAAAAACTGGGGAGCACGGGCATTGGTAAAGGCATTGCTTTGCCGCATGGTCGATTAAAGAATATCGATAAATCCGTTGCCATTTTTGTTACCACCCAAACAGCGGTTCAATATGACACAATCGATAATCAACCTGTCGATATTTTCTGTGCTTTATTAATCCCGGAAGATCAATGCAAAGCTCATCTTTCAACATTGTCGTCTATCGCAAAATTATTGAAAGATAAAGAAGTGTGTCGAAAAATTCGTAATGCTGAAACTGATGAACAGCTTTACAACATTTTGATGGAAAATAGCGAGCTATGAAACTAATCATTGTAAGTGGACGATCAGGCTCCGGTAAATCGGTTGCCCTGCGGGTATTGGAAGATTTAGGTTTCTACTGCGTAGATAACATTCCTGTCAATCTGTTATCGACACTTGCACTGACAGTAATGGATGAATACGAAAATATCGCAGTTAGTATTGATGTTCGTAATCTACCCCGCTCTGCCAACGAATTAGTTGAAATACTTGAGTTCCTGCCTCCTTCCTTCAATACCGATATTGTTTACCTTGATGCTACCAGCGAAATCCTGGTTCGACGCTTCAGTGAAACCAGACGCCTGCATCCGCTTTCAACCAATGCTATGCCGTTGAAAGATGCCATAAAGGAAGAAAAACGATTACTTGACCCGATCATTCAACGCGCTGATTTATATATTGATACCAGTAACCTGACGGTTCATCAGTTAGCAGAACTGGTTAAAGAGCGTATTCTCGGTAAAAAAGTTGATTCGTTGGTACTGATATTTGAATCGTTCGGATTCAAATACGGCACTCCCAAAGATGCCGATTACGTCTTTGATGTGAGATTCCTGCCGAATCCTCACTGGGAGCCAGAACTAAAGCCCATGACAGGGCTCGATCAACCTGTTAAAGATTACTTAGCCTCCCACGCCATTGTCACCAAGTTTATCTGGCAGGTTAATAACTTTCTGAGTACATGGCTGCCTCACCTGGAACGAAACAATCGAAGTTACCTCACGGTTGCAATTGGCTGTACAGGTGGACAACATCGTTCGGTATATATTGCTGAAGCACTGGCAGAGAGCTACAGAAAAACCTACCCTAACGTGCAAATTCGTCACAGAGAATTAGATCGGCACAAGTAGCGTACTGTCCACTGTACGCCTTACTTTATCCGGTTGGCTATGGAGTAACTATGCCACTAAGCAAGACATTGCTCATCAAGAATAAACTTGGCCTTCACGCCAGAGCTGCCACAAAACTGGCCTTCCTTGCCAGTAAGTTTGATGCCGTCATTACCATCCAACAAGATAGCAAAATTGCTGAAGCTGACAGTGTTATGGCGCTGCTCATGTTGGAAAGTAGTCAGGGAAAAACGATTGAAGTTACAACAGAAGGCGACGATGCACAGGCAGCTCTTGATGCAGTTGAACAATTAGTGAACGACCGATTTGACGAAAGTGAGTAATCATTGCCAATACTGCCAAATCAGACCAGCTAACAGCAAAAAACGGTGGTAAAAACGAAAGGTTCCGTTAGACTTATCCAACATGAATAAAATCATAGCCTTGCAGGAAGTAATATTCCGGGAGACGGCATAATCTTCAATAAGTAAGGCCTGACTAAAAGCAACTCATACTTCATGTCCGACGCTGTAGAACAAGACCATAAAAAACAACTCAGAGAGATCAATGCTGCTCTCGACAGTGGTATGTTCGTTCGTGCTCGGAATATGCTCCAAAGCATGGCCCCGGTAGATGTGGCCTTTGTTCTTGAAGCTACGCCTCCAAAAGATCGAACCATTCTCTGGCAACTCGTAGACACCGACTTTCATGGTGAAATTCTCGAAGAACTCTCTGATGACGTAAGAAACGGCATTATTCGCCAGATGATGCCTGATAAGGTTGCGGCCGCAACTGAAACAATGGATGACGATGATCTTGCTGATGTACTGAGAAGCCTGCCAAACACCGTCTATCACGAAGTACTGGATAAACTCGATCATCAGGATCGACAACGTGCCGAACGAGCATTGTCCTGGGAAGAAGACACTGCCGGTTCGATCATGAACACGGACACCATTACCCTACGGCCCGATGTAACCATTGATGTCATTCTCCGCTACCTTCGATTAAAAGGTGAACTACCTGAAGCAACAGACTATCTGTTTGTGGTCGACAACGAAGATATGTTGATCGGTAAGATTTCACTGGCCGACATCATTACCAGTCCTCAATCTGCCACCGTCCAGGACCGTATGAGTACAACCATCGAAGCCATTCCTGTTGAGATGGACGAAGTTGCTGTTGCTCAGTTGTTCGAACGACATAACTGGATTTCAGCCCCAGTGACAGATGAAAAGGGTCATTTGCTGGGTCGAATTACCATTGATGATGTCGTTGATATTATTCGTGAAGAAGCTGGCCACTCAATGATGAGTATGGCGGGTCTTGCTGACGAAGAAGATACTTTTGCGCCGGCGATTAAAAGTGCGCGTAAACGTTCCATCTGGCTCGGTATTAACTTATGCACTGCCTTGTTAGCTGTTTTTGTCAGCTCATTATTTGAAAGTACGCTGGACCAACTCGCAATTCTTGCCGTTCTGAATTCTGTTGTACCAAGCATGGGCGGTGTTGCCGGAGGTCAGACATTAACCCTGGTCATTCGAGGTCTGGCACTGGGCCATATTAACAGCTCCAATTCTCGCTGGTTGCTCGGTAAAGAACTCGCCGTAGGTATTCTGAATGGTATGTTATGGGCCGTATTGATCGCGACCTTTGTCGCTGTCTGGAAATCAGACTTTACGCTCGGATTAATCATTGCCTTTGCAATGCTGATGAACCTGATTGCGGCAGGTATTTCTGGCGTTACCATCCCGTTGATTCTTCGCCGTTTAAATATCGACCCGGCGCTTGCTGGCGGCGTTATCCTGACAACGATCACGGATATTGTCGGCATTTTCGCCTTCCTTGGTACTGCAACGATTTTCCTGATTAAGTAAGCGGTCTGTCCAATAGAACCTTATCCAACAAAAAAGGCTTGTAAACCAACAAGCCTTTTAAATGTTTAATCTGTTAAGTTCAAACGTGACTAACTACCTGCAATCTGCATCTCTGAAATCATGACTGAGCCTGTGTGAACGCCACCACGGAAATCAACATCACCACCAATACCAGCTACATTCATAAACATGTCTTTCAGATTACCCGCGATAGTAATTTCACTAACCGGATACTGGATTTCACCATTCTCAACCCAGAACCCTGCAGCCCCACGAGAATAATCACCAGTAACACCATTGACTCCCTGCCCCATTAACTCAGTAATCAATACACCACGGTCCATTGTTTTCAATAAAGCCTGCAAATCATCATGGGTTTCCTGAATGCGCCAGTTGTGAATACCACCAGCATGTCCAGTTGTTTGCCTTCCAAGTTTACGTGCTGAATAACTTGTCAGTAGGTAGGTTTGCAATTCACCACCAGAAATGATGTCTCGGCTAACCGTTTTTACGCCCTCCCGGTCAAACGGGCTACTCGCTAATGCTCTGGCAATATGAGGATTTTCATGGATATTGACGATATCACTGAAAACCTGTTTACCCAGTGAATCCATCAAAAACGTGGATTTACGATACAGGCTGGTACCACTGACTGCGGATACCAAATGACCAAAAAGCGAAGCCGCTACCTGGGCACGAAAAACAACCGGAACTTTCATCGTGTCCAACTTTCGACTACCCAATCGTGAAATAACTTCTCTGGCGGCTTTTTTACCGATTAATGCTGGCGCGTCCAGTAACCCGGCCTGACGATTAACGGTATAATCGTAATCCCGTTCCATTTCATCATCAGCTTGCGCAATAACACCACAACTTAAGCTATACCGTGAGCTGGGATAACCAACAATTTGTCCGTGCGTATTGCCGTACACTCTGAAACCTTCGTAGGCAGCATATGAAGCGCCATCAGAGTTTTTAATACGTTCATCGACGGTAAACGCAGCATCTTCAGCTTCTTTACAGAATGCAGCGGCTTCGTCCGGCAAAACTGTCGTTGGGTGATACAAATCTAAATCTGGCGGTGACATTTCCAGTAAGTCTTTATCTGCCAGGCCTGAACAATCATCTTCAGAAGTAAAACGAGCAATATCGATAGCCGCTTTCACTGCTCGTTCAAGTGCATCAGGACTTAAATCAGCGGTAGAAGCGGAACCTTTCCGTTGCCCCTGGTAAACCGTGATGCCCATCGCACCATCCTGATTAAATTCAACAGTTTCTGTTTCACCTAATCGAGTGGAAACAGACAATCCTCTTTGTTTTGAAATGCCGACTTCAGCCGTCGTCGCTCCCAGCTTTTTAGCCAACGATAACGCGGCGTCAGTCGCCTGTTTCGCGTCATTAATATCTTGAAAAATATCTTTTTGAGTCATGAAGAAAACCTGAAAGCAAAAAATTACTCAATTATTGAAACAGAAAAGCGTCAAAAGGTCATTTACAAATGAAACAGTAAGCATCAGAGAATATCATAATTTGCGCCATTCACTTCCGCCCCTGATGTAAATATTCCAGGATTCAGCTAGAATTCGTTAAATTTTAGACACACCCCACGATACACAGGAAAAAAATGACCGAAGAATTTGAGATTGATGATAACGGAGAGTTTGAATACAAAAGCAAATCTCAACTTAAGCGTGAGATGGAAGCCTTACAGAAAATTGGTAAAGAGATTGCCGAATTACCCCCTCACCGACGAAAAGAATTACCGCTAACGGAAGAAATGGAAGTTGCCTTTGCCACCGCCGATAAAATTCGCAATAAAAAAGAAGGCTGGAGACGACAGTTACAGTTCATCGGTAAATTAATGCGTAATGTTGATGCCGAGCCAATCATCCTGGCATTAGAAAAAATTCGTAATCAGGGTCAGCAAGCAACAAAAGAACTTCACCTGTTAGAGACAACTCGTGATCAGTTAATGCAACAGGGTGATGAGAAAATCAATCAACTGATTGGTGAGTATCACGATTTTGATCGACAAAAATTACGCCAGCTCGTTCGTAAAGCCCAAAAAGAACAAAAGGTTCAAGCTGAACAAGCACAGGCATCGCAAAAAGTTTCTCCGCCAAAGGCCTATCGAGAACTCTTCCAATATTTGAAATCAATTATGAATTAAAAGGGAACCTTATGAGCGCTAATGTCTATATTCGCTTAAAACAGTGCTACCAGACACTGTTCGTTTTATTTACCCTTGCCCTGCTAACCGCCTGTGGAGGCGGTTCATCAGGTGGTGATACAACACCTACCATAGGTGCTTCTGTTCAATTAGTAATCAGTAATGCTGACGGACAAGCGGTAACATCTGCAACCATTGGCGACACTCTGACACTGACAGGCACAGCCAGAGACGACTTTGGTAATCGCGAATCAGGCATCACGCTCACATTTACCGCAGGAGGCGGAACACTTTCTCAGGCAACAGCCATCACAAACGGCAACGGACAAGCAACCGTTACTCTCAATACCGCAGACATGACCGCTGGTGTTGTGTCGATTAGTGTTGCTGGTACTGTTGACGGACGCGATTTAACACAATCACGCAGTATTGAAATTCAGAATGCGCCTGCTCCCATAGAGCCGACACTGACCATTGAAGTCTATGACGAAACCTGTTCTGTCATCAGAACAACTCAATCATCAGGAACTGCTTATTGCGTTGAAGCTCAACTACTGGATCAAGGTAGCGCTGTTGCAGACCAGATCGTCACTTTTACCGCCAACGTTGGTAATGTTCGACAGGCTTCAGTGCTCACCAATGCGTCGGGTATCGCCAGAACGTATATTGACAGCGATGCAACAACGTCCGGTGCAGGTCAGGTTCAGGCTACATATGACCAGATTTCTGTGAGCAAAAACTACCAGTTCACCAGTACTACCTCTGAAATCACTCTGGCCGTTACCGATAGCGATGGAGAAGCGGTCACGACAGCTGCTATAGGTGACGCTCTGACACTGACTGGTACAGCCAAAGACAGCTTCGGCAATCTGCGTTCAGGCATCACACTAACGTTTACCGCTTCTGGTGGAACACTGTCGCAAGGCTCAGCAATCACGAATTCTTCTGGTACAGCTTCAGTAACGCTCAATACCACCGGAATGACCGCAGGTGTTGCAACGATGACAGTTACCGGAATTATTGACGGTTCTTCACTGAATCAATCAAGAGATGTAGAACTGCAAACTGCACCACCACCTCTGGAACCCACTATTGCATTAGAAATTTATGATGCGACCTGTACTGTTCCAACAACGACCCAGACTGCTGGCAATACTTATTGTGTAGAAGCATTATTACTGGACCAGGGCGCTCCGGCAGCGGAACAGATTATCGTCTTTTCAGCAGAAGTTGGTAACTTACGACAACCTTCTGTACTAACAGGTAGCACAGGTATAGCACGAACCTTTATCGACAGTGACGCAACTAATATTGGCGCAGGTCAAATTCAGGCGACCTTCGATCAAGTTACCGCCAGCAAAAATTACCAGTTTACGGCTCCGCAGACCGATGTCATTGAATCGACACTGACTATCAGAGATCAAGATTGTTCAATCATCACTAACCAGGCTGAAACTGGCACGCCGCTTTGTCTACATGTGCAACTCACGTTGAATGGATTGCCTTATACAAACCAGCTAATAAACTTTGCAGCACCATTAGGCACTCTTCGACAGGGAGCTGCGCTGACTAATACACAGGGAATCGCAACCGCTCTGCTTGACAGCCCGGATGGTATCCTTGGTGCGGCTACAGCGTCTGCAACATTTGGCAATATCACTTCTAATGCGAATTATGAATTCATTGCTGCAACCTCACCGGCAGAACCTCAGCCAACCATTACGCTTGGTATGTCACAGAATGGTCAGACAACGAACCGTTTTAAAGCTGGCACAACCGTCACTATCGAAGCCACAGCATTGGAAGAAGATGGCACACCAATGCCGAATCAAATCGTTAACTTTACTGCTGAGGTTGGTTCTCTGAGCCCGTTAGCGGCGCTGACGGATGTGAATGGCGTTGCTGCAACGTCCTTAACCAGTACCACAGAGCAACTGGGCGCAGGTGTTGCAACGGCCACATTTTCCCTCTCTCAAGATAACATTACCAACACCCTGAATTACCAGGTGCTGGCCGCTGACGCTACAGAAGAACAGGTTAAAGTCGGCTATTTTGATGAGAATAATAACTTTATCGAAGGTGCTATCGGCACAACAGGCAACGTTGTTGTTAATGATGTAAATCAACCGGTTATTAGTGCGGGTGGTACTCTTGGCCTGAATGTTACAATTGTCGATCAGGACAATGAGCGAATCACTACACCAATTCAGGTTGGCTTTACTTCTACTTGTGTCACCGATGAGAGCGCGACGATTGAAGCGCAATCTACAACCATTAATGGTACAGCCTCAGCAACTTTCCAGGACACCAGTTGTGCCACTATCAACGGCAACACTGACACTATCGTTGCATCAATTACCGTCAACAGTAATGTTATCAACGCAACGCGTACTATTCAGTTATCTCCGGAAGCGCTTGGCTCTATCGAATTTGTATCAGCAGTTCCTGAGCAAATCGTATTAAAAGGCACTGGCGGTGCAGGTAAACAAGAAACATCAACGCTAACCTTCCGTGTTCGCAGTCAGGAAGGTAATCCTGTCGCTCAGGAAAAAGTAACTTTCGCACTGTCAACGACAGTAGGTGGACTTACTCTTTCACATGATGAAAACTTGACCAATTCAGAGGGTTTGGTCACTACCCGAGTAATATCTGGTACTGCACCAACGGCGGTTCGTGTTACTGCAACAGTAGGCGAAGGTGATAATGTTATCTCGTCTCAATCCGATCTACTGTCTGTTAATACGGGTCTACCTGATCAGAACAGTATGACCATTGCGACTTCAAGTTTTAATCCTGAAGCGCATAGCATTTCCGGGCAAGAAGTCTTCATTACAGCATGGCTGGCAGACGCCTTTAACAACCCGGTTCCAGATGGAACAACGGTAAACTTTACAACCGAAGGTGGTACGATACAGCCGACCTGTAATACAACCAGTGGTAGTTGTACTGTCACCTGGGAAGCCGCTAATCCTCGAGTGGATAATCACCGAATTACAATTCTCGCAACCGCAGTCGGTCACGAAACATTCTTTGATACCAATGGTAATAATGTTTTTGATGAAGGCACTGATGGCATAGCGATTTCCGATGATACTGATAGCGGATTAGGTAGAGGGGATTATTATCCGAGTGGTTTCATCGACCATTCTGAAGCATGGCGTGATGACAACGAAGATGGTTCGAGACAAAGCGGAGAAACCTTCGTCGACTTTAATGCGGATGACCAATTCTCACCCGCTGACGGGCAATTCAATGGCTCACAACGTACTTGTACAACCGACGCCTGTGCAAATGCACAAAACTCAATAAATGTCAGAAAATCGCTCATCATGATTATGTCTGGCAGCCAGGCTGAATTGTCAGTCATGTCACCAGATGGCGTAAGTTCACAAAATAATCCTTCATACATTGATGGACACTACGTTATCAAAACCAATGATCCGGATGTTACCGCTGATGGCCCGCTGGAAAGTGATATAGATATTGAACTTCGTGAAGGAGCCAGTATCGATTTGATCATTGCATATGCTGACAATGCTCAAGGGCCCGGACAAACCTTACCTGCGGGTACTGTTGTTTCTGCATCAGTTTCAATTCCTGCCGCAGCACTGACTGGTAATGAGTCGCTAACCGTGCCAAATACCATTGGGACATCAAATCCAAATGGTTATGGTGGTGACTACCTGAACCTGATTATGACAAACAATAATCAGCCGGGTGACGAGAATACCGGTGATATAACAACAGTCGGAACGTTGGATATTGCTTTTACATTCCCATCATCGAACCTTACTCAGACATTCTCGGTAACGATTCGAATGATTGGACAATAAATAAGATTTTATAGCGTTACGCTCTTCTTATATTTTCAGGCCCCGACTTCTGCCGGGGCCTTTTATTATCATCTGCGTACTTTATTCTCCTGTCGCTGTTTAACCACTTCCTGTCGCATTATTCTTGCTATTCAATTCATTCGTTTAAGTACTTTGAACCCACCTTACAAACAACTGGTATTACCAGGTGAAAAAGGCTGTAAAAAGGCGAGCAGTATCATCTTTTCATGGGAGAAAAATCAGCTATACTGCGCCTCACATTTCCCTCTTTATTCCATCGAGGGTACACATCGGCAGACGAATTATTAAATAGCAACTTTCATCTGTCAGGTTCCTCTTGTTCAAAAGGTTTACGCCCATGTTCAAAGCAAGTGAAATCATTAATGATCACTACATTCCCAATGATTTAGCAGCGCTAAGACGCGATATTACGAACAATTACATCGTTGATGAACATTCATATCTTCAAGAATTAATTAAGCTGATTCCATCGGATGAGCAACACATTAGCCAGATTACCGAACGAGCTAATGACATGGTTGCCCAGGTGCGTAAACAGGCAAAATCTGGTTCGACTATTGATGTTGGTATTGATGCATTTCTACAGGAATACAGTCTGGATACACAGGAAGGTATTATTCTGATGTGTCTGGCCGAAGCGCTGTTGCGAATTCCTGATGCCAACACCGCCGATGCCTTGATCAAAGACAAATTAAGTGGCGCAGACTGGTCTAAACATCTGAAGCAAAGTGATTCATTACTGGTAAACGCTTCGACCTGGGGCCTGATGCTTACAGGTAAAGTGATCCACATGGACAAGAAAGTTGATGGCACACCATCTGGCTTACTTGGTCGTGTTGTGAATCGCATGGGCGAGCCTATGGTTCGAAATGCCATGTACGCCGCTATGAAAATCATGGGTAAACAGTTTGTACTGGGTCGTACAATCAAAGAGGCATTAAAAGCCAGCCGCAGTAATCGTGATGATGGTTACACCCATTCATACGATATGCTGGGTGAAGCAGCGCTGACCAAATCCGACGCAGAGAAGTACTTCAATGATTATTCTCAGGCAATTGATGCCGTTGGCAGCGAATCACTGAACAATAAAAACGTCCCTTCCCCGACTATTTCAATCAAATTGTCTGCGTTGCATCCTCGCTACGAAATTGCCAATCGCGACCGTGTCATGACAGAAATGGCTGATACAGTGCTTAAACTGATCAAACAAGCCCGTTCAGTCAATGTTGGCCTGACGATTGATGCTGAAGAAGCTGATCGTCTGGAGCTGTCTCTCGACTTATTTGAAAAACTGTATCGTGATGAGTCTGTTAAAGGCTGGGGCAAGCTGGGAATCGTTGTACAAGCCTACTCTAAGCGCTGCTTACCTGTATTATGCTGGTTAACGGCACTTGCTCGTCAACAAGGCGACGAAATTCCACTTCGCCTAGTAAAAGGTGCTTATTGGGACAGTGAAATTAAACTGTGTCAACAAATGGGTATCGAGGGCTATCCGGTATTTACACGTAAAGCAAATACCGATGTTTCCTATCTGGCCTGTGCTAAATATCTACTAAGCGATGCAACTCGCGGTTACATTTATCCTCAGTTTGCGACACACAATGCGCATACCGTCGTTAGTATTCAGGCAATGGCTGGCGACAGAAATTTTGAATTCCAACGTCTGCACGGGATGGGTGATGAACTATACGATACGGTTATGGAGAAATCCGCATCAACAAATTGCCGTATCTACGCCCCGGTTGGCGCGCATAAAGATTTACTGCCGTACTTAGTTCGCCGCCTGCTTGAGAACGGTGCTAACTCGTCTTTCGTTCATAAGTTAGTTGACCCGGAAACGCCGATTCATCAATTAACTGAACACCCACTCAGAACCGTCAAACCATTTATGGATAATCTGGCTAACAACAAAATCGTTTTACCGCCAGACATCTATGGTGCAGGCCGTAAGAATTCATCAGGTGTCAATCTGATGATTGAAAGCCAGGCAAATCCATTCTTTGATGCTCTACATAAATTTGCAGGCAAAAACTGGCATGCAACTCCGATTATTAATGGTGAATCCGTAAACAAAGGGGAAGTCTTTACTGTTAAGAGTCCTCATAATCACCAACAAAGTCCTGGCACTGTCATTTTTGCGGGTGAAGAGCAAATTAAACAAGCGATTGATGTAGCAACCGCTAATTTCCCTGTCTGGAACAACACCGACGTTCAGGTCCGAGCCGACATTCTGGATAAAACGGCTGACCTGCTTGAAACGCACAAAATGGAACTTATCGCGCTATGTACACTTGAAGCTGGTAAAGGGCTTCAGGATGGCATTGATGAGATTCGTGAAGCTGTTGATTTCTGTCGTTACTATGCAAAACAAGCGCGTAGTATGTTTACAGCGGATGTCATGGTCGGTCCAACAGGTGAATCTAATGAGCTGCACCTGCAAGGTCGTGGAGTATTTGTATGTATCAGCCCATGGAACTTCCCTTTAGCGATTTTCCTGGGTCAGGTTGTTGCAGCCCTGGTAACGGGTAACACCGTCATCGCAAAACCAGCAGAGCAAACATCGTTAGTTGCATGGCGTACCGTTCAATTAATGCTTGAAGCAGGTCTTCCTGGGGGGGCGCTTCAGTTACTTCCTGGTACAGGCGCGACTGTCGGAAACTTATTGACGACAGATCCTCGCATTGCCGGTGTGTGTTTTACGGGTTCAACTGGCACAGCGAAAAGGATTAACCGAAACCTGGCCGAACGTGATGGTCCAATTGCGACACTAATCGCAGAGACCGGTGGCCAGAATGCTATGATCGTGGACAGTACTTCACTACCTGAGCAAGTCATCAATGATGTTGTTAGTTCTGCATTTCAGAGTGCCGGTCAACGCTGTTCAGCCTGTCGAGTGATGTTCGTTCAGCAAGACATTGCAGATAGAGTGATTGACTTGCTTGAAGGTGCAATGCAAGAACTGACAGTTGGCGATCCAATGTCCTATAAAACAGACGTAGGTCCGGTCATTGATCAACGGGCTAAACAAGGCCTGGATCAGCACATTGCAGATATCAGTCGTTCAGGCAAACTGCTAAGTCAGACGCCAATGCCAGCAGAAACGAGCAATGGTACCTTTGTTCAACCGACTGCTGTAGAAATTGGCAGCATCGCTCAGTTGGATAAAGAACACTTCGGGCCGATCCTCCATCTTATTCGCTATAAAGAGAGCGAACTGGATAAAGTTATCGATGATATCAACAACACAGGCTTTGGCTTAACACTCGGCATTCATAGCCGTAACGAAGGCCATGCTGAATACATTGCACAACGTGTTAATGTCGGTAATGTCTATATCAATCGGAATCAGATTGGCGCTGTTGTTGGTGTTCAACCATTTGGTGGTCAAGGGTTGTCCGGTACAGGACCGAAAGCGGGTGGTCCTCACTATTTACACCGCTTTGTAACAGAAAAAACCTATACAAATAATCTGACCGCTATTGGTGGGAATGCGACATTATTAACGTTAGGTGATGGTTAAACTAAATCGTTTGATTTAAACCGCCTCAGGAAAAGCCGACTTTTAAACGTCGGCTTTTTTGTTTTGAGTATAAAATTATCGGTATCTGTCACAGATCCTGAATTCATCACAAGAACTACACTTGTATAACGACGCAATTTATTTCAGCGTATGAGCGTACCAGTGTTGAATACTGCTCAGAGAACACTAAATACCCGGTGATTTTCTGCAAAAAGCTTCTCGCTGCATAAGAAATTTGCTAATTTTATCGACTGTGAAACAGATAAATGGATACAACTGACCCAGGTTCATCCACTTACTGAATGGTTGATATTGATTTTAAAGGTTTTTACTCATGCTAAAACGTATCTCTATAGATGAGCTTCAACCAGGTATGTTCGTCGAAAAAGTTCTGACTCAAAAAGGTACCCTTAAAATCAAGACGCAGGGCTTTGTTCGCACCCCAAAAGCCGTCACCATGCTCCGACAGAAAGGTATCCTTGAAGTAGCAATAGACCCATCAAAAATTTTACCGGGTCAGGAAGAACAATCCGCTGAATCGAACGACGCGTCGACAGCAAAAATACCAGACACAACTCATCCCCCTCATCATCGAACAGCATCGTTCGATAAAGAGATGGGTGAAGCAAAAGTGTTATACAACGAAGCAATGCAACTTCAAAAGCGTGCAATTCGCGACATTAAAAACGGTAATCCAGTCGATATTCAACCCGTACAAAAACTGGCAGATTCATTTATCGACTCGGTGTTCAGAAATCAGGACGCCCTCGCATTCATGTGCCGTATCCGCGAAAAAGATGCATACCTGCTACAACATTCCATCAACGTATCAATTCTGATCACTATTCTTGCTAAACACATGAATTTTGATCGTGAAGTCATCCATGCGCTGGCTACCGGCGCATTACTTCATGATCTTGGTAAAGTCAGAGTACCTGATGAAATTCTCAATAAACCGGGAAGACTAACCCCGGAAGAAATGGCAGAAATGAGACGCCACGTAGAGTACAGTGTTGATATTCTGGCTTTGTCTCCGGATATTCAGGCTATTAGTGTTGATATCGCACAAAACCATCATGAGCGTCTTGACGGCACCGGATACCCGAGTGGTCTTGACGGTGACAAACTCTCTAAATGGTCGCGAATGATTGCCGTTGTCGACTCTTACGATGCCATGACAGCAGATCGCTGTTACAAAGAAGGTATGAATCCAATAAAGGCATTTAAGATTCTTAAAAAGGAAAGCGGTGTTAATTACGATGGCTCAATTGTGGATGTTTTTATCAAAGCAATGGGCATACATCCGGTTGGCTCACTCGTAAAATTGAAAAGCCAGAAACTGGCTATAGTGACTCAATCTAATTTCAATAGCCCACTAGCACCAGTGGTAAAAACGTTCTATCACACAAAATTTAATCATTACACAGAAGTTAAAGACATTGATTTGTCCGATAAAAAGATCGACGATGAAATAGAAGCCAGTGTTAAACCGGAAGACTTCCGGATTGACCTGTTACGATTCTTCAGAACAGCATTCCTCAATTAAAATGATAAAAATAAGGCTGCCGGAGGGTTATGAGTACCGTTAAAAGAGTCTCAATTGATGATTTAACCGAAGGTAGTTACGTTGTTTCGGTCACAAAACAGGTTGGAACCCTGCGAATCAGACATACGGGTCTGGTTCGTAGCAGCAAAGTTATTTCTCAACTCAAAGAAAATGGCATTCTTGAACTTGAGATTGATATGGCGCGCAGCGTCAATCAGGAAAAAGACGATGTAACCGAAGAATTAAAGGAAGACAAACCGAAACGAAAAGCAAACCTGGATGTTGAACTAACTAAAGCTCGCGCTATCCTCGAAGAAACCAGGAATATCCAAAAATCCCTGTTAAACGACATTCAACGAGACAACCTGGTTGATGCAAAACCACTGGAAAATGTTGCCAATAATCTCATTGAATCTGTTTTCAGAAACTCTGATGCGATGTCATGCCTCGCCCGGATTCGCGATAAGAATGCTCACCTGCTGGAACACGCAATTAGTTGCGCCACACTGATGGCTGTGTTTGGCAAACACCTTGATTTAGATAAAAAAATCATTAATGAGTTAGCTGTCGGTGCTATGTTACATGATGTCGGTAAAGTCCGTTTGCCTGAAGAAATTCTGAATAAAACGACTCGGCTGACTCCAGAAGAAGTAAAAATGGACCAGACTCACATTTCACATACCGCAGACATACTCAGTGAGATGAAAGATCTGTCTCCCATCAGCCGGGAAGTTGCCATCAATCATCATGAATTACTCAATGGCAAAGGCTACCCCGCAGGACTTAAAGGCGAACAAATCAGCATGCACACCCGCATGATGACCATCGTTGATATCTACGATAATCTCACCCGCCAAACCAACAAAAATAAAGAATCAGGCCCGTTAGCAGCTTTCAGGCTCATGATGGAACGAGCCCCGAATGAACTGGATGCAGAATTACTGCCTAAATTCATTAAGTGTATTGGTATTTACCCGGTAGGGACCGTCGTCAGGCTAAAATCGGGCAGGCTGGGCATCGTCACTCATCACAATGCTAATCACCCTACCCGACCAAAAATCAAACTGGTTTATAATGCAAAACATCAACATCATATTGATGTGAAAACCATTGACCTGGTTCACCACCAGCAAGATGAAATTGAAGCCTGTGTAAATCCAGAAAAATACGGACTCGACATGCATAACTATCTGTAACCGTTATTTGGTAGTACGTGCGACTAAAATAAAAAAGCTAAAGATACAAAAAAAGAGCCTTAAAAAGCTCTTTTTTTGTATTGGTCAATCATGTTCACCAGGTCATTATTTTTGGATTAAACGTTGGTCTCAACGTTAACCACCCCACTCAGAAAGTGCTGGTAACGTGAACAGGTAATAGTCCATTTGTAATACGACATACTGAGGTTCAATGCGAACCACCTGTACTTCAGCTGTGATCCACTGCTTTTCCTGTACCACCTTGCCATTAACTTTAATCCAACGCTGACTGGCTTCAGAGGCATAAATATGGGTGTCAAAAGACATTGCGGGCACTCGTTGTTGCACCGATGGCGGCAATTGTGTCAGAGGTTTTATGTCATCTTCTGCATCAGTTTCCCCAAACGCATCATCAGGTGCTTCTGATGACACACTGGCGGACACAGCACGACGAAACTGATCAACCAGGTCAGCCGGGATTTGGTCCATCGCAACTTCGGCTTCGTCTACTTTATTGGTCAACAACTTACCACCTAATTCTTCAGCTATTGCCTCTTGTTCTTTACGTTGCTCACTCTTGACCGAATTATCCTTGCCGGGCTGATAGCCTAAAACACGTTCTTCAGGCTGCAACGAAACGGTTACACCATCAGCATTTGGCACAACGACCAGTTGAGATTCATCCTCTGGTTTCGCTTCTGTAACAGCAGCAGTAACTCCCTGTGCTTGATTACTCTGGTTTGTCTGAGCATCCAATGAAGCTGTCTGTGTATTTGATGTTGCAACGTCACCTGTATTTATATTTGAGGGCGTTTGTTGATCCGCTTCTGTACTCACCGCCACGGTAGATTGCGGCTGAGTATTTAACGCTGTCGTATTGGTAGTAGTGTTACCATTAGCTGATGCAGCAGGTTGTGTCTGAATAACGACGGGTTGAGGAACAATTTGCGTGACTCGCTCTTGTTCGTTACTCAATGTATAGCGATTTCCAAGCAGATAACCAACCGTCAAAGCCAGTAAAACAGCCAGTACAACAGACAACCAGATAAAAGCACCTGAGCCCTTATTAACCACGACCATCGGCTGTGGCTGTCCAACCGGCGCTGCGCCAGTGGTTTCTTTTCCATCTGCCTTCTTAAGGGCATCTAATAAATATGACATGAATAAATCCGAACAATCTTAATGCTTGTTTTCGCTGGTTGAAGCGTCGACAGTTTGTGGCGTGGGCTCCAACGATGAGCCGTTACCATTATCCGTCGTTTTTTGTTGATTTGATTGCTGTTTGCCTTGTGGTACAGCATCAGCAGAAGGTTGAGTCTGGTTCATTGGTTGAACCGTAGCGGGCGGCGTGCTATTCCCACCAGTCCAGACAGCCACACCGAATCCAAGCCCCATCAATAATAAAAATCCAAGGACACCTGCAATTATCTTCCAATGCGTTGACTGTCCTGAAGCTGGCATTCCCGAGGGTTGATGATGTAACAATGCTTCCTGTGCGGCCTGTTTAACAACACCCGGCTCCACCATAGCAACCTGTTGGGAATAAGCCCCCATTAAACATCGATCACATAACAAATTTACCAGCCGAGGAATACCGCCTGTGTATTGATGAATTAACTGAATTGCTTTTGGCGAAAACACCGGACGCTGACATCCTGCGACATTCAATCGATGCTGAATATAGAGAGTCACTTCTTCAACCGTTAAAGGCAGCAAGTGGTAACGAGCCGTAATACGTTGTGCTAACTGACGTAATTCCTGACGTTTCAGCAATTCCTGTAACTCTGGCTGACCAATCAAAATTATTTGCAGTAGCTTCCTGGTATTTGTTTCCAGATTGGTCAGTAATCGTAATTGCTCAAGCACTTCAGCCTGAAGATGTTGAGCTTCATCAATGATCAGAATGGTATGTTTACCGGCAGCGTGATTTTTTAACAGCCGATTTTTGATCTTATCGGTAAGATTTTTTAATGTCGCATCCGACTTTTTGTAACGAATACGAAATTCATCACAAATGGTGGCCAGTAACTCCAGTTCTGATAATGCCGGATTTAGAATAAAGGCAACTTCTGTTGTTTCTGGTAACTGCTCCAACATACAACGCGAAACTGTCGTCTTTCCGGTGCCTACTTCACCTGTCAGCAATACAAAACCACCCGCATCACCCAAACCAAATGTTAAATGAGCCAATGCTTCCGTATGTCGGCCACTCATATACAAATAATCGGGATTTGGTGCGATAGAAAAAGGTTTTTCAGATAACCCAAAAAATCCGGTGTACATCAGAACACTCTACTTATATTCATTAACAGGATTGCTTTTAACAGCATGCTACGGATAATCTGCGACATTCATTGCCGCCACCGTTTTTCAAATGTCGGCTATCATTGCAAAAAAATGCTCAATAGGAAAGTTAATGCAGATATATCTTGTTGGAGGAGCAGTACGAGATAAGCTTCTTAATCAGCCAGTTAAAGACAAAGACTGGGTTGTAACCGGTGCAACGCCTGACCATATGCTTACACAGGGTTTTCAACAAGTTGGTGCTGATTTTCCGGTGTTTTTGCATCCTGATACCAAAGAAGAATACGCGCTGGCAAGAACAGAGCGTAAAACAGGAAAAGGCTATGGAGGGTTCACCTTCGATACGTCAGCGTCCGTTACCCTGAAAGATGATTTAATGCGTCGTGACCTGACAATTAATGCAATAGCAGAAGACCAACACGGTGTCATCCACGATCCCTGGAATGGTCAACAAGATCTGGCTCAACGAGTTTTACGACACGTTTCTCCTGCGTTTGCGGAAGATCCGCTTCGAGTCTTACGTGTTGCACGCTTCGCTGCTCGGTACGCTCATCTGGGCTTCACCATTGCGCCAGAAACGCTTGAGTTAATGTCACAAATCGTAAACAGTGGCGAAATCGAATTTCTGACCGCAGAACGAGTCTGGCAAGAAACCAGCCGGGCACTGATGGAAAAGAGCCCCGACGTATATTTCGAGGTGTTATATAAAACCGGCGCACTTAACGCTTTTGCGCCGGAACTCGCTTGCCTTTGGGGCATTCCAAACCCAGAGAAACATCACCCGGAAGTGGACAGTGGTATTCATACGTTACTGGTATTAAAAGAAGCGGCAAAAGCTGGCGCATCACTGGAAGAACGCTTTGCTTGCCTGACACATGACCTCGGCAAGGGGTTAACACCAAAAGACAATTACCCACACCATTACGGTCATGAAAAATTGGGACTTGCTCCCATCAATGCTTTATCAGATCGAATCCGCGTACCGAACAAATGTCGTGCGCTTGCACTGCTGGTTGCTGAATACCACACACACGTTCATCAGGTGAAGCAATTAAAGCCAAAGACCGTACTAAAAGTACTCTCGGCAACCGATGCTTTCAGACAACCTGAACGCTTCAAACAACTGGTTAATTGCTGCCTGTATGATGCCCACGGCAGAACGGGACTCGAAACGTCACCCTACCCTCAGGCAGACTATCTGCTACAGGCCTTTGAACAGGCCAGTCAGGTTCCCGTGCGGGATGTAATCGCTGATGGTTTTCAAGGAAAAGCAATCCGAGAACAGCTGGATATACGGAGAACACTGGCTATTGGCCAGTTTAAATCAACGTATTCCTGGCCAGAAGATTAACACCAGGGCTGGTCGTTAACTAAAAAACGGCGCACAGACTTAGTCTATGCGCCGTTTTAATCTTATTTACTTCATTCAGTTTGTACTGAAGGCATTGATTACAGAGCGAAAATCAATAATCCAAAGCCAAGAATTAATCGATAAATAACAAAAGGTGTCATACCCACTCGCTCAACAAACATCAGGAAATAATGAATACAAGCCAGTGCGCTACCAAAAGACAATACACTGCCGATAATAAGCGCTCGCCAGTCAACCGCCGTGTCACTCAACACCAGATTCACCGCATGATAACCGCCAGCCAGTGTAATAATAGGGATTGACATTAAGAATGAAAAACGTGCTGCACTCTGACGATCCAGCCCCAACATTAATCCAGCAGTAATAGTAATACCTGATCGGGAAGTACCCGGAATCATTGCCAGTGCCTGACAGAATCCGATAATTAACGCATCTTTCCAACAAATATGCTCTATCACCCGCTGCTGAGTTGCTTTTTTATCAGCAAATCCCAGTAGCACACCAAAGATGATAGTGGTTGCTGCAATCACAAGTGCTGAACGTAGATTTTCTTCAATAAAGTCTTTAAATAGAAATCCAAATAGCCCTGCTGGAATTGTCGCAACAATTAGCCACCATGCCAGCAAGCTGTCAGTTGTTTGTTTTCGTTGGCTGACAGAGCAAAACCAGGCACCAGCCATTTTGATCAACTCATCCTTAAAATATAACAATACCGCCAATAATGTACCGACGTGGACCGCGACATCAAAAGCTTGTCCCTGGTCCTTCCAACCCAACACCTGAGAAGGAATGATCAGGTGTGCCGAGCTGGAAATTGGCAAAAACTCTGTTAATCCCTGAATTAATGCCAAAAAGATTGTTTCAAGTGTACTCATGAGTATTCAGTTTTCCATTCGAATGGAACGGTCCATAGTTTTTGTTTTGATTTGTCGTATTGCTGCCATAGATCGGCATAAGACTGTTTTTCGGTAGGATGTAAAACGTCAGGTGCAATCTCGGCAAGAGGCCAGAGCACAAACGCATTTTTGGTAATTTCATCACGCGGGATCTGAGCGGGCTCTTCTACCACCAGATCATCATAAGTCAGGATATCCAGGTCGAGTGTTCTTGCACTGAACTTCTTTGCAGAACGAATACGACCATTGTCCTCTTCGATTTGCTTTAAAATCTGAACTACATCAGTCAAAGGCTTGTCTGTGTCAGCCCCAACAACCAGGTTATAAAAATCATCTCCTTCAAATCCAACAGCTTCACTCTCAAAAACTGATGAAACGCTTAATGCACCAAACGTTGCTTCCAGTTGCTCAAGTGCATTTTTGATATATTTCTCTCGCTCAATGTTACTACCAATACTGATATAGATAGCGGCCACGATAAATCCTCTTATTGCTTTGACATGATGGCTAAGCCATCGTCCGGTCATCAGGGTTATTTGTCAGCAGAATCTGCAAATCGTTCAATCTGTACGCCTACAGAATCAGCTTCAGGCACAGCTCCAGGTTTAAACAAGGTCACGCTTACCCATAGAGCATTGAATTCATTGATAATAATATCTGCGACTTGTTGCGCTACCGTTTCAACGAGTTCAAAGGTATTACTGCTAATATGTTTCAACAAGCGAGTGGAAACTTCAGCATAATCGATCGTTTGAGCAATATCGTCGCCCGCAGCGGCGGAACGAATATCACAACCGATCTTGATATCCAGTTTGAGTGTTTGTCGAATGGTCTTTTCCCAATCATAAACACCAATGGTTGTTTCTACCGACAATTGATTGATGAATACTATATCCACGTTCTACTCCCATTGTTGGCGCTATTTTTAACTGATCAGATACCATGCAGCTACAAAAAGTCTTACACTGTGCAGGCTTACCACACGGTAGCTAAAAACATCATTTTTCTTATTTTGGAATCAGCGATTCTGCCTGAAAATCAACCATCTGTCGTAACTTATCAGGGTCAGGCAAAATGAGCGCGAAATAGTAACCTATTATTATCGGCTGAGAAACGTTTGAAATGTCATTAATTGCGATAGCAGTCATAATCCTTGCTTATTTTTTGGGTTCAATAAGCTCGGCCGTTTTAATCAGCCAGATATGGCGATTACCCGACCCTCGTAAACACGGATCATGCAATCCCGGAGCAACCAATATCTATCGATTGGGTGGTGCTGTTCCGGCAATCCTTACCTTATTTTGTGATGTATTGAAGGGGACTATTCCAGTCTGGGGCGCTTACTTTCTCGGGATTCAGCCAGTTTTCCTCGGATTGATCGCGATATCTGCATGCCTTGGACATATCTATCCTGTCTTTTTTGGATTTAAAGGTGGCAAAGCGGTCGCCACCGCTTTTGGCGCGTTATTACCTATTGGACTGGATCTGGGAGGACTATTAATTGCAACCTGGCTGGTTGTATTGATTACCACACGATATTCGTCACTGGCGGCCATAGTTACCGTATCATTCGCGCCAATTTATACCTGGTTCATTAAACCCTTGTATACGGTGCCGGTTATTATGCTAATGGCGCTAATTATTTTCCGTCACAGAGAAAACATTGTCAGATTGCTTAAAGGGCAGGAAGAAACGATTTTCGAGAAAGGAAAAAAGAAGAAGAAAAAGAAGGAAAAGATAGAAGACAAAACAGCTGAATCGTCCAGTAAAGGCGAGTAGCAATCTTCAATACCACCATTTGATGATACTGAATACACAGCCCTGTCGTCTTATTCCAATAACGTTCTATTTTTAATAACGCAAGTTTGACACTATACCGCTGGTAACGTGTCAATCGGCCAGCGTGGATTGGTCTTCACCGCAAGATCTGCAACCTGCCCTGCTTTTAACCGTTGCATCCCCGCAAACGCAATCATCGCACCATTATCTGTACAGAACTCATTTCGAGGATAATAAACCTGTCCACGCAGATTTTGCATCATATCAGCAAGCTTACTGCGCAAGCGTTTGTTTGCACTCACACCGCCAGCAACAACCAAACGCTTACATCCAGCTTCTTTCAATGCTCGTTTGCATTTGATGGCCAGAGTATCAACTACTGCAACTTCAAAACCACAGGCAATGTCTGCTTTTAGTTCGTCAGACATTTCAGCACCATCTTTTTGTTGTTCGCGAATAGTATTAGCTACTGCCGTCTTCAACCCACTAAAGCTAAAATCCAGGCCAGGACGATCGACCATTGGACGAGGAAAAACAAACCGTTCGGCCGAACCAGACTCAGCCAACTTCGCCAGTAAAGGACCGCCGGGATAGTCCAGTCCTAATAACTTGGCCGTTTTATCAAATGCTTCTCCGGCAGCATCATCAACTGATTCACCCAGAATTTGATACTGACCAATACCATCCACTTTCACCAGCATGGTATGCCCACCAGACACCAGAAGTGCAACGAATGGAAAATCCGGCACATCGTCTTCGAGCATGGGGGCCAACAAATGGCCTTCCATGTGATGAACCGGCACAGCAGGAACGTCCCATGCATAAGCCAGACTACGACCAATACACGTACCAACTAACAACGCACCGACCAATCCAGGTCCTGTTGTAAATGCAACACCATGAATATCCGACTTTTCAACACCAGCAGCTTGCAAAACTTCTTTTACCAACGGAATCGTTTTACGAACATGATCCCGAGAAGCCAACTCAGGAACCACACCACCATAATCAGCATGAACTTTTACCTGGCTATAAAGACGGTGAGCCAAAAGCCCTTTATCTTCATCATAGAGAGCAACGCCAGTTTCATCACATGAGGATTCAATACCAAGTATCAGCATAATGTTCGTCCGAAAAACCTGTTTTCTGTCAGTTTGTAGCCAGTACCACACATTAACAGTTACATAGTGTGGTTTATTGTCTGGAATAAAAAGAAGCGGGATTCTATACGTAATGTCGTCAATTAACCAGAATTTGCAGGGTGAACTTCCCAACAGGCTTATCTATCAGACTGCAAAACCCATTCAACAGCATTAATAATTACCTGGGGTTGCCTGATTCGCCATATTCTTTTTATCCATACAACCTGAACATACGAGAAACATTAAGCAACCTTGCTAAACAGAATAGTTCCGCTACGGAGCATGAAAACACAAATAATTTAAATATCAATGAATTACCAAAATAAATTAGCACTAAATGTCCGAATTAAACCACCCGAGATATTAACTACTATCGATGTTTTAACGACCTGTTTAAACGATAAAAAGGCGATAAAATCCTGTAGATTTAAGCCTCAAAGATGCCCTGGATGCGCCATCAACATTAAATAAGGGTTTAACAGCACTAAGGCTTTACATTGACAGGCCATTAAGATTAAAATGCCGCACCTTTTTTGTTTGCAGGTCTTTTAGACCAACAATCGTACAGATAATTACATACTCGAGGTGAGTAATTAATGCCAATCGTTAAAGTAAGAGAAAACGAGCCGTTTGATATCGCTCTTCGTCGTTTCAAGCGCTCTTGTGAAAAAGCAGGTATCCTTTCTGAAGTTCGTCGTCGCGAATTCTATGAAAAGCCAACTTCAGAGCGTAAGCGCAAAAAAGCGTCTGCTGTGAAGCGTCACCTGAAGAAAGTTAATCGCGAAAACGCACGTCGCGTAAAACTTTACTAATTGGTGTTGGCCAACGTGATTCGCACGTTGGTCAATCCTCTCAAGCACTTAGCTTGAATTCTTTTCTATAATCTTTATTCATCTGTACTTTTAAATCTGATACTCATCCATCCGGATTGTAAGTTTTAGATCAACGCAAACAAGCTACACTAATTTTTCGTTCAGACATTTACCACGAGTAATCCTCATGAGCCTGATTGATAAGCTAAAAGACGAACAGAAAGCAGCGATGAAAGCCAAAGACAAATTACGTCTTGGTACTATTCGTATGGCTCTGGCCGCTATCAAGCAAATCGAAATTGATGATAAGAAAACACTGAACGACGACGAAATCACTGCGGTACTTACCAAAGCCGTAAAACAACGCAGAGAATCCGTCAGCCAGTATACTGCGGCAGGCCGAGCCGAGCTTGCTGAAGCAGAAACTGCCGAAATTGCAGTACTGGAAGAGTTCTTACCACAGCAACTTACCGAGCAGGAAATCAGTGATTTGATTGATGCTGCTATTGCCGATACTGGGGCAGACGGTATGAAAGACATGGGTAAAGTAATGGGTGCGCTTAAGCCGAAAATGGCTGGCCGTGCCGACATGTCTGCTGTAAATGGTGTTGTTAAGCAACGACTTAGCAATTAAGCCATTTGCCGGGTTATATGACCCGACTATCATCTGAAAACCGCACTGATGTGCGGTTTTTTGTTTCTGACGTTTTTATCTGATGCCGTTATAAAGTGCCTTATCAACGATATTGATTATCAAGCACTACTTAAACTCTGCCCGTTACTAAGATAAAATCCCCCTTCGCTTCAATACGTCGTTATCTACTTTTCCAAATAGTCGACAGCTAAATGTTTCAGGACTCCTTTGCATGGCCGGATTGATTCCAAAAGATTTCATCAATGACCTGCTTGCCAGAACCGATATTGTGAATTTAATCGACAGTATCGTAAAACTTAAAAAGGCAGGTAAGGATTATCAGGCCTGTTGTCCATTCCATAATGAGAAAACCCCCTCTTTCACCGTCAGTGAAGAAAAACAGTTCTATCATTGTTTTGGTTGTGGTGCTCACGGCAATGCTATTTCATTTTTAATGGAATACGAAAAGCTGGAGTTCGTGGAAGCGATCGAAGAACTGGCACAGCGTCAGGGAATTGAAGTACCTCGTGAACAAAGCAGCAATAATGCTAACTGGAAACCCAGTGTTTCCAGAGAACAGGCAGCTTCTGATCATGAGCTTATGGATCAGGCTACTACGTTTTTTGAACACCAGTTAAAAAGCCATGCAAACGCACAAACGGTAATTGATTACCTGAAAACACGGGGCCTGAGCGGAGAAACGGTAAAACGCTTTCGAATTGGCTATGCACCATCTGAATGGAATCACTTGCTGAATCAACTCGGTCGAAACAACCAGCAACGCCAGCAGTTACATGATCTAAAACTACTAAGTCACAACAACGGACGTGATTACGACTTTTTCCGCGACCGTCTGATGTTTCCTATCCGTAATAAACGAGGCAAAGTCATTGCCTTTGGGGGGCGAGTTCTTGGAGATGGCACACCAAAATACCTGAACTCACCAGAAACACGCATTTTCCATAAAGGCCGCGAACTTTACGGCTTGTATGAAGTTCGTCAACAAGAGAATCTGAAACGGGTTCTGGTCGTTGAAGGTTATATGGATGTTGTTGCTCTGGCTGAAAATGGTGTTGATTATGCCGTTGCAGCACTTGGTACAGCAACAACACCAGAGCATATACAAACATTGTTCAGAACCGTTAAACAAGTTGTTTGCTGCTATGATGGTGACAGAGCGGGCCGTGATGCAGCATGGCGTGCTGTTGAAAATGCACTGATTCACCTTAAAGATGGCAATGATTTACGCTTTGTCTTCTTACCTGACGGCGAAGATCCGGACTCACAAATCCGTAAGGAAGGCAAAGAAGCTTTCGAGCAACGCCTCGCTGCATCAATTGATTTCATTCAGTTCTTTTTCGATAAACTAATCGTTGATATCAACCTTGGTACCGATGCAGGTCGTGCAGAACTGATTGCAACAGCCAAACCACTGATTGAAAAAATCCCCAGTGATTTCTACCGTGATAATTTGCTGGAACGTTTATCCTTATTAGTCGGTAAAGATAAGAATCGATTAAGCCAGTATATTGGCAAACCGACGATTAAATTACCTCAAACCAACAAGTTAAAAATAACACCGATGCGTCGTGCTATTGCCCTGCTGGTGCAACACCCCGATCTGGTGAACGCCGTAAAATGGCATGACTCTTACCGAAACATTGATATTCCCGGGTTCGATTTACTGGTTGAAATCCAGCAGTTGATAACCAGTCAACAAGTAAATTCTACTGCGCAGATTCTTGAGTTATTCAGGGAAAGAAAAGAAGGTGAATATCTCGCTAAACTGACCTTGTGGACTCACCATATTCATGAAGAGTCGCTTATCGAAGATTTCCAGCAAACATTTCAATTTCTCCTGGATGAATACTTACGTCACAGGCTCGATCAATTATTGTTAAAAGAGAAAACCACAGCATTAAATGCGAATGAACGACGAGAATATCAGTCCCTGGTGCAGGCATTAAGTAGTCGCCAGCAAAAGCCCCCGCAAAAAAACAACTAGAATAAGAACATGCTCTGAATAAACCGGAATAATTTCCTGTGAAATATCCCAGTATACCCATTGAAAATCTATAGATGGATACACATATTCAGAGTCAGGATTAATCTTTGACACTTTGTAACCTCCACGAGAACAACGTCAAAGAATACCTCTGATTAATCAGACAGATGTCTTGAGTATTTACAATACTAACCCGACGTATGACGCATAAAATATGAAGACGATTAAAATTTCCGCGCAGAGTCTCGCGTTAATTCTGGTCACTTCTTGCATAGGCTGATATAATGGTCGATTAACTGCGTCCTTATTATTAACCATCCAGGTGGAAGAGCACATTCTATGGATCAAAGTCCTCAGTCTCAATTAAAGCTACTAATCACTAAAGGAAAAGAGCAAGGTTTCCTTACATTTGCTGAAGTTAACGATCACTTACCTCAAGACATCGTCGATTCAGAACAGATAGAAGATATTGTTAGCATGATCAATGACATGGGGATTCCGGTATTTGAAAATGCACCGGATTCCGATGAATTGATGATGCAAGAGTCGACCACCGACGAAGATGCAGCCGAAGCAGCAGCACAAGCACTGGCCAGCGTAGAAAAAGAAATAGGTCGCACCACAGACCCGGTTCGCATGTATATGCGTGAGATGGGTACTGTTGAACTACTTACCCGCGAAAGCGAAATCATCATTGCAAAACGAATCGAAGAAGGTATCAACACAGTACAGATGTCTGTTGCTGAGTACCCTGAAGCGATTACCTACCTGTTAGAACAATGGGACAAATTCGAAGCTGAAGAAATGCGCCTTAGCGACATCATCAGCGGTTTCATTGACGATTCTGAAATTGACGACGTTGCACCAATGGCAACTCACGTAGGCTCGGAAGTTCCTCAAGAGGAAATGGACGACGATGACGATGATGATGAAGACGAAGAAGATACAGGTCCGGATCCAGAACTGGCTCGTGAGAAATTCGCTGAGCTAAGAGCACAACACGAAAAGGCGCGTGACACAATCAAGATTCACGGCCGTGCTCACCAGGACAGTCGTAAAGAAATCGAAGAGCTAAGCGACATCTTCCGTACATTCAGACTAGTACCAAAACAGTTTGATCGTATGGTCAATAACGTTCGAAGCATGATGGACAGAGTCCGTACACAAGAACGTTTAATGATGAAGCACGTTATTGAATATGCCAAAGTGCCTAAAAAAGTTTTCATTAAGAACTTCCAGGGCAACGAAACATCAATGGCATGGGTTGATGCTGAAATCGCAGCGGGCCAACCTTACTCCACTAAACTGGCTGACGAAAAAGCTGATTTAGCACGTATTACTGAAAAACTGGCTGAGATTGAAGTAACAACGGGTTTAACCATTTCTCAACTGAAAGATATCAGCCGAAGCATGTCAATCGGTGAAGCTAAAGCTCGCCGTGCGAAGAAAGAAATGGTTGAAGCAAACTTACGTCTTGTAATCTCCATTGCTAAAAAATACACCAATCGTGGCTTACAATTCCTTGATTTAATCCAGGAAGGTAACATTGGTCTGATGAAAGCGGTTGATAAGTTCGAATACCGTCGTGGTTATAAGTTCTCAACGTATGCGACATGGTGGATTCGACAAGCGATCACTCGTTCCATTGCTGACCAGGCACGAACCATTCGTATTCCGGTTCACATGATTGAAACTATCAACAAACTGAACCGTATTTCTCGTCAAATGCTTCAGGAAATGGGTCGTGAACCTTCTCCGGAAGAATTGTCAGAACGAATGCAGATTCCTGAAGACAAGATTCGTAAAGTACTGAAAATCGCTAAAGAACCGATCTCCATGGAAACACCGATTGGTGATGATGAAGATTCACATCTGGGTGATTTTATTGAGGATACAACCATTGATTCGCCGATTGATAACGCGACAATGGAAAGCCTCAAGAACGCAACCAATGAAGTCCTTGCAGGACTAACTGCGCGTGAAGCTAAAGTACTTCGTATGCGATTCGGTATCGATATGAACACAGACCATACGCTAGAAGAAGTTGGTAAACAGTTTGACGTTACCCGTGAACGTATTCGTCAGATTGAAGCGAAGGCACTAAGAAAGCTTCGCCATCCTTCTCGTTCAGAGCAGCTGAAGAGCTTCCTGGAATAAGATTCTGAAAACGATGAAAAACGGCGCTACTGAATTTCAGAGCGCCGTTTTTTTTGGATAAAATTCGACGAATGACCTTTACCATCGTTCTAATCTATACCACACTTACAGGTTGAGTGCTGGCATACAAACTTCTTATCTTTCAAAGATATATAAGTTTTTAATAATGTAAAAAATCACCATCAGCTATACACTCAGGAACCTTCCATTCAACCGCAAAATAAAATAATAAAACGGAAATGGATATTACAATTGGATTGCTCAGGACAAAGAACACCATGAAAAACAAACTATCACGACTCTCCTTAGCGATAGCAGCTGCTACCTCGCTAACAGGAATAACCTCCTCACTATTCTCTGCCAATACACTGGCCCACGCCGAACACGATAAAGCCCGATATGTCTCAGCCGATGGCGTAAATAACGGACGTTGTGACAACAAAGCTCAACCTTGTAAATCTATTGAGTACGCAGCGAAAAACGCCAATAAAGGCGACCGTATTCTTGTTGCATCTGGTACATATCAGGTTGAAAGCATCGACACGCTGTTCTATTTAAGTAGTGCCGTATTACCTGTTGAAACCGGCTACAGTAAAAAAGATGGTTACCATAAAAAGAGCAAAGAAAATCTGGTTTATCTGACCGGTGTGCCACTTAAATACGCGGATGAGTTAAACGCTAAAGGATTTCAGGTTGTTGTAGATACCAAAGGATTAAGCCCGGAAAAAACACAAGCTCTGAATGCAAAACTCTCCGCTCTTGACGGTCTGAGAGGTAATCAGATCAATGAAGCCTGCACCAATGGTAAAGCTGATGTCTTTGACTGTAATAACATTGATTTATTGGCGCATGTACCACTTCAGGACTTTAACAACAATACAGCAGCCAACGATATCTGGGGATTCGTTGACCTGAATGATAATCGACAGTATGCAATCATTGGGCTTCGAGCGGGTGTATCGGTAGTTGATGTGACAGAACCAACAGAGCCTCGTGTTGTAGGTACTCTGTCCAGCCAGTCTACCATCTGGCGTGATATCAAGGTCTATCAGCGCTTTAACAGTTCTGCAGATCGCTGGGAATCATACGCCTATGTTACTGCTGACAGTGCTTCTGTAGGGATGATGATTCTTGATTTAACCAAATTACCCGAAGAAATCAGCCTTGCGCGAACAGATAAAACAGATTTAAGCGCCCACAATGTTTATTTAAGTAACGCAGATTATACAACCGGCACCGCGCTGGATGGCGTTACTCCTCACCTCCACATTACCGGCTCAAACAACTTTGGCGGCGGTTTCAACAGCTATAAGTTGTCCGATCCTGTTAATCCAAGAGAAGCCTACAAACCAGTTAATGGCACCCGAGCTCTCTACACTCACGATGCGTCGTCAATGGTCATTGATGATGCTCGAAAAGATACGCAATGTGTTAACGGAACCGATGTTTGTGAAGTCTTCATGGATTTCAATGAGCAAGAATTCTTCCTGTGGGATAAAACCATTAATTCATCACCAGAAATGTTAAGCAGCACCACATACAACAACGCTTCTTATGTACATTCCGGATGGTGGTCTGAAGATAAACGATATGTTCTGGTTCACGATGAACTGGATGAACAACGACATGGCCTGAACACAACAGTTCGTCTGTTTGATATTTCGGATCTGACAGCACCTAAACTGGCGTCAATCTGGACTGGTACCACGCCAGCGATTGACCATAATGGCTTTGTTCGTGGCAACCGCTACTACCTTTCCAACTATGAAAGAGGTATGACGGTGCTGGATATCTCCAATCCGCGAGATCCGGTAGAAGTCGGCTTCTTTGACACTTTTCCTACTGGAAACAACGCGTCATTTAACGGTGGCTGGGGCGTCTATCCTTACCTGGACAACGGCATCTTATTAGTCAGTGACATCAATAGTGGTTTGTATGTTCTGAAAGATAAAACGGCTATCGCGAACACTGGCGGAACCGTTAGTTTTACGACCAATAAAACTCAGGTTGATGAAGGTGGTAGCGTTACACTAACCGTTTCGCGTACTGGTGATAGCAGCAAAGCAGTCAGTGTTGACTACAACACTATGAACTTGTCTGCGACTACTGATGATTATTCCCGCACAAGCGGCACACTGAGCTGGGCCGCAAATGACAGCGCAGACAAAACGATTACAGTTGCAACAACTACTGATGCTATTACAGAAGGTAAACAATCTTTTGCTGTTAAGCTAAATAATCCGGTTAATGGCTTAGGCATTGGTGATCACGCAATGCAAGTCGTTACATTAAATGATGTTGAACAACAGATTGATGCATCTTTCTCCTTCACAACCAATGATTTAACCGTTAAAGAAACGGATACATCGGTTTCACTGACCATTAATCGTAGCGGCACCGATACCGCAGCTCGTACCGTGAACGTAGCCGTTGTAGCGAATAGTGCGGGCACTGCAGACGCAACGCTGGCTCAAAGTTCGGTTAACTGGGCTGCCAATGATACGGCTCCTAAAACTGTCACATTAAATATCAACAATGATGACCTGACAGAAGAAACCGAACAGTTGACGGTTAGATTGTCTCACGCCAACAGTGACCTGATCGGTGATAACAACGAAGTCACGATCACCATCCGTGATGACGAAAGTAATCAGGCTCCAGCTATTACTGCGCCAGAGATTCCTGCCAGTGTCGCGGCAAACAGCCAGGTTAGCCTGACATTTAACGCCACAGACCCGGAAGGTTCAGCCATTATCTGGCAATGGCGTCAAACAGCAGGAACCACTGTATCCATCGCCAATCCTGCCAGTAATGTATTGCGATTCACTGCCCCTTCCGCTGCGACAACATTAACATTCGCCGTGGAGGCCATCGATGACTTTGAAGCTGTGACGGAACAAACGTTCTCTGTTAATGTCACTGCGGCTGCACCGGCTCCGGCACCAACACCAGCACCAACCACAAACAGTTCTGGCGGTGGTGGTGGTCCACTGTTCTGGTTAATCCCATTACTAACACTCGGCGGATTATTACGAAGAAAGTATCACTAATCGACCACAGGATTAGTTGATGAAATTGAAAGGAATTCGATAGATAACCAGGGAAGGTTATTCTTTAATCATTTAATTCAAAAGGGCGAAAAACACAGTGACAAGGCACTGAAAAATTTTTATACTTGCCCCGCTTTTCTTTGGTAGCATCGCTACCGTCAATAAATGGCCCTATAGCTCAGTTGGTTAGAGCACCCGACTCATAATCGGTAGGTCCCCTGTTCAAGTCAGGGTGGGGCCACCATTTATTTTACTTCCATTTCATTCTGTTAAAAACCAGCTGCCTCTGGCGAGCTCGAACTCATTATCGACAGATCTGCAACCAGTATTCACTAAATTAATTCTTCCACTCTTTTCACAATAAACATCTTTGCTCCATAAAACTGATGAAAAGCTGAGTTCACTTGCCCAGGGAAATTAAAAACTTCTCCCTTACGTGGTTAGTGTATGATTCTTATGGATTTATAGCATTTCTAACCACTACTTCCATACAAAGAACTCAGGGAAATAATGTGAGAACACTACTAGTTTATTTGCTGATAGTTATCAGCCACCCAATACTCGCCGAAGATATAATTCTGGCAAAACAACATTCCATTCACGCCAAATCACTTGATGATACTCGCCAGCTATATATCAGTTTGCCAGAGCATTACGATCCCAATAAATCCTGGCCTGTTCTTTATGTGCTTCATGGGCAGTGGGATATGCTACCAACATTAGCAACGCTGGATTTAATGATGAATCGTTTACCTTCGTTCATTGTGGTAGGCGTAGAAAGTAGTGGAATGGAATTGAGGCCAGACAATGGCAAAACTACACCATTCTCGACGTATTTACTCACTGACGTTGTGCCATACATTAACCAGCATTTTTCTACCGCTAAGTTTCAAATACTATCTGGTCACTCAAACTCAGGACGTTTTGTTCTGGATCTCTGGCTACGGGACAGTCAGTCATTCTCGCAATTCTATGCCTTCAGTCCATCACTGGATGATGGTTATCTAACATTAAGAATGGCAAGCCTCTCAGATGAATTTCTTGCTAAGCAATCACCTCTCGTTATTACTATGGCGAATGAAGGCGACCACATGTTAAATCCATTCAATGAAATTAAGGCAAAGTTAATGCCAGCCCTGACCTCTAATTTTGCAGCTAAGCATTTTCCAAACACAACTCACCGTGAGACAAAACATCCCTCTTTAACATTTGCGCTGGCAACAACATTCAAAGGCTGGGAGCCAGATTATGAAACAAAAACAGGAGGGTTCGATAAATTGCAATCTCATTATACGGCGTTAACCCGAAAGTTCGGTTTCGATATCTCCGTTCCAACCGAAACACTACAACGCCTTGCTGCCTGGTACGCAACGAAAGACAGTGCAACTCAAAAAGCTAATCTTGGTGCTATCGTGAAATATTCACTTGAAAAAGAGGGGCCGAACCCTTTGTTAGAAATTACTGACTATCTGAAAAATAATGACTATAAACCAGCCAGCGCACTACTGCTGGATACCATTTGTTCATATGCGAGCAAACTCAAAGAATGCCGCTAAGCATAATAAACGCAACTGTTCAGGACATATATCTCTTGTAGTTCTTATGGTCTGAACACGTTTCGTTACACAGTTTCAACCAGAAAAATCGCTTGATTCACTGCTCGTCAATCATCATTAAGGTATGATTTTCCTCAATATTATCACCTGGAAATTTAATATCGTCCCATGATTCCTGCGTCACCAAAAAAACTCATCAATACCATCATCATCACTATCACAATTGCATTTGTTGGTTATTCCATTTACACAACGGGCTACTTTGATGATGCCTACACCACTGACGATGTTATCTATTTTGATGCTGAATACCTGGGTCGGGTTTCATCGGCGAGAAGTGGGCCGTACAGTAAATTAAAACGTTTAGATACTGGCGAAGAGATAACAGTCAGTTATTTTGGCTTTGATGATTATGCCAGTGATGAATTGAGAGGATTGCATGTAGGCGTTGTACCTCGACGAGGCAGCCACTTTTTCACGTTGGTATCAATTAAAACCAATCATCAAATGTTGATGGAAACAACACAGCGAATAAACCAGTTAAATAGCAAAAGTAGTGATCCAATGACTTTGATATGGGCATTAGCAGGTATCATTCTTTTTTTAGTCGTCGACCGTTTAAGAAAGCAAAAGCCCTGATAATCAGGGCTTTTG
This sequence comes from Alteromonadaceae bacterium, assembly GCA_965656875.1. Taxonomy (GTDB): domain Bacteria; phylum Pseudomonadota; class Gammaproteobacteria; order Enterobacterales; family Alteromonadaceae; genus CBFHMJ01. The sequence goes on from CBFHMJ010000025.1 coordinate 124,318, forward strand.
CTTTCTTAATCCCGAATGAATAACTATCGTCGTTGAACGTAGGTTTTTATTATTTCCCCTACTCCCCGGTAATTCTTAATTACAATTAGATCATAATATAGAAATGCGGTGTACTTCCCTACCGAGATGCCATTAGTCTATAAAGTAAAATAATTGAACTTAATTATTCGCAATTACGTACTTAATAGCGAAACAGCCCTGACTAATTTCACCATTCTTATGTAAAACGTAAGGTTAATTGTGCAGCGCTGACAGTCGTCACTCACCAGTATAGTTAACTATTTGATAATTAAAATAATAATAAAAAGATAAAAACTAAGCTGGATGATTGCTCAGTCATTTCTCTTAATTAAAGTGTTAAATTATTTATCAAAGTTCGACTTGTTATTCCCATAACATTTAGCCACATCAATTTTTTTAATACACAAATGCTGATAAAATACACGGGAATAATAACCAAAAATGAATCTTACAACTTTTCTTTAAATGGAAAAAAGGACAGCAGGAGTACAAACCCATGAAGACCCCCTTCATCCCCCTGGCGTTAGCCATTTTAGCAACAGGATGTCAATCCATTCAAACCCCAACGTCTGATGTAACATCAACTGATCCTCTTGCAAGCGCAATAGAAAATCGGAAAGATATCAAGCCTTTGATAATTGTCTCGCCCAAATATCCAAAATCGGAGATGGCTATGGGTGTAGAAGGGAGTTGTAAGGTATCTTTTGATCTTGATGACATGAAATTCCGTTCAAAACCAACGAATGTTAAGGCCATTGATTGTAGCAATGACCATTTTTTTGCAGCCTGTAAAACATCTCTGGATAAATGGCTGTTTAATGCCATTGATAAGCTGGGAACCAGGGAATCAACAAAAGGGCTAGTTACAACGTGTCAATTCACATTGTAACTCCTACATATCACTAGCGTTCTCCAATCATTTAACGCGCTGTTCAGCAATCCCTGCTAACAGCGCTTAAGCTTCCGCCATCAATTCAATTTAAGCGCTGTTGACCTTGGAACTAGTGTGGTTACTTGCTTTCTTTGCTACACTCCGTCGATCACAAACAATGCAATCTGAGAAATTCCCCATGACTACAGAAAAAAATCTTCAGACACGCAGTGATAATCACTGTGAACTATGCAAGGCTACCGAAGATCTTGCTGTCTATGAAGTCGCAGGCGCTCCTAATATTGGTGATGATGCCTATGCTTTTATATGTCAGACCTGTCGCTCTCAACTGGATAATCCAGACAGTACTGAAGCTCATCACTGGCATTGTCTGAATGATTCAATGTGGAGTCAGGTTCCTGCCGTTCAGGTACTGGCGTGGCGTATGCTTACTCGATTGAGCGCTGAAGGCTGGCCACAAGATTTACTGGATATGCTGTATCTTGATGATGAAATGCTTGCATGGGCAAAATCGACTGGTGAAGGGATTGATGAAGCCGACCAGGTGAAGCATCTTGACAGTAATGGCGCTTTATTATCGGCTGGAGATACTGTTACTTTGGTAAAGGATTTGGATGTTAAGGGTGCTAATTTCACCGCCAAGCGAGGCACTGCTGTTCGCAACATTTCACTGGTTCAGGATAATCCGGAACATATAGAAGGACGCGTCAACGGGCAGCAAATTGTTATCCTGACAAAGTACGTCAAAAAATCCTAATCATTACCAGGCTGACCTGTAATGATAAGGTCAGCCTGAAAGTCGTTTGAGTGAAGAATTAGAGCGGTTTTAGTTTCTCGAATGCTTAAACCAACACATCTTCATTCTTCACGTTATATTTTTTTACCAGTTTGCCAAATGCACTTCGCTCTTTACCACAGATACTTGCCGCTTTAGTAATATTGCCGTTAGTCTGCTTCATTAATTCCGTTACGAAATCCTGCTCAAATTGTTCAATCGCCTTTCGTTTTGCTTCGGCAAAATTCAGCTCATCTAAAACAACAACGACTTTATCCGACTGGCCATTTTCCAACGCTGACACTGTACGCTCACTGGATGTTTTCACCTGAGTTTTGTCCGACGTCAACTCAATGGGGCAAAACCCTTGTTTATCCGGCAATAAGGAATCTGACAAGGACGTCACTTTTGCATCAGGACAAGTCAGATAAATCCGATGCAACATATTTTCCAGTTCCCGGATATTGCCAGGCCAGTGATACGTTTTAAACTGCTTTACAATATCAGGTGCCAGCATTTTTGGACCTAATCCATATTGCCGTTCAAACTTGCTGAAGAAATATGGAATCAGTTCAGATACATCTTCGATTCTTTGACGTAATGGCGGTACATCAATCGTCAGTATCAACAATCGGTAGTAGAGATCTTCTCTAAATCGCCCTTGTTTGATCAAATCAGGTAAGTAACGATTCGACGCAGCCACAATTCTGACATGCGCTTTACAATTAGCCGTTGCCCCTACAGGTCGATACTCTCCCTCCTGTAGCAGTCTAAGCAACGAAGCCTGCGACTTCAGCGATAAACTGTCAATTTCATCTAAAAAGACGGTCCCGCCTTCTGCTTCCGCTAAAATACCTTTGTGATCTTTGCGTGCATCAGTGAACGAGCCTTTTTTATGACCGAATACCTCACTGGCAAACAATTCATCTGAAAATGTTGAACAATTCACCGCAAGAAATGGCGCATCTGCATGCTTACCCGCGTAATGCAATCCACGAGCAACTAATTCTTTACCCGTGCCAGTTTCGCCACTAATCAACACAGGTGTTGGATAGCTTGCATATAACTGAATCAAATCTACAACTTCTTTAATCCGACTCGACTTGCCTATGATGGAGCGTTTTATCAAGTCAATCATTAAGTTATCTCCTACACTCTTTTATTATGGCCGGAGTACAGCATCCCTCTCCGGTAAGATTTATCTGGTGTAAATTTCTACGTAGCCTATAAAGGCTAAAACATCTCCATGACCTGGCCGCTGTTATTAAAATTAGTTTGCTAAAGCTATTCCTTTAAACCTTTAAGCCATATAGCGGAAACGTGTCCCGGCGCTCCCGTCAATAAATCATTGTTTATAAATTAGTTAACAAAATACATGCCAAATAAATTTTGGATTAATAGTTATAGCAAAAAATTAATTATTAACAGGATTAATAAACATTTTGAGAGAAAAATGAACCAGCTTATTTAAGCTAAGTTTCTAAAAACAAGAAGGAAATAGAAGATAAATTTTAAATGGATCTTTTTCTTTTATCGTTAAAACGACAAGATATAAGAAGAATGATTTCGACTGAACAGTGATATAAACCGACTGATACAAGTTACATGAAACAAAAAGATATCAGGCAATCACTGTCAATTATCCGGCATCAGATTGCCGTTTACCGAGTCTGTATTGCCCCCCAATTGCATTACCTGTAGCGGAGCAATTATGCTGCTTGCCCGTCTTGATTTTGCGTCTTATGGTTGTCAGGCGATGTCATTTTCTTTTTAGGTCGACGCTCTTGGCCACTGAGCAATGCTGCAACAATAAATACACTGAACAACATGCTAAACGTCATCGAGCCCACTAACACTGTAGCCATTCCACGATACATTTCAGCACCGGTTCCTGGTGACAGCATCAACGGCACCATGCCAAAAATTGACGTCAGCGCCGCCACATAAATCGGCCTTGCTCTTGATTGTATCGCTCTGGTAATGGCGACATGCTGGCTGTGTCCAGCCTCACGCAGTGACTGATATTCGGTTAACACCAGAATGGCATTATTTACGATCAATCCCATTGCGATAATAAAGCCTATCATTGTCAGAATATCGAGCGTGACCGTAGTAAACAGCGTCAGTAAATGCAGTGCTATCGCGCCACCGATAAGAGCAACAGGCATAGTTAACAGAATATAAAAACTCTCTCTGAACGAACGAAACGTTAAAGCCACCAGCAGCATTAACACCAGCATAGCGTTAAAAATTACGCCAATAATCTGATGCATCGCCTGTTCAAATTCATCTGCACTACCTTTCATTGACAGACTTAAATCATGTTCTGCCAGTCGATGCCCATAAGATTCTTGTACCAGCTGTTTTAAATCAGCGATGGATTCAGCGATAGCTTTATCGGCTAACGGTGAAATAACTAACCTGACCGTTCTCATACCGTCATATCTCAGCACAGTAGAAGGTCCGTTAGTTAATTCGATATCCGTTAATTTCCCCAGATGAATAATCTCGCCGCCAGGGGTCGTGACCGGCAATTGAAGTAATTCATCACGATTCTGCCACTCAGTGCCTTTGATATAAAAATCATACCGATCTTTACCATCGACGTATTCACCACTGAATATACCACCACTATGTGTGCTGATAATGTCGCTGACATCGTGATAATCCATGCCGTAATAACTGATTTCCCGATTATCCGGCTGGATAATAAATTGTTGTGCATTGAGTTGCTCAGATGGCGCAACTCTGATGCTCGCTGCTAACTGTTGCTCTGCGATATCATCTTTAAGTGTCCGAGCCAGCGACAACATGGCAGACAGATCATCACCATGAATATTGAGATGAATATTGCGAGATGATGACGAGCGGAAGAAGATCATCGGCTCTTGCATCACGAATGCTTCAATTTCCGGTATTCCACCAAAAACCTCTTCCCGAAAAATATCCATCATTTCATTCAGCTGTTCCGGCTTTTCAGGATAAGCAACAATAAATGCAAAATTAGTCGCAATCACCAGGTTATAACTGGCAAGCCTGACGGGAGCATCAGGGCGTTGTAAAACTTTTAAACGTTCAATCACAGGCTGTGCGACATCACGATTTAACACTTCGATATCACGTCCTCCCGGGATACTAATGGTTGCCCTCAGCATAGTATCACCGGCATTCGGCAGTAAGTCTTTATGCGGTAAAGTAAATGGGAATAACGCAAGAGGTACGATAATTAAGAGGACTATCACCACCCAGCGCCGAAAACGAGAATTGGTAAAAACCACGGTATAAAGTGCCAACCGCCGCCAATAGTCCGTTTGCCCGTGTCCACCATGAAACACAGACGTTACCTGATTACTCTCATCCAGTCCGTCAATATGACGTTGTTGTAACCAGTAAAATAACGGGGGAATAAAACATAAAGCGGATAATGTGGACACAACAATCGATACAGACATCGTTAATGCCAGGTCAGACAACAACTGACCTACTTCACTGTCTATTTGCGATATCGGCAGAAATATAACAAGTGTGGTTAATGTCGAAGCTACCAGCGCTCGCGTTACTTTTTTCGCGGCATCCACTATCTGTCCACGGCTGAGATCTTCGCAATGATTCACCCCACTGTTTCGATGACTCGCGACGATAGCTTCCTGGACAACCACTGCAGCGTCAATAATTAATCCAACAGAAAAGGCCAGACCGGCCAGAGAAATAACATTCAGGTTTCCGCCCAGTAATTTCAGTACACCGATAGATATCAGTAACGACACCGGAACCGAAGACATCACCACCAAAGACGCAGAATGGCGGCGAATAAAGATGTATAGCACCAGATAAACCAGCGCTGCTCCCAGTAACAAATTGCCACCGACCACATTAATTGCACGGCGAATATTTAGCGATGTATCCAGACTAATTCCCAGCTCAAGCCCTAGTGGGGCAAGATCGTGCTGGTTTAACAACGCTATTTTTGATCGTAATCGCTCAAGAATCTCAAATGAATTCTCTCCATGCCCTCGAAGCAAATTAAAATAATACGCTTCATGGCCATTTTTATAAGTCAGGTTTGTTGGTGGTGTAAATCCTTCCGTAATATCAACCAGAGCACCTAAATACACCGGAAGGTTTCCTTCCCATGCGACGACGAACTCTCGTAAATCCTGGCGCTTTGTTTTCCCTTTAAACCTCACGGAAATACGATCTTTACCCAAACTGATGGTTCCTGCACCAACATCGCGAATTTGCTCAATCGTTTCTTTAAGTTGCTCCAACGTTAAACCGTACTGAGATAACGCTCCAGGTTTAAGATTCAGCCAGATAATACGATCCCGATGAGAAAAGCTGGTACTGACTTTATTGACGCCTTCGACTGTCAGCAACGCAGGAGAGACAACTTCTTTTACCGTATCTTCAAGTAGTTGCCAGTCCACACGGCTTTCATGTTTAGGATATAGCAGTAGTGTCGCAACGGTTTCAGCACTGGTAATACCGTCATTAATAACGACTGGACGCGTTGCATCTTCAGGCCAGGAGCGAACCTGGTTTAGGCGAGAACTGGTAGCAATCAATGAAACGAGAGGATCGATTTTGTCATCAAAGGTAAGTGTGGTACTGAGGCTTCCGGTGACTATTTCACTTTCAATTTCTTTTAGACCTGGTAAGGTTTTTAACTCCTTCTCCAGATGTATCGCCATTTGTTCTTCAACATCCTGCGGCGTGTTCTGCAACCACTGACTTTCTATGGTTATTTGAGTTCGATCGACATTCGGCAGCAGTTGCACTGGCATCGTAAAAATACCAATAATGCCAAGAATAACACCGGCGAAAAACAAAATACCGACATACCGCCAGTACTTAAATGCAAATTGTGTTAGCACTGTGATCTCTTTTTATTATTCATGGACTGGCCAAAAACCGTCAGTTGATCCGCGCCTGTCGCGTTGTCGCATACTGGCTTGCAATATCGTCACTGATATCCGATGCAATCTTGACTCGTTCACCCATTTTCACTCGCTCCATGCCTCTGACAATGACCATGACATTATCGAGTTGTTCACTCATACGAACAGCCACAAATGCCTGTCTGCGAGCGAGCACTGTTACATCAGTTTTCGCTGCGTTTCCTTGATTGTCGATATAGAAAATTCCATTCTGACCGTCCATACTTTGCTCAGTTCCGGTATTAATCAATGCATCCCGGTGCATCCAGAGCAAAGGCTCTTTGCCCGGGATAACAACGTCAACATCCAGTGTGCTGTCGTGAGTCAGGCCAAAGTTAAATCCATTAAAGGATTCTGATATCACCGAAAACGCATTTCGACCTACCGGCACAACACCTGCGACAGCTAATTGACCCCGACCGGCCGTAGAATTAAAAGAAAGCCATGCCGTTTGCGCATCAAATAAAGCCAGATACTTTTGAGGTAATTCCAGTGAAACCGTCATGTCGGACAAATCAATAGTTGTTAGTACTATATCCCCCACCCGAAGGTACTCTCCAGTATTCTGGTGACGAGAGACAACAATGCCTGCGCGTTGAGCAGTAATGGTCATACGACGAATTTGTTCGGTAATTAATGCAGTGCGGGTGCGTTGAGCGGCTAACTGGCTTTGTGCATTGTCGACATCATACACAGCGAGTTGAAAATCATGTTCGGAGATATGTTGAGTCTTGCGGAGTTTTTCCGCATGTTGTTGCTTTAACAGCGCAGTTTTCAATTCAGCATCAAGAGCCTGTTCTGTTTGGCGGCTTTCTTTCAATTGTAGTTCCGCTAATGTCGTATCAAAAACGGCCAGTTTGTCACCTGCCTCAAACGACATACCTTCCCGGATTATCCAGCGGATTCGCCCGGGAAATTCATTAGCGATTCGAACCTGACTCTGACTTTTAACGGTCCCAATGGCTCGATACTGTTCATAAACAGGCGCTGAAAAAGTACGATGCACAACAACTTTTACGGCCTGATCATCCTGATTATCTGACGCACCTGAAGACGCAGAAAACCATGCAGTCAAAATTAACAGCATAGTTATAACAAACTTTTGCACAGGTAACTGTGGGAAGTACTTCATTATAATTTCTTGTATACGTTTATCGTCCACAGCGAAGTTCTATCACTGATTACAGGATTTGTTAAGTCTTTAGTTACATCAAGGTAGTCAGAACTGTCCGGTGAAATCACACGTAAATGTCCACGAGATATCACTGTACCGCCAGATTTCACCTTATGTTTTATATGCTGAAGAAAGTTTTGAGCGATATCATCGGGTAGAAAAGAAGGCACATCGGATATCGAAACCAAGTCGACAGGCTCTTCCACTTGCTGAATATCGCTCAAAATGTCTCCCTGACAATAGGCAACTTCCGTATACGCAAGATTTGATTTTATCGCATTAAAAATGGCTTCATTAGCTTCCAGAATGCAATGTGTTGAATTCACTAACTTACCGAGAATCAACAGTTGAAAAAAATAGCTGTCACGCACCAGCACATTGTCCAGTAGCGCGGTAAACATCCGTTGATAATGAGACCATGTTGGCCCTTCAAGATTCTTTTTAGGAAAGTCCGAACGAAATAACAACATGTTGAATGCCGTCGTATTACCGAACAACTTTAGAGCCAATAGCCAGCGTTTACGGGGAAAACGTTTCGATGCAATAAACGCTCGCTGCTCTTCCAGCGATTCCAGGCCAAACATCGCATCCATTCGATCACCAATTATCAGTCGCATGAGTCTGGAAATAGTTTGCAGCATCCGCTCAAACTCCCCCAGATAAATAATCGGTTCCCATTGTGCGGCAGTTAGAAAAGGTTTTATTCGATAGGATATATCTTCATCCAGCGATAAAGACTCAAATATTTGACGGCGAGAACCAGGACTGTATTCCCCTTCCGGATAACCAAACAACGTCATAAAGTCGTGATAATTGAGTTGGCGAATCGCCTCAACTCGCAGCTCAGTTAAATCAAGCTGTTCTCGAAGTACATCAACACACGTTATACGCTTTGGTCCTTTAGCGATGAGCGGCGTAATGCGGCTTCCACTCCCGGCTACGGAGACCACATGATCAACACCAGCCTGAAGAATTGTATATTCAGGCATCGCATCCTCATCACCGAGGGAATAATTAAAGTTACTGAAATACGCCATGATGCTTTCTTTTTATTGTAGTTATAAATGTTGTTATGCAGGTTTCTTAAATCCAACAGATTGTTTGAGCGTGTTAGCTTTGCATGTAAAAAATCCTGCTTTTAACGGGTCTTTTCAAAATCAATTTTTCCGCTGTAAAACTTCACTTTAGCAGGCGAAACCCCAGCGTGCTACATTTCAATTACAAACTATCATCATAATACTTACATAGGTACAGCATAGTGTATGGAACACCAGGCATACCCGTACCAAAAATGCCTTATCCTGCACATATATCATGTATTTAACAGGCTGTTCAGTGCGACATTTTTCAGCCAGAAAATTAGTTCTGCGAGACAAATGAAAGCGGTTTCATTACTACTGGTGTAACGTTAGCAGTGTTTGATTTTTACAGAACAGGCGCACTGATTCAGCGGTCAAATACCAGGTGATTTTGTCATCGAATTGCGAATAAGTTAATTCATGAATCAGTTACGGTAACAAGCAGTTGTTACTTAGAAAGACGGGGATGACCAGGGCTTGTTAACCCTGATCAGTCGGAAAGATTCGTGTCATTAATCGAGCTAATTGAACGGCTTCTGGATTATCACTGACTGCCAGTTCTCGTTTGATAGCTAACACGTCATCTGAATGTCGATTCTGACCCAGCTTAAACTTTGCTTTTGTATCAAGCGTGTGCAATCTGAATCCTGTAATAGCTCGATTAAGTTTATCCACAAACTCATCTGTCATCACATCACTTCCCACCAGCTCAGGTTCATACTGACTCACCTGTTGTAGAACATGCTGGCGAGTTTCTTCAGCGTTTAACACTGATGCCTCCCCCTCAAAATGTGCCACTGCATAATTCCAGGTTGGAACGGCTGGCTTCTTTGCGTACCAGGATGGACTGATATAGCTATGTGGACCTTTAATGATGAGAACATGACTCATATCATCGTCACACTGTAATGCTTTAGTATGATGATTACTGTTGGCCAGATGAAACGAGAAAACAAAAGGCTGTTCATGAGTTTCCAACAACACAGGGACATGTGAAACCCAGGTTTGAAACTCTCCAGTAGCTGGGTCTGTTCCACTCGATACAATCGTTGCGAAACTGTCACCACGAATTAACTCAACAAGTGCCGAGTCATCTGTTACCGAAAACGTCTGTGGTACATAACTATACATTTAAGAAGTACTCCCCTTCAATCAAGGCTTTGATGACACCGCATACAGCACTGTCTATCTGTCATCGATCACAACAGACATGTCATCAGAACCGCCAACTAAATGATCAAATTGTCTCATTTCGCGATTTAAGCTACCTGATGTTAACAACCACACGTTCACCTTCAAACATTTAAGGCTTAATGGCAACGCTACGCCCTGATTTTCATTGTCAGATAATGAGCTATTTCTGACGATTAACCATACTGTGAAAGCCAGTAACCACGGGCTATACAGCGTGAATTTTTAAAACCAGTCATCAGAATATTCAGCATGCAATATGTCGTGTTTTTGGACATTAATCATTATTATTCGACTTCTTATTAATCAGGAGATTAAAAAGTGATAAATCATGGCAATTGTCTCTCACTTACTAATACGCAGAATGATTGCTGAATTAACGATCGACGACCGACGATTTACTGATCACCACCAAATCCCGCACATAATGCCCCATACAGTTACAAAGCTCTCCGGGCAGATTGTTGATACCTTGTTAGTTACAGACCTATATTGTTCTTGCCTGATACAGAGCAATGACTCCCATTAATCCACCAGGGATCAAAATGAAACACACAGATCAATTATTCTCCAGGCTAACGTTGTAACTCAATGGAAAAATGACCTTAAGCAACTGATTTAATTCAAAACACTCACTTTTTATCGCTGTTATTTATCAATCTGTTACCGCTTGAATACCGATCACTTGAAGAAATAATGATCTTCGATCATGGTAAAAGAATATTTTTCATTAAGACTTATAACGGCAGATCATTATTAATTGATAAATACTTCTTTATATACATGCAGTTATAGCTTCTCTAAGTGGTTGTGATGATCGATTAATACCAAGGTTATGATCATAAAATTCAGATCACAGCGACACAAAAAGCAATGTCCAATCAACATCATCAAAGATCAAACTGCCACTTTTTACGATTTCACCATCCTGAATTGTTTGATTTTCAAGCAAGCAGTCACTAGTAGCGACAACTTCGCTCAATCCTGAATCACATTTTCTCTGACTAATAATTGACCGACAATTTGTTCACCTGGAGTAAATCTGTTCTGAGAGAAACGCGTGAATCCGTACAAAATACAAGCAATATATTTGAATTTACTCTGGAAAATAAAGATGTAGTCAGTTTCATCTATTTGTTTTAAAAGAAAAAAACAACAATGTATCAATAGAGACTAACAGTTCTGATTGATGCGTTTAAAAACACAATCGCTGAACATAATCACATACAGGTATTGAACAATAAAAAGCCACAAACGGGATCAGAACAGGGCTTGATCGTTCAAAAAGGATCTTTGGATCAATTTTACTCCAGGCGATCTAACATAACCCATTGATGAATATTAATTGAAGTGATAACAGAGTATTGAGGATTACATGATGTAGATTTACAATTCTCACTCAAAGGATACCTATTAAACAGGATTTATCACATGTTTCGGTTGTTTGTTGTTTTCATCTTCCTGACATTATTCGGACTTGCAGGCTGCTCATCCAGCCCGGTTCTTCACCAACGCGTTATTGCGAATGCAAATACATCAATACTGCCAACGCGCCTTATTGTCATACCACCTGAAATAACGATCAGTCATCTGACAGTATCAGGCGACGTGGTTGACGATCCGGATCGAAGCCATCGAGCGACTAACTTGCTTTATCAGGTCATCACCTCTTCTGAACAAGCCAAGTCTCATCCTATGCTATTGCCTTTACCAACTCTTTCTCACCAGCATATGGCAACACTTAATGAACATCGGGCGCTATACAGTGAAGTGGCAGGTACTGCACTTACCTACTCTCGCTTGTGGGAAAGCAAAAAAGCGCAGTTTGATTATACGATTGGGCCAGGCTTAAATTTCCTGACTGATCTCACTTCGGCTGAAGCCGCTATTTTTATTCATGGGTTTGATGTGAACTCAACCCACGGACGACAAGCCCTGTTTGTTGCAGGTTCGATTATTGGCATTACACCCGGGCTTGGGACCAGTAACACCTTAGTTAGCATTGTTGATTTAAAATCAGGAGATTTGCTGTGGATGACACAAATAAATCCCGGAGATTTCGAAGATCAAGAAGACAATCAACAACTACTACAAGACATCATGAATCGCTATAACCAATCCATGAGAGTGAATTAATGTTAAGCATGAACGGATGCCGTCTTCTCATTGTCGTTACACTGATTCAATTCACGGTAGCTTGTGCTAGCTGGAATAAAATCACCCATGATGGAGAGACAATCGTCTTTGATGACGTGTTAGCACTACAACCTCCAGCTGGTTGGTACGCTTCAACAAAACCGGATCGATTATATTTGACTAAAGACGGTGGACAGCTTCAATACATTCAGTTTGACCGTCGGATGATCAGTGATGCCTTTCCTGCAATTGGAAAAGTAGCATGGCCTGATATGCCACCCGTTCAACTCTACCAAACATTTCTTGAAGATCTTCAGGCGCAATCCCGTGATACCCTCATCAAAGTGACTGATGCATCACCGACTTCGTTACTAAACAACAACGGATTTCGTCTTAAGCTAAGCAGCACGACTGAAGAACAAGTCGTGTTCCATAAAATAGTGTATGGTTTTATCGCCAATAACCGACTTTACACTATTACTTATGGTGGTCCGCGCATTCACTATTTTGAGCGCTATAAAATGGATTTTTTTAATGTTATGGAATCACTTCACTGGTTAACACCAGACGACGCACCGCACAGTTAATCAATAAATCACCTGGTTGGCATCTGATTTGCTTAAACAGGGGCGATCCCATTAGAGAGAATACACCAAGACCAATGAACGATAATCGCCCGCTTAATCCGGTAATCAAAAACATCCGGCAGTTCCTGACCATCAGCTGTCTGTTTGCGGGCTTAATCTTATGCCTGGCGGTAATGTCCGATCACGCTCATGCTGCTGATGGCGATGAAGAAACAACACCTGCCACAGAAACCAGCAACCAACCCGAAGTACTTGCTCCGGTAACGATGGAACAACTGAATCAGTACGATTTAAAACATTATTTGCCAGATGATGAAATCAAGCCGTTAATGGCGGGCGATACAGAATTTTATACGCTGAATCGGGATGATACGACAGGAAGAACCAAAGGCGTTGTCGTATTCATTCCAGACTGGAGCGGCAGCATAACCAGTCCACGAGGCATTAATTATTTGCGAAAAGCCATGAATGATTATGGCTGGGTTACCATGTCCGTTGGCGTACCCGATAAACTTCCTGCCAGGCAACCCGAAATAATGCTAACAAACACAGACAGTTCAGAACCGACTGATGAGCAAGCGGCAAATGAATCAAATTCGACTGAAATGGCTGAAATGGCAAAAACTGGCCTTAAGCCACCGGTTGCAGCGGCAACTCAGAGTAATCAGAATGAAGTTCAGGTGAGCGATAATTTTTATAGTCAGTATCAACAAGCCTTACAAATCAGACTGTCATCCATCCGTCAGGAAGCAGAAAACTATCCAGGCTTCTTTATTGTCGTTGCACAAGGAAGCAGTGCCGCAGCTGTCACCCGCTTGTTCGCCGAACAATCAGCCGAATCACCTGATGCATTGATCTTATTAAGTGCCTGGCTTCCAGAGCGTAATCTAAATTTGCAATTCAACCAGGATATTGCCAATACCACCATGCCTGTGCTCGACGTCTACCAATCTCAGGATGCAGCCTGGATCACCGCAAATCTTCATCGTCGAAAGCAGCAAGTTCGCAAACACTTCAAAGCCCACTATCGCCAACGAGAATTATTTGGGACCACCGGCTATCAACGGCAAAATCAACGTTTATTCAAAGAAATTTACGGCTGGCTAACGACTATGGGGATTTGATCAACACGTCAGACCCCGTGGTATTCGATGAACTAACAGCTTTTCAGGATTAACCCTGCCTCGCCATTTCCTGAAAAGGATTACCATATTTATGAGAGAAAACCCGCGTACATTATAAGTTTAATGAGTCCATGCATTGAGCATCGATTTCAATCTCCTGCGCATTGTTTCAAGGTAATTAATTCTAATGACATCTAAATCAAGTTCATCTGTCGTAATGTGGCTGCTACTGGCTGTATTAATCGGTCTGGCCGCTTATCTGTTTTACCCTCAAGAACAAGGTAGTAACGGCGCAAGACAAAACAAAGCGGTTCCGGTTAAAACGGCAATCGTCAGCATAGAACCTTACACTGAGTCCATTTATGCACTGGGAACAGCGCAGGCCAATGAAGCCGTCGAAATTACCGCATCATCCAGTGATTACATTGATAGCGTGATGTTTGATGACAATCAGCTAATCACGCAAGGACAACCGCTGGTAACGCTGCGTAGCCAGGAAGAAATGGCTCGGGTAACTGAGCTGAAGGCAACGCTCAATGAACAAAAACGTCAGCTACAACGTTTTCATGATTTAGCTAAAGAGAATGCCACTTCAGAATCCTTGCTCGATGAGCAAGCCAGTAGAGTTAAAGTAACGGAAGCACAAATTGAAGTCGCTAAAACCCGACTAAATGAGCTGTCAATTGCAGCCCCGTTTGGTGGAGTACTGGGATTACGCCAGGTAAGTCCTGGCTCTTACGTCACACCAGGCAGTGTTATCACGACACTGGACGATATCAGTCTAATCAAAGTTGAATTCAGCATTCCTGAAAAATACCTGCCAGACTTAGCTCAGGGCCAGACTATCTATGCAACCACTCAGGCCTGGGGTGATGAAATCTTTAACGGTAGTGTACTCAGTATCAATTCACGCGTTGATCCAGCAACTCGCTCTGTTCGCCTTCGTGCCGGTATTAAAAATGAAGCCATGAAACTTCGCCCGGGTATGTTGCTGGATATAAACATCGAGAAAAGCACAGAAAACACGATGATCATTCCAGAAAAAGCGCTGATTCCTCAACAGGATAAACAGTTTGTGTTTGTGGTAGATGCCGATAACAAAGTAAGCAAGATTGAAGTGAAAACGGGTCGTCGCCAACCAGGCTTTGTAGAAATTCTTTCTGGCTTGAAAGAAGGTCAGCAAATTGTGATTGAAGGTGCAATGCGTATTCGTGATGGCAGCACCGTGAAGGCTGTAGGAGCGTAACATGCTACTGTCTGACATCTCAGTTAAACGTCCAGTTTTTGCCACCGTGATCAACTTATTGTTGATCACCTTCGGTGCCGTAGCATTCACTATGCTTCCACTTCGAGAATACCCGGACATTGATCCACCAATTGTTTCAATCAGCACAGAATATCCCGGTGCATCATCTGAAATCATTGAATCAAAAATTACCCAGGTACTTGAAGACCGTATCAGTGGTGTTGAAGGCATTAAAAACATTACGTCTTCAAGCCGTAATGGTCGCTCACAGATTACCGTAGAATTCGAATTATCTCGCGATATTGATGCAGCAGCGAATGACTTACGAGAACGTATTAGTCGCGCCGTCGGCAATCTTCCTGACCAGGCTCTGCCGCCAGAAGTCTTCAAATCTGATAGCGACGAAGATGTTATCGCCTGGTTTGTGATGAACAGTGAAACCATGTCAACGCTGGAACTCACTGACTATGCCGAGCGTTACATTGTTGACCGCTTTTCTGTGGTTGACGGTGTTGCCCGTATTCGAGTCGGCGGCGGTTTCAACTATGCCATGAAAGTCTGGCTCGACAGAAAGGCTATGGCCGCCCGAGGCGTAACCGCAGAAGATATTGAAAATGTATTACGTAGTGAAAACGTCGAGCTACCGGCTGGCGATATCAAATCTCTTGACCGGGATTTCTCCGTTCGGGTCGAACGCAGTTTCCGCACCGAAACCGACTTCAAAAACATTGCTGTCACAAAAGGCAGTGATGGTTACCTGGTCAGACTGGGAGAGGTTGCTGATATAGAACTGACGGCTGAAGATGAAGACACCGAATTCCGTGGTAACGGTAAAAACATGGTTGGTATCGGCATTATTAAACAGTCAAAAGCGAACACGCTGGAAGTGGTTCGCAATGCCCGGGAAGAATTAGAGCAAATCAAACAAACTCTGCCAGAAGGCACCACAATTGAACGAAGCTATGATTCTTCGATCTTTATTGCTGAAAGTATTAAAGAGGTTTACCAGACACTGTTAATTGCGATGATCATGGTTGTCATCGTTATCTATCTGTTCCTTGGTAATATTCGCGCTACGTTAATTCCTGCGGTGACGGTTCCTGTCGCCCTGGTTGCTTCTGTTTCCGTGTTATACGCACTGGGCTTCTCGATCAACTTATTGACGCTACTGGCACTGGTACTCGCAATCGGCCTGGTTGTCGATGACTCTATTGTCGTACTTGAGAATATCTACCGACGTATTGAACAAGGTGAAAATCCGCTGTTAGCTTCTTATCGTGGAGCCCGTGAGGTTGGTTTTGCGGTTATTGCAACAACCCTGGTATTAGTCTCGGTGTTCGTTCCTTTGATTTTCCTTGAGGGTGACATTGGCCGACTCTTTACCGAATTTGCGCTAACGGTTGCGGCAGCCGTGTCATTTTCCAGTATCACGGCGTTATCTCTGTCGCCGATGTTATGTTCTAAAATCCTGAAGAAACGTGAGCGTAACAGTAAGTTTGGTCAGTGGCTGGATAATGGTTTTGCATCATTAGAACGCTTTTACGCAAACAGTTTGACTAATAATCTGACGGCGGCAAAAACCGCATTTGTCTTAATTCTTGTTTCAATAGCTTGTATTTACGGTCTGATGCAAAAGATACCGGGCGAGCTTGCACCAAAAGAAGATCGCGGAAACTTCTTTGTTTTAATGAATGTCGAGCAAGGTGCCAGCTTTAAAAGTAATGCTGCAAACATGAAAAAAGTGGAAGAACGCTTACTGACTTACGTTGATACAGGTGAATTCGATCGCGTTATTGTTCGAGTCCCAGGTTTCGGTGGAAATGGCGGTATAGCCATTATCGGTATGGATGACTGGCAAAACCGCACTCGCTCGACCTGGGAAGTGATGAATGAAGTAAGTCAGAAGCTGAGTGATCTGACCGACATTCGAGCATTTGCCATTATGCGTCGTGGTATTGGTGGCCGTGGATTGGGTCGTCCAATTCAATTTGTTATTCAAGGTAATACCTGGGATGAACTGTCTGCATGGCGTGATGTCATCATCGAAAAAGCTGGCGAACATCCAGCCTTTATTCGAATCGATCATGACTATAAAGAGACACTTCCTCAATTCCTGGTTCAGATTAATAAAGAGCGAGCCGCAGATTTAGGTGTTTCTGTGTCTGCCATCGGTCGAACCCTTGAAACCATGCTGGGACAGCGACGAGCAACAACGTTCCTTGAACGCGGCGAGGAATATAACGTCATTCTGGAAGGTCGCGACGAGTTATTCAGCAGTCCAACCGACATAAACAATATCTATGTTCGCTCTGCGACAACCGATGCCCTTATCCCTCTTGATAATCTGGTGTCGCTCAGTGAGCAGGCAACCGCAGCCAGCCTGAATCGATACAACCGAATCAGAAGTATCACGATCACGGCGAATCTGGCTGATGGTTATGCACTGAGTGATGCGCTGGATGTCCTGAACAACATCGTGCAAACTGAAATCGACGGCAATATTGCGATTGACTACAAAGGTCAGTCTCAGACTTATGTCGAGACCGGTAACTCTATTATCTTCATCTTCATTCTGGCACTGGCTGTAACTTTCCTGGTGCTTGCTGCTCAGTTTGAGAGTTTTGTTCATCCACTGGTTATTATGCTGGCTGTTCCTTTAGGGCTGGTAGGCGCATTATCAGGTTTATACTTCTCAGGAATGACGCTGAATATCTATAGTCAGATTGGTCTGGTTATGTTAATAGGTCTGGCCGCTAAGAATGGTATCTTGATTGTCGAATTCACCAATCAGCTACGCGACCAGGGTGAAGAATTCAAAACCGCAATCGTACAAGCTGCAACACAGCGACTACGCCCAATCATCATGACGGCTTTTACCACAGTTATGAGTGCAGTACCTCTGGTGATAGCGGTTGGCCCTGGCTCAGAAAGCCGCGCAGTTATTGGGATGGTTATTCTGGCGGGTGTTAGCGTTGCAACACTACTAACGATTTACATCGTGCCTGCTATGTATTACGCCATTGCTCGTAATACCGGCTCACCACTACAGCTAAGTCAGGAATTAGACAAGTTAGAGCAACGAGAGAAACAAGCCGCTGCCAAATCTTAAATAAAAACCTGCTGAAATTTATTAAAGCCTGACATTTTGTGTCAGGCTTTTTTATTGTCAGGCAACTTTTCGATATTCCATTGCCAAAACCTGTTGAAGTTTACGTAAATCATGGTTATCAGAGCGTGTTGACCTTTGCAGACGGATTTTGTGTGCATCAACGGCCTGCCAGATATATCGAGTTTACATCAGAAACGGCCATTGATTGTCTCCATGACTAATTCCTGATTCGGTAGGTATTGAATGACCTGATAAGTATATGCAAGGATTCGACCTAAAAACTGAGCTTCAAAATCGAGTTGTGAACCGAGGGAAAAAGGAGGGGTGTTCGCCAACGAACAGACTTAATATTATCGTACCAGGACGGTGCGTTATCAGGGCTTGAAGCAAACCCGGCCACTGTTTCGACCGGGCAATTTATTAAAATTTCAGTTGTAACATTAACCTTGAACAGTCATTAGGATCAATTGACCTTCGAGAATACAATCGTCCCAATTATGCTGTTCCACCGACGGTAATTTCATCTATTTTTAATGAGGGCTGTCCAACGCCAACAGGAATGCTCTGACCATCTTTACCACACACACCCACACCAGCATCCAGCTCCATGTCGTTGCCAACCATAGAAATCTTCTGCATCGCTTCAGGACCATTACCAATTAATGTAGCGCCTTTTACCGGATGAGTAATTTTTCCATCTTCGATCATCCAGGCTTCTGATGCCGAGAAAACGAATTTTCCAGAGGTAATATCAACCTGACCACCACCAAAGTTTGGCGCAAAAATGCCTCGCTTAATGGTTGAAATGATCTCTTCCTGCGTGTGTTCTCCTGGTAGCATGTACGTATTTGTCATGCGCGGCATAGGAAGATGAGCGTAAGATTCTCGACGGCCATTACCCGTTGGATCCACCCCCATCAAACGCGCATTCAGTTTGTCTTGCATGTAACCTTTTAGAATTCCGTTCTCAATGAGTACGTTATGCTGTCCCGGAACTCCTTCGTCATCAATATTGATTGAGCCACGACTATGTTGAATCGTGCCATTATCAACAATAGTGCAAAGCTCAGACGCCACTTTCTGGCCGATACAACCTGAATAGGTTGAAGAACCTTTACGATTGAAATCACCTTCCAGTCCGTGTCCAACAGCTTCGTGCAGCAGAACACCGGGCCAACCATTACCAAGAACCACTGGCATTGCGCCTGCTGGTGCATCTTTTGCGTCAAGATTGATGATGGCCTGTCGGACCGCCTCTTCGGTATAAATCATATACCGAGGCTTACCATCAATCATCTCAAGGAAGTATTGATAGTCTGTGCGGCCACCACCGCCAGAACTTCCTCGCTCACGCTTACCATCATGTTCTACTAAAACACTACATTGCAAACGCACCAATGGGCGAACATCGCTCGCCCAGGTACCATCACTGGCAGCGACCAATACTTCTTCGTAAACACCTGAAATACTGGCGATAACTTGTGTAACTTTCGGCTCGATCTTACGAGCATAAGCTTCGATTTCGTGTAACAGCTTTAATTTGTCATCATTAGACATACTTTCCAGTGGCTCACACGGCAGATAAATGTCACCCGACTCACGCTTAACCCATGCCTTATGTGTCGCTGATTTACCTGCGTTAGCAATACCACGTGCAGCAACAGCCGCACTTTGTAAACTATCCGGCGTAATCTCATCTGAATAAGCAAACCCGGTTTTTTCACCTGTGACGGCACGAACGCCTACGCCCTTTTCAATATTAAACGAGCCTTCTTTAATCAGACCATCTTCCAGAACCCAGGACTCATTGCGGCATGCCTGGAAATATAAATCGGAGTAATCAACCTGATTTTGATGAATATAATCAATGGTTTTTTGGATTCGTTCACTATCAAGACCTGATTGACCAATCAGATTCTTTTCAACTTGATTCATTATTTAAACTCGCTGTTAAAACGGTTATGACGACTTACAGGCATTTGCTGCTGCAACTTTTGTTTAACGGAAACATCAAAGTCAACCGATACAGATCCCGGACCTTTATCCATTTCAGTTTCAATACTTCCCCACGGATTAACGATCATACTGTGACCCCAGGTTTCCCGACCATTTAAATGAATTCCGCCCTGATTAGCAGCGACCATCCAAACCTGATTTTCAATTGCTCGGGCTCTGATCAATGAAGACCAGTGTGCTTCTCCGGTTTTATCAGTAAATGCACTCGGCAATACAATAACATCAGCACCTTGCGATGCCAGCGCCTGGAATAATCCGGGAAATCTCAGATCATAACAAACCGCAAATCCAACTTTAATGCCTTCAATATCAGCAACAACCACGCGTTCACCCGGTCGTGTGGTTGCCGATTCCAGGTAGGTGCCTGTTGCATCTTCTACTTCGACATCAAATAAATGAATTTTTTCATAATGAGAAACCGCTTCACCATCAGGCGAAAACAGTATAGAGGTGGCAGAGAATCGCTCATCGCCATCAAACAAAACAGGGATTGTCCCACCTACCAGCCAGACACTGTATTCTCTGGCTAAATCACTCAGCTTTTGTTGAATGGGACCATCACCCCAGGCTTCCTGATGCACGGTTTGCAAAGCGTCTTTGCCACCAAAAATAGAGAAACATTCAGGTAGAACGACCAGATGAGGTTGTGTGGATGATTCAGCTGTTAATGCGGCCAGTTGCTCACTGACCGCAATGAAATTCTGTTCAATATCAGGAGACGACACTAATTGTACGACCGATAACTTCATGTGATTCCCCTTATGTCTTGTCATAACAAAATACCCCGTAGAAACGGGGTATTAGTGAGTGTATATAGAGGCTTGTCACCTCGGCAACACCTGACATTCTATTCATTATGTTGATGTTGTGTCAGGCTTCGATGTGTATTGTTCTTCGCTTCTCCCGCCCCGGATGCTTCCGGACGAGCAAGCTGTGTTGGGATTTTAATTTCCTTGCTTCGGCGATCAACCTCAATAACATTCGGCTCTTCAATAGTTCCTTTCACTACAAACTGTATTTGGGAAATAACGTTTGCATCTTCAATCACTTTATCCAGTGCTAATGCGGCCAGACCACTAACAGGGTTGACCATCCAGGCAACTATAACCGGTAAACTTGATGTTACTTTTGGCTTAAATGCTAACTGGTAATCAAGCTCCTGATTCACCAGATTTGTTGTCCCTGCGATAGTCATATCGCCAGCCAGCCCATCCATCTTTGTATCGTCAGTATGGGCAACACCGTCCTGAATTGTCAATCGTCCCGAAATACTGTTGTAGTATAAGCCTTTACTAAAAATGTCTCGGAAATCGAGTCGTAACTTACGAAGTATGGAATCCAGACTCAGAATAGAGAAAATCTTCGCGCCTTTATCACTGACTTCAGCCAGATGACCTTCTCCCAGTTTCCAGTCAACAATGCCGCCTAAAGAATGAGAATTAAACTCGTGCGGTGCTCCAACCCAGTTGAGGTTGAAGTCGACATCAGCATTACTGTCTTTAATGGTCGACGTAAATCCAAACCCGGTAAGTAACGTGCCTATGTCATTGGTATCCAGTTGGCCAGTAAAATTAGAAGAACCACTTTTACCGGTTTCCCCCTGCCAACTGCCATCAAATCTCAATTGATGACGTCCATTATTCACCACAACATTTTTCGCGAGTAATTCTTTTCCTTCAGGCTGTATTTCACCGGAAATATTACCAATGACATAATCATCATACTGGCAACGTCCACAGGTAAATCTGACAGGAGGGAAACTTGCGATAAACTGTTCTGAATCCAACGTTGTTTCAGCAGATCCTTCATCAACCAGATTCAGCTGAAAATAATCAGCGTCAACCGTCAACCCTTCACCATTCCAGTCCTGATTCAATACAACTCTGGCTCTGGCTTCCTTCGCGGTCATGTTTAGTAACCAGTTGTCCTGCCGGTTTGTGGCTTCAAAATTAACACCGTTAAACCGCTGACCATAGAAATCTAACTTGCCCAGTTTGCCATATACCCGGCCCGGCTCACCTAATAATGCATCCGCACTACCGCCACTGTTTTCGGATACCAATGGATCAACAACGGTAAACCAGGTATCAAAATCAGCATCAGGTAAATCAACATAGATGTTAAAGCCCTGACCCGGTAAACCGATATCTTCATTACCAATGGTTAGCTGCGCTCTGGAAAATGTGTCATCTCCAGAGGCCAGAATAGCGTTGAAATGAAGTTGGCTATTATATTGAGCGGTAATCAGGTTACTCAGCTCATCACCTTTAACTACTGATGTCAGTCGTGTTTTCTCACCTTTAGCTTTCTTGTACTGGCCGGGTAAACGTGATTCAACGTTTGTCATATCCGCATCCAGCGTTGCCGTGTACTGAAAGCCTTTCGCTGGTAAATCAACATCGACGTACATTTGAAACGGCACATTACCGGTTAAATACGTTGTTAGTACCGTTGGATATTGCTTGAATAACGCATCAGTTTCCCAATCTCCGAGTACTGAAATATCCAGTTCATAAGCGATATCCGCATCTTTACCTTCAACTGAAATATCTATTGGCATCGTCCAGAGATCAGCGTTCAACCCTGTTACCTGAATATGATCGTTATTGAAGGTTAATTTACCGGTGACATCGGTTAATGTTAGCGTTGGTGCGGTCAGGTTGATTGTATTACCGGAAAAAACCACTTCCCCCCGAACATCGACGGTATCCCGCTCATCGACAGCAACATCAATAATTGTTTTACCGGTAACTTCACCGCTGATTTTCACCACATCCAGCGCACTTCCTACCGTATCGGCCACGGAACTTTTATGTAACATAGCGTCCAGTAATGGTGCTTCAGCCTTCACATCAACATCCACTATGACCGAACGAAGATCGGATAACGGTTTTAAATGCGCTGACACCTGACTAGCCAGTTCAATGCCTGATAAATCACCGTGTTTACTGTAGATATCCAGCTCATCATTCTTAAACAACAGTTGCGCATTTAAATCACTTATTGCGGGCCATGATGGCGCAAATTCATATTCTGCATTTTGCACCGCAGCATCGACCAGGAAAATACCTTGCTGTTGTTCAAATGGGAAAGCGCTTAACGGACCAGATAACAGCAATCGAGACAATCCCAATTCACCTGATTTTAGGGAGCGATTGAGATAATCAATCAGGTTTTGTGTCATATGATCAGCAGGGTAATAATTACGTGCGACAGCAACATCCGGACCTTGTAATTCACCATAAAGGTCTAACCGTGGAACTTCATCCAGGCTAAGCGCGAATTCAGCACTGAAATCCAAATCATTATTAGTTATCCAGACACGCTCCCCCTGAATATGCCAGATGTCATCACGCTGGAAAAAGGACAGATCGATATTAAGCAGATTGTAGCTGATCGCCTGGCGAAACATATCTCCAGTCAGCAATGAACCATCGGCTGAACTCAATGACAGCCAACCTGAATTACTTGCCAGGCCAATATCACCATCCAGCCCCTGAACGCCAGGAATACCTTCGGCGTTATTCCACGATATGGCGGATAACTCAGCCATAACCTGCATACGTTCACCAGGAGTGAACCAGATATCTTTTATCGTCCCGTCAGGCTGTAGCTGCTCAGCCCATTGCTTTATTTCAACATTACTTGCAATTAACGACGCCAACTTTGCCAAAGGTGCCACACCAAGTTGATTGATGTATAACGTATCTCGCTGCGGGTTAGATGCATAACGAACATCAAGTTCAGGCCATGCCTGACCATTACTGCTAAGTTCGCTGTTAATTCCTCTCACTGACCAACCGTCTGTGGTTGGACGCCAGGAAACTTGCCCACCTGTCAAAGTGAGTAATGCGGGTTCATCATCATTTAACCACGCCAGTGCATTTTTACCGGGAAGAATATCAGCCGCGATAAACTGCCCTTGCTGAATGTCTGCCCAAACCTGAAAATTAATATCAGAGGATTCCAGTTCAGTTAAAGCAGGCACCAGGCGATTCAACCATGAACCAATATCCAGATTCTCAGCTGCAATATATAACTGACCGTCTAACTCTTTCAGTTCGTTTCCTTCGAGACTCAGAACAAAATTTAATGAATTTCCTTTAAACCCATTAATTGAGAACTCACCAACTCCGTGGTGATTTTTTGCATTATTCCACCATTCGAGTTCTTCAATAATGACGGTGCCACGCTGACCATCGGGTAAATTAAACGCGACTTCACTATTCATGACGGAAAATTGATGGAGTTGCTGTAAAAACAATCGGGATAACGCATCAACCATTGCTGAATCAGCTTTCATTGCTTTTACATTATTACGAGCCGTATCACGCGCCCGTGATTCAGGTAATGAAGTACCGTCAATTGTTACAGTTACATCATCAAGAATAAAATAGTCAGACGTAAGTTCTCTTTTTAACAGCGTTTGCCAGAAATCAAGTTTGATACGGGTTTCGCCAATGATGAGATCAACCGGAGAGAGGTTATCTGGCTGGAAAGAAATATCATTAAGAATAATGGCTGGACCGGTCGTATCCCAACCGGCGGTAATTTTACCGATAAAAACGTCTGCCCCATATGCCTCGCGTACCCAGGTCTGGATATCGTTACGCCAGGAATCAATATGCGGCAGGCTGTAGCGTAGTACCGAAATGACAACAGCAATCATTACGATAAAAACCGCAACAACTCGCAATAGTCTTCGTACACAGCCAAAGCAAAACTGATCAACTGTCATGTTAGTTCCAACCTCGCAAAGCGAGGCGTTGTGACCAAACCATTACATCATCACCACGTCGTATTTATCCTGGTTGTATAATGGTTCGGGTTGAATTTTAATCTGCTTTCCAATGAACATTTCCAGTTCAGCAAGATTATGATATTCGTCATTCATCAGCGCTTCACTAACGGCGGACGATGTATAGACGACAAACTTATCGGCTTCATAAGCCCTGTTTACTCGCACTATTTCACGCAGGATCTCGTAGCAAACTGTTTCAACGGTCTTTAATTTACCTCGTCCATTACACACATTGCATTCACCACACAATACATGCTCCAGACTCTCTCTCGTGCGCTTACGTGTCATTTCGACCAGCCCCAACGAGGTAAAACCATTAATATTAGTTTTGGCTCGATCTTTGGAAAGCGAGGATTCAAGAATGTGTAAAACTCGACGCTTATGTTCTTCACTCAGCATATCAATGAAATCCAGAATGATGATCCCACCCAGATTACGCAATCTGAGTTGGCGAGCGATAGCGACAGCAGCTTCACAGTTAGTATTAAAGATAGTCTCTTCCAGGTTTCGGTGCCCAACAAATGCGCCAGTATTAACGTCAACAGTTGTCATTGCTTCGGTTTGATCAATGATCAAATAGCCACCTGATTTCAACTCTACTTTACGGCTCAGAGCCCGCTGAATCTCACTCTCAACATCAAACAAATCAAAGATTGGTCTTTCACCTGGATAGTATTCCAAACGTGCTACCATTTCTGGCACGAATTCTTCTGTAAAGGCTCTTAATTGTTGATAGGTAAGCTTCGAATCAACACGAACACGTTCCAGGTCGGTGCCAATAAAATCACGAATAATGCGAAAAGCTAAGGTTAGATCTTCATGTAACACGCCTTCTTTACGTGTCTTCTTTTTACGTTTCTGGATTTTCTCCCAGACACGTTTAAGAAATTTTGCATCTTGCGACAGTTCTTCTTCACCAGCTCCATCTGCGGCAGTTCGTACAATGAATCCAGCAGTATCATCAACATATTCTGAAACGATTTCTTTAAGGCGAGCTCGTTCTGTATCACTTTCAATCCGTTGAGAAACACCAATATGTTTAGCGTCAGGCATTAGCACCAGATACCGAGAAGGAATAGTAATATCAGTTGTCAGCCTGGCACCTTTTGTCCCAATCGGATCTTTGACCACCTGAACAACAATATGTTGCCCTTCCCTGACAAGCTCTCGAATATCAGAACTATTCTGACGAGCCTGAGATAAATCATCGCTATAATCTTCGTGGCTTATAATGTCGGATGCATGTAAAAACGCAGCTTTCTCCATACCAATGTCGATAAAAGCGGCTTGCATACCCGGCAATACCCGGCTAACTTTGCCGAGATAAATGTTACCAACTAAACCTCTACTGGACTGACGTTCCTGATGAACTTCCTGTAATACACCGTTTTCAACCAACGCTACTCGAGTCTCGCTGGGTGTTACGTTAATGAGTAACTCTACACTTACTGTCATTTTGCCTGCCGAAGTAATTGTTCCGTTTCAACCAGAGGAAGCCCAACAACTGATGAATAGCTACCATCAATCGCTGAAACAAATCTGCCACCAATATTCTGAATGCCATATGAACCCGCTTTATCAGCTGGTTCACCGGTGTTCCAGTACCATATTGCTTCGTCTCTTGTTAACGCTCTGAATGTAACCTGCGTGGTAACAACGTCAGATAATAACCCTTGAGGCGTTACCGTCGCGATTGCCGTCATCACCTGATGCGTTTTTCCAGATAGTGCCAACAATGTCTCAACCGCGTCATTTTCATCAATGGGTTTCAGTAGAATCTTTCCATCCAGCACAACAATAGTATCTGAACCTAACACGGTTAACGGTGAAGCTTGATCCACGACTGACTCACTCAGTGTAGCTGACGCAACATCATAGCCAGCCTGCGCCTTTTCTTTTGCCATACGCAATACATATTCACGGGCAGGCTCACCCTCATTGGGTGTTTCATCAATATCTACGGGCTTAACATCAAATTCGACTGATAAATGGGCGAGAAGTTCACGACGACGGGGAGAAGCTGAGGCTAAAACTAACATTAAAAACCCTGTTAAAAATCAAAAGCCTTAAAAGACAATCCAAAATGAATTCAGTTTATTTTACAACCTGAACATCACGATAAAATTTATCCGGACAAATCAATCAGTCACAGAAAGCATTCAGGTATAAAAGATAAGTACTTACTAACGTTTAAAAGCTTGTTAATACTAGCAGCTGACAAGGATAATGTTAATAAATTAACAGACTTCAGGCAGGAATAAACCGATAATTTGTATCGATTTAAGACAAACCAGGCAGCTACCTTACTTAATTTTGAAATGACGCCTGAATTTGCGCAGCATTTGAAACAACCACGGCCAGAAAACCATGCCGACAATCACAGGTTGCAAAAACTCTGAGGCAAATTTTACATCATTGATGAAATGACTGATCCAGAAAATAATCAGGTGATATAAGGCAAGAAATAAACCGATAACCAACGATTGCTGCATCCATGAAAAATTCCTTATTTTCTGATAGTTAGATGCAGTGATATATATCACTATTCCACACGCCAGTGCATGCACACCTAAAATACTACCCACCAGCACATCCAGTAAAAAACCGCATAACCAGGCAACACCAACATTAACCCGA
Organism: Alteromonadaceae bacterium; assembly: GCA_965656875.1. Lineage (GTDB taxonomy): Bacteria > Pseudomonadota > Gammaproteobacteria > Enterobacterales > Alteromonadaceae > CBFHMJ01. The sequence goes on from CBFHMJ010000025.1 coordinate 152,043, forward strand.
TAAGGTAAAGCCAGTGTCCAGTAAATCAAAATTAACAATGTCCAGTCAGGTCGATAAGGCGCAATAGCAGCTGGCATTGGAATGATAGCTAACACCATCCCAAAAAAAATCGTCAGCGCTATTAACGTGCCTCGTTGACTCTTAACCGCCATTTATTGCTCAACCTTTTCCTGACGGCTGTCCAGTAACACCAACACGTATCTGGCACGATCCAGTTGTGCTACAGGAATAGCACTTACCTGGGCAAATGGTAAAGAGCGATCCCGGTTTACCTCCTGTACTTTTGCCACAGGATAGCCTTCAGGAAAACGTCCACCCAGCCCAGATGTAACCAAACGATCACCCGGAATAATATCCGTGCTGTGAGGGATGTAATTCACTTTTATTTTGCCAATCTGACCAATCCCTTCAACCACTGTTCGAATATCATTTCGCTCTATTCTGACAGGCACAGCGTGTGAGGCATCTGAAATCAAAATGACCCGGCTGGTCAATGAACCAACACTCATGATTTGTCCAACCACACCCGATTCATCAATAACAGCCTGTCCGACCTTGACCCCATGAGCCGAGCCTTTATTGATAACAATCAAATGACGATGCAATTGACTATCAACCGCCATAACCTCTGCAATCAGTTTTCGCGCTTCATTTCTGACCGTTGAACCTAACAGCGCTCGCAGCTTCTCATTTTCCAACTTTAAAAACTCATATCGCTGCAAACTGCCCTGTTGCACTAACTGAGTTTCACGAAGTTGTTTATTTTCTTCCATTAATTCTGCACGAGATTTGAATTGCTCACGCGTCCAGTCGAGTGCTTCCTGAGGAGCATTCGCCATATAAAAGACAGGGCTAACTAAAGAATTGAGATATGAACGGAGATTAAACGAACTACCAGTCAGAGAATCATAAGCAATAAACCCAATACTGATGATAACAACCAGTACAAGTCTAAATTTTATAGAAGGGCTACGCCCGAAGAGCAAATTCATCGTGTCACTATCACTTAAACCTTTAAGTCACCAACCACGACTGCAGTTCATACCATTAGAGAACCTGGTGGCTTTCCGGGTAACAGGAAAGAATATGTATACAACCTCAAAATATTCAAAAGCCGGACTGCGAGTCCGGCTTCAGGATATATAACAGATTTATGTCTGATAATTACGGTTCAATTAATCATAATTGAACACATCACCACCATGCATATCAATCATTTCTAATGCTTTACCACCACCTCGAGCAACACAGGTAAGCGGATCATCAGCAACAATGACTGGAATTCCGGTTTCTTCCATCAATAAGCGATCAAGGTCACGTAATAGTGCGCCACCACCGGTTAACACCATACCTTTTTCAGAAATATCTGAAGCCAGTTCTGGTGGTGATTGCTCAAGTGCTACCATGACTGCACTCACGATGCCTGTAAGAGGTTCCTGAAGTGCTTCAAGGATTTCATTGCTGTTCAGTACGAAGCTTCTTGGGATACCTTCTGCAAGGTTACGACCACGAACTTCAATTTCCTGAACTTCATCACCCGGGAATGCTGAACCAATCTGATGCTTGATTCGCTCAGCTGTCGCTTCACCAATTAAACTACCGAAATTACGACGAACATAAGCAATAATCGCTTCATCGAATTTGTCACCACCGATACGTACAGACGATGAATAAACGATACCGTTTAATGAGATGATAGCGACCTCTGTCGTACCACCACCGATATCAACAATCATCGAACCTGTCGCTTCTGATACCGGTAAACCGGCACCAATTGCAGCAGCCATTGGCTCTTCGATTAAGTATACTTCCCGCGCACCTGCACCCAGTGCAGATTCTCTAATCGCTCTTTTCTCTACTTGTGTGGCACCACATGGGACACACACCAGCACTCGAGGACTCGGACGGAGGAAATTATGATTATGAACTTCACTGATAAAATGCTGTAACATTTTTTCGGTAACGTAGAAGTCGGCAATAACACCATCTTTCATTGGACGTATTGCTCGAATGTTACCAGGGGTTCTACCCAACATTTGCTTCGCTTCACGACCTACTGCGGCAACACTTTTTGGCTCACCTGCTCGTTCTTGTCTGATAGCTACTACGGATGGTTCATTTAAAACGATACCCTGGTCTCTGACGTAAATTAACGTATTTGCTGTTCCAAGGTCGATGGAGAGATCATTGGAAAACATTCCGCGAAGTTTTTTAAACATGGAACTGGTTATTCCTTGACATATTTATAGATTCTAGCGCTGCGCTCACTTTACCAATGCCCCCTGAATTGAGCAAGATAAGAAGCAGATAATAAACGCTTTTTTTATCTGTTTTGTAATACACCAACAGTTTGAATGATTGCAGAAACAATTGCGGCAATTCCAGTAAACAGGCTGTTAATTTTTGATGTCGTCAAACAGCCCGGTACAACTCAAACCTAACTCATTGCAAAGGCGTAGCAATATATAGCACAACCAGGTATTAACCAACAAAATTTTTACGATAAATCTGATATATTCCACGCCGTTTGAAACAGACTTTTACGTTAATTTTTTTCTCGCCAGTATATTGCCCGATCATTGCCACGATAACTACCGAATGTTGCCACACCTGATGGAGGCACTGACAGTGAAGTTCCATTCCAGTAGTACTTTAACCACGGCATTGCATCTAACCCGGTTGAATCAAATCCTATTGTCACCTCACCGGTATTACCATCACCTGGTGACGTTAAAATAAAATTGAAATCACCTGCCGATACGGCAGCATTAAACGTCGCATCCGTCGTACTTCCGCCAACCGAAATACCGGTAAAAGATGTAGGTGACGTACCCGTCGCAGCGGGTGAAGTTGTCATCAGGCCGCTGGTCACCGCCGAACAGCTATCCAGTGTGTTCTGTATAAACGTTGTCCCATTGTAGTATTCAGTCACAAATGGTAAACGCAATGCCTCAGTTTCAGGACCATATGCATTATCGATAAATATACGTCCGTAACGCTGTTCAGTTGCACCAATGTTGTTAATACTCAAAGACTGACAACTTGCCTGCTCTCCGGTACCTGTATCTTTAAGACACACATTATCGCTATCAGTAAAGAAATCTGTGTTAAACGTCATATCCATAGAAGAGATAAAAGGTGCCACCGGGGTTGCCGTTCTTAAATACTGCCACTGAGCATCTTCTACCGTAACTTCTCCATCACCATCGTAATCAGTTTCCTGCGACACAGTCAGCGAGCCTTCAGCTAACACATTTAACACCGCACTACCGGATGAATCGACATAACTGATATCCGATGTTAAAGGGCTCAATTTCCAGAATGCTCCACCATAGTTATTAACGAGATTGCCCAACGCATTGTATGCTTCGATTTGAATCATCGGATTAACCGACAAATCGAAAGGCTGCTCCATATAGGTGAATCCACTACAGCTATCGTTGATGACTGGCGTCGCCATTGATGTTGCTTTCAAATAATCAGGAATAAAACGACCAATCGTTATTGCCGCACTATCAATTGTCATATTACTCAAATAACTGTGATCACGAACATCAAGACTAAACACACCTACTTCGGTAAAGTGAGCGGCATTAAAACTATACTCTCCCCGACTGGTCGATAAACCGGACGTCGTAAAACCACTTCCCGGCGCCATTGATAAACTGGTTCCATACTTAAACTGACCACCACTACCCGACGCAGGCAAATCAAGGCCCAGATCAAATTCGATATCACCCGGCACATAATTTGGTGTAACCAGCCCAGTGCTACTAATAGCAGAAAGTTCAAACCAGGCATTTTCACCCGCAACATGCGTAGTCGATGAATTAGATGAATTACCGTTTATAGCACTACCAGCCGATGACTTTTTCATCGCAATATTGAACGCCGCAGGTTTTACTCTGAAATTTGCAGCCCCTGCTATGTCTAATCCCCCGCCGTTATAACGCGCTCTTAATGTCACTTGCCCAGCATCGTTATACACAGCTTGCAATGTGTCTGATTTACTATTCGCACCGAAATTGACTGGGATTGAAGAGTAACTGGACGTACTGCCATTATTTTTTGCAATGGAAGTGCCAGCCAGTTGGAACGTGGTATGAGATTCACTTGAGCACGTCGACGGATTATTACATTCCAATGCAAAATCAATATTCAAATCATTTTGGAACAACGCACTACACACACCATTTGAATCTTTAACAGCCTGAACTTTAATATTAAATGGTGTTCCGGCTATTTGATCAGCAGCAGTCAGTGATTCAGACGCTCCGTATAGAAACTGTAAACCCACTGAACTGAATGTCATCTGACAAGCGGGGTCTTCAACACCATCTTTAAAGCATCTCAGCGAAGCTGACGGATTCGGCGAGTTAATACCCAATGTGACCGTTTCAGCGGTTGTATGAGAAAGGTTGTACTGGCTACTACCAATAAACGATATATTGTCACCGCCAACCCAACCGGAAGGAGACAAGGTTAATGTTGAGGAGCCGGTATAAAGTGTTGAACAATTGCTATCAACACATGCCTGAACAGTGACAGGCTCTGCTTCACATGTTAACGCTGAACTATCATAAACCAGGCGATAGTGATCGATATTAGAACAGCCCTGAGAATCATTCATATCGGTTGTGATTTCAGCAGGACTTAATACCCGATTATAAATTCTTATTTCATCAAAAATACCGTTTGCTGAGGCGTAGGATGGCAACGAGTTATGATTATTTGATGCGTAGGTTGACGAATTATCACCAAAAATAAGCGCTCCCATGTTACCGGGTTGACCATTCGTCGTTTGATTAGTATTTTCCGCGACTAATACCCCATCCACAAAGATTTGATAGTCATCGGTCGAATAGTCCCATGTCACTGTCACGTAATACCATGTGTTGCTATCTCTGGACGGCGGTAAACTTTCCGTGATGCTTAAGTCTTTGTCATCGCTGTCTTCAAATGCAAATCGTAGTTGACCACTATTCTGAATTTCAAGATGAAAATATTTTTGAGAAGAAGCGCTACTGGCATCGAATAAAGTCTTTTCGCCATTACCATTTACACCTCCCTGTGACCATCGGCTATAACCGCTATACCAAAAACTAATCGTGCCTTTACTTCCAACATCAGCATCCAGGTCCAGTTGAGTATTCAACGCACTATCAGTACTTATATTGTTAGTACCATTTATTCCCATCCCCTTACAGTACTTACCGTTTTGCAACGTCGATGCATTAATCCCGAATCCATCATTATTGTTACCACTTGAATCTGTAATACCGGAAGAAAAATCAACCTGTTCAAAGCGATAATAAGCGATCATGTCGCTACAACCGGGATAAGTTCGTGACGTGCCATCGTAGTTCAAACCAGCAAGTTGGTTATTGTAATAATTGGAAATCGTTGCCGCATTCAGCGCGAAGTCAAAGACAACAAATTCATCTAACGGCGCTCTGAATCCTTGCGCATTGTTAGTGCCAACACTATCAAAAGAGGTTCCTATATATTGCAACGTACCGGTGGCTTGAAGATTAATCTGTTCACGGTAGGTACCATCAACATAAAGTGAAGTAGTACCATTTTGACCGACCAGTACCACGTTATGCCAGCCATCACTTAGCGAACCAAATTGAAAATTGCCATTTATTGAAGAGCCAGAGACGGGTTCATACACTCCCCATCTGAAGTTATTACCCGAATCAAGAAACATGAAATCACCGCCACCCTGGAAAGCAGCGAGTACATGATATGGACTATTTCCGGCTGTATTAAATGGCGTTTTTATCCATACAGAAGATGTCCAGGTATTCCCTAACAGCACACTCGTTTCAACATGATCGCCATAATCAACTAATTCAGCTGAACGACCCAGGACACCATCAGCCTGAGTCGTCATATCATCGAATGGCGTACCATTCACATTGCCCAGAAAATCAATAACCTGTCCAACACCGTTGTTATATTCACATTGGTCAAATGTATAATGAACAGCAGGCTGCACTTTGCTACAACCGTCACATTTAATGACAAGATTATCCCATGATGTACCTATGTCATTATCATACGAGTAAAAACCCGCTTTCATCAGACTGGGCTGTTCATTCGCTACATTAATTAACGCAGTATTGTTTGCACAAATGGTAATACCGTCGCCATTAACGGTTATTTGAAAAGAGATGGGATCATTGGCATAAAAGTTTGCAGAGCTTGCGAGCAGCGAAGCCGTTCCGCCTGAAACTTTGATTAAATCAAGCGAGCGATGTGTTCCGGGGAAGGTCGCATCATTGGAATATGTCGCGCCAAATTTGGTCCATCGGAGTAAATAGTAGTTTTCATCGTCCACATACCCAAAGACAATGCCTGCATCGTTATTTGTCGTACTGGTCGCATTACTATATAAATCAGCTGTAATACTATAGTTATTTATCTGCGTAGAATCATAATCTGACGAAACAACATCATAGACTATTGCCCCGTATTCGTTATCTCCTGACGGCGATACGGAACCATTCAGATTAAGGCGTCCTCCAGACAAATTGTATACGACATTTTGTGTCTCACTAAAGCTATTGTAAATTGACTCACCAGGCCAGTTGCTAATGTTTCGGTTAAAGTTCTCAACCTGCCAGTCTGTTACTTGCGACGAAAAGTCATTTTCATAAATTGTTGTTAAAGGCGAAGTATCCGGACAAGTTAAAATAACGGCAGGAGCCATCTGCAATACCAGATCATCAAACGAGATATCATCCAAATCCCCGCCACCAGTATCTCCAGTCGTGATCCTGACCTCATAACTTTTCGTGCTATCAAAAATTAAATTAGCTCCCGTCAGATCCCAGGAAAAATCACCTTCGTCATCATCTACATTAATAAAAAAGGAGTAATCCATACTGGAATCAGAACTACTCCTGATTCGAATTGAATTATAATTTTCATTCTCTATTACATCCCTGACACCGTTGAGATACAGGCGCTCAAGTTGCGTATTATTGACGGTGTTAAAAAAGTAACTGACTGACGCACCTTGTGAGTAATCAGGGTAGTATCGGCCGCCATAACCAGAATCTTCATCATCAAAACCATCACCAATATGACGACGTTCAACAAATGCAAAACTATCCGTTGAGTCACTGGTTACAAATTCGATGCCATAGTAGCTAAAATCGTCATAATCCTGACGGCGACCATTACAATTGTTTCTCCAGCCTATAGGGTTGTTTCTATTCTGACACTGGCCCAACACAGCAATTTTATAGTGTCCGGCAGTCAAGGTGTGAGTTGCATTAACCGCCCCAAATCCAGAATTGGCCTGGCGGTTATAAACAATAGAATCTGAATCATTCCAAATAACAAAATACAGCGCGCCATTTGCGCTGGATAATGAATTAACCTGCAAGCGAGTGAACGTAATATCGTGGGTTAAATGGAAATGAAGGGGTTTCTCAGGACGCCAGTTGTTCGTTCCATTGCGAGCAATAAACATGGGATAAACAGCATTATTATTGTCATCACCAATAAATGCGTAACCTGGCAGAACAATATTTGCAGCAGCATTAAAGGTCGCAAAAAGCACAGTGACTAATAATAGCCAACGTATCGAATAGTCTTTCATGCGTCTGGTCAAGCCATAACACCACATAATACACCTCTTGCGATTCAAATTTCTCTACCCTGTCAATTCTCAGGTTTTAGCGTTCTCTTGCTTCGATAGCAACCGTCCGCTGAGTTGTAAAGTTCCCCGCAATACAACTCGCCTCACTCTCCACCCGATAATGCGTATAACCTGTTTCAGCAACGGTAAATTGCTGACAACTTACAACCGCAGAACACCCATAAAACCCTGCAACACTCGTAAAGTTAACGCTGGGTGTTGCACTCCCCGCAGGTTGAAAAAAGGCGTTAGCACAGCCTGCTCCACCGCCTGCCGGAGGAAAAATACGATTCATCCCTATCTCGGCTGCACTATTCGCAGCATTGAATGCTCTGACACCATAGACTTCCCAGGCTGTCGCTCTTGACGAACTGGATAAGACGTTGGTGATAACAGTACCAATCAATAACATCACCAATACAACGAAAACCGCAACAACCAACATTGCGCCGGACTGCCTGTAGCGTAAGCTCATTCGACTGTTTTTCAAAAGTACGCTCTGATTATGGAACATTTACAACATGAGCCTCGTGATTCAGAGCAATGGATTCTCCATCACGTTCAAAAACGAAATTAATCTGTATTACTGCATTTCTCAATAATGTAGACCCGGAATAGATAAAGGGTGTTGCATTCGTCTGGCCTTCTGCCATTAAATCACTTTGCAGTGCCCCACTCACCGAGGAGGGAGGAAACTGCTGACCACAACTGGTTGGAACAGCGGCGTTACAAGGCCAGTAATTGCTGTATCGATGAATTTGATCAGTGGACGAATCAGCGCAATACGACACTGCGGTATTCGCCAGAAAATAACGTTCGGTTGGAGAATCAGCATCAAAAAGAACTGAATTACTGAGAGAAACATCAGTAGCAGCAGTTCCAACACCAGGCAAAGAAGACAATGCAAAGGTGCGACCTGCGGTTTGATTAGCAAAGTCGCTATAAATTTGCCCGGAAGATAATGGATAGACAATAATCTTGTTCGGAGAAATACCTGCTACACCATGTTGCACCACGCGTATTGTATTTCCCAGAGGCTCGGGTGACTTTGGCACATTTATATAAGTAGAGCTGGCAAGGATTGGCAAAAACTCCACACATTGAACACTACCAACCCGGTTAACACGAATACTGTTCGGCACAGCTTCTCTTAATTCACGAGTGATACGCTCAATAACATAACGGCTGGCACTTAAAATCTGCTCACGATTCACGGTATCGGAATAAATATCAGCGCCAACACGAATATAACTTCCTAGTCCGATACCAATTACAGCCAGAATGAGAATAGTGACGAGTAACTCAACCAGTGTGAACGCTTTTTTCCGGTTCTTAAGACCCGCTTGACCAGCAATCATCGATTTATCTAATTTAGTCATCATTAGAAATTCCCCCTGTATGCGGAGAAATCCAATGATTCACCATTTGGCATGGTGACAGTCACGATAATGAGTTTAGCAGCATGGTTGGCAAGAACATCCGGATCATCAAATACACCATCAAAATTGGCGTCATAACCAACCTGAACATTCATTAAAAAATTTACGTATAACGAAGAATACGATGCGCCGCTATGTAGCTGGCTTCCTGATTGATTGTAGCCATTATAGTCATCAACATCATCGTATAAATTCACACCACCCTCTCCCGCATCTGGTCCGAGTAATCCGGAAGTGGCACATGCTGGAGCGCCTGCTTCGTCACAACGAAGCAAACTTGATGAATTATATGAATTCTCATCGAATGCCTTACCCGTAATTTCATTAAGTAAGGTATGAGCAAGTTCCGCTGCACGAACGGTATAAACGGGATCGACCGCTTTTGTTGCCTGTGGATAGATCAAAACGGTCATCATCGTCATGGCAACGCCTAAAACGACAATTCCAATGATCATTTCAACCAACGTAAACCCTTGTTGTTCTCTGGCAAGCTTAAGGACAGGCATGAATATACCCTTCTCTTTCCAGACACACCTGAACAGTTGCATCACCGGCAACTGAAATAGTGCATCCTCCAGCGCAGTTTCCTCCCGAAGGGCGTCCTAACGTGTCAAATATAACCGACACATTTTCTCCACCACCGATGGAAATGGTTAAACCATCTTCAACAGGAAATGACAAACTGTTACTACCAAGAGCTGATGCACAATTGACAGGAATACCATAGTTCGCCGACCCCGAAAACAGCACGCTATAACAAGCACTATGGTCATTTAACGCTCTAAGTTGAGACTCTCGAAGAAGGGAAATAAGATGATCTCGGGTGGTGAGATGTGAAAAGTCCGCTGCATTAAATAAACGAGGAATTGCGACAACAGCAAGAATAGTGATCAATATACTGGTGATCACTAGCTCGATAATAGTAAAACCTTTCTGAGAAACAGAAGAATGCATAAGCGGATAAAATAGAAACAGTTAATCCAGAAATGAAAAAGGGGAATATTTATTCCATATTCCCCTTTCTCCATGCGTTCAGGTTAACCCTGTTAGCAACCGCCAGTTACAACATCAATTACTGGTGCGCTACCAGCTGATGATGGAGGCGTGTATGTTAAATGACAACTGTCACCACTAGAACCATTTTCCGTGAAATTAACGGTACCACCGGCATGAATACCAATAGTGCCAGAGGCTGGGTTAGCTGCTACTGCTGCTGCGCCAGAACCCTCAACAAATGTCCAGTCTGAAGAAGGAATATCAGCCGCTTGCTGCAATGCCGCCTGAGTTGCCGCCGGGTAACCATTTTCAGTTGCCAGTGTACCACCACCAACTTCAACAGTTGTCTGAGAACCAGTCTCTAAGCCAGATAATGCAGCTTTAGCATAAACGATATTACCTGCACCTTTTAGTGCACCTGCAAGACCATTAATAGTAGACACTTTAGCGTCAGACTGCATATCAGCAAACTTTGGTGCAGCCGTCACAGCCAGAATACCAAGAATGATGATGACGATGATAAGTTCGATTAGCGTAAAGCCTTGTTGATTTCTCATTTGTTACCTCTTAACTTCAATTTAAAAACAAAACTAGATAGCAAAAACAGATACCTGACCTGACGATACGTCATAGGTAAACCCATGACTTCCCGTCAATGTCGGCGATGCATTATCTGTCGGAGCAGTTGAAACCGTATCCGTGTGATAGTAATGACAATTGTTGCCATTGCTGGTCACAGCGTATGTCACGCTTTTGAATCCGGCCGACGTAACTGCCGCTGAAGGTGGTGACTGTAAAACCAGATTAAACACCTCCAAACAGGTTTGCGCCGATGTCGATGATGCCCGGGTATCTGTTGCCTGACCGTTGCCAGTCGGAAAACCATTAGTACCGTCCACACCAACTGTGACATTGTCATAAGTTACCTGTGTTTGATTTGGATTGCCTGATGACACGTTCCCTGAAGGTCGCCCATCAAGCTCCCACTTTGCTCTGACGAGACTTACAGCGGAAGCAAAGCCACCAGCGACACCATCTACCGTCGCTTCTTGAGCATTATCTTGTGCAGACAAGAAACGAGGCAACGCAGTCACAGCCATCAATCCCAGAATAACTACAACAATCACTAATTCTATTAATGTAAAACCCTGATTCTTTTTCATAGCTAAATCAGTTTATTCCCAGTAATAAAGATTCATTTTCATATTAACGTTACACATCGATTTCACTGGCCACTTCAATCTTTATACTCACCTTTATTCACCACTCCATGAGTCAGATGGTAATAAAACAGCGGTACGTCAGCGACATAATACTGACAAACCCCTCGCTCAGCATATGTACCCTCAAAAGGCCCCTGTTCTTCACCCGTCTGAATGAGTACCGATTCGGTCTCCAGATCAACTGATGCCTGTAACTCGTCCCATAATACACGGCATCCAGGCTCGGCGCGACGCATTTTTTCAGTCATCGGCCAACCTGAGTTATTCACTAAAAATGAACGCTTTACTTCATTATTGGCGTCTGCCAGATTAATTTGTGAAGGCCGTCCATTCCACATCCAGTGAATGTGGATTTGATTCACATTGTCACGATACTCGGCAATCGCCGATTCATACCGTGTTACATCAATATTATCGGAGATTTTATACAGATATTGTACTGAATATCCGGCTAATCCCACGATAACCAAAAAGCCAACAAGGAAACGAAAAATACCTTTACTATCATCGTTTTCCTTATCAAGGTGCTGGAATTTTTTCATTAATTATCCAGCACCTTTTACGGCACTCATCATATCCCACATAGGAGTAAAAATGCCGAGCGCCAGAATTAAAACCATACCAGCAACGATTGATATCAAAATAGGTTCGATTTTTGCCGTTAAATTTTTAAGATCGAAATCGACTTCTCGTTCGTAGTAGCCCGCAACTTCAATCAGCAAATCATCGACCCGACCCGTTTCTTCACCTACCGCAATCATTTGCAAAACCAGTGGCGTAAACAGCTCACTCTTTACAGATGATCGCAACAGAGATTCGCCTCGTTCTATTCCCTGTCGCATACTCAAAATTCGATCGGACATAAAAGCATTGTCCACTGCATCTGCGACCAGGGTTAGCGCGGTAGTTAACGGAACCCCTGATTGCAACATCATTGCGAAGCTTCTGGCGTATCGTCCCAATATAGACCGCCGTATAATACTTCCCATCAATGGCATTCTGAGTTTAAATTTATCCCAACGGTATCGACCATCATCCGTGTTCACATATCCTTTAACAGCATAAATTATGCCAGCAATACCAATCACAATAAAAAACCAGTTCATCACAAAGAATTCAGACATGTTTATCAAAAACTTTGTTGACCATGGCAACTCACTACCAAACTTTTCAAACATCTGAGCAAATGTTGGAATCACAAAGATGTTGAGAATAAAGATAGCTATCGTGATAGCGGCAACAACAAACATAGGATATCTCGTTGCCTGCTTTATTCGTTTTCGTGTTTCCTGTTCATTTTCAAAGTATTCGGTAAGCTGCATAAATGCTTCATCTAACTTACCCGTGTTCTCACCAACATGAACAATACTTACCATTAAGCGACCAAATATTCTTGGATGTGCATTCATTGCAGCCGATAAAGTTCGCCCTCTTTCCAACTGTGCTGCAACATCAAGCAATGCCATTCGAAGCAATTTTGAACTGGTATTTTCTCCAAGACCGACAACCGCTCTGATAATTGGGATACCCGCTTTTACCAGCGCATACATTTGACGGCTGAACACAACTAACTCATCAAGTGTCACTTTTCTGGCGAATAACATTGAAAAGTCTATTCCAGCTGACGACTTTTCGGCACCGGCTTTAATTTCAACAGGTATTGTATTTCGACGACTGAGCATCTCAGCGACTGCAGCTTCGTCGTTCGCTTCAATCTCACCTGTTAATAACTCGCCCTTCAAACTTCGAGCTTTATAACTATAAATCGGCACCTGTTAACCTTAGCTTTAGTTATTCATCGGCTGTCGTTGATACGCTACTATCAAAATTAATATCTTCCTGCACATGCTCTGAAACCCTGACAACTTCTTCAACCGTTGTAATGCCGTCGAGCGCATACTCAAACGCCATCATGCCAAACGGCACAAAATGCTTGTTTTCACGAGCTGCTATCGAGAATCCTTCGGTGTCTTCTCGACGTAGCGCATCCATCATAGGCTCATCCAGTTCCAGTAACTCGAATACACCGATTCGGCCTCTGAAACCGCTGTAATTGCAAGATTGGCAGCCAACCCCTTTGTAGAAAGTTAAGGAATCAACCGGACGTTTCGTCATACTACGCAAGAAAATTAAGTCCTGTTCATCAGGTGTGGCAACCGTTTTACAATTCGAACATACCCGTCTAACCAGTCGCTGAGCGATTATTGCTCTTAAAGAACTGGCAACCAGATACGCTGGCGCTCCCATATCCAATAATCTTAAAACACTGGTTACAGCATCATTAGTATGCAGCGTTGATAAGACCAGGTGACCCGTCAATGCGCCTCTCAGACCAATTTCTACCGTTTCATGGTCACGCATCTCACCAACCATGATAATGTCAGGATCCTGACGAAGTGTTGTTCTTAATACTCGTGAAAAGTCGAGACCAATTTTAGGATTGACTTGCACCTGATTGATCCGGGGCAGACGATACTCCACCGGATCTTCTACCGTAATAATCTTATTAGTTGGTTGATTCAGCTCACTCAATGAACCATACAAAGTCGTTGTTTTACCGGAGCCGGTAGGACCTGTAACGAGGATCATGCCGTGTGGACGATGCAACAACGCAAGATAACGCGTCACCATATAGTCAGGCATACCGGTTTGCGTCAGTGTGAGTAATCCGGCTGATTGATCCAACAGACGCATTACCACAGCTTCGCCAAATTGAACTGGCATGGTAGACATACGAATATCTATCGTATGTCCGTGAACCTTAATTTGAAAACGTCCATCCTGTGGTAGCCGCTTTTCTGAGATATCCAGCCCAGCCATTAATTTCAGTCTTAATACCAGGGCTGTAGCAATATTGGCTTCTTTCAGCACGTTTTCCTGAAGCAGGCCATCGACACGTTGCCGAATTCTTAACTGACTTAAGTCGGGTTCAATATGAATATCCGATGCTCGCACTTGCACCGCATCTTCAAAAATAGTCCGAAGTAATTGAGCAACAACAGCGTCACCATCTGAATCTTCAGACATGACACTGAAATCAAAATCACTGGTTTCTTCGTACTCTTCCTGAAGTTTTTGTGCGAAAGACTCAATTTCTCTTGTTCGTCGATATAAGCCATCAAACGCTTCAAGAATCTGGCTTTCTTTAACAACTGCGATTTCAATTTCTTTTGGCGCTAACATCGGAGCAATTTGATCCAGACTACTTAAGTCAGCCGGATCACTCATCCCGATTAGAACGGTATCACCACGATCTTCCAGGACAATCGCACGATGACGTCGAGCATGAGCTTCAGGTAGTAATTCTCCCACTTCAGGAGAAATTCGTCGTTGAGAAATATCAAGAAATGGAACGTTTAGCTGCTGTGCAAGGAATTGCAGTAACTGTTCTTCTGAAATGTATTCTAAATCAATCAGTGTGGCACCCAGTTTGGTGCCGGAGATTTTCTGCTCTTTAAGTGCAATCATCAGCTGATCTTCACTGATGATTTCATGGTGAACTAACAGATCACCCAAACGCATTTTTAAGCCAGGACGAGCCATTGTCAGCCTCCCAGAGTTTGTAGCCGGTCAGACGCAAACCGTCTGGATTCAATTGAAATCCCTTTTAACGTTAATGCCTGACGATAATAAATAATAGCTTCCTGTGAACGATTCTGCATATCCATCGCAATACCCGCACCAAGACGCCAACGGGCGTTTGCCGGGTTAATCGCTATCAATTTCTGATAATCCTCCAGTGCTTGCTGCCACTGGCGCAGATTCTGATAGGCCGTTGCACGAAGCACCATTGCCTCGGTTAATTGCTCAGTCACTCTACTGTCTGGTGCAACTTGTTGTAATTCTTCAGCAACCAGATATTGAAGCACACAAGCATAATCAGCTGAACGCGAACAAATCCGCCCAGCCAGCAAACGTAAATCGAGATTATCCGGAGAAAATAACAGCCCTTGTTCAATAACATTAAGCGCCGTATTCAACTGTTCACGTCCATAATACAAAGCAGCAAGTTCCTGTCGCGCCCGGATAAACTCAGGTTGATAATTTAAGGCCTGGTTATAATGCTGGATTGCCTCAAGTATTAACCCTTTATTTTTAAGAGAAATTGCTCGCTGACGCTCACGAGATGCCAACTCTGCAGGGGATAACTCAACGCGACTCATCAGCATCTTTTTGACGACCGAACTTTCATCATCCTCGTTTAACATCGAATCTGTCTTATTCGATTGCTCCTCATCATTCAACGCAGGGGATGCCGAAGTTTGAACCTCAGCAATAGATTCTGCTGTATCAGATGGTTTCTTCGTATCATCGTCAGAATTCAATGTGCTGACTAGTGCAGTATCGTTAGCACCTGAGGATTCAGCCTCCTCCACTTTGGAAGACTCATTCGTTACTTCAGCGGTATTATCTCCACTCTCAACTATTGTTTCACTCGCTCCCGGTTCATTCGTTCCGGTTGCTTCAGGTGCCACATTTTCTGCCTGTGATACCTCAGTATCGTCAGGCAACGCTCTTTTTTCCGCTGACAGCTGATGAACAGGTGAAGTCTTAGCAACCGTCTCTTCATTCGTTGAATCACTAACGTAAGACCATCCGAGCCAGCCAACGCCACCGATGAGAACTAATGCAGCAGCAACACGAATAGCTGTCCCGGCGCTCGCAGATTTACCCTTGGATGCTTTGTTTGCAGATAGTTCAGCATCTACTTGTTCAGAAATAAGTGATGACGGTATGTCTCGAATATCGACAGGTTTCTTTATAGATGCAGTCCCTTCATTTTCATTAAGTGCATCTTCCGCTGTTTCATTTGTTGCTTCTTCAGCCTGGCGTTTCTCCAGGTTTTTGAGCATTTCATTAATCACGCTCATATTAAATTATCCTTGAAAAACCATGCTCCTGTAGCCAACACAGCCAGCAACACAGCCGCAACCAAACGCCATGGTGACTGAGTCTCAGGCGGTAACTCTACATCATTCGTATCTTTTACTGCGGCTTGAACATGTTTGATATCAACTTTCTGAGCACCTTCTCCAAACGCCAACATAAGCGCTTTGTGACAGAGAATATTAATCACTCTGGGAATGCCCGTACTAACAGAAGAAACCAATTCAATCGCATCATTACTAAACAGCTTTTTACTTTTCTTATCTCCAGCAAATTCAAGGCGTGTGCGAATGTATTCCGCTACTTCTGCCGATTTCATTGCTGATAATTGATATGAAAAAGCAATACGTTGCCTGAGTTGGCGTAGATCATGGCGTGCCAGATGGCTATCAAGCTCAGTCTGACCAAATAACACCACTTGTACTAATTTGCGATTCTCTGTTTCCAGGTTCGTTAATAATCGAATGGCTTCCAGAGTTTTAAAGGGCAGTGCCTGAGCTTCATCAATCAACACCACAACTGATTTGCCTTTCTGACATAAATCAAACAGATGTTGTTGAAGCATTTGCATCAACTGTTGTTGATTTATCTGCTGATCAGTCGTGACTAATCCCAACTCCGTCGCCAGTGCCAGGCGCAGCTCTGCTGGTGTCAAATAGGGGTCGGGTACATAGGCCGAAATGAAATGTTCAGGCAGTTCATTTAATAACTTTCGACATATCAGCGTTTTACCAAGGCCAACTTCGCCAACGACCTTGATAAAGCCTTCACCCATCATCAATGCCGTTGTAAGCACTTGAGTTGCTTCATGATGTCCTTCCAGATCAACATAAAACTGGGTATTGGGTGTCAGCGTGAATGGTAATTCACGTAAGCCAAAATGATAAAGATACATACTGCCTACCCCTGCGGATACCAGTCTTCAAGCAGATCAGAAGAGCGTTTAAGTTGCTGTTGCCATGTACCAGCACCTACGACCGTTGCCTTTAACAAAATCACCAGTTCTTTCTTCTGTTCAAGTTCATTCTTTGATGTGAACAACTGGCCTAAAATTGGCACAGCACCTAATCCCGGCGTGCGAGAAGAAACATCTGCAATTGATGACTGCATCAGGCCGCCAATAACAACGATTTCTTTTGAACGTGCTTTGATAATTGTATCCGATTCCCGAATATTGCTTCGCGCCAACGGCAATACAAACTGCTGCTCATTTAGTGTTACTACTTTTTGTTGCTCTGCAGTTTCGATAACTGACGGGTGGACATGCAGAATAATAAAACCTTGATCGTCAATCTGTGGCGTGACATCCAGGGCAATACCTGAGAAGAAAGGGGTTAATGAGATTTCAGGTGTCGTCGTCGTCGCATTACCAGTCACCGTTGTATTTGATACTTCAGTGACGAAGTACTCATCCTGACCAACTTTAATAACCGCTTTCTGATTATTAACGACGGTTATACGTGGGCTGGACAGGACCTGAACATTGCCTTGAGTTTCCAGTAAGTTTACGACACCGAAGAAATCTCGGTTCTGAAAGCGAATTGATGTGACGCCACCAACTTTAGACGTGATTGTATTTGCAGGCGTTGCTGCTGTAGTTGAAAGAATAAAATCTGTACTGCCGGAGTGTGCTAAAGCAGCTTGCCAGTTAATACCTTGCTGGTACTCATCATCCAGAGAAACTTCAACAATTTTGGCTTCGATAACCACCTGACGTTGAAGAATTTGCTCAGAGCGACCTAAAAATTCTTTAATAATGGCGATTTCTTCCGGAAAAGCTCGGACAGTAACAAGACCCGTTAACGGGCTCACCACCACCATACGACCAGCTTCATCAGTCGCGCCTAACTGTTCACCATCATTTCCATTATCATCGTCAGATGAACCTGCACTCATACCCAACATCGTTGTTAATACACGTTGCAAGTTCTTCCAAAAATCCGTTTTATTCTCGGTGTTTACACGGGTCCCGTTAGTATTCCCTGAGAAGCCTCCATTCTGGCCGTTATTATTTCCATTATTGTTGTTACTGTTGTTGTTATTACCGTTGTTATTGTTTCCGTTATTACCGTTGTTGTTATTTCCGTTATTGCCGCTGTTTTCGCTAACACCACCAGCATTTATATTAATTGATGAGATACCACTTCGTTTCATCATCAAATAATCAATCGGAATGATTTCAGTTCGCAATCCAGGTGGTAATACCTGGAAAACTTTACCTGACTGCTGGACATCATAACCATAAATATTACCGACAACATCCAACGTTTCTTCCAGGGTAACGCCTTTTAAATCCAGCGTTACCGTGCCGTTCACTGTCGGATGAACAACAACACTATATTCAGTATCCTGAAACAGCCCAGCAAAAAACTGACGAACTTCTACGGCGTCAGCACTAACATGAAAACGAGGTTCCGAAACAACTGATTCAGACTGAGAGCCCGCACCAGACAGTATGTCTTTCATCACTGACTGAGGTAAGTTTTCAGGTGTTAAAACCGAAGCAGTTGGTGGGACACTAGCCGCAGCCTGGCTAATTTCCTGAGTAACCTCAGGCATCACTCGTGGAGACTGGCAACTGGCCATGAAGATCGATAAAACTGCAACAACGACATTCATCGTGCCGGTAAAGCGCCTGTTATTTTTCATCCCAATTCTCTTAATTAGTGTCGTACTGTTTAACCATCGCACCGAACAAGGTTAACGTGGTTTTATTTGCTCTCTTATCTAATACGACTTGATAATCTGAAATTGATACAACGGTATAACCATCAAACGAGTCCCCCTGTCTGACTCGGTTATTATTAATGATGGCAATCGTATCATTCACGCCAGAAATGATCCCCTGAAGGAGCAATGTCTCCTCAGACGAAACATCGGCAGCTGGTGTCAACACAGATTCAGCTGTCATAAATACCGGTGCCGTTGGATCAACAAATCCCTGAGCCCGAATATTTTGAGCTTTTACACTCTCAGACGCCTGCTGTTCAGGCCCTTGTCTATTGAGTGCATCGGCCGTCTCGCTCGACGTACCACTCTCTGCTGCAAATACTAACTGAGGCACCCCTACCCCAAAAAGCAGCAAAAAGCTAAATAGCGATAAAGTCTTCATCTGCACTAATTGTTGTTATCTCAAGTTCCAGCGTTGCCAATGGATGTTCTCGCACAACATACTGGAATCGATTCCAGTAAAACTTCCACGGTAACGCTTCGACTCTGCTTAAGAACTGCTGGATTGAAAAGAAATCCCCTTCCACAATCAAGCTAATTCCGTGTTGGTACAATGTCATCGACGCTTCTTGCGATGTTCCCTGCGGCAAGACAGGTGTCGATGGTAAGGATTCCAGACGAATAACTGTTACATCACTCGCCTGTTCTAACACCTCAGACAACAATTGCTGCATTTTATGAGGCGGAATAAAGTCAACCGTTAAATCTTGTAGCTCACGATCAACAACAGTCAGATTTTCTTTAACTGTTACAATCGACTCTTTTACTGAAGCATCAGGATCTCGTGACAATTGAATACCCAGTAACGCTATTTGATCGGCTGTTAAATTTAATTCTCGCTGATGACTGGTGATTTTTCTGTTGGTGGTATCAAGTTGCTGATACAAAGGTTCAATGAATCTCATAAACGCGAGAAAAATAATGATTGTTACACCAGCCAGTAATAACATCACTTTCTCACGCTTACTGTATGCGGCGACGGCATCAGCAGCCTTTTTCCAATACTTATTCATTTAACTCTCACCAACCCCGGCTATTTCACCAACTGATCGAATCTCAAATTCTATATATCCTTCCAGATTATCCTCAGTCGCTGATCGAATCTGCATAAACTCAAACTCTTTACCGGAAAAGTACTTACTGTACCGCAACCCTGACATCCATACCGTGATGTCAGATGCTTTAACAGCAATGCCCTTTAACACTATCTTTCGCTCACCCAGATGCAGATCCGTTAACCAAATCTGATTGTGATGTAATTTCGCAATATCTTTCATTACATCAGAATAATGCTGACTGCCAGGCAACGTCTGTCCTGTTAAATGTTGCGTTAACGCACGCTTACCGGTTAGTTCTTCATTGAGCAACGCCAGTTGATTTAATAAGACAGGAGATACTTTTCTTTCCGAATTTTTCTTTTTGAGATCATCCAGCTCAACTTTTTCAGTGTTAATTTGATTCAATAGTCTGTCTGCGATTTGCTGACGTTCTATAACAACTTGCTCGAAATACCAGGTACCCGCAGCACAAAAAGCAATGACTAACACCCATATAACAACAACATAGTTTAGTGGCAGGAATTCTTTAACCGGTCTTAAATAAGGGCGATATAAGTTAATGCGGTTATTCATCAGGATTCCTCCTGATAGAAATTATATTCCAATGCTGCACCAATCGCCGGAAACCATTCCCCACTCAACGGCGACTCTTCCATACTTGCAAATTGCAGCTGAAAAACTTTCAGCTGAAAGGTTTCACTCACTGAGCGCATCAAAACATCAAGGTAAGGTGTTGCCATAGAGATAAAAATTTCTTTAACGGGAGCTTGCTTTAACTGGCTTTGGTAGTAATCAAGCGATCGTTGGATCTCCAGGCCAATAGAATCAGAAATACCCGGGCTAATTTCATGCTCATCATATTCATGAATTCGATTAAATCCACGTAACCAGCGGGAGAAGTAAATTTTTCCGTCTTTAATGATTTGTAGTGATGCTTCGGAACCTTTTAGTTGTGAAATAACAACTCGGGCATCAGGAGACGTTCTGAGAATGTTCGGTAGTGCAAATTCTTGCGGCACAATAGCAGCTAAATCGACCTTCGCTTTTTGAAAAACGTTAATGAGCGGCATCAATACTGGACGACTGGAAACAACGACGTTTAATTTAGCAGGCTGCCCCGGAAGTTTAAAAGGCGGTTCAAAGACATCACAAATCATGTCTTCCTGCGGCATAGAGACTAAATCTTTTATCAGCCAGGGAATCGCACCCTCGACTTCTTCGTCAGGAACTGATGGTTTATCGATTTGAGTTATTTGATATTTGCCGGGAGGAATTGCAACAAACACCTGACTACCATCAGGAATTAGCGGGAGGATTTTAGTACTCAGAATATCGGGCCAGCTTGCTGCATCGTCACATTCAAACTCTTCGTGATTGCGATACTGCCACATTAACCGTCCCGTCGGTAACTTATTGCTTTCAGGAGACTCAGCTTTCATCTCAGGTTCAAGGCAACCATTAACAATACGGACATGTGACCCCAGAAAAGCAATACCGGTCACTATTGGTTCAGCTTGTTTAGAAAACATCTTTCTAAACTTTTCCATAAAGTCTGGTTTTATCAATGAATTTAACTCTTTAGTTTGATGGCCTCAGACATGTAAAATCATCTAATTCACGTCTGGTAAATATTTTTACATTTTAACAATGCAACAAGTCAAGAAAATAAAGCTGTTAGCTGGTAATTCTATAAGAAAATCAGACATTCAGCTAATAAATCATCCCTTCTTTGCAAAAAAGAATATAAAACTCTTCATAAAACGGGATGATTTGTTACATCCAATTTTGTCAGGTAACAAATGGCGCAAGCTAAAATATCAGTTATTACATGTTTTAGAACGAAATTACACGGGGGTTGTTTCATTCGGTGGTGCTTTTTCCAATCACATTCATGCATTAGCTGGAGCCGGACATACTTATAATATACCGACGGCGGGAATCATCCGCGGTGATTCTCATGCATTGAAAAACCCGACATTAACCCATGCGGCTGAATTAGGCATGGAACTTCATCTTGTTAGCCGTGAAGAGTATAAGCAAAGAAACACCTTTGAATACAGTAAATTACTAGCGGAGCGGTTTCCCGGCTTTTACCAATGTCCTGAGGGCGGTTCAGCCCCTTTAGCATTACCGGGTGTCGTAGAAATCATAGATGAAGTCGTCACTGACGAGGCCCTGCACGGCACTTTCTCAACGATCGTCGCGCCGGTAGGTAGTGGGGGAACGTTAGCGGGGCTGATAGCGGGTTTGCAAAAACACTCTAAACTCTCGAATACGCCTACAAATGTTTTAGGCGTTGCTGTATTGAAAGGAGAAAGCTACCTGGAGAAACTGGTCACTGAACAATTAATTAATGCCGAATTTATTAACACCAGCCATTGGGAAATTAGTCATAATTATACATTTGGCGGTTATGGACGATTTAACGATAAATTAGTGAATTTTTGTCAATCTTTTTACCAATATACCGGTATTAAATCCGACCCGATTTATTCTGGAAAAATGCTATATGCAATCTTCGATTTGATTGAAAAAGACTTCTTTAAGCCAGGGAGTAATATCCTTGCAATTCACACGGGCGGACTCCAGGGCATCGATGGCTTGAAATACATGAATCGACTACCAAAATCCTGGCCTGATTAACCATCATTGTTTAATCAGGGATACCCAACATTCAAAGCAGCCAACTCTTCCGCGCCTTCAGTAAAGAAGTGTCCCTGCCCTCCAGTAAAACCATGTCGGCGTACAAAATCCCATTCTCCGCTGGTTTCAACACCCATTGCAAATAATTGAACCTGGTTGTCAGTGCATAACTTGCGGATGCCTCGCGCTTTAATCTGATTATCTTCGCGCTGATGAATATTTCTTATTACCCTGGCATCCAGTTTCACAGCATGGATATTACAGTGCTCAAGATAAGATCGATCACAGTCAAAATCACCGACGTGATCAATCATCAAACGAATCCCCATCTTCTGTAAATCGGTCATTACCTGCTTTAATTCATCATAAAACTTCACGAACATATATTCAGGTACTTCAATAAAAAGTCGTTTCAAAACCGCCTTATTTTGATACAGATATTCCAGAAGCCATTGTTGGAATACAACATCAGTGAGCGCATCTATCTGGATATTAATGGCACACCTACTGTGTTCATCACGCTCGAAATTCAAGAGATTAATCGCTCGTTTTACTGTTGCCATATCAAACGATGTGCTAAGTCCGGCGGTTCTTGTCATCGGTAGGAATACATTAGCGTTCACCAGGGTGCCATCAGAATTTCTGACTCTCGTCAGTATTTCGTAATGATGTATCGTTTTATCTCTCGCCCTCAACGCAGGCTGGCAAACCATAACAAAATCCTGATTAGAGATTATGGCCTCTAATGATGTTTTCCAGTGAGATAACCCTTTTACCACATCTCCTTCCAGTAACCGCTGATCGAATGCGTAGAAACCACCAGCACCTCGAAGTTGAGCAGCCCGTAAAGCCATATCAGCTTCAGCCAGAACCTGATATTTCTTTTGTCCAGTTTTAAATCCGGCCATACCAATGTGAAAGAAACATTCCTTATCAAATGCTTCAGGAAGCGATAAGCTATTCCACTCACTCATTAATTTTCCGGCAATTACCTGAGATTCATATCGGGCAACCTGAGGTAACAACACTGCAAAATCTGTCTCAGCATGTCTTGCGATTACATAGCCATCAAACCGCGAGATAACTTTCATCGTAATGTCAGAAAATTCATCCAGCCACTGATAAGCAGTCTGACTATCGAGCTCCAGGAATTCTCTTAGTTCCCGCAACTGAATGATAAAGACTGTTCCCCAACTATCCGGTTTCTGCGCAGTGAGTAATTCGTTGAGCCGATTATCAAAATACAACCGACTACTCACCGCTTTTAATCCAGTTTTATTGCGAACATCCCTGATGATTGCTGAACGATCCTCAATCTGTTGATACTGACTCAATTGCTCTACGGTACGATCAATAATCTCATCACCTGTTACCAACGGATGTATCGTTTCTCCTTCATTTAAATAGGTTGCTGACCAGCTATGTAGTTCATCAATGATTTTCCCTTGCTGTCTTGCGACATCTGCCTTCAATTTAATCAGGTAACAGCTGCAAATCAGTAACGAGATCGACAAGATATTAGCCGACCAGACCCACCAGGGAACCATCACCTCGAAAACAACGATCAAGCTCAATGAAAAGCCCGTTACCAACAATGCCTGAAAAATTGCACAACCAGCCAGCGCATAACTCATTAATTGCCGATTCCCCATAGCTGTTCCTCTCATTATTTGAAAGCGAATACTCTATTTTTTGGAATACTCAGGAAAGCGATCACAGTTCCCTGCTTATATCGCCTGAATGCATCCTCAACATGCCTTGATATTAAGTGTAGTGGAAAAAAACCGGCATTGAGCAGATGAACGTAGTTCTCGTTTAGATTCATTTGACCTAATAAACGACCCATCATTGCGCAACAAACAGCCAGCCAGAATTCTGCTCTCTTTGCACTACGCACAATTCCCCATTTCATTGACGAAAGTGAATAAAGTGTTATATTCGACAACTGTTATCTATCCCTCCAGCGCTGTTCAAAAGGCTATTCCATGAACCCTATAAAGTATTCATTCTTTTTAATTCTTGTTGCCGCAACCAGTATTCTGATGAATATTTCTCACGCTAACGCAGCAGTACTCTCCCAGAAAAAAATAGAAATTCGTGCAGGTAGCTTCAAAATGGGCTGTGGTGTTGGCGATGTTCAGTGTGAAAATGATGAAGGGCCAGAAGGAGGGATATCAATCTTCGTTGATTCATTTGCTATTGATCAGACTGAAGTAACCGTAAACCAATATGAGTCCTGCATCAAAACAGGCATTTGCTCTCGTCCTAAAGATTACAAGCGGAACAAATACTGTAATCTTGGTCATCCGGAACGAGGGGAGCATCCTGTTAATTGTATCGACTGGCAACAAGCCGTTACCTACTGCACCTGGAAAAACGGCAGGCTTCCTTTTGAAGCTGAATGGGAAAAAGCCGCACGTGGGGATTCCAAATCGGCCTATCCCTGGGGTAATGAGGTTTCTTGCAAACAGGCGATTCTTGATGACGGCAAAACTACTGGCAGTGTAAAAGACGAACATGACGGCTGCGGAGAAGATAGAACATGGCCAGTAAAATCCCGTCAAGCTAACAGTTACGAGTTGTATGATATGAACGGAAACGTTGGTGAATGGGTTGATAACTGGTATGACAAAGAAGCGATTCCTGATCTCTATGCAACTCAACAACTTGATGGTCCTATTACAGGCCGAAGAAAAGTTGTGAGAGGCGGTTCATGGGACGAAAATAAAGCCAATTTGCGTAGCTCTTTTCGAAATGTAAAATCACCCGTTAGCGGAAAAAGCGTCTATGGTTCAATTGGCTTCAGATGCGCATACGATATTAGTCAGTAAAGATCACCTCTGATTTTAGAAGCAGCCGTAATGTAATGATCAATCCAGCATCAGTTTATGCGCGTTTACCGCTGGCTTCAGGTTACGTTGTGTGGATGTTTTACATTTGTAGGCTAAAACATCATAGAAAGGGCAATAAACACTTTCTATGCAAGTATTTAATCCTTGAAATGGCATTTGAAAGGGTTTAGTTCAATAACGCTCATGTTGTGCTCCACGCAGTCTATTTAGGATTACTGAATCACTTGAGGGACGTCTTGCCTGAAGCCCCTTTGAACTCGAGCCAAAAATTCATTCGCAACAGTCAACAGATTCTGGCTGTTCTGGGGAAAAACTGTTATAACTCCGCAGCCAGTCGATTAAAGTCATGTAAATTTAATCATCGCCGCTACGGAATCAATGAGTAGATCACAACCAGGTTATGGATAAAATATTCAGGCAGTTAATAGAGCAAGTAGATAAAGCATCATCTATTGAATCTTTTCAGCAAACTCTCTCTGAGACGACACATCAGGAATTCTCACAACATGACTATCTGTCTCGTCTGTTAACCGATATTTTTTCCAGTGAAGCTGACAACCCGGTTTTAAAAAATCCGTCATTGCAAGATAAACTGATAAAGCTGTTAACTGATATTTATAGTCGCCACACCTCACAGGATAAAGCGGTGTTCGTGAGACGTCTGACAGAGGTTTTTACCTCATCAACAGATAACCCTCATCAACAACTGACATTGAATTTGCTGTTAAGCCTTGAGCAACAGGGCATGATAGTAAGCCGTAACCTCTTTACCTCTGCCATATGTTCCCTGGAAAAGTCCATTACTTTGCGGGAAACGCTCGACGCAATCGAACACGCTATTATTGATACCGCTAAGCAAACATCATCGATCCAAAGCTTTTGGTTTTACCATGCGATATCAGCTCGCTATGAAAAAACATTACGGTACGAACATAACCACTATTTTGAACTGTTTGCACAATCGGCATTTTCATTCATCCGTCGATCATTGTTTTATTTTTCTTTAGATAGTCAGACTGAACTATCTCACAGCGCACTAACAACATTGGCAAACAGTGACTGGCATCATTTTTTCAGTCAGGAAGACTACATAACACTCGTCACTTATAGAAAATGGTTACTCCCTGAGCAGCAACCTTTTCTGGATGGCCTGATTAAACACTTGCAGCGTAAACAATTACCCGCAGTCACTATCAAGCGTGAAAAAGCCTGGGTTGACCAACTCACCGCTACTCCGCTTAGATCTGACGGTTCTTTGTACCTGGAGGTTACACTTTTCTTCAACAAAGAATATCAGACATTTCAACTAATCTTTGATCAACAAGCTGGCATTAATTTTGGTGCAATAAGAGCAGCAAGCCTTAAACCGGGCAAAACTGAAAAAGCAAAATCAACGACTCGTTTACGTACCATCAATAAAGAAAAACTAACACCACTGCTTAACCATTTTTTACATCGAAGCATCGTCAATAAATGTCCCGTACCACCTTTATTGCTATTTTTATACGAGTCGCTTCAAGCCGACTGGCTTTATCCCATACAACTGAAATTAAATGATCTTCATGCCTACCTGAATAGAATGTCTCACCATAAAACTGGTACTGAAACAATCTACAACATGTATCAACACTGGTTCGTTCATGATCCACATCCTTCTGTGACATCTGTTATGGATCTCTTTAAAAAAGAATTTTATACCAATAGAAAACTCTGGCATGAAAGGCTGATTTTAAGTGGATGGATGTTTGCTCAACAGTTAAAAGATCTCGAGCATATTACTCAAGCAGTGATCAGTCTGGGGCGACCCAAAGACATGAGTGCAGACCCTTTGCTTTCTCAAATTGCAGTATTATCGTTGTCTGACAAATTGCTAAAACAAGAACAGCCAGAAACAACAGAGAAATCACCAACGCCAGGCAGAGCTGTCTATAGAATATTAATCACTTTGAACAGTACATCACCTCCCGTGACGAGGACATTAGAATTGATGAATACGACATCACTAAAACTCCTCGCCACCTTGATCGCTGCATCATTTGACTGGCCAGCGAGTCAAAATTCTGAGTTTCGCACTGATGAAATAACGTCAGCGCCCATTAAATCAAAACAATTAAGACATCTACTCTCCCATGA
This sequence comes from Alteromonadaceae bacterium, assembly GCA_965656875.1. GTDB lineage: Bacteria > Pseudomonadota > Gammaproteobacteria > Enterobacterales > Alteromonadaceae > CBFHMJ01. The sequence goes on from CBFHMJ010000025.1 coordinate 179,655, forward strand.
GGAACAGTCGATTCTTTTTGTCGTGGAAATGGCTAATATTTGGCAACTGACTATTTCTTTGGATACTGTTCTCCCACCAAAGCGACATAACCAGCCAGCAAAACTACTGGATGTTACAGGCATATCTCCACCGGAAAGTATTGCATCTCCTCAGGAATATCAACGCATGGCTGATGCGTTAAACAATCCATCCCATCAACATCACAATCAATGGCTACGACGCTTAAAACTCGATGCCGATGAAGTAAAGAAATTTTGCAATCCCACTATTACAAAATTGAACCAACAACTGGAACAGATTCAGCATTCTGAAAAGGCAAATGTTTAATCAGCCTCAGGTAATTTAGAAGAATATCCTGCTTTTTCATAACTTTCCCTGCATACACCAGAATTTATACTGTTGTTCATTGCTTCGCCAGAACCTATTATGGTCACATTATTTAAACCACGACGTCCATAATAATTAACTGGAAAATAACATGAGTTCAGGATCTTTAGTGTGTGTTGGTACAGGCATTATGCTTGGCGCCCATATCAATCCAATCAGTAGAAGCTATATCGAAGAAGCCGACATTGTATTTTCTTTGATGACAAATCATCTGACTGAACAGTGGGTTTCACAGATGAATGCTAATACCATTAATCTGCAACCTTTCTACCAACAAGGCAAAGACCGCCAACAAACTTACAACCAGATGATTAATGCCATGATGACAGAAGTCAGAGCGGGAAAACGTGTTGTGGGTGCTTTTTATGGTCATCCTGGCGTTTTTGCGTGGGTGCCACATGCAGCAATAAAACAGGCTCGTTCCGAAGGTTTCATCGCCCATATGGAACCAGGTATTTCGGCTGAAGATTGTCTGATTGCTGATTTGGGCATTGATCCCGGTAAATATGGGTGCCAACAATTCGAAACCAGTCAGTTTATGTTCTTTCAGCGAGTGATAGATACCGCCGGTTACTTAATTCTCTGGCAACCAGCCGTCGCGGGAGATCAGTCACTTACTAAGCAAGCTACCGGTATACAATACCGTCATATTCTGCTTGAATTACTACTCAAGCATTATCCAGCAAACCACCATGCCATCATCTACGAAGCTGCAACAATAGCAACAGCGCCGCCTCGTATCGAATACATTGAATTATCTTCACTACCTGATGCTGTATTAACTCAGGAATCAACGCTTGTGATTCCTCCCGCATTAGACATGAAGCCCAATAACGCCGTCTTGAGTCAATTGAATGCGCTTAACAATCAATGACGCAAGGTTATACCACCCAAGCTTATAAAACTTCGTCAAACATACGAACATTACTGTTTGTTTAATGACTTCATTTTATGAGTAATACCGCGATTTAATTACTAATGAGGAAAATTTATGAGAAATATCGTTACTTTATTAGAAACCTTTGGTAAAAATAGCCAGTTGCGCGACAAAGCTGTTCAGGCAAAAATGATTGCAAATCAAATAAGTGACTCGGAAATGGGTGTTGCATTAACTGAAGGAGATGCAACCCACATTAGTCATTTAATGGGTAATGACCGAGCCTACTTTGCAACAGTTATCGCACCAAGCAACGATGACGAAAGTGACAACAATAAAGAGAAGGTGCAAAACCAATAGCACCTTCCCTCAGGAAGGTACTTTGAAGCTCGTTAATTGCATTTTGGGATTGCTAACTCTACTGTCTGCTCACTTATTCGCAAGTGAGCAGATTATTGATATTGAACACTCCCTGGACCAGGCCTACAACGTTAGAAGCAGTGATGTTCCACAATTTCTGAATCTACTGGAACAAATTGAATCACACAAACATCTTCTGACAATCAATCAAATTCATCATTTCAACTACTTAAAAGCCTATTCATACACCTTTTCCGGCGATTATGATAAAGCGTTCCCAATTTTGCAGGCACTGACAAACAACGCACATGACAAATCGTTAAAAATACAATCGTTAGTCACATTGATTAATGTTTATGCACTATTGCAGGACTGGGACAATGGTCTGTCAACCCTGCAACGAACGCTTAATGTCGTTAACGATGTCGAATCAGATGAATTGCATATCAAAGTTATGTTGGGTGCAGCCTTGCTATATAGCCGCATTGAACAATATGACCTTGCGCTGGTTTATGTAAACTTAGCTATAGAAAACCTGTCTGATAGCCGCGAGTTGTGTATTGCACGACAAATTGCCCTCGGTGCAAAATACGAATTGAATCAACTCACCCTGGAAGATACCTCCATATATCAAAGTATCAGTATCTGTGAACAACACAATGAAACAGTCATGCTGAACTTAATCAGAAGCTATATTGCCAATCTTTATATTGAACAAGGTGACGCTCAAGAAGCCGTTGACCTGCTCATTCCACATATTCAGGAAATAAAAGAGTCAGGCACCCCCATTCTCATCGCAGAGATATCATCCACTATCGCCAAAGCGTACTGGCACCTGAACGATATTAAGCAAGCAGAATACTATGCCTCTGAAACCATTATGCTGTCAGATGATCAAAAAGCCGATGAAACTGTTGTATCAGCCTACTGGCTGCTGTACCAGATCGCACTCAAAAGAAACGATTACAAAGGCGCTCTTTACTTCCATGTAAAGTATTCAGAAAAGGACAAAGTCTTTCTCATTGGTTTGAAAGCTAAGCATATGGCTTTCCAATTGGCTGAGCATAAAACGATGGAGCAACAACGAGCCATTGAACGTCTTAATGAACAAAACAATCTACTGCAATTAGAGAAAAAACTCGCACGAACTCAGGCAATCAATAATCAATTGTATATCATCATACTTATCATACTGATGGTCCTGTTGGCTGTTTGGGGCTATCGCTCTCGCAAAGTACAAAAGCACTTACGAATTCTTGCCGAATTTGATGCTCTCACTGGTGTTTTCAACCGTCGTCACTTTAGCGTACTGGCAAACAAACAAATTTCTGTGGCAACGAAAGTTAAACGACCAGTCAGTTGCATTATGTTTGACTTAGACAAATTCAAATCAATCAATGATAACTACGGCCATGCCAACGGTGACTGGGTGCTAAAACGAGCAGCACTGGCTTGTAAGGAACTTATTCGAAAAGATGACATAATTGGACGCCTGGGTGGAGAAGAATTTGCCGTAATTCTGCCCGGTTGCTCAAGAGAACAAGCCGCTAATATCGCAGAACAATATCGTCAGGCGTTGAGTAGAATTGATTCCCAGGAAACCGGATTTTCATTTCCAATAACCGCCAGTTTTGGTGTCACTTGCACATCCGTATCTGGAAATAATCTGGATAAACTACTCGCAGATGCTGATGCCGCAATGTATGACTCCAAAAACAATGGTCGTAATCAGGTCACCATGTTTGGTGCGCCACCCGTTCAATCAACTTCAGTGCATTAATAAAAGACAGAACAAAACATCATCGGGGCCAGATTAATGGCCCTGGACGATCAAAACAGGTAACTCATCGCCTTTTAGCCACAGCAACACATTTTATTTCCATGCAGGAAAATCAACATCATGACGTTAAAGCTGTCTGGTCGGCAGCTGATAAAGTACCTCCTTAACTCTCGGCAACTTCTTAATCACGTAAAGCGGTAAGAAAATCAGCATTAGAAAAGCCAGTTGTTCAGGAACGTTCAAAGGAAACAACTGGACAACAGATGCCAGAATTGCCGCGCCACTCATCTGAAAAAAACCAAACATAGCAGATGCGATACCTGCATTATTGCCGAAAGGTGATAATGCCTGCCCGGCACAAGGGCCCATTAACAGCGCACCACCGACTGAGCTAATCATCACAGGCAACATAAAACTGACAACATCGTTGTTGCCCATTAAAACAACCATCAAAACACCCGAAAAAATCAAGAGAAACAAACCCGACTCAATCGTTTTTCTCACTCCCAGCTTCTTCATCACCTTTGGCGCAAAAGCGCACGCAATAATGTTCCAGACAGCGTTTAAACTGAACCAGATAACAAAGGTTTGCTGATCCAGGCCTAACTGAACAATCAACCATCCCGGCGAACTACTTACATACGCCAGTATCACGGCCATCGTAAACATGGCAGTAATTGCATTGAACAAAAAGACAGGATGCCTGACGACAGACATGTAAGATGTTAAAGAAATCAGCTTCTTTTGTTGAACCGTCGAATCGGGCCTGGTTTCAGGTAGCAACAACGTCAGAACACACAATGCACATACCGCGTACAATGCCATGAATTCGAAATTACTTCGCCAGCCAAAATATTCAGTCAGCACATGCCCTAACATTGGAGCAAGTGCTGGAATACAGAAAATGGTACTGTTCAGATAGCTGAAAATCGTGCTGCTTTGTTGCGGACCATATCGATCTCGCACAGATGCAAAAGCACCTACAGAGATAGCACAAGCGCCAAAACCCTGAGCCATTCGACACATCAAAAAGAATTCAGCACTTGTTGAAAAAGCAGAAAGTGTGGATGAAATAGCGTAAATAAGAATACCCGATAAAACTACCGGCTTACGTCCGAAACGGTCTAATAAAGGCCCTGTAAATAACTGCCCAATCCCCATACTTAACAGAAAAATTGAAATACTCCATTGCATCTGATTCACAGATACAGAGAAATATTCTGCCATTATGGGTAACGCGGGTAAAAATATGTCGATGGCTAATGGGCTAAAAATGACCATTAGCATGAGCAAAGGAAGCAGACCTTGATTATTCATTTTGTCTCCAGATAAGCAGTGAACTGAAGTATAGGTGAATTGCCTTATGACCAATAGTGAATTATCATCATCACACTTATTCCACAATGGAATTCTACTGTGCACAAACTTGATCTGAATCTGTTAAAAGTTTTGGAGGTATTACTTCAGGAGCGAAGTGTTACAACTGCTGCGCACCGTCTCAATCTGACTCAATCAGCCGTTAGTAAACATTTGGCTCGATTAAGAACGATGTTTGATGATCAACTATTTGAGCGAACTGCTCATGGGTTAAAAGCAACCCCAAGAGCCCAGGAACTGGCACCGCAACTCGGTCACATAATAGAGCAACTGGAACAGTTAACCCGTCCCATTATATTTGAACCCGCATTAAGCAAACGTCAGTTTCATATTCACTTATTAGACACGGCCTATTCATTAACCCTGCCTTTCTTCATGCCTGATTTGCTCGTTCAGGCTCCCGGTGTTCGTCTGAAAGCTACAACCTGGAATAAAGACAGTTTGGATGGACTACTCAAATGTGAAGTTGATATGGGAATCGCTTGTCGTGAATGGGATCCTCGCTCACCAATCCACATGAAAGATATTCCCCCTGAGCTAGCTTATGTCGAACTGATACGGGAAAACTCAGTGTGTCTGGTACGGGAATCACATCCCGTATTGAACCAATCGTGGAATGTTGATTCATTTCTACAATACCGTCATATTCATGTTTCTCTGGGGGGAGCTGATCACTGGTTACTTGACGATATTTTGAAGGCAGAAAATGCACATCGCGATATTGCTATCGACATGCCTGATTTCTTCAGCGCGATGAGCCTATGTGAACAGAGTGACTTAATTTTGTGTGTACCATCACGGCATGCCACCAAATTGGCGAAAAGTTTTAAGCTTCGTATTTTGACAATACCGGTAGAGTTTAATCCTGGGGCCTATGTCCTGTTATGGCACAAACATTTTGAAAACGATTCTGGTCACCGCTGGCTTCGTGAACTGATCATCAATAATGTTCAGCAATAGGTTTTCACTGGATCCCATTCCGTGATTTTGAAGTTTATCCACAAATAAAAAAAGGTAATGACTACAAAGCCATTACCTCTTATATTTCTAACTTTCCATCAGTTACTCAGGTAGTAACCACCTGTTAGAACACTAGCGTTAACGCAACTGTTTAGCCATTCTCGCTGACCATATTCACCGTATACTTTGGTATTTCTACAACCAAATCTTCACCAGACAGTTCAGCCTGACAACCTAGTCGTGACTCTGGCTCTAATCCCCATGCTTTATCCAGCATATCGTCTTCCAGTTCATCACTTTCTTCCAGTGAATCAAAACCTTCACGAACAATAACGTGACAGGTTGTACAGGCACAGCTTTTTTCACAGGCGTGTTCTATATGAATACCATTTCTTAACGCAACGTCCAGAACTGTTTCACCATTCTCACCCTCTGTCACAGCACCTTCTGGACAAAGTTCTTCATGGGGTAAAAAAATAATTTGTGGCATGGTGATTCCTTATAATTGATCAACATTTTGACCGGATAATGCAGCTCGAATCGAATGATCCATTCGTCTTGCCGCAAAATCTTGTGTAACTTTATCAAGGCGTTCTATCGCTTCTTTAATTGCATCAACATCCTCTCCCTGACGAGATGTTTTCAGATCATCGATAGCCTGACTAATCTGAGCAAATTCAGCTTCAGCTAACAATTCAGTCCCATCAACATGCAAAGCAGCTTCGATGGCTTCTACGACTCTGTCGGCTTCAACCTGCTGCTCACGCAGCATACGTAACGCAATATCTTCTTTAGCATTACTCATTGATGACTTAATCATTGAAGCAATCTGGTCATCCTGCAAGCCATAAGACGGTTTAACCTGAATGCTGGCACTAATTCCTGTCGATTTTTCGGTTGCTGATACACTCAGTAATCCATCAGCATCAACCTGAAACATCACCTGAATATGTGCGGCTCCAGCGGCCATTGGTGGAATACCAGTTAAATTAAAACGAGCGAGGCTACGACAATCTTCAACCAGTTCACGTTCACCCTGAACAATGTGTACAGACATAGCTGTCTGCCCATCTTTAAAGGTTGTGAATTCTTGCGCTCGTGCCGCTGGAATAGTGGTATTACGCGGGATTACTTTTTCAACGAGGCCACCCATGGTTTCAATACCGAGTGATAAAGGTGTTACATCCAACAGCAGCATATCGCTGTCTGGCTTGTTACCCACCAATATATCAGCCTGAATTGCAGCACCTAAAGCAACAACTTTATCCGGGTCTACAGAAACTAGCGGCTCACGTTCAAAGAATGCTTTCACTTGTTCACGTACCAGAGGAACACGAGTAGAACCTCCAACCATGACGACTTCCAGCACTTCAGCCTTTTCAACACCAGCATCTTTCAAAGAACGACGACACGCACGAAGTGTTTTTTTCACTAAGTCGCCAATCAATTGTTCGAATATCTCACGCGTCATCGCAACAGGAGCAGCCCCATTTAACGCGGAAACATCAACATTCAAACTATCAACTTCAGTCAATTGTTCTTTTACCTGACGGGCAATCGCCAAAGCAATACCCTGCTGTTGACTGGTTACTTCTGAAACACCGGCCTCTTTTACCAGATAATCTGCAAGTAAATGATCAAAATCGTCACCACCTAATGCAGAATCGCCACCAGTAGCCAGAACTTCGAATACGCCTTTATTTAAACGTAAGATTGAAATATCAAATGTACCACCACCCAGGTCATAAACGGCGATAACACCTTCCTGACCGGAATCCAGACCATAGGCGATAGCAGCAGCAGTGGGTTCGTTGATTAAGCGAAGAACGTTCAGATTAGCTAATAATGCAGCTTCTTTCGTGGCCTGACGCTGAGCATCATCAAAATATGCAGGAACAGTGATTACGACACCATTTAATTCGCCACCTACAGCCTCTTCCGCTCTGTTAGCCAGTGTTTTCAGAATTTCAGCACCTGACTGAACCGGGTTAATTTCACCCGCAGCCGTTTTAACAGCAACGGTATTTCCCTGAGCCGTTAAATCGTAAGGAAGATTCGGCCACGATGCTTGAATATCGGCAACTGAGCGACCAACAAAACGCTTCATGGAAATCAGTGTATTCTTCACATCACTGGTTGCTTGCGCTTTAGCATCATAACCAACCGTAATATCAGCAGCACTGTAGTGAACAACAGAAGGCAAAATATCACGACCCGCATGATCAGGGATCGTGTTTGCTTCGCCACTACGAACAGTAGCGACTAACGAATTCGTGGTTCCAAGGTCAATACCAGCCGAATGTTTATGCTGATGAGGTGCGGCACTCAGTCCGGGCTCAGAAATTTGTAATAACGCCATGATAGTTTGCGGTAGCTCGTAAGTTTAATTAAATAGTTTGTCTTCAAGTGCATCAGCTTCATCCTGAAGCTTATACATGAACTTTAATTTTCGAATAATATTTGCAGCGCTAGCCTGTTCGTTCTGGCATTCACTGGTTAATTTGGGAACCAACTCATCAAACAATTCAGCAAGCTGTTTTTTCACATCGGCAACAAAGCTATCAAGAGCACTTTCAGGATCGTTAGCAGATGGAATATCTTCCAACTGCTCTCTTAATTCCATCTGTTGCATAAGAAATACCGGATCTTGCAATGTCTGTTGTTCATGCTGAATATCAACGCCTTTCAGACTCAGCATATACTCACTGCGACTCAAGGGTTGTTTTAACACCTGGTAAGCATCATTTAACTCAGCAGTTTTTTGAACCGACAGCAATTTTTCGTGATCGGTTGCCGTCGCAAAATTATCGGGGTGAAGTTGACGTTGGATTTGCTGGTAACGTTCAGTGAGAAGAGCCAGATCAACATTAAATTGAACTGGCAAATTGAATAGCTCGAAGTAGTTCAAGTATGCCTCCGAAGAAGTAAGGTTGTTGCGATGGTTTGGTGTTATACCGTAAAACTCTCGCCACAACCACATTCGCCTTTGGCGTTCGGGTTATTAAACTGGAAACCTTCATTCAGGCCTTCTTTAACAAAATCCAGTTCAATCCCGCTCAGATAGACAAGGCTTTTACCGTCAATGATGATATTGACGCCAGAAACGTCAAATAACTCATCATCGTCGTTTAGTTCATCAACAAACTCCAGAACATATGCCAATCCGGAGCAGCCTGTAGTTTTTATTCCTACTCGCAAGCCAAGGCCTTTGCCACGGTTTAACAGGAATGTTCTTACACGGTTTGCAGCCGCTTCAGTTAATGAAATGGACATGTTTTCTCCTGATACACCAAGTTTCAGTCGTTTGTTTACGATAAAAAATAACTACGTGGATTAACCACGAGATTTGTAATCAGCAATTGCAGCTTTAATGGCATCTTCAGCCAAAATTGAACAATGGATTTTAACTGGCGGTAATGCCAGTTCTTCTGCAATTTCTGTATTTTTGATTTCACTTGCTTCTTCAATTGACTTGCCTTTCACCCATTCTGTAACCAGAGAAGATGAAGCAATCGCAGAGCCACAACCGTATGTTTTGAATTTAGCATCTTCAATAATGCCATCATCAGTGATTTTCAATTGAAGTTTCATAACGTCACCACATGCTGGTGCGCCAACCATTCCCGTTACTACGCTTGAATCATCTTTATCAAACGAGCCAACGTTACGTGGATTTTCGTAGTGATCGATTACTTTGTCGCTATATGCCATGGTGGTTTACCCGATAAATCTGTTTGCTGTTAATACGTTCCAATGACTGCCTGAAAGGTCAGTTCTTATTAGTGAGCTGTCCACTCTACTTTATTAAGGTCTACACCATCTTTAAACATCTCCCACAATGGAGACATTTCTCTCAGACGGCCAATTGATTTCTGAACCAAATCAACAGTGAAATCGATATCTTCTTCTGTGGTATAACGACCAATACAGAAGCGAATAGAACTGTGAGCAAGTTCATCAGTCAGACCTAACGCACGAAGAACATATGAAGGTTCAAGGCTTGCCGATGTACATGCAGAACCTGAAGACACGGCAATATCTTTTAATGCCATGATAAGTGACTCACCTTCAACATAGTTAAAGCTTACATTCAGTAATCCCGGAACACGCTGTTCAAGATCGCCATTGATATAAACTTCTTCAATATCTTTAAGACCGTTCAACAATCTGTCGCGCAATGCTTTAATACGAACAGACTCAGTTTCCAGTTTTTCTTTTGCTACACGGAATGCTTCACCCATTCCCACGATTTGGTGAGTAGCCAGAGTACCCGAACGCATTCCACGCTCATGACCGCCACCGTGCATTTGCGCTTCCAGTCTGATTCTTGGCTTACGGCGAACATACAATGCACCGATACCTTTTGGACCATAAACTTTATGACCAGAAAATGACATCAGATCAACCTTAAGGTCCTGCAAATCAATTGCAATTTTGCCTGCACTTTGGGCAGCATCGACATGGTAAACAATCTTACGTGAACGACAGAGTTCACCGATTGCTTTAATGTCCTGGATCACGCCAATTTCATTATTAACATGCATAATGCTCACTAACGTTGTGTCATCACGCATTGCAGCTTCCAGCTTGGCTAAATCAACCAGGCCATTTGCTTCAACGTCAAGATAAGTAACTTCAAATCCCTGACGTTCCATTTCACGACATGTATCTAAAACGGCTTTGTGCTCCGTTTTAACCGTAATTATGTGTTTACCTTTTTTGTGGTAGAAATTACCAACACCTTTAATTGCCAGATTGTTTGATTCAGTAGCGCCTGAAGTAAATACAATCTCTCTTGGATCTGCATTTACCAGTTCAGCTACCTGATGTCTTGCAATATCCACGGCTTCTTCCGCTTGCCACCCATAACGATGTGAACGCGAGGCCGGATTACCGAAATTCCCATCAATGGTCAAATACTCCATTAGTTTCTTTGCGACACTTTCATCACAAGGAGTAGTTGCTGCATAGTCAAGGTAAACGGGTAATTTCATTTCAGTCTCCACACTAGATCTGACAATTAATTTCTATAGAGTCACGATTCAAACCATCTTTGAAATTCCGGTCCTGAACCTGAATCTGGTCTTGTCGTTCGGCTACCGACAAAACATCTTTATTCTCAACCAGCTCTGCCAGAGAAATGCTGTTAAGAAAATCATGAATTCTTTCGCTTAAATTAACCCAAAGCGAGTGGGTAAGGCATGAAACACCGTCCTGACAATCTCCAAGTCCCTGACAACGAGTTGCATCTACCGTTTCATCAACAGCCAGAATAACTTCGCTAACAGCGATTTCTTCGGAGTTTTTACCAAGGACGTAACCGCCGCCCGGGCCTCGAACACTGCTAACGAGCCCATTTTTGCGTAGTCTGGAAAATAACTGCTCCAGATAAGAAAGTGATATTCCCTGACGTTCTGAAATGTCAGCCAGAGGAACCGGTCCTGACTCTGTATGAAGCGCTACGTCTAACATTGCTGTTACAGCGTAGCGACCTTTTGATGTTAGTCGCATAGTTTATACCTCGGGTCAGTAAGTGGTCCGATTCTACTAACCCTGGTATTTTAGTCAAGTATTTAACCAACTATTTTAGTCAAGTATTTCGGAAGTCCTTAAATATCAGGATCAAAGGCTTCCATGGCTCTGCGACGTTCTTCGGCAGCCCGAGCTTCCGCTTCCTGAAAGTCGGTTTCTTCAACGGTCAAATCAGGTAACTTCTTGTCACAAATGTCGCCACCAATCTGATTAATTGCTGAACAAATATCGTTAACTTTGTTATCCATCACATGCATGTGGTCAAGCATACGCCCAATCGCATTAGCGACTGGATCAGGATTATCAGCTGATACGGCATACGCATCAAAGCCATAACGTTTAGCAATTTCTTCGCGTTGATCACTTTTCATTTCTTTATTTTTAGTAGCGACAACACGCCCAGGAATGCCAATAACCGTAGCACCACCTGGCACATCCTTCACAACAACTGAATTAGAGCCAATTTTTGCATTGTCACCGACCGTCAACGGACCCAAAACTTTTGCACCCGCACCGATAACGACTTTATTTCCTAAAGTCGGATGACGCTTTCCAGCATTCCATGTTGTTCCACCTAATGTAACACCATGGTACAAGGTGCAGTCGTCACCAATTTCAGCCGTTTCGCCGATAACAACGCCCATGCCGTGATCGATAAAAAAGCGCTTGCCAATTGTGGCATTGGGATGAATTTCAATACCTGTAAGCCATCTCGAAAAAGACGATAATCCGCGAGCAAAACCTTTCCAGTTCGAACGCCACAACTTGTGACTAACGCGATGAAACCACACGGCGTGCAATCCCGGATAATTAAAAAATACGGACCAGAAACCGCGAGCTGCCGGGTCCCGTTCGTAGATACTGTTAATGTCGTCTTTAATCGATTCAAAAAACATTAGTGCTTACCTTCGTCTCGTGACGCCTTCTGAACGGCACTGAGTATTCCGCGTAGGATATTCAATTCCTGCTTGTCAGGGCGTGTTCTGTTAAATAGTCGTCTTAACTTTGCAAGGACTTGTCCGGGATGTTGTTTAATGAGGAAGCCAACCTGACCCAGTACCGCTTCAAGATGTACATAAAAGCGTTCCATATCATCAACTAATGGATAGGGTTCTTCTTCACTGGAATGCTGATTAGCGGCAAGATGTGCTTTTCTTACTTCATAAGTAAGAATTTGCACCGCCATAGCGAGATTCAGGGAGCTGTATTCAGGATTTGCAGGAATACACACATGGAAATTGCATTGTTGTAGCTCATCGTTTGTCAGGCCATTGTTTTCACGGCCAAATACCAGGGCAACAGGATATTGTTCACTTTCGGCAGTCAGTTTCTGACCACATTCTTCTGGCTCAACCATCGGCCATTGCAACGTTCTTGAACGTGCGCTAGTGCCAATAACCAGACCACAATCTGTAATTGCTTCCTGTAACGTATCTACAGTCACTGCATTACCAAGAATATCAGTAGCGCCCGCAGCCAGCGCAGAGGAATGGCTATCGGGAGGAGAAACCGGATCAACCAGATAAAGCTTCGACAAGCCCATTGTTTTCATTGCTCGTGCAACGGAGCCAATATTTCCGGTATGTGAGGTATTAACGAGTACGATTCGTATATTATCCAGCATGTAACTTTTTCTCTGGTGAATATTCCTGGCAGTCAGTTAAAACTGATAACTCCTTTACGGCCTGATACAGATGCAAAATCCTTATAGCTCCAACATTATCCCGCGCTCAACGACGATCAAAATCGAATGACTTTGTTAAGACGAACACGAAGGGCGCGGAATTCTATCACAAGAGAACCGCTTCTTCATCCTTGCTTAACAGCAATATTTGCCCGACCAGTCATTCGCATAGAAACCTTATCATCAATGGGATGCAGGCCTGTACGAAACAAAATAAAAACGAGGAATTCCCCCCTGCAAAGTTGGCGTTAAAGTCTACCTGTATTAAGAGATGTGAATTAAAACTTTTAGTTACTATATATGCTGATGCCAACGCCCGATATTTTCGGGTATCATCGGCAACCAAAATTGAGCCGGATCAGACTACACTTTCAAGTTTAGCAACCAGCTCACCTTTTCACTGCCAGTTCATCGCTGGAGCAACAACCGGAATTCCATTTTGCAGAAAAAAGCGTTAATCATTGGCTATGTTTGGCCAGAGCCTGACTCTTCAGCGGCCGGAGCACGTATGCTTCAACTTATACAGCTGCTACAAAGCATTGATTATGATGTTATTTTTGCATCCCCCGCCGCAAAAGGTGATCACTGCGTAGATTTAGAAAAATGGCACGTTGCTTCGCAATCTATTGCTCTTAACTGCTCATCATTCGACGACTGGCTAACAACAGTTATGCCAGATCTGGTGATGTTTGACCGTTTCATGATGGAAGAACAATTTAGCTGGCGAGTAGATAAAGTATGCCCCGACGCTATTAAATTGCTGGATTCCGAAGATTTGCATTTCTTGCGACACGCCAGGCATGAAGCACTCAAACAAGCCGCAAAAAAAACCAGCGAACCAGTTATCAACTCCCCGGTTTTTCAACAACTTCCCTTCGATGCTGGAAATGTGTATGAAAACGGCCTGCAAAATGACATGGCACTGCGTGAAATTGCCAGTATTTACCGCTGTGACCTTACGCTCACGATATCTCGTGCGGAGATAGACATCCTGACCACTCAGTTTAATATTCCCGCTCAGCAGCTTTGCTATTGCCCTTTTTTGATTCCAGGAGAAGAGCCTGCTGAATCTCCCGACTTTGAAACTCGTCACGGATTCGTCACTATCGGCAATTTCAGGCATGCGCCAAACTGGGATGGCGTACTTCAACTAAAACAACATGTCTGGCCACTCATTAGAAAACGCCTACCATCTGCCACACTTTCGATATTTGGCGCTTACCCACCACCCAAAGCGACCGCTTTAACCGACACTGCCACAGGCTTTTTAGTCAAAGGTTGGGCTGAATCTGCGACTGACGAAATGAAAAAAGCTCGGGTTTGTCTTGCACCACTACGTTTCGGCGCAGGACTGAAAGGCAAACTGGTTGAAGCAATGGCGTGTGGAACACCATCGGTGACGACATCCATCGGTGCTGAGGGACTGGCTCCACATACAGACTGGAACGGTGCTGTTTCTGATGAGCTATCTTCCTTTGCAGACGCTGCCATTCTGTTGCATGAAGACAAATCGACATGGTCTGCAGCGCAGCGACAAGGCTTTAATTTATTACAGCATCACTTCAATAGCGACGAACATCAAAATGCGGTTATTACTCAAATTCAACAGGTAGTTAATCACAGACAACAACACCGTTCTGCTAATTTCACTGGGCAAATGCTCCGTCATCACGCCCATCGCAGCACTCAGTTTATGTCTCAGTGGATTGAAGCTAAAACCAAATTAGCCACTGTTTCTACCAATGAAGAATAATCTGATTAAAGAACAACAATTGAATAATTGATGCTTAGACGCCATATAGCATATCAGTGCCTGTTAACCTTTGCGCGGGAACGGCAATCATCATAAGTCAGGTTATTCAATACAATAAAATAAAGAAGACACGTAATGGCAAAAGCGAGTGATATAAAGAAAGGTTCAGCAGTAACCGTTAAAGGAAAAAAGTTACTGGTTAAAGAGATTGATGTGCAGAGTCCTGGCGCAAGAGGTGCCGCAACACTATATCGCATGCGCTTCACTGATCTGGAAACAGGAACGAAAGTGGAAGATCGGTTTAAGGGTGACGAAGTTCTGACAGAAATTGATCTATCAAAACGTCCTGTTAACTTCTCTTATATCGATGGTGAAGAGTATATTTTTATGGACAGTGAAGATTACAGCCAATTCAACTTCAATAAAGAAACTATTAAAGAGGAACTGCTGTACATCACCGAGGAAATTGAAGGGCTGCAAGTTATGATCATTGATGGTCAGGCTGTTGCACTGGAGATTCCTCAATCCGTTGAAATGGTCATTGAAGAAACTTCACCTTCTATTAAAGGCGCTTCTGCCAGCGCTCGTACGAAACCCGCCACATTTATTACCGGACTAGTTGTTCAGGTGCCTGAGTACCTTTCCGCTGGTGAACGAGTCAAAATTAATACATCAGATAAACGTTTCATGGGACGCGCAAACTAGCCTGCACATCTATGTATAAACTGCGCGACTATCAACAACAAGCTGTTGATGAAACCATCAAACATTTTCGGCGTTCAAATGAACCTGCCGTGATTGTATTACCAACTGGCGCGGGAAAAAGCCTGGTCATTGCAGAGCTGGCACGTCTTGCTCGTCAAAAAATTCTGGTACTGGCTCACGTCAAAGAACTGGTCGAGCAAAACCATGAGAAATATGAATCATTCGGTCTTACGGCCAGTATATTCTCTGCCGGACTCAGTCGAAAAGATAATGAGTTGCAAGTCACCTTCGCCAGTGTACAGTCCGTCGCTTGTAATCTGGAGCTATTCAAAGAACACTATTCGTTAATTATCATTGATGAGTGTCATCGTGTTAGTGATGATGAAAACAGTCAATATCAACAGATAATTGCAACAATAAAAGAAAGTAACGCTTCGTTAAAAGTACTTGGGTTGACTGCGACCCCCTATCGAACAGACAAAGGCTGGATCTATCAATACCACTATCACGGTATGGTTAGAGGCAATGAAGATAGTCCGTTTCGACAGTGTATTTTTGAATTGCCTCTGCGATACATGATTAAAAACAAATTTCTTACACCGCCAGAAGTCATAGATGCTGCCGTAGTGCATTATGACTTTTCCAGTTTGTGGCAGACGAGTTTTACTCAGCAAGCACTCAACACGCTGTTGAGCGATCAAAAACGAGCAACACGTTCTATTATTGAACATGTCGTGTCTTTGTCTGAACATCGCAAAGGCATAATGATTTTTGCAGCAACAGTGGAACACGCAAAAGAAATTGCTGGCTATCTACCAAAACAAGAAACAGCGTTAATAACAGGTGATACTGCACATAAAACTCGCGACACCATCATCCGGGAATTCAAACAACAATCCATTAAATATCTGGTCAATGTCTCTGTCCTTACCACTGGGTTTGATGCTCCACATGTTGATGTCATCGCCATTCTTCGTCCTACTGAGTCAGTCAGTCTGTACCAGCAAATAGCAGGTCGAGGATTACGTCTGGCACCTGAAAAATCTGATTGCTTGATCATTGATTATGCGGGTAACAATATGGATCTGTTCCACCCAGAACCAGGTCAGGGAAAACCGGATTCAGACAGCGAGCCAGTGCAAGTCATGTGTCCCGCATGCGGATTTGGCAACATGTTCTGGGGTAAAACCGATGGCCAGGGAAATGTAACTGAACACTATGGCCGTCGTTGTCAGGGATTTGAAACGTTTGACGACGGGCAAATCACAACACGGCAACAATGCGACTTTCGGTTCAAATTCAAGCAATGTGAGCAATGCGGCGCAGAGAATGATATCGCAGCTCGCGTTTGTCATAGTTGCCAACAAATATTGGTCGATCCTGATGACAAGTTAAGAGCAGCCCTTCAACTTAAAGATGCCATGGTTATTCGCTGCGCAGGCGTATCTCTGACAAACAAGGATCAGCGGTTAATCATCACCTACCATGATGAGCAAGGAACTGAGCTCACAGAACAATTCGATTTCAATAATAAGAAACAGTTGTTTATATTCCAGAAAACATTTCTTCGAAGAATTGCACCAGAAAGATCACCCAAACAAGGTATTACCATCCAGGAAGTATTGACAACCGAGTTTCCAAAACCTGATTTTGTTATCGCCAGAAAGAAAAAATTAAAATTTCAGAAAGTGATTTGGCAGGTCAACGAACGTATATTTGATTATAAAGGTGCTTATAGAAAAGCGAACCAGATCTAGATAAGCATAATATATTGTTTTTAATTGTTTTTTATTGAAATCCCTTTCCTTTACTTCACTCTTTTTTCATCCATTTTTTTATTCCAAATGAAGCATTAATGCTAATTTTTTATTATTAAAAAGTTTACATTTTGCTATTTACTTTTCACTTCTGCTGCTTCAAATTAGGACCACGTAACCGCGTGTTACGTTATAACATAACAACAAAATCATAATTCTCTCGAACTAACGCAAAGCCAGAAAAAGGAGTAAAAGTTCCGCAACTAAAATTTACACAAATTGCTGTATTTACTCTGTTTTCTGAGCTTTGTAATATAAAAACAATAGGATGTACCTATGAAAAACAACATATTCAAAAAGAGTATCCTGGCATTAGCAATCCCTGCTGCGTTAATGTCTGTATCAGTTACAGCGGCTCCAACATTTGAACAGGCAGATCTTCAACAAACTCAAGAAGCTCGTCTGGCAAAAACCAGTTTCATCATTAAATTCAAAGCTCCTGATAACGCAGCGCTAAGCGATGGCATGCCTGCGGTTGAAAGCAAAGCTTTCCTTTCTTCTATGACCAGCAACTTTACTGCGGTTTCAGGTCATGACTTTACTCATCTTCGCCCAATGGCGCTTTCAGGTCATCACGTCTTCAGCGTTGACAGTCGTCTGACTGAAAAGCAAACACAACGAGTTATGGAGCTACTTGCCAGAGACTCAAGTGTTGAATTCGTCGAAGAAAATAAACTAATGCAAGCATTCGCTACACCGAATGATTCAAGCTACAACAACATGTGGCATTACTTCGAATCAACAGGTGGTCTGAATGTTCCTACAGCATGGGATAGCGTTACAGGTTCTGGTGTTACAGTAGCAGTCCTGGATACTGGTTACCGTCCTCATTCAGATCTAGCTGGTAACCTTGTTGGCGGTTACGACATGGTTAGTGACTCATTCATTGGTAATGATGGTAACGGCCGTGACAGCGACGCTCGTGATCCGGGTGACGCTATCTCTGCAAATGAATGTGGATATGCTCACAGCGCTCAAAGCAGCAGCTGGCACGGTACTCACGTAGCAGGTACTGTTGCAGCGGTAGGCAACAATAACAGCGGTATTATTGGTGTTGCATACGGCGCTAAAGTAGTTCCAGTTCGTGTACTTGGTAAGTGTGGTGGTACGACAGCAGATATCGCTGATGCAATCATTTGGGCTTCAGGTGGTTCAGTATCAGGCGTCCCTTCAAATGCAAACCCGGCTGACGTTATTAACCTGAGCCTTGGTGGCGGTGGTTCATGTGGTTCAACAACTCAATCTGCAATTAACACAGCTCGTGGCAATGGCGCAGTAGTTGTTGTAGCAGCAGGAAACTCTAACGCAAACGTTTCTGGCTTCACACCAGCTAACTGTTCTGGCGTAGTATCTGTGGCAGCAACTAACCGTAACGGTGGTCGTTCATACTACTCTAACTACGGTTCTTTAATCGATGTAGCAGCGCCAGGTGGTGCACAAAGCTTCGCTAATGATCCAAATGGTATTTTGTCTACTCACAACACAGGTTCAAATGGCCCGGGCAGCGACACATTGACGTATATGCAAGGTACATCAATGGCTGCTCCACACGTTGCAGGCGTAGCTGCATTAATCAAGCAAGCTAAACCATCTGCAACACCTGATGAAATTGAGAGTATTCTTAAGAATACAACGCGGAGCTTCCCTGCAACGTGTAGCTCATGTGGTACAGGTATCGTTGATGCAAAAGCTGCGGTTGATTCAGCAGCCGGTGGAAGCGGTGGCTCAGGTGGAAGTGACTCAGGTACAACATCAAATATCAGCAAATCACAAGGCCAATGGCATCGTGAGTCGGTGAATTTACCATCTGGTGTAGGTTCATTTAATGCTGATATTTCTGGTGGCAGCGGTGATGCTGACTTATATGTTAATCAAGGCACTGCACCTACAACATCAAGCTATGATTGCCGTCCTTACCGCTATGGTAATGTAGAATCTTGTACAATCAATAGCCCTGCTGCTGGTGACATGCACATTGGTATCAGAGCTTACTCTGCATTCAGTGGTGTGACATTAAACTGGTCATATAACTAAGTAGTGAAGTAAGTACTCTTAGATTCAATCACGATGTTGAGTCGGTGTTTGTAAAACACCGACTCAACATTTTAAACAATATCTAATGTAACAAGTACTAATTGAGACACTCGAATACTATTAAACTGATTTAATTACAAAATCCCGTAAAAAACTGATTATTACTCCAAAAGGAGTAATTTTTACTGATAGCAATCTGAATAAAATTTTTTCGATAATACAAAAAATTACTTAAAACATACCAAAAACATATCAACCTTATGTTTATTAAAGCTTTTTTTATGCTACTAAATTCATACTAATTTCTGCAATTTCCTTTCAAAACCTTGTATATCCTGACTCTGTCCTCTCTATTAAAATTTCTTATATCCAATTGAATTTTATAAACTTTTAACTTCTTATTCATCATCTTAAAACACAAAATACTAAATTACTTCTCGAACATACTTTTCAAACGAGATAAACCACATAATTATGAATTTTTTATAAATTTTTAAGTATCACTTGTTTACTTTTAAGCGCCGATAATGCAAATTAATAATCAGTCACACGTTGAAGCAATGTTATAACATTACAAAATATAATTCTGCGGTGACTAACATTTCAAAATTTCTCTCAACATTTTTAAGCGGTCGCTGATATTAAATCAGCAAAAATAATAAAAGTGCGGATTAGAGATTTTGGAAAAATTACAACAAATATAAAATAACAAAATAGGATCAACCTATGAAAAATAATATGTTTAAAAAGAGTATGCTGGCACTATCGATCCCTGTAGCAATCATGTCTGCGGCGGTATCGGCAGCCCCGACGTTTGAACAAGCAAAACTTGTACAAGTAAAAGAAACTGGTATCAACAGCACCAGCTTCATTGTTAAATTCAAAGGTTCTTCAGCCAATGATGACTCAGTTATCACTGGCTCTCTTCAAGCTGAATCATTAGCTCTTGATTCAACTGCCAGCAAAAAAGCACAAGATTTCATTTCTTCAATGGCGCGTGACTTCACGACTGTTTCTGGTCTTGATTTCTCACACGCACGTCCAATGGCTCTTGCTAACCACCACGTATTCAACGTAAGTGACAAACTTTCTCCTAAGCAAATTCAACGTGTAATCGAGCTATTATCTCGTAACTCAAATGTTGAATATGTTGAAGAGAATAAGCTAATGCAGGCATTCGCAACGCCGAATGATCCTAGCTACACAGATATGTGGCACTACTTCGAAAACACAGGTGGTCTTAACGTACCTGGCGCATGGGACACAGTAACAGGTTCTGGTGTAACAGTAGCGGTTCTTGATACAGGTTACCGTCCTCACGCTGACTTAGCTGGCAACATCGTTGGCGGTTATGACATGATCAGTAACTCTTTCATCGCGAATGACGGTGGCGGTCGTGATAGCGACGCTCGTGATACGGGTGATGCGCTAACGCGTGGTGAGTGTGGTACAGATAGTCTTGGTCGTCCGGTTCCAAGTTCAGCAACTAATTCAAGCTGGCACGGTACTCACGTAGCTGGTACTGTTGCAGCACTTGGCAACAACAACCGCGATATCGCTGGTGTTGCTTACGGCGCTAAAGTAGTTCCAGTTCGTGTACTAGGTAAATGTGGTGGTACTACAGCTGATATCGCTGACGCAATCGTATGGGCATCAGGTGGTTCAGTATCTGGCGTTCCTTCAAACGCAAACCCAGCTGACGTTATCAACATGAGTCTTGGTGGTGAAGGTAGCTGTAGTTCAACGACTCAGTCTGCAATCAACTCTGCTCGTTCACGTGGTTCTGTAATTGTTGTTGCTGCGGGTAACGACAATGACAATGTTAGCAAATACAACCCTGGTAACTGTTCTGGTGTTGTAACTGTTGCAGCAACTAACCGTCAAGGTGGTCGTGCATACTACTCTAACTACGGTTCACTTATCGACGTAGCTGCACCAGGTGGTGCTCAAAGCTTTGCTAACGACCCAGAAGGTATTCTTTCTACTCATAACTCTGGTACAACGGGTCCAGGTAGCGACAAGCTAACTTACATGCAAGGTACTTCAATGGCTGCGCCTCACGTAGCTGGTGTTGCTGCATTAATTAAAGAAGCTAAGCCTTCTGCTACTCCTGACGAAATCGAAACTATCCTGAAAAACACTGCTCGTAGCTTCCCTGGTAGCTGTAGCTCATGTGGTACAGGTATTGTTGATGCAAGTGCAGCTGTAGCATCTGCAAGTGGCGGTGACAACGGTGGCGGTACTCCTCCAGACGGCGGCGCTACTGGTGGTGGCGGTTCAGTAGATAACATTTCTGCTTCACGTCGCAACTGGAAACGTTACACGTTAAACGTTCCTGCTAACATGTCTCAACTTGAAGTAACTACATCAGGTGGTAGTGGTGATGCTGACCTTTATGTTCGCTTCAACGCAACGCCTTCTACATCAAGCTATGATTGTCGTTCATGGAAGTCTGGTAACAACGAGACTTGTACGTTCAACAACCCACAAGCAGGTGACTGGAAAATCGGTCTTTACGCTTACTCTTCTTTCAGTGGCGTAAAACTTGAAGCTTACTACAAGCCTTAAGTCTTAGCGTTATTACATAATTCTCGTAATAAAAAAGCCCGGACATTTGTCCGGGCTTTCTCGTTTGTTGATGTAACTCATTATCTACTTTGTTTTTGTGCTGGGTTATCTATTCTTTTCTGAACACATCAGGAAAATGCCATCCACCACCAACAATATCATCATGGGCATCTTCACTATTTTTCTCCAGCAATCGGTATAACCGATAGCGAATATTATCTTCTGAATCCAGACCACGTTGCCATTCTGCATATAAAATCTCCAGACGTTGACTGGTCAAACGATTTCGACTCCAGGCTCTGGTGTATCCTAATTTTCGATTAACCACCAAACTGATAGTCATACCCAACAATCCCCAAAATAAGTAATGTGCGGATAAACCTTTCCAGTTAAACAGGAATACACCAATCAAAACCAATACGGTGAACAGATAAACACAGACTTTAAGAAGCTTTTTCTTTGCTTCGATAAGCGCCCTGCGATCACTTTTAGTCAGATTTAAAAACTGCGCACTGTCACTTTCAATTTTGTCTATTGGAATTAATCCGTTGAAAACGAAAATCAGGCAGACCATACAAACAACACTGATATCAACCCATTGTGGATTTAATGCTTTTAGCATCTCAGCATGTTCAGGGAGTTGAATAATCGCAACAAGAGGGACATCGGGCAACAAGCCGGGATCAAAACGAGAAACAATGATATTAAACAAGCCAAACAACGCCATAAACGCTGAAACCAACGCTAATCTGCGAGTAAGGTAGTGATTTATTTCAAACTTATCAATTAGCTGGCTCAAATAGTGAAATGAACCGGTAAACACATCATTGAGGGCCTGCTGACTCAGAAAGGACAACGATTTAGGTCGCATCATAGAAAACTCGCAGAAAAATATGCATAAAAAGACAGCACATTATCTGATCAGACAGACACAATTCTCAAGCCGATTATGTAAATCAACTTGTTTCTATCATTTGAATTTCAGACAGATAGCCGACATCCGCTTAAGGTATCTACTTATGCCGTTCTTCTAACAACTGTCTGGCATAACGATGAATTCGCATATCGGTATCAACTAACACCTGAACACGTTCATGAGGGTCCAGTTGCTCTGCATTTAGTCTCTCAATTGCTGCCTGTGCTAGTTTGTGGTGTAAGTCCGAGTGTTGACTAACCTTTGTCAGGCGAGCAATCACTGCGGACTGTTTTTCAGTGGGTTGGCAAGGTTGTTCTTCCCTGACAACCGTCTTGCCATAATCCGAATAAAACTTCAGGTGAAAGCAATAAATGATAATCAACGACAATATGGCGAAAAGGATCGCTGTAATAATTGATGAACTATAACTATGTAGAAGAAGTAATTTGTCCACTTGCCAGGCTCCTTTTCATCTCATAAAGCACAACCAGTGTAATCACAGTTGTTAACGTCACATTTATGCTTAAATGAAACAGCAAATACAGGTCTGTTACCCACGTCAACCTGAGAACGCCATAACACCACCAGGTAAATAGCTCACCTATTATCTTGACCACCATCAAAATAATAAACAGGGTATCAACCAGGGAAAGATCTTGCCTTCCCTGAAAGAACCTGAAAGAAAACAACAACATCAACGACATGATATACAGCAGAACTAAGCCTGGATTATAAATTTTGTAGGCACCTTCAACCGCCAACAGAAAATGGTCGTATGACATAAATCCAATAAAGTGCAGCACAAGAACGCTGCACAATGGAAAGTGGTCATGCCTGTTGAATCGGTCACATAGTGCGACTATCGCAGAACTGAATAACACCAATAAACAAATTGTATTTACCAGGATACTGGTTTTATCGTTCTCATTTATAACCCGGTTAAACTCAATAAAGTGTTCCCACATTTATTAACTCCCAAACATGGAATTCCGATTACACCGGACAAGTCATTTCTGTTCATAAGATTACTCCGGTGGTAACGGTGGTAAACGTCCACTCCCCTGTGGAGTAACATTCTCTTCATTATTTAATTTACTTAGCGCTTCTTCTGAAATTGTAACCGTGTCATTAAATTCAGTTTTTGCCACATTTTGTAAATCAAGCTGTTCATTTTGCAATTTATAAGTGTTCACCTTGGAACTACTTTCTAAATATTGACCAGATGAAACATTGTTTACAACATTCATACAAACGCCTCTCTCATTTTCAGGATTCAAGGCCAATATCGGAATTTATACTATCCAAAAGTAACCGAATTAGCCACACAAAATTATTTATAAAAGGTACATCGTTAAGAAATGTACCAAATAACATACACACAAGCAATTATTAATTAAGTTTGATTCACAAAAAAAATAATTTTTTTAATTTATTTTTGTATATTTTTTAAACCATAGTGTTTTTTTATAAACTAACAATTAAGAATCAACGAAAAGAGATTACAAAAATCACATAATAAAATTTAGAATTTTTCATTTAACGAAATAATCCTTTTTGTAAAAAATAAAGGGAATTTTTTTAACACTGATATCGAATATGAGCTTTTGGACGAACGCTATATGGGTGATTTGATCGCTAAACCTATAAGGTTTAGTTATAAGTGAAGGTCAGAAATGGCTGTTTCTCGGGATGAGTCAAACTTGTGTTTACAAATACTTTCATTTAGCTTACCTCGCAGTTATTCATTACGACTCAACAACAATAAGCGAGAATATTATGAATCTGGACTTCAAAGGGCTTAATGCACTGGTGTGTGGTAGCAGTCAGGGAATCGGTCGGGCTGTAGCAAAAGAACTGGCCAGTCTTGGTGCATCGGTAACCCTTTTTGCACGTAATGAGAAAACACTAAATACCGTGAAATCAGAGTTGGCTGTCGTCAACGATGCTCAGCATCATCAGGTGTTGGTTGCTGACTTCAGCAATAGTGATGCCGTAAAACAAGTGATCAATGATCATGTCGCTGCTGGTAATAACTATCAAATCCTGATCAATAATACTGGCGGGCCAGCACCCGGACCTGCCCACCTGGCTGAAAACAATGCCTTTATTAATGCCTTTAACCTGCATTTGGTCAACAATCATTCGTTAGTTCAGGCTTTGTTGCCAGCGATGAAAGAAGCGAACTATGGCCGCATCATTAATGTGATTTCAACTTCAGTCAAAGCTCCCCTGCCAAATCTTGGAGTCTCCAACACAATCCGAGGCGCCGTTGCCAGTTGGGCAAAAACCTTATCGAATGAACTGGGTCAGTTTAATGTAACCGTCAACAATGTATTACCCGGTGCAACAAACACCGCCAGACTGGATGCCATTCTTGAAAACAAAGCGAAGAAATTGAACAAAACCGTGGAAGAAGTATCCGCCGCTGATCAAGCTGAAATTCCGATGCGTCGATTTGGCGAGCCAGAAGAATTTGCAAATGCCGTCGCATTCCTTGCATCCCCTTCTGCGGGCTATATCACAGGTATCAACTTACCTGTAGATGGTGGCAGAACCAGTAGTCTGTAATTTCAGGCTGGACATTAAAAAGTGAGGAATGCCATGTTTTCATTACAAAACTATATCGGTGGACAACTACAGCCTGCTGATTCGCAACAGTGGCTGGATAATACCGATCCGTCAACTGGTCAGGTTTACAGCCAAATTCCTGATTCATCAGAAGCCGATGTTCATCAAGCCGTCAATGCTGCTAAGCAGGCTTTTCCCGCCTGGTCTGCGATGTCATCGGAGCAACGGGCGGACATTTTAATGGAGATAGCCAGACGCATTGACGAACAAGCTGATGAGCTGGCCCATGCCGAGTCAGTCGATAATGGAAAGCCAAAATCTCTGGCCAGTATGGTTGATATTCCTCGCTCTTCGTCCAACATTCGTTTTTTCGCCCATGCAATAACTCAATTTGCCAGCGAATCACACAGCATGGGCGACATCGCCATCAATTACACTCTCAGAGATCCTGTCGGTATCGTCGGCTGCATCAGTCCCTGGAATCTTCCTTTGTATTTGTTTACATGGAAAATAGCACCTGCTCTGGCCGCTGGTAACTGTGTTATCGCAAAGCCTTCTGAGGTAACACCGGTGACAGCCTGGTTATTTTCCAAAATTTGTAAAGAAGCAGGATTGCCTGATGGCGTACTGAATATTATTCATGGCGCAGGACCATCCGTTGGCAACGCCATTGTTAGCCATCCGGACATAAAAGCGATTAGCTTCACCGGCGGGACCAAAACCGGCGCACACATAGCCAGCGTGACCGCACCTATGTTTAAGAAAGTATCGCTGGAGCTTGGCGGTAAAAATCCAACATTGATCTTTGCCGATTGTGATTTTGACAAAACACTCGACGAAGTTATCCGAGCTACTTTTGCCAATCAGGGACAAATCTGTTTGTGTGGGTCTCGTATTTACATTGAACGTCCATTGTATGAGAAGTTTAAAGCTGCCTTTGTGGATCGTGTAAAGCGACTACAACCGGGCGATCCACTCTTACCAGAAACAAGCCAGGGAGCTGTTGTATCAAAACAGCACATGGAAAAAATTCTGTCTTATATCGAACTCGCTAAAGAAGAAGGTGCAACCATTCTTGCAGGCGGCCATGCTGTGACCGTTCCGGGACGATGCGAACAAGGCTATTTTATCCAGCCTACTATTCTTGAAGGCCTGGATATTTGCCATCGCACGAATCAGGAAGAAATATTTGGCCCGGTTGTCACACTACAACCTTTCGATACGGATGAAGAAGCATTGACGCTGGCCAATGGTACTGACTATGGCCTTGCCACCAGCGTCTGGAGTCAAAACATCAGCCGCTGTCATTTACTGGCAAAACAGCTTAACTTTGGCATTGTCTGGATAAATTGCTGGCTATTGCGAGATTTACGCACACCATTTGGTGGAATGAAACAGTCAGGTGTTGGCCGAGAAGGAGGTCTGGAGGCCTTGCGTTTCTTCACTGAACCCAAAAATGTCTGCATAAAATATTAGAGCATGAATGGCCCGGGCAACAACAGGGGTTGCTCTGGTCGATTTTCCTGCTAATATCAGATTCAAATTACTTCTGTCTAACAACATAGAAACAACTGCGTTTACGATAATTATGGTTACCATCGATATTATCAAAACTTCAGGTTCTATCTTCGCCAGCTCACTGGGCTGCAAGTGGATCATTAACTAGCCACTAATTTCCTCTGTGTTTACATCCGTTGTGTGAACACCTCTTCGTCATTCTGTTTGTCAGTAATGGCTTTAAACCTGTGCTTTCATTACTGCTCACTGAAACGGCGATCTGTATATCTGTTTGATTTGTCATGCCTGATATTCGAGCCTTATGACAAATACGAACAACCTCAATTTAATCAGATTCAGAGAGACATTTACGATGTCAGATAATGCGTTCAATTCAAAGAAAGCGCCTGCACCGGTAGGCCTGTACCCTCATGCTCGTCAAGTTGGCAATTTACTATTTTTGTCCGGCGTTGGCCCACGCCAACCCGATAGCAAAGATATCCCGGGTGTAACCCTCGATAACGATGGCAATATCGTGGATTACGATATCGAACAGCAGTGCCACAGTGTGTTTCAAAATATTCGCTATATTCTGGAAGATGCCGGCTCTTCCTGGGATCAACTGGTCGACGTCACCGTATTCCTGACCAACATGAAAGATGATTTTGCTACCTACAATAAAATTTACGCGGAGTACTTCGCCGATAACCAACCTTGTCGGACAACGGTTGAAATTAATAAATTACCCACACCAATTGCTATCGAACTGAAATGCATTGCTACGATTTAAAACATCAGTTCTGAATGGCTAAATAAGAATAATTGAGGTGAATGTATGAGCCAGTTAGTCCCACCCTTTAATTTTCAACAATGGATAGACGACCACCGTCATCTACTTCAACCACCAGTATGTAATAAACAAGTCTTTGAACAGGATGATTTCATCGTCATGGTCGTTGGCGGTCCAAACGGACGCAGAGATTACCACTATGACGAGGGTCCGGAGTTTTTCTATCAACTTGAAGGTGAAATGGAATTACGTTTAATTGTCGAAGGTAAACGTGTGAACTACCCCATCAAAGCCGGTGAAATCTTTCTTTTGCCCCCCAAAATCCCTCACTCGCCAGTTCGATTTGCTAATTCCATCGGGCTGGTCGTAGAGCGTAAACGTAATGAAGGTGAACTGGATGGCTTGATGTGGTTTTGTGACAACTGCGATAACAAACTGTACGAAGAGTACTTTCCCCTCAAAAACATTGAAAAAGACTTCCACGGTGTATTCGACCGTTTTCTGAATAGCGAAGAACACCGTACTTGTAACCAATGCGGCACTGTCATGCCAAAAGACAATAAGTTGTAAGCCATGTTAAAAATCGATATTCATACGCATATCCTGCCAAAGCAATGGCCAAATCTTAAAGAAAAATACGGCTACGGCGGCTTTATTCACCTGGATCATCATAAATGCGGCTGTGCCCGAATGATGCAGGACGATAAATTTTTCAGAGAGATCAACGAAAATTGCTGGGATGCAGATGTTCGCCTGAAAGAATGCGCGACTCATTCGGTTGATGTCCAGGTATTATCAACGGTTCCCGTCATGTTCAGCTACTGGGCAAAACCAGAGGACGCCTATGATTTATCTCGTTATCTGAATGATCATATTGCAGGGATCGTCCACCGCTATCCAAAGCACTTTATTGGACTTGGTACAATTCCAATGCAATCAACCGACCTTGCGATTAAAGAATTAGAGCGTTGTGTTAAAGATATTGGTCTCGTTGGCGTGCAAATAGGCAGTAACATCAATGATAAAAACCTTGATGCGCCCGAATTCTTTCCTATTTTTGAAGCTGCTCAGGATCTCGGTGCTGCTGTATTCGTTCATCCCTGGAATATGGTGGGTAAATCAGTCATGCCAGATTACTGGATGCCCTGGCTGGTTGGTATGCCCGCAGAAACCACCCGAGCCATGTGTTCACTAATCTTTGGTGGTGTTCTGGAAAAACTACCGAATCTGAGAATTGCTTTCGCTCATGGCGGCGGTTCTTTCCCAGGCACCATAGGCCGACTCGAACATGGTTTTAATGTTCGTCCTGACCTTGTTGCTGTCGCTAATGACGTTAATCCTCGAGAATATTTGAAGAAAATCTATGTTGATTCTCTGGTTCATGATCCATTAAAACTGGAATACATGGTGAAACTCATGGGCGCAGAAAAAATCGCACTGGGAACAGATTATCCCTTCCCACTTGGTGAGTTGGAGCCTGGAAAGATCATAGAAGTCAGTCCATTTGATGATGCAACTAAAGCAAGATTGCTCCACGGTACAGCACTGGAGTGGATGAATCTGTCACTGGAAGATTATCTGTGATGAAACTGCAATTATCGCTGGCTCATGGCAGCTGGCAAGTTGACCTTTCACAGCCTTTACACATTAGCATAGAACTGCTGTTTAATGAGCAACAGCCTAACCACTTTGGGGTTAATGACGCGATCAGCCAACCAGTTTCTGCTGGTTCTTTTGTTGGCGATGTCACACAAGGCGGCAGTTGTAATGTTGATACCATTTCTCTTACGCCTCACTGTAATGGCACTCATACTGAATGTATTGGTCATATCACTCGTGACTCATTCAGCATCCACCAACAACTGAATGATGTTTTTATTCCGACACGTTTAATTACCTTATGTCCGGAACTGGCCAGTAGCACTCAGGATAATTACCTGCCCACACTCGACAGCGGCGATAAAGTCATTACCCGGGAAGCATTGGCAACAAAACTCGGAGACATTCCAGACGACGAAATAAACGCCGTAGTCATTAGAACCCTGCCCAATACACTGACCAAAACATTCATGCGCTACGACGAGCAAAACTACCCTCCCTTTCTTACACTTGATGCCGTGCATTATCTGAACGAAAGAAACGTAAAACACTTACTCGTGGATTTTCCTTCCATCGACCGAATGTATGACGACGGAAAAATGAGTAGCCATTCAGCGTACTGGCACGTAAACAAACAACGTGATCTCACCGAACATTCTGATGCTATGAAAACCATCACAGAAATGGTCTTTGCTGATTTGTCGATAGAAGACGGGTTTTATCTGCTAAACCTGCAAGTCGCACCTTTTGCATTAGATGCCGCCCCATCACGTCCCGTGTTATTCCCTCTGGAATCAAAGAATTAACTGGATAACCACATGAACAACATAGACAACACTTTAGCTTATGCACAGTCACAGGATGCTCAGGACCCTCTGGCAAAGTTCCGAGATGAATTTCACATCCCACAGCAAGCCAACGGAAACAACGAATACTATTTCGTTGGCAACTCTCTGGGCTTACAACCGAAACGCACTCGCCAATACTTAAATGATGAACTGGATAAATGGCAGGCTCTTGGCGTGAAAGGACACTTCGACTGCGAATATCCCTGGATGCCCTATCACGAGTTTCTAACCGAGCAAAGTGCTGCGCTGGTTGGTGCATTGCCAGAAGAAGTTGTCGTCATGAATTCACTCACGGCAAACCTTCACTTCATGATGGTGACGTTTTATCAGCCTACCAACACGCGTTTTAAAATATTGATCGAAGAACATGCCTTTCCTTCCGATCATTATGCAGTCGAATCGCAGATTAAACATCACGGTTTCGCCCCTGAGTCAGCGCTTATCACTGTCAAACCTCGCGCTGGAGAAGAAGTTTTACATCCAGAAGATATTCAACGCATCATTGAACAGCAAGGCGATGAAATTGCATTAATTCTGCTACCTGGTGTGCAGTATTACACAGGCCAGGTCATGGATATGAAATCCATCACTGAACAAGCACACGCCAAAGGCATTAAGGTTGGCTTTGATCTCGCCCACGCAGCCGGAAATCTGGAAATGTTTTTACACGACTGGAATGTAGATTTTGCCTGTTGGTGTAACTATAAATATTTGAATTCTGGCCCCGGCGCAGTCGCTGGCTGCTTTATTCATCAACGCCATGTGCAAAATACCTCACTCAATCGATTTGCAGGTTGGTGGGGGCACGACAAATCCACACGATTCCAGATGGGAAATGAATTTAATGCCATTCCAACGGCTGAAGGCTGGCAATTAAGTAATCCACCTATTTTCTCACTGGCAGCCATCAGAGCTTCGTTGGATGTGTTTAAAGAAGCCGGTGGCATGAAGCCACTTCGAGCAAAATCTCTAAAATTAACCAATTATCTTGAGCAACTGCTCATCGCCGAACTCGGTGATCGCGTCTCCATCATAACTCCACAAAACGACAATGAACGCGGCTGTCAGCTATCGTTATCCGTCAGTATGGAAGGTAAATCTGGCAAAGAAGTCTTTAAACAGTTGGAAGAAGCAGGTGTAACAACTGACTGGCGTGAACCTAATGTCATTCGTTGTGCGCCAGTGCCTTTGTATAACAATTTTGAGGACTGCTGGCATTTTGTTCAAATTTTGAAGCAATGCCTGTTGGCTTAGGAGGTAAGCATGAAACCTACACGGATTACAATTATAGGTGCCGGACTGGTTGGCTCACTAACCGCTATTTTTCTGGCTAAACGAGGTTACGACGTCACGGTTCTCGAAAAACGTCCTGATATGCGAAAAGCAAAAATTTCAGCGGGTCGCTCTATCAACCTGGCACTTGCCAATCGCGGTATAGCACCGCTTCAGGCCGTTGGTCTGATGGACAAAGTTAAAGCAATGATGATTCCAATGCGTGGTCGCATGGTTCATGATGAACAGGGAAATACAAACTTGCAACCTTATGGACAGCGGGATCATGAAGTGATCTACTCCATTTCTCGTGCAGGTTTAAACAAATTACTGATGGATGAAGCGGAAGCGACTGGCAAAGTTACTATTGCGTTCGAACAGGACATCGCAAACATAGATTTCGAGCAGCAACATTTGATTCTCAATCATGCTGATGGTCAGACCGTTCAACGCTTTGAATATCTGATTGGCGCAGATGGTGGACCATCCATTGTACGGCAGGCATTGCATGGGAATAATGACGCGATTAACCGTACTGAATGGTTATCTCATTCTTACAAAGAATTATCGATACTTCCGAACGAGCGCCAACAATGGCAAATAGAAAAAGAAGCGCTTCATATCTGGCCCCGTGGCAACTACATGCTCATTGCCCTGCCAAACCTGGATGGCAGTTTTACAGTAACATTGTTCCTACCAAATCAGGGCGAATACAGTTTTGAATCACTAAACTCACCAGAAACACTACAAGCTTTCTTTGATAGCCAGTTTCCTGATGCATCCGCTTTGATTCCACATCTGGCACAAGAGTTCTTCGACAATCCCACCGGCACACTGGGCACTGTCCGATGCAATGAATGGCACAACAATAACAATACACTGTTGATTGGCGATGCCGCTCATGGAATCGTGCCATTCCACGGCCAGGGAATGAATTGTGGCTTTGAAGATGTACTGGTTCTGGATCAACTGCTATCTGACGTGAGTGATGACTGGCAAGCTGTATTCAATCGCTATGAAGCGGCCAGAAAACCGAATGGTAACGCCATTGCAGATATGGCACTGGAGAACTATATCGAGATGCGTGACAGTGTTCGAGACGAACGTTTCCTCGCAAAAAAAGCCTTATCATTCAAACTGGAGCAACGACATCCTGATCGCTTTATTCCTCGTTACTCTATGGTGATGTTTCATCTTCTACCCTACGCCGATGCTAAAAACAGAGGGATTATTCAGGATGGTATTCTTGAAACCTTACTGGATGGTAATAACCATATTGATCATGTCGATTACGAAAAAGCCGATCGACTTATTGAAGAAAAACTAACGCCCCTCGAAATCATTCACTAACCTTATAGTCAGTGTGTTTAAAGGCTTTATAACCTGTCAAGCACACTGACTCCCCTGTATAGATTTAAGATAGTGGAAATCATTCCGCTATATCGTCAAATAACAAAATACGGTAACTGTACTATTGAATAAATAATCGGCATACTTAGGTGCTGTTTTGTTCAGTGGAAGAACAGTAAAAAAACACAACGTAAGTCGTTATCCATCCGTTTCATCGGTAACAAGTTGCATAAAATCAAGGTATTACTCATGGCTGAAAATTTAGCTTCTATTCTTAGTAACGTTATTTTTGATGTGTACAATGGCGGAATCGAAATGTCATGTAGCACACTGAAACATCGCCTGGCTGCAAAAATTAAGACTGAGTTTCCCGAGTCGGAAGAGGTGATGCTGGAAGATAATCTGATGGAGGAAATCACTCGCCTTGCCAATTCGCTCCCGGACGAATCAAAACGTGTCAGACCACTCCTTACCGCAAAAATAAAAAGTGATGATCAATGGCAAGCGGTTATCGGGCGTTTACCTTCAGTTTAATGAATATTTTCCCATGAAATCATTCCAGAATTGTGTATTAATCAGACAGCTTTATCATTCACTACCATCCTTTCAAAAAAGTCATCTGTTAATACACAATTGTTTACCATTAGCTTGATCTAAAAGCTAAAATCCTAAATAAAACGCTATTTTCTCACAGGTCTGCCTTCCTCTTGTCATGAATAAAACAGTAAAAAATACGCATAAATACAACTACGTCTCATATTTTTTTATTCCTGACAGGCCGCTACAAGCATTAAGAATATTTAATTTACCTATTAGAATTTGCAAAGCTGGCAGATTCAGAAAATATTATTTATTCAACACTCGATATTTACATTCACAAGAATACTGATAGAATTCCCGCACTTTTTTGCCGACTGAGAAATACTCAATCAGGCATACTTTCTTACTATGATTTTTAAGAAAGTCTACGCGACAACGCCAACGGAATAGCTGGAAGTAATCTCTGATGTACATCATCAGCTCCACAAGGATACGTGAGTTATTGTTCTTTATTAAAATTAGGTAATCTACTATGCATCCAATGTTAAACATTGCAGTTCGTGCTGCGCGCAATGCAGGCAATATTATTGCTCGTGCTTTTGAACAACAAGATATTATTGATGTTGAACAAAAAGGTCTGAACGACTTTGTGACTAACGTTGACAGAGATGCAGAAAAAGCCATCATCAATACAATTCTGAAGTCTTATCCTGAACACAGCATTGTTGGTGAAGAAGGCGGTCTGCAAGAAGGTGTAAACAGTGATTATCAATGGATCATCGATCCACTGGATGGCACAAGAAACTTCATCCAGGGCATTCCTCATTTCTCAATTTCTATCGCATTAAAAGTTAAAGGCAAGCTGGACCAGGCTGTTGTCTATGATCCAATGCGTTCTGAATTATTCACTGCATCAAAAGGCAGTGGCGCTCAGCTAAACGGCTACAGAATTCGTGTTGATAATGCAAAAGAGCTGGAAGGCACTATCCTGGCGACAGGTTTCCCATTCAAGCATAAGCATGAAATGGAACCTTACTTCGATATCCTAAAATCACTTTTCCGTCACACCGCCGATATTCGTCGTGCGGGTTCTGCTGCGCTGGATTTATCTTATGTTGCGGCGGGTCGTTTAGATGGTTACTTTGAAATTGGTCTTAAACCGTGGGATTCAGCAGCCGGTCAGTTAATTCTTAAAGAAGCCGGTGGTATTGTGACTGACTTCGTCGGTGGTACCAACTTCAATAAGAGCGGTAACATCATTGCTGGTAACAGCAAAATTGTTCAGGCTATTTTAAAAGAAATGCGTCCTCACTTGCCTGAAACACTGCGTAAATAATAGCAGTATAATTACAGAAACTTTTTAGATCAGTGCCTGTATCTTCATGAAACAGGCACTTCCTCAGACAATCCGGCAGCTCGCCAGGCTTTAATTCCACCGTCCAAAGACCATACATCACGATATCCCATTTCCTGAATCATATCTGCGGCTAATACACTGCGATAACCACCACCGCAATATAGCACTAAACGCGTTGATTTATCGGGGATTTGTGTTTCTATGTCGCGTTCAATAATACCCCTTCCCAAATGAATTGCGCCGGGTATGTGTCCTGCTAACCATTCATGATCTTCTCGTACATCAATGATCAATTGCTTTTCTGTTTCTTTGGTTGCAATAAATGCTTCCATCAATAAATGTTGAACGCGATCACTTCGTGCTGCAACAACAGCTTCAAAACCTGGATTATGTTTCATGATTACTATCCGGTAATTAGAACGTGTAGACCTTTGTGGATGAAATTTTGTTCGATTTCAATTCATTCGTTAAATGATTGCATGGACTGCGCTTGTCGCAAAATCCATCGGCAAAGGTCAACACGCTCCAGAAAAAAAGACAGGTCTATGTTTTACCAGATAAAAATAAAAAAGCCACCTGACCGGAGTACCGAGCAGGTGGCTTTTATTAAAATAATAAACCTGATTACATTACAGGTTCTTGATCAGCACCTTCTTTCTCGACGATTTCAGGCATCAGATCTTCTTTACTGATTCCTAACGTCAAAGCAATAGAGCTTGCAATGTATACAGAAGAATAGGTACCGACAAAAACACCTAATAATAGCGCTGTCGCGAAACCATGAATCAGCTTTCCGCCAAAGAAGAACAACGCGATAAGTACTAATAGCGTAGTGATTGATGTAATAAGCGTTCTGGCCAGTGTCTGAGTCAGTGAAATATTAGTCACTTCTTCTGGAGAGCCTTTACGTATCTTACGGAAATTCTCACGGATCCGGTCTGATACAACAATCGTGTCATTCAGTGAATAACCGATTACAGCCAGGATAGCCGCCAATACCGTCAAATCAAATTCAATACCCGTAACCGCAAATAAACCCAGCGTAATCATGACATCGTGAACAAGGGCCATAACCGCACCCAATGCAAAACGCCATTCAAATCTGAATGCAACGTACATCAGGATACAGATAAGCGCCGTGATCATAGCCAGACCACCCTGCTCTTTCAGCTCATCACCTACGCTCGGACCAACAAATTCAATTCGACGTATAGTGACCGTTTCCTCAGCATTCGCTTTTTCCAACGCCTCTACAATAGAATTGCCCAGCATTTCAGCTTTAATTGATGCAGCCTGTTCCTGAGGTGGAATACGGATTAATACATCTCGGTTTGAACCAAAATGCTGAACCACCGCATCCTCAAACCCAATTCCGCCCAGTGTGCCACGAACATTGTCCAGATTAGCATCCTGAGTGAAACCGATCTCAACAAGCGTACCACCAGTGAAATCCAGTCCCCAGTTCATTCCACGAGTGAAAATAGCGGCGAATGAACCCAGAATCAAAATCAGGGAAAAAACCAGCGCTGGCTTTTTCAGCGACATAAACTGGATGGTGTCTTTAACTTTTAAAATTTGCATCGTCAGTTCACCTATATAGACAGTTTATCAAGGCGACGACCGCCCCAGGCCAGGTTAACAACAGCACGAGTACCAATAATTGCAGTAAACATTGATGTCAGAATACCGATTGATAATGTAACCGCGAATCCTTTGATTGGACCTGTACCAACAGCGAACAAGATAATTGCAGCAATTAAGGTAGTGATGTTCGCATCGAAAATTGTGGAGAAAGCACTATCGTAGCCATGATGAATCGCTTGCTGTGGGCTACGACCTTCTTTCAATTCTTCCCTGATACGCTCAAAGATCAGAACGTTTGCATCAACCGCCATACCAACAGTCAGAACAATACCCGCGATACCCGGAAGCGTCAGTGCAGCCCCCGGGATTAAAGACATAACACCAACAATCAATACCAGGTTTGCAGCCAGTGCCAGATTGGCAACCAGACCGAATTTTCTGTAGTACATCAACATAAATGCCAATACCAGCGAGAAACCAATCACGACAGACATTAAGCCCTTATCAATGTTTTCCTGGCCAAGGCTTGGACCAACGGTTCTTTCTTCAACAATCTGAATAGGCGCAATTAACGCACCGGCTCTCAACAGTAATGAGATTTTTTGTGCTTCTGCCGGAGAATCGATACCTGTAATTCGGAAGTTGCTGCCAAGGACAGCCTGAATAGTTGCAACATTAATGACTTTTTCATCTTTCTCATAGATGGTTTTGCCATTCTTGTCTTTTTTATCGGTAGGTTTATATTCGATAAACACCGTCGCCATTGGCTTACCAAGATTCGCTTTAGTTTCGATTGCAAACTTGTTACCACCTTTGGCATCCAGCTTCACGTTTACCTGTGGACGCTGGTATTCATCGTAACTGTTAGAAGCACCAGTGATACTACTACCCTGCAGAATAACTTTGTCTTTTAGCAGGAAACGTTCATTACGGTCACGGTGTTCATAAATGGTAGAACCCGGAATTTTACGACGTTGTGCATCACGCATATCGTTTTCCTGGTCAACCATATGGAATTCTAATGTTGCTGTTGCACCCAGTACTTCTTTTGCTTTCGCCGTATCCTGAATACCCGGCAATTCTACAACAATATGTTCAGCACCCTGACGTTGTACCAGAGGCTCCGCCACACCCAGCTCATTTACACGGTTACGAATAATCGTCATATTTTGCTGAAGTGCATACTCTTTAATTTCTTTCAGATTCTGTTCAGTCATTTTGGCTGAAACAGATAATGTGTCTTCATCATCCGTTAACGTAAAACCCGGGAAGTTATTACGTAAATAACGCTCGCCGTTTTCAAAGTCTTCTGCAGTACGGAATACCACATCAACACGCGCATCAGTAACAGATGTTTTTACGGAGCGATAACGAACTTTTTCGCGTCGCAATCCATTTCGAAAATCAGATTTAGCTTGGTCAACGGACTTTTCAATCGCCGAGTTCATATCAACTTCTAACAGGAAGTGGACACCACCGCGAAGGTCAAGACCAAGATTTAACGGTGAACCACCGATAGACGCTAGCCATTCAGGCGCAGCAGAGGCAAGGTTAGGTGCAACAACAAAGTTTTTACCCAACGTTTCTTTGATGACTTCGTTACCTGTGCTTTGTTCTTCAAGGGTGGCTAATCTGATCAGAATCTGCTGGTTTTCAATGCCCGCAGCTTTTGGTGTGATGCCTTTTTCAGCTAAAGCGTTTCTGACTTTGTCCAGTACGCTCAGAGTTACTTCGGCGTTACGCAACGCAGAAACCTGAATAGCAGGATCTTTACCGTAGATATTTGGTAGCGCATACAGAAATCCTATAAACAGTACAAAAAGTACCATCAGGTATTTCCATAAGGGATATTTATTTAACACAGGAATTTTCCTTCAACTTCTCATGCAAATTCACATTGGACAACCGGGAAGTTGCCAGCAACTTCCCGGATTCGGGTTACAGAGATTTTATTGTGCCTTTTGGTAATACTGCTGTAACCGATGCTTTTTGCACTAGTACTTGATTATCTTCATTTAATTCAACAGTGATGAAGTCTTTATCTTCAGCGATTTTAGTGATTTTTCCCACTAAGCCGCCTTGTGTTAATACTTCATCACCTTTGTTTAATGACGACACCAGATCTTTATGTTCTTTTACACGCTTGGCTTGTGGGCGATACAGTAAGAAATAAAAAATCAAACCGAAAATCGCTAACATGATTAGCGGCTCCAGCCCTCCAGCCGGAGCAGGCGCATCAGCAGCCCATGCATTGGAAATGAACAAACTCATATTTCATCCTCGTTTTTTCCAGAATATTTGGTGATATATGGGGAGTAATTGAGAAAAGACAATGAAACCCGCAAAAAATGTGGCTCATTCTAACAAAATCAGGGATTAACGGAATACATAATCCGAGATATAAGCAGACAAGGCTTCCATGCCTCAAATATTGGTAAAAATTAGTCCTTTAGAGGCGGAACTGGTCTACCCA
Organism: Alteromonadaceae bacterium; assembly: GCA_965656875.1. Classification (GTDB taxonomy): domain Bacteria; phylum Pseudomonadota; class Gammaproteobacteria; order Enterobacterales; family Alteromonadaceae; genus CBFHMJ01. The sequence continues at coordinate 218,284 of CBFHMJ010000025.1, forward strand.
GCTTCTCGTAAAAACGTGCTACAAAGGCTTCCAGTTCATTATTAGCAATTGCTTCACGTAGAGATTCCATCAGACGTTGATAGTATCTCAGGTTATGCACGGTATTCAGGCGTGCGCCCAGAATCTCATTACATTTATCGAGATGATGCAGGTAGGCACGAGAATAGTTTTTGCAGGTTGAACAATCACACTCAGGATCAAGTGGACCAGTATCCGTTTTATGACGAGAATTACGAATTTTCACCACGCCATCTGTCACAAACAAGTGACCATTACGTGCATTTCGTGTCGGCATAACGCAGTCAAACATGTCAACACCACGTCGAACAGCCTCTACGATGTCTTCAGGCTTACCAACCCCCATCAGGTACCGAGGCTTATCAGCAGGAATTTGGTGAGCGGTGTGATCAAGTACTTTGATCATCTCCTCTTTAGGTTCACCGACCGATAATCCACCAATCGCATAACCATCAAAACCAATATTAACCAGGCCTTCCATTGACACATCACGCAAATCTTCGTACATACTGCCCTGGATAATACCGAATAGTGCCGACGGACTGTCACCATGAGCATCTTTACTGCGTTTCGCCCAACGGAGTGACATCTCCATTGATTTACGTGCTTCTTCGTATGTCGCTGGATAAGGCGTACATTCATCAAAGATCATCACAATATCAGAACCCAATGCACGCTGAACTTCCATTGAGCGCTCCGGCGTTAGCATAATCTTTTCACCATTAACCGGTGAGCGAAACTCTACACCTTTCTCTGAAATCTTACGCAGTTTGCCCAGGCTGAATACCTGGAAACCGCCGGAATCAGTCAGGATTGGCTTATCCCAGTTCATGAAGTCATGTAAATCACCATGCATGCTGATGATTTCAGTACCCGGACGCAACATCAGGTGAAACGTATTCCCAAGGCATATTTCAGCACCAGTTTCTTTTACGTCTTCCGGCGTCATTCCTTTTACGGTGCCGTAGGTACCAACAGGCATAAAAGCCGGCGTTTCAACCGTTCCTCGATCAAACGTCAGGCGTCCCCGACGTGCTTTTCCATCAGTCGTAATTAAATCAAATTTCATGGTTTCCTCAGTCGTCAGAGAAACAGTCTGACGTGCTTATTTTTGTGTTTTTCAGGCCGCTTTTGTGCGTGTAACACGTTAACAACCTGGTATTTCAGTATTTATACTTGTTTCGTTAAAAACATAGCGTCACCGTAACTAAAGAAACGATAACGAAGATCAATGGCTTGCTGATAAGCCTTCATAATGTGGTCTTGTCCGGCAAAAGCCGAAACCAGCATGATTAGCGTCGATTCAGGCAGGTGGAAGTTGGTTACCATTGCATCCACTACACGGAATTTATAACCGGGGTAGATAAAAATATCGGTATCATCATAGAACTCACCAATCACCGTTGATGAATCCTCAGCATCTGAATTCGCTTCAGCAAAAGCTTTTGCCGCTGATTCAAGACTTCGAACTGAAGTAGTACCTACTGCAATAACCCGGTTTCCTGTCGCTTTAGCGTTGTTTACCAGCGAAACGACATCAGCAGGTACTTCGGCGTATTCTGCATGCATTTTATGTTCTTCCACTGAATCCACTCTTACCGGTTGGAATGTTCCAGCGCCAACATGCAAAGTAACAAATCCAATCTTCACGCCTTTGGCTTTTATTGCGTCTAACAACGCATCATCAAAATGTAATCCGGCTGTTGGGGCCGCTACAGCCCCCGGCTTTTCATTATAGACAGTCTGATAACGTTCTTTGTCTTCTTCTTCGTCAGGGCGGTCAATATAAGGAGGGAGCGGCATATGGCCCGCATGTTCGAGGATATCAAAAACAGATTTTGAACTGTCAAAGCGTAACTGGAACAACGTATCGTGACGTTCGACCATTTCACACTCGTAACCTTGTTCTGTTGTAATACGTGTGCCCGGTTTAGGCGCTTTGCTTGCCCTGACATGAGCTAACACATCCGTTTCACTGATAACACGTTCTACCAGAATCTCAACCTGACCACCGGTTGCTTTCTGACCAAATAATCGAGCAGGGATAACCCGGGTATTATTGAAGATAAGCACATCATCAGACTTTAAGTTATTTAACAAATCCTTAAAGACACCGTGGTTGATATCACCCGTGTTTCCATCCAGTTGTAGTAACCTACTGGCACTACGTTCAGGCATAGGTTTTCGAGCGATTAATTCATCAGGTAAATCGAAGGTAAAATCGGCTACACGCATTAAGATCTAAGACTATTCTCTAAACAAAAGGTGGCACAGTCTAGTGTGCATATTGCGATATATCAAGTTGGGCCATTGTTTGCACTTGAGTCTTGTAATGATTACCTTTAAGCTAGGCGAACGTTAATCGCTGGTTAAGTCTATAATTTACACCAGCTTTCTATAGCTTAACTACATCTTACAATGCAGGACAGTAAGACACCATGACAGCGCCATTTACATTGTTGTTGGTTTCTACCGATGAGAATCGTCGTGAGGAATTAACCAGAATCATCGCTGAAACAAACACTTTTGAAAATGTTATTTGTGTCGCTAATAGTAATGAAGCGGTCGCTGTTTTAAAAAAACGGAATATTTCATTTCTTATCTCCGAAATAAACATTGGCACGCTGGATGGCTGGCGCTTATCTCGCATGATTCGGTCCGAAATTTTCATCGCGGACAAAGAAACACCGATCATTTTATTAACACCCACTTACTGTGAGCGCATTGCGGATACTACCGCTCGAATTTTTGGTATTAATGCCGTCTTAGCATACGAACATCTGGAAGATCTTCCAGAAGCGGTTCAAAGTGGCATACAACGTCATAACATTCGCTCAGAGAAATTACCTCTTCTGGTTATTGAGGATACGGAAGATACCGCCGAACTGGCTAAACGTATTCTTAGCAATCGATTCGATGTCGATATTGCGCCGGATGGTATTCTTGGTCTTGAAATGTTCCGTCGCAATAAATACGCCATTATTCTGTTGGACGTCATGCTTCCCGGCATGTCCGGACAAGAAGTACTGGACATTATTTTGCAGGAAAGTCCCCATCAGTCAGTGGTGATTATGACAGCTCATGGCAATATGGATCTGGCAGAAGAGCTGATGATTCAGGGAGCTGTAGACTATATCCAGAAGCCATTCCAGGCAGAACAGCTTCGTAAAGTATGTGAAATTGCTTCTCGCCGTGAAGACTTTATGGTCAGTAATCAGCAATTTGCTGAAAAAGTACGAGCGCTGCAAGAAAGTGAATCGAATTACCGGGATTTATCTCAAATTCACCAACGGTTATTGAATCATCTGAGTACGGTGATCATGGAGTTGGATACCAGTGGACGTATTCGATTTGTTAATCAGGCCTGGGAAAACCTGACCGGCTACACGACAAAAAGTGCAATGAATAACTCATTGTATTCATACCTTAGTCCGTCAAGTCAGCAGACTAAATTCACCTTTAATCGTATTTTAAATCAGTTACTGGCAGGTAAACTCAACAGTGACCCACTGGAATTCAAATTATCCCATCATCAGGGAAAAGAAATCTGGGTTGAAGGTCGCTTTGATCTACTGACACTTGAAGATGACACCATTACTGGTATCACAGCGACGATTGATGATATCACCGCACGTAAAGATGCAGAGCAACAGCTTCAACACTTAGCCAGTCACGATAAATTAACAGGCTTACGCAATCGGTATTATTTTGATGGTGAACTGGCCCGTCTGACATTAGTCTCATGGCGTAATAAATCTCGTAACTGCTTACTTTATATTGACTTAGACCATTTCAAAGTAATCAATGACACGCAAGGGCACCAACAAGGTGACATGGTGTTGAAGGAAGTAGCTAACTCACTGACTCGCCGATTACGCTCATCCGATATTCTTTGCCGAATAGGTGGTGACGAATTCGCAGTTTTGCTGTACGACACAGAGATTGATACTGCCACAACCATAGCCAATGAAATTTGTTCACTGATTGAAAAAGGTCATTATCAATTCGATGACAAGATCTACAAAATAAGTTGTAGTGTGGGAATCACGGAAGTAAATGGTCAGACTCAGGACCCTCAGGAATATCTGAAACAAGCTGACATTGCATTATATGTTGCAAAAAATCGAGGTCGTAACCTGGTCCATTGTTACTCACCAGACGATAAAGAAAGTGACGATTTCCGCAACAGTGTTGAATGGTCACATAAGCTTCAGGAAGCTATCGTTAACGACAACATTGTGCTGCACTTTCAACCCGTTGTTAATATCAGAACTGGTGAAACCGAGTATTACGAAGCACTGGTTCGTTTAATGCTGGATAACCAACTCATCTTCCCTGGACAGTTTATTCCTGCACTCGAACGTGCTGAAGATATCAATATCCTTGATCATCAAGTGGTTTCCAAAGCCATTTACATGCTAAGCGTCCACGATGATTTGCGCCGCATAGCTATTAATCTGTCGGCTCAGGCTTTCAGTGATGTCAGGCTTGTACCATTGATTGAAGATAAGCTGGAACATTATGGCGTTGAACCAAACAGAATCATCTTTGAGTTGACTGAATCAGCGAGTTTAACCAATCTTAGCGCGACACGTCGAATGATCGCTCGACTTACTGAAATAGGTTGTGAATTCTCGATTGATGACTTCGGCACAGGTTTCAGTACGTTTGCCTATCTGAAAGAGTTACCAGCACACAGCGTTAAAATTGACGGCTCTTTCGTAAAAGATATGGTTGCTGATTCCATCGACTCTGCGTTAGTAAAAGCAATACACGATGTAGCTAAAGCATTGAAGAAAAAATCAGTGGCTGAATTTGTAGAAAGCAAAGAAATTTTTGACCGCTTGAAGCAAATAGGTGTGGATTACGCCCAGGGTTATTACATTAGTAAACCACTCCCCATTGATGAAGTCATGGCAAGAAATCGAGAACTTATTTCCTCCTGATAATTACATCAGCTTAGAAAAACTCATTAAAAAGCCTTAATAACTCAGGCTTTTTAATGTCAATAAACACTAATTTCTATCCTTCCTTTTTATCAACAATGGTGAGCGCTGCTGCTTCCAGCTTTGGACTCTTTGGATCTGACACCGTTGTTTTAAGAACAATATTTCCACTACGATCAATAAAATACGTTGTCGGTGTACCCTGCACACCATAGCGTTTTGCAACCGCATCACCATTGATAACGGTTTTGAAACTGATGCCACGCTGCTTTAAGGTCTTTTGAGGCTCAGCGCCTTCATCTTCCCACCAGCTAACACCGATTATTTCCAATCCATCATCCTGATACTTTTGATAAAGCGACTCGAGTCCTGGTTGAAGCTTCTTACAATAAGGACACCAGGTTGCCCAAAAATGAATAATGAGAGGCTTTCCTTTGTAATCTTCCAGCCTGACTATTTCTCCCTTTTCCGTTTGAAGTGTCCATTCAGGGGCTTTAACCGACTCCGCTAATGCACCAAAGGAAAAAAGAACAACGAATGAAACAGCCATAAATCTGGCAAGGGTTTTTATCACGATAACCTCCGGTTATTTAAAATTTCGCACGTACTGAAGCACTGAAATTAAACACTAATCTGGCACACCACTAACAAACGTTTTCCTGTTAATAAAACCAATATTTTAGTTCAGCGAATCATTCGAGATATTGCTAATAAAAAGTATGTTTTGCCGCAAAGTATTGATGTAAGGCTTCAGGTTGCATTATGAAGCACTGCACATAACCAGCCTCAAACGTCACAGACATACGTGTCCAGCATTGCTCATACTTCTGTCTAACAACTGAATGTCACCAGCAAAGGACAACTAGCCCCCTACTCTGGTTCAGATAATGAACTGATTTCATGACACAATATTTCATGAGTAATGTTGAAACAAGATAAAAACACAGTTAACAGGAACAAAGATTTATAAGAAGTAAGGTGAACTTATTCGCTATGGCACAAATTTAAAACAAAAAAACCTTATAAAGATATGTTTATAAATCAACCCTCTATTGTTAAAACCCCAATTTTCAAGCTCTTTATTTTTTTACAGGGACTTAGCGTGAAATTAAACGAAACATTCTAAATAAGGTTAACTTATGTCATGATAATGACCGCTAAAGATAAATTATTTTTATTTTTAGATTATTCAATACAATGTTTTTTAAGTCTTTATTTATTAATTGTTATTATTTTTGAGCAAATAAGAAAAATAAAAATATTTATCGTCTTTTTATTAAAATACGCTGGATATTAACTTGTTCAATAATTATACTCGCCCACCCAGCCAAGCCATCAGGGGAAAACAAAGTTTTTTAATACACATAAGGTATTAACAATAGAGACAACATAGTGACGTTTATAGCAAACAGGTTTTATATAAGTAGCTAATGATTAGCACTTACCTGAATTGCAACTAATAAAGCTCACAAGGAAAAATCTCGTGTGTTTTGCTTGATGGAAATCAACTAAAGTTAAACATGTGATTAATTTGTCAATCTTGATAAATCATAATCACATTCGTATCTGATCACCCTGTGAGAGGCATATGAGAGGGTAATCAGATACCAAAACTACAATAAAGTCGTAATAACGACACAAAAGATTATCTATCAGGATTGTAGATAAGCCCTTGTTTAACGGGCTGATAAAAATCAATACATCACAGGAAATCGCAGGCAAAAGACAGATCGGAGAGAGAGAATGAGCAACTCCACCTGTTTTATTGTGCTGTAAAACTCAACGTCTGATTAATTTTGTCCATGCGATGACGACGTCATTGCGTCTGGTTAAATGACAGACAAATCATGTTGATAAGTGTTTCGCGGCGGACAGCTATACTGCCCGTTATAGTATTGTTTTGTCTCCACATTAGTCTATACGTGCTGATCTCTGATCAGATATCGATATTCATAATGCCGATACAAAACAAACAGCCTTGATCAACTCAGTTTTACACACTTGCCTTTACTCTTTCTATAACATTTGTGGAGCAGTAATAAATGAGTGTTACAGATACAGCATTGATCCTGAAAGATCATCAGACAACAGCAGTTAGCACCATTGCAGATCTCATCGTAGATTATTTGCATCAACTAGATATCGAATACGTTTTCGGCGTTCCAGGCGGAGCCATTGAGCCATTTTATAATGCACTGGCTCGTAGTGAGCGCAAAGGTGGACCAAAAGCCATCGTTGCACGCCACGAGAGTGGCGCGGCATTTATGGCTGATGGATACGCCAGAGAAACTGGAAAAATTGGCGTCGTCTGTGCAACGACGGGGCCAGGGTCAACCAATCTGATCACCGGCGTTGCCAGTGCATTAGCTGATAACGTGCCAATGCTGGTTATCACAGCACAAACACCTCTACCCAAATTTGGTAAAGGTGCATTGCAGGATTCATCCTGTGCAGCTATAGATACCGTCGGTATTTTCCGTCACTGTACTCGATTCAACACCCTGGTAAGCCACAGAGAACAGTTAGAACACAAACTCATCTCAGCCATTATGGCAACACAACGCTTACCGAGTGGCCCGGTACATATCAGTATTCCTTCAGATATTCTGTTTGAACCCTGCTATTCAAAACCTCAGGTGAACCCAAAATCTCTGTTAAGTGACTTCACATTGAAAGATAAAGAAGCACTTAAACGCCTGTGTTCTGAAATTGCAGCCGTTGATCGTATTGCACTGTTTATTGGTGATGACTGCGATCAATCCGCACAGGAAATCATGAAGTTAGCTGAAATGCTAAATGCACCATTTGCAACCGGACCTGTCGGTAAACGCTGGGTTGATGAAACGCATCCACTTTATCAGGGAGTCTTTGGATTTGGTGGACATCAAAATGCCAAAGAGCTGTTTCACCGAGAAGACATTGAACTAATTCTCGCGGTTGGCGCTTCAATGGGAGAATTAAGCACCGGCGGTTGGGCAGACTCACTCCTGAATGACCGTCTCATCCATATTGATGCTTCACCAGAGAATTTCACACGTTCTTCCATGGCTAAACTCCATATTTGTGGACATATTCCTACAATCTTTAAGCGGTTAAATGAAGAAATTGAATACGCGCTGAGCTGGGGAAGAAAATGGCAAGGCGTACCAATGATTGATCGCTCTGATCAAAATTTTCTCGGTGGTACATTCTCTGTTAAGTGTCCGGAAAAAGTTACTGAAGACATCTCCCCGATTCAACCGCAGCGACTATTCACCTTCCTTGCGAAAGAGTTACCTAAAGGTACTCGGACTTTTATTGAGGCAGGCAACGCCTGGTCCTGGGCAACCCACTATTATCAACGACCAGAGAGCGATGGCACCTATCGAATCGCGATGGGATTTGGTTCTATGGGTTGGGCTATCGGCGCAGCCGTAGGTTCTTCCATTGCCAACAGCAAAAATCCAACCGTTTGTCTCACCGGCGATGGTAGCTATCTGATGAGCGGTCAGGAAATAACGGTTGCAGCTCAACACAATCTTCCTGTCGTTTATATGGTGCTAAATGATTCAGTCTACGGCATGGTTATGCATGGACAGCGTTTGGGCAAAGCTGAACAGATTGGCTTTGAGCTGAATAAGGTCAACTATGCTGATATGGCTCGTTCTATGGGTATTGACGGTATCGTCATCGAAACAATCGACGAGCTGGAAAGTCTGGACTTTGAAATTTTATTTTCAAAGGAAGGCCCAACACTAATCGACATCCGTATCGATCCTGAGGCAACACCTCCGATGGGTGATCGCGTTAAAGGACTACAACAAGCAGTTGTAACGCCTGGCGGTTAAAAACTCCCACACCAATTCCTCTGACATGATTTATATGCGCTGATGGCAACCATCAGCGCTCACGGGTTTACTATGGCTATTGACCAAGACAAAACTAATAAGTTAAGAACGCAAGAGAAAAAGAAAGAAGCTTTTGCTTCCACCGTAAAAACCAGCGTAATGTTTGAAAAAGAAAACGAACAAAATCCCTGGTTAGCCGATGAACTTTATATAGGTGGTTACAACTACCTTGAATTGTTGGAACATTGTTCTCATGCTGAAATGATTTGGTTACTTCTAACCCAGGAGATACCTAACCAGTCTCAACTGGCACAACTTAATTTCTTGCTTAATTTACCCGCGGCCTTTGGCCCTCGACATCAAGGTGTACGGGCAGTCATGCAAGCTGCGGTGAGCAAGACACACATACAACATCTTTTACCAACCGGCATGATGACATCGGCCGGACAAGTCAATGGAAGTGAAGAAATAACAAGCTGCGTGAAGTTTGTAAGTACTCACAGCAAAACATCGGTTAATTCGTTATCTGATACGCTGTTAACACAAACAGCGACACCCGATGCCTTTCTACAAGATGAATTTAACGGTATCCCCGGCACAGGAAATTTATACGGCGATCAAGATAAACTCGTCGACACTATCATGATAAAAGCAGTGTCATGTCTTTCAGAGTCCTCTCACCTGACGTGGCTAAAAGCGTTAAAAGAACGACTTAATCAACATAACAGTGGCATTCGGCTACCTTTAGTTATCGCCGCGTATGGATTGGACATGGGACTCAATCACAAGCAAATCACCTTGTTATTTCAACTAGGACTGTCACCTGTTCTTGCTGCATTTGGTATTGAGAAGTCATGGGAATCTCACACATCAATGCCATTTATCAGTGATGAAAACTACCATATGTCACAAGAAGCCGGAGGAGCCAACCATGACTGATCACGCTCGCCTTAAAACGCTGGAAAACAATCATCGCCAGATCAATGCAGATAAAGGTGGCTGGGTAGTTGGTGAAGCGGTGTATAACCATGGAATGAATATGATGACGGAGTTGGTTGGGCATCATACCTGGTTTGAAACGATGCTCTTAAACATCACCGGACGCCTGCCAGAAAAACGACTGGCGCAATGGATAGAAGGCTTTTTTGTTACGATCAGCTGGCCCGATCCTCGTATCTGGTGCAACCATGTCGGAGCGCTCGCAGGTAGCTATCGCACCGATCCAGTATCAGCTGTCACGGCCGGTAGCCTTGCTTCTGCTTCAAGACTGTATGGTGCAAATGTCGTAAAGCCTTGCGCTGACTTTATTATTCATGCGACGCAGTTACTGAACAGTGGCCACAGTGTTGACGCTGTCATTGATCAGCAACTAACAAAAAATGCTAAAACGGCTCGGGGAAAGCCAGCAATTCCAGGATACTCTCGCCCGGTAGCAACTGGAGATGAACGTATTCCGGCATTACGCGAACTAGCCCGTAAACTGGGACTGGAAGAACGTGAACATGAAAGAAATGCATTTCAGATAGAAGCCAGATTGCTGTCACAGTATCAGGAAGCAATGAATGTCGGCGGATATGCTGCTGCATTTATGACGGACTATGGCTATTCACCAAAAGAGATTTATCGACTTTGCGCCTTACTGGTTAATTCAGGTGTACAAGCCTGCTATGCAGAATACGCAGATAAACCTTCAGGTTCGTTTTTACCAGAGAAGTGTGCTGACATTGAATATACTGGCCCCGCTATTCGCTCATTAGCTGATATTCGTTAGCTTCACCATTAATTCTTTTCTGAAACAAAAAGCCCTTGCTTCAGGCAAGGGCTCTTAATCTTAATTCACTGCTGATTCTTTAGTAAGTATAAGAAAACTCAACAGATACACGCCGACCTTCTAATGGGAAATCACCCGGGATCCCACCATTACTTGGTTCATATTGGCCAGAGTCAAACAGATTTCTAATTAATAGCTTACTCTGCCAATTGCCTGAATCAGGGCGGTAGAGAATATTCAAATTCACATTACTGTAGTCACCAACTTCTGTCGTTCGAACTTCTGATGCGATTTTCGCTCTTTTTCTGTCCGCAATCCAAAATGTTTGAACAGAACCAGACCAGTTAGCATCCAACTCATATCGCAAATCGACAAATAATTGCTTACCCGGTACGTCATGCACATCTTCATCAATCTTCAGGTTCTCAGATTTCTGATATGAGTAACTACCTGATAAATTAAGACTTTCAGTCAATTCATGTTGATACGTGAATTCAAATCCTTTACCACGTTGATCAATAGAATTTTGATATCGTGATACTGCTGGGTTGTCGACATCCGGAACTATTTCTATCATGCCTTCAGCATCATAACGGAACAACGATAACGTCATATTAATACCAAACGCAGGACGGTAATCAAACGCGACTTCCCAGGTATCAATTGTTTCAGGTGACAGCTCGGAATTGCCCAGATTTACAGGATTATTCTTTAAAAATTGTTCTGAAAAAGAAGGGGCTCTGAACGCACTACCATACAAGAATTTTGTTGTCAGATTGTGATTGGTTTCCCAAACCAACGCGGCTCTCGGATTATAAGTAGAACCAAAATCTGAGTAATCATCATATCGAATCCCCAGGGTTAGCTCCCAGTCATTCGAAAGCTGCCATTCATCCTGAACAGACAAATATTTCACTGTACGTTTTAAATCCTGAAGATAAATGTAATCAGTTCCAGTTACGTCTGTTAATGTTCCATCGACAACATCCGGACGACCGTCACCTTCAAGGATACCAGGACCAAAATTTTTCTTTTCGCTTGTATCAATGCTTTGCTCAAACCACCCCGTCGCTACTCGGAAACTATGCCCTTCAATACCGTGCCAGTTCATCGCGGTATTAACTCGGTAAACGTCCTGACTATAAGAAGGATTACCTATAAAACCATCAGTAAACAAAATAGGTTTTATATCATTACCACCGATATTTCCATCATCGCCAATTGGTAAAACAGCGCCGGAAGGAAAAATGTTAAACATGGTTTCTTGCTTAGCATGCACCCATGATGCATCAGCCTGGATTTCAAGTTCATCAGTTATTGAATCTTGCCAGGAGAGTTTAATTCTGTTGTGCTCTGCATCCTGAAAGCCATCAGGATCAAGCGCTTGTCCAGCACCCGGACCTACGCCACCATGGTTCTGCTTCCAATACCAGTTTTCCAGATTAAACTGACCAAACGTCAGTGAACCAAAGATATTGGTAACATCATAGTTAGTACTTAGCGCGCCCGGTGTTAAGGATGCATTAGTTTGAAAAATAGCATCCAGACCGCTTTGTGAGTCTACGGGTATAACCCGGCTTTCATCGCCATCAGAACGTGATTTTTCACCCGCCAGATAACCTGACCATTCTTCTTGCTTAAAGCCTGTTTCAAACCAAAAATCACGAGAAGAAAAACTGCCAAATCGAGCACCAACAGTACCGACCTGAGTATCTTCTGCCACTTCATTTTTAGTAACGATATTAATTACGCCACTAAACGCATCAGCACCAAAAACAGCTGATCCCGGACCTCGAATAACTTCAATTCGTTCAATCGTATTTATTGGAAGTCGAAAAGTAAAAGGTAAGCCACCCGTTGATAAATTTTTAAATTCAGTGCCATTTACCAGAACGAGTATTTGAGGATTAAAACCAGTTCGAATACCACGCATTGAATAAATGGTGTCAAATCGACTGATTGAAGACATGGAGACATGCAAACCCGGGACTTTTTCTAATACTTCATCCAGATGTGTCGCTCCCATCATCTGAATATCTTTAGCATTAATAACCGTCGCTACGGCGGGCGCATGAGAAATAGGCTTTGACGTTCCGGTCGCTATATGGATGACATCTTCATCGCCATAAAAGCCACCAAACTCATCTTCCCCTGAGTCATTATAATTATAAACTTCATCTGCGATTGCAGGCATGTTTCCAGCCAATGCAGAAAGCAGAATCAGGTGCCAACTTTTCATGGTTATAACCTGTGTTAAAGTACAATTACTCCCGCCCTGTACTTACCATTATCCTGTAATAGTAAGTTCACCGCATACCCCAGTAAAATCCATCTTATTTCACAGTGTCGAGAGTGTCTGGTTACATGTTGCTGGTCACATTGTTGTGTTAGCTAGTCGTGCCGTCTTGCCACAACTTGTCATACTACTGAACGTCCTGCTATTCAAAGACAGCTTAACAATCTCATCCTGAACAATGTCATCCCGAAGATTTCCATTAATAACAAGTTCTGATGCTCAGATACAAGTCAGACTAAGGACACAAAATAGTCACAAAAGTTAATTATTTTAGGTCCAATCATATCCCTTATGTAATTTGAACTTAAACAATAGGATTCCCTTTCATTAATGTCAATGCTTCAGCCCTAAATCACTAAAATTCAAGTCAATTTATCAATTCAAGGGAATTTTTTTCCGCGTAAAAACCAACAACGTACTCTCTGACTTTCTACTGATATACAGAGAGTTGGTTAAATTTTAGTAAATCCATCAGGAACATATGGTGTATATTGAAAACCATTCTTTGCGACTGTTACATGACGACGATCATATAAACCAGCATTTAGTCAGGTATTTCAGTCGTAGAAGATGAAGATCGACCTTCACTCTTTACCGCAGGCATTTTGATTGGGATTTCAACGATAAATTCAGAGCCCTGCCCCAACTCACTTGTTACCGTTATTTCTCCACCTAATAGCTGGCAGAATCGTTTTGCAATAGCCAGTCCCAGGCCTGTCCCCTGGAATTTTCGTGACTGGCTACCATCAACTTGCTGGAACTCGTCAAAGATATCTTTTAACTGAGAGTCTTCAATACCTATTCCGGTGTCTTTGACAGAAAACATGGCAAAGTTTCCTTCAATCCAGGAAGCAAAGATAATTTGCCCATTCTCAGTAAACTTACATGCATTACTTAATAAATTAACGAGTATTTGTTCGAGTTTTTCGCTATCCGTATCCATTTCAGTACTGAGATCCGTACCTGACAACGTTAACTCATTTTTGTTTTTCTTCAGTAGCGGCTGTATTACATCGGAGACATTTCGAACCACTTCACCCATGGTAATGCGGTAACGATTAACATCCATTTTCCCGGCTTCAATTTTTGCGAAATCCAGAATGGAATTAATAAGATAAAGTAAGCGCCTGGAATTCCTTGTCACCCGCTCCAAATCATCTACCAGATGAATTTGCCCATCGAGCTCCAAATCTTCCTTAACCAAATCGACATAACCCATGATTGCCTGAATAGGTGTACGCAACTCATGACTCATATTGGCAAGAAATTCTGATTTATGTCTGCTGGCTGTTAAAGCACTGTCACGCGCCTCAACTAATTCTCGTGTCCGGAGATTCACTTCAACTTCCAGCTGATCACGGTGCTTCCTTAACTCGTCATCCTGTGCGTCGAGTACTTCCATCATCCGATTGTATGTGGTTGCTATACGCTGTACTTCACGGGCTCCTTCTACCTGTGCATAGACGTGATCACCACTTTTTTCAGCTTGCTGCATCACTTTCGACAAACGCATCAGTGGTCGGGTAAGGCGAGATAATCCAAAATTGAGGATAAAGGAGAAGATAATTGCGGCAAGTAATCCTACGCCGAAGGAATAGCGTAAGACCAGTCTGTTCGCTTCAAAAAGAACTTCCTTTGTCAGCTTAACAGCACTGAATCCAATGACCTGAGAGCTCTCTTCATTAAGGGCAAACTCAGGCTCTTCACTTTCTTCTGGTTCAACTCGAACTGGAGCGACAAATAACCAGTCCATTTTCGTATTACGAATAAGCGTTGGGCCTTCGATATTTGCCAACTCATTTGATGTGATTTGAAGGTTACCGAACCCTGAACCGATTAACACCCGGCCGTCCGGCAAAATAATTTCAGCCGCAATAACCTCGGGAAAGCCTTGTATTTGTTGCAAAGCACTCTCAGCATTTTCACCACTCTCCGTCAACAGTGCCAACACACTTTGCTTCGATAAGGCTCGAGTAATTTGCTTCCCCGTATTGACCATGTATTCCTGAATCATGCCACTAACAATCCAGGCCACTACAAAAGTAGCAGTAAAGGAAATCATTAAGCTTCCAAATACCACAAACGTCAGTAACTGACGTCTGAAACTAATATTTGGATTGTAACTAAAATAATTTCTAAACATAAAAAGATAAAACGTTCGCTCAGTTATTTCGATGGGAAGATCAAATCAAATGATTCTTTTTGTTTATTAGTATAAGAAATCCCCAGGTGACCGGCAGTACGTACATTTACCGCCAACATTAGTGCAGAATTAGGATCAACCGTTGGATTTCCCATGTCGTCAGATGTCTCTACAGCCTTGTCAACCAGTAACTTACCTAACATCTTGTTATTGGGAAGTACCGAAAACAACACACCTCGTCTGGCATGTCCCGGCTTACTGGAAAATACAACAAATTTCTTTTGCCAGGCTTCTTTCAAAATCATAGGGAGAATCAATTTATCATGACTGGTAACGGGATCAGCGGATAGCCAGATGGCATCTGTTTGAGGTTGTATTTTCTTAAACAGATCCTGATATACATTGACGGCTTCTTTGGTTGACTCTACTTTGACTGGCATCAGTTCAATACCCGCAGCTTTGGTAACCTCAGCCGCAATTCGTATCAACCATGTTGTATTCGGGTTATGCAGTACATAAACCCTTTTAACGCGAGGAGCCACTTGATTAAGAAAATTGAATAATACGTCAGGGGAAGGAAGAAGGCTAATACCAGATACTTTTCCGGGTGAGATTGGCATCATACCTGACACAATTGCATACTTACGACTTAGACGACGCGCTAATTGATAACCTTTGCGTCCAAGAGCAATCATTAAATCAGGTTTTTTCTTTTCTATTTCGTTCTCAAGGCTGGAAATACCACGATCAGATGGTACTTTAATTCGCTCGACCTCTCCGTTATGGGCATTATCAATACCATCGAAGATTTGACGAAGCATATCCCTGTATGCGGGCTTTTGAACTTCAGGGTATATGACGATTAGGGATGACGCAGTACTGAAAGGCGAAACCACTAGCAATATCATCGCCAGTAAAATTAATTTATAACCTCTCAATAACAATGAAGTCACCCAAAAAGAAAGCAATCCAATAAAAAACAACAAAAGTATAACACTGATTGGTTTATGGATAATAATGGAAAGCAATATTCATCTGATTTTTGTTATCTTCAGCACAACTGAAGACAAAAAATCTAACTTACACACCTTTTTGTTTCCATATAAAATACAGTGCGCAAGAGATAATGTCACATTATCAGTTTTTAACCAACTGTTTTTATGCACTTTTATAAGATTATTTTTCTCTGGAGGGAAATTTGTCTGAATTTTCCTGTATTTAGCCTGATATAGACAGTAAATTGTTTGTTACCTGACACATAAATTTAACCATATCTAAAGAGACTAATCCTTCACCACAATTACAGACAATAAAAAAGTTGATGTTTTTCATATTATTACTATATAAAAAACATCAACCTCAAAAATAAAATCACACCCCATATACGTTAAAAACGATATTGGGTAACTTTGCTCATTAATTCATTTTCATTAATATCACCCACAACACACTGGTTGATATCTTTCTTGGTAAACACCAGGATCTGATTTTGTCCACCAGTTTTGTCATCGCGCCACAAATCGGGCAAAACGATTGAAACATGCTCATTTTTATTCAGATGTCTCAATCCACCACCATAGTTACACAGCGTACTGCTTACTGTTTGAGTAACACGTTTCATATAAGCTTTTCTGGTTTCAATCGATTCTTTATGCTGTTTTTGTCTGGCAACTTTGGCTTCCTGTTTGATCCGTTTAGCTTCTGCCTTAAGTCTTTCCTTTTCCTTTACCATTGATTCCTGGCGTTTTTTAATATCTTTAATTTTCTGTTCAATATCTTTCTTTCTGTCGCTGTCTGCCACTCTCTTTTCAATAGCCAATTCTCGTACTTCTCTATCCAGCTCACGAAGATCATAGTTCAGTGAACGGGATTGTTCTTTTAACTGAGACGCTTTTTCATGCATTCTGGTATGTTCATCCATCGAATGCTCCCATGAACTAAAGGCAGCCCCCATTCTGTCTTCGATCAAAGCAGCTAATTCAATCTCTTCAACTTCCACACCCATTGATTCCGAACTGTAGACAATATTCTCTGGCACGGGTGGTAATGGTGGCATTGGCGGCAGAGGTCCGGCAGAACCTCCATAACGCCACGGACGTCCTTTTACTGTAAACATCACGCCCTGATTCATCAGATACAAACCTTCTATCGAACCTCTGTGTCGACGCTCATCGGATTCTTGCAAAGACGTTTGCAAGATTTTATTCATGATCAAAACTTCTTTCCGCAGTAAGTCATGTTTCTCTGGTTCTTTATCCTGAGCCACTGCTACCATTGATAACGCGATACATGCACTGGCTATTGCCGTTTTAACAACTTTCATTCTTCAGCTCCTGTTTCAAGTTCGTCATAGTCACCAACCTGAGACGGTCTGGCATGCGTCGACTGAGCATTCAAGCTCCATGCGGTTTGTCTCAATTGATACTTCATTTCTTTCAAATCTTCTTCACGTTGGAAATTAATGTATTCCAACAGTTCTTTCATATCTTCTCTGCGGTTTTGCTGGTTGTTCTCCATAATCAAACTCACCAGTTCAGATGTTTGTTTTAACTGGCGATTTTCCACATCATCCATGTATCTGAGCAGCATCACCTGCTGACTTTTATATTCTTCTAGCTGTTTAATCACAGATGAATCGGCCTGATTAAACGATAATTCTATCTGGTCGTCTGACCATGTGACTTTTGCATTGAACAGCACCATAAACAGTGCAAAACACGAAAAAGCCAGCGATAAACCGGGTACTACCCCAACGAAAATAGATCGAGTAGGTTGTTCAGGTAGCATTGCTGCTCTATCCCATTCTGGCATCTGCACAGCGTCAAACTGATTAGCCATTTGACTAAAAGCCTGTTCTGTTGATTTAAACTCGTCAGTTTTCGTTTCAACATTCAGGTTTTCGTTAGTCATTTATCTCTCCTAAAACTGTCTTTAGCCGTTTTAATGCAGCATAAAATCGCGTTTTGACCGTGTTAACAGATTCATTAGTCTGTTCCGCTATCTGGTCGAATGTGAAATACTGAAAAAACTTCAATTCAACAACTTCCCGCTGTGTAAAACTCAATGAAGCCATTGCTGCAATAACCTGTTGATTGTTTTGACTCATTAACATCACTTCTTCCGGTTGACTAAACACGCTGTCATCCAGTTGCTCAGGTGTATCATCCAGATCAGCGGTCACTCGATGTTTGCGATAAAATTCAACACAGCGAAAACGAGCAATTTTTAATAGCCAGGTTTTGAACGCACTGTCCCCACGAAAACTTTGCAAGCTCTTATACACTGAGATAAAAACCTCTTGTGTCAGATCTTTAGCATCCTCCACATTACCAAGCATGCGAATCAGATAATTGAACACATCACTTTCAAATCGCCTGACTAACTTCACCCATGCTCGGTGATTTCCTTTAAGAGCTTTTTTAATGAGCGCTTCATCAGATTGTGTAAACACAGTTATCTCTTATTAGCTTTTTCAAATTAGTCGATACCTTCTGAAAAATAGTTTTCAGACATAGAGAAAAAAATAGAAAAAATGTGCCCTAATTTTAAAAGCACTGATATATCAATAAATTAAAACTGTCATATTGCAAAGATTAATTTATATAGTCAGCCACAAAAAGGACCTTTATTGATACTTGTGGTTTGATGATGTTAATCTTTGTTCTCACTTAAAGAACATCAGTTATCTGAGGTATTAATTAAAGCTTTATTTAATGTTAAATATTGATATTATTTTTTAAAATAAAATGTTTATTCAATTACTTAAATCGTTACACCACCCAATATGGACGGCGGATAATTTTCCAGTGATGTTCCATGTAATTCATACTTAATATGGATTAGAACAGGAAAGACAGCACATATTTCACGTAGAAACGTTAAATACAAGGAAAGAAACGAACAACACTATTAAACAGACAACACGAAAGGTTTTTGTTGTGCCAAGATTACTCGTTTTTAGTTTTCTCTTTTTTCTATTTCCTACACTCGCAATCCCCTATCAGCCTCCTGATGTCAATCGCATTATCTATCCGGAAGACAAGCCTCACTCACGAGAAGAAATTGAGTTAGGGAAATTACTGTTTTTTGATAGTCGCCTGGCCAAAGACAGGCAACGTTCTTGTGCAACTTGCCATAATCCGGATACGGGTTTCAGTGATGGAATGAGCAAAAGCCCGGGTATTAGAGGCAAGTTGTTAACCCGTCATACGCCTCATTTATATAATCTGGCCTGGAATCGGGTTTTCCGCTGGGATGGCGAAATGACAAGTATTGAAGATCAAGTGAAGTATTCGTTGCGACATAAATCCATCATGTCCATTTCGTCTGGTGAGCTGATAAAACGGTTGTCGCGCGTCAGAGTATATCAACGATCATTTTCTATTGTTTACGGTGGTAGTGGACTGAACGAGGAAAACATTATACGGGCGCTTTCAGCTTTTGTTCGCTCAATTATCTCAGATAACGCCCCATTCGATCGATTTATGGCTGGAGATGTTACCGCGATCAGTGATGAAGCTAAACGAGGATGGAAACTGTTTAAAACTAAAGCTCGTTGCACTAAATGCCATGACGGTTCAAATTTTACTGATGAAAGCTTTCACAACATCGGCATCGCCGATTCTGATCCTGGTCGAAAACGGATCAATAAAGTTAATGACATGTATGGCGCTTTTAAAACCCCAGGATTACGCAACGTAGCACTGACGGCTCCCTATATGCATAACGGCTCTGAGCCGGATCTGGAATCTGTCATTCGTTTTTACAATCTTGGAGGGAAACGCAGGCGGTATGCTGACAACCTGATTCAGCCATTACAACTGAGTGACCGAGAGATACGAGACATCATTGCGTTCTTGCACACTCTCACCAGCGCTCCATCAATTAAACGGCCGATAATCCCAAATTAACAACACATACAAAATGGTATCGTATCAATGAAACACATCGTCTTTGCCTTAATACTGTTCATCATTAACACAGCACACAGCTATGCAGACACTCTTCATGCAAAGCTGGAATTTACACGTCGCCCACCTTATACAGGTGTTCTGTATATTGATGGAGGACAGAATACCTTCATCAATCTTGAAATGAACCACAGAGATAAACAGTTCAGTCATAAAATCCTTGCCGGTTCCCCAGGTAAAGAAGTTATTTTCAAAAACAATGATGAATTTGAACATAATCTACATATTCACGAACCCCTGATGAACTTCTATCAGGATCTGGGCATGCTGGAGCCGGGTAGTAGGAGTTCAGTGAGCATTCGATGGCAACCAAACAGTCTGGCCAGAGTTCATTGTAAAATTCATCCGAGGATGGAAAGTTATATTGCTAACATTATCAGCAGTAACTATCACACCTACTCATTCGAACATGACATTCAAATGTATGAGACAACATTAAAGAATCTTCCTTTAAGAGCCGTGCAGGTTCGCCTGTTAATGCCTGATTATGATGATTTGGCAATCTATATTGGATTAAATGAAAAACGTCTGGTTAACGTCACACGTAATGGTGAAATACGGGGAATTTTGTCGTTGGAGAGAAAGCAACATCAATAGATACTTAGATGTTATAAATGGTGCCAGAAACAGAAAAGGCGAAGATACATTCGTATCCTCGCCTTTTTCAATCAACTAACTTCACAATAAAAATTAGCCAAAAATTCCCAGGAAGATGTAATAGAAAATTATTGCCAGCAACGCGCCAGCAGGAAGGGTAACAACCCAGGAAATAATAATATTTCGCACAACACCTAAATCAATCGCAGCAATACCACGAGCCATCCCTACGCCCAGTACTGCACCAACTAACGTTTGAGTTGTAGAAATTGGCAAGCCGGTGCCTGAAGCAATAACAACTGTCGCAGCAGCAGCCAGTTCAGCAGCAAAACCACGACTTGGCGTTAAATGAGTAATACCTTTACCAATCGTCTTAATAACCCGATGACCAAACACCGCAAGACCTAACACGATGCCCACACCACCTAAAGGTAGAATCCAGGGAGCAAGTGTCGCTTTAGCGCCAATTTCACCATTAGACTGCACGATATTAACAATAGCCGCCAAAGGACCAATCGCATTCGCTACATCGTTAGAACCATGAGCAAATGCCATACAACACGCAGTGATGATCATCAGAACAGCAAACACACGTTCGACACTGTTAAAATGCATTTCCTTATCAGCACTCGGGTCAATTTCGAGGCGATTCACAACGATATAGCCTGCTATACCGACAGAAATAGCAATACCAATTGCGACCATTACGCCTTCAATGATTCCCATATCCAGGCCGATATGTTTCAAGCCTTTAGTAATAGTCACCAGCGATAAAATAAAACCTGCGAGTGCCATATATACCGGAACATAACGCTTAGCATTTTGTAAAGGCGTGTCTGTATTGAAAATCAACCACTGGGCGCTCATAAAGATATAATAAGCGAGTATCCCGGCAATCATAGGTGTAATAACCCAACTGCCAACAATACCACCAACTTTATCCCAGTGAATCGCTTCAGTACCTACAGCAACCAATGCAAAACCAACAATCGCTCCAATAATGGAATGCGTTGTTGAAACCGGCCAGCCAAGATATGAAGCTACAGTAAGCCACAAACCAGCTGCTACTAATGATGACATCATGCCGTAGATCATAGTCTCAGGCTGACTGATGAAAGGTGCGGAATCGATGATTCCCTTACGAATTGTAGAAGTAACCTCGCCGCCTGCCAGATATGCTCCAGCAAACTCGAATACCATTGCGATAATAATCGCCTGCTTTATGGTTAATGCTTTAGAGCCGACTGATGTTCCCATTGCATTAGCAACATCATTGGCCCCTATCCCCCAAGCCATAAAGAATCCGACAACTGCCGCAATCATCACGAACATGCTGCCGTAAGTGGTAATGATATCCATTAAAAATCCTATGCCTTTTCAGAATAATTTCTGTACAACTTTGTGTTTCTGTCTTTCGGATTTGAAGCGGCTTATCGTGCCAACATCAATTCTAATCGTGAGCCAACGCGCTCTGCGTGATCAGCCAGATCACCAATCCAGTCAATCACCTGATAAATAAAAATAGTATCCACTGGATTCATTTGAGACTCGATAGCCAACAATGAACGTCGAAGCACTATTTGCAACGCATCTGTCTCATACTCTATTGCATCAAGCTTACTGATCATGTTTTCAACTAAATCAGCTTCCAGTCCTTTAAACCCTGTCTCTAAAAGCTCATCAAATTCATTGATTGCTTTACAAGCTTGCATAACTGCCTGAATGCAACGTTCAAGAAATGTTAAAAACTCTTCCTGAACTTCAGCGGGAATCTCTAACTGTCGGCCCATTACCCGACCAGATATATCTTTCGCTTTATTAGCGATTTTGTCCTGGTAAGTAACCAGCTCAAGCAAATCGGTTCGATCAACCGGCAAGAACAGGCCTCGTGGAAGTTGAACCCGGATTTTTCGTTTTAATACGTCAGCTTCTTTCTCAAAATCTGCGATCTCTTGTCTTATCTCAGTCGCTTTATCCCAGTCTTTTGAAAAAACAGCTTCAAAGAATGGTTTTAAACGCTCCGTTGCCTGAAACACTTTTCTAATGTGTTGCTCTAACGGTTTGATAGGAGATTTCGCAAATATATTCAAAAACGAATTTGCCGGCATATGTCGTTACCTTGTTTTACAGCGAAATATAGCAAATGCTGCGCATATTACCCGAAACTTCATTTAATAAAAGCCAAAAAAGCAGCTAATTGCAGACTTTTTTATGACAATTTTATTAATTGAACTTTTACTGCTTATATAAGTACCTGATAGGAAATACCTAAATTAATTTTTATTCAATTTCAGACAGATAACAGCAACAAACTATTTTTCTTTTGTTTGCACTGAATTTAAACAACTAAAGCTTAAACACGAAAAAACGCTGCATTTTACTTGTTTATAAATCAAACTCTTCGGTTATTTCACTGGTTTTTGATCTACAAATTTATACCGAAACCAATAACCAGAATCAGTCCTGAAATGACGACGGTACTTTAACCGACTAAAACACGATTAACAATTAAACAGTCCGGTTTGATGAAATGAATTTTGAATTCAGAGAAGCAGATAACCAAATGCTATCTGCTGTTGAAGGAGGGGCTATTTTTTACCGTCGTACAAATCTTTCTCGATATCTTCGCGAGAGATATGACGAACATCTTTACCACGAACAAAATAAATAATGTACTCACTGATATTCTGACAACGATCTCCAATTCGCTCCAGCGATCGGACTGACCACGTAAATTCCATAATCGCCGGGATCATATCTGGATTTTTTCGCATTGAATCCATCAATTGCTGCAAAATCATTTTGTATTCCTGGTCGATGCTGATGTCTTCTTTGTGAACCGCAAATGCGGCATCAGAATCCATTCGAGCAAATGCATCAAGCACATTATGTAGCATCTTTGATACATGTCTTCCCATAGCGTCGAGATTGACTAACAATTCCGGTTGTTCCAGCGCATCAAATGCTAAACGAGCAATACGACATACCTCGTCACCAATTCGCTCCAGATCCGCTGTCGTTTTCACAATCGCCATAATCAAACGTAAATCACTGGCCGCAGGTTGACGTTTAGCAATAATGTGAGTGCATTCTTCATCAATACTTACTTCACAAGCGTTTATCTGAACATCATTCTCCAGCACCTGAGTTGCTAAATCCGCATCTCTTGTTTGAATAGCTTTTAGTGCATCATTAAGTTGTTGCTCAACAACGCCACCCATCACTAAAACATGGTTACGAACTTTCTCAAGTTCACTGTTAAACTGCCCGGATATATGCTTATTAAGATTTAATTCCACAATATTCCTTAACCGTATCGACCTGTAATGTAATCTTCAGTTTGTTTTTTAGCTGGTGTAGTAAATAACCGATTGGTATCAGCATACTCAATCAAGTGTCCCATATCCATAAAAGCTGCCTGGTCGGACACCCTGGCAGCCTGTTGCATGTTATGTGTGACTATTACAACTGTATATTGTTCCTTCAAATCATTGATCAATTCTTCAATGGTTAATGTCGAAATAGGGTCAAGGGCTGAAGTTGGTTCATCTAACAACAGGATTTCTGGTTCAATCGCTATCGCGCGCGCAATCACCAGCCGCTGCTGTTGTCCGCCTGATAAACCAAATGCGCTGTCATGCAAACGATCTTTAACTTCATCCCACAATGCCGCAGCGCGTAGTGACCGCTCCACAACTTCATCCAGTTGACGCTTTTCTTTCACGCCTTGCAGCCTCAGGCCATATACAACATTTTCA
This sequence comes from Alteromonadaceae bacterium, assembly GCA_965656875.1. Lineage (GTDB taxonomy): Bacteria > Pseudomonadota > Gammaproteobacteria > Enterobacterales > Alteromonadaceae > CBFHMJ01. The sequence continues at coordinate 242,610 of CBFHMJ010000025.1, forward strand.
TATACCGACTTTGGAAAAGGGTTTGGCCGTTGGAAAACCATACCAACTCGTCGCCTTAATGCTGCAACATCAACATTTTTTCGATAAACGTCTTCGCCATTCAATTCGATACTGCCTGAAGTCTTGCACTGATCGATCAAATCATTCATTCGATTAATACAACGCAATAAGGTTGATTTACCACAACCTGAAGGGCCGATAAATGCAGTCACCTTTCCTTTAACGATGTCCATATTAATGTTGTGAAGTGCTTGTTTCTTGCCATAGAACAAACTTAAGTCTTTTATAGACAATGAGATCTCTTCTGGCTCTTCATCACCAAACGGATTAAATAAATTTTGGCGGTTAAATCTGGTACTCATTAATCCTATTACCCACTCTCAACAAAAACATGATCAAACAGCCTGATTATCCAGCGATTTAAATTTTTCGCGTAGATGGTTACGGACGGCTATCGCCGTGATATTCAATGTCACAATCACAGTGACCAGCAAGAACGCTGACGCATACACCAGTGGACGAGCAGCTTCGATGTTGGGACTCTGAAAGCCTACATCGTAGATATGATAACCCAAATGCATGAATTTACGTTCCAGATGAACAAAAGGGAAATTCCCATCAATTGGCAATGTCGGTGCCATTTTTACTACACCTACCAACATCAAGGGTGCTACTTCACCTGCGGCTCTGGCAACAGCCAGAATTAATCCAGTCATTATGGCCGGGCTGGCCATCGGCAACACAATACGCCATAGTGTTTCAGCTTTTGTAGCACCTAACGCCAGACTGCCATCACGGACCCAGTCTGGAATTCTGGACAACCCTTCTTCCGTCGATACAATCACTACAGGTAAGGTTAAAATTGCCAGTGTCAGTGCTGACCAGAGCACCCCAGGCGTACCGAATGTTGGCGCAGGTAGTGATGCTTCATAGAATGCACGGTCAATGCTGCCACCAAAGGTATATACGAATAATCCGAGGCCAAAAACACCATATACAACAGACGGAACCCCTGCGAGGTTTATAACAGAAATACGTATGATTCGAGTCAGCCAGTTTTTCCCTGCATATTCGTGTAGGTAAACTGCGGCAATCACACCCAGTGGTGTCACAATGACGGCCATTAATAACACCATAAAAACAGTACCAAAAATCGCTGGAAATACACCACCTTCCGTATTTACTTCTCTTGGTTCGTCACTGACAAAATCCCCAATACGGCTAAAAAAATGGCTGATTTTTTGTAGCATTCCAAGCTGGTTAGGATAGGTAATACTAATGATTTGAGAAAAATTGATTTCAACCAGCTTTCCGCCCATCTCTCTCACGTAAGCTTTATCCCGGTTCAACTCTTCACGTAATAAAAACAATCGGGACTCCAGAGATTGATACAACTGCCTGAGTTGTTTCTTTTCGCTATCAAGCGCTGCCAGGTCATCCAATACTGACGGCGCTAATGATGATAGTTTTCTGTCCGGCGCACTGGCACGAAGTGTCTTTTCTTGAATTCGTATTTGTTCTAACCGATAGTTAATGCCACCGATATCATCACGCTCCAACTCATTAATACTTTCCGTTAATGCTGAACTGCGCGCCAATGCTTGCTGCCAATGTGATGCCAGCTCACCAAACACTTCGTGACCATCAATGACCAGCTTCTCCATTCGACCGTAAAAATTACCATTACGGGATCGCTCAATAACCAATAAATCATCAGGTTGCGTTTTCGTTTTAATCTCATCTTCTACTATCCAGCGAAAATCGAGACGAGTAATGTCGCGGTTACCCGTTTTAACCAGATAGCGGGTAACAGGCCGTTGAGGATCTTCACCTTCCGTTAGTTCGTGAACAGGTTTTAACTGGCCCAGGGGAACAATTTCGGATGAGTAAATCTCACCGATAATAACCGGTGAAGTCTGGTGCGGCGTTGAATGAAGCGTAATTTCCTGGATGGCCGACGGCCAGAACCAGACCAGTCCTCGTGAAGCTATTAACAACAACAGGCCAATAACAGAGACCAGTGAAATACTGACTGCTCCGGCCGTCATCCATATCCAGGGCGAACCCGATTTAAACCACTGTTTGACCATGAATGCGCCCTAAAGAGACCGATATTTTTCACGAAGTCGCTGACGAACAAATTCCGCAGCGGTGTTAAAGATAAAGGTGAAAAGAAGTAAGACAAAAGCCGCGAGAAACAGCACACGATAGTGCGTGCTATTTACCTCTGACTCAGGCATTTCGACCGCAATATTAGCCGCCATTGTTCTCATGCCTTCAAGGATACTCCAGTCCATCACAGGCGTACTGCCTGTTGCCATCAGAACAATCATCGTCTCACCCACAGCACGCCCCAGTCCCATCATTACTGCACTGAAAATTCCAGGACTTGCTGTTAATAAGACAACTCGAACCAGCGTTTGCCAGGGCGTTGCTCCTAATGCCAGTGAGCCATTTGAAAGATGACGAGGAACACTGAATACCGCGTCTTCAGTGATTGAAAAAATCGTAGGTATGACTGCAAACCCCATAGCTACACCAACAACCAGGGAATTACGTTGGTCATAATCAATACCCAGATCATTGGTGATAAAGTCTCGAACATCGCCACCAAAAATCATAAACTCCAGCCAGTTATCCGCTGCAAAACATGACCAGACAACAACTATAATGATCGGAATCATTACCACCGGCTCAGTGCCTTCTGGTAACCATGCTTTAAAACGTCCAGGTAGTGAAAACCATAACAGAGCAAATAGCACGACCGATAAAGGTAGCAATACAAATAGCAAGACTACCGCTGTCAGATTTTGTTCAAACAAGGGGGCAAGCCACAACCCAGCCAGAAATCCAAGAATAACCGTAGGTAAGGCTTCCATAATCTCAACCGTCGGTTTAACTATTTTACGTAAACCCGGTGACATAAAATAAGCCGTATAAATAGCCGCAGCCAGCCCGAGAGGTATGGAAAACAACATCGCATAAAATGCGGCTTTAAAAGTCCCAAATGAAATTGGCACAAGACTAAATTTAGGTTCTACGACATCGGATGCAGAAGATGATTGCCAGACATAATCCGGTTCGCTGTATCCCTCATACCAGACTTGCTCCCATAAGCCATCCCAGGTAACTTCCGGATGCTCATTATCAACTGAATAAACATTTAATACGTTATTTGAAACAACCGCGAGATAATCAGCCCGGGAAGAAAAAGCCAGTGATTGAATGCCAGAAGCACTAATTTCACCTTCCCATAATTTGAACTTACTGGTTGCATAATACAGCTCTGCCTGACCGTCCTGATCTACCACCAGAAATCCTTTTCGATAATGTTCAGGCATTATTGCGGAAATATGATTAAGGTCTGTGGTAAACGTTCTGACATTGACATATTGTCGAGAGCCCTGTTGAATCACTTCAAACCACTGATCAATATGCCCATTACTTTTCGCGACTAACATGGAATGCCCACCAGACAAAAAAGCAAAGGCAGAAATGCTTTGATCTTCCAATGCAACCTCTACTGTCTGGATTAGCTGAACAGCCTTTGGTCGCTGAATATTGTAAATGTGAACTAATCGACCTGTTCTGACATACGCCCTGAATAAATCAGCAGATAAATACACATCATCTACCCGATAGGGTTCGGCAAGCTCTGACTCTTGTTCTGGCAAAAACAGCTTTGATAGAACAGGCAACTGATTACTGCTCTCAATCTGCTCATCTTCGTTAATGATGGCAAGATACACCTCATTGCTTTTGGTGCTGGACAGCACCCCTAACTGGCCGTTAAAGCGACTAAAATGAAAAGTTTTCAATGCTAATTCATGAGGAAGTATTTCGACTGGTTTTTCACCGAATGGAAAGTTTAACTCTACAGGAATAACCTGATGGCTATCAGCAAGATCAGCATGAATAGTAGGTGTGAAAACAGAAATTGAAGACCCTGAACCATATGCATACAAATCTACAGCAGCTTCGGAACGAGCAAAGACAATATCTTCATCGTTAGCTGTGGCAGGTAACACCTGAAGTCGTTGGTGAGAAAGTGCGCTAACAGGTTTAGACAAATCACGGATTCTGTTTAAACCTTGATGAATTTGCATAAACTGAACCGTTCCATCAGCCATAAACTGATAACTGTACTTCGCCTTATCATCAAGACCACTCGCCAAAACGGTTTTACTATTTGTCAGAACAAATGAATTTTCTTTTTGAATATCGACGGATTCAAAGACAGGTTCAACAACGAAGAAAAGATAAATAAAGATTAAGAGCAATGCAGCCAAAACCAGTAACGCACCAGAGGTGACCAACCATGTCGCTACTTTATCTCTAATCAGGCGAGTTACTCCCGTAGAGAGATTAGCGTTAGAGGCGTGTGACATGGAAACTCCGGAATTTTTGACTGGGTGAATTATAGATTCAACAGATGACACTTTTGTGACAAAGTGGTTCAGCACCTGACACATCCCACAGATAGTGTTGAAATTGAATAAACTGAACTGGTATTAATAAATATCAACTACTGTAAATATTTTAAACACAAGTACTCTGCTTCATTTTTTAATGTTTTCTTTGATATCCCCTCCATTTATTACCCAATTCTTGAACATACATAGAGACATCGGTATGCTTGATGCTCAGTCATTCTTTCCGCGTTAATCAACAAAACTCATGACCGGGCTACCCGGCACCAAAGTCGTTAACAAATTGCTATATTTTTAATTAACAGCCAGCTGGGAATTGCCGTTTATTTTGATAAAAAAAATGCAATGGTGACCTCATTGTTAAATAATTTCGTTCGATTATATGTGTTATGTACTATCATACATAGCAAGCAAATAGTTTTGTGATTATCAATATTTTTATTAAAATACAAACAATTAAAAAAAGGTGCATGCATAGGATGCTTTTTCAATCAATAGTTTGAGAAGCACGAGAAAAAAAACAGAAAAAATCTGTAAACCTTTACTAGACAGATGTTGAATTAGCGTCAATACTTTGTGTTAACAACATCATAATGAGCCATGAGGATTCGTGCATATGAAGCAATTAGTACTCACTATATTAGGGGAAGATAAACCCGGACTTGTTGAACAGATTTCAAGTACAGTTTCCACTCATCAGGGTAGCTGGTTAGCCAGTAACCTGAGTCACCTGTGTGGATTATTCGCAGGATTGGTACAAATTGAAGTAAGTGAAGATAAATTACAAAATCTTCGCGATGCACTATTAAGTTTACCTGATCTTGATATTCAGATACGTGACAGACACGAACATGAACATCACGACAACACCGAAAAACTTAACTTAGTGATTACTGGCAATGATCGAGTTGGTATTGTTCAGGAATTGTCAGAGATTATCAGGCACAAGGGTGCCAATATTGTTCACTTCACCAGTCAACAACAAAGCGCACCAAACTGGGGAGTTCCACTGTTTAATGCCGTTGCTAACATTGAATTGCCGGTAGGAATGGATAGCGACGAAGTTGTTGATGCACTGGAATCATTCGCCAATGATCTGACTGTCGATGTAGAACCCGCAGCCTAGTCCCTCCTAGCAAAATTCAGTGTAATTTCAGATAAATGGGAAAGAATCGACGCTTTCCATTTATCTGAAACCACTCTATCATTCCAGATTTAAATCTCTGAGCGTCAGTTTAATTTGCTCGGGTGATAATGGCACATAGCCATCCTTCACTACGATCTCCTGCCCTTCCTCCGATAGAATAAAACGAATAAATTCTGTTACCATCGGTGAAAGACGCTGATTAGGTGCTTTATTGACGTACACATAAAGCAAACGAGAAAGAGGATAAGAGCTGTTATGTGCATTTTCAATCGTGGGTTTGATATAGCTCCCACCATCAACTGAAACAGGCACTGTTTTCACGCCAGACGTTATATAACCAATTCCGGAATAACCAACAGCATTCAACGATGAGGAAACGGACTGAACCACTGACGCAGAACCAGGTTGTTCGTTAACGGTGCGCCGGTAATCACCACTACACAACACTTTCTTTTTAAAATAGCCATACGTTCCCGATGCAGCATTTCGACCAAACAATTGAATATCACGATTTTTCCAGGGCCCAGTTAATCCCAATTGTCCCCAGTTGTTTATCGAATGACTGCCACCACAGCGCATAAACTCTGAAAACATTGCATCTACATCTTCAATTTTGATGCCGACAACCGGATTATCTTTATTGACCATAATGGCAATGGAATCTATCGCCACCGGAATTGCTGTAGGACGGTAACCATGACGACGTTCAAAGGCATCTCGTTCACGAGATTTCATCAATCGGCTCATGGGGCCAAAGTCAGCCGTTCTCTCAGTCAAAGCCGTCGGTGCAGTTGAAGATCCGGTTGACTGAATTTGAATGTTGACCCCGGGATAAAGTCGTTGGAATTCCTCTGCCCAGTAGGTCATCATATTAGACAATGTATCCGATCCAACAGACGACAAATTTCCCGAGATTCCTTGTGTACGGATATATGGAGAAAGTGTTTTTTGTGGTAGAGATGTTGCGTCTGTGCTTGCGGATGCTTTAGTATTCAGTCCTCCAGTGAGTAACAGAGCACTTATCGCAAACACTATTTTACAACGACTAAATATGTCTCTCACAGTGAGATATCCCTGTCTTTTTTATCCGTTATCAATTCAGCAGGAATAACGAAACTAAACGTACTTCCTTTTCCAGGCTCACTCGCAATAGACAGAGCGCTACGGTGACGAGTCAGAATATGTTTCACGATAGCCAGTCCCAGTCCCGAACCACCGGTCTTACGAGAACGAGCTTTATCAATTCGATAAAAGCGTTCAGTTAATCTCGCAATCTGCTCAGGGGCGATACCATCTCCATCGTCAGATACGGTAAATAACGCATTATTACCTTCACGTCTCCAGCTAACGTTAATAGTTCCCTCTGAAGGAGTGTAAAATATCGCGTTATAAATCAAATTAGAAAAAGCACTCTGAAGTTCATCAACATCACCATACATATAAAGATCTGAATCGATATCAAAGGTAATCTGATGGTTATACTCTTCATTCAATGCTTGTACTGCCACTTCTATTGTCTTAAGTGTACAAGGTACATCGACTACCTTTTCAAACTGCTGTGCAGGTGAGGATTCAATTTTAGACAGCTTGAGCAATTGTTTAACGAGTGAGTCCATTCGTCTTGTCTGCTCAATCATTGTCAGGTGAGCTTTTTGCCAGATAGGTAGCGGCGGTAAATCTTGATCATCCATCATTTCAAGATAGCCCTGAAGCACCGTCAATGGTGTTCTTAATTCATGTGAAACATTGGCAACGAAATCCTTTCTCATTTGCTCCAGTTGTTTTAGCTGAGTAACATCGCGAGCCAGTAACATATGCTGATCCGTCGAATAAGGCATGATTCTGAATTCCAGAACTAATTCTTCAGACATCGGCGATTCTGTGATCAATAACTCAGAAAAATCGTTCTGCTGAATAAAAGAAATAAACTCTGGGTTACGTAATAAGTTGTCCAGGCGCTGCCCAAAATCATCCGGCCACTTTAAGCCCAATAATTGCTGAGCAAGGCGATTGCACCAGATAATTGACAAATCTTTACCGTAAATAACAACACCATCGGGTAAGGACTCAGCACCTTTTCTGAATCGTTTAACTAATGAGCCTAACTCGCCGCGTTTACGGCGCTGATTTTTCTGGAGACGGTGTATTCCTTCAAAAATAGGTTCCCAGCTACCCTCTCCCTCGGGAGGAATCAGCTTACGGGTACTCCAAAGCCAGTTAGATAATTTCAGCAGGTGGGTGTAATGCCAAATCAGCATGGCAAAACAGGTGAGGAACAGAACTTCGAAAGGGTATCCAATGAGAAAACCGATGAGTCCAGACAATGTGATTGCTAAAACAAGTCGAGATACAATATCTCGTAAACGTATCGGTCTTCTCATTTACGTATTAAATTTCACTATGTTCTTGCCGAGAATCGATAGCCAGCACCACGAACGGTCTGCACCATTTTGTCATGACCATGTAAAGAGACTGCTTTTCTCAGGCGACGAATATGAACGTCAACTGTCCGATCTTCGACGTAAACATTAGTGCCCCAAACCTGATCAAGTAATTGTTCTCGACTATATACTCGTTCAGAGTGGGTCATAAAGAAATGTAGTAAACGGAATTCTGTCGGTCCCATTTCCAGTTCATCTTCACCAACACTGACACGATGAGAAATAGGATCAAGCCTTAAACCTTGAATTTCTAATACGTCATCCAGGCTGGTAGGTGAAACACGGCGAATTACGGCTTTTACTCGAGCCATTAATTCTTTCGGTGAGAATGGCTTAGTAACATAGTCATCTGCGCCAACTTCCAAACCTCGAATTTTATCTTCTTCCTCACCACGGGCCGTTAACATAATGATAGGAATGTTTCGCGTAAGTTCGTTTTGCTTCAGTTGCTTCGCCAGTTGAATCCCGCTACCACCAGGCAGCATCCAGTCTAATAAAATCAAATCAGGGTATGGTTCTTTGACTGCAACCAGTCCTGATTCAAAGTCAGACGTTAAAATCGGTTGATAGCCATGCTGGTCAAGCACGAACTCTAACATCTCCCGAATTGGCGTTTCATCTTCAACAACAAGAATTCTACGTGCCATTTTTTTTGCTCACAGTAATAATCTGGCGCTGATTATTGATTAAAAGTATGACATTTTTATGAAACTTCAACCCTGATATCAGTCCAGTGCATATTTGGCTATTTTGTTCGCTAAATAAATAAGCTACCAACTGGTATTCCAGATATTCATATAAATGTCATATTAAAGAAGGCCATCATACTACAGTCGTAAAGTAGTAAAAACATCGTTACCAGATTAACTAACTTTCATTAAAACACTGAGTTATCTGATGATTAAATTTTGAACACCGTTCTGGTATATGGTTAAAAATAAATGTGATATCTTATTTGAGCTGTTCAAATCAACATCAATAAGAATAAAGGCTGAACAGTGCGCGTTAATGAGCAAAGTTGCTCAACATTCTCTGAAACTACCTCTCCGGGCAATTCAACACACACCAAAGATGTGTCTATGTTGAGATGCTTCAGAGAAGTATTCAGATCCTTATACTTTGCGGAGTAGTGTAAAAATGTCTCAATCTGTAACTATGAATAGTGGTTCGCCGTCAATTCAGACGACAGAACTACAACAAGCAAGCAGCAATGGCAGACAGCCAGTGTTGGAAGAAGCGGCGCAATCTGAAGTTTTACAAGCAGATCGCGTTAGCCTGGGTAGTAACGTTCCTTCTCCGGAGTTAGATCTGTATACTCCAAGACCGTTGCCATCCGTTAGTGCTGCCGAATCTGGATCATCACAAAACACCGGTGGTGATTTACCATCGAGTGGTAATAATGATGGAAGTGGCACAGTATCAACAAATGTTGCCGGTGGTGACTCAAGACCACCTAAGCCGGGCAACTAATACCGGTATAGCAATACCAATCTGAGAACGAATCTGGTAAGGAAAAAGTAGTTGGATTTCAATTCTGCTGAATTCAGAGATTTAGCCAATATTATTTATATCGGCATTCTGTTTCTGATTCACTTACTAGCTTTTCGTTCTCCAAATTTACGATGGCTGAGCATTACGTTGATAACGCTCAGGTTAATAGATATCGGCTTGTTTCCCTTAATCATTGAATTGATACCTCGTTCAATGGGTTGGGCCATGTTCCTTTTCTTCGCAGCAACCAACTTCGCTACCATTTATGTCATTGTCTTTCGCTATTATTTAAGCCAGCATGCCGGACGACTTCTCAATAAAATGACGTTACGATATCCTTCCTTGAATAGATGCTGTTCTTTCTGGTTGCCCACTGAATATGACCTGAAAATTCTCCCTCAGGAAATGACACTGGTAAAAATCTATAAATGGGCGGTTTACCTCAATCTTGTCGTCATACTCCAGTATCCGATCTCCTGGGCTTATGACAATCCGGAAAGCTATCTTAGCTGGCTAATGACAATGAATCACATTATCTTTGATGGTAATGAGTATGCTATCTGGGATTTCCAGGACACGGCAAATCGCCTACTCAATATATTCGAATCCATTGTTTTATTTGCGCTGACTTTTATGTCGTTACTGGGAATATATAGAGACTCATCATCAAGACTTCATTACCGAACAGCGTCTCCCATCAAAGTACCTCCGCCAGGCCATTTCAACAAACACTGAGGTCTGCCAACCTTATTGACATTGTCGTAGCCGTCTATCGTTTTTTATCAATTAGATAAATCATTGAACCAGCACATGACTTTACCAGTACAAACTAAATCTCTCAGGTACTTCTTCATGGTTAGATTATTTAATGACTAAATTCCTCTTGTTATAGCTAAAATTTCTCATCTGACTATTTCCTTACGCCTTAATGACATAATTTATTGCTTATTAGCCGCAGTTAAATACAGCAAACCGCTCAAAGTTACCTATATTAATACATAAAGACTCAAGATTTTCTTTAACTATCAGAGAAATGACCTGGAACAACTTTCATTACTGTCTATCCTTTAGACTAATTTGTTCATAGTGAGGAAAAACTCATGTCTATGATTAACAATCAATCAGAAAAACTGGTTCCATTAACAATACATAAGAACATGGGTTAATCATTAAGCAGCTGATTCTTATAAAATTTAGTCGTATTCGATACAGTTAGATTGATAAGATCAGCATCCAATATTTTTTAGACTTTTTTTTTATAAAAAGAGTTAAACAACCGTTTAAAAGTGGTCTAAAAATAGAATTTTTCCTTATCTTTCCAGAAGATCACGTTATACAAATATATAATACACAACAAATTTACTTTTTTAACCCGGTGTATTAACGTTAACTTTAACAGTGACACAATAAGTTACATATGTGATATTTATGAAAACAGACACTGTTGACAATTAAATATATCTGGTGAAAGAATGTAGTTACTATTGATACATATAATTAGTGTTCATCTTTGGTAGCTACGCGTTTAAATAAGTTATACAGGAGCGGATATGAACATTAATTTTTTAGCGGTAGAAAAAGCAGTATATAGCAGCGTTAATTCAGCAGTAATACGTCAGGCTGAGTTAGCATCCGATACAAGCGGTGGCGGGTACATTCCACCTTTTAAGTGAGATAAGCAGGATGGCCGACATATTATTTACAATCGATAAGTATGTTGTATTGGTGAACTTCATCGCCTTCCTGATGATAGCTCCCCATTCACGACAAGCATTAAGTTGTTTTGTTTCAGTTGCCTTTTTACTTCTGGCAAACACCATCATGTTTTGGTGTGAAATAAAACTAAAAACATTTTATGTATCAGAACCTGACTTCGTTAAGCACATCTGGTTTTTTGTGTTTGGCTTTCTGGACCTGATATGCATCATGTTTATTTATCGATTCCATACTATGTTCGGCATTTCTCCCAGCCGCACATCTAAAAGCGTCATACAGTCTTTTAATATGCTGGTTATTGTACAAGCGATCGCTCATTTCGATCGCTTCATCTTCCAGACCGAGTACATTCTTGAATATTACTCCTATGCAATTCCTGCAATTAACATCGGTATTGCCACTGCGACATTGTATGCAGCCACAAAGCTAAACTTGTTTAGTTACTCAAACAAGCGGGTCGAAACAGAGAAAACAACAGGAGTAAATTAATATGGAAGTGTTATTAGCCTTTGTTTTTCTCTACCTGGTAAAAATATCATTTAAAGTAAGCCAGGAGTTTTGCAGCCCGGAGTTCACACCTGAAGCGCCGGAAGAAATAAAACTGGTAGAACAGGCAAGAAAGATTGAAGAATCAACAATTCAAAGTGATTTAGCCAAATCACAAGCAATTAAAACACTGGCATTACATCACTTACTTAAAAGTGAAGCTAATGATATGTATAACCAGGGAAATGCAGATGTTGGCTGGCGTCAGCGCAGTGCTATCAACAACACATGGAAAGAAGAACGTGCATTTATTCTGGAAAAAGCGAGAGATGCTAATTTAATCCCAGAGACATCGTCAACCGAAGATGATGAGCCCTCGAAAAAAATAGCAAAAGCGTTGGGATCAAGAAAAGTTTAAAGGTTTAAGAAACATGACTCGACGCATACTGGTTTCCGCCTCTCTGCTTTGATACGTACATCTTTTCATCAGCCAGATTGATAGCTTTCTTTAGAACATCCTGTTCACTCGTTTCTCCAGACAAGACGGCCCCACCAATACTGACACCGATTTTGATCTGTATATCACCTATATTGAAAGGATGACTCAACGCATCCAACACTTTTCCAGCCACTATTTCTAAATCATCCGCTATTTCGATGCCATCAACCAGAATAACAAATTCATCCCCACCGTATCTTCCAACAACATCATTTATCCTGATCAAGTTTCGCAATATGACAGCGACATGACGAAGTACGCTGTCACCCGTTGTATGACCATATAAATCATTAATTTTCTTAAAATTATCGAGATCAATAAATAATAACCCGGCTTTGCTGCCCCTTCTGTTATTTCTGGAACAACTCTGTCTGGCTAAATCAAAAAAATACCCCCGATTCGTTAATCCAGTCAGCGCATCAAAATTAGCCGATGCTTGCAATGAAGCCTCTTTTAACTGCCGATGGGTGATGTTTCGAATAAAAATTAGAAAGGGAAACATCCCGGGACAACCAATTTTTGACACACTTATTTCGGCTGGAAAAAATCCCGCATGTCCAAAACAAAAATATTTTCCTTCTTCTGCTACCTGATTGACACTTTCGGCATTCAGTAAAGAAGACATCAGATCATGTTCAATGTCCTCATGTACTAATACTTGCCCAATAAATCGACCTAACACTGAAAAATTCTCATAATGTAAATGACGCTGTGCGATGCGATTAGCATAAACGATATAACCGCTGTCGTTTACGCCAAGAACTACCTCTTTAATTTCATCCAGAATTGGCTCAGCCGAGACAGATATAACATCAGTCATTACTGGTGCCTGCTTTTGAGCATGACGCTTTTGAAACAGTCGTTTATAGAGAGATAACCGACGGGTCAATTGTTCAATACATCCCTGCTTGCATAATTTCTCATGGGTACAAAGCAACAAATTAAATCCAGGCGGTAAGTCATCACACCCGGATGAAACAACAATAACAGGCGCTCTGAATAGCCCTTCCTTCAGCGCCCGAGACGTTACCAGTCTTTGGGTTAATGAATCATCCACAAACGAGTCCAGATCAATAATGATACAAAAGGTATTCTCTGGAGGGCTGACCGCCTCTGCTAACAAGAGAGCTGGATTAATAAAGACGACTGAGACACTTAGCTCACTTGCCAGATTTTCCAGTTGTTCGGATTCAGACGTTTCACAAGCTAATACAAGTAAAACAGGTAGGTCTCCTCTCATTGCAGCTCCCATTGTCATTCCTATGTAATGCTGTACACAAAAAGGTTTCATATATAAATGATTACGAATAAACGTAGCACAAAAATGAAAAACTGCGTTTTCAGAAACGATATATTCTGTATAGATTTCATGTTCAAGCCCAAACACCAGTAGTGTTTATTCATTGGGATAAGCAAATTAAGATAGTTAGAAAATACCCTATAAAGAAACCTACAATGTTCGAAAACGCTATTCTGGCTATTGACCAGGGCACAACATCAAGTCGCGCTATCGTATTTTCAAACACTCAATCTGTTATCTCGATTGCACAGCAGGAGTATCCTCAAATCTACCCACATAAAGGCTGGGTTGAACATGACCCTGTTGCAATATGGCAGACTACTCTTCACACACTATTACAAGCAGTTTCCGAAGCGAATGAGAAAGGATACATAGTCAAGACAGCAGGTATAACCAATCAACGTGAAACCACAATAGTGTGGGACAAGCGAACAGATGAACCTTTATACAATGCGATTGTCTGGCAAGATAAACGAACAACTCTTCGTTGCGACGAGTTGAAACAACAGGGCATTGAATCCCAGGTAAAGCAGTTGACCGGGCTAACACTTGATCCATATTTCTCTGCAACGAAATTAGAGTGGATTTTACAAACCTTACCGAATGAATCAGACATTAAGAATCTGGCATTTGGAACGGTTGATACCTGGCTTTTATGGAAATTAACTCAGGGACAGGTTCATGCAACCGATCACACCAATGCAAGCCGGACGCTGCTATTCGATATTCATCACCTGGCGTGGTCGGAACATCTGGCTAAACAATTCAACATACCAACGAGTATTCTACCGACCGTTCATCCTTCCGTTCATCACTTCGGAGATATCGACCTCCACACATTAAATGAAGGTAGATATGACTTACTACCATCACAACCTCCCGTTCAAATCCGGTCAATTGCAGGTGATCAACAAGCTGCAGCTATCGGCCAGCAATGTTTTACCGCCGGTACTGCAAAAGCTACATTTGGTACTGGGTGCTTCTTATTAGCAAATACAGGCCAAACGCCACAGTCATCATCCGTAAATCTTTTATCAACCGTTGGTTTAACTCACGGTTCAGATGTCAGCTATGCTCTGGAAGGCTCAATATTTATGGCCGGTGCTGCTATTCAATGGCTCAGAGACAATCTCGGTATTATAAAATCCGCCGGAGAAACCGATAACATATGTCGTCAACTCGAGAGTAATAATGGCGTTTATGTTGTACCGGCATTCACAGGACTGGGAGCGCCCTACTGGTCAGCAAATGCAAAAGCTAGTATTACCGGTTTATCTCGTGATTCAGACCATCGTCACATTGTTCGAGCAACGATAGAGGCTGTTGCCTACCAGGCAAATGATTTAATCACCGCAATTGAAAAGGATGGTATTCAAATCAATGAACTGAGAATTGACGGAGGAATGGCAAAAAACACATGGTTCTGTCAGTTTTTAGCTGACATCTCAGGTAAGACTATTCAGGTACCGGAAACAACAGAGGCAACAGCATTAGGCATTTCACTATTAGCAGGAATGGGACAAGGTATCTATGAAAATACAGGAGATCTGAATAAATTCTGGCGATTAAAGGCAACATACAAACCTACATTGTCTTTGACTCAACGAAATGAATTGCTAAAAGGTTGGGATCGAGCTGTTCAGCGGGTTATCGACGACGGGAGTCACTAAGCCCTCCCATATACTGCTGTACGCGATTAATCTCACCAGCAACCATAAATAGTCCAATTTTCGTTCGGCGGAATAAAACATCTTCCGCCGTTAGCGCCCATTCATGTAGATAAAGATACTCTATTTCTCGTTGATAGAGCCCATGTCCAAAATGCTGCCCTAAATCCTCAAGACATTCACTTCCGGCCAGAATCGTTAAACCAATGGAGCCATATGAATCGATAAATCGTTGAATATTAGCCTCACCAAACCACAAGAAAGATGCCCGATACTCACGCATCAATGACTCTCGTGATTCGAACTCCCCACCAGGCAATGCTCTGTCACTGGTCCACGATTCTCCTAAATCAGGAAACCACGGTTTTATCGCGGTCATCGCTGCGTCAGCCAATCGCCGATATGTTGTTAGTTTACCGCCAAATACGTTTAATAAAGGCGCTTCATTACCCGGAGCGTATACATTAATATCGTAATCTCTGGAGATTTTGGACAGGGAATTGCTTTCATTATCAACGAGGGGACGAACGCCCGAAAAAGTATAGTGAATATTGTGGAGCGAAAGCTTCGTTTTAAAAAAATAATTAATTAAATCAAGTAAGTAGTTTTTTTCAGTCTCAGAAATTGACGCGTTGGCAGGATCACCGTCAAAATCCATATCTGTCGTACCAATGAGCGTAAATCGCTCATAGTAAGGAATGGCGAAAACTATACGTCCATCTTCATTTTGCAATACATAGCCATGTTCGCCCTCAAATAACTGATCGGTAACGATATGACTACCTTTTACCAGTTTGATCTTATTCGGAGACAATATCTGTAAATGCTGTTCTAAAAACTGTTGAGCCCATGGACCTGTTGCGTTAACCAGGCATTTTGCTCGCGTCGAAATCTGTTCACCCGTCATTTCATCTTTTAACTGAACCTGCCACATACCTTTAGATTGCCTGGCATGTATACAACAGGTGCGCGTTAAAATATCAGCGCCATCCGCTTTTGCTGATAATGCATTGAAAATAACTAACCTTGCATCGTCGACCTTACAATCTGAGTATTCAAATCCGTGCGTAATGCTATCAACGAGAGGTTCTGATGTTCTGAAACTGATACTGTCCGAAGGGGGAAGTGATGTGCGTTTAGCCAGGTGATCGTAAAGAAATAAACCTAATCGAATCATCCAGCCCGGCCTCAACCAGGGTAAATGAGGCAATCGAAATCGAATTGGTTTAACAATATGCGGTGCAATACGAAGCATAACTTCACGTTCCTGCAACGCATTGCGAACCATAGTAAACTCAAGGTTCTCAAGGTAACGCAATCCACCGTGGATAAGCTTACTACTACTTGAAGAAGTTGCTGAAGCCAGATCAGACTTTTCAACCACTAATACAGATAAACCACGACCTGCGGCATCAGCGGCTATTCCAACCCCGTTAATGCCACCACCGACAACAACGAGATCATATTCTTCTTTAACGAGCAACCTGGGATGTGTCATCAGCCCGCCTTCATACCTTTATAAGGAACTTGCAAGCAACACAGGTCTGCTAAATCGTAATAATTCATACACGAAAATTCAGATAACTTACAATTTTAGGGCTAATAACAATAAAAACCCCGCAATTAATGCGGGGGGGCGAAAACTGAAATCTGGAGAGGTTATTCTACGACTGTTAATTTGAAAACGTTCAAAAAACGGTCTGTTCTTTTTATTGTGGTAATACCTTACCTCGAAAAAGCCTTTGGGTCGATACTGATTATTAAAAATTATCTAATAAATCAACGTATTCGCACTTAACATACTGTAAATAATAAAGCTTATAGTAACTGGATACCTTACCAACTCTCTTCATCCAGAGCCAAATCATAACGAATTTTTGTCTAAAAACTTGCAAAGTAACATGTCAATCTTAACTGTACATCACCCAGACCTTACAGAAATACTCCATTGACAACAGATCACCGGATTTAGGCATAAAACCATTACTTTAAAGTCCGGCTAAAGCAGAATAGTATTAACTTAGTTAGTAGAGTGCATGAAAAACAGTCATGGCTATCGTGTGAGATATTGACTCAGAAATCTATAGGCATCTGTGACTGACGACGAGCGCATCATTCGTTGCTTATCTTCAGGTTTAAGTGGCAGTATTTCCAACCATCGCTGACAAATCCACGTTAAATCATCGAGTCTTGGGGTGAGATATAAATTACCGTATTCCGAGTGCTCAGTTAGCAAATTAGCTAACCTGTCAGCCAGTGACTGGCTACTATAGTCAACGGGCACCGGGTCCCAAATCGGCAAGTAGTTTACTTCACCGATTCGTAAACCATCTTCTTCCTGCTGGATATTTGTGATTTCAAAGCACTGTTCACCTTGTACGGTAATACCCAACAATCCACCACTCAATGCTTCAAAATCAACAATGTAGGCAGCAGTTCCTATTGGGTAAACATTTTCAGTCGGCGCCATTCCTGGCTTCTTATTAAGCATGCACATTCCAATAGGAGACGCATTCGCAAAAGACTCTTTAACCATCCTTAGATAGCGAGGTTCAAAAATACGAAGCGGTAATTTTCCTTCAGGTAATACATGGGATGAAAGAGGGAATAATGGAATTTTGTCTTCAAACGACATATTAGCAACCTACACAATCTCGCCTATCCTGCTTCTCAATTAATGACAAAACAGGTGGCAGATGAACATTCATTAATTCAACCAGTTTATTTTCATTTCTCAATAAAATGACTGATGAAACAATGATGATTCAACCTGGAGCAATTGCCCCTTAATACAACCATACGACGATTTTTAACGCCTGAATAAGCCAGACGCTCAAACTACCAACTGATAAAATTATTAACAGGTGTAGTTTTTCATACGGAATCCTTTTCACTGATACTTTCAAACAAGTGCCACCAATTATCAGTAAAGAGTTACATTGAGCAATCAACCGGCAAATCATGTCATGTAAAATGCAGTACATCATGAGTAGCGGGAAATCACCCAATTCATAGAAATTATATCAGGCCTTGTACCTTAGCATCTATGTATCCACATCAGACACATAGAAATAGTCGTCCTTAGATATAAGGCAAAGTTTCAAAAAGCAGCCACTAACCACTGTTTTTCTCAAGTAAAAGATATTTTAAGTAATATTTTTAAGGTTGCGTTGATTGGATGTACTACACTGATGAAATGATAAACAGAATAAAGCCTGAAAAATGAATCGGATAACAAACATTAGAGCAATAACCCTTTGTTTTATAATGTTAATGATTACAGGATGTGAAAAGCCAACGCCTCCGGTAAAAATTGCCATTAATCCGTGGCCAGGCTACGAGTTTCTCTATCTTGCTGAGCAAAAGGGTTTTTACAAAAAATTTAATCTCAATGTGAAGCTAGTCCAACTGTCCTCATTATCCGATGTTGAACGAGTGTACTTGCAAGGACGAGTGGATGGCATCGCATCAACGCTTATTGAAGCAGTGCAAATTGGCATCAAAACAAATGAGCCCATTTCTGTTGTTTTAATACCCGACTACTCCAATGGCGGTGATGTCATTATGGCCAAACCTCCACTGACTTCACTGAGTGAGCTGAAAGGAAAACGTGTTGGTGCTGAAATTACATCTCTGGGTATTTTCTTTCTACAACGCGCTCTGATGACTGAAGGCTTAAGCCTCAATGACTTAAATGTCCTCCATGTAGAGCAACTTGAAGCCGCATCATTTATTAAAAATGACAAGCTGGATGCCGTTGTGACATACCCACCTTTCTCAATTGAAATTAATGAGCTGGGATTCAAAACAGTATTCGACTCTGGCAACATTCCTGGCGATATTATTGACGTTGTCACGGTCAAAGAATCCATCATTCAGGCAGATCCTACCTGGGTAAGTCGCTTTCATAAACTATGGCAGTACACGCTTGATTATGCAGAAAACAATCAGGAAGAAGCTTATCGGATTATGGCTACACGCGAGAATCTAACGGTTACTGAGTTCAAAGATGCATTAACCGGTTTGGAAATCATCCCCAGTAGCAAACAAAATGAGTATCTTTCATCGCCATCCTTAAAAGAAAACATTGTTCTGGTATGCGAAACAATGACACGAGCTGGTGATATCAACTATGATTGTTCCCATATAAAAAACATCATTAAGCCCGTATCAGGATAATCAGTGAGGATTACCTTAGTGTGAGTACGATGAAGCTACGTTCAATTTCATATAAATTACTGACACCAATTATCATCGGTAGCATCGCTCTGATCATCGCGTTTTCATACACCCTAAAAGAAAATACCGATACTCTGATTGAGAATCGCCTTCAATCCCGAGCGCTTGAAATAGCAGAATCATTAACATTAGCTATCGAATCTAATTCCGAAATGTCAAACATCATCAGGGTTATATATTCCCTCGGCTCTTATGATGAAATTGAACAAATCTACCTCGTAGATATTAAAACTCGACAGATACTGGCTTCCAGTATGAACATGTATACCCGAAAACCACTCGCCTCACTCAGTGATGAATCCAAGCGACGTCATATTTCTGCGGCATTGGAGGCCAGCCGACAAGGGTTTATTCCTGGTTCGGAAAGTCAGGGAAGTTTTTATTACCATTTTGACATTATCACACCAGACCGAACGGCAACTAAAAGTGTGTTGCTATTCTTCGATGTGAATACAGGTGCAGTTGCCATGCACTACGCGTCTTTTCGATTCTCAGTCGTTATTTACTTTTTGGTAATTCTGACCACTGGCTCAACACTGTTTTATTTGCTCACTAAACGCATCATCGTAAAACCAATCCGCAATCTTGAATCAGCAGTAAAAAAGGGGGAAATAAATCAGCACCTATCTTCCGATAAAAGTCTGGGAGATGAAATTGATCGACTTGGGGAAAACTATAACCGTCTAATTACATCGTTAAATGAAAAACAACAACAGTTGATAGCTGAGAAAGAAAAAAGTGAACAGGCATCTCATGCTAAAAGTGAGTTTCTAGCCGTAATGACCCATGAAATACGAACACCTTTAAACAGCGTACTGGGTCTTACTGAACTCTTAATTAAACGCAGTAAAGAAGAAGAACAACGAGAATTGCTGACTCTCGTCAATGAGTCGGGCCAACAATTAATGAACATTGTAAACAATGTTCTGGACTTTTCTAAAATTGAAGCCGGAAAACTGGAGCTCAACCAAACGCCTTTTCACCCCGAAGATATTATTACTCGACTAACTAAGAACTTTCACAAGCAAGCCGACGAAAAAAAACTGGCATTAAACTTCATCAATAAAGTTGGAAAGTCCCCTTTGATTGAAGGCGATGTATTCAGAATTCAGCAAATATTAACGAATCTACTCAGCAACGCATTGAAATTCACCCAGGAAGGTTTCATCAACATTACGTTGGAAGAATCTGCACCTGAAGATGACTATTTCTATTACATTATCTCAGTTACAGATTCCGGCATCGGCCTGGACAGTGATGCGGCAGAACGATTGTTTGAAAAGTTTACACAAGGTGACAATTCAACGACACGAAAATTTGGCGGCACTGGACTGGGACTTGCCATTTGCAAAACCCTTGTCGAAAAAATGGAAGGTAATATCACAGTTACAGGGCATCCCGGCAAAGGAAGTTGCTTTAGCGTTGCATTAAAAGGGAAAGTACTTGAACTCAGAGAAACATTCAATGAAAGAGATAATCTGACTCACGACGATAAGAAAACCTCTGTCATCCTCATTGTTGACGATACCGAAATTAACTGTGTTGTTCTCAAAGCACAACTGTCCGATGAACCCTGGACACTCATTTCAGTCAACGCGGCGAAAGAAGCACTGGATATTTTTCAACAACGAAAAATTGATTTGATATTAATGGATTGTCTCATGCCTGAAATGGATGGATTCACCGCAGCAAAGCATATCCGCAACATGGAGCAACAAGGAGATGCGCATGTTCCAATTATTGCTATCACCGCCAGTGCGCTAAAAAGCACTGAATCAAAATGTAAAGAATCCGGTATGGATGATTACCTGACCAAACCCGTCAGCCAGGATATTCTTAAACATACCATTAAGAAATGGTTGCCTGGGCAGCAAATAACGTCATGAAAGATTGTTGCCCTGACAATATAGATAAGTGACAACTATTCAGACAAAGACTTCAAACGAGTCTCTATTCGTGCTTTCCATTGTTCAGACAATCCATCTAGACCACTCAACAATATTAATTCATCTTTTGAAGGATTTCGTTTAACCGTAACCTTGAAAAAATCAGCAAGAGAGAATGTATCATTCAATCGTTTTTCAAGAGTAATTCGGTCATTAATGTTGAATTCCCCCGGTGTAAGCACCCTGAAATACCAGCCATTTAAACCATTGTCTGCAATAAACTTACTGACACCTGTTACTTTAAATCGCTCATCGATCTTCCAACAAGGAACACGAGGCTCACTGACTTGCAATCGAACATCACCAATAGCGTAAATATCTCCAATATGCACATTGGTTTCATCCATAAGCACTGAAGTCAGATTCTCTCCTATCGACCCGGATACCGCTTTTCCAATCAATTCAGGAAACTCAGCAGTGATAATGTCATAACTACGCTGAGAAAATTGATGAAGCGCTTTTTCTACACCACCATGATATCGCAGGTCAGCTTGTTCATCCGTCACAATACCGGTTTCATTTACTACCGCTGAAGAAATTTTATCCTTCTGAATTGCAGAGGGCTGCCCCGACTCACCAAACACCTGGATTTTCCCTGCATAAATACCATCAACCTTCATCACTTACCCTCTTATATATCAGGATTTTAACCAGCCCTGTTGAACAGCATATTCCAGCTTAATCAACAACCAGTTCCATAACGGTGGAAAACCATCTGCAATAATCGAATTTTTTTCAATGACCTGATGAACTGAAATACCATTTTCAACCCAGCTTTGACCATTATTGTTAAGGTTTTGAATAATCGGAATTGCCCTGTCCATCGCTTTAGCTACCCGAGCTTCTAATGTTTCCCGCTCTTCAAATTCTACCCAGATACTTAAGCATTCATCACGTACATCCGGTGGTAACAAACCAAAAATTCTCTTCGCTGCGACTAGCTCATTATCAAAATCATCATGATTATTGTCGTATACCATTTTGTCGCCCGCATCAATTTCGACAATATCGTGCAGCAACAGCATTTTTACTACTTTCAGTGTATCCGGCTTTTCGTCAGTATGTTGAAAGAGTTCATCAACCATCAATAATGCCAACAACGTTACTTGCCAACTATGTTCTGCTGAATTCTCAAATCGAGATTGGCCCTTTGGTTTAATGCGTCTTTCAACACCTTTTAGTTTTTCCAGTTCAACTGAAAAATCAATAATTTGTTGCATTCTATCTAACGACATAGCGCTCCTTAATAACATCTGTTCCATTACATTTTTAACTATAAATAACGCCACCACCACTGGTGCGGCCTTGCTTGTTTAAAAGCGCCATAGGATTTGCAGGCGAAATATAACCCAACAACTAAAAGCAACCAAACAATATACAACTTCAACAAAGACGGCTCATAATTATCTGGCCAATTCTCAGGCCCCATCAGCATATTTCTCGCCTGCCCATAGACAAGACCATTGTAGTAGTAGGCTGATAAATTAATGACTGGAATATGAAGTAGATAGAAAAACATTGGCACCCGACCAAACACTTTAAAAATGGCAGTCACTTTATTGGAATGCTGTTCAACAACTGACAGTAACAGTAAGCCTACGCCAAGTGTAATAAGGGTATATAAAAGAGATGGAGGGTACTTCGTAACATTAAGAAAAGACATCAACGTTTTTTGCCAGTTTTCATAAACCAGAAAAGCGTTAGGCTCGCCATAAGTGAACAATACTCGCAAAACAACAAAGCTTACAATCATTGCCAGTGCGCTAACTCGTAGCCTGTTCACTAACTCATCTTTATTTCCTCGGTATAACTCTCCGGCCAGATATCCCAAAATCATGATGGCAGGCCATGGAATAAGAGGATACATAACAACCAGAGCAGAATCGTCGCCACCATTAAACATCATTGATTGATGAAGTAGCGACCACCAAAATGCATTATTGGTATAATCATCAAGCAGATTATGACCGGTTATCATGATGACCGACAACGACACCATAACCCACAACGGTAACCAGATAAAAGCAGCCATCAATAACATTGAAACACCCAGTATCCAGATTACCTGAAGTACGATGTTAGGTGGCATATCAGGGATATGCCAGGACAATGTATTGATCGTAACTTCCAAAAATACCAACCAAAGACCTCGACTAATTAAAAATCGTGACACCTCGACTTTGTTACTTCGTTGAAGCTGGAACCAGACTGATGTGCCCGCAAGGAACACAAACAAAGGCGCACATAAGTGTGTCACCCACCGGGTCAAAAACCATGCAAGATTTGAATGTTCTATGTCTTCAGGTTGAAATAAAGTTGGCGCCCAGAAATCTCTGGTGTGATCGAGAGCCATCAACACAATGATCAAACCACGAAGGACATCAACGCCTTCAAAACGAACCTTCGTTTTTACGTGTTGCTGAGTATCATTCAATGCATTGACGGACGTTGCTACGCTCATGTCTTTAGTTACCAATATTAAAACAAGGGATTTATCATACCCCGCTCAATAAATTCGAACACCCTTAATTCACGCCAATCTTGCATATATATGTAGCGAAAAAGAATATAAAGAACAGGCTGTTGCTTAAATTTGATCCGATAGTTCAGGTAAATAAGCGCGTAATACTGAACTTCACTTTGTGACATTGATATACTCGCCACAATTCCAATAATCAGAGTAACAACTCATGCAAAAACAATTTTCTTTGCTTAAAGGACTAATGCTGCCATTCTCAGTCTCGGTGGCTCTGGCATCCGGGAATACAATCGCCAATGAAGGTCAATGGCAACCTCATCAATTGCCATTGTTGAAAAAAGAATTAAGTGCTATTGGTATTGAGCTGCCAGCAAAACAAATTGCTGATTTAAATAGCTACCCTCTGAATGCGGTGGTGGGACTGGGTTACTGCTCTGCATCATTTGTCTCTCCGGAAGGTTTAGTCGTCACCAATCATCATTGTGCTTATGGCGCTATTCAACACAATTCTTCCAAAGAAAATAATCTGATTGAAAAAGGATTCATTGCTAAAACTAAAAGTGATGAACTTCATGCAGGACCACAAGAAAGACTCTATCTGACTAAAGAAGTCACTGATGTCACCGACACCATTTTCCAGAAAATCCCGGAGAATATTGGTGGTAAAGCCTATTTTGATGCGATTGAAACTGAGAAAAAACAACTCATTGCTGCGTGCGAATCATCACCGGATTATCGCTGCCAGGTCAGAAGCTTTCATCATGGCATGCAGTACTTTCTGATTAAAAAACTCATGATTAAAGATGTCAGGCTTGTTTATGCACCAAGCTTATCTGTTGGTGCATTTGGCGGCGACATCGATAACTTTGAATACCCGAGACATACAGGCGACTATTCATTTTTCCGCGCTTATGTGTCACCTGACGGCAAACCAGCCGAATACAGCGAGAAGAATGTTCCATTTAAGCCAAAATCCTGGTTAAAAGTCAGTAAAAAAGGCGTGATGGCAGGCGACCCTATTCTTTTGGCAGGCTGGCCGGGCCGCACAAGTCGCTACAAACTCACATCAGAAATTCAATTCGCCTCTGAATGGTCCTATCCAACACTGGTAGAAATGAATTTAAAAGAACTGGCTGTTATTGCAAAAGCAACCAAGGGTGATGAAGCCGCTGAGGTCACATATTCTTCTCGTGTAAAAAGCATCAACAATAGAATGAAGAAACGTCAGGGACTTTTAGATGGATTCCGAGTTACTGATATTTATGGCTTAAAACAAGAGCAGGAAGCTGAATTAGTCGCCTGGATGAAAAGTACCGCAGACGGAAAAGCCCACCTGCAAACGCTAACAAAATTACAAAGCCTGCTTGACCAAAAGCACAAGTTACAAAAACAAGCGTACTATTATCGTGCTGGTACAGGTTCAAGTCTGTTAAATGCAGCCTCTAAACTCTATCGACTGGCAAAAGAACAGCAAAAAGATGATCACCTGAGAGAATCTGGTTACCAAAATCGTGACCTGCCAATGTTCAAAGCAAAACTTAAACGCCTGCAAAGCCGATTCAAATCATCAGTAGATACGGCTATCTGGACGATGTTTGTTACCGAATATCTGAAACAACCGACAGCTTTTCAGGTGTACGCGTTAAATGAAGTGTTGGGTATACAACCGGGTATGTCTGAACAAGCTATCAGCACAAGACTCGCCGACCTGATTAATAACTCATCGCTATCTGACCTCGATACTCGATTAAACTGGATAGGCCAGTCGCTTGACGCGCTGGATGCTGCCAATGATCCCATGATAAAGCTGGCTGCAGCGCTTTACGACACGGGCAAACAATTTGAAGATCAGATGAAAGAGCTGGATGGTGAGATTGCCAAAGTCAGACCGGCCTATATGAAAGCGATTATTGAATTTAATAATCAAAAAGGTAAACCCGTTTACCCTGATGCTAACAGTACCCTCAGAGTGACTTACGGCACTGTTGACGGATATCCGGCTACAGACGGCGTATACAAAACACCTTTTACATCTGTGCGCGGCATGATTAATAAAAACACAGGTGTTGAACCATTTAATGCGCCTCAAAATATGATGGATGTCTACGCTCAACGAGTATTTGGTGACTACTACCTTAAATCTGTCGTAGGCAAGCAATCTGCATTGTCTGGTTTACCTCAGCTAACTCATTTTAATGCAGTACCCGTGAACTTCTTATCGAGCGCAGATACTACCGGTGGAAACTCTGGCTCAGCTGTTATGAATGGCAAAGGTGAGCTGGTCGGTTTAAACTTCGATTCCACTTATGAATCTATTACCAAAGACTGGTATTTCAATCCTGCGATTACACGTGCAATCCATGTTGATATTCGTTATATCCTTTGGATGATGGAATACGTTGATGGCGCAAAACACCTGATGGAAGAAATGGATATTGTCGAGTAAGTATCAAGCATATCTGAACGCGTAACGTACGCTAACTTAGATACTTAACATAGCCCCTGAAACCAGGGGCTATTAGTTTGCAGAACGACTTCTGCTACCGCTCTTTGGTCAAAACCGTCATACAATCAAACTCAGCAACGCACGTTATCAGCATATTACATTAAACTAGCTATGTAGCTGCCGTGCCTCCGAACTCAACGTATCTTTCAACAATCCATTCCATGTTCTGACCCCATGTTTGTTAATTATTATTATTCCTTTCTGGCTTCCCGCTAACTATTCTCGATTACTGATACCATCGGCAGTTCCGAATACCAGGTCCAACTGCCAGAATACGTACAACTATTCGCTTGATGATGTTACAACACTCAATCGTTCAGACTCTTCATAACCGGGCGCTATTACCAGATTTTGAGCGCCTAACAACGTTTGACGATTTCTTAGCCACAATTGATATTCTGGTCCTCTCAACGATGCATCAACTGAGCAATCGACATTCCAGCGACGCAGTAAGTAGCCAGCCATTGCCGAGCGAACATCCAACGCCAACACGCCATCCGTCATACCATAGTCCAGTTCAATTGCCTGAGAATGCTTAACATTTTTTGGATGTGGCACCAACTCAAGTGTCATAGTCCTTTGCCACTGCTCATCGGCATCTTTTAAATCATCAAAATCAAACGCTCTGTCCTTTATGGAAACTTTGCTGATCCTTGTCATCACAAAATCTCTGAATGATTTCGATTTACGATCCCAGGCTCTGACATGCCATCGCAAACCATTATCAATAACAGCATGAGGCACAACTTCTCGCGCTCCAGAACCACTGGATAATGAGGTATAAATAATACTGACAGCTTTTTGATTCAAAATGGCTTGAATAATCCGGGCAACAACATTCACGTCAGGAACATTGATTTGTCCTGGAGAATCTACCGGAAACTGAATGTCCTGAATCCCATCAAAGCCATCACTAATCCGGTTCGCCAGTTTTAGCAAAATCTTTTTTGAGTCATGCTCAAACAAAGGTTTAAAGGACTTTGTCTGGAAATATCGCTTTTCTGTCGTACTGTAAACGAGATTGTCAGCTCTCATACTTTTATAGAGATTAAAGTCACGAGTAGCTGCTGATAATCCAACTTCGAAACGGGTCAGCAATTCATTTCTCGCGATATGCCCCTGAAACAACAAGCAAAAGTCGATAAATGCAAGTCGTTGTCGCTGTGCGTAACTAATGTCTTCTACGTCCATCATTTTCTCGTCTGTTCTTCATTCACTGATAGCGATTAACCGCAACCAGTTAGTTCATCGTTGTGTCCGACATGGTGATACAAAGCTATCCGGGAGCATTATCACTGTCCTTTAGCTTTCGGAAATAAGCGCCAACCGAAACACTGTATATAATAACAGTATCATTTATAATTATCGTATTTCAAGTATTTTTAAACGCCTCAAAATGAGTCGTATATCTGCGACAATTTACCGCTTATGAATACGTATTCAATTGATTGAACAAGGTCTGGTAACTGGTTAATTTGCTGGTGCAAAAAACATAACAATTACCGATTCGGGAAATTAAAACGTGTTAAAAATGAATAAGAACAAACCATCTCGAACACCTTCCTTGTTGGCACCGACAACCCTGTTACTAACTTTTTTACTCGCTGGATGCGGCGGCGGAGGATCTGATAACGAACCTCCAGTAGTAGACGATCCACCAGCAACGGATCCTCCGGCAACAGGAGCAACAGTCCCCAACTACAACGAAAACTATCTGAGCAGAACCGTTCAGGATGATATTTTTTACTTTGTCATGGTCGACCGATTTGCCAATGGCTCTACAGAAAATGACGAAGGCTCAACAACCGATCCCATTTCGTCAGGTGGGCTCAATAAAGCAGATAAGGCCTGGTATCACGGTGGCGATATTGCAGGATTAAAAGAAAAGCTTAGTTATATTAAAAAACTGGGAGCAACGGCTATCTGGATGACGCCCGTCCTTCGTAATCAGGCTGTTCAGGGAGACAGCGCGGCATATCACGGCTACTGGACACTAGACTACACTGAAGTCGATCCACATTTCGGTGATAATGATGAGTTAAAGGAATTCATTGATGAAGCACATGACGAAGGACTCAAAGTTTTCTTTGACGTCATCATCAATCACACTGCTGACGTCATTAAATATCAGGAATGTCATAATCCGGATGGCAGTTACAAAGATAACGTTACCAGTTGCGATTATAAATCGCTGGCTCAGTTAGAACAGGGTGACACTTACACTCCGTTTACTATTACAGGCACAGAATCCGCGAAATCACCGGCATGGCTGAATAACATGTCGCTCTACCATAATCAGGGGGATTCTACTTTCTCTGGTGAAAATTCAGTTTACGGCGATTTTTTTGGTCTTGACGATCTTGATACAAATAACCCGGATGTCGTCACCGGTATGATTGATATTTTTAAAAATCTAATCACTGAGTTTAAACCTGACGGTTTCAGAATTGATACCGTTAAACACGTCAATATTGAATTCTGGCAAGCATTTTCCCCCGCAATCACTCAACATGCGATTGATGCTGGCATCTCCAATTTCCAATTGTTTGGCGAAGTATTTGAGGGAAATCCAGCGGTCCTGAGTCGTTATACGACAGAAGGAAAACTGCCCGCTGTTCTTGATTTTGCTTTTCAGGGCGCTGCATCATCTGTATTTGCAGGAACTGGAAATGCAGATTCACTGGCAAACGTTTTTGCCGCTGACGATTTGTATAATGATGGCGACAGTACCGCCAACGAATTGATGAATTTCATTGGCAACCATGATATCGGACGTATTGGTCATTCAATCAATCAAAGCTTTCCTGACATCAGTGATACCGACAAAGTAAAACGTTCATTGTTGGCGCATGGCTTCATGTTCTTTGCCCGTGGAGTCCCGGTCATTTATTACGGTGATGAACAGGGGTTCAATGGTGATGGTGAAGACCAGGATGCCCGAGAAGATATGATGCCGTCACTGGTCGCCGAATATAATGACAATGATTTGTTTGGTACGACTGATACAACAGCTGATGACAACTTTAACGAGGAACATCCTTTATATATTGGTCTTAATCAATTCGCCCATATTTATCATAGCCATAAAGCATTAAGACGCGGAATCCACCACAGCATCGAAACCAATAATGATGCCGTTTATGCATTTACACGGATTGATAATGCCGATAAGAAAGATTACATCGTCGTTTTCAACCCAACCACAACCACTCAAAATATTGCAGTAAATGCCCCATCCCCTACCTACAAATCAGTTTGGCGAGGTGACAATGATTTACCCGAAGAAATAGCCGCTGAATCCAATACAATAACACTCTCTCTTCAACCACTAAGCTTCGTGATTTACCGAGCAACAGAAAAACTAGCAGCCAGTAACAACACTGGTTTTACTCTTGCCGGGATTGAAGATAACGCCATGGTTGCAGGCAACTTATCAATGAATATGGTTCCTGACGTTGATTCTATTCTTCCTCTGGTTCGATTTACGACGGAAGTCAGTGTAAATAATGGTCCTTATACAACCATGAGCATTGATCAGACACAGCCATTTGTCAGCAACATCGACGTCAGTCATTATCCAAATGGTAGTGAACTGAAACTTAGAGTAACAGCTGATAATCTGGATGGTTCAAGTTCAGTTAAAATGTTGAATGTTATCGTTGAGAACCGTGTACCGGTCGACATAAATCTACACTACCAGAATGGTAACAACAGAGAATGGTTATACGCGATTGACGATACAGGCCACTTTCAAGGGCCGTTAAACGTGGAGGAAATTACCACTGGAATAAACTGGACGAATAACACTACGGCACTTTTACTATTCTTCACTGACTACTTAACACTTGATAACGGCCAAACCATACCTACATTTGATAAGCCTGTTTATCTCACCCGAGACACAGCAGTCAGTTTATCAACAGAGCAATCAGGCAATCTTATCGCTAATCTTTACCTCAATAATGACCATCAATTCGGTTCAACGCAAAACGATAGTGACAATCTGCCCACTGCTATACCGATTACAGCAAACGATCCAGCACCACTGCCGGATTCAGCAAATGATGGCAATCATAATAATGATCTTTATGTTCGTGGAGGCATTAATGGCTGGGGCGTCGATGATCCAATGGCATATCTGGGATTCAGCACTTACTATCGCTCAATCAATGTCGCTGCAGGTGATGGTGAATATAAATTTGCAGATGCTGACTGGAGTCCAACAAATATCGGTGCTCCAGTTACCCCGGAAGGAATCACCGCCAGTGCAAACCCCGGAAATTTGCTAAATAACTTCCCGGTTACCGGGCTTTATGATTTCTGGTTACAACGTACCAACTGGAATGATGAGCTTTATCACTTACCTGTTATCTCAAAAAATACCGGGCCATTTAATCAGGCTATTTATGTTAAAGGAAGTATGAATGGCTGGGCAACGAGTGAAGACTATCGATTAAGCTGGCAAGTTGATACTAACGGCAACGACGTTTACCAGGGCGAATTCACACTCCCTTCAGGCACACATGAGTTTAAGCTCGCATCAGATAACTGGAGTATTGATTTAACCAGTACTGATGACACAGGTAGTGATATTCAACCTGGAACCTCTGAACCAGTTGGAAACGGCCAGGGATTAAGCAATATGCAGCTCGACGCCTCACAGGATGCCCGATGGCGATTCACACTTAGTCAGCAAGCTGACGGGAACTGGTATCTCGATGTTCTACAAACTCAGGTAATTGGAGAAGATGTTCCACCGCTCGACCAAACACTCTATCTGAAAGGTGAACTGGATGGCTGGAGCGATGGATTCGCATTCAACTATGTCGGCTCTGGTCATTACTCAGTAACCGTTTATGCTGATGAAACTGTGCTAGCCGGGCAACCCAATCAGAACGACGACGATTTCTGGAACTTCAAAATCGCCGATTTGAACTGGAGCGTTATCAATCTTGGTGGTCCCACGTCACCTGATTTCTCGCTTGCTACGCCAGTGGTTCTCACTAACAGTAGTGACAGTAGCAATATCGATTTACCGTTGGCTGGTGCCGGGTTATATACCTTTGATCTCAATATGACCGATATAACAAGTCCAACGTTAACTGTAAGCTGGTCAGAAGCCCAACAAGTCAGCTTCCATTATTACCGGGAAGCGGCTGATTACGATGGCTGGGGATTACATCTGTGGGGCGATGACTTACATCCATTCACGCTAAGCGAATTATCGTGGACGAATCCGCTGTCATTCTCCGGAGTTGATAATTTTGGTGTCTATAGCAATTTATACGTAACAGGCCAGGCTGATATTGGCATGATTGTGCATAAAGGGGATGAAAAAGATCCCGGACCAGATATGATCCTGCCTGTAGCGCAAGGAACTTCATTCTGGATGAATAGTGGTGATAGTACGGTTTACACCTCCGAATCAGAAGCTATTGCAGCACGGTAACAAAAGTATCTGAATCAACAAATTAACTATACTGTTGCTCTTAGAGCAACAGTATAGTTATAAACCTTTTATTGCACTCCTTAGCAACCTTTTCTATCGTGTACCTCCTACGAAACTTATCACTCACAACAGGAACCCGTTATGAAATACTTAATCGTCGGTGCTAATGGTGGAATTGCCACTGGTATGATTGATTATCTGCTATCAGCAGGCCATGAAGTTATCGCTATTTCCCGAGCGGGATCAGAAGAATTAAAGCTAAAAGCAGACGCGCAACCTACACTGCAACTGCTTGATATAGATATATTTGATGAACAAAATCCTCTGGTAAATGTCATTCAACAACACAAGCCTGACGTTATCTATAACACTATCGGTATGTTACATTCCGATGCAGGACAACCCGAAAAAAACATAAAGCAGATTAATACCGCATTTTTCCATAAGAATATGGAAGTAAACTGCTATAGCGCCATTCTCTGTGCTCAGGCTATTGAGCAAACGTATCAACGTAAAGATACCGTCAAATTTCTTACCATCTCTGCGGCCGTCGGATCTATCAGTAATAACACCCTTGGCGGCTGGCACAGTTACCGTATGAGCAAAGCAGCACTTAATATGTTCATCAAAACTCTAAGTATAGAGTGGAAACGTAACTTACCTAAAGCGTGCTGCGTTGCCGTTTACCCTGGGACTACACCATCCACTCTTTCCAAACCTTTTATTTCGCGTGTTCCAGCTGAAAAACTGTTTGATGCCGATATCACCGGAGAGCGAATGATTACAATTGCGGAACGAGTTGACGCACAAAATTCAGGGGAGTTTATTCACTGGGACAATTCAATCATTGCCTGGTAAAAATAGCAAAGACGCATCGAAATAATATAAACGGGTAAAACAGTCTCCTGCTATAACGATTTCAATGTTGCCGGATGCGGGATACCTGGCTAATAATTTGTTCAAACACACCGTTATTCACTCTACGGTGTGTTGTATATATCCATCTAATGATTTATGAGGAGAAATGAATCTTTGAGTTGAATTCTCGGCTACCGGAATAGCCAGGAGTCTGGAGCTCTGACATCCTGAATTCAACATCAGAGCCAACCAGAAGTTTATTCAAAAAGTTTGTAAAACCCGAAATTCGTTTGTTGCACAGCAATAAACAGCATTCAGATTTTCAGGCGGTTGGTGGCGTATCGAGATCACTACCAATCTGTTTTAGTTGCTTTTTTTACAGGATAAACAGTCATGAGAATAGGTAACTCCAGGTTCTACGATGACAAGAATTACCCTTACGGATTTAGTCGCTCAGGTAAATTCACCATTAGAGAGGCTAAACTACTTGAAGACTACGGCAGAACAATGATGTCGTTAACAGAAGGAAAGTTGACACCAGAAAGCGATGTCGAACAACGCTTTTTATCAGAACTAACGGGAAAGTCAGAACCAACACTTGACTACAGCAAGTGCTGGTTAAAATACCTCAATGATACCGGCAGTAAAAAGCGAATCCTCACTCTGTCAGATACCAGTAAAAATCATGATGCAGATTATGAAGTAGAATAGAGCGAGGTAAGCGTTAATTCAGATCGGTAGTCAGAGCATATATATGGTCTGGTACGTCAATGAATGATGCACCGATCTGAATTGTCAGGTTATTTATGTTCGTAACGGCTCATTCAAACCGTTGCTGAACGTCCACACCAGCGATTCAAAACCTTCATCAAATCATCTTTTCTTACAGGTTTTGTTAAATAATCCTGAATTGATTCGCTCAGTACATCTGAAATATCTTCAGTAAACGCATCCGCAGACAATGCAATAACCTTAATATCAGCCAGTTCGGGATTGTTATGAATCTTTGCAGCCGCCTGTTGACCACTTAACCCTGGAAGGTTCATGTCCATGAAAACAACGTCAGGTCGGACAGCGTCCACAAGCTCTAACGCAGCCTCGCCAGTGCTTGCGCAATGCACTGATACCTTTAAGGACTCGAGCAAGACTTTAACAATAGTCATGCTTATTTCGTCATCCTCAACCACCAGCACATTAATACCATCAGGGAATTGCTGGACCAGATCTGCTGCACCACAGTCATTCGCGGAATGACAAACTTCTATGGGGATAGTAACGGTAAAACATGTCCCCTGCCCTTGAACACTGGATACAGCTATCTCTCCGTCCATCAATTCCACAATTCCTTTTGAAATCGCCAATCCTAATCCTGTACCGCCATAGTGACTTTGTTTACCACTACCGACTTGATTGAATTTATTAAACAACTTCGAGATATCATCCTGTGACATCCCAATGCCTTCATCACATACTCTGATTTTCAGCTTATCATCATACTGATCGACAAGAACGGTCACTCTCTGGCCCTTGCCGGTAAACTTGATGGCATTATGAGCCAGATTAGTAATGACCTGGCTTAAACGCGTTTTATCCTGAAAAACATCCTCGCTGACAGACTCAGATAACTGATAATCAAAATGAACATTCTGATCTAACGCATACATACCGAGCATTTCATGAATACCACTCATCAAATGACGTACATTAAAACGTTCTTTTGCCAGCTCCATTTTACCCGCTTCAATCTTCGCTAAGTCGAGAACTGAATTAACCAAACCTGACAATCGCTGACCACTAAAATCAATGGCTCGGGCATAGCGAATTAAATGTGCTGGAACTTTAGCCATTTCACTCTGTTCGAGAAATACCTGACTGAATCCAATAATGGCATTGAGTGGTGTTCTGATTTCATGACTCATAAAAGATAAGAAAGAGGATTTGTGCTCACTGGCTTCCTCCAGTTGTTTGACTTTCAACCGAAGTTCCAACTGACTCACGACCTGATTACTGAGGGTTTTTAACGCCCGCCGCTGAGAATCACTCAACTTTTTCGGTTCATCACTAATTGTACACAACGTCCCTATCGCATAGCCTTCAGGTGTAAATAACGGTGCGCCGGCATAAAAACGAATGCCTGGTGGTCCTTGAACCAGTGGATTATCATGGAAACGTTCGTCTTTAGACGCATCGGTGATTTCAAAAATATCCTTTTCTAAAATAGCATGCGAGCAGAATGCAATTTCTCGCGATGTCTCACGAGCTTCAAGGCCAACAACGGATTTAAACCATTGTCTTTCAGGATCAACCAAACTAATCAGTGCTATAGGTGTTTCGCAAATATCAGAAGCTAATCGTGTCAACTCATCAAACTGATGCTCAGCATCGGTATCAAGGATGCCATATTTATATAAAGCCGACAGGCGTTCATTTTCGATTTCGGGGATGCAGGCGGATATCATAATTTTTACTTTTTTATACCAATCCTATTACCTGATAGTAGGACTATTTCTTAAATATCTCCATCTAATTATCGAACAAAAAATTGATTCGTGACGGCAAATTTTTGAAAGGAAAAGGATGTACCAAATTAAATACAAAGTTACACTGTCATAACGAACCGTCGTAGCTTGTTTTGTATTTCAGCGGAACCTTATTTAAATAAATATTATCTATCTCATTCCATTTGTAACTGCGGTAGATAAAAACGTTTTAATAAAGAAATTCACTGTCTGAACTTTATATTGCGTCACTATCGTTATATTGAAATACTTGAAAATACGGGTGAAAAGGCCGCTGCTGTAAACTGTACACACTTAAAGGAATTCCGGGTAAGCACTATGCAACTAACCAAATATACTGACTACAGCCTGAGATTACTCACATATCTGGCATTGTTACCAGAAGGGAAAAGAGCCAGCATTGATGAGGTCAGCGACATTTATGGCGTCCCTCGTAATCACATCAACAAAATCGTACATAAACTGGGGAAGATGAACTTAATAGAAACACGTCGAGGAAAAGGCGGTGGTTTCTTTTTAGCAAGTCCCGCCGAGGATATTAATATTGGTGAGGTAGTGGCACTACTTGAGAATTCGCTCAAAGTCATTGATTGCGATTCACCGCCATGCAGAATCCAGCCAGTATGCCGACTCAAACATATTCTTAATGACGCCTCCAATATATTCTTAGATCACCTTAATCAGTTTACGCTTGCCGATCTTGTGCAACATAATCGAACTCACCTGGTACAAATTCTACAGATTCAGGATGCTCCATCTGCTGCATTTACGACAAATATGGCCGACACACTTGCCTGATAGCCAGATCAAGATCGCAAACTTGCTGTTGCAGCGTTAAACGTTTGCGATAAAGAGATTTCAACCTGGTTTCCATTAACTCCGTAGCAGACGTTTCGATATCCAGATAATCTCGTGGCAACCAACTAACTAATTGTTCTTTCATCTCATCAAATGAAACATCTCGCACACAAAGTTTGTCACCAGCTTTTGTATCGCAATATGTCATAGAGACAAACGGCTTGTTCGTTAGTTGAGCCGTTGGACGTAGTTGAATCAGTGACGATCGCCCCAAATCTATTACAGATGCCAGCTCCCCCTGATCCAGCATACGACTCCTGATATGTTGATCTTTACCTTTACGAACCAAATCTGATGATTTAACCAAAATCCATGCCGAACGATTTAATGTATTGCAGCAATGTCTGATTAACTGAAGCCAGTTCATCACCGATCCTTTTGCCCGAGATACACCATATTCACACCGTATATCGGATTGCCACTTCGACTGCTCTTTGACTGAATGTTCTGCAATGTCTGTCAAATCAGCCACAACAATTGATGGCACTAAATTTCTTCGAGAGCACTCAGGCACTATTGACATCATTCGTTCACTTACAGCCAGTGAATGTATGTAGATATGCCCTGTTAATAAACTGGCTTTCGTCGACAGATAATGTTGCTTATTCGCATTCCATCCTAAGTAAACGGCCAGATCGGGATTATCAGCGTCCAAATTGACATGATGTAGTAACTCAGCAAAAAATCCGGAGCCCGTCATCAAATCACCAAAAACAATCGTCCCTTCTGTATCACCGATAATCTCCTGATGAATATAATTTTTTTGTGTTTCAGTAAGCGACGAGAAGTTTGAAGAATCGTTAACGTCGTGGATTAACAGACTAAGTTGTTGGGTAATTGCAGATTGTGAGCATCCCTTTGATGCCAGTACCTCCAGAAATGAAGACACGATACTTATCAGAGCTTTCAATTCAATCTGCACATCAGAAAGTGACGGAATATTCTTCGTTTTATCAACAAATAACAGAGGAGAGAAAAAATCATGAAGAAGTTCAGGATTTAATGCCGAAATCTCGCGACAATATTGTTGAATATCCTGATAGCTAAGTAGAGAGTCATTCCAGTCAAGCTGCAATAAAGGTAGTAAAACAGGCTCATTGTCCATTAATGCCTGTATAGCATCTGTTTGACCGGGATATTTTATCTGGAAAGCCCGTCGTCGGGTCTGCCAGTGTAATTCCAGATAACGCAACACCAGCCAACAGGTGATGATGTCAGACCAATATTTCTCAGGCAGTGATGTATCTCGTATTACTATTTTTTTAATCGACGCTAAACAACGATTTCGGTGATATCCGGCATCATCTCCGGTCTCGCTGATATTCATTGATATCTTGAGAGAAGCAGACTCATCATCCAGCAGCCATGCATGATCAATTTTAGAAACTTTCGGGACTTCTCCCTGATATTTATCGTCACTAAACTCACGGCAATAAGCATGCTGAATAAAATGTCGAGACAACCAGGAGCGGCATAGCTGCTCAGTTACAACTGTCGATTCTGTACAAACTGATTTTTCAACGTCCTTGTTCATCGTATCTCCAACGTTACTTTTTAGAGGTTATTACCCTATCTTTTTTCAGTGGCGCATACATGTATCAGACAGCGTTTGTCGCTCAGGTCGATACGGTAACAGAATATAATCATCACAGGCCAGGCTGCTTGCATGTCCGGTTTTTGGATCAAACCACCCTTCTGCAAGTCCATCCACTAATGTTTGTGACACAGGATGTCGAGGTAAAGGCTGGTAAAACTGATTAAAAATCTTCATTGCCCCCCGAGTACCGGTTAAATTGGTTGGTGTGTTATCATCTTTTCCAATCCAGACTGTCGTCACCAATTGCCCGTCATAACCACTAAACCAACTATCACGCAAATCATTCGTCGTCCCTGTCTTAGCTGCGAAATAATGATGACCAAACTTTGCAGCCAACTGCCTTGCGGTGCCTTGATTGGCTACAGCAACTAATCCAGCATTAAGTAACGCTGCTGATTTTAATGACACTATTTGCTTAGGTTCTACTCTTTTCTGCCAATATAAATCACCTTTACTGTCAGTAATCGTATGAACAGCTGACACAGGTTGATAACTGCCAAGACGCGCTAATGTGCTGTAAAACTGATTAACCTGTAATGGGCTGAGTTCCAATGCCCCCAGTAACAGAGATGGTCTGTCTTTTATCGATTGATGTACACCGGCATCTTGCAGAATATCAATGACATCTTCAATACCAATATCCATACCGACGTTTACAGCAGGTATGTTTCGTGAGGCTTTTAAAGCATCAAAAACGGTGACTGACTGTAAAAAACGTTTATCGTAATTCTGAGGATTCCAGCGATCACCCGAACCGTTAACCAGCGTAACTGGCTTATCATCCAGTAAGGTATTTAACATGTAATCTTGTTCGAACGCTTCCAGATATATTGCCGGTTTGATCAACGATCCAATATTTCGTTTTGCATTAAGAGCACGATTAAATCCGGCAAAATTGACATTCCTGGCACCTACCATAGCGACAATTCCTGAGCGATGATAATCGGAAACGACACTGGCAACTTCAAGCCCTGACACATCATTCTTTGCTTCGATAAGTGGAATTTGCTGCTGGACTGTTCTCTCCAGATGTTGCTGAACAGCGGGATCAAATCGTGTGAAGACTCGTAACCCTAACTCACCCGGCGATTCGCCCGCAGTGATAAATCTTAATTCTCTACGCACCTGATCAAGATAAGCCGGGTAACGAACCGTCACAAAGCTGGCGCGAGTAGCCAGTTTAACCGGCGTAGATACCGCCCAGTTGTATTGTTCTTTAGATAGTAAATGATGTTCAAACATCAACCGCAATACCAGATCTCTGCGAGAAACAGCTCTGTCGTGATGTTTGCGAGGATTATACCAGGATGGGCCTTTCACCATAGCCACCAGCAAAGCCGCTTCTGATGCGGATACTTCATTAATTGGCTTACCAAAATAGAAACGACTGGCCAGTCCAAAGCCATGTATTGCTCGATTCCCCGCATGACCGAGATTAATTTCATTCAGATAGGCTTCCAGCAACTCATCTTTACTAAATCGATAATCCAGAATTAACGCAATAAAGACCTCGTTGATTTTTCGCCATAAAGTCCGCTCATGCGTCAAATACATATTCTTTGCTAATTGCTGCGTTAACGTACTTCCTCCCTGGACCGTTCGGCCAGCAGCAATATTTCTAATAAGCGCTCTGAGGATACCTAATGGCGATACGCCAGCATGGTGATAGAAATTTCGGTCTTCCACTAACAGTAGGGTGTCTTTAAAAAACTCGGGAAATCTCTCCAGAGAAATAAATTCACGATCTTCAGACGAAGAAGACAGTAATCGCGCCATCAACTCAGCATCCAGCCGGATATTCGTTAATTCCCGCTTACCTTCAACAATCGAAGTAACAGAACCAGCATTCAGGCGCACAACTATTTTTCTGGCAGGCTCTGCGCCATCAGCAAAGCTGAATGCCCGTCGATAAAAAACAACGTTGTTGTTGTTAACGGCATAATCTCCGGAACGAGTGACTCGATTTACCTTTTGATAATTCAGGTTCTTTAGCGTTGTTACTAATTGATCCCGGCTTAACGATTGCCCTGGTGATATCGCTAATGGTTCAGCAAAAACCTGAACAGGTATTTCCCACCGGGTGCCCGCAAAACTTTGCGACACTTTGCTATCCAGATAAATAAACCAAATTAGCAGCACAGCTAAACCTGCCAAAGAAAGCTTTAACATTGTTTTCATCAGCCAACGGCCCGAAGCTGACAAATAGCTCTTAATTTTATCCTTCAATGTCACTCTGTTTTAACCTTGCCTTATTCTGCTCGCTATCATATCAAATTCACCTCTTGTTACAGACAGTAAATCCATCGCTAACCTAAACCTGTTGGTGTTTATTATTCTTCAGATCCTGTTCGGATATCGAAGTGATACAAATGGCTTTAGCTCTTTGATGGTCGTACAAGGAGTGTTCTGTGAAATTCAACAAATGAAATAAAATAAACAAGGAAGACAACAATTCGAATAACAAGTGATTAAGATTTAATCTACTTTATTTTGATAACGACGAAGCTGAACGGCTTTTACTTACCATCCTCATCAACAATTTACATTAGAAAATCACATGAAATTTAATCGAAGTACTTTACGAACGAATAGCTTACCGATTTAAGATACAACTTTTACATTCTTGAATATGCAAAGTCAGCATAACTAACCTAAAGCTCTACTATAGTTAAAGACTTTTAAACAAAAACCATATTTTTTTTAGGTCTTCATTCTGTTTCCCCCGTGGTTCCTGTCGTTATAAGGGGTTATCCCCATGAAATACTTGGCTTTATCAGCTTAAATCCCTGTCTCTCACTCCGGATATTATTAAATAATCCATCTTGCTATATGAATTAACCACAATAAGGAACTTAATTGGCTCTAATAGAGGTCTACCCGGATGTTAACAATATGAATACCATTATTGAGGATTGTTACGGGAACAGTTCCCCCGTGCAACCAGGATGCTTTTCAATTGTTATTACAACACACTTAAATTTAACAAATAGGAAACAAAATAATGAAACTATTTGCCGGAATTCTGGTAGATAACACAAGCTACATGAAACAGCTAATTAACTTTTGTGAGGAAAACAGGACGCGAGTTTTGTCATGTCTTCCCTGGCTTGCTGCTGAATTAGCACATAACAGTGGATTTCCTACCATGTTGGAAATCATTCAAAAGTACGGAGGTAGAAAACTTTATATTGCAACACGGCGAGATGAATTCAATAAGAAGTTAAATATTCAACTTTCAGAAACGGAATACAAACGGATTGTTTCAAACACTGATGATCGCGGCTTTGTCGATCTGCCATCACTCTGGGGAATTTATTTGGCAGTTCGTCGCGCAGCAATTATCGAAGCGGTAGTAGACGGACACACAAATAACGAAATCATCAGTAACTTTGGGATTACTGAGCGAGGACTTCGTAAATACAAGAAAACCAATTTGCCTGCTTATAGCAAACAGCAATAGTCACAAGGAAACATTGCTCCGGTGCGACAGAGTACATTTGGAAATATTCTGGTAACACCAATACAACATTGGTAACAAACTTTCAAAATAAGGAAAAAATTATGAAACTTAATACTTTAATCAAAACAACAGCTTTATCCGCAGTAGTAGCAGCTTCTTTCGGCGCAGCTTTAAACGTTCAAGCAGCTGACGAAACTTTCCAGGCTACAATCAAACTTCTTCAACCAATCACTATCACTGAAGTTGCATCTCTTCGTTTCCCTGAGCAAATCGCTGGTTCAGCAGCAACTGTTCTTGTAAGACCAGAAGATTCAGGTGCGGCAGTATTCGACGCAACTGGTGAAGCAGATCGTGCAGTTACAGCTTCTGTTCTTGAAGCTTCAATCGAAATGATCACTGACGACGGTATCGGTGCTCAAAAACGTATCACAGTTGACCAGTTCGCAATGGGCGGCAGTGTTGACCCTCTAGGTGGTGGTGCATTTGACGCTGCTGGTACTCTTAACAACATCCGTGTTGGCGGTACTGCAAACGTTAACGCTGACAACATCCCTGGCGACTATGTAGGTACTGCTACATTCCGTCTGGTATATGCATAAATCGCATCTGATTTAACACCTTTAGCTGGTAGCCTCGTGCTACT
Source organism: Alteromonadaceae bacterium (assembly GCA_965656875.1). Taxonomy (GTDB): domain Bacteria; phylum Pseudomonadota; class Gammaproteobacteria; order Enterobacterales; family Alteromonadaceae; genus CBFHMJ01. The sequence goes on from CBFHMJ010000025.1 coordinate 284,341, forward strand.
GGCTAATTCCTGTTTTAAGAAGCGAGTAAACTATGAAAAAAAGTATCTTCTTCCTGCTATTAGCTCCCTTTGTAACATTAGCTGAAAACTCTTTTCTCGTCGCCCCCGGTGTTGTTGAATTCGATTTAACCAAACCCGCAACACAGTCTTTTATTATTACCAATGACGGTGACGAGCCTATTCGTCTGAATATCAATCCTATCTATCTTGACATTGGCGACTCGTCGTTGGCTATGGGTGAACACCTGTCTCCAGATACAAAAGAAACAGAAAACATCACTAAAAACCTCAGAGTCAGTCCAAAGCGTTTGTCACTTAAACCAGGGCAACGTCGCGACATCCGAGTGTCATTCCGTCCGAACAAAGACATCACTGATGGCGATTACAGAACCCATTTACTGGTTCAGATGCTTGAAACAGCCAAAGTGATCGACGCAGGCACAGCTGGCGATGGCGCCCTTGGCATGAAAATCGATATCAAAATGGAGACCGCTGTCGCAATTTACGGCAGAAAAGGCGAAGGATCTGCAGTGCTTGATTTTCAGTGCATTGCCAACGAAGAAGATGGCAATTTAATCGTCACAACCATCAATGAATCTGAATGGCGTTTTGAAGGACAACTGACCATTGTCAATCAAAGTCAACCTGGCGAGCCGGTTTATGATGATCGTGTTGTAAGTCTTCGTGGCTCAAAACGTGATATCAAAATTGCCAAACCCTTCCAACAAGGCACTTACCAGTTAACGTATTCAGAATTAACAACACCAGACGTGAAAACAAACATCGACTGTAAAAGCGCTTAATTGTATGAATTTACATAAGGTACGCGTGTTAGTTTTCTCAACCTTTACGGTGTTTCCTTGCTGTCAGCTAAGCGATCTGAGGCTTTCCTGCCCGGTCGTTTAGCCTGCTTGCCTCTCATTCTCTCGCTGTATGCAACGCCTTTTTTCCCTTCTTCTGTATCTGGTAGTTCTTACCTTCATTGCTCCTGTTCGGGCAGAAGCCCCCGAGTTGTACGAAGAATTTGTTGAATTCATTACAGGCTTTGGTAAAGGAACTCACTTCTACTCTGTTCAAATGGACGAAGAAGAGCGCCCATTTGTGAATATTAAAGATCTGTTTGAAAACTGGTATGACATGCCTGTCACTTGCCAGCCTGATGGTATGCGATGCCAGGGAATACGTTACCCGGAGGAATTCATCTACTGGATTGATGCTCATCAACTTCAGGCTGGCAGCAATATTGAGGGCTCAGAGACCGTCATGTACAACGCTGATGAATTAGTCTTTAAGGATGGGAATATCTGGCTAAGATACGATGCCTTTCCTAAGTGGATTAAAGTTAACAGTAACTGGACACTGTTTCGTTACGGATTATCCATCATTCCCGAATTCATGACGCTCAAGCAACAAAAAGTTAAACGGGTTCTCGACCGGAAAAAGTATGAGTACCAAAAAGCTGAAGTTGAGCGTATTAAAAAAGTAGAACCCAGGGAGTCACCATCAGAGAAAGCACTGGAAATGAAGTTTGGTGGCAATATGTCCTTTCAAAAAGGCAATCCTATTGAGAAAAGTGGGTTCTTCAATTTACTCAGTGACATTGGGAAAGGTACTTTGAGAATCAACAGCACTATCGACGGCGAAGATATGAAACCTCACTTCGATGGTTTTCGCTATGACACCTTCGATCTCGAAGATTTCCATCATATGGAATTTGGAGATAGTCACACCTTTACCAGTCTGCTTACTTCATCAAAAGCTCTGAAGAATGGCTTTAAGATAGAAACCAGTGAAGCCACGAATGCAGCGGGTAAATTCGAATACTGGGATACCTTTCGACCTGAGACTGAGGTTGATATCTTTAAGAATGGTCTGCTGCTATATACCGAAAAAACCGACAAATCCGGTAACTTCCATTTACCAGAACAACTTGCGGCCGGTAATGATGTTTTCATGTTTAAACTGTTCTATCCAAATGGACAGCAAGAAACTCGAATGGTCCGAATTGCTCCGGATAACTCTAAGTTACTTAAGCCCGGCGACTGGAACCTTTACGGGGCAGCAGGATCTTCTGATGCAGGTAGTTTGATCTCAGGAAATGCTCGGGTAGGTATCTCAGATCATTTCAGTGTTGGTGCTCATATCAATCGATTGAAGGGTGACGAATATAAAGAAAACGCGTTGAGTTTCGATGCAACATGGCGTGCTACCGACAACCTGAATTTTCAATACGAAGCAATGCTACTTGATAATGAACGGTATCAAACGCTTTCAATGTACTACACCGGACTTAACAACCAACAATTAATCGTCAACATGTTTGATGTAAAAAAACCTAAGGGTGCGGGAGAACGGATACTCCCTAAATCAGGCACGATTGATAATTTAATTACCGTGGATCATTCCGCTTCCGTTTTCCAGTGGAACTTGTCATCAGCTCTACGCTATTTACCGGGCAATATTTCATTGTTCCAGTCAGCGACCAGACGTCTCACCCGACAAATATCAACGAAAGTCGATGTCATGACCACCTATAACAAAGAAGAGAAAATACAATCCACGGCAGCACTGACAGGCTTCGTTAAGATTATTGGTGGCAATGATTTGACGCTGACCTGGGACACCGTCGCTCAAAAACTGGCGGCAGGTACTCGAATGAGATTCAGAGATCCTGTCGATAATAGTTGGGATGTTTCTATTGGTTTGAACTGGAGCGAAGGAGAACCAATCACTAAAAATATCGGTGCGGCCTGGCGCTACAAAGATAACCTTGAGTTAGGTATGACCACCGATGGAGAAACGTATAGTCTGCAACTTAAATGGCAGCAAACATTTTCTAATATTAAACGTAACCTGGCCTTCAAGCATTTTGGTTCTGGTAGTGTATATGGGAAAGTGATGTCTCCTCCTGATGAAGATGGCATTAGAACACCTATTGAAGGATTTAAGGTCTTTGCTGATGGACGACCAGGCATTACCAACGAAGAAGGTGTTTTTCAGATCGATGGACTAGCAACAGACAGTAAGATTGTCATTCGTTACGATAACAATAGTCTGGATGTCTCTTACACGCTTACCTCGGATTTGGATGCCGTAACCTTACGACCCGGGACTCGTGTTGTGTTAACACCTGAAATTGTCAACAGCGTAGGATTCGACGGCGTTTATCTGGCTCAAGCAGAAATACCTGAAAATGCTGAAATAGTGATCTTTGACATCAAAAAAAATCGCGAAGTTAAATCGATAAAACTGGAGACTGATGGTTTCTTCATTACAGAACAATTAAGTTCCGGCTCCTATGAATTAAGGTTTACTAATGTTGAGAACCCTCCCCAACCCTACAAACTAGAAATTCCACCGGGGACTGACTGGATTGGTGGTCTTGAAGTTCTTGAGCCCGGAATGTCTTCTGATCTGATTAGAAAATAACGATATCTCAGCCGAAGTTGACACGCTATATAGCTGAATAGTAGGAAACGGGAGGAGAGTTAACAGTCTGATCTTTCAGAGATCTAACGATTTGACGATTTGACGATTTGACGATTTGACGATTTGACGATTTGACGATTTGACGATTTGACGATTTGACGATTTGACGATTTGACGATTTGACGATTTGACGATTTGACGATTTGACGATTT
>CBFHMJ010000026.1:0-249035 GCA_965656875.1 Alteromonadaceae bacterium
AGCTCGCCAACATTAGGTGTACTTTGTACCTTGATGGACTGGCACCGTGCTGATCCGGTTGATGCGTTTGAAACACGTCGTCATACCAGAACCGTAGAGCGTCAGGGTAACCGTAACCCGTTCATCGATAATCCAAACTTTGCTGAAACCTTGTATGGCGGTACTTGTCCACCACCTGGTAACGTGGCACCGGTTATTACTGGTTCACCACAAACCCTGATTGGCTGGGATGCAAACTATAGCTTTGCACCGGCAGCAACGGATTCAAACAATGACTCACTAACGTTCAGCATTCAGAACAAGCCGTCATGGGCTGACTTTGATCAGTCAAACGGTATTTTGTCTGGCACGCCAGCACAAGGCGATGCGGGAACGTACAGCAACATCGTGATTACGGTGTCTGATGGTGAGTTATCTGCTTCATTAACAGCCTTTGCCATCAACGTTGTTGATCCGGCGAGTATTAATTTCCCACCACAAATTTCCGGTACACCAACAACTTCCGTAAAAGCGGGCGAAAATTGGTCATTTACCCCGGTTTCGACCGATCCGGAAAGTGATAGCTTAACGTTCGCGGTGACGAACAAAGCTGACTGGATGTCATTTGATACCACAACAGGCACGTTATCTGGCACACCAACAGAAAGTGATGTCGGTACGGTGTCTGGTATCGTTATTTCAGTTAATGACGGCCGTAATCCGGCAGTGGCACTGGATGCGTTTGATTTACGTGTCAGAAGTGCAACCGTTGTGACCGGCGTAATTTTCACGGAATACGTGGAAGGTTCTGGCAGCAACAAAGCGGTTGAAATCACTAACTTCACCGACAGTGCTATTGATCTGAGCCGAGTGAAAATTGTTCTGGCGAACAATGGTAAAACACTCGATACCGCAGGCCTGAATACAGCAACACCAACAGGCACACTGGCGGCAGGCGCAAGCTATGTTATCGGTAACAGTGGTGCTGATGACGGTCTGAAGTCGAAGAGTGATATGTTCTCAACCATCACTTACTTCAACGGTGATGACGCGCTGGTGCTTTATGTTGATGACGAAATTGTCGATGTGTTTGGTCAGGTTGGTACTGATCCAGGTAGTAACTGGGGCTCAGGCGAAACCGCGACGAAAGAACAGACACTACGTCGTAATGCCAGCATCGAATCAGGTGATACTGTACATGATGACGCGTTTGACCCGGCTGCGGAATGGCAGGGCTTTTCACAGAACACCTTTGACGGACTAGGCTGTAGTGGTACTGCCGCCTGTGGAAGCACAGGTGGTGACGGGGGGACACCAGAGCTGGGGATTTGTGGCGATGGCAGTACCACACTTATCAGTGCAATTCAGGGTTCAGGTAACAGCACACAAATGACCGGCGCCAATGTGGTGGTTGAAGGTGTTGTTGTTAGTTCTCTGCAAGGCGAAGGTGGTTACTCAGGCTTCTTCATTCAGGAAGAAACCACAGATTCTGATAATGACCCGCAAACGTCAGAAGGTATCTTTGTTTACCATACTGCCGACGCAGTGAATGTTGGTGATCAGGTTCGTCTTCTGGCTCAGGCCAAAGAATACAAAGGGCTGACTGAACTGGCATCGGTTCAGGGATTAACGGTTTGTGCGAACAATCAGTTGTCACTGATCACACCTGCCAGCGTTAACATGCCATTTGATTCTGATACATCGCTTGAAGCGGTTGAAGGTATGGCGGTTGTCTTCCCACAATCGTTAACGGTGACACTTGATTACAACTTCGCAAAAGAAGGTCAGATTGAGCTGTCAAACGGTCGTTTATTACAACCTACTGAAAAATATGCAGCCAACAGCCAACAACGCAGTGATCTGGCGGCAGCGAATGCACTGAATCGCATCATTCTGGATGACGGTTTAACGGCGGATAATCCTGATACTATCAGCTTCTATCCAACATTCTCTGCTACTGATGCACTTCGCTCAGGCGCGACGGTTCAAAATCTGGCGGCGGTTGTTACGGTAAGTAACAATGACTTCCACCTGATTGCTACGTCACAGCCTCAGTTTGTTGATGCTAATCCACGTAAAGCGGTGCCAACACCTCGTCAGTCTGATGCTGATATTCGGGTAGCAAGCTTTAACGTACTGAACTACTTCACTCGTTATAACGGCCGTGGTGCTGATAACGCACAAGAATTCCAACGCCAACGTGACAAAATCATCACCGCTATTGTTGCGTCTGATGCTGACATCCTTGGTTTAATGGAAATCGAAAACAACGGTTATGCGGCAGATTCTGCCATTGCAGATCTGGTTGAAGGTCTGAACGCAAAAGATGACCTGCATAACTGGGCATTCGTTGACCCGGGCGTAGCGAAGATTGGCACCGACGAAATTGCTGTTGGTCTTATCTATCGTAGTGACCGTGTTGGTCTGAAAGGCGATGCCGTTATCATTACAGACGAGCCATTCGACGCGAATACACGTAAACATCGTCCACCATTAGTGCAGACGTTTAATTCCCTGCAAGGTGGTGAAGATCTGACGATCATCGTTAACCACTTCAAATCAAAAGGAAGTGCGTGTGGCGGCGGTCATGATGATTCCGTTCAGGGTAACTGTAACGGCCAGCGTGTTCTGGCGGCTCAGGCACTGGTTAACATTCTTGCCAATGGTAATCCAACCGGTCAGGCGACTGACAATGTGATGGTGCTGGGTGATTTGAATGCATACTCGCAGGAAGATCCGCTACAAACCTTCTACACGGCTGGTTTCAGCAACGTCGGTAACGAGAAAGAAGTTGGTGAACACTATTCTTACTTCTTCGGTGGTCAGGCTGGTAGTCTGGATCACATGTTGTTGCCAACAGCGGTTCTGGACAAAGTGGTTCAGGCAGAGCACTGGCACATCAATGCTGATGAAACCCGTTATCTTGATTACAACACGGAAGGTAAATCAGCGGCACAGTTAGCTAACTGGTACGCGAATAATCCTTTCCGCTCTTCAGACCACGATCCTGTGGTTGCCGATATTAACCTGGTCGGTGATAACGCCGGTTCTAACCGTCGTCCAACCATCTCAGGTTCACCAGCAACACACATCATCGTTGGTAATACCTATACCTTCACACCGGCATCGAATGATGCAGACAATGATCCAGTCACGTTCAGTATTGCGAATCAGCCTTCATGGGCGAGTTTCGATACCAATACGGGTGAGTTAACCGGTACTCCGGTGGACGGCGATATCAACACTTACGCAGATATCCGTATCACAGTAACAGACGGTCAGTTATCTTCGACACTACAGGCATTCAGCATTGCGGTTTATCCGGCGGGTAATACTGCACCTGTGATCTCAGGTCAGCCGACTGAAGTGATTGAAGCGGGTGAAGATTACAGCTTTACACCAGACGTTAACGATGCAGATGGCGATACACTGACATTTGCGATTGAGAACAAGCCTGACTGGGCAAGTTTTGACACGACGACCGGTGCATTAACGGGTTCGCCAGCGAATGCCGATGCAGGTCAGTATCAGAACATCGTGATCTCAGTGACCGATGGTAAGAGCCCGCCAGTTGCGTTGAATGCATTTACCTTAACAGTACGTGAAGCTGCATCGGGTACTTCATTCCCGGTTATCTTTACTGAATATGTGGAAGGTAGCAGCAACAATAAAGCGGTTGAAATCACTAACTTTGGTAGCAGCGCGTTTGATCTGAGCCGGGTGAAAATTGTTCTGGCGAACAATGGTAAAACCCTGGATACCTCAGGTCTGAACAACATCACCTTGTCAGGTACGCTGGGCGCTGGTGAAAGTTACGTTATTACTAACGCTTCATCGAATGATCAGTTAGCACCAAAAAGTGATGTAACCAGTAACATTACATACTTCAACGGTGACGATGCGCTGGTATTACTGGTTGATGATCAAATCAATGATGTAATTGGCCGCGTTGGTGAGCGTCAGACATGGGGCAGTGGCGACACGTCCATGAAAGACCACACACTTCGTCGTAAAAACGGCATCACCACAGGTGATCGTATTGCTGATGACAGCTTTGTTCCATCAGAACAATGGGTTGGCTTCTCGCGTGATACTTTCGACGGTTTAGGCTGTAGTGGTGAAAGCGCCTGTTCTGGCGATGGCGGTGTATTCGTTCCAGCTGATTTTGGTCAGTGTGGTGACGGTACAGAAACGCTAATCAGTGCGGTTCAGGGTGCTGGCGACGCAAGTCCGATGGCTGGTAATGCTGCGGTTATCGAAGCAATTGTTACGGCTGATTTGCAACAAGCTAATCAGGCGAAAGGCTTCTGGGTTCAGGAAGAAACGGCACAGCAAGATGACAATGCTGCAACCTCAGAAGGGTTGTTCATTGGCTGGACAGATTCTGATGTATCCGTTGGTGACAAAGTTCGTATCTCAGGCCAGGTTGCTGAATCGTTCGGTCAAACGACGATCAACAATATCGACCGGGTTGAAGTTTGTGCCAGCAGTCAGTTGAACCTGACCGCTGCGGTAGAGGTAACACTACCGGTTGCTGACGAGAACGTGAAAGAATCACTGGAAGGCATGTGGATCAACTTACCACAGAACCTGTTTGTAACGGTTGGCTCAGGCTTTACACGTTACGGTGAAATTCAGGTGTCTTCAGGCCGTCTTAAACAGCCTCGTAATGCAGAGTCGATGACCGACGATGAATACGAGCGTCGTTATCAGAAACTAAGAAACCGCCGTCTGTATGTTGACGATGGTTCAAACTCAACCTACCCGGAATCTATCTCGTACTACCCAACGATTAATGCGGACGATCCGCTACGTTCTGGCTCTAAAGTGTCAGGCATCAGCGGTGTGATGAGCTACACCTTTGGCAACTACAAAGTTGTGCCGGTGAATCAGCCTCAGTTCGTTAATGCGACTCCTCGTCGTTCTAAACCATTCACCCGTTTATACGGTGATCATATCCGTGTCGCCAGCATGAACGTGCTGAACTACTACACGCGTTTTGATGGTCGTGGTGCAGACAACGATAATGAGTTTGGTCGTCAAAAACGTAAAATCGTTAAAGCGTTAACTCTGTTAAACGCTGACATCATTGGTTTGATGGAGATTGAAAACGGTTTTGGTGCAGGTTCTGCGATTGAAGATTTAGTTGCAGCACTGAACGAAAAAGACAACATCAACACCTGGAACTTCGTTAACCCTGGCATCGCCGAGGTTGGCACGGATGAAGTGATGGTAGCGATTATCTACCGTGAAAACCGTGTGTCGCCTGTAGGCAACCCAATGGTTATCACCGATGTTCCATTCGATGCGGCTACGGCCAGCCATCGTGCGCCAATTCTACAAACCTTTGAGCCACTGGTTGGTGGTGACAAACTCGTTGTTGCGGTGAATCACTTCCGTTCGAAAGGCGGTAGCTGTGGCGCTGGCGATGACAGTACCACACAAGGCGCGTGTAACGGTCAGCGTGTGAAAGCGGCACAAACGGTTGTTGGCTTATTCAACAATGGTGATCCAACAGGTCAGGATGCAAAACATGCTGCGATTCTGGGTGACTTTAATGCCTACACATGGGAAGACCCTATGCAGGTATTCTATGGTCAGCAGTTCGCAAATCTTGCACGCGACAAAGCGCAGGGCGATAACTACTCGTACTACTATGACGGCGTAGCGGGCAGCCTTGATCACATGCTGTACAAGTCACTTGAGACACCAAACGTTGCCAGCGTGGCACTGAATAAATCGCGTCTGCGTTCATCAGTATTCACTCAGGCTGATGGCTCAGCGGCTAACGACATCGTGGCTCAGGTTATGCACTGGCACATCAACTCAGATGAAATGCCTGCGCTGGACTACAACACTGAAAACAAATCAGAAAATCAGCAAAATGACTGGTATCGTCCTGATCAGTATCGTTCATCGGATCACGATCCGGTATTAACAGACTTTGATCTGACGGGCACAGGCATTATTAATCTGCCACCTGTTATTAACGGTACACCAGCCACTTTCGTTGAAACACAGTCTGCTTACAGCTTCACCGCTACAGCGAATGATCCGGAAAACGAAGCGCTACAATTCAGCATCGAGAACAAGCCTGCATGGGCAACGTTCGCTAACGGTGTTCTGTCTGGTACGCCGAGTGATGCCGATAAAGGTGTTTACAACAACATTCTTATCAGCGTGACCGACGGTGTTCACACTGTGTCACTACCGTCATTCACGATCACGGTTGATGAGAAGAACTTAGCACCAGTGCCGGGTAACGACAGCTACTCAGTACCAGAGCGTTCTTCACTGTCTGTTGATGTACTGTTAAACGATATCGATCCAAACGGCGACAGCCTGACACTAAGCGACGTAACGCTGATTAGTGGTAAAGGTGAAGTGTCGGTTACAGCCAACCAAACGGTCAACTACCGTACTGTTGAAGGCTTCCTGGGTGATGCTGTTGCTCACTACACCGTGATGGATAGCAAAGGCGCATCAGCGACCGGCGTTATTACGTTCACGGTAGAGAATGTGAACGACGCACCGGTAGCTAACAACGATACTGCGACAACGCAGGAAGATACTGCGGTTCTGATTGATGTCCTGGCGAATGACAGTGATATTGACGGCGATGTGCTGACAATAGACAGCGTTGAGCTAATCAGTGGTGACGGCGACGTAACGATTGAAAACAACCAATTGTTGTTCACGCCAACGGCTAATACCTCAGGTGATGCAGTCATCAACTACACGGTTCGCGATGCGGGCGGTTTAACGGCTACGGCTACCGTATCTGTCACGATTAGTGCGGTGAATGATGCACCGGTTGCAACCAATGATGTTGTTACCATGGCAGAAGACACGTCACTGATGATTGATGTACTGGCGAACGATACTGACGAAGAACAGCAAACGTTAACGTTGGTATCTGCAACGATTGAATCCGGCGAAGGCACGGCGATTGTTGACGATCAGCAAGTTCGTTTAACACCTGCTAATAACGTCTTTGGTCAGCTGGTTGCCTCTTACGTGGTTGCTGATGCGGATGGCGCACAAGCCACCGGTACTATCACAGCAACGGTGAGCAATGTTAACGATGCACCTGTCGCCAGCGATGATGCTGCAACAGTGGCAGAAAACAGTGCCGTTACCGTTGATGTTCTGGCCAATGATACTGACGTTGATAACGATAGCCTGACTGTAACAGCAGCTACCGTGACAGCAGGTCAGGGCAGTGCCGTGGTGGTTGATGGTCAGCGTGTCATGTTTACACCGGCGGCTAATCAGTTCGGTCCGATGGCTGTGAGTTATCAAATCACTGACGGCGAAGCGGTTGCGACAGCGACTATTGCCCTAACGGTAACATCCGTTAACTATGCGCCAGTGGCTAACACTGACAGCTATCAGATGAACGAGAATCAGACGGCTAACTTCACGCCACTGACGAACGACACCGATGCTGATGGTGACCAGTTAACGATTACCGCTGCGACTGTTACAGCAGGTAATGCAACCGTTTCTGTGATTGGCGGAACGTCGTTACAGTTCACACCAGCGACCGATGCAACGGGTGCGATGACAGTCAGCTATGTGGTGACTGACGGCAACCTGACAGCAACCGGTCTGATTAATGTTGTCGTGAACAATGTCAACGCAGCACCAGTGGCTAACGCAGATACCTTCTCAGTTAACGAAAACACAACAACACTACTGAATGTGTTAGCGAACGACAGCGATGTTGATGGCGACAGCCTGACACTAAGCAGCGCAACCGTTACTGCAGGTAACGCCACCGTTCGTGTTGTGAACAACCAGATTGAATTTACACCGGCAATCGACGCAACGGGAACGTTCGGCGTGAGCTATGTGATTTCTGATGGTGAGTTAACGGCGACGTCACAGGCTACTGTCACGGTTAATAATGTGAATACAGCACCAGTGGCTAACGCAGATACCTTCTCAGTTAACGAGAACACAACAACACTACTGAATGTGTTAGCGAACGACAGCGATGTTGATGGCGACAGCCTGACACTGAGCAGTGCAACCGTTACTGCGGGTAACGCCACCGTTCGTGTTGTGAACAACCAGATTGAATTTACACCGGCAATCGACGCAACGGGAACGTTCGGCGTGAGCTATGTGATTTCTGATGGTGAGTTAACGGCAACGTCACAAGCTACCATCACGGTTAATGCTGTGAATGCGGCACCAGTGGCGAATGCTGACTCGGTAACGCTGGATGAAGACAGTTCTGTTCAGGTCTCTCCATTGTCTAACGATACTGATGCAGACGGCGATACGCTGACGATCACTTCTGTCGCGATGACAACTGGCAACGCTGCAATTTCTGTAGCGAATAATGTGGTTACTATCACACCAGCCGCTGACCAGAACGGTGCAATGACAGCCAGCTATCAGGTAACTGATGGCACTGAAACCGCATCAGGTCTAATCAACATTACCGTTAATGCAGTCAACGACGCGCCAGTCGCGGCAAACGATACGGCGACGGTATCAACCCGAGCAGCAGCAACGATTGATGTGTTAAGCAATGACAATGATGTTGATGGCGACACCTTGACGATTGAATCTGCATCCGCTGATGTTGGTACGGTATCTGTAACTGCAGATAACACGTTACGCTATGAAGCGCCGGCTGACGGCACAACCGCTGCAACCATTACTTATGTGGTGACAGACGGCTCGCTAACGGCTCAGGCTACAGTGGCAGTAACGATTACGGCTGACAACGTAGCACCGGTTGCGAATGACGATACTGTTAATCTGGCGGTTGGTGAATTCACCGCACTGATTGACGTGTTGGCGAACGATACCGATGCGGATAACGATACACTGACAATCACCGGCGCAAGCACAACGATTGGTTCTGCCGTGATTCAAAACAACCAGATCTTCCTGACAGTCAACAATGACTTCAGCGGTCAGGGTACGGTGGATTACGACATCAGTGATGGTTTCGGTGGTACAGCGTCAGGCGTTATTAACGTTGAAAAAGCGATTGATACCACGATTAACCTGACAGTTCCTGCGGATCAAACGGTTAATGCAACAGCCTTGTTTACTCAGGTAAATCCAGGTGTAGCGACAGCAACAAACGGTCAGGGAGATAGCCTGGCAGTTGAATTGTTGAGTGAAACCTTCCTGATGCCTGGTCGTCACGCATTAATCTGGCGCGCTTGTATCAGTGCTGACATCTGTCAGACAGCAACGCAAACCATTAATGTCACGCCGATCATCAGCATTATGACCAGTCAGACGGTGGTTGAAGGTAATCAGGTTCAGGTGCCAGTGCAGCTGAATGGTGAACACTTCAATTATCCGGTAGCAATTCCGTTTACTGTGGCAGGTACTACCGATGCGGCAGACCATGATCTGGTTGCCGGGACGGTGACTATCGCCAACGGAACGACTGGAACACTAACCTTCACTACAACGGCTGATGCAGTTGCAGACAACAACGAAACGGTGATTATCACCCTAACGCAGAATGCGGATAACGCACTGAATCTGGCAGGTAACACAACGCATACAGTGACTGTGGTTGAAGACAACCTGGCACCGGTTGCTGTGTTGTCAGCGACTCAGGCGGATGAAGCACGGACGACTGTTGTGGCCAGCGATGGTGAAATCACGATTGCTGCGGCAGTAACTGATGCGAACGCTGAAGATACTCACACCGTTAGCTGGTCTGCACCGTCACTGACAGCAACAAATCAGACTGATGCGGCATTCAGCTTCGATCCGTCAAACCTGACGGCGGGTGTTTACACCATTGAGTTCACGGCAACGGATAATGAAGGCTTATCGGATGTAACGACGATTAACCTGAATCTGATCGTGAATGCACCAGCGTTGGATGAAAATGCTGACTCGGATGGCGACGGCACACCAGACAGCGAAGAAGGTCTGGCCGACACCGATGGTGACGGTATCCCTGATTATCTTGACCGTTTCGACGATCAGTGTAATCAGCTTCCTGCTTCAACGGAAAACTGGAATGCTTACCTGTTAGAAACAGAAGGCGGCGTTTGTATGGGTCTGGGTTCACTGGCGATGGGCAGTGAAGGTCATGGTGCGCAGCTATCGGCTGACGACATGGCGAATAACCCGAATCTACCGGCAGATGACCAGGTTGAATTCGCATCAGGCGTGTACGACTTTGTTGCAACACTGCCAGGCGACGCAACCAGCCTGCAACTACTTATTCCTCAGGCAGCACCAATTCCGGCTGGCGCAATGTACCGTAAGTTCATTGCAGGTCAGGGTTGGACAACGTTTGAAGATGTGGACGGTAATGCGATTCATTCAGCCGCAGGTCAGGCAGGTTTCTGTCCGGCGATTGGCGATGAGTCAGCATGGCAGTCAGGTCTGAACGAAGGTCACTGGTGTATTCGCATCACCCTGGTTGACGGTGGCATCTATGATGCTGACGGCATGCAGAACGGTGTGATTGTTGATCCGGGCGGTATTGCAACGGAAGTAAATAACAACACTGCACCAGTTGCGACGAACGATACCGCGACGGTTGAGAAGAATCAGTCTGTGACGATTAATGTCCTGGCGAATGATTCGGATGTTGATGGTGATAACCTGACGGTTGTTTCTGCAACAGCACAAACCGGCGCAGTAACGATCAACAATGACCAGTCTGTCACGTATCAGCCACAAACAGACTTTGTGGGTAACGACACGATTGACTACAGTGTTTCTGATGCAAACGGTGGTATTGCCTCGGCGCAGGTAGCGGTAACAGTGACGGAAGTGACTGTGCCCGTTAATCAGGCACCAGTGGCGGCAAATGACACTGCAGAAACCCTGAACAATCAAGCGGTGACGGTTGATGTCCTGGCTAACGATTCCGATCCGGAAGGTGACGCGCTAACCATTACAGCAGCCGATGCCGATTGGGGAACCGTGACCATTAACAGCGATAACACGTTGACGTGGACACCAGCGGATACTCAAACCGGCGTAGCAACTGTGACTTACACGATTGCTGATCCTCAGGGTGCGGAAGCGACTGCAACACTGGCCATTACAGTGACAGCACCGCCAGTCACACCGCCTCCGCCACCGAAAAAATCGGGTGGTGGTAGTGTGCCGTTCGGTCTACTGGCTGGCTTTGCCCTGATGGCAATGCTACGTCGTAGCCGCCTGCAGGTTCGCCGCTAAGGTTGAACGACTGAAAACACAAACCTCATGGTTTGCTGTTGAATAAAAAAAGCCGCTCCCCAACACAGGGAGCGGCTTTTTTAATGCCTGGTTTGCCGCAATAACTGAGGCTAACCCGATTGATTAGTTACGTTTTAACAGCATCATTTCATCTCGCATTTGAGTCGATGCATCATCGGCTGATTCCGCGTGGAAGTTACCGCTGATAATGCTGTCTAACTGCTTCTCGTCAAGATTCAGGCTACGCCATTTACCGGCTGCATAATCACCTCGAAGTACTTCAAACGGTTTAGTACTGTTTGGCAATGGATACAGGTAGAACAAGCCGTAATCGCCCTGACCATAGTTAAAGTAAATCGCTAAGTCATCACGATTGTCGTTAAACTGAACCAACTTTTTCGTTCCTGCATGTGCCGGGTTAGGCACGGCAAGGTCGGTAATAAAGTTGCCCATTTTTGCATGTGCGATCTTACCTGGGGCAAACGTGCTCAGAATACGTGGATTGTGTTGCAGCGTCGCAACGCCCTGGTCATCAAACTGATATTCCGCAACGGCGGTAGCACCGCCAAGGTCAAACAAAATGACTAACTCTTTGCGGTCGTCAGTATCAACATTGGCTGCATGCACCGAAATGATCTTAGAAAAATCAATCTGGCTGGTGCCAATCTGAGTGGCCAGTTTCCAGTGATTGAAACGATTGTTGGCATCATCCCAGGTAAAGATAAACAAGCCCTGATAGCCCTGATCGTTTGTGTACACGGTCACCAGTTGCTCTTCATTGCCTGACATAAACCGGCCAGCGACGGCGTGTTTGACATAATCAAAGTTAAAGGTTTGATTGTTGGCATGAAAGGCAGAGCCTTCAGCATGGGTAGCCAGTTGAATTTCTGGCATCAATGAACCGCCAGACTGACCTGCCATCCAGATTTGCTGGCGGCTATTGTCACGGTCGAAGAACATCGCTAATTGATCTTTGCCATCGCCATTAAAATCGCCTGCTGCACTGGTTACCAGGTTATCCATGTTCAAACCAGACCAGACCGTGGCACCGTTACGACCCGCAGCGTGAGACAGCGATCGCGTTGCACCATTGGTGTTAAAGACATGCGCTCCCGCCAGGCCAGGCTTACGATACAAAGAAACCACTTCATCAATATCATCACCGTTAATGTCCATCGCAACACTGTTAAACGGCCCGTTAAACTGGCTCATATCTGCATTGGCGATACGTCCCCATTGCGTGTCATAGGCCTGCTGGTCAAAACTGGTTTTGGTCGGCGTAGCTGTCGGACAACGACGGGTGATATGGCGAGGATTACCACTGGCATCCGTTTTGATATTGCCCTGGGCATCTTTCCAGACATACGTTTCAGCAGACACGATGTCGTATTCATCAATATGGCGAACATTGGTCAGTTCAACCATAGAGAATTCATGGTCGGCTTTATTCTGGCTGAAGTTTTCAGTCGCCCATTGCGCATACCAGTGATTCATCACCTGCTTTTTATCGTCGTGTTCTTCAGCCGGAAGCGAAGCGCCATCACACATAATCCCGTAAACAGCATTTTGCGAGTGATCACTCAGTAAATAGTACATGATTAAACCATCGGCTTTTTCCCGGGCCGTCATCGCAATTTCCTGAACATATTCCGTTTCGCTTTGATGGGTCGAAAAATTGCCATTCGGTGTGCTGTCGTAGGTGCTGGCATACAAATCAACATAAACCGGCTTTTGATACATGGATTTAAGTTGATCGATTTGTTCGACCAGCGTATCCGAACGATATAACTGGAAGTTTTCGCCAGGTGTTGTGTCGTACTGAGAATGATAGATATACGGGAATAAAATACCGTCAAATTGCAGCGTTTCACCACTGGTTACTGCTTGCGTTACCATGTCTTTTTTGATGTAAACCGTCGGGTAGAAATCAATACCTGCCAGACTGCGAAGATGATTCGATTCTGCAATGGTCATACATTCGTACTGGTCAGTTGGGCAGGTATCACCGTTATCTGATAAGCGAAGACTGAAATCATCAATCGAGTAAGCTTTCAGATTCGGGTAGATATCTTTCAATCGACCAATTTCATTCGCAAAATGAATGTAAGAATCTTTACTGTTTTTACCGTTATCCGGATTCGTTGACGACAGCGACGGTGCTTCGGTGGTTAACCCCTGAAAATCCACCCAAACATCAATATTATGCTGGTTCAGATCACTGATAACCTGTTCCATACGCGCAAAAGTCGTGTCCTGGGTTGGACACTGATAGTCCCGCCAGGCATTGCCATCAACGTAACCCTGAGTTCGCTGTTCTACTAAATGATAAACATAGGTATTAGCACCACTGGCGACCACATCCGCGACCAGTTGCACAGCGTCGGCGTTAGTGAAGCAAGCCTGTTTGTTGTAACCAAGATAATTGCCCTGAACCCAGTTGGTTGACTGAGCTAATGCCGAGGGAGCCGCAACCGACAAAGCGGATACAATAGCGGTTGCCAGAAGGGGTTTTTTGAATAACACGTTTGTCATAATTTAAATCTCCATATCATGAATTAATCAATCGTCAGCGGGCGCGAATGTTCAGAATTGAACTGTATTTGTGCTGACAGGGCGTATGATAGGAGAGGAAAAAATGAAAAGTACTAATAGAGTATGTCTGAATGTAACTATGTGATAATAAACAAAAAAATGTCTCACTAGCAAAATAATATACTAGTGAGACATTTGCATTGCAAGTGTATTGGAGCTTTTTATGATGGTGCTTTTATAGGAATGGTTTAATACCCACTTCAGTGTGTAAGTCAGCCGCCCGGAACAGGGTGTCACCCTTAACCACCACACCAATTCGTTTTAAATCAGTGATTTCGTTCAGTGGATCGCCGTACACCAACGCAAATTCCGCTTTTTTACCCACTTCAATGGAACCCGACTGACCGTCCTGCTGCGCGACCCGGGCAGATTCTATGGTGGCTATTTGCAACACTTTGGCCGGAGGAATACCCGCTTTAACGTAAAGTTGTAATTCACGATGCAAGGACACGCCAGCCACCAGATCAGTGCCGGGCACAATCCGCACGCCGTTTTTGTACAG
This sequence comes from Alteromonadaceae bacterium, assembly GCA_965656875.1. Classification (GTDB taxonomy): domain Bacteria; phylum Pseudomonadota; class Gammaproteobacteria; order Enterobacterales; family Alteromonadaceae; genus CBFHMJ01. The sequence goes on from CBFHMJ010000026.1 coordinate 14,258, forward strand.
ACGATTCACCAGACGCAGCATATTGTCGAAGGAACGTTGATACTGTCGACGCTCGGAAGCGGTTGCATGCATCATGCTCTTGCGCCATTTGCGTTGCAAACTCAGCGGCATATGGCTGGCGACGCCTTCATACACCGGGCTGATTTGTCCAGGCATACTCAACGTCAGGTGTTCAAAAATACTCAGGGTCGGATCGACCACGATATCCCGGCGTTTTAATTCTTGCAGGAAGCGCGTTACCGCTGGCGAGTCTACGTTTAGTTCATGGCCTTTTTCGGCAGCGAGGGTGATGCGGGCGCGGGTGCGGCTGTCAAAGTGGTGGTCGGCGATAAAATTAAACATCAGCATGTTGATGTGGGTGATTTCGTCGTAGCCCTGTTCAATCGCCTGTTTTGCATTCATAAAGGCAGGAATATGGCCGCTGACAAACATACCGCGTGAGTGAGCTTCATTGGCAATCGGTCGAACCCATTCCGGTTTAATGGAACTGTACAGCTTGATTTGCCGATAGCCCATGTTGTCATAAGCCACCACAGCGTCCAGCGCATCGTGCAAATCCTCAGCGATAATGCCAGCCGGGCCGGTGAATTTACTGCGTCCGTCAATAAACCCGGCGGGGAAGATATTCGGCCCGACCAACTTACCATTATCAAATTGTTTTTTGATCATCTGTAAGAAGTCATTGTCGTTTGCCATATCCCGAATGGAGGTGATACCCGCCGCAATTGACAGCAAGCCCGTTTGTGGCCCGCGAACATGCGCGTGCATCTCCCACAGCCCCGGGATCATCAGCGCACCAATACCACTGATGACTTCGCCCTGATTAACAGCACTGTCATCATCTGGCGCAATGGACTTAATGCGGCCCTGGGTGATCACCACGCGCTGGTTCGGCAGCACTTTGCCATTGATGCTGTCAAAGACATCGACATTCGTGACGGTGAGTAAGTCATTAATCTTTCGACTGTTCCGGGCAGAAATTTCACCGAATAACACGGTTTCCTGATAGTCCTGAATGCGTTGCAACGACTGGATGTGTTCGCCCCAGCCTTTACGGGCCATGCCGCCCCAGCCAAAACCGGCGGCAAAGAATTCCAGATCGTCATCCAGCCAGGCAAAGATTGGGTTGATGTCGATGCCGTTAATGGCATAGAGCGTCGCGGCTGTGCGCGCGCCGTTGGGGTTTTCTAGGTGATGAGTGACCAGACGTCTGACCGATAAGCTACCGGCGGGGAAAATATTGGCACGTTGCGAAGGTTGTTTCAGTAAGTAGCGAATAATGATGGCTCGGAATTCTGGAATGTCGGCGGCTGGTAAATAGAGCAGGGGGGCATCGGTGTGGGCTTCGCCTTTTTCCAGGGTGTTTTTCCAGCTGGCTTTGCCCTGATGCCAGCGAAACGATTCGTCAATTTTTGCACCCATATAGCCATGACCAGACGCCGAAAAGGCCAGCGGCAACCCTTCTTCATTCATTTCAATGGTGGCGGAGATGGTCGGCCCTCGTCCCCGGTCGCGGTATTCGTATTCGATGTTGTATTGATTTGGTTTGGTTTCAGTGACGGTTTGATAACCGGAAATAGTGTCGAAATAAAGCCAGTCGTAGTGGCGGGCGGTTTCGGCAAGACTGTTGGTTGTTACAAAAATAAATAGTGTCAGCGTAAATAATGTTAGTGCTGGTTGCATGTATCGCAAATTCACCATTCTGTTTACCTGCTTCAATCGAGTGAAATAAAGGTTGTTTGACTGAGTGATCCATTTGTGCTGAAAAAAGGTATGCGTCTTGCTCCACCGTCACTCAACACCAAACAACTGCAAATGCTTGTAACAGCGCCCCGCTCGTTGAGTTTCTCGCTTACATAACGAAAGGAAACGCAACAAACATTTGCCACTTTTTTAATTTAAAATTAAGTAAATTCACACAACGGTAAGTAAGTGCCGTTCAGGTCGCTTAAAAGGTCGTGTTCCCTGTCCGAGCTTGTGGCGATAATTGAAAATAATTATCGGAACAATGCAGTAGTTGCATCGGAAAAGTTCCAGCATGTGTAAAAACACAGAAGCAAACATTAACGCATGTAAACCACTTAAAAAACCCCTTATCCGACAAATGGCTAGAACCGTTTGTTCATAAAAAATCCATAATAGAATTAAGCTGAATAATGAATCAGGCACGACTTATGCTCGTTGTTGCCGGGATTAAAGTTGTGTCTCATCAATGGCTTATAGTTTTCGCCTGGAAAATAATCTGGTTTGACCAGTGGCGGGTTCTGACGTAAAAAATGCTAAGCGATTGAATTTAGTGTTGAATCCGGCGATTAAAGCCTCTGGCGGGCGAAGAGTTTACATGTGTTCGCTGAAAATTTTCATTTTTTCACTTTGTCGGCGCGAAATATTTCCCTGGTGTAAACATGGATATCGGGTTGCTTGTTTCTATTTTGGTTTCTTAATCAGCTGACTAACAATGTAATTAAATTGTGATAAATATAATGAAATTGTCACATTAAATGGTGAAATTTCCTACATTATACGGGGTATGAAATTTGCTCATCATCGAAACCCCAAAAATTCAATTAATCAAGGAGGATGGATCAAACGGCATACCCGGAGTCTGGTTTAAACCAAACCGGGATTCTGGGTTAAATAGCGGCCAAAACGTCTTCAAATTCCATACAAATATAACTCATTCGATTTTGTAGTAAAAAACGATGTTGCTCAGGGTGAGCAACACTTTTTTTTGCTCAACACCTCAACCCAAACACCTCAAACTACCCACAAACAGTTGCTTGCCCTGAAACCCATCACGGCCCAGGTAAGCGTTAAACACGTAGTTAAATATGACTGTTGAATATGACTGTTAAACATGATTGTTCGACATACACCGTTGCAACACCATTAACCGTAACAAGGAGCTACACATGAAAGACACGACGTTAAGTTTATTGCCCACTCATTTATGCCAGCACTTTTTGTTTATTGACTACGACATGATGGACGGCTTGATCGATATTCACGAACAAGGCATTGAGGCGGTGCTGCATCAGCCGGTAAAACGGGCTTTATTGCAGTTGCTGGCTGATACGATTGTGCAGCAAGCCAGTCAGGGCCACGATAATCAAAGTGGCCTGAGTTTACAGGCGGGGATGTTGATTATGCCGTTACAGGGATTATCAACCTTGTTGCATCCGTTGCCATCAACGCCCGCGCCGCCGGTGGCAGGCCAGGGCAATAACACAACGAATAGCAATACCGATAAGGGGCATGACAGTAACGACGATGAAAAGGGAGATAGCAACGCGCAGAGCCAAAGCACCAACCGCCCGGTGCGTCACTAAACCCTGATTAACCAGTGTTTAATCAGCGTACTGAAGCAGCCCGTTGAACCAGCAGGCTGAATCAGCGCGTTAAACGGAGCACTGACGCGGGCTATCCTTTCAGGCCGTATTTTTCCAGCCGGTATAAAAAGGCCTTATAAGGCAGCTGTAAAAATCGCGCTGCTTTGGTTTTGTTACCGTCGCATTGCGATAAAGCGTCGGCTAAGCAATGGCGTTCAAACTGCTCCCAGTTCACGCCATCAGCGGGCAGGGTAAACGACAGCGGATCGGCTTCGCGGCTGGCCGGGGCGGCGCGTAAGCTGGCGGTGAGGGATTCGTCATCGCCCAGCAACACAAAGCGTTCAATGGTGTTTGCCAGCTCGCGCACATTGCCGGGCCAGTGATAATCCATCAGGGTTTTTAACTGGCTTCGGCTTAACGTTGGCGGTTCGCCGTTGTCGGCCATGCATTGATGGCGTTTGCCGTAGCTGGCTAAAAAGTGTTGAACCAGCGCCGGAATGTCTTCGCTACGCTCGCGCAGCGCGGGCATGGTCAGTGGCACTACGTTTAAGCGATAAAACAAATCTTCCCGAAACTCGCTGGTTTCAACCTGTTCCGGTAAGTTTCGGTGAGTGGCCGCAATCACCCGGATATCCAGCGGGATTTCGGTGTGTGCGCCCAGCCGGGTTACACAATTTTCCTGCAACAGACGCAACAGGCGAGTTTGCAGCGTGAGCGGTAGCTCGCCAATTTCGTCTAAAAACACCGTGCCGCCGTCTGCGGCCTCAAACTTACCAATCTTTAAGCCGTTTGCCCCGGTAAACGCGCCTTTCTCGGCACCAAACAATTCGGCTTCAGCCAGTGATTCCGGAATAGCACCGCAGTTAATCGCAATAAAGGGTTTATCTGCCCGGGGGGAAAGTTGATGCAGCGCCCGGGCCGCCAGTTCTTTACCCGTGCCGCTCTCGCCATTGATTAACACGGTGACATCGGTTTGTGCCACTCGTTGAATACGGTCGTACACCCGCTGCATGCCCGGCGACTGGCCAATCAGGTTCACTAACTGGCGTTGCTCACTTAACTGGGCGCTCAGGTGTTTGTTCTGGCGTTTCAGCAACGCCGCTTTGCGCACTTTTTCCAGCGTGAGCAGCAAGGCCTGACGCTGAAAGGGCTTAGCCAGATAATCATCGGCCCCGGCTTGAATGGCTTCGACCGCATGGTTAATCGAGCCGTAAGCGGTGGCAATGATAAACCCCAGCTCTGGCCGATTGGGTCGGTGGTATCGACTGACATGATTAAGTAAGTCAATCCCGGTAAGATTGCCCAGCTTCCAGTCGGAGAAAATCACGTCCACCGTGTGTTCTTTTAATGCCAGAATAGCGGCTTCCACCGAGTCGGTGGCGATCACGGTAAAACCGGCCTGTTCCATAATGCTGGCGACGAGCTGTCGCTGATCGGCTTCATCTTCAACGAGTAATACGGTACAGGCGTCGTTGCTGGTGGTCATAAAGGCGCTCCTGTGGCTGAATCGGTTGGGCGGTCGGAATCTTGTGACGAAGGCTGACTAAAGGTAACTCGGGCACGACAACCCGGGTTGCTCTCAGGTGAATCATGATGGTTTTGCACCGTCAGCTCGCCCTGATAATACAAAGTGACCAGGCGACGAGCGATATACAAGCCCATACCCGCGCCTTCGGTCTTGCTGGTGACGTGCGGTTCAAACAGGCGTTCAGCCACTTGTGGGGACAAACCCGGGCCATTATCGTCAACGCTGACCGTCGCCACGCCATCACTGGCCTGTAATTCAATGATTATTTTTCCATCAATTGTTTTTGTTTGCATGATCGCTTCAACGGCATTTACCACCAGAGTATGGATAATTGCCCGAATTTCGGCCTCATTTCCGGTAATGTTTACACCCTCGGTGGACAACCTGGTCTGGATGCTTACCGCATTTGCACTATGGTTCAGTTGGGGCTCACTTTTTACCTCTAACAGTACGTCCTGAATCACGGCGTTCAGAGGGACAGTTTGCTGTCTGTCGATGTTGCCTGTGGTCAGGCTGAGCAGGGCGGCGATGGTTTTGTTGATATGCTGAATTTTCGCGCCAATCGTGGCGAGCATGGTCTCTCGCAACGCCGGGTCCAGCGTGTCGGTTTGCAGTGCTTCGAGTGTCAGACCAATGGTGTGAATCGGATTGCGCAGGGTATGTGCCAGCCCGCGACTGACTTCGCCCAGCTCCGCCAGTTGGTGTTGTTGCTGGTAGCGTTTTTCAGCGGCAGTGAGTACGGCCAGTTGTTCGCTCATGGTATTAAAGGCGTTGAGTGTCTGGCGGTAGTCTTCGGTGCCGGTGACAGGTAACTGTGTGCCGTAATCACCGTGTTGGAGTTGTTTAAACCCTTGATTTAACAGGGTTAGTGGCCGGGTGAAATGATGGCTGAGCCAGTAAGCTGCCGCCAGCGCTAACAAGGACGTCAGGGCGATGATCGCAACGGAATACCCGAGAAATTTATCCAACAGGGTGGGGGATTTACTGGTAAAGGCTTTGGTGACTTTAATGGTCGGGTCCGGGCCGCTGCCGTGAACATGGGTTTCTTCTGTTAGCGTGTGTTCAATCAGTTCTTGTTCGAGCAAGGCCTGTGACGAGGCATCGTCATGTGTCATCGGGTGGTCATCGACAATCACCCGATGGCGTTCAAACACAATATGTTCCTGCTCGACCTGTTGCTCAATGCGTTGCAAGGTTTCATGCAGCTTTTGTTTGAGTTGTTCCCGGTGTTTCTGGTATTCCGCTTCCTGATGTTCGTCGATCAAATGAATTTCAATATCCGGGTGGTTATCCGGTTCGCCAGTCTGAGAAGAACGATGGGCGCGTTTTGTGATTAACACATCATCATCCGGCAGTTGCTCGATAGCGATTTCCACCAGCGAGTGGGATAAATCCCGACCGCGTTGTTCCACCTCACGTTCAATCTGGTGATTAAAATAGGCGAGCAACAGGAGTTGCAACACGGCAAGGCTCAGCACAAGGCCGCCAATTAATAAAAACAGGTAGCGTCGAATAGACAAACTGGCTTTAAACATCATGTGAAACGTTTCCCTCATCGGTGAGGTGTGGATTGTATCGGGTTTACCGAGATTAGACTATCAGCAGGGATTGCAGAAGTTATGCCAGGGGGTAATGGGTTGTTTTTATGGGGGTTGTGATCAGGAAGTGGAAAGACTTCCTGATATGGGGAGGTTAGTTTGCTTATTTGAGGTAAATATCTAAATCTACTTCAACGCCGTTGGCTTCCAGTTGCCGAATCACGCTGGCATCGGGTTCTTCGCTTGAAATTATATCAAGTTTTTTAAGCTGTTTGCAGTTTACCAGGTGATGAAGGGTGCTGATATCTGCATACATTAATTTGACCTCTTTTAGCTGCTCAATATTTGTGATTTGTGAAAAATCAATTGCTGGGCAAAAATGAAAAAAGATTAAAGAGATTGTTTTCTGGGATTGATGAGGAAATTCAATTAAGTTTTGAACTTCCCAAAAGTCTATAAAATTTAATTGTTTAAGTGATATCAGTAGCGATTCAACTTGGTCATTATACTCTCGCAGATACAATGCCTTTAAATTGGGATTACTTGTTAGTGCATATTTGATAACGTCATTGAGTGGGGCTGTAATCCAAACCTTTGTTGGGCGCACTATATCCGACATAATTGATAACGAATCAAATTGCTTGGTCCATAGTAGTGTTGGTGTAAATAATGACTTGTCCCAAATTCGGGCAATTAGTTTTTTTCTATCGCTCAGTTTTAGTTTTAGGGTTTGATTAAAGACAATTGTCGACGCTAAATCACTCTGGCCTGAATTAATATGGCTGAATAACTGTGAAAGCAAATGACCTTGTTGCTTTCGATCCGATTCTTCAAAGGCCAGTTGCCAAACTTCTGACCAGGATTGAAACCCTGTGCTATTCACAAAGGCCTTAATATTTTTATCACTCTGCCAGCTGGGCCAACGTTTACTAAGGTAATAAGCGGCAAAATATTCCTGAAAGGAGAGGTGACTAAAAGTAAAGATTTCTTCGCTCTTACCTGTGTCTGGATTTAGTTGAGTCCCCTGGGGAATTAAAAATCCGGTCCGTCTTTTAATAAATTCAATCAGTGTTTCGGTAATCTCAATGGCTTTCTGTGGTGGTGGACCTTGTTCCGGTAACTCATCACAGACAATTTCGGCCACCTGGCAAGCGAGAAACTGACAAAGTTGTGTCTCAGTCAGGCTGGTTAAACGACTTTGAATATCGGAAACCACTCCAAACATATTCTTTGAAAAAACAGGGAAAGAATCTGTTTCTATATTATCCATCGAAAGGCTAATCAGTTGACCACATTGCATCTGCCAGGCGAGTTTCCCTAACCAGAATTTAATATCCTGATGATCAAACGGCAATGCGGTGGCCTGATAACCCAGGTCTGTTGCTCTGGCCCGGTCGAGTGAAACCAGATAGGTCGCGACAATGCGTTGATAGAGTTCAGCCCGGCCGTGGGGCAGTTGACCAACCCGCCACTGAATAAAGCAAATCATGGTGAGTAATACCGGATTACGACTTAAGGCATCCAGATATGGCGTGTTTTTACAGGCCTCGACCAGCACTTTTTTAAAGGTGCCTTGTTCTGCCGGGTTAGGTAAATATTGCCTGGTCCAGCGATCAATAAAGACATTACGTCGGTTGTGATCGAATGGTGCAATATAAAAGGTGGCAATCGGCAATTCCGGTAACGGGGCTAATTTTTTCTGAAGGAGTTGATGGTGTTCGTCGTTGGACTGCTCGTCTGTGGTTGTGAGTTGTTCGAGTTCTTGATGCTGAGGAGGTAATGATTGTTGATAGCCCCAGAATTCATGGGCATTAAACCCCACAATACGGGATGAAATAATCAGTTTAACGCCTGGGTATTCGTTAAGAAATGCTTTGAGCTGTGCCACCAGATTATCGCGGGTATTGATGGCAATCTCATCAATACCATCGAGCAAAATTATCGCCTGTTGCTTTTGCAGCACCGTCATAAAATCAGCATAAGCATCAGCTTCCCTGAGGGTATCCCCGGTCTTGCCCATACTGTTAAGTGCGGTGTCTATAAAGCCCTGGGCGGAGATTTCCACATCAGAACCGAACGACACCTTACGGGCAACAATATAAAGTGGTAACAGGTTGCCTAGCAGTTCTTTAGCGGTGTTTTCATTCCGTACAGATAAGAAAAGGGTTAACCAGCGTAACAGGGTGGTTTTACCACTGCCTGGGTCGCCCAGTAACATGATACGTGGGTGTTTATAAAATGGCAGTGTGAAGGAGCTGATGCGTTGATTTTGTTCTTTTACAGAGAGGCTAATAAATTGTTCGACGTCAATCCGTTCGGTGGACAGCGCTTGTGGAGTAAACATTTTATCAAAATGAACAGCCGGGGATTTACCGGTGTATTCCTGGTCATCCAGTGCCAGACCCTGGTTATCAATATATTGATACTCTTGATTAATAGCGTGCAGGTACGGCCTCAGCGACGACGAATAGAAGTTAATAAACAGGTCAGAATCGGGGGCTTGCCAGTCAGGTATTAGGGGCTGCTGTTCAGTCATATCAGGCTTGATTATTTAGTGGAGACGCCATTATAGCGGTCAATGAGTTGTTTGAGTAGCGATACAAAAGAGTCATTCATTTCATATTGTTGAATAGTTTGTATCATGCGTTCCAGTCGAAACTCTCTCAAATCTGAGGGATGTTCTCCAATGCGGTGAAATTCCTCTGTCGGCTGTATCAGGCCTTCCAGCGATGTGTTCTTTAGCTTCTCTTCTTCTATTGGTGCCGAAGTATCACAAAACGTAATAAGTTGATCGAAAAATTTGTTGTTATGTTCGATTTGTTCATAAATTTGGCGATAACTGACATAAAGCACGGTGAGGAAAATCACCCCTTCAGCGACTAATTTATGGTTAATATCGTCCGCTTTCAGGCAGCGCAAATAGCCGATCATGCGGTTGGTAATCATTTTTACCCGGCGCGGGTTGGCGGGTAAGCAGCGGTATTGTTTGATTTTTTCATCAATGTTGCTGATTAACACGTCGAGTTCCTGACGATTATTGTCAACCGTCCGGTTTTTAAAGGCTCGCATTAACTGTTCGCGAACGATAGCAGCACCAATATCGTTACTCATTAACGGTAAGCGATGGGGATCCTGACAGAGTTTTTCGAGGTATTCGACACCGATAAAATGTGATGGATGTTGGTCTTGTTGTTGGCCTCGGGTGATTTTTTCCAGTTGAGACTGGTCAATCGCCATAACAACTACACAGTTTTTGATATTGAGATAGAGTTTAAGGCCTTCTAATAGTTTTAACGCCATTTCGGGTTGGCAGCGGTCGAGGTCATCAATAAAAATCACCAGTTTTTGAGCCTTGCCGAGCAGCGCTTTAACACCTTCTTGCAGTGCCAGATGCACTTGATCGGTATGCAACATACTAAGCAGATTATCTTTTTCATACTTTTTTGCTATTTCGGGTAGTTTCGATAAATTAGCCTTACTACCGCTGGCAAGATGAATCACTGAATCAAGAATACTGAGCGAACCGAGAAAGGATACGTTAATAATTTTTTTGGCGTTTCTCTTTAGTTTCTCAAGCATGGTGAATTGTTGTTTGATGGTGTGTAGCAGGGCGACAATGGGTTGCTCTTCCTGTTGATATCGCCAGGCTTCAAACCAGACGCCAACGACTTGTTCACTATTAGGACGTTTTTGTGGTTCGCCAACAAAAGGAGGTTTGTTCCCGGTGGAACGTTCATAAATCTGAGCTAACGCAGAGGTTTTTCCACTTCCCCAGTAACCGGTAATCGCGATGGTTTTTGGTGCGGGACTCCAGCGGATTTCATTAACGACGCGCTTGATAAAGGGTTCATAAAAATCGCTGGATTCTAAATGGGGGGTGTCGTTAAAGGTGCTGTATTCGTCTTGTTGCCCTGTCGATTGTTGATTCGGTTGTTGTTCTGCCATCTGTCAGCTTCCCTGTTTTTCCCGTTTTTATGTCGCCGTTTCATTTTTAGAATCGGGACGTTACCCGCAAGTGAAACATAAGTCAATCCGGCCGGTTTGGTGGGGCAATGTCCTGATATCAGGAAGTCATCGCTTGATTTGGGGTGATCCGATAAGAGTTGTGAAGCGATAGAAATCATTAAAGCTCTGAAAAATAACGAAATATCATTGTGGCATGCTTCTGGTAATAGTGAGTCCGACTTGATTGATTTTTAATAAAGAGGAATCTCACCATGAAAAAAGCAGTATTAGCGGCATTTGTATCAGGGGTTATCGCAACAGGTTTTATCGGCGGCGTTGTCGCGGGCAGTGAACACGGCGTTGAAAAGGAATTGTCGCTGAGTGTTGAGCGAGAAAGTGACAGCCTGATTAAGTTAAAAGTGGGTGTGAACGGTGATATGTATCGTTATGAGCTGACGCAGGCTGAACTGAATGACAAAGATTTACTGGCTGGGCGGTTATCGGATTTGGATCAGGAAACCCGGGATGAAGTGATAAATGGGTTATCTGGCCTGATGGTTGGGAATCATCACCATCTGGCGAAAAAAGGTAAGCATGGCGAGCGCCGGGTGCGTATTGTCAAAAATTTTGAAGTGGCGGAGGGCAACGAAGAGCCGACCGTGTTTGTTTTCACCGACGGTGATGATCAGGTGTTTCACGAAATCGAGATTGATGGCGGTATCGGTGAGGGGGATCATCAGGAATTTATTCGTCATATTGAAATCATCGGCGAGCATGATGAGCATATCGAGATTCATCTGGCGGACCATGATAACGCTGAAGTGGATGTGGTGAAGCGTATGCTGAAAAATGCGGATTTAACGGCGGAAGAACTGGCTGAACTGAAAGCGTTGCTGGATGATAAAGTGCTGGTTGAAAAAGACGTGGTTGTCAGCGATAAGTAATGCATGAAAAAAGCGGGCTGATCGGGGGCGATCAGCCCGCTTTTTGGTGTTCAGGGTTTAATGGGGTAACGAATCAGGCTTCGTATTCCAGCGGATCGACCGCGTTATTCAGTTCGAACGCTTCCAGTCGTTCCTGACAGGCACCACATTTGCCACAGGCTTTTTCCCGGCCGTTATAACAGGTCCAGGTGTGGCTGTAATCTAGTCCCATGTTCAGGCCGTCGGTCAGAATATCGATTTTTGATTGATATAAGTACGGACTGAAGACTTCGACCGGTTCGTAGTTCGCGATTTTACACACGTCATTCATCTTTTCGACAAACTCAGGACGACAATCAGGGTAAATCGCGTGATCGCCTGAGTGAGCGCCGTAATACACTTTATGTGCTTCCACAGAAACAGCATAGCCGACAGCCATTGAAATCAGGATCATGTTACGGTTTGGTACCACGGTCTGTTTCATGTTTTCGGCTTCGTAGTGGCCTTCTGGTACGTCGATATTGTCGGTGAGTGCTGAACCGCCGATGATTTGATTAATCGCTGAGATATCAATCACTTTATGTTCAATATTCAGGCGTTCACAGACCGCACGGGCGCATTCCAGCTCTTTTACGTGTCGTTGACCATAATCGAACGACAGCGCATAGACTTCGTAGCCATCTTTAAGTGCTCGATTAAGAACAGTGTATGAATCCATACCACCTGAATAAATAACAACGACTTTTTGCGACATTTTTTCAATTCTCTCGGTTATAATCCCCCGCCTGCCAGCATTCGCTGCTCGTGTGCTGGCTCGAAACGGTTAAAATATGTTCATTTGTTTTGCAAAGGGTCGCGAATTTTACGCGAACTTTGACTTCATTACAAAAGTGTAGGCGTTAATTTTGTATAAATTGAACGAGATTTTTCAGACTATTCAGGGTGAGGGTTTTTATACCGGTACACCTTCTATATTTGTTCGGCTTCAGGGCTGCCCGGTTGGGTGTGCCTGGTGTGATACGAAACACACCTGGGAAGTGGACCCGGCATTAAAAGTGGAGATTAAGTCGGTTGTAGAGAAAAAAGCGGAATCTGATGACTGGTCACAGTTATCGGCAGCACAATTGCTGGAGATTATTCGCGATAAGGAATACACCGCAAAACATGTGGTGATCACTGGCGGTGAGCCGTGTATGTACGATTTAACAGCGATGTGTGAGTTATTGCACAGCGAAGGCTTTACGACTCAGATTGAAACCAGTGGGACGTTTAAAGTCCATGCGCCGGACAGCACCTGGGTGACGGTATCGCCAAAGATCAACATGAAGGGCGGTTATGATATTGAGCCGCAGGCGATGAGCCGGGCCAATGAAATCAAACATCCGATTGCGATGGAAAAGCATGTTGAAGAACTTGAAGCGTTGATCGCTAAACATCCAATCAACACCGATTTGGTGTATTTACAGCCAATTAGCCAGAAAGAAAAGGCGACACGGCTTGCAATTGACACCTGTATTCGTAAAAACTGGCGGTTATCGATTCAAACCCATAAATATCTGGGGATTGAATAAGGTTTTTCACGAACGACACGGAGTTTAATAAGATGGCGACACTGACGGTTTTGATGCCTGCGATGTTAGCGTTTTTGTGTATGGCGGTGATCGTACTACTGGCGCTGGTGTGGCAAAGCCGCCATCTTACCGTGCAGCAGGCTGAGCGAGACAGTGAGCGTTTGCGTGTGATGACGGAGCGTCAGCAGCAAACCTTGCAAGCGCTGGCAGTGAGTGAAAGCCAGCAGCAGCAACTGACCACGCAGGTTCAGGCCTTGCAGCAACAACTTCAGCAGCAGGGCAGCAATCAGACCCATCAGTTATTCCAACAATTCAGTGAACAAAAAGCCGAGCTGGTAACGTTGTTGAATGAGCATAAGGCATTGTTCAATCAAAACCAGCTTGATGGTTTGTCCCGCCTGACGCAACATTTAAGCGATACCACTCAGGCCAACCGGGAAGAGTTGGCGAAAAACCTGCAACAGAATACGCAAACCCTGGCTGAACAGATCAAGGGCCTGACTCAGTCTACTGATGAACGCTTGCAACAAATCAGTGGTCAGGTTGAAAAACGGCTGGTGGAAGGGCTGGAAAAAACTAATCAGACCTTTAGCGACATTTTAAAGCGGCTGGCATTGATTGATGATGCCCAGAAGAAAATTACTGAGCTGTCGGGCAATGTGGTGAGTTTGCAGGAAGTACTGGCGGATAAACGCAGCCGGGGCGCGTTCGGTGAAGTGCAGTTGTCGGCATTGGTGCGTAATGTGCTGCCGGAACAACATTTTGCATTTCAACATACCTTGTCGAATGGACGCATTGCGGATTGTGTGCTGTTTTTGCCGGAGCCAACGGGCAATGTGGTGATTGACAGCAAATTCCCGCTGGAGAATTTCCGCAGAATGACGGATGAGCAGGCGGCTGAATTGGATCGTAAGCAGGCCGAGCGTCAGTTCAAACAAGATGTGAAAAAGCATATTAATGATATTGCGGATAAATACCTGATTGCTGGCGAGACTGCCGACGGCGCATTAATGTTTATTCCGGCGGAGGCTATTTTCGCTGAAATTCATGCGCACCACGGGGATTTGCTGGATGTGGCATATAAGCGTCGGGTATGGCTGGCGTCCCCGACAACTTTGATGGCGATACTGACAACATCCCGCAGCGTGTTAAAAGATGAGGCGACACGTAAGCAGATTCATATTATTCAGGAACATCTGGGTAAATTGGGGGCTGATTTTGGTCGTTTTCGACAGCGATTTGATCATCTGGCTCGCCACATTGATCAGGCGGCGACTGATGTTAAACAAATCCATACTTCGGCACAGAAAATCACAAATCGCTTTGAACAGATTGAACAGGTTGATCTGGCGGCGGAAGGGTTGAATGATCGGATTACTGCCCCGGATTCTGCCATAGCGCCAGAATTGACGACCACCAGTGAATTACCTTTTGAGCGGAATTAATACGCAAATAAGCGCTTTGTGGCTTGAATAGATGTTTCAAATCATGACAAATCCGGCGAAAAGACACAACATCTAACATTTGCTCACCCAATAATACATTTACCTGAACTATTCTTACTCCATCAACTGATAGCAACACAACCCGTTTAATATGTTGTTTATCCAGGTTTTATGGACGAAAAAAAGTGAGGTAGGTAATGTCTACATTGAATTTGATTAAGAATTTTAAACTTAAATCCAGCGTGATTGCTGGTGTGATTCTGGCTTCGGTCTCAATGGGATTTTCTACGTCAGCACTGGCTGTCGATGACACGATGCAAATGGGACAGTACCAAAACCGATTGAAGGTTGCGGTAAATACCTACCAGAATCATCAGTTTGATAAAGCGTTTGAGCGTTTAATGCCGTTTGCAAAGACGGGTGAAAAAATGGCTCAGTACCTGGTGGCTGTGATGTACCTGACAGGCAAAGGGACTGAGGTCAATGTTGAAGAAGGTTATGCCTGGCTGAGTGTGGCAATTGAGCAAAAAGAGCGTCAGTGGATTCGGATCTACGACAATCTGAACAGTCAGCTGGATGATACATTTAAGGAAGCGACAGCGACGAAAGTTGAGAGTTACATCAATGATTATGGTGTGGCGAATCAAAAGCTTAAATGTCGTGTTGCGAGTCCGACCGGTTCGAACCTGAAAAAACATGTGTGTGAAAAAATGCAGGTTCGTCGGGGGTTATATTATGTTGAAGAGGGTATCTTTTCAATTTAATGGCGGCGCAGCTTCACACGCTGTGAGCCATGAACTTTTTCCATTCCGTTAGTTTTTCTTGTTGTTGTTGCAACTCTTCTCATCTTGCCACCGTTATCGGTGGCTTTTTTTTGTCTGTTTTTCAGCGATTGAAATAGTTTGCTGTATCAATCTTGTTTCGATGGCTGGTAAATTTATCCATTGTTAAATTTTGTGGACAAGGTATTCTATCGGTTAGTTTTTATTCAGGTACGAACAATGATGATAAGAATAATAACGATATCTTCACGGATCACCGCCTGTCAGTTCATTCAATGTCGCTTATTCCGTCCGGGATATTCGCAGCTTATGCCAATGCTGTTTTTATGCTTTTCAATGTTTCCCGCCTGGGCATCGCCCGGTACGGCTATGCCGTTGTTAACGGTTGCGTCTGATAGTTCGACAGCCAGTGAACAAGCGGAACCCCCGTTGGATGAAGGGCGTTTTATTCAGGCATCCCGGTATTTACGTAACTTGCATGTTGGTAAACAGAGTTACAATAAAGAGCAGTATGAATTAGCGTTTAAGCGGTTATTGCCTTATGCCAAAGCGGGAGAAAAGATGGCGCAGTATCTGGTGGGCATGATGTATTTGAACGGACAAGGACGAGAGTCTGATATTGTTGAGGCTTATGGTTGGTTAACGGTT
Source organism: Alteromonadaceae bacterium (assembly GCA_965656875.1). Lineage (GTDB taxonomy): Bacteria > Pseudomonadota > Gammaproteobacteria > Enterobacterales > Alteromonadaceae > CBFHMJ01. Next base: position 29,967 of record CBFHMJ010000026.1, read on the forward strand.
GCGGTTGAACAGAAAAACAAGCGGTGGCTGCGGTTTTATCGGGAGTTTACCCGGGACTTAACACGGAGTGTTCGGACTAAATTGCTGCCTGTGGGCGAAGAGTTTATTCGTTTATACGGCGTTAAAGCACAAAAACTGGGCTGCCAGCGAATCAGCATCGTCGGTTCAAACCGTAAAGAACATACCTGTAAAAAAACTGAGTTACGGCCGGGGCAGTACTTTGTCTCTGAGGCGGTGCTAAAAGAAATGGAAGCCGTCTTTTGATGGCTTCATCCTGTCGTTATTTTCCCTTCTGACTGATTCCCCAGTTTTCCTGCATGGTGTTAAACAGCGTATTAAATAACAGCCATTCCGCCTGAGCATTTTCAATCGCATCGGGATAAAAACAGACACTGGTTCCGGGTCTTTGTTGGCCGAGTTTGAAGGCATCTACCTGAAAAATCGTGCCTAACGTTGGATAGCCGCCAATGGTTTGTCGCTCTTTCATTAAGACAATGGGTTGGCCGTCTGCGGGCAATTGGATCAGACCAAGCGTCGTACCCTGGGAAATAATGCCGTTGGCTGAACTGGTGATTTTCGGGCCTTGTAGCCGATAACCCATACGATCACTGGAGTGCGAGACCTGATAAGGGTGATGAATGAACCGTGATTGTTCGAGTCGGGGCAATGCCTGAAAGGTTGCCGACGGAATAAAACGGACAACTAAATCATCCGGATAGGCTGGAATATGAACGTCAGGAACACGACGTTTACTGATATGTCGTCGCGTTTGATGCACCGGGAGAACCTGGCCGTTTTTAAGTTTAGCACCGGAAAAACCGCCCATATTTTCCCGTAAGGTGGTGGAATGGCTGCCCATAAATATCGGGGTGTTCAGTCCGCCCTGAAATGCCAGATAGGTCCGTAAGCCGTGTTGTGCCTGAGAAAATTCAACGATATCACCCGCCGATATTTTATGATTTTCCCAGGCGGGCAGTGGTGTTGAGGTTGAACTGACTTTTGCGCCAGGGGCTGCTCGTTTTAGTTGGGCTTGTGGGTCAGCACCAGTGATGGCGATCACAATATCTTCCAGTGCGATAAATTGAAACGGCCCAAAGGTAATTTCAATACAGGCACTTCCGGCGGGATTACCAACCAGTAAATTTGCCCAGTTATAGGCGTAATCATCCATCGCGCCACCAGGGGAAATACCAATATCCTGATAGCCGAATCGTCCAGTGTCTTCAATCAGGCTCAGTGGGCCTGCATCCAGAATTTCTGCAACAATACTCATAGTTCCGCTCGCTTTTTCGTTACAGACTGTCTTCTGTGACTAGTGTGCCACCCAGTTCATAAAATTCATCCTGCGTAATGGCTTCGAATCTGACGTGATCACCGGGTTTAATCAGTGTTGTCATATGTCCATCTTTTACGGTGGTTAATTGTAATGGAGTTTGACCAAGTACATGCCAGCCTCCCGGCGTATCCGACGGGTAAACAGCGGTTTGTTGTCCGGCAATCGCAACGGCACCGGCTGGAATTCGCAATCGTGGAGATTCTTTACGCGGCAGCCGTAATTGTTGTGACAAGATGCCGAGATAAGTAAATCCGGGGGAAAAACCGGTGGCATAAGCGCGATAATCGCCCACCGTATGCAGTTCGATAACGTCAGACATGGTCATTTCTGTGACGTTGGCAACATGCTCCAGATCCCAGCCGGAATCAATACCGTAATAGACTGGAATGGTAATTTCATTTTGCTGATGATGACCAAAAGGTAACAGCGGCTGGTTTAACATTTCAGACAAGGTTTTTTTCAAATCAAACAGATTCACTACCATTGGGTTGTAGTGAATCATGATGGTGCAGTAGGAAATAACGACATCGGTGATTTGTCCGTCCAGTGCTTGCCGTAAATACTGGCCGGTGACCATGATGTGCTGGTGTTGATTCTCATCAATCAACTGAGGCCATTCCAGCAGGAATGTTGTTTCAGAAGTGGCAATAATGGTCGGTTTTAACGAATTCATCATGGTTCGGTTGTTCGCTGGCTTCAAAGGTCAACAGACCTTAGTGTGTAACTATAACGGTTTGTTTACAATGCGTTGTTCGAATTTTGTTGGTTTAACAGGTTGCGTATTTTCTTTGTTAACGCAATAGCAGCGGGATTGTCGCCGTGAACGCACAGGGTGTCGGCCTTTATCGGTAAGGGTTGGCCATTAATATCTGTAAAGATTTTGTGTTCCAGCAGCGTTTGAATACGCGGCAACAAAATCGCATCGTCGGTAATCACTGCATCAGGATGACGCCGACTGACCAGTAATCCCTCGCTGGTGTATTGTCTGTCAGCAAAACATTCGAACGACAGGGGAACGCCCGCTTTGTCAGCAATCGCCTGGTGTTCAGCCGAATCAGGCCCTGCGAATGTTACTAGGGTAAGTGGTTGGGTAGCGGTTGTTTCGGAGGCATTAAGCTGTGATATCGCCTGGACAATGGCGCTAAAAATACGGCTATCTTTTAGCATGTCGTTGTACAAGGCACCGTGAGGTTTAACGCCGCGAACAAGCGTATTTTCGCTGTGGCAAATGGCTTGTAACGCGCCCACCTGATAAAGCACCAGTGCGGTAATTTCATCGGGCGACAGAGACATACTTCGACGACCAAATCCTTGTAAATCCGGATAACCTGGGTGGGCATAAATCAACACGTTATGGGCCTGTGCAAGGCGAACTGTGCGAGTCATGGTCATTGGGTCGGCGGCGTGGAATCCACAGGCAATATTGGCGATATCAATAAATGGCATCACGGCCTCATCATCGCCCAGTTGCCAGATACCAAAACTTTCACCCAGATCACAGTTTAATTTCATTGCGTAGCTCCAGAGCGTTACACATCATCGAGGCTGATTGAATAGTGAGGCAGATTGTATACCAGTTCCCGGGGGCTGTTGACCATTGATGATACTTTTTGTGGTCATTTAACGCTTGAATTTGAATAAAAATTCACCCGGGAAGGTCAATTATCGGTTGGCCAACACGGAAAAATTGACAGACGGCAACTCCTTGTTTCCTGATGGGGAATGGTTCCGGCGCTATCACAGGTTCTGGCGCTGTAATCCGATTTATTTATGTTATATTCCTGCCTTTGTTTTTTGAATTGTTGGATGCTGTCAGCGTGTCAGGTGTCATTCGGTTTCTGGTGTTTGTGGTCATTGTGCTGGGGTTTACTCCCGGGCAAAGTCAGGCGCAAGAACGTAAACATATAGCTTCGCCTTATGGTGAACGGGTTTTTCATACTGAGAATATTCGCTGGTTTCTGACTCAACTGGTCAGTACCCATCCGACGGCCTGTCGCTGGATTTTGCACGCCGGGTCGAGTCTGTACAAGCACGGCGATATTTACCGGGCTGTGCGGACGCAACAGGTCAGTGCGGGTGAAATGTTTATCGCCATGTTGGGTAATAAACATCCGGTGTTTAAGCTGGATAGTTTGCCGTTTCTGGTCACTGATTTTGCGGAGGCCGAATTATTGTATAAAGCGTCCCGACCACTGATGGCTGATATCCTGGCAAAAGACGGGCTTCGTTTTCTCTATGCCGTTCCCTGGCCGCCTCAGGGAATTTATACCCACGAATTAGTGACCAGTCTGGCTGATTTCAATGGTTTATTACTTCGTGCGTATAGCTCTACAACCTCTCAATTAGCGCTCACATTAAATGCAACGCCGGTGTCGGTTCAGGCCGCAGAAATTCCTCAGGCATTCGCGACAGGCATGATCAATGCGATGGTGACATCGCCTTCAACCGGTGTCAGCAGTCAGGCCTGGGATTATGTCGATGTGTACACCGATGCTCAGGTCTGGATCCCTAAAAACATGGTGTTTATGCATGAGCAGCAGTTCCAGGCATTATCGGCAAAACAGCAACGCCGATTATTACTGGCGGCTGAACAGGCTGAGCAACGCGGCTGGCGGCTGGCCCGTGAAGAGACGGTATTAAAGACCCGTCAGTTGGATCAGGAAGGTATGCAGGTGGTGAAGCCTGGAAAACAATTAATCAGTGAATTTGAAGCCGTTGGTGAACAGATGATTCATTTCTGGAAAAAAGAAGCCGCAACAGCGCCTGAAGCGCTGGATGTGTTGTCGCGTTATCTGGCGTTACGAGCAGGACACCGAACACGGCAACAGCTGGCGGGACGGGTTAAGTCATGACGTTGATTGATAAAGCTTGTCGTGCAGGTGCCTTACTGGCTTGTATCAGTATTGTGGCAATGGTTGCCATCATTGTTGCTCAGGTTATTGCCCGACAATTTGGCGTGATTATTCCGGCTGTTGAAGAGTTGTGTGGTTATTTGTTGGTGGCGGCGTGTTTTTCTGGTTTAGGCTGGACCTGGCAGCAACATGGGCATATTCAGGTTGAACTGATATTGAAGCAACTACCTGCACGTTATCAACGTCGGGTGAGTTGGGTGACAGATAGCTTGTTACTGGGATTGTCCGGATTTATGACGGTGGCGTGTGCGCATCTGGCGTTGGATTCTTACTGGTTTAACGAAGTATCAGCGGGTTATTTGCCGATTCCTGAGTGGATTCCGCAAAGCGTGATGATTCCAGGGAGTGGTTTGTTATTTCTGGCAGTGTTGCAGCATGTCTGGCGTCGATTGAATGGTGGAACAACCATCAGTGAAGGAGCGCCTTTACGATGACATTAATTGTTGTGAGTGCCGTATTAGTACTGGTTATGTTGGTGTTGTTGGCATCCGGATTATTAGTGGGTGCATCGTTGATTCTGGTGGCGTTACTGGGATTATTTTTTGCTGATAATCTGGCACCAACGCTGGTGTTTGCGACTTCAGCGTGGGGAACAACGGTGTCGTTTGGCCTGGTTGCTTTGCCGTTGTTTATCTGGATGGGTGAAATTCTATTCCGAACCCGGGTTTCAAGTGATTTGTTTGAAGGATTGACGCCCTGGTTGCATCGAATCCCCGGCGGATTGCTGCATGTGAATATTCTGAGTTGCGGGTTGTTTGCTGCGGTGTCTGGATCGTCGGCGGCTACGGCGGCAACGATTGGGCGAATGACGCTGCCCGAGCTGAATAAGCGAGGCTATGATCAGTCATTAGCCATTGGTTCACTGGCCGGCTCGGGAACGCTGGGCTTTTTAATCCCGCCAAGTTTGATCCTGATTATTTATGGCATTGCGGCTGAAGTGTCTATCGCCCGGTTATTCCTGGCAGGTATTTTACCGGGGCTGGTGTTGATCGCTTTGTTTATGGCATTTGTGATGATTAAGTCATTACTGGCTCGCGGTGTGGTGACATCGGCGCTGGAGAAAGGGGAGTTATCGAAGCGGGCTTCGCTCAAGCGGTTATTGCCAATTTTCAGTTTAATTGCGTTTATCCCCGGGAGCATTTATTCCGGATTAGCGACACCGGGTGAAGCGGCTGCGATAGGGGTTTGCGGCGCATTATTACTGGCAAAAATGACGGGCAATCTGAGCTGGGATTCTTTTATCGACAGCTTGATGTCGGCGTGTAAAACAACGTCGATGATTGCGTTTATATTGATTGCGGCATCATTTTTGACCATGGCTATGGGCTTTTTACAAATTCCGGCACAACTGGCGGGTTGGATCACTGTGATGGATTTGACCAATGCAGAGTTGTTATTAATGCTGACGTTGATGTTTGTGGTATTGGGATTGTTTCTGGATGGGATCTCGGTTGTCTTGTTAACCACATCCATTATTTTGCCCGTCGTGATTCAATCAGGTATCGATTTATTATGGTTTGGTATTTATATCGTGCTGGTTGTGGAAATGTCGCAGATTACACCGCCGGTCGGGTTCAATCTTTTCGTGTTACAAAACTTAACAGGGCGCAATATTTTACAGATCGCTAAGGCGTCTTTCCCATTTTTCCTTCTGATACTAACGACAATCCTTGTAATCTATCTGTTTCCGGAATTAGTAATCTGGCCTGATTTATAGCTTTTTCAGGCCAGATAGCGGTTGTACCTTGCTAAAACTACACAGTTGATTACAAAATTACACTGGAAAGCCACTTATTATTAATTAATCTAAATGACTGGTTTGGGGCGCATCGTCGTGTATTGAATACATGATTGATAACAATAATGATAATTCTAAAGGGGATGATCTTGATTAAAACAATATTAAAACGCACGGGACAGACCGCGTTGGCACTGGGTGTCGCGGGTGGTTTGTTTGCCTGGCATGAACTGGCGAGCGATAAGCCATTCTATATCAACAACTATTTTAACCGTGTGGTGTTGTTTGAAGTACTGGATAGCCCGGAAGGATTAAGTAGCCTGCATGTGCTGGAAGGTCTGGGAATCAAGGGTCATCAACGTGAATTAGATGACGCGAGCGAAGCATCCGGAACGGCGATGTTCGAGCGACTTAAGCAAGTGAAAGTCGTATTAGACAGCTATGACGATGAAAGCCTGAATGAGGGTGAAAAACTGTCGAAGCGTATCGCGCTGTATTTGATGAACAGCTTAAATGACTTTGAGCGTTTCCGTTACCATGATTATCCGTTAAATCAGTTATTCGGTGTGCAAAGTAACTTCCCGAGTTTTATGGAAGCGACACACCAGGTTGGCGATGAGCGTGATGCAGAAGATTATGTGATTCGTATTGCTCAGGTAAGACGCAAGTTCGAACAGATTATGGAAGGGCTGAATATTCGTGAGGAAAAGAATATTTTGCCGCCACGTTTTGTGGTTGATCGCGTTCTTGATGAAATTAATGGCTTTGTAACGACACCAGCGAAAGAAAATATCCTGTACACGTCGTTAGAAACCAAAATGAAAGAAACCGAAATCCCGGCTGAGAAGCAAGCGGCGATTCTGGCCGATGCAGAAAAAGTGATTAATGACACTGTGTATCCGGCGTATGGTTTATTTGTTGACTACCTGGAGCGCATCAAGCCAAAAACGACGACAGACGATGGTTTATGGAAATTGCCAGATGGCGAAGAGGCTTACCGTTCGTCATTACGTTTTTACACCACATCCGATTACACCGCTGATGAAATTCATCAGTTAGGTCTGAAAGAAGTCGATCGTATTCAGGCACAAATTCTGACGATTCTGTCTAAAGAAGGTATTGATGTATCTCAGGGCTTTACAGCCGCGATGGAGCAACTGAAAGCCATTGAAGAACATTACTACGAAGATTCAGATGCTGGTCGTGAGCAAATCCTGAAAGATTATCAGACGATTCTTGACGAAATCGATGGTGGTATTGATACCGCCTTTAATATTCGTCCGGAAGCGGGTGTTGAAGTGGTTCGTATTCCTGAGTTTAAAGAGAAAACATCGCCAGGTGCCTACTATCAAGGCCCAGCGCTGGACGGCTCTCGTCCGGGACGTTTCTTTGCAAACCTGTATGACATCAAAGCGACGCCAAAATATGGCATGAGAACACTGGCCTATCATGAAGGTATTCCAGGTCACCATTTCCAGGTGTCGATTGCGATGGAGTTGGAAGGTGTTCCATTATTCCGTAACTTTGCACCATTTACTGCCTATGTTGAAGGTTGGGCGTTATACGCTGAATATCTGGCGTGGGAAATGGGCTTCCAGGATAATCCTCTGGACAACGTAGGTCGTTTACAGGCTGAGCTATTCCGTAGTGTAAGACTGGTTGTTGATACCGGTATCCATGCGAAACGCTGGACGCGTGAAGAAGCGATCAAGTACATGGAAGATAATACGGGTTATGCGCACAGCGACGTGGTATCTGAAATCGAGCGTTACATTGTTTCTCCGGGTCAGGCGACTGCGTACAAAGTGGGCATGATCAAGATTCTTGAATTGCGAAATAAAGCGCAGGAGCAGTTGGGTGAGAAATTCCAGCTATCTGACTTCCACGATGTTGTGCTGAAAAATGGTGCAGTGCCGTTATCAGTCCTTGAAGACCTGGTGAATGGCTATATTTCAGAAGTGAAGCTGGGTATTTATAAAGGCTAATCGTTGCTGGTTAGTTAGCTTGATATAAGAAGCCGACAATTTGTCGGCTTCTTTGCGTTTACAGCCTGGTTAAATCATGATTTCGTAAGAGGAGAATTTACGAACATTAATAACGCCCGTATCAAAAATCAGATATTGTCCTTTAATACCCATTAATGTCCCGGTAACGTCCGGGTTTTTGTCCAGGTTAAACGACGAAATCTTTGTCGGATATTGTTCGACCGGATAATTAATTGTCACGATGTCCTCATCGAGTTGTTCAACTGCATCTTCGCCAAACTTTAACTTGAATTGCTCCAGTTGCTCTGCAATTTGTGGAATCAATTCTGCGGCTTTCGCTTTTAAGTCCATTGGCTCACCATCACCCTTCAGCATTGCACGCCAGTTTGTTTTATCTGAAATAAGTGAGGAAAGGGCGGTTTCAATCTCGCCTGATTGTAAACGCGTACTAACTTTGAAAATAGGCACTGCCTGAGTTGCACCCTGATCGATCCAACGGGTTGGTATTTGCGTGTGGCGCGTAATACCGACTTTAACGGCTGAGGTATTAGACAGGTAAACGTAGTGGGGGATCATACAGTTTTTCTCGCCCCATTCAGGCTCACGGCAGGTGCCTTCATGGTAGTGACAGGTCTCAGGCTTAAGAATACACATGTCACATTGCGCGAGTTTTAGCATACAGGGGTAGCAAAAGCCCTGAGAGTAACTTTTTTTCGTTTTTTTTCCGCAGTTATCGCACAGGATTTTCCCGGTCCAGTTGAAGGAAAGTGTCTTGCCGATGTATGGGTTCAGGTGTAGAAGTTCATCGCCTACCGGTAAGTGATAATCAACTACATCACCCAGTGAGCCACGCATCTTATCGAGTGTGCCTTGCATATAAAGTCTCTTATTTGTTTGCTAAATGATGGACTGTTCTGTGACAGTTTATGGGTATGGTTTTTCCATTGGGGAGGATTTTAACAACTTCTGGTTAATTGTCAGTAACTCAGGCATGTTTTACAATCCTGGCTGATTTAGCAGTTGTTGAGGTTTTTCGTGCGCTTACTGATTCTTTCAAACATGGGACCAAATAAATTTAACCCATCGTTTGGTCGCTTTGTTTACAACCAATATGCCACGTTGAAGGAAAAAGCACCGGAAGACGATATTGAGTATTTCTACCTCAAACCATTTTCTTCAACCAGCTTGTTTGGCACCTTGTTGAATAAACTTAAATATCCTGTCTTTGCATTGGTATTTTTCTGGCGGTACATCTTCAGCGTTAAAAATCTGGATATTATCCATGTTCACTTCTACTACCCAACGATTTTACTGGCGTGGTTATACAAGAAATTTCGTCATCCGGGTGTAAAACTGGTCGTAACCTTTCATGGCAGTGATATATACAAGTATCAACGGCCCGGACGCTGGTATCGGCGGTGTCTGGCCGATGTCGATAAAGTGGTGTTTACCAGCAAAACATTAAAAGAGAAGTTGGCCGTTAAATGGACTGGGGATTACGACATACTAAGTGCCGGTATCTCTGATGCCTTCTGCATGGATGAAGCGAGGCAGTCTCCCAGACCCGTCGATGTTGTGTTTGTCGGACGACTGGATGATAACAAGGGTAAAGATCGATTATTGCGCTTGTTGGAGACATCGCAAAAATCATTGAATGTTGTCGTTGTCGGGCAGGGAGATGGTGCCTGGGTTGATCAATTTAAACAGCAAACGCAGCATACGGTTCGTTATTATGCCTCCCGAAGTACTGATGAACTGGTATCACTCTTTCGTCAGAGTAAGATTTTGTTGAGTCTGTCTCGTCATGAGTCTTTTGGCCTGGTGATGGCGGAAGCTATGGCCTGTGGATGTGTGGTGATGGCGACTAAAACTGATGGTTCTGTGGAACAAATTGATGATCAGGCTAACGGGGTCTTGTTAGAAAACTGCGACAACTGGCTCCATGAAAACCTGGCAAATCGTGTGACGTCATTACTGGCTTCGGATTATTTTGCGAGTATTCAACAAGCGGGACAACAGAGTTCACAGCGCTATTATTTGTCAGACATCTGCGACAAATTGCTGTTGATGTATCGGAATTTGATTTATTGATTCCTTTACTCATTCACTTATTCACTCACTTATGCATTGTTGGGTAGATTCAGACAGAGAACAGGCAATACCTGTTCTCTGTCGCGTATGAGTCTGGTCGTGATTAATGTACTTCAGTCAGTGACTGAACTACGCGGTGCAATTCATCAGAAGCATGACGAACGCCGCTGCTGACATCTTGTCGGTTTGACAATTCCAGATACTCTTCTGATGCCCGAGACACTTTGTCCGTTGCCTGATCCATAATGGTTAAGGTGGTGTTTTGCTCATCGGCAGCCGTATTCAGACGAACAGCGACTTCAGACAGATTATCCATTTCATCAACCAGTTGATTCAGTTGCCGCAGGGCTTTATCTGCTTCTGCTGCATTATCCAGAGAGAGTTGCTTACCATTTTTCATCGCAGATACCGCAGTCGCCGTATCATTTTTAAAGTCCATCAGAATGGACTGGATCTCTTCCGTAGAGCTTTGAGTTTTAGACGCCAATACTCGAACCTCATCGGCAACAACAGAGAATCCCCTCCCTTGTTCTCCTGCTCTTGCCGCTTCAATGGCTGCATTCAGCGCCAACAGATTGGTTTGATTGGCAATTTCATCGATAACGCCAACGACTTTGATGATGTTTTCACTCTTTTGTTGTAATTGTTCGATGACCTGGGTGGTGTTGTCCACATCATTGACCAGATTCACAAAGCCGTTGTTTGCACCTTCAAAAATGGTATAGCAGCCGTCTACTTTGCCTTTGACGCCTTCTGTCGTATTCAACACAGAACTGCTGATACCGGCGAGCCGTTCCACGATTTGGCGAAGCTCAGTCATGCCTTGTTGTAAGGCGATTGACGTATCGTGTTGTGAGTTAGCACTGTCAGAGATGATTTGGCCAACTTCTTCAAGGCTTTCAAAGGCTTGATTTACAACGCTTTCAACGCTTCTTAAGTCATTGACTGACACTTGTAAGGTATCGTGAAGATTACGTGCGGAATCCGCCAGCGCACCAATTTCATTATCACTTTCAACATGCAATTCCTGGGCATAGTTACAACGAGCGACTTCATTGATGTAGTCAGCAACCTGACGTGTTGGGCGAATAACGAATTTCCGAAGAAGACGGACAACAACAATCAGTAACACAGCAGAAATGATGAGGGTGGACCAGGCTGAAAACACGATGTTCTGCTGGTCACGTTTTTTGAGCAGTTGTAATTCACCTTCGGCATGTTTGCGAATGAGCGAAGCGGCTTCTGCCAGTAATTTTGAAGGTTCCCGGTCAATGCCTTTGACGACTTTATCACCAAATTTGGCATCAAATTCGTGAGCAATAAATTGTTGGTAACCTTCTCGGTATTTGTTAGCCATTTGCTGGTGGGATTGTTTAAAGCGGGTTAGCACCGTGCGAATATCGGCGGGTAATGAATAGTGCTGTAACAGGCGGGATGTTTTGTTTTGAATCGATTGTTCACGTTTTTCAAACCGCGACCAGTATTTCTCTCGGCTATCCTGGTCATACCCTCTCAGGAGTACATTTTTCCATTCCTGAACCTGAGTTTTAAAGTCGGATAACGTGTCGTAGGTTAATCGTTCAGCACTGATGGTGTTTTGTTCTATCTCGTTAAAGGTATTCAACTGATGATTCAGTTGGTAGAGCGAGTATCCATTCAACGCTATTAATATGCCCAGGCCTAAGAGTACTGGCGTTAGGACCAGGTAACTCAGTCGATTAAATTTCATGGTAATGCTTAACCCCTTAAATTTAACGTTTGAACGGAAAGGCTTCCCACCACAGCAAGCCCGCTGGTCGGGCATGCTAGCTCACCTGTATGAAAGAAATATGACAGTCTTGTTAATGCATAAAATAACAAGGTGGAATTATTTCTTCCTGAGAAATTCAGTTGGATAAATAAAGGTATTGATGCCGGAATATCCTGTGCGTGTGCCATTGTATCGTTAATAACTTGCCGAAAAATAAGGGGAAATTTCTGCCGTTACTGAGGTATATCATTAGCTGCGATGCCGGGACATTATCAGAGATACATAAATGTAAATTAAAAGTGATTTAAAAAAGTTCAAATGGCTATTTTCATCGTGATGTCAGATTAACATTGTTGTAGCGCGTAACTTTCATAGAAACATCCAATCGGAGTCATCGGTTTAATCAATTTTATAAATTTCATATCTTTTCTAATCTTATGCATAGCGATATTCGAACTAACCTTTAAATAAACAACCAGCAATGTTCCGGCTGATTATCATCTGTAGCGGCCTGTTTTCAGGATGATGGTGGTCAGCCGGACAATAAGGAAGAATCCTATGACATTTAAACCACGTTTACGTACCGTTGCTATCAGTGTGATGTCGGTCGTGTTATCAACTCAGCTTGCCGTTGCAGGCGAGCAGATGACAAAGCCAAAGGGGGCAACCGGTAGCGGCCATGTCGCTGTTGGTCAGCCAAAATCAAACCAATTCTGGTGGCCGGATCAGCTGGATCTAACGCCATTGCGTGACCATGATGGTCGTTCCAATCCGCTGGGTGCAGACTTTGATTATGCAAAAGCATTCAATAAATTAGATATGGCTGCTGTTAAACGTGATTTGAATGCCTTGCTAACGACATCGCAAGACTGGTGGCCTGCGGATTTTGGTAATTATGGTCCGTTTTTCATTCGATTGTCCTGGCATAGTTCAGGCACGTACCGGACGCTGGATGGTCGCGGTGGCGGTGAAGGTGGTCAGATGCGATTCGACCCACTGAATAGCTGGCCAGATAACGGCAACCTGGACAAAGCTAAACGTTTGTTATGGCCGATTAAGCAAAAATATGGTGCGAGTTTGTCATGGGGTGATCTTATGATTCTGGCTGGCACGGTCGGTCTGGAAAATATGGGCTTCAAGACATACGGGTTTGCAGGTGGTCGTTCAGATGACTGGGAACCAGATTTAGTGTATTGGGGGCCAGAAGTCGAAATGTTGGCCAGTGATCGTGAATCCCGTGATGGCAAGCTTAAGCGTCCGTTGGGTGCAACGCATATGGGCTTAATTTATGTAAATCCTGAAGGGCCAAAAGGTAAGCCTGATCCGCGCGGTTCGGCAAAAAACATTCGGGTTGCATTTGGTCGAATGGCGATGAGCGACGAGGAAACCGTTGCATTAATCGCGGGTGGTCACACCTTTGGTAAAATGCATGGCGCGCACAAACCGGCAGATTGTGTTGGCAAAGAGCCAGGCGGGGCTTCGATTGAACAGCAGGGACTTGGCTGGAAAAATAAATGCGGCAAAGGTCATTCTGAAGACACAGTAACCAGTGGATTAGAAGGGGCGTGGACGCAAGCGCCGACCCAATGGACAACGCTTTATCTTGAAAACTTGCTGAAATTTGACTGGAAACAGACACGCAGCCCGGCAGGGGCAATTCAGTGGGTTCCTACCGATGAATCTCTTCACAAATCAGTGCCTGATGCGCACGTTAAAGGTAAATATAATCCGCCTGTGATGACAACGGCTGACCTGGCGTTGAAATATGATCCGGCTTATAAACAGATTTCGGAACGTTTTCTGGCAGACCCGGAAGAGTATCGTCTGGCATTCGCAAAAGCCTGGTTTAAATTAACACACCGCGACATGGGGCCACGAGCGCGTTATCTGGGTGATGAAGTGCCAACTGAAGCGATGATCTGGCAAGACCCGATATCTGACGTCTCTCATCCGTTGGTGAATGATCGTGATGTGAAAAAACTTAAGAAAGCGATTGCAAAAACAGGGTTAACATCTTCTCAATTAGTGCGTACTGCGTGGGCTTCAGCCGGTAGTTTCCGAGCATCTGATAAGCGTGGAGGCGCGAATGGTGCGCGTATTATGTTGTCGCCTCAGAAAGACTGGGCGGTCAATAATCCGAAAGAACTGGCGAAGGTGCTGGATACGTTAAAGGGGGTGCAAAAATCCTTTAACAAGAAAGCGTCACGCGGTAAGAAAATTTCAATGGCTGACTTGATTGTTCTGGCTGGTGCAACCGGTGTTGAACAAGCTGCAAAAGCCGCTGGCGTAAAAGTGTCAGTGCCATTTGTACCAGGCCGTGGTGATGCAACTCAGGCGCAAACGGATGTGAAGTCTTTTGCGTTGTTAGAGCCTAAAGCGGATGCTTTTCGAAATTACTTCAATAAATCGACCAGTTATCGTTCTCCGGCAGAGATGTTGGTCGACAGGGCTGATCAGTTAAATCTGACGGTGCCTGAAATGACGGTGTTGATTGGCGGTATGCGAGTGCTGGATGCGAACAGTCACGGCAGTCAACATGGCGTATTCACCAGTAATCCGGGTGTGTTATCGAATGATTTCTTCGTTAATTTGTTAGATATGTCAACTGTATGGCGTAAAGCAGACAAACCGGGTTTATATGATGGTTTTGACAGAGCGACGGGAAGTAAAAAGTATTCGGCAACGACTGTCGATCTGGTTTTTGGTTCTAATTCAGAATTAAGAGCGGTCGCAGAAGTTTATGCTTTTGATGACTCAAAAGAAAAGTTTGTTGAAGACTTTGTGAAGGCGTGGAGCAAGGTTATGCAGCTGGATCGCTTTGACTTACGTCACGAATTATAAGTAACCAGAGTTGTGATCGACAGAAATCCCGACGGCAGTTTGCGTCGGGATTTTTTTTATTAGTAACGGTAACGAAGACTTTACTGAATAGTAACTGTGACGGTCTGGAGTGATTTGTTTATTTTCAGAAACTGGTCAGATGATTTTTGAACATGTGCTAATAATGTTGCCAAAATGGTTCATTTTGTCTGTAACGGGATGAAAAAATAATTGTCCGTGATCAACATACGAGGTATACGGTTTGATAACATAATGCTCATATAAGCTTGAAAGAAACTTAAGGATTGCCTCTTGACCAGTTCTCGCTATCTTATCATCGCATTTACTATCACTATTATGCTCTCCGTTGCGTTGGGTGGACTTTCGCTATATCACTTGAATCAAAACTCAACGACAGTTTCTCAAATTTATGAGCATCCATTTGCGGTAAGTAATGCCGGGCAATCCATTGAAACACATATTTTGGCGATGCATCGGAATATGAAGGATGTTGTTTTGCTGACATCCCGTGATCAACTTCCAGCTATTCTTAAAGAGATTGATGATCATGAACAGGCGGTCATGGAAGAGTTTAATATCATCTTTGATCGATTTTTAGGTGATAAAAGCTCGATTACTCAAACCTACCAAACCTTCCTGAACTGGCGACCAATCCGTAATGAGGTGCTGACGTTACATGCACTGGGTAATAAAGAAGAGGCGGTCAAAATTACCAAAGAGCGAGGAGCCGAGCACGTAAAACGTCTTCAGCGAGAGGTGCGGGAATTCGTTATTTTTGCGAAACACAAAGCAGAGGAGTTTTATCAAAAGGCGAAACAGGAGCGGGATCAGTCCATTTTAACGGTGTCGATCATTGCGATTATCAGTGCTTTGGGAACCACATTAATTGGCTTGATGGTTATTACGTCGAAGAAGGCTCAGGACAAGGATACTGTTCAACAAAATCATTTGATCGATCAGAATATTATGACTGCCACGCTGGATTTGGACGGTAATGTCAAAAAAATCAGTAATGCGTTATGTCGATTTCTGCAAACCACCAAAAGAGACATGTTGGATAAACCCAGTCATTTCTTTGAGAATACATCGAACCGGGATGATGTCGTGCAAAATATCTTTGCAACGATTCGCACAGGTAAAGAATGGCAAGGGGAAATATGCAGGATTAATGCGGACGGGTTACAGTACTTCGCGTCATCAACGGTACTACCCAACTTTAATGAAAAATTCGAAATTGTCGGTTATACCAACATCCTACAGGATTCAACCAGCAAGAAATTGTCTGTAACCGATAAACTCACGACATTGCATAACCGCCGGGCATTTGAAGACGTTTTTGAGCGGGAAGTCAGATTGGCTGACAGGAATAGCGGTAAATTGACGATGGCTATTCTTGATGTGGATTATTTCAAGCTGTTCAATGACAACTATGGTCATCCTGCGGGGGACACGGCATTGAGAGAAGTGGCCGATGCGATAAAGAGTTGTCTGAATCGTCCAAATGATTATGTGTTTCGTATCGGCGGTGAGGAATTTGCGATTCTGTTATCTGATCTGGATCGAGCGCAGAGTCAGACGTTTTTGGAGGTTATTCGCGATGCCGTTGAGTCGAAACAAATTCCCCATGAATTTAGTTCTGTGTCGAGTTATCTAACGGTGTCAATCGGCGCTTTTGTCTATTCTGGCATGCACAAAAATAGCCGGGTGGATATATACAATGAAGCGGACAAAGCACTGTATCTGGCGAAAGAAACGCGCAATACCGTCGTCGTTCATGACAGGCATGAATAAGGCATTAGGTAGAGGTAAGCGTCTTTGCGTTAATGGCTGATGCTTTTGTGTCTCGCTTAAGTAACCAGTGATACAACGCAAATAACAAGCCGCAACCCAATAGATGAATAATTTTTGGGTTGATGGTGACAAAGTTCACAAACAGCAGGCTGTAAATAATCATAAATGCAGAGATGGCGATGCTGCCGATTGGTTTTCGTCGCCAACAGCCTGTTGCTCCCACCACTAAAAGTAAGCCCATCAACCACAGATAGACGATGTAACCCAGTACTGAAAAAGGGATCAGAGCTTGCTCACGTTTAGTGTCGAGAAACAGGCTGATTTCAGAAAGTGCTTCTTGTAAATCCAGCACGTTAATCCATTCGAAAGATTGCAATATCAAGGCGCTGCTAACACCCAGGCGAATGCCGCCATACAGCAAGAAAAGACTGCTGATAATAACAATACCGTATTTATTGATGTTCATCATATCGCTCCTGTGTCGAGTATTGGTAAAGCCAGTTTGTGGCTTTGCTAGTATTAACTTGATAATAGTCATAACTTAACACTAGTATTAAGATCGTACTAGTGTTAAGTTATGACTAGCTTAAAAAACAATCGTTGTTAAACCGTCACAGGAGTAGAAATCGTTGAATGATGAGACGGATACATCAGTGGAAAATCAGGAACTCATTGATTTTCAGGTGAAAAAATTCAGAAAAGAACTTAGCTCAGGGACTTCAGCCCTGATTCTGCTGAACATTCTTAATAATGCGGAACAGCCGTTATATGGCTATCAAATAGCAAAGCTGTTGGAGCAGCATAGCCAGGAAAAACAAGGCGCTATCTATCCGGTATTAAGAAATATGGGCGCAAAAGGATTACTTGAGTCTGAACTGGTGCCTTCAGAAAGTGGTCCGGCAAGAAAGTACTTTCGGATTTCTCCATTAGGTAAAGCAGTGCTTCGTGAGTGGATGAGTATTTGGGAGCAAACCAAAAGTATGGTTGATCTGGCAATATCACATAAAGCAGGGGACGAATAATGGCACAACATACAGAGACACAATCCATCGAATCTCAGGCTGCAATTAAACGCTACCTGGCCGAGTTGAAGCAGGCACTGAATGGTCAGGACCCTGCACTGATACAGGATGTTTTGTTTGATACCGAACAGCATTTTATGGATGCCATTATCGACCAGCCAACGCATGAGATTGAGACGGTCATTGCTGATTATGGTAGCCCGGAAGAAATTGCTCGCTACTATTGTGATATTGAAGAAAAAGTAACGATTGCTTTTCACGGCAAGCAGATCGTGAAGCCGCCCCAGACAACATCGGCTTTCTGGCAGGTCTTTAAAGATCCTGGGGCTTATCGGGCGATTTTATTTAATCTGATTTCACTTCCCCTGGGACTGGCCTATTTTGCGTGGACTGTGTTTGGTGGAACCATCAGTTTGACGACATCGTTATTTGTGGTTGGCCTGCCGTTATTGCTTATTTATCTGAAGTCTATGCAGTATTTTTCACTGTTTGAGGGGAAATTAGCAGAAGCTTTGTTGAATGTAAGAATGCCAAGACGACCCGCAGCGGTAGATTCACCTCAGCATATGTCTGTGAAAGCGCGAATCTTAGGATTTGTCAGACAAAGACAGCTCTGGACAGCCACAATATATATGGCGGTGAAATTCCCGCTGGCCTTCTTTGCTTTTATGACGACAGTGATACCGATGATGTTCGGTGTTGCGTTAGTTATTTCTCCGATTGTTGACCCCATAGTACATAGCATCAATCCGGCGATAGACATCGATATTCAGTGGTATATGTTCCCAATAAGCATTCCAGCGGGTATTGGTCTGATGCTGTTAACGCTTAAGTACTCGATGTGGTTAGCAGCGTTTCAGGGAAAGCTGGCAAAAATTATGTTAGTAAAACGGTAACAATATTAAGAGTTTGTCACTATAACGAGTTTTTGTGGCGTGGGTTTGTACATTGAAGTAGTCTCTGTTTTCTATCCATTTGATGGTAAGAGCCTGTTTACCGGGTTCCGTCATTGAGTGGATAGAATCAGGGTTTACGAGAGTACTGATATTACGTGTTCATCAAGTATTCATCGTAATGTTTTATTGGATAGTTTATTTTGTGGTTACTGGTGTAGACATTTGTCTACGAATGGCATAGGCTAAACATCGCTGAAGGAGAAGGACGTATAGCAAAGCATCCAAATAAACACATTCAAGCTGCGATAACTTTTGCTCTGAATAACGGATGGAAATTTATCAACAGCGGAAAATCCGGGCATGCATTTGGAAAATTACGTTGTGGCAATGCAAACCACGATGGACATACCATGAGTGTCTGGTCTACCCCGAGAAATGCCGAGAACCACGCCCGGCAGATTAAGCGAAAGGTAGGACAATGTATGGAGTAAGGTGGTGAAAACCACCTTTTTTAATGACATCAACAAATAAAGGAATTTGATATGAACACGTATGAATTTTCACTGGTTCTGAGTGGCGTAAGTGACTGTACGCCATCATTGGAAGATGCATTATATGAAGCCGGATGTGATGACGGTTTGGTTTGTAGCTACTGTAATACGGTGTATATCGATTTTATGCGGGAAGCAACCAGCTATAAAGATGCGGTGATGTCGGCAATTAAAGATATAGAGTCCAGTTCGTTGTCAGCAAGCGTGGTGTCGGTTGATGCGGGCGATCTTGTCGGGATCACAGACATTGCTGAATTGTCGGCCATTTCTAAAAAAACCATTAGTGCTTATAAAGATGGTAAACGTGGCCCGGGCGAGTTTCCTAATCCTGTGCAACGATTAAAAAACAAAAGCCCACTCTGGCGTTGGAGTGATGTGGCGACCTGGTTGGCGCATCATGGAAAAGTTGATCCAGAAATTGCAGAAAATGCGTTAATCACCGAAGCATTTAATAAAGCGCTGGCGCAGCGCTCTCAAACGACCGTAGTGTCTGATTTAGTTAACGAATTATCTTGCTAATTTGCTCGCTAAATAAACCGACGGTAAAATCGCTTGCAGTTTTTGGCTGAGTATTTAAAGAAAATCTCGAATAATAGGCGGTCATTTTCTAAAAGCGTGTTATTATGCCCGCCGTTAAATTTGTCCTACTACATATCGATCATAGCTTACATCCGTGTTCTTCGTCAGACTCTTATTGTTTCTCTCCTTGAATTACTGTTTACAAGCTACTCGCATAAGTTAGTGTCTTTTTAGCAAAGTCGCTGTGTGTGCAGCATTTAAAGTTTATATTTTGGAGTTGTGATGACTAAATCAACTGGTACCGTAAAATGGTTTGACGAAGCGAAAGGCTTTGGTTTTATTTCTCAGGCAGACGGCGGTAAAGACGTATTCGTACATTTCCGTGCTATCGTTTCTGACGGCTACAGAAGCCTTGCAGAAGGTCAACAGGTTGAATTCACTGTTGAACAAGGTCAAAAAGGCCCTCAGGCAGCAGACGTAACTGTTATCTAATGCAGCCTTCGATTTTAAGCCTGAGTAATCAGGCTTAAAATCTTTAAATTATAGCTTATGTAAACTCTCTGATTCTGCGAGTAGCATTTCTTTCAGTCCCTGAAGCTACAAGCGCACTATTTTTCAAATACGACTTTCTATTAAGTCGACTCTTTCACCTGGTTATTCTTGCTAAATAGCAAGTTAACGTTTACCGAATAATTTCGTTTTGTCATTTATCTGACCTTGATGGTAGCTGGCTTGCGCTATTACTATAAGGATTAGAATGACTTCACTCCGTCTGAAATATCAAACTGTCGAGTTTGGAAAAACGGACATTCATTTATGTGGATTAAGAAATAAGCAGGAATTCAGTGATCCTGACAAGATAGCTGAAAATATGGGTATTTCATCTGCAACCTGGCCGATTTTTGGTCTTCTATGGCCTTCAAGCATTGTTCTCGCAAAATTTCTTTATGATTTTAATACTGATAACAAAAGAGTCTTGGAAGTAGGGTGTGGTTTAGCATTATCCAGTTTACTGCTCAACAAGCGGTGTGAAGATATTACCGCTACCGATTATCATCCTGAAGTTGGTACTTTTCTGAAACGGAACGCATTACTGAACAATGATCCAGAAATCCCATTTGAACGTGTTGACTGGGCTGATACCACAGATAATTTGGGTGAATTCGATCTGATTATTGGTAGTGACGTACTTTACGAAGATGACCATGTAGAATTACTTGCACGCTTTATTGAAGCTCATGCCTGTGAAAAGTGCCAAATAATTATTGTTGATCCCTCCAGGGGACGAAAAACTAAATTTATTAAAAAGCTTGAATTGTTTGGTTTTAAAACATCAATTGAAAAGGTTGAAAAGTCGCCGGGCGTGCCCGACAACTATAAAGGATCTTTGCTGAGTTTTACCAGATAAACGCACAGTATTTATTTTCACGCTGTTCTGTTATTGGCCAACATATACCCACTAATATTTTATCAATGCAAGCAAACTATAATGTTCATCAGTCCATGTGATGGTTTCATTATCAGATGTTTGAGGCATTAACGGCGTACTTTTAGCTGCTGTCGATCTAACAAATTCATTATCACTGGTTAAAACCACCCAGTCAGAACCAAAGCTCAGATGTTGCTGCCCCGTTTTTTTGAATGTCACTAATGTCTTATTGAAATACTGGCTATGTGCCTGCAAAACGGGCATCAGATCGATGTGATTATTTGAAATATGAATGATTAATAAACCGTTTTCATTTAGCGATTGCCAGTAAAGCTCGAATGCTTCCTGAGTAAGTAAATGTGCAGGAATAACATCACTGGAAAATGCATCAATCACCAGGGCATTAAAAGATGAGTCTGCGTTTTTTACTCGATTTTTTAACGCAAGTCGCCCATCCGCGATGGTTACGTTGATGCTCCCTCTGGCTTCCTTCAGGTATGAGAAATACTGACTGGCCATAGTGTAAACACCTGGGTTCAACTCATAGAAACTCATTCTGTCGTCTGGTTCACTGTAGCTGGCCAGAACTCCGGCACCTAAACCGATAATGCCAATATCCAGTGATTCTTTTTGCTTTAAATAGTCGAGAGAGATAGCGACGCCACTGTCTTCCTGATAATAAGAGTTTTTGTTGCTGTGTTGCCCTCGAAGTGATTGTGAACCATGAACCGTGGTTCCATCGATCAGACGCCTTTCCGCAATATCCCCCAGCTGAATATCTTTAACTGCGACATAGCCATAAAAATTACGCTCACTGGCAATGTCATATCGACTAAACAGACTATTCAGACTGAAATAGCTGACGGTAAACAGCATGAAGGCAGTTGCCCATCCAACCATGATGTTAATGGTTCTTTCTTTGGAATTGAGCGAGTTACCTGAAAGAGCAAAAAGCAGCAATACAAGAAATAGCCCCAGGACGTATTCGGTGATTCGCTCGAACAGCATGGGAGCCAGCAACGCGGTAAAAATACTACCAGCGGCACCACCAGCAGAAATCGCTACATAGAATACAGTCGCAGATTCTTTTTCAGGGGCGTGAAGACGTAACTCACCATGACAAGCCAGACAGCAAATAAGCAGAATTACACTGAACATGATTAGTTGTGCAACTGCGCTAAACTGGCTGCCAATGAAATACATCATGAGTCCGGCAAGCACAGAAAATAACAGGAATGGAAGTAGATACGTTCGTTGGTAAAGTGTCCTGGATGAAAAACAACAGGTATAACTGGTGAGGTAAATCACCAGTGGTAAGATCCAAATCAGTGGCATCGGTGGAATATTGGTGCTGATCATCTGAGTCGTCGCTACCAGCATGATTGAACCGGTGGCGGATAGCGCCATCCATAGCCAGATTTTATTATTGCGTGTCAACGGTGCTTTGATGTTTGGCGGTGGAATTGTATCGGTGGTTTTTGCGCGGGATAACAACAGCATCAACAGGCATTGTAATCCAGCAAAACAAGTAAACACTCCATACCAAAGCTCTTTCTGGATCGATACAGGAAAATTTATTTCAATCATCAGTGGATAGCTGATAAGAGCGCTTAAAGATGCCAAATTCGACAAAGAATACCAGTGGTAAGGCACCGGGTTCGTTGTTGTGCGAATGTGCCAGTGTTGCAGCAGAACGCTGGTGGAAGCCAGTAGCAAGAACGCAAGACCAATCTCAGCAGCCAACGTGAATATCACATGAATCGTTGGAGAGAACATGTCGGTCATCACAGCGACAGCGTCGTTAAAGGTGAGAAACAGTGAAACAACCAGTAATGAGCCATGAAGCATAAACTGGTGTTTCAGTTGCAGCTTACTCAAGCCATGAGCATATAAATAGCCACACAATAGCAAGCTCTGATAAAACAACATGCTGGCCGACCATACAGAGGAACTACCACCAAACTGAGGTAACAATTCTTTGGTTAAAATGGGTTGGATCTGGAACAGTAAAAAAGCGCTGATGAAAATAATCACTAAATATAAAGGGTATTTCACGTTTGGTTATCGCTACTGGAATCATGTGATTGCAAGCCTCAGGTTGTGAGTGTTTTCTTGCAATGTAATATGGCTTATAATTTTCTTAAGAAAACCTTAGTGACTGATTTAAAATAAATTTTTGAGGAATGAATGGGCAGGTTCCAAATAGGAAAATTTGATGTTGATGTGAGCAGATGTCGAGTTTCATCAGGTGACTATGAGGTCGTTTTAGAACCTAAAGTGATGGATGTGCTGCAATATTTGTTTCGTCATAAAGGGGAAGTGGTTAGTCAGGAACAGTTGTTTGAATCTGTCTGGCCAGGTTCTACTTTCAATCCAAGTTCTGTTCAACGTTGTATTGCATTACTCAGAAAAGCGTTACAGGAAGATTCTAAAAACGCGACATTTATTATTACCCATCCCAAACGTGGTTACAGCCTGGAATTACCTCATGATAGCACCGAACACTATCGTTACTGGCGATGGGCCTCGATGTTGTTCATGGGCCTGGTGATCATAGCTACTGCCTGGTTTTTTACGCCATCGTCCTCAGTAAAAATGAATTTTACAGGGCTACTGCCTGTGACATCGAACGAAGCAAATGAGTCATATTTATCATTGTCTCCCAGTGGGAAGTATCTGGCATTTGTACGTGGTGATGACAGCAATAAAAACATCTGGTTAAGAGAGCTGGCGTCAGGTCGGGAAGTGAACTTAACCCATCAGGCATCGGCATATCATAGTCTTGGCTGGAACCCGGAAGGATCTGCGCTGGCGTATATGGAAGATACAGATGAACAACGAATCCTGTCTTATCTGTCGCTGGACCCGGTTTCAATGACACTGGCTGGACAGACGTTTATTCGCGCTTTTCCGATATTTCATGTCACCAGTGGTAAATTGCAATGGCACACGAATAATCGTCTCTACTTTGTTGAAACCAATAAAAACGAGAGCGATACCCGGTTGTCCTATGTCGATCTGGCAGATAAATCAAAGCATTCGTTAATACAAGCCCAGGGACAAGACTGGGTGAAAACACTGGCGCTTTCTCCAGACGAGAAGACTGTCGCTTTAGGATATGAGATGGGATTAAATCGGTATCGAATTGACCTGATTGATCTTGCAACGTTAACGGCAATGACATTGATTCAAATTGAAGACAGTATTCAAGGGCTGAGTTGGCATCCTGATGGAAAATCCCTGCTGATTAGCAATCGTTCGCGTCTACAGGTTGTTGATTTAAAAGGCTCACTGTCAGAGATTGACTTTAACAACTATAAATTCGTTCGTGATGCTCAGTTCAATAAAGCTGGCACGAAAATCTTCATGGAACTGGTCAATGTCGATGTTGATATTCTGCGTAAAACAACCACTTCGCCTGATACTTTTGAAACCCTGATTGATACCTCGTCGCTGGATTTCCTGCCTGTTTTTTCTCCGGACGACAGTCGTTTTGTTTTTCAATCCCATCGTACTGGGATCAAGCAACTTTATGTCTATGAAAATGGACAGCAACGTATGGTGTTTGCAAATCCGGATGATGAAGAGTTATTTGGTATGGTGTGGACGCCAGATGGCACAGAAGTGATTACTGGGAGTAAAGATAAACTCTTCAGAATTAATATCAGTGAAGCCAGTTTTATAACAATACCTCATCAGCATCAACCGTTTGGTTTACGTGAGCATTTTAATCATGAAAATGCGCTGTTAGTGTCTTATCGCACTGACGAAGGCGGGAATTTTCACTTAGCGAAACTGGATATGAATACGATGCAGTTAACGACCTATGAAGCGGAAGGTAAGAGACTGGTGTGTTATTCGATGGCGCTAAATACCGACGATCATATTTATGTTGCTAACAGCAAGGAGGTATTTCGTATTCAGCCAGATGATAACGGTTCCTTTAATCAAGAGCGCCTTTGGACTGCATCGGAAAAGTATATAAGTGGGCTACGAGTCAAAGGCAACAAATTATCATTACGCCTGGACAGTGATAATAATTTTGAACTGGTTACCGTCGATATAGACAGCGGCGCTAAAGAGTTGATTTATCAGGGAACAGAGCATGGAGACATGTTGATCAATACATCCCATGATGAACAGCAGTTTTTATATTTGAGTAAACCGGAAAGAACCCGCCAGCTGGTAAGGTTGGAATAAATTAAATCCTTGTTGCTACGCCATTGGTTTGACTGTTATGTTATAACGTAACAATTAAATCGTGAATAAAAAACCGTGAACTCTGTAGGAGCACTACGATGGCGTTAGCACAACAACAATCATCACCATCCTGGTCGGTAGGTCCATCACCCACAACATTAAGTGATATCGTGTCGCCCGATATCAGCGTTGCAGTCTGGCAGCGAGACATTAACCCGGTCATCGGTGAATATTTTAATAATGCGTTTACTACACTGGGAGCAGGCATTCGATATGTGTTCTCAGTTGAATCATTAACATCTGCCCTGACCGACGTTTTACCCGATGGAGAAGGAAAAGCAGAAGCCATCGACGATATCTGTTTACTGGCCGATATGATGACCTGTTTATTTGGCTGTAATGAAATTGGTTTGCGATTAGTCCCCTTGTCCTCTGCGATGTGTCCTAAATTACATGTAGACCAAATCCCGGTGAGGCTAGTCAATACTTATCTTGGGGAAGGGACAGAGTGGTTACCCAATGAGGCATTATCTGCGCATGCACTAAGTGATACGGATACCGCCGTTAAAACAGTCGTCCATCAAGGTTTTTACAATAAAAATCATGTACAGCAACTCAATCCATTTGATGTCGCCTTGTTAAAAGGTAGTGCGTGGGGTGATGACGAACAAATGTCTGCGATACATCGTTCATGCCAGGTCGAACCTGACACTAAGCGCGTATTGCTAACGTTAGATCCAATAGCGTGAATGCAAACAGGTATTAGATATTAAGCAAGGCTCGCGTTGACTGTCATAACGTGAGTCTCGGCTTGATAAAGTTAATAAAGGCATTCACCCGTTCAGAAACAACCGAGGATTTGTAGAAGACAGCACTCACGAGCTCTCGTTCAGTGCCATGTATTCTGTAATCATCAAGCAAAGTCACTAATTTGCCGGAAGCAATGTCCTGATTGACCATAAAACCCGATAAACACGTAATGCCACTACCGGCTAATGCTAATTGCCGGATAGTTTCTCCATTGCTGGCGGTTAATGAGGGCGTCACAGTCGCTAAACCCTTGATGGGCCATTTATTCAATACTTTAATATTGGAAAAGCCAATTAAAGCATGATGCACCAGTGCGCCTGGGTTTTCAGGTGAACCATGCCGGGCAAGATAGTCGGGAGAGGCAACAAGGAATAACGGGCTTTTCCCCAGCGCTCTGGCGTGTAAGGTTGAATCGTCCAGTTTTCCAATTCTGATCGCCACATCTGTTCGCTTTTCAATAAGGTCAACAATCGCTTCGTTTGAATTCAGTTCAAGTTCAATATTGGGATAAGCCCGGTTAAATGCGCTGATATGAGGGGCTAACTGATGAAAAATAAAAGGACTGGCAGCATCGACGCGAAGTTTACCCTGAGGTATTTTTCCCTGTTCACAAATATCAGCTTCGGCCTGTTGAATATGTCGCAATCCAGTGGTGACCGCATCAACAAACTTTTTACCTTCCTCCGTTAACATCACTCGACGGGTTGTTCGAATCAAAATCGTGGTATCCAGCGCTTTTTCGATTTTTGCTACCGAACGAGAAATGCGGGCAACCTGAACATTGAGTGCATCCGCAGCGGCAGAAAATCCACCAAATTCAATCACAGCCAGTAAAAGTTCCAGATCGTCTGAACGGGTTTTTAAGGTCATATTGGTTACACTTCTTTGATAGGAGTTATTGCGGCAACGAGCATTTTTAATTTAATGCCTGTGATTGTCATGATTGATCAGTAACTGACTTTTCAATCAAAAAATCAATTAATGCTCTTACCCGCTTTGCCTTTTGTGCATTTTGATGAAAATAGATATACAACCCTGCGATATCCAGCCAGTATTCTTCCAGAACTGGAATCAGTTCGCCGCTTGCCAGTTCGTCTTCTACCATGGTTGATAACAGTCGGCCAATGCCAAGCCCTTGTTTTGCTGCATCTTTAACAACATCGGTATCGTTAGCAATCAGCGCGGGTTTTATGTCGATGGTGATCTCTTCACCTTGTTCTTTCAGGGTTAACGGTAGCAATTGATTCGAAGTGATAAATCGATAATAAATGAGTTTATGGTGCTCCAGCTCTTTTAACGACGTCGGCGTGCCGTACCGTTGCAGGTAATCTTTGGAGGCAAATAACACATCTTTTTTTGCAGGCATTAAGGGTTTAGCGACCATCCCTTCACTGATTCGGTCGCCGAAGCGAATTCCAATATCGAATCCCTGTTCTAAGATATCGACCGTGCCATCAAACAAGGAAATCTCCAGTTCAATCTCAGGAAAGCGCTGACAAAACTCGGTATAAACAGGTTGCAAGAAAGACTGAAAAACGAACTTTGGCGCGGTTAGTCTCACTTTTCCTCGTGGTTTTTGACTTAATTCGCTGACTGATTCAAACGCGACAATCAATTCATTTAATGAACTGCTCGTGCGTTGGTATAACAGTTGTCCGGCTTCTGTTAGCTCAATTCTTCGGGTTGTTCGCGTAAACAACGGCAAACCCAGCTTGCTCTCCAGCGTTTTCAATGCCTGGCTAACCGACGGGCTTGCCATTTCTAATGTTCGAGCTGCACCGGAAATGCTGCCCTCCTGAACGATGGTATGAAAAACCTTTAATTGATTGAAATTACTGCCATCCACACTATCCACTCACACTCATTGTTAGTTATAGCCTAATAATCATATAGGGAATCATAATCTAATTTTTATGAATTGTGTTGGATAAACTTAATTCATTAACAATTACCACTGAGGAACTGCAATGAGTAACATACTCGTGATTTCTGGCCACCCGAATTTATCGGAATCGAATACCAATCAACTAATTTTAGAATCACTACGCAACTGTGTTGAGAACATCGACATTCGTCGGCTTGATGCCCTGTATCCTCATTACGACATCGATGTAAAAGCTGAACAGCAAGCGTTACTGGCGGCGGATGTCATCATTCTGCAATTTCCTTTCTACTGGTATTCCGTGCCAGCATTACTGAAGAAGTGGATCGACGATGTATTTAGCTACGACTTTGCCTGTGGCAGCAAGGGTGACAAGTTACATGGCAAAGATTTTATATTGTCATTTACCATTGGTGGACCGGCCGAATCCTATGATCCACTCGGCTACAATCATTTCTCGATAGAACAGTTAGTACGACCTTTACAGCAAACCGCTTATCTTGCGGGTATGAATTATCACCCGCCTGTTTATTCTCACGGAATGGTTTACATACCGGGTGTTTACAATGAACTGGCAGACGTGCAGAACAAGGCGAAAGCCCATAGCAACAGATTAATTCAACAACTCAATGCAATGGCCACGATAGACGAAGCATATGTTGAGCGTTTTGCTCGTAACTGGTTTAAAGCGCTCGATAACCTGCCGGAAGATACCGCGCAATTTACCCAATACCTTGCTGACGACGTAATTTGGGATATGCCAGAAGGGAAGTTTCACGGTCATCATGGTTTTAAAGACTGGTACAGCTATGCACGTAGCATGTTTAAACCCGGATGTGACCATCAAATACAAGCGATCTCAGTGCTAAAAACACCAGATGGTTTTGATGTTGAACTGACCGTCCAACTGATTGCGGATACCTGGCCAGAATCTCAATTCAACGGCGAGCCCGTTAAGATTGTGGTAAATGAAAAATGGACATTAACCCACTCACCGTCAGACGGTTTATTGATTCATGACTACGTTGTAAAGACTCACTAATCACTCATTTTTTTAAGCAACTTTTAACCGGAATCAATTTCCTGGAGGACTATTATGTCAAACCATTTATTGAGTGGTATCAAGCAAATCGGCTACGGTGCTATGGGGCTTGAAGGTTATTATGGTGAAAGCGATGATGCGCTTGCTGTTAAGACCCTGGTTCATGCCATCGAACAAACAATGATGATAGACACCGCGGATGCTTATGGTGCAGGTCACAACGAAAGCCTGATTAAGCAGGCAATGCAACAAACCCCGATTAAGCCATTTATTGCCACAAAGTTTGGCATTGTTTTCGATGAAGATCAGACCGGTAGCCGCCTTGATACTGGCTGGGGTTTTCCATTAACCATCAATGGCAGCAAAGAGTATGTCTCACGCGCTATTGACCAAAGTCTCGAACGCCTGGGCGTTGACCAGATAGACTTGCTTTATGCTCACTATCTGGACCCGGAAGTGCCAGTCGAAGAAACAGTAGGGGCAATGGCCGATGCAGTTAAAGCCGGAAAAGTGAAGGCTATTGGTCTGTCAAATGTAACCGCAGAACAAGTGCTACAAGCCAACGAAGTACACCCTATTTCAGCGGTTCAGTACGAATATTCATTGTTTCGCCGGGAAGCGGAAACTGACATTATTCCCGCTGTTAATCAAATCGGGGCCGCGCTTGTTTGCTGGTCGCCACTTGGTGCGGGCTTTCTGGCGGGTCAGGTGAAAACGTTAGACGAAAATGATTTCCGCAATAATAATCCCAAAATGCAAGGCGATAATTTCGACCAAAATTTAAAACGATTAGAAGAGATTAAGAAAGTTGCTGCTGATTACGCTATATCCCCTGCACAGTTAGCGCTCGCCTGGTTACTCGCCCAAGGCGATAACATCATTCCTATTCCTGGCAGTCGTAAGATAACGCGTATTGATGAAAATCTGGGTGCGCTTAAGGTGACTTTAAGTGACGAAACGCTGAAGAAACTGGATGAAATCGCGCCAATCGGTGCATTTAAAGGGGCTACGCTGGTTTAGTCTCAGGGAATAATCACCATCAAGCATGGATTCTATGCTCACTATATCGCTTGATAGAGTGAGCATCCTTTGCAGTGAAATTGAACTTAAGCTCTCCTGAAAAACCAACTTTCTCACTCCCTCACGCCTTTGATCATCTTCGTGCGTCAACAGGTTCTAATCATTTTCTGCTGTCCTTGCTACAATCCGAACCACGTTTTACGGGTAATAAGTTACTCTCTGTTATTCACTGATAATCAGGCAGGTTGATGAAAAGGACGAGTTTTATTGTTTTGATGTTGAGCATGTGTGTCGCAAGCGTAGGCTGCTTAGCAAAAAGTAGCCCTCAAATAATCACCGATGACGACATCATTCAGCACTTTTGTAGCCCCGCCAACAATATAAACTGGGTAATTGGTGACGATGAATGCCTCAGAATAACAACGATTAAACCCGTTCAATCCCCATCGGTGGATAAGCTGATTGTCTATTTACATGGTGATGGTAGCGGTGCAAAGCGACCGTCAGATTATTTGCAACGAAGCGTGAAGCATATTAGTCAGGACAATGTTGCTCACATCATCTTAATGAGGCCAGGGTATTTCGACAGTACAGGCCACTATTCAACGGGTAAATCACACCGGAATTCATGGCGAGCCACGAGTTATAACGCCCACAATGTTAAGGAAATCGCCGCAGTTATTCGCAAACTGAAGACATTTCACCAGGCAAACCGGGTAATTCTGGTGGGTCATTCTGGCGGCGCGGCGTTAGCTGCTTTGATATTAGGCAAGCACCCTGATGTAGCCGATGGAGCGGTTCTTGCGGCTTGCCCGTGTGACGTGAATAAATGGGTTGAAATGGCGGGTACTCGGTCGGGAAGGGGCGCTTTATCCCCGATTGACTATGTTGATCACATTAAGCCGGATGTCGCTGTTATTGCCCTGACTGGCACCCTGGATAACAACACGCGCCCGCTATTAGCGATTGAATATATTGAGAAATTACGACATACAATGGCCAGCAATCACCGTGCTGTCAATAAAAGTACCATCAGAAAATATATTGGCGTGAAAGGTCAGACACATAACGGTGTCGCACGCTCGCCGCAGTTTTATCAGGCGATTAATGAATTGATTGTAGATAGCCAGTAATTTCAATGCGTTATTTTCAGCAACCTCTTTCCGAGAAAGCGTATTAACCCTGCATAGACTGATGTATTATTTTCCGCTTTCAACGTTTCTCCGAGTAAGTTTTTGGGTAATGAAAAATGGCAATAGATGTAGTTTCGACGGTTCTGTACTCAGGCATGATGGGAGTCGTTGCTTCTTCTCTGGTTCGAAGCCAAAGTGCTGCGGATACAAAACAAGGTCTTTATCTTTGCGGTTTGCTCGTTTTGTTACTCATTCACATTCTGGGTGAGCTTTATATCTTTTCTGGCTTTTATCGTTATGCACCATCGATTGCAGGATTTCAGTTTCCGGTGCGCATGCTACTAGGTCCCGCCCTCTATTTTTACGCTGCTACGGCTATGTTTCCAAATGAAAAGATAACACTCAAAAAGCATTTGCTGGCTTTGTCAGGCGGGCTGGTGATCCTGTTACTAATGATTCCGTTTATGTTTTTTATTAGTCCGGCCCAGAAACTGGCGTTAGCCGACCCCGCAACACGAGATCCTGATTTATGGCGGATAGCGTTGACAACGTGTCTGGTGACTGCGGTGTTATTTATCGCTTTTACATTTACTTATTTAGCCGCAACGTTTCGACTGCATGCCAGACACCGAATCCAGTTGATGAATAAATATTCCGCCATTGAGCAACGAGCAATGGACTGGCTAAAAGTCCTTCTAATATTGTGGGGATTTGTCTGGTTTATCTATGCCGTAAATTATGCAACAAATCTGATCGGCATTAACTGGTTTGCTCTTGGGTCTGTATTGCCATTGATTGAACTCGTTGTATTGATCTCATTTACCCATTTCGCCATCAAGCAATTGGAGTTGGCGAAACAGGACAAAGAACCCGAGCCTGTTATCAGAGAACGTGAAGCGGTCATCTCTGAAGAAAAGATGGCAGAAATCTCACAAAAGTTGATTGCTACAATGAAACATCAAGCGCTGTACAAAGACGAAGATTTATCACTCAATCGGCTATCGACGGCTGTTTCCGTTAGCGAAAACTATATTTCTGAAACACTCTCACAGTTTATGAAGACGAACTTTTTTCAGTTCGTGAATAACTACCGCGTAGAAGAAGCCAAACAGCTGCTAATTAACAGTGACATGTTAGTGTCTACCATAGCGTATGAAGTCGGCTTTAAGTCCAAATCAACGTTTAATGCGGCCTTTAAAAAAGTCGCAGGAGAAACGCCTACTGCGTTTAAAAAGTCATTTTTGGATAAAAAAGCGACAAATTAACGTCTAATTCGTCCGAATATGCCCATCCGGACGACACAAATACCGTATTTCTACAAAATCCTGTTCAATTATTGTTAAAAGAACAGGACGTACGATGAGCATTACAACAGATAAATTATCGCCATCATCACTTTATAAAAAAGACATTCAGGCCACGCAGCAATCGAATCCCACAGGCGCGAGCTGGATAACCCGGTGCTACCAGTATTCTGCGGTATTCTGGTTTTTGTCGATTCTTGTCGGTCAGTGGTTATTCTTTTATTTCATCATGTCGTTTTATGGTTTTTCGGTGATCAACGACAATATGGAGATTTGGAATCGATGGGAGCCACTGGGTAGTCGCCCTTATCATGAAGGTGATGCGACGGGAAACATGATGTTTGCTATTCATGCAATTGGCGCAGGTATTGTTGCATTCGGTGGTGCATTACAACTTATTCCCAGGCTTAGAACGATAGCCCCCAGGTTTCATAAAATTAATGGTTATGTTTATCTGCTCACCGTATTCTTTTTGGCTATTTCCGGCTTTTATCTTTCTCTGATACGAGGTGCCAGCCCCAGTTCACTCGCGGCGATTGGTACGTCGCTCAACGGTATTCTCATCCTGTTTTTTGCTTACCTGACGGTTAAAACGGCTATAAAAAGAGACCTTAATAATCATCGAAAATGGGCAATCAGATTATTTTTAGTCGCTAATGCTCAATGGTTTTTAAGAGTTGGCGTGTTTAGCTATTTAATTTCAGGTACGACACTCGGCGGCAATCCTGCGTTTGGTGATGTGTTCTTTAGTGTCTGGACATTTGCTTGTTACTTGCTGCCACTGGCCGCCGCACAGCTTTATTTTGTTGCTGCACATAAACGCCATCATCGACTGAAAATTATCTCAGCAACGACATTGACTGTCCTGACACTCTTCATGCTGGTGGGTGTACTCGGTTTGACGCCATTTTTACAGCTCATTCTTAGTGGAGAGCCGGTAAAACTTTGACGTTTTGGTCGACTCATGTAACCGGGGTGAAGCATAAAATAATATATTAGAAGAAAAAGTAATATCTTGTATACTCTTTGTGCTGCTTCCGTGTAGCTCTGGTTGCAGTGATTATTGTCAACACGTACAAAGGGATAAAGAAGTCACTATGAAGTTAATAGTATTATTCGCCGTTTTAATGTCTGTTTCTTTTACATCGCAAGCATCGATAACAGTGAAAGGCACCGTATTTGACGGTAAGGGAAACCTGGTTACAAAATGTGATGTATTTTTCAATAAAGAAAAATGGATCACCAAAGAAAGTACCCATGTCACCTGTAATGAACAGGGCCAGTACACCGCAACGATAGAGCCGGGTGTTTATAACTCGCTGTATATTTGCGATGAAGACAAATATGCAAAAACAGCATTGGAGTTTTGGGGCTGGAACCTACATCTAACTGAGTCTCAAACAATTGATGCAGCATTTGACACGATTGAAGTGTATAGCTTGTCTACCTGGGCCTCAAATGGTGGATCAAATTCACTGTTTGCATCCTTCAGACCTATGCTGTTACAAAACGCCTCAGCAACACAAAAGATGCAGCTAAAAGACGATAATTTTACGTATAAAACCGTAAATGGTAGGAAAATCGCTGTGTTAGACATTACGCCAACGCTCACCCCGGCGCTGATTCACGGCTTTGTTGACGACAAGTCGATTGAATTACTGGATTATTTCTGGAGTTATGAAAAGGTAGACAATTGCGGGCATTTCCCCAAGGACTTCGATGTAACAAAAGGATGCTATATGCCGATGGTGATCGCGCAGTTTCGCAAACCGACACTTGAAGCTGGTCAACATACCTTAAAAGTCAGAATTTTCGACCAAACGTCCGGTGAAATGGGCGAGGGCATCACCCACTTTACGGCGAATAAATCAGGCTATGGTTTTTAAGTTCAGTATGTAAACAGCTAATCATGACTTAACAATAAAATGGACTAAACCCGCGTTGGCGGGGTTAGTCCATCATGGCTGAGTCACGATGAAGCAACCAACACTACCGTCCATCGCTGAACAAATCGATTAATCCATAATAGAATGCTAAGAACATCACGGTTCCATGAGTTTCTTCAGGAAAATACCGGCTACCCACGACGAATTCCGGGTTATCAATTTCCCGCAATCCTGCAATAAACTCATTGCCCCACTGCCGGTTCGTCATGCCTAACTCACCTAAATGGTCATTATTGGCAAGACCAACGAAGACGTTGATTTTTTTATTCGTTAGCCCTTTTTTGGTATTGACTAACGTCCGATTTAAATAGTTTTCATCCCAGACAAACGTCGCATCAGCAATCAGGTAATGGCTGAACATATCCGGATGTTTGAGTAACAGATGGGCGGCAAACAAACCACCGAATGACATGCCTATTAATCCCCGGGTTTTATTGGTTCTGTATCTGGATGCGATGACAGGAAATAACTCGTCGTTGATAAAGGTGGCGAAGGTGTCTGCGCCGCCACTGTTATCCGCCAGCTTATCCAGGACTTTACCCTTAAACTCCAGGTCTTTCTTCGTTGGAATTAAATCTCGCGTTCGATTGGTATTGGGAATAGACACGACAATAAATTCTGGAATTTGCTGACTGAGATCATAATAAGACAACGCCTCAATCATGCCACCAACACCACGCATTCTGGTTTCGTAGCCGTCTAACACATATAAAACAGGGTAGGTTTGATCCGTGTTTTCACCGTAGGAAGGCGGCAAATGAACCGCATATCTTCTCGGTTCATTCATTATTTTTGAGTCTATTTCGTACCAGGAACCGCTGGAGATTGTTGCCAGCGGCTCTGCCGTCGTGGCACTGGTTGTTAAAGAGAAACACAACGATAACAATAATAAAATGTGAATAAATCCTGGTCTTGTCATAATGAGTCTGCCGTTTAATTGTGATTATTTTGGCACTATATCAATAAGTTAATTTCTCGAATTGCAAAATCTTGCGCGTTTGTTACAGTTCAGATGTGGTATCAATGAGACTGGAACATTGAAGACATTTCACCCGGGAAAAAGCGAAAAACCTCATAACGCTGGCTTTAAAAACGTAGTATCTGAAAAACTGATTCGCGGTGTTAGCTTCAAACTGTGGGACGTTGATGCGATAGATATTGAATATCACTATCAAGATGGCCACACCCTGAGCTTGTACTTACACGGCGGCCAAACCACTTATCGCTGCGATAAACCCCATCTTAAGGGAGAAGCTGGTAAGCTCTGTTTGATGCCGAAGGATCATCTGAGCCGCTGGAACTCACTCAATCCCATCAGAATTGCACACCTTTATTTACCCGAGCAGATTATTCGACAGGACGCTGAGCGATTTCTGGATATCGATGCCAGATTCGCCGAATTGAAAGATGTGACTTATCAGGAAGACCCGTACTTAAGCCGCGCCATGCTTAGCCTGATTCATGCCTTAAACGATGACAGCGAGATAGACCCCTTATTTGCTGAAGAAGCCTTAAACGCCGTGAGCTATCGACTATTACAGTGCTACAGGCAAAGTGGTCAACACAAAGGGGGAGTAAGTAAAGGGTTGTCGCCCAGCCAAAGACAACGGGTGAAAACCTTCATAAAAGATAATCTGGCAGAAAAAATCACGTTAGCATCACTGGCCGATTTATTACATCTGAGCCCGTTCCACTTCGCGAGAATGTTTAAAGAAAGCTTTGGCGATTCTCCCGCCAATTTTGTCATACGACAGAGAATTGAACGGGCGAAGGACTTTTTAAAAAGTAATGCAACCTTAACGTTCATCGCCAATGAATGTGGCTTTAGTCATCAGAGTCATTTTAATAATTATTTTAAAAAGCATACGGGAATTACGCCCGCTGCTTACAGGCAGTTAATTTATGGTTAGATAGTATTTTGGAATCGGTGATTTGAATTGAGTGCTGAGATTTATTTGAGTGAACAATGTTTTCCACTAGTTGTAGTAGCTCACCAGGTAGTAAGATTCTCTTTGTTTTCATCAAGACTATGAAATATTTGCCAAAGGTTATAAATAGCAGCTTTTGACTTCACCAATACTGAAAACAACTTATCTGCATCTAACCGGGTCCAATAGTTCTTGTCGCCAACGCTTCGTCCGATTTCTTCAAGTATTTTCTTGCCATCATCATTCGTTAGAACCTCATACAACGGAAGTATCTTCTTTATCTGAGAGTTATAATCAGATTCAGTTGATAATTGTGATGTAACACTTGCCGCACCACTTTTTAATGGTGAATCCCATTGATTGATGAACGAAATTTCTTCACTGAATAAATGAGAATTGACTTTGTTATTTATCCTCGCTGGTTTATTCCAATTGTTAAAAAATCATATTATACGCGGTGATTTAATGTTGATTTAACTGAGTTTTTATAGTGATTGTTTGCAATCATTTCATAAATCTATATGAATGAGGTATGACAATGACTCAATGGACCAGTGAATATAATGATAGGGCTTATATTAGCTACACCCCAACTCAGCGAATAATGACAAAGTATGAAAACAAGATTGATTATATGGGAATGATACAGCTTTGTAGTGTGGGTGAAATGAATGGTTCTGCGATGTGTCCTGAATGGGAGCCGTGGGGATTTGGTAAGTCATTACCTAAAGGAATCGCCAGTACAGAACCCGGAGATAAATTAACCTATAAAAGCAAAACGCTGGTGGATGGATTTTTTATTGACCAGGAATACAATACGGACTGTCCATTTTTTCAGTCGAGCTGGTTATTAATGTTTGAGAGTTTAAATGAGAGAGGAAGAGACACCAACAGTAAAGAATGGATAGACTATATATGTGGTAAGTCTGATGAATATAAAGCCACATTTGGTCAGCGAACTTATTTAAGGAAAGGATCACCTGGAACCATCGATTTAGTCGATCCATACGTGAATCGTTCAGGAAGAGCCTTTGATTTTCGTTTTTTAGTGTTTCCCACATTGAAGATACAGTCAAAGTTGGTTGTCGTGGATTGTGGTTTGTATGGTGATGATTGTGAAACTGGCTTTATGGAAATCACACCGATAAATCTAGCTGGATTACTCAGCAATGATGCTTCAATTCTTGATCGAGCGATAAAAAAATATAACAACCAATCAGGCCAAAGTTATTCGTTAGCGTTTGATCTTGAATCTGAAAAAGGTGGTAAAAACCCAATGAGTAAATTTTAGAAATGATAAACAGGACATCCATAAATTAACAATGGGTGTCCGAGTTAGTTTTTTGGATTCAGTGTTATTTGATGAATTCAAGGGAATTTATAGTCGTTGTTAGCGAAACTGTATAAGTAAGCTATCAATGCCTTGAGAGCTTACTCCACCTTCTCTTTAAACTCACACAAATCTTCAATAATACAAGAACCACACTTCGGCTTTCGGGCTACACAGGTATAACGGCCATGAAGAATTAGCCAGTGGTGAACATCAACCTTAAATTCTTTAGGTACAACTTTCAGCAGTTTTTGTTCAACCTGATCAACGTTTTTACCCATAGCAAATTTAGTGCGATTCGATACGCGGTAAATATGCGTGTCTACGGCGATAGTAGGCCAGCCAAAAGCCGTATTTAAAACCACATTAGCCGTTTTGCGGCCGACACCCGGTAATGCTTCCAGTGCTTCACGGTTTTCAGGCACTTCACCGCCGTGAAGATCCAACAACATTTTACAGGCCTTATGAACGTTCTCAGCTTTTGAGTTATACAGGCCAATGGTTTTGATGTATTCCTTGAGTCCATCAACTCCGAGGTCGTAAATGGCTTGCGGAGTATTGGCGACAGGAAACAACTTACGAGTCGCTTTGTTCACGCCGACATCGGTTGCCTGAGCGGAGAGTGTGACGGCAACCAGCAGTTCGAACGGCGAAGAAAACTCCAGTTCGGTGGTCGGGTGCGGGTTGTCGTCGCGTAGTCTGGTGAGGATTTCTAATCGTTTTTCTTTGTTCACGGTTTAATCTTCTTATTATTCTGTTACCCGTGTCACACGCGCACGAGTAATCGCTGGTTGCTCAATCGTTTTCTTTTTCTTTTCGTCGAGTTTTTTATCGATAGCGTTTTTCGCGGCAATAAAAAAGCCCATCGCCAGGAATGCGCCCGGCGGTAAAATCGCCAGCAAAAACGCGGAGTCAATTTGCAATACCTCAATGCGCAGTGGTGCGGCCCATGCGCCCAGCAAACGTTCAGCGCCATCGAATAACGTGCCCTGACCGAGAATTTCCCTGACGCCACCCAGTAAAACCAGCACAATCGTGAAACCTAAGCCCATCATAAAACCATCGAGCGCCGCCCAAAGTGGGTTATTGCGAGAGGCGAATGCTTCCGCCCGGCCAATGATGACGCAGTTAGTCACAATCAATGGAATGAAAATACCGAGTGACTGGTATAAATCCCAGGTGTACGCATTCATCAGCAACTGAATGGTGGTCACAAACGTTGCAATGATCATAACAAATACGGGAATACGGATTTCGCCGGGTACGAACTGACGAATCAGTGAAACGGAGATATTTGAGCCCATCAATACTAACAAGGTCGCTATGCCAAGCCCGAGGCCGTTAACGGCGGAAGCGGTAACAGCGAGTAGGGGGCATAACCCAAGCAGTTGAACCAGTGCCGGGTTATTTTCCCATAGTCCGGCAAGCGTTATAGATTTCGCCTGTTCCGCGTTATCAGTGACGGGGGTATCAGTCGTTTCAATGTGTTCTTCGTTGACCTGTGTGTTCTCTGTCATCGTTTTACTACCTTAATGTGCTTCACACTGGCTGGCCTGATTGAAAATATCTTGCTGGTTTTGCTCAAACCACATCAGGGTATTTTTTACCGACTTTACAACGGCTCGAGGCGTGATCGTGGCACCAGTAAACTGATCGAACATACCGCCATCTTTTTTGACGGCCCAGCGTCTATCATCAGTACCTTCGATATGATGACCGGCTAAACTGTTGATCCAGTCACTTTTAATGATTTCTATTTTGTCGCCAAGCCCGGGTGTTTCCTGGTGGGCGAGCGTTCTTACGCCGATAACTTCACCTTCAATCGTTACGGCGACCAGTAAGTCGATGTTACCGCTGTATCCATCTGGCGCAGTTGTTTCGATCACCGCTGCAACCGGCGAACCATTAAACAGGGCGCGGTAAACATGTTTTGGCTCTGTGGAGCCGAGATATTGCTGATTGGTTACCAGTACACAGTTGCCTGTTAGCTGATTATTGTAGTAGCGCGTTGGAATAACCTGATTCAGTGAACGTTCCAGTTGTAACTGGCGTTGATGAGCGATGGCATCTTTTGTCAGGTAGCTGGTCAATGACACGATAAACGTGCAAATCAGGGCGAATATTGCCAGCAACAGGCCATTTTTACGGATTGAATCTAACATCTTAGCCTTGCTCCTGCTCTTTGTCGGCATGGCCGTATGTTCGTGGGCGGGTATAGTAATCGATTAGCGGCACACACATATTCGCCAATAAGACTGAGAATGCCATGGCATCCGGGTAGCCGCCGAATTGGCGGATTAAATACACCAGCACACCAATCATTGCTCCGTAATACAGTCGTCCTTTATTCGTGGTTGATGCTGATACGGGATCGGTGGCGATAAAGAACGCGCCCATCATGGTTGCACCTGAAAGCAGGTGAAAGACTGGCGATCCGCAACCATCAGGCGAAAT
The DNA here is from genome assembly GCA_965656875.1 of Alteromonadaceae bacterium. Lineage (GTDB taxonomy): Bacteria > Pseudomonadota > Gammaproteobacteria > Enterobacterales > Alteromonadaceae > CBFHMJ01. The sequence continues at coordinate 69,877 of CBFHMJ010000026.1, forward strand.
CATAAAGCCGATCAATGACGCAATAGTTAAGCCGCCGAGAAGTCCAACCGGAATATGCCAGCGAATCGTGTTGGTGAATAACAAGATCAGGCCACCGAGTAAAAACGCCAGATTCAGTGTTTGCCAGCCAATGCCAGCATGGTCACCGAACACCGGATTGTTAAAGACTTCGGTGGCAGTGTAGCCCTGTAATAATTCGGTTTTTAGCGTATCAAGTGGAGTAGCGAGTGTGACGGCATCAACGCCGTTTGTGATGCTTTGTCGGTAATGCTCAACGGTATTGCCACTGGCATCTGTTTCCAGAAAAATCAGTGAGGCCGTCTGGGATAAACCGGCCTGATGGCTTGCCAGCTCAGCCGGTGGTAGCCAACTGGTCATTTGTACCGGCCAGGCAACCAGCAGCATGACATATCCGGCCATAGCGGGGTTGAACAGATTAAAGCCAAGACCACCATAAAGCTGCTTAACGATAATAATGGCAAACAACGTGCCGCTTACCGTTACCCACCAGGGCGTAACTGACGGAATACTCATTGCCAATAATACGGCCGTTAGCAGGGCGCTGTAATCTTTAATGGTGGGTAAGATTGGGCGATTACGTAATTTAAGAATCGCGGCTTCTGCACCGATAGCAGTAAGCGCCGCAATACCAAGATGGATCAAATTACCCCAACCAAAGTAATACCATTGCACCGCCATTGCTGGCATGCAGGCAAGAATGACCATCAACATGATAGTCCGGGTTGAACGCTTGTTATGTGAATGTGGAGAACTGGCCAACGTCATCATAATGGCTGGGTTTATCCTTGTGTGTTGTCGTCACGAGCTTGTTGCTTTGCTTTCGCTTTGGCAACAGCGCGTGCAATACGTTGTTTCTTTGCTTCTTCCGGAGAAAGTGCTTCAGCAGATGGATCTTCAGCGGGTTGTTCGTCAACCTGAGTATCCGTCGTGACTGATTCGCCACGCTCTTTAGCTTTTTTCGCTTTTGCTTTGGCAACTGCCGCCGCGATACGAGCTTTCTTTTGTTCTTCCGGGGAAAGTGGTTCAGCAGATGGAGCTTCAGCGGGTTGTTCGTCAACCTGAGTATCCGTCGTGACTGCTTCACCACGCTCTTTAGCTTTTTTCGCTTTTGCTTTGGCAACTGCCGCTGCGATACGGGCTTTCTTTTGTTCTTCCGGAGACGGTTGCTCGTCAGACAGGGCTTCAGCGGGTTGCTCGTCAACCTGAGTATCCGTCGTTACGGATTCGCCACGCTCTTTAGCTTTTTTCGCTTTTGCTTTGGCAACTGCCGCCGCGATACGAGCTTTCTTTTGTTCTTCCGGAGACAGTGGCTCAGCAGATGGAGCTTCAGCGGGTGGCTCGTCAACCTGAGTATCCGTCGTTACGGTTTCGCCACGCTCTTTGGCTTTTTTCGCTTTTGCTCGAGCAATGGCGGCGGCAACTCGCGCTTTTTTGTCGTCCTGTGGTTGTTCCGTTGCTGGCGTAGCTGCTATCGGTTCATCAGACGATGGAGCCGATTCACCTTGTTGAGCGGCTTCTTTTTTCGCTTTTGCTCTGGCAATGGCGGCAGCAACTCGTGCTTTTTTGTCATCTTCAGCCGCTGGTGCTGTTGATGTTTCTGAGGTATTGCCCGTTGTAGCGGCATCGCCTGCCTGTTGTGCTGCTTTTTTCGCTCTGGCACGAGCGATGGCCGCTGCTACTTTATCTTGTTTTGATGCATTGGCATCGTTTGCTGATGAATCGGTCTCTGCGGTATCTTGTTTTTTCTTCGCCTGAACACGCGCTAATGCGGCCGCGATTTTATCTTTACTGTCGCCAGTGGATGTTTTGGCCTTGCGAGACTCAGCGGCTTTCCGGTGCTTTTCCAGTCGCTCTTGTTCTTCACGCTCTAATCTTGCCTGACGACTGTCAAAACGAATTTTGGCTTTTTGCGCTTTGTCCTTTTCGATATTTATAACGCGAATTTCAGATTTAGCGATACGGTAGTAGTGGACCAGGGGAATTTCGGAAGGACACACAAAGGCGCAAGCACCGCATTCAATACAGTCTGATAAGTTGTATTTGTCCAGATTGTCGTAGTCTTTGGCTTTGGCGTACCACTGGAGCTGCTGCGGAAGCAATGAAGCAGGGCAGGCGTCGGCACAATTACTACAGCGAATACACGGTTGTTCATCGCTGCTCCATGGCAGTTCTTTTTTACCCGGCGCTATCACACAGTTTGTGGCTTTAACAACCGGGATTTGATCACTGGGTAATTCAAAGCCCATCATCGGGCCGCCCATAATCAACCGCTGATGTTTACCACCAAAGAAACTCTTTTTGTGTGCGGAGAAGCTGGCGTGCTGTAACAACGCCGCAACCGGTGTTCCAATACGCGTTAGCAAGTTAGCGGGCGTATTCACGGATTCGCCTGTGACCGTCACAATACGCTCAATCAGCGGGACGTCGTCAATAACTGCATTGGCAATGGCTGCGACAGTCGCGACATTCTGCACCAGGATACCGATGTCTGCGGGGAGTCCACGATGAGGGACTTCTTTACCCGTTAAAATCTGAATTAATTGTTTTTCACCACCAGACGGATATCGAGTTGGGATGGCTTGTACGCGAATGCTTGCATCGAGATGGGCATTGACTGCCGCGTTGGTCATGATGTCGATGGCTTCTGGCTTGTCGTCTTCAATCCCGATCAGAATTAATTCTGGATTCAGCAAATGAGCAAGAATACTGAGGCCACGCATGACATTGGTGCTTTGCTCACGCATGAGTCGGTCGTCAGCGGTAATGTAGGGTTCACATTCCGCACCGTTAATAATCAACGTTTTTATCTGACGTTGAGTACTTACTTTAATATGCGTCGGGAAGCTGGCGCCACCAAGCCCGGTAATACCAGCCTGAAGAATGCGATCAACGATTGCTTGTTTATCCAGTTGTTTGAAGTCATCGACTGGATGTTGTTCTCGCCAGGTGTCCTGACCATCGGTCTGAATAAAGATTGCCGGTTCTTCTATGCCGGAAGGATGTGAAGAGACGTGAGGTTTGATCGCTGAAATGGTGCCTGATGTTGGTGCATGCACGGCTGCACTGATACCAGGCTGCGCTTCAGCGAGTAATTCGCCTTTAAGCACACTGTCACCGACCTGTTTGTGTAAACGCCCCGGTGCGCCTGCATGTTGCGAGACAGGAACTATGTATTCATCAAGCAAAGGCATAACACGGGTTGGCTCGTCTTTAGTACGGTCTTTATTGACGGGCGGGTGAACGCCTCCGGGCGTTTGCCAGACTTTTGCTTGATGTAAACTCACTGTTTCGTCGGTCATCAGGAATTGCTACTCACTACTTATTGCTTCGCATGTTGCGTTGTTCGTTTGTATGACGAATAAATTCGTTACTACAGATTTTTTCAGGTATTACGGATATCCCCGGTCGTTTATGTCTTTATGTCGCGGGCGTGTTGTCGTTATCCGTCTCTGAACTGACTTGTTTTACTGGAATAGCATTTAGCTGCCATTGCCAGTTTCGAGTAGTCTCTTTTACCGGGATCATATCAATGCAATCTACCGGGCAAGGTTCTACACATAAATCGCAGCCGGTACATTCATCGGCAATAACGGTGTGCATTTGCCGAGCAGCACCGGAAATTGCGTCGACCGGACAGGCCTGAATACATTTGGTACAACCAATACATTCATCTTCACGGATATACGCGACTTTTTTAACGGGATCTTTGTCGGCATGGGCATCATTAAGTGGTTTTGGTTCCACGCCCATTAAATCGGCTAACTCTTTAACGGTAGAATCGCCACCGGGAGGACATTTATTGATTTCATCGCCATTGGCGATTGCTTCAGCGTAGGGCTTACAACCAGGATAACCACATTGACCACATTGTGTCTGAGGAAGAATTTCATTGATTTGATCGACAATCGGGTCACCTTCGACTTTAAAGCGGATGGCGGCATAACCCAGTAACAAACCAAACAGCAGCGCCAGGATACCCAACGCAATTAGTGCGGTAACAATACTCATAATTTACAACTTAACCAGGCCAGTGAAGCCCATAAATGCTAATGACATCAAGCCTGCCGTTATCATGGCGATAGAAGCACCTTTGAAGGGCGCTGGAACATCTGCAGCTGCCAGACGTTCTCTCATCGCGGCAAATAAAATCAATACCAGTGAAAAGCCTGCAGCAGCGCCAAATCCATAAACAGCTGATTCAACAAAGGAATGTTTCGCGTTGATATTGAGCAGTGCAACACCTAATACGGCGCAGTTGGTGGTGATTAATGGCAGGAAGATGCCCAGCAGTCGATACAAGGCAGGGCTGGTTTTATGGACCACCATCTCAGTAAACTGTACAACGACAGCAATGATTAGAATAAAACTGAGGGTTCTGAGATAAATTAAATCCAGTGGCACCAGAATATAATGATCAACCAGATAGCTGGATACGGAAGCCAGGGTTAATACAAAAGTGGTGGCAAATGACATTCCAACAGCCGACTCTAATTTTCCGGAAACCCCCATAACAGGGCATAAGCCTAAAAATTTTACGAGAACAAAATTATTGACAAGAATTGTTCCAGCCAGCAAAAGTAAATAGTCTGTCATTCAAGAAACCGTGTTAAAAACCGTATGATAAACCCGATGGGTAAAAAGCAGCGGGTATTATCCTTGAATAGACAGTGAAAATCCACACTCTGACAGTGTGTGAATAGAGCGGTGTTGATCTGAATCTTATTGGTTTAAACGATAAGGGTGCTGGTGCGTTACAGGTGTTTTTCTGGTCGGGCAACATGATATCCCTGAATACCATCGACTCCCATATCAAGCAAGGTTCGTTTTTCCTGTTCTGTTTCAACCGACTCGGTGAGTATTTTAACGCCGATGCTATGGGCCAGGTCGATCATCATTCTCAGGAAGTTTTGATTGTTTTTGTCGTGATCGATACTTCGCGTATAGATACCATCCATTTTGACGTAATCAGGTTTTAACTGACTGAAAAACTTAAACGACGTCAGCCCCATTCCGAAACGCTCAACAGTAACCTCTGCACCACATTCCTGTATTCGTTTAATTAATTGTCGTGATGCTTTGACATGTTGCAACATGGCGTATTCGGACATTTCGAACACCACATGACCCGCTCTTACTTTTTCGCGAATCAGCAGACGTTCCAGCCATTGTGCAAATTGTTCGTCCTGAATACTGCGAGCATTGATATTGATACCAAACTTTACATCGCTATGAATATCAATCAGTTGCTCGAAAGTTGTTTTAATAATCATCTTATCGAGTGCGATGATTTTATCGAGTTTTTCTGCCATTGCGATTAGAGAACCGGTTGGCAAAGTATCGCCATTAATACTGGCAAATCGTGCTCTGACTTCGGTATAGACTTGTGCTTCCTGGCCATCAAAAATGCCCTGGGTCTCAAGTTTTACACGACGATTCTCGATGACGTTTTCTATTTCTTTGCGCCAGTTCTGATTGCCCTGAGTCTGTGCTTCATGGGTAAATCCATCAAAGTGATTCATCATTTGCCAGGCGTTTGGTTCTCGGGTCTGGGCAAGACTGACGGCGGTATCTGTTACTGCGAGTAATTCACTGAGAGACTGACCGGCGGTGTAGGGGGTTAGTCCGGTATAAGCAATAGCATCCCATTCTGTTGTACGTTGATACTCTGTTAATGAGCGAGAAAGGTTTTTACCGAACGCTTCTGCTTCTCTGAGCGTGACATGTGGCAGGAGTACCCCAAAATCTGAACCATTAAGTCGGTAGAACAGCGGAGATTTGAAATCAATACTGGCTGCTTTAATCAATTGTGCGATTTTAATAATGTAATCGTCACCCGCCTGATAGCCTCTGGCCTGATTAATCGTCATGAGTTCAGACGCTCGGACCATCGCTAGTACGCCAAATTCAGCAGTATCTTCTTCTCTGAGTGTTTCTTCATAGAATTGAATAAAGCGGTTTTTATTCGGGAATCCGGTGAGTGGATCTTTCATGGCTTCGTTCTTCAACGATTCTGCCGTGGTGTGTATATCAGCGTACTGTCGATTGATATATCCGCCCAATCGTTTCAGGGGAGAGATGATTTCACCGATTTCTTCCGGGAAAGATTGCCAGTCCACATCTTTTTTATCCTGTTGGATAAAGTGTGTGATAACGGCTGAGACTTTCTCAGCGACAAATTTATGTGACCAGGCGGTCATCTTAATATTCAGGTAACTGCTGACACTGGTCATGATAGCGAAGGCTAAAAAGAGAAAAAGCAGGGCGGTGTCCATGGCGCGGTAGAGTGGATGAAGCCTGAGCTTTACTTCAACCCGAACATTCGTCTTTTTACTGGTTGCATTGATATCTCCCGCCGTGCTGTCGAATAACTGATAGTAATGGCGGAAAAAAGAGCGAGACAAGTTGTCGTCTTTGTACTGAACCGATACAGAATGATCCGGCCGTCGAATTTCAATTTTTTCTGGATTGAAAACCGCCTTGATTGCACCACTCAACTGACGGGTGTTATTAAAATTCGGGTAATTAACTAATGCAGATAATGCAGTACTTTGAGATTCCTTAACGTAACTCAGGTAGGCAGATACACCAAAGGTGAGGGAAAGGATGGATAAGAAGAATAAGCAAAGGAATATAAGCAATTGTTTAACTATGGTGTATTTCGTAAATGTTGTCATCCAGATACCGTATTACTTATCAAATCTGCCTTAGGGAGGTTTATATTACAAAAAATTAACCACTACTCTGTTGAAGATAGCTTTTTAAGGTAAAAATGTAAATTTCATCTTATGATTTATTTCAGGGGTACTTTTACCGATTAAACACAAAAAGCATTTATAAATATACAGTTATGTGGTTGTTCTTTGTACATGCTGCTGATGGCTCGATGCTAATTGATCTTTTTTATTAAAAAAGCGTTTTTGATTATTCGCATTATCTAACTACAGCATATACGAAAATAATAAGATAAAAAGTGTATCGATTTCACCGGATAAGGTGTGGAGTGGGGGAGCTTGCTGTAATCCTGCTGTGTCGTCAGGGGAGAAATTTCCAGTTTAAATTAGTTTTGCCTGATTTTTATCTGAAAAAGAAATAACTATCAATGACAATGTAATGGTCAAAATAAATGGGGAAAGTAGAGGTTGATTATGACGTTATGTTTGAATTTGGTGAAGTAGGGAATTTTAATCTGAATAGTTGTAGATAAGATGAGCCAGTTTGATGTGGCTCCCCCTCCCCGACTCGAACGGGGGACCTGCGGATTAACAGTCCGTCGCTCTAACCAACTGAGCTAAGGGGGAACAGCAATTTGGAATAACAAATCTTTTCAATTTGGCTCCCCCTCCCCGACTCGAACGGGGGACCTGCGGATTAACAGTCCGTCGCTCTAACCAACTGAGCTAAGGGGGAACAGATTTGTTGTCGTTGATGCAGTGTTGGCTCCCCCTCCCCGACTCGAACGGGGGACCTGCGGATTAACAGTCCGTCGCTCTAACCAACTGAGCTAAGGGGGAACGCTGCGTTTCAACGGGGCGCAATATTAATGCCGCCCCCTGAAACTGTCAACCAGAAAAGTTAGATTTTATGAAAAAAACCTTGCCCGACAAACTGTTCGGTGAAATTACGAGCAAACGCGGTTAAATGCTCGTCAATGCTGATGTTTTCTTACTCAGAACAGCCGGTTTGATAGTAAATGCTATAAAGAATCAGCAAAACAATAAAGGGGAGTGGAAGTAGTGCGAGGTTACTGTTCTTGTCTTCGTTGTATTATTAATGAATAGGTTTCTATTCAATCGCGATAAAATCCACTGGCAAAGATCAATACGTTCTAATGTCTGAAAATGAAGATCTGCTGATTTTTAAGCGGGTCGATATTTTTCAGATGCGAACGATTTGGCCAGAATGAAATATTATTAAGTGCAAATAAATATATGATGGCAGTAATAAGCTATCGGCACGGTGACAATCAAATGTTTGTGAAGATTCATAAAGGATGTGTCAGTCAAAATAAAAGCTGTGTAGTAAGTAGATGGTCACCAACCCTGTGAGCAAGCGAATGTGTTTTGACCATATCAGGTAAATAACACGCGATATTAACAATATATTGATATTAATATTCCAGGTTCGAAAAAAAACATCTTTATTTTTTAAGTTGATTGTGCATTACACGTTGAATTAAATTCGGCGCAAAATATCCACAAACTCTGCATCGCCTTTATTTATCAAGCCTCGGTCATGTTATCCACTGAATCTGTGGATAACTTTGTTAATCCTTTTGTAATAATTGGCGCAAAGCCAGTAAAACCGCTGTCAATAGGGATATTCTGCTTTTTTGCGGCGAATATCTTTAATGCTTTAAAAACATATGGTTAGCTAAAAATAACCCAGTGAAGCAGACAAAGGGATTAATTTTTAATCGTCACTGTGAAGATTGCACGACTGCTGTGCACAGAATGATGATCCAACCAGTAGTTGGTGTTAATTAATTGTAAAATTCGTATCGGTTTTCGAAGCAAAAGTGGTTGAGTGTGAGTTGACTTAAACAAGGTTGAAAATTACACAAATAGGGTATGGTTTAAGAAACATGGAAATGAAATGCTGATAAATTAAAATGCACGTTTAATTACACTTTTTTACGAGGAATAGCGGTCAACAGCATAGCTTCAATAGGATTAATCTCTTAGAATGTCTCCCCTTAACTTTTCCGCATCACGCAAGGAATTCATGTCCACTCAATCTGCACCGCCTGATTTACTCAATGACCCTATAGCCCCAACGCTGAAGCGTATGACGATACCAATGATTTTCGGCATGATAACCTTGATGGCGTTTAATCTGGTCGATACGTTTTTTGTCAGTATGCTCGGTACTGAGCCTCTGGCTGCTATTAGTTTCACGTTTTCAATTACTTTCACTGTGATTAGTCTGGCTATTGGTCTGGGTATTGGGACGTCGGCAGTTATTGCAAAAGCACTCGGTGCGGGAAATCGAGATGAGGCGAGAAGCGATGGTACAGTCGCGATTCTGTTGTCAGCCCTGTTGGTGTCTATCCTGTCTTTTATTGGCTATTTGTTCAGTGATCAGATTTTTGCGATTCTCGGGGCTAAAGAATCGTTGCTACCCTTGATTCATGATTATATTGATGTCTGGTTTGCGGGTAGTGCGTTACTGATTACACCAATGATTGGTAACAGCGTGCTCAGAGCGTCTGGTGATACCCGAACGCCCAGCATTATCATGGGTGGTGCTGGTATCGTTAACGCCATTCTGGACCCCATCTTAATTTTCGGTGTCGGTTCATTTGAAGGGCTTGGCATAAAGGGTGCCGCGATTGCCAGTTTGATTTCCTGGACGATAGGTGTGTTCTTCATCCTTTATATCTTGCTGATAAAACGCAAACTGATTGAGCCAAAGTTACACGGTTTAACGTCTTTTATTACTATCACCCGTAAGATCCTGGTGATCGGACTGCCTGCCGCCGGCGCTAATATGCTGACGCCTTTGGCAATGGCTGTGTTAACGGCGATGGTCGCCAGTTATGGTAACGCTGCCGTGGCTGCATTTGGAGTAGGCACGAGAATCGAGTCAATCGCCAGCCTGGTTGTATTAGCGTTATCAATGACTTTACCGCCGTTTGTCAGTCAGAACTTCGGCGCAGGGCAGATGCAGCGCGTTCGTGATGCTTATCGTCAGACCCTCGGTTTTGTGATGATGTGGCAATTCTTTATCTATATCGTACTGGTTATTTTTTCTGACTATATTGCCCATACCTTCGCTAACGAAGATGCTGTTGCCGAAGTAATCCGCTTGTTTATCTATTTCCTGCCATTAAGTTATGGCTTACAGGGCATCATAATCCTGACCAATTCTTCGTTTAATGCTCTTCATAAACCGATGAATGCCTTGATTCTGAGTGTTATTCGTTTGTTTGTGTTTTATGTGCCGCTGGCCTGGATTGGTAGCCAGATAAACGGCTTAACAGGCTTGTTTATCGGCGCCGTTGTCGGCAATATCTTCACGGCATTTATCGCCTGGCGTTGGTTTAATGCTCAGTTTAATCAGTTAGCTACGCCGGTTGAACAAGAAACGGTGAGATAGAAAGCGTAAGTATGGAAAAAATAGATCGACAATTTGATTTACAGTCGCCGTTTAAACCCAACGGCGATCAACCGGGGGCTATAAAGCAACTGGTTGAAGGTCTCAATATGGGCGTTGCACACCAAACTTTATTGGGTGTCACAGGTTCAGGTAAAACGTTCACGATGGCGAATGTTGTCGCTGAAGTGAACCGCCCAGCCTTAATCATGGCGCATAATAAAACGCTGGCAGCACAGCTTTATGGGGAAATGAAGGAGTTCTTTCCCAATAATGCGGTTGAGTACTTCGTTTCTTATTACGATTATTATCAGCCTGAAGCTTATGTACCGTCATCTGACACATTCATAGAAAAAGACGCGTCAATAAACGACCACATTGAACAAATGCGGTTGTCGGCAACGAAAGCTCTGATGGAACGGCGCGACGTTATTATTGTTGCATCAGTCTCAGCCATTTATGGTTTGGGTGATCCAGACAGTTACATGAAGATGTTATTGCATCTTCGCCAGGGTGACTTGATGGATCAGCGAGTGATTTTACGTCGCCTTGCTGAGCTACAATACACTCGAAATGATATTGATTTTCAACGCGGTACGTATCGTGTTCGAGGCGACGTTATTGATATCTTCCCGGCTGATTCTGAACAGAATGCCGTCAGGGTAGAATTGTTCGATGAAGAAATAGAGCGAATTACATTATTCGATCCGTTAACCGGAGCCATTGATAAAAATGTAGCTCGCACCACGATTTTCCCAAAAACTCATTACGTTACGCCGCGAGAAAAGATTCTGGCAGCTGTTGATGACATTAAAGATGAGTTATCGGATCGCAGAAAATATCTGAATGAAGCGAACAAACTGGTTGAAGAACAGCGCATTGTGCAACGAACTCAGTTTGACTTAGAGATGATGACTGAACTGGGTTATTGTTCTGGTATCGAGAATTACTCCCGCTATTTGTCTGGTCGAGCGCCAGGCGAGCCACCGCCGACATTATTCGATTATTTCCCTCCTGATGGCCTGCTTATCATTGATGAAAGCCATGTTACGGTGTCGCAAATTGGTGCGATGTATCGAGGGGACAGAAGCCGTAAAGAAACGTTAGTCGAATATGGTTTCCGTCTACCGTCGGCACTGGATAACCGACCGATGAAGTTTGAAGAGTTTGAATCGTTATCGCCTCAAACGATATATGTGTCGGCAACACCGGGTGATTATGAACTCGATAAATCAGACGATGAAGTGGCGGAGCAGGTCGTTCGTCCAACGGGTTTGATTGATCCGGAGATAGAGATTCGTCCGGTTTCAACGCAGGTTGATGATTTACTGTCTGAGATCAACAAACGCACCGCTGTGGAAGAACGCGTACTGGTCACAACATTGACCAAACGTATGGCGGAAGATTTAACAGACTACCTCAATGATCACGGCGTTCGGGTGCGTTATCTGCATTCTGACATTGATACCGTAGAACGAATGGAAATTATTCGTGACTTACGACTGGGTAAATTTGATGTCCTGGTTGGTATTAACTTGTTGCGGGAAGGTCTTGATATTCCTGAAGTTTCTCTGGTGGCAATTCTTGATGCTGATAAAGAAGGCTTCTTACGCTCAGTTCGTTCATTGATTCAGACAATTGGTCGTGCTGCACGGAATATTAATGGCCGGGCTATTTTGTATGCAGATAAAATCACCAGGTCGATGAAGCAAGCGATCGATGAAACAAACCGTCGTCGAGAAAAACAAATGGCGTGGAATAAAGAGCACAACATTATTCCGCAAGGTTTGAAGAAAAAAGTCATTGATACCATGGATCTGGGTGACGATAACAAAGACGGAATGTCTGAAACTCAGCGTAAAGTGGCTGAGAAAACCTCACCTTATAAAGTTCGTTCTGCCAGTGACATTCAAAAAGCGCTTAAGACGGTTGAAACGAAAATGCTGGAGCATGCTCGAAACCTTGAGTTTGAACAGGCAGCAGCATGCAGGGATGAGATGCAGCGACTGAATGAGATGTTAGATAAGTTGTAAGTTTGATAAACAGTAAAAAGGCCACGAAATGTGGCCTTTTTTGCAGTGAAAACCTGATATCGGGTTTTGAGTTAAAGGCTTAGCGTCTCAACGGCTAATTGATTACGAAGCTCGTTAATTTTCTTGATATCTTTACCTTTCAATTGCTCGAATTTCTCTAATTGCTCATCAATAGCTGCAATTAATAGCTCAGCAACTTGTCTTGCCGGAGTTGTTGGTTGCTTATCTCCAACCGTTGACATGGTATAAATCGTATTCAACTTATCATTAAGACGTATTGGCTTGCCCAGTGGGTCCTGAGGTGACTGATTTTCAGTTTGATACAGGGCTTCTTCAATTGCTTTAATATCGGCCAGAACTTTGTCGTTCAGCGTCTTCAATTCAGTGTATTTGTCGTTATCACCTAATTGTTTGTTCAACGCATTCAGTGTTTTTCTCATGGTACGAATTTTATCGATGGTCTGATGGACATCCGTCAGCTTGGCACTCAGTGATTGAGAGAATGCATATTGTTGGGCGAAATCATCGTCAGTGGCTGAGGTGCGCGGATCTTTCAGGATTTGGAAAGCTGCGTTTTGCTCAGTGTCTCCATAGCTTACTGACACGCTGTATTGACCCGGAACAACTTTGTAGCCTTCCATGCCGCCGGTCCAAAGAATCATACCGTCGAATCCTTCGGGTGGTGGGGTCGTCATATCCCAGACAAATCGATTGAAGCCTTTCTTTGCGGTGAACTGCTCGTTGTCTTCTTTACTGGCTGTGTTGAATGTACGAATGACATCACCGTTTGCTTGCTTAAGCGTGATAGTTACTGCTTGTTTGCCTTCTTTATCCTTGTCATGGGTGTTATGTAACAACGGTTCTTCCGCCAGCCAGAAGTGAACCATGACACCATTTGGCACATTTTCAGCACGAGGCCCCTGAGCCGGAGACATGCCAGTATCCAGGCGATAGGTATCTCGTGGTGTGATGAGTTTCAACGTTTCATTTTTCTTTGCTTTGGCAAATTCATGGATCGGCGTCAGGTCATCGAACATCCACACGGAACGTCCTTGCGTCGCGATAATTAAATCTTTTTCTTTCAGAGCAATATCAGTAACAGGCACCACAGGTAAGTTCAGTTTTAGCGGCTGCCAGGATTTACCATTATTTCGTGAAAGATAAAGGCCGGATTCAGTACCCGCATACAATAAACCTTCAACAAAGCGGTCAGCGCGGATCACTCGGGTAAAGTGTGTTCTGTCGATGCCTTTATCAATGCGTTTCCAGCTTTTGCCGTAGTTTTTCGTGTAGTACAGGTACGGAGTGAAATCGTCGCTTTTGTAACGTGTGGCCGCGAGATACAAACCTCCTGCATTAAATGGGTCAGCTTCAATGCTATTGATTTGTGCATCGTCTGGCAGACGGCTCGGCGTCACATCTTTCCAGTTTAATCCGCTATCTTTAGAGACATGTACCAGGCCATCATCAGAACCTGTCCACAGGGTATTGGTATCTTTGGCCGATTCAGCAAACGCGAAAATGGTAGCGTAATACTCGACGGACGTATTGTCCTGCGTAATCGGACCGCCGGAAGATCGTAGTTTTTCTGGTTCTGCACGGGTAAGGTCTGGACTAATCACCGCCCAGCTTTGTCCGGAATCTGTCGATTTCATCAGTACATTGGCAGCGGCGAACAGCGTATCTTTATGATGTGCTGAAAAGGTCAGAGGGTAATTCCACTGGAAACGATACTTAGCGGCTTCAGCACCAGCGCCCATTGTTAAATCAGGCCACGGATTAACGATGCGTGTTTGTTTAGTTTTATGATCATAAGAGCTCATAAAGCCCATATACGATCCACCGAAGACTAAATCCGGGTTGTCCGGATGAGCGGTGATATGTCCACTTTCACCACCTGCCGTGACTTCCCAGTCCTGACTGCTCATGACAAACGAATCTGAACGATGGTTAATACGAATCGCAGTGTTATCTTGCTGAGCGACCAGAATACGATAGGGGAAGTGGTTGTCGGTAGAAACCCGATAGAACTGAGCTGTTGGCTGATTAAAGTAAGTAGTCCAGGATTGACCGCCGTCTTTTGAGATTTGCCCGCCACCGTCGTCACCAATAATCATGCGTTGATTATTGTTTGGGTCAATCCATAAGTCGTGGTGGTCACTGTGAGGTGTTGAAATGGCATTGAAGGTTTTACCGCCATCAGACGATTTGTGGAAACGAACATTCAACACGTAAACGACATCCTGGTTCTGCGTGTCGGCATACAGACGGGTGTAATACCAGGCTCTCTGGCGCAATTTGTTGTGGCTGTTAAGACGTGACCAGGTTTCACCACCGTCATCGGTGCGGAACAAGCCGCCATCTTTGGCTTCGATCATCGCCCAGATACGATCAGGATTTACGGGCGAAATAGCAATGCCTGCAATCCCTTTGACGTCTCTCGGTAACCCCTTTTTATCGTCGATAGACTGCCAGGTTTCTCCGCCATCTTTTGATTGCCAAAGGCCGGAACCTTCGCCACCACTGGATAAACTATACGGCGTTCGCTTAATCCGCCATGTAGTGGCAAACATGATGCGAGGATTGGTTGGATCGAGAATCAGATCTACCGCGCCGACTTCATCATTGACGAACAGGACTTTCTTCCAGGTTTTTCCACCATCGGTGCTTTTAAAGACGCCTCGTTCCTCGTTAGGACCAAATAAATGACCCAGAACGGCAGCATAAACAATCTCTGGATTGGTCGGATGGACGCGTATTCTCGGGATTCTTCTACTGTCTTTTAAGCCTGAAAATTGCCAGCTTTTACCCGCATCGGTCGAGCGCCAGATGCCATAACCGTGAGAGACATTACCGCGAACGGTTTTTTCGCCACCACCAACATAAATAACATTAGGGTCGGACGGGGCAACTGCGACAGCACCAACGGAGCCGCCAAAAAAATCATCACTGATGTTTGACCAGGATTGGCCTGAATCAGTAGTTTTCCAGACTCCACCACCGGCAGTGCCCATGTAATAAAGATTTTCTTTTCCTTCCACACCTGTCACAGCAGCCGAGCGACCGCCACGGTATGGACCGATCATTCTGAATGACAGCCCGTCATAAACTTCATCAGTAGTTGATTTTTCAGCTGCCATACTTTGCCCTGACAGTGCCAGACTGGAAATAGCCAGTGACATCAGAGCCGCATGTTTGCACAACTGTTTTAGTCCCGTTCGCAACATGAATAGTCCTCAATGAAAATGTTGTTCAATTATTTTTATAGAAGTCTTTCTGCCACAAATATTGGTGCGATTACACAATTTTCAGACGAATGAGAGGATTTGAGGGAGCGTTGACAATTGAAGAGAAGAACAGTGAAAAAGTATCGGTGATAGTTGAGGTTTGATGATGGTTTTTGCAGGTGTTTTTCTGATGGTTTAACAAATAGAATGGATTGGTTTGAATGGCGTTCTTGCTGCGTTTCACGATATCAATTCAGATTAACTGAATCTTCTACCTTGCGCCTTGCCTGAGCGCCATTTACTTTAACCAGTAAGATGGCCTGATGAATATATTTTCGACATCCATCAGGCGTTTACTCAGTTACAAGCCGGGTTTAGCCGCACCTGAACTGCTTTGTTGAGCGGAATGTCCAGCACCAGCAAAGCGGCCTGTCGTATTAACGGCGATACGGTCTTCAGTTGCCATAACACCAGGTGTTACTGATTGCTCAGCAATATCGACTGCTTCAGGCTTAGCCATTGGCATCGATGAACCAGCCGCATAGCGGTTTGGTTTGCTGACTTTAGCGCTAATGTTCTGATGACGTTTTTTCATCGTTGTTGCCACTGATGGAGAATCTTTTTCCTCTGAATTAACAGCCATAGATTCTTTTTCAGCGTCTGCAACGTCAACTTGTGGCTCATTGTGTTGAGTATTGTCACTGGCTGTCGATTGGTGCTCACTTGCATCATCGCTTTGAGTTTCATTGTTATCAACAACGCTTTCGACAACGTTATCTTCTGCTTCAGCCGTAGATGCTGTAGCAGCGTTATCGGGTTGAACGCTCTCGGTCGCTGAAACCTCTGGTTCTACCGATGATGCCTCTGCCGTAACTTCAGTTTTTTCTGCAACAGTTTCAGTCACTGCCGTGGCGTCATTGTTAACGGACGCCTGATCGTCGGATGCTTCAGATTGCGCCGCAGCTAAAGCTTCTGTGTTGTCAGCGCTTTGACTTTGCTCATTGGCATTGTCGTCTGAAGGGTAGCGATCGTTAACGCCATCATTTGCTGTTGTTTCAGTTGCTGGCGCTACTGCATCTGTTACCTGTGAGTTGACGGATGTTTCTACATTCTCAGTCGGAGTGGTCGCAGACTGGCTTTCCTGTACTTCTTCAGCTTGTTCTGTCACAGGATTCAGTGACTCAACTGCTTTTTTGTACGGGTTTTCACCTTCAGGTAAATCATCCTGTAAGCGTTGCTTCGCACGACGTTGCCCCGATGCTCTCAGATGGCGCGGTGAACGACGGTTACGACTCCGGCTTTCTCCTTGCTTATCCGCATCTTGATCAACTTTGTTGTCATCAGATTGACTGGCGTCTGCAACTTGCGGTGTTGCTGACTCCTGGTTGTCATCTTCAGCAACTGGCGCTGCTTTAGCTTGTGGCTTTTGTCGCTCAGGTTTAGCCGCTTGTTCCTTACCTTTTGGCTTAGCACCTTCAGCTTTTTTCGCTGGTTGCTTTTGCTCTTCCTGCTTTGGTTTGTCTTGTTTAGCCGTCGTTTCAGCTACTGTTTGTTCAGTATTCGCCGTGTTAGCGTCTTTGTCTTTTGCCACCTTGTTATTACGGTTACGATCATTACGCTTAGCACGTTGATTAGGTTTCACTTGTGCTTCTGAAACCTGAACACCTTGATTATTTTCAGCGTCTTCTGTCGCTTCATTATTAGCTGACGTTGACGTTTCATTATCTATACGGACTTTTTTACGCAAATTACGACGTTCACGGCGTGCTGTAACTTTCTTTTCACGCTGTTGGTCTTTTTGCTCTTTCTGATCCTTAGCATTCTTTTGGTTATCAGTATCCGTACTTTCCTGATTGCGCTTACGCTTATCATCATTCTGTTTGCGACGATTGTCTTTACGACCTTCGTTTTTGCCGTCCTGCGCTTTTTGGTTGTCGTTTCTATCCTGACGATCGTTCTCGTTACGATCTCTGTCACGACCTTTCGTTGAACGGCGGTTACGTGGCTTCTTACGACGATCCTGATTAGAAGAGCGATTATTACGGCGATTGCTCTCTTGTTCTTTTTTCTCTTCTTCTTCGTTTGAAAACAGCCCTTTAAACCATGCCGCGATAGTGGAGAACAGAGACTTTTCCTGGCTCGCAGGCTTTCTTGATTCCGGCGCTGGTGTCGGTGCGCTTGGTGCAATTGCAGCCTGTAATACTGGTTTCTCACGCGTTACCGGTTCAGCCCGTTGTACAGGTGCTGTGCTGGTTGCTTCTTCTGGTTTTTGGACCAGGTTGTAACTAACATCTGCATTTTCATCAACACTGGTTAAACGTGTCACTTCATATTGTGGTGTTTCCATGTGTTTGTTAGGAATAACCATGACGTGAACATTATGACGACGTTCAATTCGGCTGATGCTGTTACGTTTCTCGTTCATCAGGTAAGTAGCAACGGAAACCGGCACCTGAGCCTGAATTTGATCGGTGTTTTCTTTGATCGCTTCTTCTTCGATGAGACGAAGAACGGATAATGCCAGTGACTCAGTGCCACGAATCGTGCCAACACCAGAACAGCGAGGGCAGGTATTATGGCTGGCTTCACGCAGTGATGGACGAAGACGCTGACGAGACATCTCTAACAGACCAAAACGTGAGATCTTACCAATCTGGACACGCGCACGATCCTGACGAACGGCATCACGCAGGCGGTTTTCAACTTCGCGTTGATGGCGAATTGGTGTCATATCGATAAAGTCGATAACGATTAGGCCACCAAGATCACGAAGCTTTAACTGACGCGCAATTTCATCAGCCGCTTCAAGGTTGGTATTTAACGCAGTCTCTTCAATATCCGCGCCTTTAGTAGCACGAGAACTGTTGATATCGATTGACGTTAATGCTTCGGTTGGATCGATAACAATGGAACCACCAGAAGGCAAACGTACTTCACGCTTAAATGCGGACTCGATCTGACTTTCGATTTGGTAGTGTGTAAAAAGAGGAATGTCGTTTTTGTAGAGTTTAATGCGGTTCGAGAATTCTGGGCGACGCTGGATATAAAGTTTGGCTTCTTCAAAAACCTTTTCTTTATCAATCAGGATTTCACCGATGTCCCGACGCAGATAATCCCGAATGGCGCGGAATACTACATTACTTTCCTGATGAATCAGGAATGGGGCAGGGCCTGAATCGGCTGCAGTCTGGATATCTTTCCAGTGACTTAATAAGCCTTGCAGATCGTATTCAAGTTCTTCATAGGATTTGCCAACACCAGCTGTACGTACAATAAGCCCCATACCTTTTGGTAAATCAAGGCGGCTTAATGCATCTTTCAGTTCCTGGCGTTCTTCACCTTCAATACGTCTGGAAATGCCACCCGCACGCGGATTATTAGGCATTAATACCAGGTAGCTACCAGCAACACTGATAAAGGTAGTAAGCGCAGCACCTTTTTGGCCACGTTCTTCTTTATCAATCTGAATGATAACTTCCTGACCTTCTTTGATGACATCTTTAATGTTTGGACGACCATCAAATACGTAATTTTCAGGGAAATAAGAGCGAGCAATTTCTTTAACAGGGAGGAAACCGTGACGCTCTGCGCCATAGTCTACAAACGCGGCCTCAAGGCTTGGTTCTACACGCGTGATTTTCCCTTTGTAAATATTTGCTTTTTTTTGTTCATGTCCCGGACTTTCGATATCTAGATCGTAAAGCCTTTGTCCATCAACCAGTGCAACACGCATCTCTTCTTCTTGAGTTGCATTGATTAGCATTCGTTTCATATTGTGAGACTCTTAACTTTTATTATTTGAGCCACCTCACAAATTGTGAACCAATATTTTTTCCAGATTTTATGCCCAAGCTTAAAATTAGCAGTCTCACGACTGGTGTGCTCAGGGTGCTTTCGTTTTGACTTCTTACAATCTACACCAGCTGTTTTTTATGGTTTATACAGCAGCTGCGGTATCTGAATGATTTACGCACACACTAAGTGAAATAGCTAAATGAAATATCTTTCTTTTGCCTGGCTTGTGGGTCGTTCCAGTGATCATGACCATCTGTTACACGCATGGCCTGTCCTGGATTGCGGTAGGATTCGAATGTCGAAAGTGGTTGGAAAACTCATTTGATTCTGTATGATCACGCATCCGAATTCGCGTCGCCCTGTATCGCTTCTGGCAAAAGGTCCTTTTTCCTGTTTTTTACAGGTAATTTTAAGCCGGGCGATTATCCCATTAATACACACGGCAAACAACTTAATTATTGAGTGGAAATATAAAATTGACAAACACCGAGATGAAAAAATCGTCAGTCCAGGTTGTTGAAGTTACTGATGATTATGTTCTGCAACGAATTGATAACTTTTTGCTCAATAAGTTAAAAGGAATCCCGAAAAGCGTTGTATATCGCATCGTGCGAAAAGGCGAAGTTCGGGTAAATAAGAAGCGAATAAAACCAGACTATAAATTGCAAATGGGTGATTTAGTCCGGATTCCACCGGTACAACTGCCTGAACGTGAGACTCATTTACCGGCAGCGACCCTCGACAGCGTTGCTTCGTTGGAAGACGCGATTCTGTTTGAAGACAAACACTTCCTGATTATTAATAAACCATCCGGAATGGCTGTTCATGGCGGTAGCGGTTTATCGTTTGGTCTTATCGAAGCGTTACGTTCACTCCGCCCGAATGAAAGACAACTTGAACTCGTCCATCGCCTGGATCGAGACACATCGGGTTGCCTTATAGTTGCTAAGAAACGTTCAGCCTTACGTTATTTTCATGAACAACTTCGATTGAAAACCATGGAAAAGAACTATAAAGCGCTGGTTCAGGGGCAGTGGCAAACCAAACATCGAAAAGTGATTGAGCCGTTGCGTAAAAATACCCTCAAATCAGGTGAACGTGTTGTTCGTGTTGATGAGGAGCAGGGTAAGTATGCTGAAACTCGTTTTCGTGTATTAGAACGTTTCGAGAAAACAACGCTGGTGCAGGCCTTTCCAGTGACTGGACGCACGCACCAGATTCGTGTTCATACTGCTTGTAAAGGATGCGCAATTGCGGGTGATGTTAAATATGGCGAAGAACAGTTTAATCAATCCTTGAAGGCAGTTGGCCTGAATAGACTTTTCTTGCATGCATTTAGTTTGAAATTCATTCATCCGGTGACGGAAAAAGAAATGTATGTTGAAGCACCGTTAGAGAGCTCATTAGAGAAAGTTTTACAGAATTTACGTCGTCAGGGCTAACTTATGTCGAAATCGGGTTAGCAGGCATGACTTGTCAGTAATGTCAGACTGACACGCACATTATCCAATAGCGGAGAAGTTCATGAAGTACAAATTGGTCATTTTTGATTGGGACGGTACCGTGATGGATTCGGTGGGACGAATCGTCTCATCAATGCAAGCTGCAGCGAATAGTAGCGGTATTGCAATACCGACTGAACAGGCGGTAAAAGACATCATTGGACTTAGTCTTGATAAAGCACTGGATAAGTTGTTTCCACAGGCTGATGAACAGCAAAGGCTGGCGTTGGTTGATGGTTACCGGGATCAGTATGTCACACTGAATAAAACTGAAACGCCATTATTTTCAGGTGCTGAACATTTATTAAATGAGTTACGGGACACTGGACATTATCTGGCTGTCGCAACCGGTAAAGCGCGACGTGGATTGAATCGTGTGTTTGAATCAACTGCATTGGGCGATCGTTTTCATACCTCGCGTTGTGCGGATGAGGCTGAATCGAAACCATCGCCGGATATGATTCACCAGATTATGACGGAATTATCGGTTGAACCGGAACAGACAATCATGATTGGTGATTCAATGTATGACATGGAAATGGCACGTTCGGCAGGTGTTGCTCGTATCGGTGTGACGCATGGCGTTCATGACCATGAAACGTTGAAAGACTATCAACCGGTATTACTGGCTGATAGTCTGCATGACGTTAAGCAGTTTTTGCTGAGTAAGTAAGTGGATTTAACCCCTGGTTAGTCAGCATACGGCAAAGTCTGATTAAAGGTAGACCGATTAAACTGTTGGGATCATCACCATCGAGTTTTTCGAACAACGTGATACCCAGCCCTTCGCTTTTAAAGCTACCGGCGCAGTTCAACGGTTTTTCTGCTTTTATATAGGCTTTGATTTCGTCATCCGTTAAATGACGAAAATGAACATGGAAAATATCCAGCTCAACCTGGAGAGAGTGGTCACTGGTGTCCAGTAAGGCTAGCCCCGTATTAAAAGAAACTTTGTTTCCACTAAACAATTTAAGCTGATTTATAGCATTTTCTTCTGTATGGGGTTTTCCCAGAATCTGTTCGCCAAACACTGCAACCTGATCAGAACCAATAATCAATGATTGTTCGGACTGAGGATCTTCGTTGCAGCGCATGACATTGTAAATTGCTTTTGCCTTTTCACAGGCTAATCTTTTTACCAGGGCCTCTGGTGATTCTCCTTCCTGACGACTCTCATCTATGTTTGGTGAAAGTGTCGTAAAAGGTATATTGAGTTTTTCGAGAAGCTGTCTTCTGAATGGAGATTGCGATCCAAGAACGATTTGTCTGGATGGAGCTTGCATAAACTGAACCTGATATAAGGATTAATGAATACTTTTCTTAATCCACGTATATGAGGATGTTTTGCAATTATTAAAGGGCAATTTTTACAAGTTGGCCGAAAGATCAGGATTTCACCAGGTTATCATTCAAAAATCGGTTAAAAGCTTTGACAGTTTTTTTCCATAAATATATTATGCGCGCCTTATGCAAAAGGTTAAGATTCCCGTCTCGCTGGATTTATACAAAGCAGCTCAACAAAGACTGCATTATGAAGGTATAGTCCCGCCGAAAGATTTACCCAGGCTCGTAGAGGCTGTGGTGAACGTCGAAAGAGACGTAGATGTAAAGATTGAATGTGGCGTTGACGAACAAGGGCTTCTCTTTATTAAGGGAAAAGCTTCGGCTGAAGTTACTACGACTTGTCAACGTTGCAACAATGATATGAAGCTGGATTTGGCCTCTGACTTTGCGTTTTCCCCTGTTAAGGAAGAAGACGAAGATGATGAACTTCTACCAGAGCGCTATGAGCCTCTGGAGCTTGAACGATTTGATGAGATTGATCTGAAAAGACTGGTCGAAGATGAATTGATTTTAGCATTACCCTTGATTGCTATGCATGATGATGCTGATTGCAACGCTTCACAACAGGATATGAGTTGGGGAGAAATTGAGGAAGAGGAAAAACCAAATCCATTTGATGTGTTAAAACAAATTAAGCGAAATTAATCAGTTAGGAGAAGGGTAAAATGGCTGTACAACAAAACCGTAAAACTCGCTCAAAGCGTGGTATGCGTCGTTCTCATGATGCGTTAAGTGGTCCAACTTTATCAGTTGATCAGACTACTGGTGAAACTCACCGTCGTCATCACGTAACAGCAGACGGTTACTACAAAGGTCGCCAGGTAATCGCTAAATAAGCGGAGCCTGTTGTGACAAATCTAACCATAGCGTTAGATATTATGGGGGGCGATTACGGCCCCCGTTCAACTATACCCGCCGCCGTTCAGGCACTGGAACTCCATTCTTCGTTACATCTTATTCTCTGTGGTCATAATCAACTCATTCAGACAGAGTTGAATAAAGCCGGTGTTCTCTATCATCCACGTATTTCGATTCAGCATTGTGAACAAGTAGTTAATATGGATGAAAAGCCCGCTGCAGCCCTTCGTTCAAAACGTGAATCTTCCATGCGAAAAGCGTTAGACATGGTTCAGGAAGGAAAAGCACAAGCTTGTGTAAGCGCCGGAAATACAGGCGCGTTGCTCGCTATGGCGCATTATGTGCTGAAAATGCTGCCTGGTGTTGAGCGACCGGCATTGATTACAGCGCTCCCTACAATTGATAAAAAACCGGTTTTCCTGCTTGATTTAGGCGCTAATGTAGTTTGCGATTCAGAAACGTTATTCCAGTTTGCAGTGATGGGTTCAGTGCTTGCTGAGGAAGTTGAAGGGATTGAATCTCCTAAAGTAGCCTTACTAAATATGGGCGAAGAGGAAATCAAGGGAAATGATCAAATCAAGCAAACTGCTCAATTATTGACAAAAACAGAAAATATTAATTATATAGGATACATAGAGGGGGGGGACATCTTTTCCGCCAGGGCAGATGTGGTTGTGTGTGAAGGCTTTGTTGGTAACGTAGCACTGAAAACGTGCGAAGGCATTGCTAAATTAATCATCAAAAAACTGAAATCTGCTATCGAAAAGTCTTTTTGGAGTAAGCTTTTGGGCCTGATATTGCTACCCGCGCTTAAAAAGCTCTATAAAAGAGTGAACCCCGACCAGTATAACGGTGCAAGTTTGATAGGATTGCGCGGCATTGTCGTCAAGAGCCATGGTAATGCTTCTCCGACCGCATTTTTAAGTGCTATCAGTGAAGCAGTTCGAGAAATCGAAAGACAGGTGCCAGACAAAATCAAGCACAAACTTGAGCACGTATTAATCGAAAAAAGCTAATTTAGGGTCCTCATGTATTCAAGAATTATCGGTACTGGAAGTGGTTTTCCAGAAAAGGTGCTTACCAATCATGATTTAGCAAAATTGGTAGACACCAGTGACGAATGGATAACAGAGCGAACAGGCATCAGAGAACGTCGAGTAGCAGGACCTAACGAAAATGCAGCTTCTTTAGGGGCTATTGCTGCCCGAAATGCTGTAGAAGCAGCGGGCATCGAGTTGTCAGACATTGATATGATTATTATGGGCACAACCAGCTCTACAACAATGTTGCCCAGTGCTGCTGTTGAAGTTCAGCGCTTGTTAGATCTTCCCAATATTCCTGCATTTGATGTGTCTGCTGCATGTTCAGGTTTTATTTTTACGTTAAGTATTGCTGACCAGTTTATTCGTGCCGGATCGGCAAAAAATATTTTAGTAATTGGCGCAGATACATTAAGCAAAATTTGTGATCCAAACGACAGAACAACTCTGGTGCTGTTTGGTGATGGTGCCGGGGCTGTCGTTTTATCAGCAAGCGAAGAGCAGGGCATAATCTCTACACATTTACATTCTGATGGTAATTATCAGGATTTACTGGGTGCAAAAGCTATTCCTCCAGGACAGAATGTCTCTCCAGATTATGGTTACCTTTATATGAAAGGTAATGAAGTATTTAAAGTTGCCGTTAAGAAGCTCAGCGAAATTGTTACTGAAACAATGGAAGCAAATGATATCAGTAAAGAAGATATTGACTGGCTTGTGCCTCATCAGGCTAATTTACGCATTATTTCAGCAACCGCGAAGAAATTGTCACTGGACATGGACCGGGTAGTGATTAACCTGGACAGATACGGCAATACATCTGCTGCTACTATTCCAACTGCGCTTGATGAAGCGGTTCGTGATGGCCGTATCAAACGTGGTCAAACGTTATTATTTGAAGCGTTTGGCAGTGGCTTCGCGTGGGGTTCAGCCCTGGTTAAATACTAAATTGTTTTAGAGACCAGTACCGGTTTGTTTCCGGTATTGGTTTTTTTGTGTCTGATGCTGAATGAGACGTTGTCATCGGCGAGACAGTCATTTTAAAAAAGGTAGAAAATTGATGGGCAAACTGTCGATTGTATTTCCCGGTCAAGGTTCTCAGCACTCGGGAATGTTTAAAGAACTACATGACGAATATACTGTGGTGCGTGACACATTTAGTCAGGCATCGTCAGTTCTTGGATATGATTTAGCGGCTACTATTTTTGATGGCCCTGAAGAAGAACTGAATAAAACATGGATTACACAACCTGCAATTCTTACATGCTCTGTCGCATTATGGCGTGTTTGGCAGGAACTGGGTGGCCAACAGCCTGACTTAATCGCAGGACACAGTCTTGGCGAATATTCTGCGTTAGCATGTTCTGGTGTTATAGCATTTGATGACGCTGTAGCACTGGTAGAAAAACGCGGTAAGTTAATGGCAGAGGCAGTGCCGGCAGGCGTTGGCGCTATGGCTGCAATCATCGGTCTTGATGACGATGCAGTGCTAAGTAGTTGTGAAGCAGCGGCTAACAACGAAATTGTCACACCTGTGAATTATAATTCGCCGGGTCAGGTTGTTATTGCCGGTCACGCTGCGGCGGTCGAACGTGCGATTGAGCAATGTAAAGAAGCGGGTGCTCGCAAAGCAATGCCACTGGCTGTTAGCGTACCTTCTCACTGCATGCTAATGAAACCTGCTGCAGAAGAACTCTTATCTGCATTAAACGACATTGAATTAAATCAACCCGAAGCAGATGTTGTGAACAATGCTGATGTTGCTGTTGTCAAAGATGTAAATGCTATTCGTGATGCGCTGGTAAAACAGCTTTACAGCCCGGTTCGCTGGACTGAGAGTATGCAATTTGCGGCAAGGCAAGGCGTAACGACTATGTATGAATTCGGTCCGGGTAAAGTATTGACCGGTCTGGTTAAACGGATTGATAAATCAATTAAATGTACCGCTATCAATAAAGTTGATGCATTAAAAGCGGCACTTGAAACAAATAGTTAAGAATTAAAACGGTAGTTTAATACTACTGTATGTAAATCTTTAATTACTGAGGAAGACTCATGTCTGAATTTTTGTCACTAGAAGGCAAAATCGCGTTAGTTACCGGAGCCAGTCGTGGCATCGGTCAGGCTATCGCAAATAAGCTGGTTAGTGCAGGTGCATTTGTTATTGGCACTGCGACATCGGAAAAAGGTGCCGCTGCAATTGCTGAGTATTTAGGTGAAAATGGTGCAGGAAAGGTGTTAAATGTCACTGATCCTGAGTCGATTTCACAATTATTTACTGATATCAAAGCATTACGTGGAGATGTTGATATTCTTGTCAATAACGCAGGCATTACGCGTGATAACGTAATGATGCGTATGAAAGATGAAGAATGGAATGACATCATGGATACTAACCTGACGTCTGTTTTCCGTCTGAGTAAAACTGTTTTACGTCCGATGATGAAAAAGCGTACAGGTCGAATTATTAATATTGGCTCTGTAGTGGGCAGCATGGGTAATGCCGGTCAGGTTAATTACGCAGCAGCTAAAGCGGGTCTGATTGGTTTTACCAAATCACTGGCAAAAGAAGTCGCCAGTCGTGGTATTACTGTAAATACGGTAGCTCCGGGCTTTATTGACACCGACATGACGAAAGAACTGACGGACGATCAAAAAGAAGCTATTTTTGGACAAATTCCAATGAGTCGCCTTGGACAACCAGAAGAGATTGCGTCAACGGTATTATTCCTGGCGTCTAACGAAGCTGGTTACATCACAGGCGAAACATTACATGTAAATGGCGGAATGTTTATGATTTAAAGGAAGTTTTAAACTTCCTGCTTGTTTTGTGGCGGATTGATAGAAATCTGGTGTGATGAGTTTAAAAAATTTAAGCAGTTTCTTGAAACCACATATTTGAAGGCATAAACTACGCCCAACTTATTTTCTCAACGTGCGCGATTGCGTTTTTTAATAGGAAAAGAATATGAGCAAT
This sequence comes from Alteromonadaceae bacterium, assembly GCA_965656875.1. Classification (GTDB taxonomy): domain Bacteria; phylum Pseudomonadota; class Gammaproteobacteria; order Enterobacterales; family Alteromonadaceae; genus CBFHMJ01. Next base: position 96,766 of record CBFHMJ010000026.1, read on the forward strand.
ATCGAAGAAAGAGTAGCTAAAATTGTTGTTGAGCAACTAGGTGTTGAAGATTCAGAGGTAAAAGCTGAAGCTTCATTTGTTGACGATTTGGGTGCTGACTCTTTAGATACCGTTGAACTGGTAATGGCTCTGGAAGAAGAATTCGACACTGAAATTCCTGATGAAGAAGCAGAGAAAATCACTACCGTTCAGGCAGCGATTGACTACATCAAAGCAAATGGCTAATACATCTGCATGATGAATGCTTAGGGAAAATGGACAGCAATGCTGTCCATTTTTGTTTGAGGATGTAATCCTCATATCTGGCCAGTTTGAGTGAGGCCGGGTGAGTAAGAAGATTTTATTTCCTGGGGTGATTTTGTGAAACGTAGAGTCGTTATTACCGGTATTGGTATGGTGAGTCCGTTAGGCAATGATATTGCAACTAACTGGAAAAATCTGACGGAAGGTAAAAGTGGTATAAAACCTATTGAGCATATGGCGATTGAGCAATATTCAACGCGATTTGCCGGGGTGATTGATAACTTTGCTGCCAGTGATTTTATTTCGCCAAAAGAAGCGAAGAAAATGGATGTGTTTATCCAGTATGGTGTCGCTGCAGGTTTAATGGCGCTGGATGACTCCGGATTAGAAGTGACCGATGAAAATGCGGTACGTGTTGGTTGTTCGATTGGTTCTGGTATTGGTGGTTTGACGAATATCGAAGCAAACTATGACAAACTAAGTGCTAACGGCCCACGTAAAGTATCTCCTTTCTTTGTTCCTTCAACCATCATTAATATGATTTCTGGCTATCTTTCAATCATGCGAGGATTGAAAGGGCCTAACTTATCTATCGTTACAGCCTGTACTACAGGCGTGCATAATATTGGTAACTCTGTACGAATGATTGCGTATGGCGATGCGGATGTAATGCTAGCCGGTGGTGCTGAAAAAGCGTCAACTCAGCTTGGAATGGGTGGTTTTGGTGCAGCTAAAGCGTTATCGACTCGAAACGATGATCCACAAAGCGCAAGCCGTCCGTGGGATCAGGATCGTGATGGATTCGTACTCGGAGACGGTGCGGGCGTTCTTGTTTTAGAAGAATATGAACATGCGAAGGCTCGTGGCGCGAAGATTTACGCAGAAGTTGTCGGTTACGGCATGAGTTCTGATGCCTTCCATATTACTTCGCCACCACCTGATGGCTCGGGTGCTGCGAATGCAATGGCTAACGCGATTAAAGACGCTGATGTGTCAATTGATAAAATTGGGTATATCAATGCACACGGTACATCAACGCCAGCGGGTGATTTAGCTGAGACAAATGGTGTTAAGTCAGTGTTTGGTGATTTAGCGTCATCTGTTGCGGTCAGCTCCTCTAAATCAATGACCGGCCACTTGTTGGGTGCTGCCGGGGCTATTGAAACGATTATTACTGCATTGACGTTGCAACATCAGGTGATTACACCAACGATTAACCTGGATAATCCAGGTGAAGGCTGTGATCTTGATTATGTGCCACATGAAGCGCGTGATGTTAAAAACCTTGAATATGCGTTATGTAATTCATTCGGATTTGGCGGCACAAACGGTTCTGTACTGTTAAAGCGTGTGTAACCGAACATAGTTAGTATTTCCTGCTTCGGGTAATCCGGACGTATAACAGTGCGCTGGATTATTTAATACTTAGGATAAAAAGACATTTCATGTTAAAAAGCCCGGTATTACCGGGCTTTTTGTTTGTTGGGCTTTTAGTTTTTGGTCATGGCAATTCATCTATTTAGTAATACAGATCCTCCAGGTTTTTTGAAAGACCGAAGTTTTAATTACGGCGACGGTCTGTTCTCGACGATGCATGTATGCAACGGGCAGATTAAGCTGTGGCCATTGCATGTTGAACGATTTAATAAAGGGTTATCAGCGCTTGCGATACCTTCTGTGGACTGGACAGCAGTCTATGACGCCATTAAACCCGAGTTATCAATAGAAGATTCGGTGTTGAAAATACTGGTGTCTCGCGGTCAGGGCGGTAGAGGTTATAGCAGCCAGGGGCTGATTTCTCCTGATGTTTATATCACGAAAGCGATGTTTCCAGCTCATTACGCGAGATGGCAAGAGAACGGTGTATCGCTTGGCGTTGCTAAAACTCGCCTGGGTTTAAATCCGTGGTTAGCAGGCCACAAACACTGTAATCGTCTTGAGCAGGTACTGATTAGACAGGATCTTGATAATAGCCCATTTGATGATGCGTTAGTCCTTGATATTAATGATCATGTTATTGAATGTTCAGCGGCGAATATATTCTGGTCCAGGCAAGGAAAATGGTATACCCCAAGACTTGCTATGTCAGGCATAGAGGGTGTTATGAAGCGCTTTCTTATAGAACAGTTGCCTGAACTTGCTGATGTTACCGAGGTATTAGAACCCGTTTCCAGTATTCAGTGTGCAGATTCTGTCTTCATTTGTAATTCACTAATGGGCATCGTGCCTGTAAAATCAATCGATGGTCATTTGTATGAGGTCGATGAAGTAAGGATGCTGCAAGCTTCGTTGGCAAAAAAGGAAAAAAATGAAACCTGGTAAACTGGTTGCGCTGCTGCTCATTCCTGTAATGTTAGTTGTAGTGGCATTCTCATCATTGTCAGTCTTTATGTCTTCAACGGCGATTTCTGTATCTGAATCTGTGTTGTATAAAGTAAAACCCGGCACAGGATTTAACCAGTTTTGTCGCGATTTAGTCTCTCGTCGTTATATTGAATGGTGTGGGCCGCTTAAGTGGTACACCAAATTTCACCCGTCATTGCGACAACTCAAAAAAGGTACTTACCGACTTACTTCCGATATGACTCTGATTGATGTGTTAGCTAAGGTCACAAGTGGTAAAGAGCATCAGTTTTCGATTACCTTTGTTGAAGGTGATAACTACTGGCAAATTCTTGAACGATTGAAAAACGCGCCGCACCTGATACATGACATCACATTGCAAACCGACCCCGATATTGTTGCAGCCGTTAAAGCCAGTGAAGCCCACCCGGAAGGTATCATCTTTCCAGATACCTATTCTTATCTTGCTGACAGTAAAGAGTCTGATATTCTTCGTCGAGCTTATCAGCGCATGACGCGAGTATTGGAGAAAAACTGGACAGAGCGAGCCACTGGCTTGCCATATGAAACGCCCTACCAGGCATTAATCATGGCGTCTATTATTGAGAAAGAAACAGGCGTGGCAAATGAAAGACCGTTAATAGCTTCGGTATTTGTGAATCGGCTGGATGTAGGCATGAGATTACAAACTGATCCGACAGTAATTTACGGGCTTGGTAAAGCATTTGATGGTGATTTAAAGCGCAGTCATTTAAAACAAAAAACACCGTATAACACTTATCGAATTAAAGGCTTACCGCCTACGCCGATAGCAATGCCAGGAGAAGCTGCCATTAGTGCAGCGCTAAATCCGGCTATTTCAGACTATTTTTATTTTGTGGCGAAAGGTGATGGTTCACATCAGTTTTCCGCGACATTAAATGAACACAATAAAGCGGTACGTGAGTATCAGCTTAAACGATCACAAAGGTAATACAGGTTTCATGACACCCGGTAATTTTTTGGTTATTGAAGGTCTCGAAGGGGCTGGTAAAACAACAGCTACTGAAGCGATCAAAGCAGTTCTGACCAGGAACAATATTAAATTTATCTCGACACGAGAGCCGGGCGGTACGCCTTTGGCTGAGCAGTTAAGAACCCTGGTAAAAACCACCCACGAAGAAACACTCACCAGCGAGACTGAGTTATTACTGATGTATGCGAGTCGAGTTCAGCTGGTAGAGAACGTTATTAAACCCGCGTTAGCTCAAGGCATCTGGGTTATTGGTGACAGGCATGACTTGTCGTCTCAGGCCTATCAAGGCGGAGGCAGACAACTGGATCGACATTTGATGTCCACAATTAAACAAGCCGTACTGAAAGACTTCAAACCCGATTTGACCTTGTATATGGATATTGAGCCAGAATTAGGAATGGCTCGTGTGGCAAAACGGGGAGAGTTTGATCGTATTGAGCTTGAAGATATGAGCTTTTTCCACCGAGTCAGGCAGCGCTACCTGGAGTTAGCGCATCAGGATGACAGCATAAAGATTATTGATGCGTCACAATCAATCGCAGATGTGACGACTGAAATTACAGACACACTTCAGGACTGGATGGATCGTTGATGGTCGCCTGGCCCTGGTTAGAGCATTCTTTTTCTTTGTTGTCGTCGGCTGCGGTCAGTAGTCGATTACATCATGCGTTGTTGATTGCTGGTCCGGAAGGTATGGGTAAAGCCGAACTAGCGACGACAACAGTCAATGGACTGATGTGCGATGTTAATTCAGATTTAGTTGCCTGCGGTCAATGCAAGTCTTGTAAATTGACGGATGCAGGCACCCACCCTGATTTTCGTTATTTATCCCAGGCAAATAATGGATTGTCGATCGATGAAATTCGGTCTGCAATCAGCTTTGTACAAAAAAAATCACAAATTGCTCGGAACAGAGTACTTTGGATTGAACAAGCTGAGTTAATGACCGAAGCGGCATCGAATGCCATTTTGAAAACACTGGAAGAACCAGCTCCAGGTACTTTTATTGTCTTAACCACTGCAAAAAAGAATCAGCTATTGCCGACGATTGTTAGCCGATGTTTTCTGATTCAGCTGCATCCTGACTGGAGCGATAATGCCATACAGTGGTTAACTAATCAGGCCGGTCAACAGCATGATTTTGGTTTACTGTTGAAATTAGCCGGCGGCGCACCGCTGACGGTGATGACCTGGCTAAACGAGGGAGAAGTCGATCTCCGTGCTGAGGTGTATCGTCAGTTTCAGGCGTGGCAACAAGATGCCCGGCAATTGAAACCATTACTTAACACCTTAGAGGGAAACGATAGTGTCTGGAGTATGTTGGTAATTTTGCTAAGCGATTTGTGCCAACAGTTATCCACGGTAAGAACACCACAACATATCAGTGCATTGACAGATGCATTAACGCAATTCGAATTTCATCGACAAACGGTGCCTGGCATTAATAAAAAATTATTATTGTTAAGTCTGATGTCTGCTTTTGACGCAGCGTTGCATCGTCCTGAAAAGTGAATGACAGTTATTGAGCCTCATAAGGAAAGAGAAACAATATGACTGACCAAACAGTAAAACTGATACTGGAACTGGAAACAATCGACGAGTTACATATGCACTACATGCCATTTTTAAAGAATGGTGGTTTGTTTGTTTCGTCGGTCTCTGATTATTCGATGGGCACACCTGTCTTATTAAGTGTGTTATTGCCAGATGCACTGGAGGCCGAAGATGTTCGGGGAGAGGTCGCCTGGATCTCCGCTAAAGGTCAGCAATCTAATATTCCTCAGGGTGTTGGAATCGCATTTGATGAATCAAGCCAAAGAATTCGAGATATTATCGAAAAATTACTCGGTAATAAGATAAAATCCACCGCCTCGACGTATACCATGTAATTTTTATCGGAGCTTATTTTGTTAGTTGACTCCCATTGCCACCTTGATCGCATTGAATCTGACCAGTCTGTTGATGAACTGCTAAACCATGCAAGAAGTCGTGGTGTAGAGCATTTTTTGTGTGTCTCGGTCGATCTTGACCAGTTTCCAGGCATGATGGAAAAAATAGCTGGAAAAGAAAATGTTTATGCATCGTGTGGTGTTCATCCGTTGAATCAGGAGCACACTTTTGAGCGCGCACAACTGCTTGAAGGTTGTTCTCGTCAGGACATTGTAGCGGTAGGTGAAACCGGACTGGATTATTTCTACGCACCGGAAAGCAAAGCGTTACAGCTTGATGCATTTGAAATTCATATGGATGTTGCTAAGCAGGTAAATAAGCCGCTGATTATTCATACCCGGGATGCTAAACAAGATACCTTGTCATTGATGAAGAAGCATGATGCGGGCTCTGTTGGTGGTGTATTGCATTGTTTCACCGAAGACTGGGAAATGGCTTCTGCTGCCATCGATCTGGGCTTCTATATTTCAATCTCTGGCATTGTTACGTTTAGAAATGCGGATGCATTGCGTGATGTTGTGCGTAAGATACCTATGGATCGCTTGTTGGTTGAAACCGATTCGCCTTATCTGGCACCTGTGCCATATCGTGGTAAAACAAATCAACCTGCATGGGTTCGTGAAGTAGCGGAATTTATTGCTGATCTGAAAGAAATGCCACTGGATAAACTGGCTGCTCAAACTACTCAAAACTTCTTCGATTGTTTTCGTATTCCACGAGGCTGAGTTTAAATATCAGCCTCTGTCTTAGTTTCTGCCTTAGTCTGAATCAGGGGTTAGTCATCTCGGTGTTCTGGTTGCTTTTTTAACTGTTTCAACAAAAAGCGACCAGGGTACAACGCATTCAATACTCGATTACTCACCGGAAATGGTTCATCCATGATTTCGCTAACCAAAATCTCTGCACATAACGGAGCGGAACATAACCCGCGAGCGCCTAAGCCAGTTAGCGTAAACAGACCAGGTTTTACACCGGGTTTGGGATAATAGCGTCCTGTTGCGCCTTTCCAGAAATCATCGAACTTCTGACGGAACAGTTGGTGATCGGGAATTGCACCGACAACGGGCAGATGATCAGGCAGAGTGGAACGAATGCCCGCTGAACCCGACGAGGCCGTTGAGAAGGAATCTTTCCAGTCTTCATTCGCAAAGTCTTGTTGGATGTTGTTAAGATTCGCCTGATGCTCCGCTTCCTTAATGTCTTGCTGAGTTTCTCCCCGAACAAAGGTTGCGCCAATACAGTGATTTCCCTTATTAGCGGGTGTGATATAGCCACTGTGACAAACCAGCGCTTTCAACTGTTCGGATTCTTCATTGCTTGCTACATGACTCACCTGGCCGCGAATAGGCACAATAGGAAACGAATCATCAGGAATGAGCTGATTGGCTTCATAGCCGGTTGCGATGATCACGATATCTGCTTCGAAAGCATTGCCTTGTTGATCGGTGAGCGTCCATTGTGGGCTGGTATACTCGATAATGTCGTTGTTCAACGGATAGCTCAGTTTGACTATTTCGGTATTTTGAACAATATCAAGTTTGACTCGTGTGTTGATTTGTTGAATCAGACTATCAATGAGTGAAGCCGGATAGATCCAGCCACCGTCAGGAAACCAGACTGCTTCACATGGCATACTCAACCCGGCTTTGGCAGATGCTTGTTCCGATGTTAAATGTTGAATAAGGGAATCAGGCCATAGCGGTGACTGTGCTTGTTTCTGATGGCGAATGATGAGCTGTTCTTTGTAAGACAAATTCATCACGCCGCACCAGTCATGGTCAAAATCAAATGCTTGTTCCAGGTTCAGGTAGCGTTGTTTTGCCCACATAAACGCGTGACTGTAAAACTCGCTTTGAATATTAAAGTCAGCGTGTAATAGCGGATAAAAGCCACCTTGTCGGTTTTTGGATGCGCCAGCGGCTAATTGTTTGTCTTTGGTATATATCGTAGCTCCTAAACCACGACGAGATAATGCTTCTGCGATTGTCGCAGAGGCAATCCCACCTCCAATGATTGCGATAACCGGAGCTTTATCAGCTGTTTGCATAGATGGGTATCGGTGAAAAGCATTTTCATATTTCGGCTCGTCGGGTTTTTCGGTGAGCGTGCCGCGTAACATATCCCGTTTACGCCCAAAACCGTTAACTTTCTCGATTGCAAATCCGGCAGCTTTTAAGCCACGTTTTACAAACCCCGCCGCAGTAAATGTTGAAAACGTGCAGTCGTTTTTGCCCAGTCGGGCCATATTTTGGAAGACTTGTTCTGTCCACATGGCTTCATTGCCTGATGGTGCAAACCCATCCAGATACCAGGCATGAATAATGCCGTCACTTCGACTGGAAATCTCGGAAATTGTGTCATTGATATCACCAAGATGCAGGTCCAGTGTAATGCTACCGTCATCGAACGTCAGACGATGACAGCCATAGACAAGCTGAGGGAATTGTTCACAAAACTGCGTAATGAAAGGTGCCAATATGGGAAATTGGGCCAGAGACTTAGCCAGATCACCTGCCAGTACAGGAAACAATTCAAAACTAATAAAATGCAGGCGTTGGCATCTCGCTTCGGGATTATTCAATTTGAATTCGCGAAATCTCAGCCAGGTCAGGAAAAAATTAAGCCCGGTACCGAATCCGGTTTCACCAATAACAAACGCTTGTTGAGTATGAGAGGGCCAACGATCCGGTAGATGATTGTGCTTTAAAAAAACATAGTCGGTTTCTTCCATGCCGTTATCGACGGAGAAATAGACATCATCAAACGTATCAGACACAGGCGTCCCCGAGTCATTAAGATGGAATTCAGCGGGAGTAATCGGGTAAGGCATAGTAAAGCGGTGGTTTTTCCAGAGTGACTTAGAATGAAGGGCAATAGTTTAGTCACTTAGGATCTCAAGTAAACCCAAACTGTCATCTTACTTTCCCTTAAGGACGTTATAGTATTTTCCGGCTAAAAAAATGGAACTTTTGCTAAATTTATATCGTCAAATGTCGGTCTTAGCTCAAATCCAGCACACTGTTTTCAGGTTTATTGAAAAAACAGTACACTTGTATGCTGAAATCTGACCACTTTGATTGGTTTACTACGTACAATAAACCAGATTTTATAACCAGTTATTTTAATAGGTACTAACATGAAACGAGCCGTAATCACAGGAATCGGAATTGTCTCAAGCATAGGCAATAATAAAAGTGAAGTACTGGATTCTTTGAAGGTAGGGCGTTCTGGCGTTAAATACAGTGAAGAATTCGAACAAATGAATCTTCGCTCTCTGGTTTCGGCTAAACCTGAAATCAACATCAAAGAAAAAGTAGACCGTAAAGCACTTCGTTTTATGGGTGAAGGTGCAGCCTATGCGCATATTGCAATGCAAGAAGCGATAGAAGATTCAGGTTTATCAGACGAGCAAGTTTCTAATCCTCGCACGGGACTGGTCGTTGGGTCCGGCGGTGCATCATCAAAAAATCAGGTTGAAAGTGCAGATACACTGCGAGAGCGCGGTGTAAAACGGATAGGTGCTTACATGGTGCCTCGTACTATGTCGAGTACGTGTTCGGCGACACTGGCAACACCGTTTAAGATTAAAGGTATCAATTACTCCATCAGTTCAGCTTGTGCAACCAGTGCGCATTGTATTGGTCATGCGCTGGAGCAAATTCAGCTGGGTAAACAAGACGTCGTGTTTGCTGGTGGCGGTGAGGAAGTTCACTGGACATTGGCAATGGAATTCGACGCAATGGGAGCATTATCAACGAAATACAATGAAACTCCTGAGAAAGCGTCCAGAACTTATGATGCAGACCGTGATGGATTTGTTATCTCTGGTGGTGGCGGTATCGTGGTCGTTGAAGAGTTAGAGCATGCATTAGCGCGTGGTGCTAAAATCTACGGTGAAATCGTTGGGTACGGTGCGACTTCTGACGGTTACGACATGGTTGCTCCTTCAGGTGAAGGTGCGGTTCGTTGTATGGAAATGGCGATGGAACATGTTGATAAGATTGATTACCTGAATACACATGGTACCAGTACGCCTGTTGGTGATGTTAAAGAGCTGGAAGCTATCCAGCAGGTTTTCAGTGACAGTATGCCAATGATCAGTGCAACGAAAGCAATGACAGGTCACGCATTAGGTGCGGCAGGTGTACATGAAGCAATTTATTCATTGTTGATGATGGAAAATGATTTCGTAGCGCCTTCTATCAACATTGATACCCTGGATGAGAAAGCCGAAGGGTTGAATATTGTAACGGCGCCTGAATCAGGTGTTACGTTAAACACGGTCATGTCCAATAGCTTTGGCTTCGGTGGTACGAACGCGACTCTGGTCTTCAAACGATACAACTAACTCTTGCTACAAGAATTAATCCATGCATTCTTAAAGCCCGGTATTTATATCGGGCTTTATTATTTTTAAGTTCTGGCTATATGTTATATCCGATATTTAGCTTATCCCGCCTTATTTAGTAAATTTCATTAGAAACTACCTGTTTTATCTCTCCTGGTGGGCGTAGAATGCAGGCTTCTTTGTGTTTTAAATCATTGTTTCCCTGAAGTAAGTCCAGTCCTATGAACATTTATTACGATGAAAACATGCCCTGGGTAACTCAGTTTTTTTCTGGGTTTGGCACGTTGACGCCATTCAGTGGTCGGGATGTCACAACCGATAAAATCCGTGATGCGCATGTACTACTGACTCGTTCTATTACCCAGGTAAATGCCGATTTACTGGATGGTTGTAGTCAGTTGGAATTTGTTGGAACAGCCACTATCGGATTTGATCATATTGATCGGCAGTACTTGCAGCAACGAAATATCGCGTTCACCAATTCTCCGGGATGCAATGCTAATTCAGTGGCTGAATATGTGGTCAGTGCGTTGTTCGTTCTTCAGCAAAAGTATGATGTTGATTTACGTGAATTGTGTGTTGGTATTGTTGGAGCAGGTAATACAGGCAGTGCATTACAAACAAAACTGGATGCGCTGGGCATTCGCTACTTGCTATGCGATCCACCAAAACAGCAAGCGGGTGATCCCCGTTCTTTTGTGGATTATCAGACGTTGCTATCACAAAGTGACATCGTCTCGTTTCATGTTCCAAAAGTGAAAGAAGGTGTACATCGCACGATTGATTTGTTTGGTGACGATCACATGGCTGCGGCAAAACCGGGGCAGATGTTCATCAATGCGTGTCGGGGCGAAGTGATCGATAATAACGCATTGCTTAAAGCTAAACAGAAAGGCTGGAAAAATCCTGTCGTATTAGACGTTTGGGCGAATGAACCGCACATAGAGCAAGCACTAATACCTTATGTGGATATCGCGACGCCGCACATCGCAGGTCATAGTATCGATGGAAAGGCTCGTGGCACAGAAATGCTATATGCAGAATTATGTAAGCGTAAACAATTACCTATAAGCTATTCGTATAAGGAATTTCTTCCGGAAAGCATATTTACTAGTATTTCCGTTTCGACTGATCTTCAGTGGCACGATCTCGGTCGATTAATACATCTTGTCTATGACGTGAGGCGAGATGATGCGATATTCAGGAACAGGTTGTCGAAAAACGGATTCGACGGGCTACGGAAACATTACCCTGTTCGTTATGAGTTTAGTGCTTTGCAGGTCACGAGCGCAAAGCAGTCAGATCAAACAATTTTGTCCAATTTAGGATTTGGTTAGGAGTTTATACATATGTCACAGCAATATAATGTCGCTGTACTTGGCGCTACTGGTGTTGTCGGTAAACAGATTATTGATATCCTGGAAGAACGGAATTTTCCGGTTGCACAACTTTTCCCACTGGCGAGCAGTCGCTCAGCGGGTAAAACAATTGAATACAAAGGTGAAGAGATTGAAGTTATTGATGTAGATACCTTTGACTGGACTCAGGTTCAACTGGGTTTCTTCTCAGCAGGTGGTTCTACGTCAGCAAAATATGCGCCAATCGCAGGTGAGTCGGGTTGTATTGTCATTGATAATACTTCTCACTTTAGAAATGAACCTGACATTCCTCTGGTAGTGCCGGAAGTTAACCCGGGTGCGCTGGCGGATTTCAGAAATCGTAATATTATCGCCAATCCAAACTGTTCAACCATTCAAATGGTTGTTGCACTGAAACCTATTTATGATGCCGCAGGTATTGATCGTGTGAATGTATCAACCTATCAGTCAGTGAGTGGCGCTGGTGGTTCAGCGATTGAAGAAATGGTTAAGCAAACAGGTGAGCTGTTAAATGGTCGTCCTGTTGAAGCAGAATCTTTCACCAAACAAATTGCATTTAATGCAATTCCTCACATTGATACTTTCCAGGATAACGGATATACCCGCGAAGAGATGAAAATGGTTTGGGAAACCAAAAAAATCATGGGTGATGAATCTATTCTGGTAAACCCAACAGCGGTACGAGTGCCGGTTATTTTTGGTCATGGTGAAGCGCTTCATATTGAAACCCGTGAACAGCTGGATGCTGAAGGTGCTAAAAATCTTCTTCGCGAAGCTCCGGGTGTTGTTGTGATTGAAGATGATCATGATTATCCGACTCAGGTAACAGATGCTTCAGGCAGAGATGAAGTGTTTGTTGGCCGTATTCGTAATGATATTTCCCACTCTCATGGTCTGAACATGTGGATCGTTGCGGATAACATTCGCAAAGGTGCAGCAACAAACAGTGTGCAGATTGCAGAAGTGCTGATTCGTGATTATCTGTAATTGATAGCCGTTTTAGTGTTGAAAACAGGAGCTGATTTCAGCTCCTGTTTTTGGTTGAATCCTTCCTCTTTGAATCTTCTTTTTCCTGCCTCTTTGGAACCATTTCCGAGAAATTCGATAAATTTAACGTAGTTGTAAACCTTAATCTGTCCATTGTTTGTGATGATGAGCAATGTTGACTGCAAAAAGTCGAACAGAAGTAACAGAGGAATCAATGAAAACGTGATTAAAATAAATCACTTGTTATAATCTTTCGGTTTAGACTAAGCGAGTTAGACAAAACAGTTGCCTGCGGTGGATTAAAACGCAAAAACAATAAAAATCGTCAATATGCGGGTAGGCAGCAATATAATCATTAAATTTTTTGGAACGAAGTTTGCTTAATGTTTGCCGTGGCAATAGCCCGGGGTGCATTTTGACGCTTTAATGACACTTGTTCCACGGCCAGAGTTGCCATTTTAGTGTGTTTACCAAATTCAGAGCTAAGGATTTTAGATGCGACGTGTTTTACTGCTGATACTCATCATGATTTCGACCACCCTGACGCCGGTGGCCGTTTCTGTGGCAGCGCCTGATGACATGAAGATCCGTGGGCCAAAAGGGGTTGACTATGGTAAGCAGGGGCGACGTTACGGTCCAATCCGCTCTTCAGACACGCTATGGAAAATAGCTCAAAAAGTACGTCCTTCTTCCAGCGTTTCAATCTATCAAGTGATGCTGGCGCTTTATTACAAAAATCCTCAATCGTTTGCTGATAAAAATCTTAACCACCTAATCGATGACACTTTTCTGACGATTCCTTCCCTGGACGAGATCCGTCGTATTGATCCTGAAGTTGCTAAAAACAAATCTGAAAGTGATGATTCACTGTGGACGAAAATGAAATCGGGTCAGCTTGACCCAAATGCCGTGCAAATCGCCGATATGAAGGTTCAAAATGCGAAGAAAGCAGATTTGAATCAGGCAAAAGAAGAATTAAAACAAGAGATAGATACCCTGAGATCCAATCAGGAAAACAAGCTCGACTCTATTCTGGAGCAATCCAGTACATCTCAGGAGCAGGTTCAGACTGTCATTGCTGAAAACAAAGAACTAAGTGACCGCCTTGTTCGTATTTCTGACGAAATAGAATCGCTGAAAGGTGAATTGGGCAAAGAACAGGGGATTCAGAAACAATTACGAGATTTATTAGTCCAGCAAAACGAAATTCTACAATACCAGCAAGCCCAGCTGGAGTTATCCAAAAAACAATCAGAATCAAGTTTTGATCTTGCCTCAGTATGGCAAGCAATTGCCGAAAATACGCTTTACCAAATTTTACTTGCCGTTATTCCAGCCATCTTTGTACTCCTTGGGGTCTTTATGTATCTCAAGCCGAAGAAAAAAGATGATGAAATGGATTCGATGACGCTACCGGCGGAATCCATGGCGCCACCTGTTGTTGATGCCCCTGCAGATATCAGCGCACCTGATGATAATGATGATTTAAATCTGGACGATGATTTAGATGATGATCCACTGGCTGACTTTGACGATGATTTAGCGACTCTCGATGATGATTTATTGGGTGGCGGTGAAGATGCTATTCAGCTCGATGGCGATGATATTGATGAAAGTTTGTTGTATGAAGATGACGACAGCATACCTGGTTTGGATGAACCGGAAGAAGACAAAGTCTTCTCAGATGGTTCAACGGATGCACTGTTAGATCAGGATGAGCTGGAAGATTTATTGGGCGCGGCCAGTGATGCTGATTCACCGATGTCATCTGACGCAGAAGAAGAAGTTGATCCGGACAATATTCTCTCGGCCAGTGATCTGGATGATTTATTCTCCGGCCTGGATGACGGCGATGATTCGGCATCTGTAACCGATGAAGCGCCTGCCGCCGATCCGGTGGCATCAGAAGATGTAACGGATGATTTAATCGATGACATTCTGGATGGTGTCCAGGATGACAATTCAGAGCAAGCTACAGAAGAACCAGCTGATGTCACAGATATTCAGGAAATTGATGATTTACTGGAAAGTGAGCAAGGTGAAGAAGACGCTGCGACAATTATGGATGAAATCGACGATCTCGATCAGTTCCTTGATTCGGAGCTGGATAAGACGTCGATGCCGGACGAAACAAATTTTGATGTCGATATTGATCAGGAATTTTCGATAGATGAATTGCTGGAAGATGAAGATTTAACTGAGTCACCAGAGGCGTCAGACACAGAATCTCAAGATGCTGTCTCTCAAGAATCAGAAGCTACGGATGAAGCATCTGCCGATGCCGACGATGGTGATATCGACGTCGATGCGTTACTAGCTGAAAACAATATCATCGACAACGAAGAACTTGATGATATAGAGCTGGATATTCCAGAGGACTCAGAGCCTGAACAGGCGGCTGAGACTGGTGGGGCAAACGATTCAGCCGCTGATGCCATTATTGATGACGTTGATACCTTAATGGACGAGCTTTCCCACGGTACAGTGCCTGAACCGGACGACGTGCTCGATACGGGTGATATAGACATAGATGCCTTGCTGGAAGCTGAATCTGGCCAGGAAACAGCAACCGAGGAAGAAAGTCCGCCTGTTGATGAAGATATATCAATGGATGATATTGATGCGTTGTTGGAAGGTAATACAGAAACAGCGGTAGTTGATGAAAATATTGCTACAGACACCGATCAGATTGATCTGGATGACATAGATGTCGATGCGTTACTCGATGAAAATGCTGACAGTACAGAAGCAGTGGATGATATTGATGCCATTATGGCTGAAGCATCGACGGAAGTGTCTGATGATGAGTCGGAAATCAGTCAACCTGTAGACAACAGTCTGGAAGAGGAAACGCAGTCTGAAACTGACGACTTTGATATAGATGATATTGATCAGTTAATGGATGAGCTACAGGATGATAACGAGCAAGATGAAAGTGCTAGTGCTAATGATGAATTAACCGATGAATTAGCTGATGAACTGGCTGTTGCCGACATATCTGATGATGAAAATGAACTGACTGACGATGCTACTATCGACGAATTGTCCAGTGAGTCTTTCGACATCAATAACATTGAAACAGATACATCACTGGATTTTGATCCCGTACACAGTGCAGTAGAACAGTCAGAAACGATTCCAGATGATCCATTTTCGGGGATGGAGGAATTTGACGAAGTAGCTGAAGAATCCATTGAGCAGGCTGTAGAGCCGGAAGAATTCTCTGAGCAAGATAGTGAAGAAACGGAAGGTGCTGATTTATCCGATGTAGACTCTTCAATTGATGAGTTAGTCGATGAAAATGATATTGCCGACACCAATGAGGCACTGGAGTCGTTATCTGAGATCACTGTTGAAGACGATGACCTGGAGAGTGTTGATGGTCTGGACGTTCTGGATGACTTTGACAGCATTACTGATACTGAAAACACTGACGATATTGATTTGTCATCGCTGAATGACGAGATCGAAACTGAAGAGAGTGATACGTCAATAGATTCAGAAGAGCCTGTGACACCTGAAACGGTAGAGCCGGAGATTGCTGAAGATGAACCGAATGTCGAAGATTTTGATACTAAACAGGACAGTCATACGCAAGATGAAGCGGATCAGCAGGGTGAAACTGCCCTTCAAGATAATGACAACGAAGCTGAAGAAGACTTCGCGATGCCGGATCTGTCTATGGAAGAAGCAGATTCTGACAGACCTGATAATGTCATTGCCAGTCGTGAACTGGACGAATATCCAGAGTTAGAAATTAACGATGAAGATTTGCTGGCGGCAGATGATGCAGATGATTTTGACTCAGATGAGGAGCTTCTGGAAGAAGATGACCATTCATTCGATATGGAGCTGGAAGAAGATGATGCTATTTCGTCTTTGTCTGATGATATAGAAAATAGTGCCATTCCTGATGATGTTCTTTCAGAAGAAAGCGCTTCAGAAGAACGATTAGATGAGGTTACTGGCACTGGCACTGATTCTGGCGACGATATTGAAATTGCGGAGTCATTAGATCTGACTGATGAGGATCTTGCTGATGTCGCGGGAGATGACACTGAAGATAACATTAGTATTGAGGATTTACTGGATGAACCGCTAGACGTCAATTCTCTACTAAGTGAAAGTACTGAGGATGACACGGCGGGTCAGATATCTGCGTCTTTGGGTGGCAATGATAATGATTTTGATGAGTTGCTTTCAGCACTGTCTGTGGAAGAGAGCAGCACTGATGATGTAGCTTTTGAGTCTGAACAAGAATCACTGGCAAGACTGGATGAATTACTGGAAGAGCCAGAGGTTGAGTCAGGTCAGCAGTTTGATGCCGCAACAGAAGCTGACGATGATTTTGTTGATATCGAGACGTTATTGCAAGAAGAAACAGAACATGCAGATGTTGATGAGTTATATGACACGTCAAAAATTGAGCAAGCGTTGTCGGAAGTTTCCCCTGATGAACAGGAACGTGAGATCGTCGATGTTGATGCCAATAAATATGCAGCAGATTTAGATCTGGCGAAAGCCTATATTGAAATGGGTGATCCAGATGCAGCTAAGGCATTGTTGGAAAAAATAGTAACAGCTCAGGACGAAGCAACATTGTTTGAGGCTCAGGCATTGCTCAATGCGATTGATTCGTAAGCGTTAAGCAAAGTTACACTCAATATTTTTATTAAACGAGAGAAAGGCTGGCAATATGTCGGCCTTTGTTTTTTGTAGAAACCACTCGCAGCATCACGTTGAATATGGATAATACACACCCTCAAAGAAGATATTGATTTATGTGCTTTCTCTGAATGAGATTGCGCTTGATACAAAAGGTAAATTAATGCGGATAGCATTAGGTATTGAATACGATGGAACAGCCTTTTATGGCTGGCAACGACAACAAAATGTTATTAGCGTGCAGGAATCGCTTGAAAAGGCGTTAGCTGTTGTCGCTAATGAAGCGATAGAAGTATTTTGCGCCGGTCGGACTGATGCTGGCGTGCATGGCACCGGGCAAGTAGTGCATTTCGATACTACGAGTGTAAGAAATGAACGAGCCTGGACTATGGGCGTTAACTCTAATTTACCTGATAGTGTGGCGGTAAAGTGGGCGAAAGAAGTCACAGACGATTTTCACGCCAGATTCTCAGCAACGGCTCGTCGTTATCGTTACATTATTGCCAATACGCGTTTACGTCCGGCGATTATGGGGCAGGGAGTAAGCCACTATCACTCGCCACTTGATGCAGAAGCTATGCATCAAGCTGCACAAACCCTGCTGGGTGAGCGTGATTTCTCGTCGTTCAGAGCGGCAATGTGCCAGTCAAAAACGCCGTTCAGAAATATCCATCATATAAATATTCAACGTTATGGCGACTTTATCATTGTTGATATTAAAGCAAATGCGTTCCTGCATCACATGGTCAGAAACATCGTTGGTAGCCTGCTAGAAATAGGAACGGGAAAACAAGACGTTGCCTGGTTGGAATCGGTAAGAGATGCAAAAGACCGAAAAGTAGCGGCAGTTACCGCTAAGCCTTATGGGTTATATCTGGTTGAGGTTGATTATCCTGACCAGTTTAATATTCCAAAGGGACGCCCAGGCCCAGTCTTCCTTCCGGATTCTTTATAGGTAAAAAAGAGTGGCTG
The DNA here is from genome assembly GCA_965656875.1 of Alteromonadaceae bacterium. Classification (GTDB taxonomy): domain Bacteria; phylum Pseudomonadota; class Gammaproteobacteria; order Enterobacterales; family Alteromonadaceae; genus CBFHMJ01. The sequence continues at coordinate 114,668 of CBFHMJ010000026.1, forward strand.
TGTTAACAAAATTGACGAGTTGTAACAACAAAAATAAAAAAATGCATCATTAACGACAGTTAAGACCAGTTTTCATTTAGTTTATTTTGCCGCATATGTTTTAATGGTGCGTTATGATCTTAAGGATCTGAGTGGATGACATCCGGCCCTTCTTGTTAACGTTTTTAGCCGGAGACGATAATAACAATCACCGTGGAAACACTCAGACCTTGACCAGTTTATACGCATTAATGCGCTGGTTTTGACTGGCGCGTTAATGAACGCGTTAATGAATAAAATCTCAGAGAGTATGTAATGAGTTGGATTGAAAAAATTCTTCCCAGAACCAAGTCGTCAAGTCGTCGCAATATCCCTGAAGGTGTTTGGACGAAATGTACGTCATGTGAGTCAATTTTATATAAAGCTGAATTAGATCGCTTAATGGGTGTATGCCCGAAGTGTGATAATCATATGCGATTAACGGCCAGAAAGCGCCTTGAACTATTCCTTGATAAGTCCGCAACGCAAGAAATCGGTTCAGATCTTGAGCCTCAGGATTTACTGAAGTTTAAAGATTCTAAGGCCTATAAAAATCGAATCAGTGCAGCTCAGAAGCAAACCAGCGAAAAAGACGCGCTGGTGGTTCTTAAAGGAGAGCTAAAAGGAATCCCGGTTGTAGCCGCCAGTTTTGAGTTTACATTTATGGGCGGCTCAATGGCTTCTGTGGTAGGCGCTCGGTTTATCAAAGCAGTTGAAGTATGTCTTGAACACAGAATACCGTTGATTTGTTTTTCTGCCAGTGGCGGTGCTCGAATGCAGGAAGCATTGATGTCGTTAATGCAAATGGCAAAAACCAGTGCTGCGCTAGGCAAAATGGCTGATGAAGGTATTCCTTATATCTCTGTATTAACTGATCCGACAATGGGTGGTGTTTCAGCGAGTCTGGCGATGTTAGGCGATATCAATATTGCTGAACCTAATGCATTGATCGGTTTTGCTGGTCCTCGTGTTATTGAGCAAACAGTACGTGAAAAGTTACCTGAAGGTTTCCAACGAGCTGAATTCCTGCTTGAACATGGCGCAATTGATATGATTGTCGATCGTCGGGAAATGCGTGAAACAATCGCTCGTGTTATATCTAAGTTCCAGCTGCTACCTTCTACGGAAGAGTCGCATCGAACGGCATAACTGAATTCACCCAAATTACAGATTATTTAGTCATTTGGGTTGGTTAATCGAACTAATGGTGATAAAACATCGCACATCATGTTTGGCCATAGTCGATAATAATGAATCAAAAATCCTCAGGCCAGCCTGCTAATACCATAGCAGACTGGCTTTCTTATATAGAAACCATTCACCCTGTTTTAATCGATCCCGGTTTAGAGCGCACGCAGCTGGCAGCGGAAAAAGCTGAACTGTTAAAACTTCCTCCTCAAGTCATCTTGATTGGTGGCACAAATGGCAAAGGGACTACTTCACGTTTACTCGAAACCATTCTTATCAATAAAGGTCTTAATGTTGGTGTGTATAACTCACCTCACATCACGGATTTTCGAGAACGTGTTCGAGTGAATGGTAAATCTGCCTCTGAAGCAGACTTTGTGTGGTCATTCCAATACATTGAGCAAAAACGTGAAGATATTTCACTGAGCTTTTTTGAATTTACAACACTGGCTGCGATTGCCTTGTTGAAGAAAAAAGATCCGGATGTGATTTTGCTGGAAGTGGGGCTTGGCGGTCGTTTGGATGCAACAAATGTGGTTGATCCAGATGTATCGGTTATTACGACTATCGATTTAGATCATCAGGAGTGGTTGGGTGATACCCGAGAGCAAATTGCTTTTGAAAAAGCGGGTATTTTCAGACCGGGTAAACCTGCTGTAATTGGAGAGCCTGATTTACCGAGTACTGCAATTGATCATGCAAAGTCTCAGGCAACGGATTTGAGACAGGTGAATGATGCATACTCTTACACGGCGTTAGCAGACAGTTGGAGTTGGCAAAGCGACTATCACCAGTTTACTGATTTAGTTCTTCCGAGAATTCCCATGCAAAATGCGGCTACCGCGATTGCAACGCTCGAAGCGCTGGGGATTGAAATCACGCATGATGAGTTAAATGAAGCTTTATCATCGACAGCTGTTGAAGGGCGTTTTCAGGTATTACGTAAACGTCCAATGACGATAGTTGATGTAGCTCATAATCCACAGGCCGTTGATTATCTGGCTGACAAAATTGCTGCATTAAAATTAGAAAGTAACAAACAGGTCACGGCTATTGCAGGCATGTTGGATGATAAAGAAATTGAAACCTGCTTAAATCGAATGGACGAAGTTGTTGACCACTGGCATGTCGCTTCATTGAGTGAACACAGAGGCGCTTCTGCGTCACGGCTTAAGCAGGCGTTGAGTCAGTCTACAAGATCACTGACAAGCTGGGAGACTATGCAAGAGGCATTGGAACATGTCGAAGATAAAATCAGTTCTGGCGACATTTTGTTGATTTTCGGTTCTTTTGTTACTGTTAGCCACGCAATAAACTTCTATCAGGACATTCTTTAAGTTTGAGTAACATTTACTATGAGTAAAGTGATTAATAATCGCCTCATCGGCACAATCATTGTAGTTATTGCGGGCATCATTTTGTTGCCTTCAATCCTGGATGGTGAAAAGCAGTCTCGGGACAATTTGAAAAAAATACCTGAGAAACCTGTTTTGGAAGATGTGGTTGCTGATGTGTCGTTTCCCGATAAATCATTTGAAAGTCAGTTGCCATCAACCGAATTGCCTCAAACGGACGATGTTGAGACCGACAGGAACGGGGAAGTTATTAACTGGGCTGAACCGGTAGAATCAGGTGAAGTAGTTTCAGAGACTGATGTTGTTACCGTTGCTACAGTGAGTAAACCGATATCATTTGGGCGTACAGCAGAATCAACCAGAGCGACTACTCCTGCAACTACTGGAGTAAAAAAGGCATCAGTTGATAAAAAATCTGTTGCTACAAATTCCTCGAGTAAAAAACAAAATGAACACCGTAAACCCGTTCAGCATGATTTTGTTGATTCAGGCTGGATTATCAGGTTGGGGGCATTTGGAAATAAAAAGAATGTCCAGGCACTGGTCAGTAAATTGAAAAACAAAGGTTATGTAGTCTTTACCCGACCCGTTAAGAGCAGTAGTAGAGAATTAACGCAAGTGTTAGTTGGCCCTGAGTTAGATAAGGCAAAGATTGAAAAGATGAATACGGCACTGAAAAAACTTACCGGGCTGTCGGGCAAAGTCGTGAAATTTGATCCGGTTAAGTAATGCGTTAACACCATACCTTAACCAGAATGACCTGAAGAGACGCCAATATCTGATTCGGATATTGGCGTTTTTGTCTGTACGTAATTGAATCTGGATAGGTTTTCATACCGGAAAATCGTGGCAATCAGTCAATTAAAGCAGGATTCATTAAATCCACCGAAAAATAAATAGCTATCTTAAGAAGGTATTTGATAGAATTCGCCACGTTTTTTCATAAGCGCGAAGTATTTTATGGTTTGGATCGATTATGCGATTTTAATCATCATCGGCATCTCCACTCTGGTCAGTTTGATCAGGGGGTTTGTAAAAGAAGCCGTATCGTTGATGGTATGGATTGCAGCATTCTTTGTCTCCAGCAAGTTCTATTCTGATCTTGCCGTCTACCTGACCGAAATTTCTGACACTCTCATTCGTAACGCAACCTCAGTTGCTATACTTTTCGTTTCTACTCTCATCGTCGGCGCACTCGTCAATTATGTCATCAGTCAACTTGTTCAAAAAACGGGCTTGTCTGGCACGGACAGAGTGCTTGGTCTGGCGTTTGGTGCGCTTCGAGGCGTGCTGGTGGTTAGTGCGATTTTATTTTTCGTTGATGCTTTTACACCAATAGCTTCATCTGACTGGTGGAAGCAATCAACATTGATACCCGAATTTAAATATATAATTGAGTGGTTTTTCTCCTTTTTGAAGAATGGCTCATTTTTCTTAAATTAAATAATTTGGCGAGGAAAATTTAATGTGCGGCATAGTCGGAATAGTCGGTCAGGCACCTGTTAATCAAGCGCTTTATGACGGATTAACCGTATTACAGCATCGCGGTCAGGACGCTGCGGGCATAATTACAGTTCACAATAATACGTTTCGCCTGAGAAAAGCGAATGGTTTGGTGAAAGACATTTTTCACACTCGCCATATGTTGCGACTTCAGGGTCATATTGGATTAGGGCATGTTCGATACCCAACAGCGGGTAGTTCGGATTCCTCTGAAGCGCAGCCATTTTATGTTAATTCTCCATTTGGCATTACGTTGGCTCACAATGGTAACCTGACCAATGCTCACGAATTGAGAGAATGGTTGTTTGTAGAGTCTAAACGTCATGTAAACACCAATTCAGATTCTGAATTACTACTGAATGTATTTGCTCATCAATTACATATGTCAGAATCGCGCAAATTGTCCCCGGAAGATATTTTTAACGCTGTTGCTGGTGTTCATAAAACAGTTCGTGGTGGTTATGCGGCAATTTCATTGATTGTAGGTCATGGACTGGTAGCATTTCGTGATCCTAATGGTATTCGTCCTTTAGTGTTCGGTAAAAGAGAAACTGAAAGCGGCACAGAATACATGGTTGCTTCAGAGAGTGTTGCGTTGGATACCGACGGTTTTACCTTAGTTCGCGATGTAGCACCAGGTGAAGCTATTTATGTTACGGAAGACGGTCAGCTGTTTACTCATCAGTGTGCTGAAAATCCAATGTATAAACCATGTATCTTTGAGTACGTATACTTTGCGCGTCCGGATTCAACAATTGACGGCATTTCGGTATACGGTTCTCGCGTTCACATGGGTAAAAAGTTAGGTGAGAAAATCAAAAAAGAGTGGGCGGATAAGGATATTGATGTCGTTATTCCAATCCCTGAAACGTCTTGTGATTCGGCGTTAGAAATTGCGACGGTTCTTGATCTTCCTTATCGTCAGGGTTTCGTGAAAAATCGTTATATTGGCCGTACATTCATTATGCCGGGCCAAACTGAACGTAAAAAGTCAGTACGTCGTAAGCTCAATGCGATCAGTGCGGAATTCAAAGGAAAGAATGTATTACTGGTAGATGATTCTATTGTTCGTGGTACAACATCGGGCCAGATTATTGAGATGGCGCGTGACGCTGGAGCAAAGAAAGTTTACTTTGCATCTGCTGCACCAGAAATCAAATTCCCAAATGTGTATGGCATTGACATGGCATCTGCGAATGAATTGATTGCTTATGGCCGTGACAACGAAGAAATTTGTGCAGAAATAGGTGCGGATGGACTTATCTATCAATCCTTACACGATCTAATTGACTCGGTTAAAGAATGTAATCCGGGTATTACTCAGTTTGAAACCTCAGTCTTTGATGGCGATTACATTACTCGTGACATTGACCAGGACTATTTGAATCGACTTCACGCAGATCGCAATGATGATGTGAAGCGAGCCAGAGATCAGGCTATGGCAGGCGGCCTTGAAATGTATAACGAAAGTAACTAGTTAGAGTTTGCCGATTTACTAAAACAAAAAAACCGCCAATGGCGGTTTTTTTGTTTATAGAAAATGTTAAGTGGTTGCTGTTAGTTTGAGAAAGCCGGGCCGTAACCAGAAATCCAAAGAAACGCCGTAGCAGCCAGAATGCACACTAAAAGAATCAATCCACATGTAACAACCGAGCTGGCATAAATAAAGCCGCGCTCTTTAGGAATATGCATCAGGATAGGAACGCCGGTGTAGAGTAAATAGACGGACCATGCCAAGCCTACAAAGCCAACACACACGATAAACCATAGCTCAGGATAAAATGCTGCAAACCCAACCATGAAAATGGGGGTAGCCGTGTATGCACTAAGTTCCAGCGTTTGTGTGAATGTTGGTGTTGCCCCGAAGGTTTGCGCCATCCAGTGTGAAAGATAGCTAAGGGCAAAAACGCCAATGATGAGTGCAATGTACATAGAAACAGCCATGAACATCGCGCTGTCTGGTGTCAACTTAATCGGGTCGCCAACGCCGATACTCCAGCCGAGGTTTACTGCTGAATAGTAGCCGCAAACCGAAGGGATCAAAGCAATGATGAAGATGTGAGACAGGCTATACATCATGCTTTCGTGGCGTTGATCAATTTCTTGCCACTCCTGGTTAGGGTGAGCCAGTAAACCCCAAATATGATTTAGTATCATAGTTACAACCTTCTAATGTTCCGTTTGTAATAAATATTAGTTGGAGATTAGATTCGGTATCTGGCTAAAAATCGGATTAATTCGATAAAACAAATGAGCCAGTAATCACTTCAGTTCATTCCGAACAAGAATCATGATCCAACACTTCTCAGGACTGATTACTCAGAGAACGAACACCGGGTGTTTTCACGGTGTTAACATTTATAAAATTCTCATTTAACAATGAGTATGTCGTCTCTGGTTATCTTATGACCGAATGTACGGTATTCGTCAAGTTTTTTTTTGATTTACGTCAAGATATTCGGGAAATGTGCCAGATATGTGGATAAAAATCGATTTTGAGATAAACAAGGTCGACTGTTAATTAATCAATTAAGGTTGTTATTGTTAATTAAAACAGTGGATTACGCCTAATTAGTCGTATAAATATTACTTTAGAGGTATTTGTGGTGATCAATGGTGGTTTATTAGGGGTGGTTTATTGGGTTTTTGCAGGTTAAAGTTTCATCGAATGTAATGTCGGCTGTCCATCAGTAAACGAAAGATAGCTGCCTTGAGTGTACCAGTCACCGAGTACAATCCGGGTTCTGCCTAAACTTAAATATTGTCCCGTTGCTTCATGAATGAAAGGTTTATGGGTATGACCGTGGATCATCATTGACGTATTTGTTGACTCAAAGACCTCACTAACGGCTTGTTCGTTGACATCCATGATGGCCATTGTTTTATGTTGTTGAGATTGTTTGCTTGATTCCCGCATTTTTTTTCCAATCCATTTTCGGGTGAAAAGAGGCAAGGAAAGCAAAATGGTTTTAACAATAGGATGTCGTATAAACCGTCGAAACTTCATATAACCTTCGTCGTCGGTACAGAGTGAATCGCCATGAAGGATTGAAATTGGCTGGTTGTTTATTGTGATGACGTCTGGTTCGGGCAGAATCGTCATCCCACAGCGCAGAGCGTAGTGTTCACCAACAAAAAAATCACGATTTCCGTGAATAAAGAACACGTTTGTGCCACTGTCAGAAATTGATTTAAGTGCAGCAGCAATCTCAAGATTGAGTGAGGAAAGATTGTCGTCACCGACCCAAACCTCGAAGAAGTCACCGAGAATATACAGGGTATCGCATTGATTACGAACAGTGTTGTTGAGGAAAGACAGAAAACAGTCGGTGATGTCTCTCCGATCTTCAGATAAATGAAGATCGGAGATGAAAAGTACTTTTGACATGGCAGATTTCCTTAAGTAATGGTGAACAAATGAAAAACTGCCAGTCAGGGACGTTTAGTCTTCAACTGAAACATTAAGAATAAGTACTTCTTCTTTTGGTACGTCGGAGTGGTAACCCATACGGCCTGTAGTAACAGCTTCAATGGCTTTCACTACATCCATGCCTTCCACAACTTTACCGAATACGCAGTAACCCCAGCCATCTGGTGTTGGGCTTTTGTAGTTAAGGAAGCTGTTGTTTACTGTATTGATGAAAAACTGGTTGCTTGCTGAATGTGGCTCCATTGTACGCGCCATCGCAATTGTACCTTCTTCATTTGCAACGCCGTTATCAGCTTCGTTTTTGATTGGATCAAAACCGCCTTCTTTATCAATAAGACCCGGCTCCATACCGCCACCCTGAATCATAAAGCCTTTAATGACACGGTGAAAAATAGTGTTTGAATAGAATCCACTTTTCACGTATTTCAGGAAGTTCTCAACGGTAACTGGTGCTTTATCAGCGAAAAGCTCAAGCTTGATGTTGCCTTTAGACGTTTCGATAGTAACCATTTTAGGCCCTTATTCAGTTAGAACGTAATCTATCCTGTTAAAGTTCAGGATAAGGAAAGTGCGCGATTTTACTTGAATTCATAACTAAGTAAAAGGATTGGAAGAACGCATAGCACAAGGTTAATGACAATGATAGAATCCTTTGCTAATTCGGCCAGATATCAAAGTGTACTTTGGTATTCAGGTGTTCATAAATTCATCTTTATTAAGGTTTTCTGAGAGGAAATAGATGTTATCCATATACAACACACTCACGCGACAAAAAGAACCATTCAAGCCATTGGAAGAAGGTAAAGTCGGCATCTATGTGTGTGGTATAACAATTTATGATTATTGTCATATTGGACATGCTCGAACTTATGTCTCTTTTGATGTCATGATCCGATATTTGAAATTCATTGGTTATAACGTCAAGTATGTTCGTAATATCACAGATGTTGATGACAAAATTATCAATCGTGCAAATGAAAATGGTGAAAGCATTGATGAGTTAACAGCTCGTTTTACCAAAGCTATGCATGATGATTTTAATAGCCTGAATTTGTTACCTGCAGATGTTGAACCACGAGTCACGACGCACATGCAGGAAATCATCGATATCGTCAGTACGCTGATTGAGAAAGAATATGCTTATGTAGCCAGTAACGGCGATGTGCTGTTCGATGTTAGTAAGTACGAAGATTACGGCAAGTTGAGTCAGCAGAATCTGGACATGCTTCAGGCGGGAGCCAGGGTTGACGTTGATGAAGCCAAGGACGATCCATTGGATTTTGTTCTGTGGAAAACAACAAAGCCAGGTGAACCTTACTGGGAGTCACCCTGGGGCAATGGTCGTCCGGGCTGGCACATCGAATGTTCTGCGATGAGCGAAAAGCATTTGGGTAAGCATTTCGACATTCATGGCGGCGGTTCAGATTTGCAATTCCCGCATCATGAAAATGAAATTGCTCAATCCTGCTGTGCGCACGGTACACCTTATGTAAATACCTGGATTCACGGCGGTATGGTTCAGGTAAATAAAGAAAAAATGTCTAAGTCTTTGGGCAATTTCTTTACTGTAAAAGATGTGCTGAAGTCGTTTGATGCAGAGACAGTCAGATATTTCCTGATCACTGCACATTATCGCAGCCAGTTAAATTACAGCCAGGAAAATCTTGAGCAGGCGAGGGCGTCACTGGAACGACTGTATACAGCATTACGTGGTGTTAAAGCCGTAGAAGCTGAAGACATTATGGAAAACGAATACGTTAAACGATTTGTTGAAGTAATGAATGATGACTTTAGTTATCCAGAAGCATTATCCATTTTGTTTGAAGTTGCTCGCGAATTAAATCGAGTTAAAGAAACGGATGAAGCACAAGCGGCTGAGTATGCCGGTATCTTGTTAAAGCTGGGCGGTATTCTCGGTATTGTTCAGGGTGATCCGGAGACTTTCTTAAAAGGAAATGCTGATGATGACGAAGTTGCAGAGATTGAAGCTTTAATAGCATCTCGTAATCAAGCAAGAAAAGACAAGGATTGGGCACTGGCCGATGAATGTCGCGATAAGTTAACAGCGATGGGTATTACTCTGGAAGATGGTGCCAGCGGAACGACCTGGCGAAGAGACTAGTTACTGAATTTGTTTCAAGTAAACAAGATAGATAGTTAAAACAAAAGCGGGTATGTGAAAACATACCCGCTTTTTTGATCTAAATGTCTTTTACACCAGGTATTTAATATAGCTCATGCTTGATACTATCTACCTGATAGCCCTGATGTTTTAGATTAGCTTCAAGCGTATTTTCTATTAATGATGCAACAGTCATTGGCCCAACACCACCCGGAACCGGTGTAATGAAGCCCGCTTTTTCAACGGCTTTGTCAAACTCAACATCACCGACTAAACGGCCATCGTCTAATCGATTGATTCCAACATCTATAACTGTAGCACCTTCTTTAATCCAGTCACCTGGAATGAATTCAGGTTTACCAACAGCCACTACAACGATATCTGCACGACGAACGTGAAATTCAAGATCTTGAGTAAAGCGATGACAAACTGTCGTCGTACAACCATTCAGTAACAGTTCTAACGCCATTGGGCGTCCAACGATATTAGATGCGCCAACAACTACAGCTTCTTTACCTAATAACTTTTCTCCGGTGGATTCGAGGAGAGTGATGATACCTTTTGGAGTGCAGGGGCGGAGTTCAGGAATTCGTTGGGCGAGTCGGCCGATGTTGTAAGGGTGAAAACCATCGACATCTTTGTGAGGGACAATGTGTTCGAGAATCATTTCACTGTCGAGTCCCTCGGGGAGTGGGAGTTGAACGAGGATACCATCTATTTCAGGGTCTTCATTCAATGTAGTTACCAACTCCATTATTTGTTCTTGTGTGGAGTCTGATGGAAGGTCATAAGATTTAGATTTAAATCCTACCTCTTCACATGCACGTCGTTTACTACCGACATAAACTTGCGAGGCTGGGTCGCTGCCTACGAGAACAACGGCCAGACCAGGGATTCGTTTTTCCGCAGACTGAAGTTCCTTAACTTTCTCCGCAACCTTAGTTCGTACAGACTTCGCGATACTTTTGCCATCAATTAATTGTGCAGACATATAGAAATAATTCCTGTTGGTTTGGGGCTGGGAATATTTTCTCATGAATCCCACTTCTGAGTGAAGTGAGAAATCACTACCGATTTACCAGATAAAACAGCGGTACAAAAATCACTTGTGATAATTATTGCAGCAAAAATAACGCTGCGATTCATAATGTTAACAAAATTTATTATAAAAAGACGTTTCGGTCCATACCTATTTTCAATTCAGCCCATTTTAGGTATGTAATTGACTGATTTATCACCTGTAATTTTAGTGAATATTTAAATAGTAATGCGTTTTGAGTGCATATTGGCCGGGAACCGTGTTGCTTCCATGGAAGAATGCTCCATATACAGGCTTCTTGATCCGATATAGCTATATATAACTGTATAAGACTTGGGTGTGTTGACCTTATCTACCTGCAAAGGTCAATACGCTTCAATCTTTCTATAAAGAATAAGTACGGTGGATTATGAAATTTGCCTCTATTCCACTATATATAGTTGTAAGGACATTAATTACCGGGTTTAAGGGCTTTTTCTAAGGTTATAATTTACGCAAAATCGCATGTAACTCGTTAATGTCGCTTCTAATTTAACCGAAAAGATTTAAAAGTGACCAAACAGTAATAATCCTCAAAAAAACGTTTGACGCGTAGAGAGCAACTCTGTAATATTCGCCGCGTCGCCAAGGGAGAGGTGATTAAGTCGGTGAGTAGCGCAGCTTGGTAGCGCACTTGGTTTGGGTCCAAGGGGTCGCTGGTTCGAATCCAGTCTCACCGACCACTTTAACTAGCACCTGTTTAAGGTTGACGATATGCACCCGTAGCTCAGTTGGATAGAGCAACGGCCTTCTAAGCCGTGGGTCGTAGGTTCGAATCCTACCGGGTGCGCCATGTTGGATTCAGGGTAGAATCAATTTTGTCATAGCGTGGTAAGTATATTGGTGGCTGTAGCTCAGTTGGTAGAGCCCCGGATTGTGATTCCGGTTGTCGAGGGTTCAAATCCCTTCAGCCACCCCAATAACTGAAAGCGGGAGTGGCGGAATTGGTAGACGCGCTGGATTCAGGTTTCAGTACCTTAGAGTAGTAAGAGTTTAAGTCTTTCTTCTCGTACCATATTTTCAGTTTTGTCGGTGAGTAGCGCAGCTTGGTAGCGCACTTGGTTTGGGTCCAAGGGGTCGCTGGTTCGAATCCAGTCTCACCGACCACTAATTCTACAAAAATACGCCTTTCAGAAATATCTTTCCTCCACTCGACTCAATGATTCTAGCCCGCTATAATGCCGCGTCTTGACGCATACACACATTATTTTCGATGCTTTGCCGTTCGATATTTTGCTTTTATTTAAAACGGTATGTTCGCTATAGAAAGCGTGGATAAACGTCGGAAACGTAAAGAATTTTTAATAGTTAAAAACAGGGCGGGAAAAACCGTCACGTTAGAAATTGAGGTAAGAAAATGCAATTTTCTGTAGAGACAACTGAAGGTTTGGAACGTCGTCTATCCATCACAGTTCCAGCTGACAAAGTTGATTCTGAAGTTAAAAACCGTATTAAACAACTGGCAAAAACTCAGCGTATCGATGGCTTCCGTCCTGGTAAAGTTCCTTACACTGTTATCCAAAAGCGTTACGGCCAGGCTGTACGTGATGAAGTTGCTAATCAGGTGATGCAATCAAGCTTCTACGAAGCGATTGTTGAAGAAAAAATCAATCCTGCTGGCGCTCCATTCATGGAAGTAACAACGAACGAAGATGGCAAAGACTTTGAATTTGCTGCTCGTTTTGAAGTTTACCCTGAATTTGAAATCGCAGGTCTTTCTGACATCACAATTGAAAAACCTGTGGTAGAAATCAAAGACGCTGACATTGATAACATGATGGATACACTTCGTAAGCAACACGCTACGTGGTCAGAATCTGATGCAGCTGTTGAAGGTGAGAATCAGGTAACTATCGATTTCACTGGTACTGTTGACGGTGAAGAGTTTGAAGGCGGTAAAGCTGAAGACTTCAAACTGGTTATGGGCGAAGGCCGCATGATCCCTGGTTTTGAAGACGGCATTCTTGGTAAGAAAGCAGGCGAAACATTCGATATCGACGTAACTTTCCCTGAAGATTACCACGCTGAAAACCTTAAAGGTAAAGAAGCTAAGTTCTCTATTACTCTTAAAGCAGTAGAGAAAAAAGATCTTCCTGAATTAAATGATGAGTTCGCTACACTATTTGGTGTTGATGAAGGTGGTGTTGACGCACTACGCGCTGAAGTAACTAAAAACATGCAGCGTGAACTTGATCAGGCATTAAAAGCTAAGGTTAAAGAGCAAGTACTTAAAGGTCTTGTAGAAGCGAATGAATTCGATCTTCCTCGTTCGGCTATCGACATGGAAATTGACGCACTAAGAAAGCAGTCTTTACAGCGTTTCGGTGGTCAGTTCGACGCAAACAACATGCCTGAACTTCCAGCTGAGCTATTTGAAGAACAAGCGAAAGAGCGCGTTAAAGTTGGTCTTCTTCTTGGTGAAGTTATCAAAGTAAACGAGCTTAAAGTTGATGATTCTAAAGTTGTAGAATTAATTCAAAACATGGCTTCAGCTTACGAGTCTCCTGATGAAGTAGTTAGCTACTACCAGGAAAACGAGCAAATGATGCAGCAAATGCGCAGCGTTGCTCTTGAAGAGCAAGCAGTTGAGTTCGTACTTGAACAATCTAAAGTATCGGACACAGAAGCGACTTTTGATGAAATCATGAATCCAAAAGCGCCTCAGTAATTTATTGACTTACTATACCGGTAAGGGTTTAAATGGCTCGATAGCTTATTATCGGGCCATTTTTATATCACCAGTTTGGAATTGCTATGTTTAATAATAAGAACTCTTTTGAAAATTCAGATCCACAGAACATGCTGGTCCCTGTTGTAATTGAACAAACCGCGAAAGGTGAGCGCTCTTTCGATATCTATTCTCGCCTGTTAAAGGAGCGTGTTATTTTTCTTACCGGTCAGGTTGAAGACCAGATGGCAAACCTGATTGTTGCGCAACTTCTTTTCCTTGAATCAGAAAATCCTGAAAAAGATATTTATCTTTACATCAATTCTCCGGGCGGTTCAGTTACGGCTGGTATGTCCATTTATGACACCATGAATTTCATCCGTCCTGATATCAGTACAGTTTGTGTGGGTCAGGCAGCGAGTATGGGGGCATTTTTGTTGTCAGGTGGCGCTAAAGGTAAGCGTCATTGCTTACCAAATAGTCGTGTTATGATTCACCAACCGTTAGGTGGATTCCAGGGGCAGGCCTCTGATTTTGAAATCCACGCGAAAGAAATTCTGAGCATTAAAGAACGATTAAATCGCTTAATGGCAGACCATACCGGACAGCCTTATGAAAAAGTTGCACAAGATACAGACCGTGATAACTTCTTAAGTGCGCAGGAAGCGGTTGATTATGGATTAGTTGACTCTATATTAAGTCATAGAGACACAGAATAGATCGGGATTTTATAAGGCAAGGATGACTCGGGCTCTGTTTTAGATACTATTATTGAAGGTAAGAACAGAGCCGACAGAATGAAATGAGAGGTAAATGAATGTCCGAAGACCGTACGAATGGTGAAAGCGGAAACAACAAACTGTTGTATTGTTCTTTCTGCGGCAAAAATCAGCACGAAGTTCGAAAGTTAATAGCTGGGCCGTCAGTTTATATTTGTGATGAATGCGTAGAACTGTGTAACGACATCATTCGTGAAGAAGTAAAAGACGTCGCACCTAAAAAATCAAAAGATGAATTACCGACGCCGATTAATATTCGAGAGCATCTGGATGACTATGTTATTGGTCAGGCTCATGCGAAAAAAGTACTCTCCGTCGCTGTTTATAATCATTACAAACGTCTTCGTAATGCAGGATCAACTAATGACGCAGTAGAGTTGGGTAAAAGTAATATTTTGCTTATTGGCCCAACAGGTAGCGGTAAAACACTACTGGCAGAGACATTAGCTAGATTGCTTGACGTTCCATTTACTATGGCTGATGCGACAACCTTGACGGAAGCTGGTTATGTCGGTGAAGACGTTGAAAACATCATCCAGAAACTTCTGCAAAAATGTGATTACGACGTAGAAAAAGCACAGCGTGGTATCGTTTACATTGACGAAATCGACAAGATTTCGCGTAAGTCTGATAACCCATCCATCACAAGAGATGTATCGGGTGAAGGTGTACAGCAGGCCTTGCTTAAATTGATTGAAGGTACTATTGCTTCTGTTCCGCCTCAAGGTGGCCGTAAACACCCTCAACAGGAATTTTTGCAAGTTGATACATCAAAGATTTTATTTATCTGCGGTGGTGCATTTGCCGGGTTGGATAAGATCATTGAACAACGTAGTTCAACCGGAACGGGTATAGGTTTCGGTGCTGATGTAAAAGACACACGGAATACCAAATCAGAGTCTGATTACTTACAAGAAGTAGAGCCAGAAGATTTGGTTAAATTTGGCCTGATTCCTGAATTTATTGGTCGTCTTCCAGTTGTTGCGACGTTAGCTGAACTTGACGAAGCTGCGTTGATTCAGATTCTGAGCGAACCGAAAAATGCGATCACTAAGCAGTATTCATCGCTGTTTGAAATGGAAGATGTAGAACTGGAATTCCGTGAAGATGCGTTAAAAGCCATTGCCCATAAAGCAATGGTGAGAAAAACAGGGGCGCGGGGTCTTCGTTCTATCGTAGAATCTGTGTTACTGAATACGATGTATGACTTACCATCGGAAGAAAACGTGTCAAAAGTAGTTGTTGATGAAGCAGTGGTGAAAGGTGAGTCAGCACCAATTCGCATTTACACCAGCAATGATCAGAAAGCTGTCTCAGAAAACTAAATTTGAGTATGGAATAAAGCACTTCATACGATGAATTGACTCAGACGATTTATTTAAGAGATAGTTTAAAAATGCCGGGCCAGACCCCGGCATTTTTGTATGTGAAAAACAAGACCACTCATTCGTTTCAATTCTACTCATTTCTACTAATATCTTTCCTTTCGAATAATCGCGTTCGATATGTTCAATAAATGTTTATCCAATGTAAAATTTTAGCGCTTGATAGTTTAGGCATCACTAAATGAACAAAAGCGTCATTTATCGACCAGCGTTGATTAAAAAACAACCATAAGAACCCATCTACTGATAAAAACTAGATATTTTTGTTGAACTTTGCTGACCCATCCCCATATAGTCTTTCAGACTTCCATAAATAGATCCGAGAGAGGGGCCATGTCTTTAGAATATTCGGATAAGATTGAGATTCCGGTGTTAGCTCTCAGGGATGTTGTAGTTTACCCGCATATGGTGATTCCTTTATTTGTTGGTCGTGAAAAATCAATCAAATGTTTAGATGCGGCAATGGAAAATGAAAAGCGTATTTTCCTTGTTGCTCAAAAAGATGCGGCTACAGACGATCCTGCACCAGAAGAAATTTTTGAAATAGGCACAGTTGCTACAATTTTGCAGTTGTTAAAACTGCCTGATGGCACCGTTAAAGTGCTGGTTGAGGGTGTACAGCGAGCCAAAGTCTCCCACTATACACAATCAGATGAACACCTGGTTGGTGTTGTTGATTATCTTAAATCTGAGCCTATTCCTGATCGCGAGCAGGAAATTTTAATGCGCTCAGCCGTTAGCCAGTTCGAAGGCTACGTTAAATTAAACAAAAAAATTCCACCTGAAGTGCTGACTTCGATCTCTGGGATTGAAGATCCGGCGCGTTTGGCAGATACCATGGCAGCTCATATGCCATTGAAGATCGAAGATAAGCAGCAAGTGCTTGAGATCACCGATGTATCTGAGCGTCTTGAATTTTTGATGGTGATGATGGAAGGCGAAATCGACTTGTTACAAGTTGAAAAGAAAATTCGCTCCAGAGTGAAACGCCAGATGGAAAAAAGCCAGCGCGAGTATTACCTGAATGAACAAATGAAGGCGATACAGAAAGAGCTGGGAGAGTTAGATGATGTTCCGGACGAATTCGAAGTTCTGAAAAAGAAAATCGAAGACGCTAATATGCCGGAAGAAGCACGAGAGAAAGCAAATTCTGAGTTACAAAAGCTGAAGATGATGTCCACGATGTCAGCTGAGGCAACAGTTGTTCGCAGTTATATTGACTGGATCACCGGTGTTCCGTGGAAGAACCGTTCTCGTGTTAAGAAAGATCTTAAAAAAGCAGAGCAGGTGCTTAATGATGACCACTATGGCCTGGATAAGGTCAAAGAACGCATCATGGAATATCTGGCTGTTCAGCATCGTATTAATAAGATCAAAGGTCCGATTCTTTGTTTAGTGGGGCCTCCGGGTGTTGGTAAAACGTCGTTAGGGCAATCAATCGCTCGAGCCACTGGCCGTAAATACGTTCGCATGGCACTTGGTGGCGTGCGTGATGAAGCTGAAATTCGAGGTCACAGAAGAACTTACATTGGTTCAATGCCAGGTAAGATTATTCAAAAGATGTCCAAAGTTGAAGTGAAGAACCCGTTATTCTTATTAGATGAAATCGATAAGATGTCATCAGATATGCGTGGGGACCCGGCATCAGCGTTATTGGAAGTTCTCGACCCTGAACAAAACACTGCTTTTAATGATCACTATCTGGAAGTTGATTACGACTTATCAGATGTCATGTTCGTTGCGACGTCTAACAGCTTTAATATTCCAGCGCCACTACTGGATCGTATGGAAGTTATTCGCCTGTCTGGTTACACCGAAGATGAAAAACTGAATATCGCAAAACGTCACTTAAACCCTAAGCAAATTGAGCGCAATGGTTTAAAAGCACATGAGATTGACATTCAGGACAGCGCAATTATTGGCATTATTCGTTATTACACCCGTGAAGCCGGTGTACGTAGCCTTGAGCGTGAAATCTCAAAACTTTGTCGTAAGGCGGTTAAAGAGATTCTGCTAACCAAAAAAGACGAGCAAGTCGTTATTACACAGGAAAATCTGGGTGATTACCTTGGTGTTCAACGTCATGATTATGGTAAAGCAGAAGATAACAACCGAATTGGTCAGGTAACTGGTTTAGCGTGGACTGAAGTGGGTGGAGACTTACTGACGATTGAAGCGGCTTCAGTGCCTGGTAAAGGCAAGTTATCGTTTACCGGGTCATTGGGCGATGTGATGCAAGAGTCTATTCAGGCGGCTATGACAGTTGTTCGTTCTCGCGCTGAAACATTAAGAATTAACGAAGATTTTCACGAAAAGCGTGATATCCACGTCCATGTACCAGAGGGAGCAACTCCAAAAGATGGACCAAGTGCTGGTATAGCCATGGTTACATCTCTGGTATCGACATTAACAGGTAATCCGGTCAAAGCTGATGTTGCAATGACAGGTGAGATTACGCTTCGTGGAGAAGTTTTGGCGATTGGTGGCTTAAAAGAAAAGCTTTTAGCGGCTCATCGTGGTGGAATTAAAACCGTTTTAATTCCGGCTGATAACGAGCGTGACCTCAAAGATATTCCTGATAATGTGAAGCAGGACCTGGCAATTCATCCGGTTAAGTGGATTGAAGATGTATTGAATTATGCACTTCAGGAGCCGATTGAACGTGTATCGGTGAAGAAATGACGATAACTGGGTAAAATTGCTTAAAAAAGTTTAAAAAAAATGAGTTTCGGGGCTTCCCAATTAAAAATCTTGTGATAGCCTAGAGGACACTTTAAGAGCCTTGAAAATCAAGGCTTCTAAATACAAAAGGTACATAGCAATTAATGCGAGCGACTAACAGGCAACCGTCAAAAACTAAGTTTGGCTGCTAGCTCATCGGATTGTGGTTGCAAAATATAATAACAATTGAAGGGGATGATATTGTGAACAAATCTCAATTAATCGACAAAATTGCTGAAGGCGCTGACATCTCTAAAGCGGCTGCTGGCAGAGCTTTGGATTCTTTCATTGATTCTGTATCTGAAGCGCTAAAAGAAGGCGATTCTGTTGCTCTAGTTGGTTTTGGTACTTTTTCTGTTCGTGAACGCGCTGCGCGCTCGGGTCGTAACCCTCAAACTGGAGAAACAATCCAAATTGAAGCAGCTAATATACCTTCTTTCAAAGCAGGTAAAGCGTTAAAAGACTCAGTAAACTAATCTAATTTAAGGAGTGGTAGTTCAGTTGGTTAGAATACCGGCCTGTCACGCCGGGGGTCGCGGGTTCGAGTCCCGTCCACTCCGCCAGAATTTTTGAAAGCGCATCATCGATGCGCTTTTTTATTATCTGCGCTAGTTAAAATGATACAAGATTGAACTTTCTCATTTGCACAAGCAAAACTTCAGACGTTAAAAAAACAAATATCTGAACCATTAAACAATGGTGAAAATCTTTAAAATTAATAATATCGAATTTTGTTTTTTATAGCGTGTTGAATAGAGTTGGTTGATAAATGTACTAAAACAGAGGTTCTTCTGGTACTTCACTATTCAGAACAAGGACCTGATGTTATAAATTAACAAAAAATAAGGTTTTAGCCGTTTAGCGCTAAATTACGGTGGATTTGATAGTCCATTTTCTGGATAATCATGCGCCAAATAACATGATGAGACACAGGTAAGATGTTAGAAAAGATAAGAGAGAATTCACAAGGACTGGTTGCCAAGATTATTTTGGGCTTCATTATTCTCACATTCGCCCTGGCTGGTATCAGTAGTTACCTGGGTGGTTCAGTAGACGTTAGTTCTGCGGTGGTGAATGGCGAAGAAATTACCAAAGCTTCATATACACAGGCATATCAAAGTCAGCGTCGTCGCATGGAATCACAGTTCGGTCAGATGTTCGAGCAATTGGCGGCAGATCCGTCGTATATGCAGAACTTCCGTAAGAACGTATTAGATAATTTGATTAACGAAGCATTGCAAGGTCAGCTTGTTGAAGAACTGGGTATGAGAATCAGTGACAACGAGATTAAAGATGCTATTCGTAAGATGCCTGAGTTTCAGGTTGATGGTCAGTTTAATAATGAACGCTACCTGATGTTGATTCGTCAGGCTGGTTTCCAACCATCTGCATTCAGAGACATGCTTCGTAAAGATATGGCTGTTCGTCAACTGGCACAGTCAGTCATCGGTACTAACTTCGCTCTAACAAAAGAAACAACGGCTTATAACGCACTACAAAAACAAAGCCGTAGTATTGATTACGTTGAAATTGACAAGAATCAATACACTGCAGGTGTAGAAATTACTGATGAAGAAAAAGCTGATTATTACCAGGCAAATATTGATCGCTGGGAAACTCAGGAAAAAGTAAGTGTTGATTACGTTGAATTAAAGATGTCTGATTTGATGCCTTTAGTTGATGTAACGGAAGACGACGCAGAAGCTTATTACAACGAATACGTTGAATCTTATAAAACAACTGAACGTCGCAAAGCATCGCATATTTTGATTGAAATCGCTGAAGATGAAGCGGCTGCTGAGCAAGAAGCTCAGGACTTGTTGGCAAAAATCAATGCCGGTGAAAGTTTTGAAGAGCTGGCGAAAGCACATTCGGACGATACATTCAGCGGTGAAAACGGTGGTGATCTTGACTGGATGACACAAGGTGACATGGACCCTGCATTTGACGATGCGGTATTCGCGATGACGAATGAAGGTGACATCAGTGATGTTGTTAAATCCTCTTTTGGTTATCACATTATTAAGCTAACGGGTATTGAAGCTTCAGTAACATCGCCATTTGCAGATGTAAAAGCAGATATCCTTGAAAAGCTTAAAGCTGATAAAGCAAATGATTTATTTGCAGAGCGTCAGGAAGCACTGACGAATGCCAGTTATGAAAATCCGGATTCACTGGAAGATGCTGCAGCAGCGGTTGAAGGCCAGATTGTTTCTTCGGATGCATTTACACGTAATGATGCTGCATTCCCATTAAATGCACCTGCAGTAGTGGCTGCAGCGTTTTCTGACCAGGTTTTGGTTGAGAATATTAATAGTGAAGTATTAAGCGTCTCAAATGATCATATCGTTGTGATTCATTTGAAAGAACACTTCCCGGCACGTACTCAATCAGCTGAGGAAGTTGATGCTCAGGTTATTGAAGCGTTAACCAATCAGAAAGCAACTGAAAAGGCGCGTGAAGCGGCTGAAGGCTTGATGGCTAAGTTAAAAGACTCAGCAGATGCAGCAACTGTAGTCGCAGCAGATAACCTGACACTGAAATCAGAAGAGAAGCTGGAACGTTTCTCAGGCGCGACGCCAGTCGATATCAGAAACCATGCGTTTAAAATGGCGAAGCCAGCAGCTGATGCTCAAACGTTTGATTTAGTTGAGATGACAAACGGTAACTATGCTGTAATCAAGTTAAACAGTGTTTCAAGTGGATTAATGACTGCTGATGACACAACGACTCAGCAACGCCTGTCATCGTTATACTCTCAGTCAGGTTTCCAGTCATTCGTTGATTCACTATCTGAAGGTGCAACGATTGAGCGCCTGGATACTGAAATTGAAGAAGAACTTTACTAAGAATAATACTTAGTTGTTCGATAGATAATTCGCACGCTTGTCGTGGTTTGAAAAAACGGGATCAATCAGATCCCGTTTTTTTATGTCTGAATGAGTCCAATCCAAACCAGAATCAGAACTATATCTCGCCAGATCGAACAAATCCTACACCGCACTAATGTTGCAGCAACAATAAAGAAAGCATCGTTACTCCCAGTTTGTTTAATAAATATTCACGGTTAAATTCAACATCAGTTAGTTTGATAACTCTTAGGTTATTGCCTGAACCTTTTATCGATTATTCTCAATAGTAGGAAATGGAGCATAAGGTTGGAGTTAACCGGATGAGTTTATATGTATGGGCGTTGAGCTGATATGATTAACACAGGCTGTAAACAACAGGTAGAAGAGAAGCAACAAACTAACGCTGGATAAAATAGTGATTAAACGCAATAAAAAGGCGATGGCGGCATTTAATGACTCATTGACTATAGTGACTGGCTTAGTAATAAACGCTTTGTGTAGTCGCTGTTAGGACGGTCAAATAGCTTTTCTGTTCTGGCATACTCAACAGCACGGCCATTTTGCAGCACCATTGTAAAATCACTGATATGGCGAACCAGACTCAAATGATGAGTGATCAGGATATAAGAAACTTTACTTTCTTCCTGTAGCTGCAATAACAGATTGATGATCTGCGCTCGAATGGATGGATCAAGAGCGGCGACAGCCTCATCTAATACCAAAATTCGCGGATCAACGATCATTGCTCTGGCCAGTGCAACACGCTGTAGCTGACCCCCTGAAAACATATGCGGATAATACTCGGCGTGTTCGGGTAACAGTCCAACTTTTGAAAGAATACTTCGAATTTTTTCTTTGGATTCGTAACTGGACATTTTTGACAGCAGCGTTAGCGGGGCTGCGAGGCAATGACCAATTTTCATATTTGGATTTAACGACTTCTTAGGGTCCTGAAAAATCAAACGAATATTCCGGGACTGATATCTTGAGTTATGTCCAACAATCTGATGACCGTTCAGATAGATTTCACCAGAACTGGGCGCATCAGCGCCAGCCAGCAATTTCGCTAACGTACTCTTTCCAGAGCCGGTTTCACCGACAACCGCCAGTGTCTCTCCTGGATTCAGGCTAAACGATACCGGAAACAAAGCTCTTGCTGTACGTTTCTGAAAAATACCGCTGTTTAGCGGGTAAACTTTTTCGAGATTTCTGACTTCTAATAACTGAGACATAAACAGCAATACAACTATTGGTTGAGAGGGAAGTGACAGCTTACGGAATGACCGTGAAACTGGTCCATTGATGGTGTTTTAACGCACTCACGTTGAGCATAAGGGCATCTCGGACCCAGACGACAGCCGATAGGCAAATGTTGCAATGCCGGGATACTGCCTTTCAACGTATACAAGGTACTCTTATGTGGTGTTGCCTTTTGAAAATCAGGCACAGATTTCAACAATGCATCGGTATAAGGATGATATGGATGATTAAAAATCTGATCTGTTGTGCCGGATTCGACTAACTGTCCACAGTACAAAACACTAACACTGTGTGTCCAACTGGTAATCGTGGCAAGGTCATGGCTAATCAGCAAAATTGACATGTTTTTTAGCTGGTTAAGGCTTTTCAATACACGCAATACCTGCATCCGGGTGATCATTTCCAGCATGGTCGTTGGTTCATCAGCAATCAGCAACAGCGGCTTTCTGGCGATTGCCATTGCGATCATCACCTTTTGACACTGACCTTCTGATAGCTCCTGTGGATAGCAATCAATGATTTCCTGGTGATTTTTAATACCGACTTTATGGAGTAGGGCGCGTGCTTTCTTTTTACGTTGTTTTCTACGTTCAAAGAAACTGCCTGTAAATTCTTCTTCAGGTACAGTTTCCAGTAGTTGCTGGCCAATTTTAGAGGTTGGATCGAGATAACGGCTCGGCTCCTGATAAATCATCGCCACATCATCGCTGATTATTTTACGTCTGCGTTCTGGCGATAATCGCATGATTTCCTCACCGCGCCAGTGAAAACGGTCAGCGGTAACAGACCAGCGTTCATTCAGAACGCCCATGATAGCTTTTGCGATCAAGCTTTTACCCGAACCGGACTCGCCAACAAGTCCCATTACTTCGCCTTCACGCATGGACAGATTAACTTTATCCACAGCTCGAATTACGCCGTTAATCGTTTTTAACTCGATGGTCAGATTCTTAATGTCCAGTAGTAACATTAGCTTTCCCGTCTACTCTTCAGCGCTGCTCTTAAACCATCGCCGACCAGGTTGGTGGATAGAATGCTTAGAAACAGCAAAATCCCCGGCGTGGCAACCGCCCACGGTGCGATATACAGTAAATCCAGTGAATCGGCCAGCATAGCACCCCATTCTGGACTCGGTGGTTGCGCACCCAGTCGTAGGAAGCCCAGTGCCGCAATATCCAGTACTGCGTTCGAAATAGCCATGGTGGCCATAATGACCATATTTTCAAAGATATTTGGCATGATGCCATGAATAAGAATCTGGAATTGTGATGCGCCATCTAAGCGGTAAGCAGCGATGTAATCTTTCTCCAGTTCTTCCTGCACCATGTTTCGTATTGAATGAATAAACTGAGGTAACAACGACAGAACTATTGCCCACATGGTATTGGTTAAACCCGGGCCAAGAATCGCCACAATGATGATGGCGCTTAATAGCGATGGGATAGACAATGTCAGATCAAGTAAGTGATTGAGAAAACTCGATTTAACACCATGACTCAGACCGGCTGATGAGCCAATGATGGTGCCGATAATCAATGCCATGAAGACCGCAATTATCCCGAGACCAAATGTCAGTCGGGCACCATTCGTCACTCTCGACAGCAAATCCCGTCCCAAATCATCTGTGCCCAACATGTAATATACATCACCTTGAGAATCCCATGCTGGCGGTAGTAATAAAGCATCGGGGTGGTGAACATTTGAGCCATATGGTGCAATAAAAGGCGCCAGAATTGCGACGACAATTAACGCGATAAACAACCACAGGCCAATAATAGCTACATGATTTTTGGAAAAGTTCAGCCAAAGCTGATGTAACGGAGAACGGTTGTTCTCTTCTGAATATAATCTAAACCGAGCCATAGGATTGCTTCCGGCTTAGTGGATTAAACAGTTCATACAGGATGTCCGTGATCATGGTGGCGACAACAACGAAAGTACCCACAACCAGCAAACCACCTTGTATCGCCGGATAATCACGTTGATAAATACTTTCGACTAACCAACGACCGATACCCGGCCAGGAGAAGATAACTTCAGTAATCATTGCCAGTGTAATCAGCGTACTGAACTGTAATCCGAGTAATCGAATAATAGGAATAAGAGCATTTCTAAGTCCATGCCTGAATAGCACTTGCGCAGCTGACAACCCTTTGGCTCTGGCTGATTTGATGTAAGCCTGTTCCAGCACATTTAACATCGAATGCCGGGTATAGCGAATTAAAACAGTAGTTGGGTAAGTGGAAAGTACAACCGCCGGTAATATGGTGTGCCGCACAACGTCCAGTAATGCTTCCTTTTTATAAGGGCTGTTGGAAATCATGACATCGTAAAGAATAAAGCCTGTTTCCATTGGGATTTCATACAACAGACTGATTCTGCCAGATGTCGGAAACCAGCCTAATTCAAGCGAAAACAGTAGAATAGCTAACAGAGCCCACCAGAATACGGGCAATGAATACCCAATTAATGCGCCGGACAAAATGAGATGCCCGGCTAATTTCTTGTGTTGGATAGCCGCAATGATACCGAGTGGGATTCCTATCAATGTTGAAAGCAGGAGTGCATATACCGCCAGTTCAAGGGTGGCAGGAAATACCTGCTTTATCTCAGAGGCAATCGGTTTTCTACTGGTTAAGGACTTACCAAAGTCCCCATCAAAAATTCGTTCCAAATAGGCCAGATATTGCACCGCAAAGTTCTGATCGGTTCGATATTTAATATCAAGCTGAGTTTTAAGTTCATAGGTCAGTTCCTTCTCACCACTTAAATTAGTAATTGTTTTACCCGGGAATAAGTAGCTCAGGCTGAATGCCAGCAACGATAAACTGAACAGAACAAATAACAGTAATGAAAAACGTCGCGCTAACATAGTAATCATAATGTGCTCTCCATCGTCATCACGCTACCTGTCCTTTTCTCGATAAACGGTTTCAAATGAAATTGCACCATAAGGATTTACTGCAACGCCTTTAATATCTGATAGCTGTGCCTGGAATTTAACAGAATGCGCCAGGGGAACGATAGGGGACTGCTCGGTCAAGATGGCTTGAGCCCTTTGATAATAGGCTTTTCGGGTGTCGTGATCCTGGGTGAGTAGCGCTTTTAACAGCAAATCATCGAACGTGGTGTGACACCAGCTGGCCCGATTACTCCCTGAAATAGCTGAGGTACAACTCAGTAAAGGACGGAAAAAGTTATCCGGATCGGCATTATCCGCAGACCAGCCAATCAGGACTGAATCATGCTCGTTGTTACTTAAACTGCGGCGGAATGTCGCCCATTCGTATGAAACAATGTTGACGGTAACGCCAATTTTGGCCAGGTCAGCCTGCATTAATTCAGCCGTTTTCATTGAATTCGGGTTATAAACTCGTTGTACGGGTAACGCCCAGATATCCATTGAGAACCCATTCGGGTATCCCGCTTCAGCCAACAATTTCTTCGCGAGATGTGGATTATATTCCAGTTCATTCTGATTGTGATCGTAGGCCCAGGAGGTTGGCGGCAATATCGAGCGAGCCTTCGTTGCATGGCCGAAGAATACCGCTTGCAGGATGGCGTTTTTATCAATGGCATGAGCCAGCGCCCGGCGCACGAGTACATTGTCGAACGGCGGTTTGATGGTATTGAACGCCCAGAAACCTACGTTCATAACAGTAGCCTGTTCTATCGCGATATCTTGTTTTTGTTTTAACAGAGAAAGCTGAGAGGCGATAGGATAAGCAATGACGTCACACTCATGAGAAATCAGCTTTGCCATTCGTGAGGAATTATTGGTGGTGATATCAAATACTAACTGATCAATCTGAACATCATGACGCCAGTAATCCGGATGCTTGTAATAACGAATCAGTACATCCCGTTGAAATTCTCTGAACTTGTAGGGGCCTGTGCCAATTGGTAACGTGTCCAGCTGTTTTTTGTTGTTGCTCAGTTGCAGATTTTCACCGTACTCGGCTGATAAAATCACTGCAAAGTCGGTGGCAATATTTGACAAAAATGAGCTGTCACTCATATTCAATGCAAAGACGACCGTGTGGTCGTCTTCTTTATAAATTCGGTTAATGGTTTTATCTAATTCGGCACTGCGGAAAAAGTGATAAGTCGCGCCGCCAACAAAATGAAACGGATGTTTTTTATCTAAAAAGCGATTAAAGGAAAAAATCACATCGTCAGCGTTTAACGGGCGGGTAGGGGTGAAATAATCAGTGGTATGAAACTGAACACCTTCCCGCAAGTGGAATCGATATTCCAGGCCATCTTCTGAAATTTCCCAATGACTGGCCAACTCAGGGACCACGTTACCCGTGCCCTGGTCGATTTGAGCCAGTCGGTTGTACATCATATTGGATAATGCGTCGATGGTGGTTCCCGAGTTAACGAGCTGAGGGTTGAAGGTTTCTGGTGAACCTTCAGAGCAATAGATCAGGCTGGTTTGAGACAGATGTTCATTTGCCAGTTCCCCACACCCGGAGAGCGTAAGGAACAGCGATATTAGTGTTGTTTTTAACCAGTTAGCAGGCTTCATCAAATTTATCGTTAATCGAGTTGTTGGCTATCCAATAGATTATATTTTTTCAAATATCCGCGAAGTTGATGATAAGTCAGGCCCAGATTGTCAGCGGTCTTCTTTTGATTAAACTGACTATGAGCCAACGCATTCTTGATCAAATCGATTTCATATTCCTGCGAGAGGTTTTTAAGGTCAATAGGGTACTTTACCTCATCGTTATTAGTCGATGCTTTTTTACCGGAAATCGTTGAATTTTCTTCAATTGCACCGGGTTGCACCACAATATTCTGAATCGGCTGAGACTGACCGGTTGTTTTGACGCGTTTTTGTGGTCTGAACGGCGATTCAAACGGGTCAAGAATAATATTGTGAACCGGAACATGTGGGTTGTTGGTTCTGTAAACACTTCGTTCAATAACATTTTTAAGTTCACGGACATTACCAGGCCAGTCGTACTCTAATAATGTTTGCTGTGCTTTTTTGGAAAAACCGCTGAATAGTTCCCAATCAAGCTGTCTGGCCATATCAATAGCAAAACTCTCAGCTAATACCAGAATGTCATCCAGTCGTTCTCGTAATGGTGGCAGGGTTATAACATCAAAAGCCAGTCTGTCGAGTAAGTCAGAGCGGAATTCGCCCGCGTCACATAACGCTGGTAAGTCATCATTCGTTGCGCAAATTAAACGAACATCCACTTTAACTGTTTTATTGCCACCAACCCGTTCGAACTCACCATACTCGATGATGCGCAGTAACTTCTCTTGTACCAGACCGGATGTATTCGCTAACTCATCCAAAAATAAGGTTCCACCACTGGCTCGTTCAAATCGACCTTCATGTCGTTTATTGCCTGAGCCGGTAAACGATCCGGCTTCATGACCGAATAATTCACTTTCCAGCAGGTTTTCATTTAACGCAGCACAGTTTAATGTAACGTAATTCTGTTCCCAGCGTTGAGATAAGAAATGCAGGCGAGACGCAATCAATTCTTTACCTGTTCCCCGTTCTCCGATAATAAGCACTGGTTTATTCAGCGGAGCTATCTGGGAGACCTGATCTAAAACTTCCAGAAAGGTGTTAGACTGCCCGATCAAATTATCCCGTTTTTGGAATCGACTCATTATGTGGCCTAAGAGTTAGTAAATATCGCTAATTAATAGTGTATTTAAAAATGTGGTGAGTTAAAAGTTCTAATTCGATAATCAAGAAAATATTTTAAATCATAGGGTTAACAATAAATACTCTAGTTGGCAAGGAATATGAATACCTAATGCCCACGAATGGTATTCATTATTCAGAGGTAAATAAAATGGGTATATTTTCTCGTTTCACCGACATCGTTAATTCAAACATCAATTCACTGCTCGACAAAGCAGAAGATCCTGAAAAAATGGTTCGGTTGATTATTCAGGAAATGGAAGACACACTGGTTGAAGTTCGCTCTACCTCAGCAAAAACGCTGGCAGAGAAAAAAGAACTGACTCGCCGTGCAGAACGTCTCAAGCAGGAAGCTGAAGACTGGGCACAAAAAGCTGAACTTGCACTGACTAAAGATCGTGAAGATCTGGCCCGTGCAGCCCTCCTTGAAAAGAAAAAAGTCGCAGATGCTGCTGAAGCTGTTGATAAAGAGTTAGAAGTGATTGATGACCACATTCAAAAACTTCAACATGAAATCGCTCAACTTCAGGAAAAACTGGCAGACGCGAAAAATCGTCAAAAATCAATTATCTTACGTCAAAAGTCAGCGACAACTCGCCTTGAAGTCAAGAAACGCCTTGATAGTGGCAAAGTTGACGATGCACTGATGCGTTTTGAAAAATTCGAAACGAAGATCGACAATATCGAAGCTCAGATTGAATCTTACGATATGGGTAAGAAAACACTCGCTGATGAGATCAACGATCTGGAAAACGCAAATAACATTGATGACGAGTTAGCGGCATTAAAAGCTAGAGTTGACGAAAAGAATAAAGCCGAATAACTGCAACACCAGGGGGTAAGCAAATGGAAGACGTAATCGCATTAATCATCGCGCCAATCATAGTTTTTATGGTGATTGTCGCACCTATCTGGCTGATTCTGCATTACCGTAGTAAGCGCCAGGTCAGTCAGGGATTATCGGATAAGGATTATCAACAACTCCATGAACTGGCGGAAATGGCAGAAAGTATGGCTGATCGAATCAACACACTGGAATCGATTCTGGATGCAGAATCACCAGACTGGAGGGATAAAGCATGAGTAAAAGACGCGAGTTATATCGTATCCCGGAAAAAGGACGAATTGCCGGTGTTTGCGCCGGCCTTTCAGAATACTCCGGTATCGAACTATGGTTGGTAAGAATCATCGCTTTTTCCGGCTTGTTGTTGTCGGGCAGTATTTTCTTCCTGGCCTATGTTGCAGCCTGGTTTATTCTCGAACAAAAAGACGCATCGGTATCCGATGACGATTATGAGAAACAAACATTTAAATCGAAGGATTTTGGCCGGTTTCATGGTGAAACAGTAACGATTAAGCCGGTCGAGATTAAGGAAAAGATCTGGCAACGTGGCGAACCACCACGTCGTGCGCTTCATGATATTGTGACTCAGTTCAGTCAGATAGAAGGCAGACTGCAAAAGATGGAACGTTATGTTACATCACCTGAATTCACTGTTGCCCGGGAAATCAATAAGCTGTAATGATGAAGTTCCTGAACGAACAGAAACTCGAAAAGCTCAAGAATCGGGCAAACAAACTGGTCAAGCGAGCACTTGACCAACATGTAAAACTGGCCATTACCGGACTGAGCAGAGCAGGAAAAACGGCCTTTATCACCTCGCTGGTTCATCAGCTCACTGAACAGGGAACCAGCAAAAACTTACCATTTTTTAATGTTATCCAACAAAACCGATTTCTGGGGGCGAAGAAAGTTCCCCAGGGATCGCTTCATATCCCATCATTTGCCTATCAGTCAGCCGTAGAGGCGATCACTATCGAGGGTAACTGGCCTGATTCAACAGCAAATATCAGTGAACTACGAATTGCTATTCGCTATCGACCTGAGCACCCGTTACTGTCGCAGCTTTCCGACACCATGACCATGCACCTTGATATTATTGATTATCCGGGTGAGTGGTTGATGGATCTACCAATGCTGAGCCTCGATTATTTCGAATGGTCACAATTAATGACAGATATCTTTCGTCATGAACCCCGAGCCTCACAAGCTCGCGCATTGCTGGATCGCATGCATAAAGTGAATTATGACGAAACAGTCGATGAGACGATGTTGGCTGATATCGCTGCCGAATACACCGAGTTGTTACACAGTTTCAAACAACAGGGGATGAGTTTGTTGCAACCGGGTCGTTTTATTTTGCCCGGTGAACTTGCCGGAGCACCGGTGTTACAATTTTTCCCTTTGATGACAAAAATGGGTGAACTTGACACTAATAACCGCGAAAACATCATAGAAGGTAGTAATCTTGATGCATTGATTGCCCGATATGATGAATACAAAAATCGGGTTGTTAAACAATTCTATAAAGATTACTTCCGTCATTTTGACCGTCAAATCGTGTTGGTTGACTGCTTATCGGCACTAAACGCGGGCGAGAGTGGTTTTAATGAGTTAAGGCGCTCGTTGGAACTTATTCTACAAAATTTCTCTTACGGCAAGCGAAATATCCTGGAACGACTATTCTCACCGAACATTGATAAATTACTGTTTGCTGCGACTAAAGCCGATCAGGTAACGCCTGAACAGTACCGCAATCTCACCAGCCTGGTCGATCATGTTGTTCGACAATCACAAAAGGATATTGCGTTTGAAGGGGTAGATATGGAAACCATGGCGATTGCATCTATTCAGACAACGGAAGCAGGTACTGTGCAACATGAAGGTGAACAACACAGTTGCATCCGTGGCGTTAGACGTTGTGAGGAAGCGACCGACAACAGCGCTCGTGCTATGACAACGATTTTCCCCGGCGATGTGCCGTCAAAGATCCCATCACGCGAACACTGGCAATCACTTACCTTTGAATTTCCAGACTTTTTGCCGGGAACAACTAATCAACAACAGATCAGACACCTGCGACTTGATCATGTGCTGGAATTCTTACTGGGAGATAAATTGCAATGAGCCAACCCGTATCTGATCAGCCTGAATCGTTGAAAAAGAGTAAGGTGTTTGATGAAGCGCCTGCAGCGGATATTGATCCGGCATCCGTTGAACAGCTAACTCGCCAGCAATTATTTGATAACGCAGATTTTAGTGAAGCTGAAGTTGATCATGACGCAGCTGAACTGGAAGCCGCATTAATTGCTGAAGTTAATGCCAGAGATGAGGCACATCAAAATGGGAATATGCCCGGCACATTAACCGCTGGTGGTAGCCGCTCGTTTGGCCTGGCGGCAAAAACACTCGGGGTCAGCGCTACGGCCATTGTTGGTTGGGAAACCGTTACCACCTTACAAGCAGCTATGTTGGAATCACCTGTACTGGGCGGTTTATACACGGTCGCGATTGGCTCCCTGGCGGTTGTCACCGGTAAAGCGTTTTTCGGTGAATTTAATCTGTTGAAACGATTGAAAAAACGACATACACAGCGCACCGATGCCGCACGGATTATGGCGTCAGAACAAAAAGGTGAAGCAGAAGCCTGGTGTCGCCGATTTATTAAATCACTGGATCATTCCCTGGCGGAAGATGGTATTAAACGTTGGCAGGAAGCCCTGCCACAGGCACAAACTGATAAAGATGTACTGACGCTGTTTGAGCGTTGTGTCCTGGCTGAATTAGACAAAGCCGCCGAGAAAAAAATTGGTCGATACGCCACTGAAACCGCACTAGTGGTAGGTATTAGCCCGTTAGCGTTGGTAGATATGATGACTGTGCTATGGCGCAGTTTGCGGATGATCAATGAAGTATCCGCAATCTATGGTTTACAAACAGGTTACTGGAGCCGAATTAAACTGATCCGTGAAGTTTTTCGTAATATCGTATTTGCCGGAAGCACCGAACTTATCACCGACTTTGCAGCTAGTATGTTTGGAATGGAGCTGGCCGGGAAACTTTCAGCGCGAGTCTCACAGGGCTTAGCAGCGGGTATTTTGACTGGGCGACTCGGTTTTAAGGTCATAGATTTATATCGTCCAGTAGTCAATCCCGACGTTCGTAAAGGAAGACTGGCACGTTTAACGAAGCATCTGCTATCTGATTTGAAAGGAGCGGTTAAAATGTTACCGGGTAAATCAGGGAGTTAAGTGTTGAAAACGGGGAATGGGTTGTCGTATTATTCCGTCCCCAATTTTATTTATACAATGGAGTTGTAATGAAAACACTTGTTTATACTTTCCTCTTTCTCACACCCTTAGCATTTTCAAGCACTTTTCATGACACCGTATATTTCGATAGCTTACACGGTGAAGTGATGGTTAAAGTTACAAAGAATGGTCCTTCCAAATCACAAATAAATTCCATTGATTACAGTTTTGAAATCCCATGTCATTCGGGCTGTAATATCTCTTCAGTGACAGATAATGTTTTATTGGATTTTCAACAAGCAGTAATAAATCAAAGTTTCTATCGTTACGAAGCAATAGATAATGACGATTGTCCGGGATCATTGCCCTGTGAAGTTAATGTAGTAAGACCTGTTGATAATAAAAGTGTTAGTAATGAAATGCTGACTAACCTTGGCCAACCTCAAAATTTTATAAAGCGTGGTGTTGAAAGTACAAAGTTAGTGCTTGATACGGCCCAATCAGGCTTACAGCTGGCTAAAAATGTGAACGCTGTAAAAACAGAATTATCTGCACAGGGTAACAATGTAGTTGTGATGGAAGAAAAGGATGTAGATGGCAGAAGATATCCGACTGGATTGTGTATATTAGTTGATGAGGGAAATAATAATTTTAAATGTGAGAACAAACTGGAAGGCACGGCTATAGACGCTAAAGGCTTTTTGGGGGAATTTACTATTAATCCATTGAATAGTATCGAACAACAAATGAGAAATGAATTCCTTGAGTGGTTAGACGTGTTGAACAGTACACGTTGTACAGCCACAGATACCTGTTCGACGTATAATGGCTTAAGGCAATGTACAACATCTTACATCTGCACATTTTGATTCCATCCATCATTGATATTGAGAAAGGCCCTTCACGGGCCTTTTCTATTTCCACTGTTAAATCAATAAATTAAGTAACAGGTTAATAATTTCCCCGTTGACACATATCGGTGACACCGTATAGTCTGTTCCTCTAAAAGCTAATTGAGGCACGCAAGGTTTGAAAGTTCTGTTGTCGAGTTTGTTATTTATTGCTTTTCATACAGTTAGCGCTCCCTTTATGAATACGGCGTATTTCGCCAGCGAGCTGGGCGAAGTGCGCATCAAAGTCGATGAATCTTCTCATCCTGATCCCCGAATTTATCGTGATACTTTCCCAGTCGACTATGACAATAATCACAAAAGTAAATTGCATCACTACCGTTTTGATGTGTATTGCCGGGACCACTGTCGGCAGCAGCCACACAGTGAATCACAAGTGACAGACCAGTTACTGGCGGATTTTCAACAAGCTGTCAGGTTGCAAACGTTTTACCAATACATCGAACAACACCCTGACAAGATCCAGCCCGTAGCAACACATCAACTCATTACTGCCGATAACGCAGATGCCATACGTCAGGCCGGTAATCCACAGCAAGTTGCGGTAACGTTGATGAATCAAGGATTTCAGTCAGTATTGCTGTTATCCGGTGTGGATCGTGCTTCTGATACAGCGGACAGCCCTCATCTCATTAGTTTTTGTCTGATGAGTCGAGACGAAAAAAATCACTATCAATGCCGCAATCAGATAGAAAATGATTTAGTAACCGCAAAAGGATTTCTTGGCGAATTTCGTTACCAGCCCTCGCCAGAACAGCAGTGGTTACGAGCCGGTCTTACCAACTGGTTAGAAGCCATTCCAGGTGCCAGAAGTTCGATTAATTTACGATGTAAAACCGAAGCCGAGCAACGTTATTGTCATCTTGACTATGTGGTGAATACTGCCGAGGAAAAGGCACAGGACAATTAGAAGAGATTATGGATGATGCCAACAGACGTTAATGAACCCGTACAGTTAAACAGGTTCATTAACAGTTATTTGTCAGCGGACGTTACACGGTTTGTGCGTATTGATAAAGCTGCTTTAAAATCGCCATTTTACCCTCATCGTCCTGGTGTTCATGGGCCATGTTCTCCAGCGCAATACCAAAATCATCAAAGGTCAGATTGGGTGAATCGTTGCCATACATCAACTTATCTTTGCGATACTGGTTCCAGTAGGTTTGTTCGCTATCGGTCAATGTCCCCGGGAAATTACGGGCTTTATAACGCAGCAGTAATTCGGTGAATCGTTTATCTTCAAAATCCAGTGTTAACCCTGCTAATTGTTCTACTGGCGTATTCTGCACAATCTCAAATTTTGCCTTATCACCCCTGGATAAAAAGCCGCCGCTGTACAAGCCATAATCTGGATTATTCTCCGGTTCAAACTCATCTTCCTGATTAAATACTTCAGCCAGCTTATCCCTAAGTTCAGGGTGTTGACGCAAGATTTTCAGGTTTTCCAGACATTGCTCCCGGTCAATCCCCAATCGTGCAGCGTTTTCAGGCAGCAAGGTTTTAGCCGGTGCGATCACTGGACATTTATTGATATGTACCAGTTTAATGCCGGGCCGTTCTTCGCCTTCGGCCAGTTCATCATTTCGGGTGTATAGTTTTGCCCGTAGTTCTTCGGCGCTCAAATCAAGCAGTTGCTGTGGATCTTTTTGTAGATCGACACAAATCACCGCATTTTTGTTCTCCGGATGCCAGGACATCGGTGCAATCCAGCTGGTACATCCCTGAGCCGACGGGAATTTAGACGACACATGAACCACAGGCGTCATGTTCAACACATCAATCTGACTACCGACGGTGCGTTTATTTCTCAGATCAAATAAGAAACTGAATAATCTCGGCTGGGCATTCTTAATCAATTTAGCCATTTCTATGGTTGCAATAACATCTGACAACGCATCATGTGCTGCCGCATGTTCAATACCATTCGCTTCAGTCAATAATTCCAGTCTGAACGATGGTAAGCCATCGTCGTTTTCTGGCCACTGAATACCTTCTGGACGTAACGCGTAAGTTGCCCGGACCAGATCAATAATGTCCCAGCGTGAATTTCCATTCTGCCATTCGCGGCCATACGGGTCATAAAAGTTTCTGTACAGGGCATAGCGCGTTACTTCGTCATCAAATCGAATATTGTTGTAACCCGCGACACAGGTATTGGGTTGGCTGAATTGCTGGTGGATTTGACGCATAAACTCCGCTTCAACAAACCCGTCTTTCAATGTTTTTTGCGGTGTAATGCCCGTGATCATCGCTGCTTCAGGGTGAGGCAAATAATCATTTGCAATCTGACAATAGATCACCAGCGGCTCGCCAATAATATTCAGATTATGGTCAGTACGGATACCGGCAAATTGCGCAGGACGATCTTTTTTAGGGTTTGCGCCCCAGGTCTCGTAGTCGTGCCAGTAGATACTGGGCGAAGAGTCAGCGTTTGTATTCATTACGTCTATTGTCTAAAGCTATGTATTTAATGCAAAAAATTGATTTGTGGCCGAGTTTGAATATGCAGTGTTGTGTCACTGAAATCGGTGGCTATGCTATGCAATCGTTTTAAACGTTATGCAAAAAATAAATCGAGTTTTATGCGCTCGGCTAAATGTCACCCGAGTATACAGGTTAGCTTTGTGCGGGGAAAAACATTTCCTGGATAATGGTCTGAATTGCTGATGTTATCGCCAATAATGGTGTTATTAGTGAGTAGGGATGAAAATGACAGGTTATAAATGGTGATGAGAACGAAACAGATGTTCGAACTTTTAAGGCTCGATAGTCTTATAAAAAAAGCCTCCGTGAGGAAGCTTTCGATAGTCAGTGCTGCATGGATGCGTCAGTTTTTACGTGTCGGCGAGCATGGCTCTGGAGATCTTAGTCTCTCGTCAATGATTCCAGTTGTAAATCAAACTGTTCGACGCCTTTTTTACTCTTCCATAATTTAACCAGCGCATAGTTGTATTCTGGCGCTAACCAGACCCAGGTTTGGGTTTTGTCGTTTTTGTAGAGGCGTTTCACTTTAATTGCTTCTACCTGACCTACAGGTAATGACAAAATTTCCGTTTTATCCACCTCAAATTCGTAAATACGCTCTTCAGCTTTACGTGACAGAAAATCGTATTTTAAGCGCGTTTTACCTGCCGCAATATCAATGGCCATTTGTTGCTGATAAGCGATGGAGTCCAGCCAGTCTTCATTCCAGGCCAGTGGGCGAGGGTGCTTCTCTTTTTTAAAGAACACTTTTTTATCGCCACGGTCGAAAGTCACCAGATAATTCTTGTCGGAGCCAAAACCTTCCCGTGTCATTTTGTATTGCAACGGGTGAACCTGATTATCTTCCAGTACAAAAATGGATGTTTCTGTTCGTTTATCTTCGAAGATCATCCATTCGACATGACTTGAATAACTCAATTGCCAGGCGGCATTTTTCTTGCCGTCGATATCAGTTTGTTTCAGGGTGCGGACGGCGGAGCCGAGGTGTTTGCCGGAGCGAAACACCTTATACTCAGCGGTATAAGGTGTGATGTTGAGAGGGGATTGAGCGAAGGAAGCAGACGGTAATAACAAACAACTAAAAAACCAGAGAAATGTTCGTAATTTGTTGTTTGTTATTAATTTAATCATTCGCATAACCATCTACTGCTAACTTTTCGTTATCCAACCAGGCTTCATGTTCTACCATTTTTAACCGGTCACTGCAAAACCACTTTGCAACTAAGGGATAAATGCGGTGTTCTTGTTCGTGAACACGTTGCGCCAGTATATCAGCCGTATCATCCTCAAACACCGGTACTGTGGCTTGAAGAATAACCGGACCACCGTCCAGCTCTTCCGTCACAAAATGGACACTTACACCATGTTCGGTATCACCCGCGTCGATGGCGCGTTGGTGAGTATGCAGGCCTTGATACTTGGGCAACAAAGATGGATGAATGTTCAACATTTTTCCCTGAAAATGTTGCACGAAAGCCGGTGTAAGGATGCGCATAAAGCCAGCAAGAATCACCAGGTCCGGTTGGTACTCATCAATTTTTGCCATTAATGCCTGATCATAAGCCTCACGAGACTCAGCCAGTTTATGATCCAGCGTGATCGCATCGATTTGATGATTCGCAGCTCGTTCCAGACCATAAACACCCGGACGATTAGAGATAACAGCTTTTACGGTGCCATTAATGGCAGCCGCATGGTCGGCAGGTAATTCACAGGCATCAATGATGGCCTGCAAATTACTACCATTGCCTGAAACCAGTACAACAATGGATTTGGATGACATCACGGGTCCTTTAGTTGAATTCAACCTGGGCTTCATCGCCATTTGCGGTGGCAATGTTACCGATAACCCATGCGTTTTCACCCGCATTATTCAGGATCGACAGCGCTTGTTCAGCGGCATCAGCCGGAAGCGCCAGAACCATGCCCACACCACAGTTGAAGGTACGGTACATTTCGAATTTATCCACGTTGCCGTGTTCTTGTAACCAGTTGAAGATCACTGGCCATTCCCAGCTATTGCTGTCGATAACCGCTTTAGCGCCTTCAGGTAATACACGAGGAATGTTTTCCTGGAAACCGCCGCCTGTAATATGAGACAGGGCATGAACATCAACGGTTTTTAACAGTTCCAGGACAGATTTAACGTAGATTTTTGTTGGCGCTAATAAATGTTCTGTGACCGGTTTGCCGTCCAGCATAATGTCAGCCGGGTTTTCTACTCGTTCAAGGATTTTACGAATCAGAGAATAACCGTTGGAATGTGGGCCCGATGAACCCAGTGCAATCAATACGTCACCGGCAACGACTTTACTACCATCAATGATTTCTGATTTTTCGACCACGCCAACACAGAAGCCAGCGATATCGTAATCTTCACCGTGGTACATGCCAGGCATTTCAGCGGTTTCACCGCCAATCAGCGCACAGTTTGATTGCTGACAGCCTTCACCGATACCAGCAACAACACTGGCTGCGGTGTCTACGTCCAGTTTTCCGGTTGCGTAGTAATCAAGGAAAAACAAAGGTTCTGCGCCCTGAACAATCAGGTCATTAACGCACATCGCAACCAGGTCAATACCAACCGAATCATGTTTATTCAAATCCATTGCCAGTCGTAATTTAGTTCCTACACCGTCAGTACCAGCAACCAGAACAGGTTCTTTATAACCAGTCGGAAGTTGACACAGTGCGCCAAATCCTCCTAAGCCACCCATCACTTCAGGACGATGGGTTTTCTTAACTACACCTTTAATTTTATCGACAAGGGCGTTACCAGCATCGATATCGACACCAGCATCTTTATAGCTTAAAGAAGATTGATTCTCGCTCACGGCAACCTCATTCAGGGGGATAACAAAAAGACGCGCTATTCTACATAGATAAGAAAGCCGATAAAACCTGATTTTGCCAGTACTGGCAATGTTTAGCGCAATTTTCCCAGCGTCGCGCCAGAACCTGATCAGGCGGTCAGGAATTGGCGAGAAATTTCCTGAAAATAGTAAATAAAAGGTAAATAACCGGATAAAAATCAAACTGATGAACGGGCGAAAAAAAGCGCTGACTGATGAGAAACCAGCCAGCGCTTGTTTGTGTTATTGATGCTGTTATCGAAAGCGTTGTGCCAGAATCACTTTTTACTGGCAATCAGAGTTGCCCGTAGTGGGGCCGGATATCCTTCGATGGTTTTGCTGTTATCGTTTGGATCGAGGAAGTCATGCAGTGATTCAGACTCAATCCAGTCTGTTTTTCGTTGCTCCTCAAACGAAGTCTGATTGGTATTCACGACGCGAATATCGACAAAACCAACTCGCTCTAACCATTGAGTCAACGCCGCGACACTTGGAATAAACCAAACATTGCGCATTTTTGCGTAACGCTCGCCTGGCACTAAAACCTGATGTTCGTCGCCTTCAACCACCAGGGTTTCAAGAACCAGCTCACCACCGGCACGAAGCTGATCGTGCAACTGCTGCAAGAAATCAAACGGCGATTTGCGGTGATAAAGCACTCCCATAGAGAATACGGTATCGAATGCCTTCAATGGTGGCAATTGTTCCACACCCAGAGGTAAGAAATGAATATTATCGACCGGATTAAAATGCCTGATCGCTAAAAATTGCGCCAGGAACAAATCGGAAGGATCAATGCCGACTACAAATTTTGCGCCAGCTCCCGCCATCCGCCACAGGTGATAACCACTGCCACAACCGATATCCAGAACATGACGGCCTTCCAGCGGGCTGATATGAGGTAACAATCGCTCCCATTT
Source organism: Alteromonadaceae bacterium (assembly GCA_965656875.1). GTDB lineage: Bacteria > Pseudomonadota > Gammaproteobacteria > Enterobacterales > Alteromonadaceae > CBFHMJ01. Next base: position 153,960 of record CBFHMJ010000026.1, read on the forward strand.
CCAGTCAGACCGCCATTCAGTATCAATATGAATGTCATGAATATAGTAGGGGCCTTTGCGCCAGGGCTTCAGGGTTTTCAAAATATGCGTAATGCGTTTTTGATCGCCCTCGGTAATATCGTCCAGGGTGCCGAAACGCACTTCATCGTCAATCGTTAACACCGATGGGTTGGTTTCTGGTAAATGAGAAATGGACTTCATCCACTTTTCAAACTCACCGTGCTTATATTGTTGATACCAGTCCGTTAGCTGGGCGGGTAATACATTAAGCCAGTGGCTTAATGGCGACAGGGCGATTTGGCGATAGAATTCGTTGAAATATTGCATGATGAGATGGCGTCCTGGCGTTTACTTCACAGCAAACATCGAGCAAAAGTTAAAACACTGATACCAGACAGTCTGGTGGCTGAATCCCGCGTCTTTCAGGCGCGTCTTGTGGGTATGAATGGTGTCGGGTTTCATGACATTTTCCAGCGCTGTACGTTTCTGGCTGATCTCCAGTTCACTGTAACCGTTCGCCCGTTTAAAGTCGTGATGAAGATCGATCAACGCTTCATTCATAAAATCACTACCGTGATTAAACTTTTCCGACAGAATTAATACGCCACCTGGTACCAGCGCCTGTTGAATGCGCTGAATTAATGCCGTGCGATCATCTGGCGGTAAAAACTGTAAGGTGAAGTTCAGTACGACAACGGAGGCATTTTCCATCGGAATATCCCGGATGTCGCCCAGTTGGATATCGGCAGGAATGGATGATTTAAAGGCATCCACATGCAAACGACAGCGATTAACCATCGCTTCAGAATTATCAACCGCGATAATCTGGCCTTGTTGTCCATTCAATGCACGACGAATGGATAAGGTCGCGGCCCCCAGAGAACACCCTAAATCATAAATGTTGGTGTCTGGCTGGAAATAACGCTCTGCAATTTTACCCACGGTACTGACAATCGTGGCATAACCGGGCACGGAACGTTGGATCATATCCGGGAAGACTTCTACGACTCCCGCATCGAATGAAAAGTCAGTGACATTAGCAAGCTGACTGGCGTAAATATCGTCTTTTTTCACTGTTACTCTGATAGCGTGATTTTCGGGCGCGATATTCTAGCGCTATTTGTCCAAAGACAGAAGTAAAAGACATCAGAATGGCTATCACCTTCAAAGGTCAGCCGACGCTGACGTATCTGCGGCGTTTATTTCCGTATCGGATGGCAAAGCAGGCTCGTCAGGCTGTTGTTCCGGCTCAGGTGCCAGCAATGTCAGGTTATCGATCACAATCAGGCTCTCTTGTTGTGGGTCAATGCTGAGATGATAACGCTCCGGTTGGGTGAGTTGCTGCCGTTGCAAATAGCTGGCTTCAACCACCAGTTGGTAATCACCCGGTAGAATTCGATCAAAGATAAAAAAGCCATCGAATTCAGTATGAACCTGTTTAACGGTATTCCCGTTGCTGTCCAGTAACAAGAGTGGCACAGCGCCTTTGGGGGCGAGTGCATCGCCTCGTTTAATGGCCAGTTCGCCCTCAATTTCCCCGGTTTTTTGCACCGCGAAATGAATTTCATTTACGCCACCGGGATGCCCTTGCACCAAAAAGCCCTCGTTAGGGATAAACATAAACGGATCTTCCAGCGTCACCGGGTCGATAGCGATTGCCTGAGGTTGTCGTCCTTTCGCTTTTGGTAGGCGAGCAATACCCGAATTATCGCTGCGAATGGTACGCCAGTGATTACTGCCCCGATAACCGATGTCGGTCAACGCCTGTTCGTTCTCGTCAAATAAGCCGTTGTAATTATCGTCCTGAAAGGTAATGGCATGGATGGTTGCAAAGCTGGACATGCTGTCAGACGATGGTTGTTCAGGTAATGGTGTTAATGCAGTGCCAAAACTAATATTTAAACCAATGCCGAGACGATGATCACTGTCCCAGCTAATTTGACTACCGAAACGAAAAGCGTCAAAGGTTTTACTCAGCGAAAACCGAAAAGTGTGTTGGTCTTTTTTAAAGTCCATTCGGCTGTTGGCCTGATAACTGTATGAACCCCAACGGCCACGCCAGGATAAATTTCCCTGCGTAATGCGCGACTGACTACCGATATCGCCGCGTAATTGTAACTGTAAGGTGCCAAGTGTAGAACGCCAGCTGGCTTGCTGGCTGACTCGCGTGCCTGAGGACTGATCCCAGTTCAGACCGCCACTAATTGACAATTCATCGAACCGCTTACTGATGGTACCGGACACGCTGGAACGCCAGCTACCATTCTCACGGGTGGACTGAGCCTGCAAACTGAAATCTATTGCTGGCTCGAAAGGAATGTAACTCAGTGACAATGATTCACTGGCATCCGGGTACAGCTGCGTGGTGTCCTGGAATCGAAAGGCGAGATCGCCGTCTTCAAAAATCACATTGATATCTGTGTTATACGCAATATCTCCGGTAGACGGACGCAACGCGCTGTCCAGCCGATATCGAAACAAGCTGTTGTAGCCAGATAGCGTTGTGGTCGCAATATTCAGCTCATCACTGGTTTCTGATTGCTGGTGGATATAACCCAGGGTGAGATTGAGCCGCTCGGCGAGCCCGAGATGAAACAACGAAGAGAGTGTTGGCTCGTATGTGGTTTCAGGCTTAGTAAAAAATAGCTGACGTTTGCCCAGGACATAAGAAAACTCAGGAATGATCGCGCCAGGCGCTGCCAACATAATCGTGTTGTTGAACGTTATGGGTTGTTCCCGCACTTCACCGGATGGCCCATACATCACTACGTTAAACTGATTCCGTCCATTGGCTACCGGAACATCATCAAATAGATAATAGCCATCATCACCGACCAGTTGATAATCAATCACCGACTCGTTCCGGTACAGTTCAACATCCCAGCCCGCAGGAACGGCACCTTCAAAACGTCGGGTGTTTCGGTTTTGCAGGCTTTGGTCAGACGTTACAAACGCAAATCCCACACCCTTACTGGCGGTTAAAAACGGATTACTGACCCCGTAGATATCACCCCATTCGTAATAAAACGGTTTGTCGTTCAACGTCAGATTGCGATAAAACCGCCCTCGGGCGCTTTTATTGGTTTTGTTCTGGCTGTAGCTAAGCTCACTGCCGTGATAAAGCAGGTCGGCAACGGCATTAATGCTCAGGTTGATATCTTTATTCCAGCCGGACGCACCGTGATCGGCGGCCGGGGATAACTGCACATCCAGATTGGGATAACTCCAGCGTTGATACTGATCGGGCAATGTCGGGTATTGAACGCTTGCACCGGATTTGATGGTTGCCAGTCGATGTCGTTCCTGGCGGGCGAGGCGGGCGATCATCGGGTGGGTGTCTTCGGTGGAAAAGTTCACTAATAGTCGCGCCATTCGAATGTCAGTACTGATCCCGAATATCCGGCTCAGCGCATCACTGCGGATATACAACAGATCATCATCAATCACCCAGTCGTCAGCGGTTAAGGTAACTGCTTTGCCCCGAACCGTGCCGGAGGATGTGATAGCGTCAAACGTTAATGCGACCTGATTTTGTTCGCGAATGTACCAGCCGGTGAGTTGGCGGGTGTCTGGTTGCCACTCTACATGCAAATCTAATAGTTCATTAAGCTGTTCAATAGCGATATAGAAGTGCTCGTAATCAAAGGTGACGGTATCAATGGTAGAGCCCAGCGGATGCATTTCCAGGAAGGCTTCAAAGTAGAGGTAATCCAGCATGGGTTCATCGTCGGCTCGTGCCGGGTAGTTCAGCAAAAACATACTGCACAACAACAGATTGACCAGGCGTTTGCCCGATAAACATGCGGCGAGCGGCAGCAATAAACGGTGTAACAAGCTGAACAGAGTGTACGTCATCGTTAAAAGGGTGCTGGTTCAGTGGCAAGCCTGAACCAGCGTTAGTGATGGAATAAAATGGAAATTTCAGCGGTCATGCCATCAAATCCTTGATGCTTCAGGGGTTACTGGCAAACTAAATAATCGGCGATAACGATATTCACTGCATCCTTCCGTTGGATTAGCTCGCTCCGTATTGTTTAACGCGTCGCTGCTCGTTGTGGTGCGGCCACAATGTTCATACAGAATAATTTCTGGGTAGAGCATCGGGTCGGTTGGAATAATGGTGTCTGTCAGCGCAGATACGCCGGAAATCACCAGTACACAAACCGAGACAGTTGAATACCAAAAGTTTGTCATATTAATACCTCCTTATCCGGGGCATATGCCCCTGGTTTTCCGGCGTGATCATGCGTCATCCATAATCCTGATATACGCCAGCAGGCGGACCCACTGAAAGGTCGCCTTGTTAGGGTGTAGTCTGTGCTGTCTCCGGCGCGGGTCGGGAGCTGAATTGTTCCAGCGGCATACGGTAAGCCGTTGCCTGATCGCCACCAAAGGCCGGATCTTCAATAAATTCGATGACTAATTCGCCGCTGGATGGAAGTTTTTCGTCCACAATAAACTGGAATTTGCGATGAGATAATTCGGTGTAAACCGCCAGCCCGTTGGTTTCATGAACTGGCTCGACAATCCCGGCGACACTCGCTTTTAATGCGCCATACACTGAACGATTACCTGAGCGATTTAACTGTAAATTCACTTCGGTGCGGCCATCGTCATATCGAATTAATTCAACGTCAGAAATAGAAATTTTGGCGTTAAGATCGCCGTGACGAATGATCACGGGAATGGAATAGCGGATATTAGGGCGAACAACCACGCCTTGATTTTCTTCTGCGGGGGGTAATAGCGATTCCATCAGAATATGGCTACGGAACTCGCCTTGCTCAAGTCCTTTTCGTTTCAACATCACTCGAAAACTTTGATACAAATCGGGAGCAATATTTTTGCCCATTCGCGGGCCGACACGAAGCAGTTGCCTGGCGGAATGTTCCAGACTTTCAACTTCATTAATATTGCCCAGTTCATCCATTTGCATATCAATAATGCCAAGACGATAGGTTTGGAATTCTTTTGTTGGGTTAAAAATTCTGAATTCATCCCGATTATGTTTCGCATCTAACATAATACGAGGCTTATTGACCGATAATGTATTTGCCTGGCTAATGACAGGCAGTAAGCAGGCTAGTAAAACAAGTAATTGTCTCATGGTGTTGTACCTTCGTGGTTACTCCATAAATAGGGTAGTCAGCGTACTGACTACCCGGTTGCCAGGTGTTAACGGGGGTTAGTTATAGGCGGCTGTGATTGAAAAGGTAAACGTGGTGTTTTTCGTTTCAACTTCAGCTGGATCAACTAGTTCAAGGAAACCATATACATAGTCACGGGCCTGTCCAGAGCTGCTAAGTGTATGGTTTTTAGAAGTAACTGACGTATCAGATGGATGAAATGCAGGAGTAAAAGCTAAGCCATTTACAGTTAACGGGCCGCTAAGTGAAATATTCACGGGTGCCAAAACGGAACCGTTAATATCATAAGTGCCGTAATAACGATTCGATGAGTTTATATTAACTCCACGACATAACTCGTTACCACCTGAATTTGTATGGCATGTGGCACCTGCTTTAGTTGAACCATCAACAACAATTGTTGGGAATTTAACTGGTGAGACTTGAGATACTTTCAGGTTTCCGATGTTGTTATTCACGTCAACATTGACATCAAATGTATATGTATTTGCAAATGCCGAAGCTGACATACCTAAAGTAGTTAATAGTGCAGTCAATAATTTAGTTTTCATATTTCTTCCTTAATTGTTAGTTCACTACTCGTAAGTCGCTGTGATGTTGAAGTTGAATACAGTGTTTTTGGTTTCAACTTTAGTTGGATCAACTAATTCAAGGAAGCCATAGACATAATCGGATTTGTTACCAGAGCTATTTAGTGAGTGAGAAGCTGAGGTATCTTCTGTGTCAGAACCACTGAATGATGGGGTGAATTTAAGGCCATTAACTACTGTGTCACCGCTAAGAGTGATATTAAATGGCGCATATTTTGAGCCAGATATTGTGAAATATCCTCCGCGACGAGAGGTGCTTCCAGCAGAAACACCACGGCACAAACTGTCAGAACCACTGTTTGTATGACACGTAGCTCCAATTTTCGTTGAACCATCAACCGTTATAGCCGGGAACGTAACTGGTAGGTTTTGCGTTACCACCAGATTCCCTGAGTTATTTTGTATATCCACATCGACATCAAAACTGTACGAATTCGCCAATGCCGTTCCTGAGACTAACGCCGCAGCGATAGCGCCCGAAATTAATAAAGATTTCATTAGATTTCCTCAATAAGCCCTGACGCCAAATCATTTACCGCCAGAGATAATTGCAAAAATTGCTTCTGGTAATTCATAAAAGTCACCAGAAATTCCCAAATGAATTAAATGTTCTTAATTCGGGAAATATTTTTAGATCAGTTTGACCCAATATGCAAACAAAAAATAAAGAAACGTAAACTAGAAATATTAAATGTCAAAAAAGTTAAATATTTGATTTTTGGTGAAGAGTCGTTATATGAGGAGTTTGTGTATAAAAAGATGCTTATAAAAGAAAGCCTTAGCTGAGAGTCGTTTTATGCACAGCTAAGGCTTGTCGTTTTTATCCGTGAACTACACGGGGGATAAAAAAGTTAGATGAAACTTTTTTAAAATCGCTATTTGCTAAATTACCAGCCGCACTGACGACCTTTATTTTGCTCATCCAGCCAGGTTTGTAATGGTGCAAAGTAATCAAGAATTGCTGTTGCATCCATATCAGGGCTACCCGTTAAAGATGCTAAAGCTTCCTGCCACGGACGGCTTGAACCCATTTGCAACATTTTCTCCAGTGCTGCGCCTGCTTCTTTACTGTTGTAGATCGAACAACGATGGATCGGACCTTCATTACCCGCCATTTTGCACAGCTCGCGGTGAAGTTGGAACTGAAGGATATGCGCCAGGAAGTAACGGGTATAAGGCGTGTTTGCCGGAACATGGTATTTTGCGCCTGGGTCGAAATCGTTTTCAGAACGCGGGATTGGAGCCATCACGCCCTGATATTCTTCACGCAATTCCCACCACGCTTTATTGTATTCTGCTGGTGTGATTTCACCGGAGAAAACTTTCCAGCGCCATTGGTCAACCATTAAGCCAAAAGGAATAAATGCGACTTTATCCAACGCCATACTTAACAGTAAGCCGATATCTTTAGACTCGTCTGGTACTTTATCCAGTAAACCAATTTCTTTCAGGTAACCCGGCGTGACTGATAAGGCAATGGTATCACCAATGGCTTCATGGAAACCGTCGTTTGCACTGTCCTGATAGAAGGTTGGTTGCTGATTGTAAGCACGTTGATAGAAGTTATGGCCTAGCTCATGGTGAACAGTTGAGAAGTGCGAGCCATTGATTTGAATACATTGCTTGATTCGAACATCGTTCATTGAATCAATAGACCAGGCCGACGGATGACAAACCACGTCGCGATCTTTTGGTTTTTTGAATAGTGAACGCTCCCAGAAAGTGTCTGGCAATGGTTCAAAACCGATTGAGGTAAAGAAGCGCTCAGCACCTTTCACCATATCGGTTTCGCTGTAATTCGCTTTTTTCAGCAGGTCGGTTACATCGTAACCCGGGTCTGCATTGTCCGGTGCAACCAGCTCGAACACATTTTCCCAGGATTGCGCCCACATATTTCCAACAAGGTGAGCCGGAATAGGCTGGTTCTGTGGCACTTTATCCGTGCCATATTTTTCACCCAGTTCAGCACGAACATGACAATGTAATGCGTTGTACAATGGTTTTACCTGGCCCCACAAGCGATCAAGCTCTTTCGCGAAATCATCCGCTGGCATGTCATATTTTGAACGCCACATGGCACCAGTATCGGCGTAACCCATTTCGCGAGCGCCTTCGTTGGTCAATACCACTTGTTGCTCGTATAACTCACGCATCGGTGGAGAAATTGTGCGCCAGCCCTGCCAGACATCCAGTAATTCGTCGTAATCCTGAGAGTTCGCCATGATCAATGACATTTCACCCAGTGATAAACAAGTGTCGGTGTCTTTACGGCAATATTTACCTTTACCGTAAGTACCGTTCAATTCAGTTACGATACGAGAAAGTTCAGCCGTTTTTTCTGCGTCTGCCGGAGAAGGCAGCACCAGGGCTAGTTTGATTTTGTCGAGTTTACGGCGGGTGTCGGCGTCCAGCTCTAAATCGTTAAAACGGTTGGCTTCATTTGCCATGCGCACAACGGCTTCCGTCATTTTCTGGTTAGCCTTAGCGGCGAGGGCAGACGTATCTTCAGTGATAAAGTTCTGGTAAACCCATTCAACCTGGCTCACTTCATTGATCCGTGCTAACAGTTCTTTGTCAGACTTCGCCACGAAAGCTTTTGCTTCAGCAATCGTTGGTTTTGCAGCAACGCTTGCTGTTTCTGACTTTTCTGTGGTGCTGTTACATGCAGACAATGTAAGGCTGGCAATAACGGCACCAGCTATCAATGAGTATTTGGTTTTTGTTTTTATCATGATGGTATTCCAGGAGTTTAAAGTTGGAAGGAACATAAAACGCGAGCCAGTATATAGCAGAGCGGGGGCAATACCAATTCGCCAAAGTGAGTAGTTGCATACCATTGTGCATTGAGTATTCATTGTCACAAACGACAGACATAAAAAAAGCCCGGAGGTTAGTGAGGCCGCCGGGCTATAAAGATAGATAGAAAATGTCCAAACATTCTGTACACAAGTAATCCAGGGAGAGAATTAACTTGTTACGTATACTCTGACTGTTAAATGTTACAAGAGTTCACTCCAGGACTAAAAAAATTCAAAATTATTCGGAGAAAGACGAGTAATAAAATTATCGATAAAAAATAATGTTTTATAAAACAATCTATTAAAACGGATTTTTAAACATAAATGTATTATTTAGAACATGATAATATCCTGACCTTCTTGACAAGATTTGCCTTTATCCGTAAATTTCAAACACCTGTTTAAACCGAGCGTTTGAATTTATGGCAAACCGCCGTTCCACTAAATTAAAAATCCTTGATGCAGCAGAAGAACTGTTTGCCGAAAGTGGCTTTGCAGACACCTCTCTACGACAAATAACGCAGAAAGCTGAGGTGAATCTGGCATCGGTTAATTATCATTTCGGTTCTAAGAAAGAACTGATCCAGTCAGTACTGGAACGTTACCTGAGTGTCTTCGTGCCAAAACTGGATTTAGAACTTCGTAAACTGGAGAACCGCCAACCTGCACCGAATCTTGAGCAGGTCTTTTCCGTTTTTATTAAACCACTACTGGAACTTAATGAACTAAAGTCATCCGGTACATCAATTTTCCTTCACTTATTAGGTCGTGGTTATACCGATAGCCAGGGTCACTTACGCTGGTACTTCGTGACGCATTACGGTGATGTTTTGCAACGTTTTGTTGATCTGGTTCAGCAAGCGTACCCAGAACTTCCCGCCGTAGAAATCTTCTGGCGTCTACACTTCACCTTAGGCACGGTTGTTTTCGCGATGGCCTCCAGCGAAGCCTTGATTGATATTTCCGAAGCCGATTTCAGTGAAACGATTTCGATTGAAGGCGTAGTAAAGCGGGTGATTCCTTATATTGCATCGGGCGTGGCTGCGCCGTATGCGTCACCAGCACAATTAACACCGATTGACTTATTAGTGGATGTCGCTAAACGCACTGCAACCAGCGACAGCTAAACCGAATTTAATTTTTGTTTTTAAACACTTAAGGTAGTAACGATGACGTTTATATTAGTCCTTATTCTCATAGCACTGGTTGTAGTGTTGGGAGTTGCTGACATTCGCCGCGAGCGAGTGACCCGTCCTGTCTTTATGTTCTTCAAAAAGATCCTGCCGCCAATGTCTTCGACTGAGCGCGAAGCAATGGAATCAGGTGATGTCTGGTGGGATGGCGACCTGTTCTCTGGTAAGCCTGACTGGAAGAAGTTACATCAACTACCTAAGCCTGAACTGAATGCCCGTGAACAAGCGTTCATGGACAACCAGGTCGAAACACTATTAGGCATGTTGGATGATTTTAAAATTGTTCAGGACGACAGAGATCTGCCAACAGAGGTTTGGGATTATCTGAAGAAAGAAGGTTTCTTCTCAATGATCATTCCTCAGCAGTACGGCGGCCTTGAGTTCTCAGCGATTGCAAACTCAACGATTGTATCTCGCATTTCAACCCGAAGCTTAACCGCTGCGGTGTCGGTCATGGTGCCAAATTCACTCGGCCCGGGTGAATTACTATTAAAGTATGGAACGCAAGAACAACGTGATCACTGGTTACCTCGTTTATCAAATGGTCAGGATGTTCCTTGTTTTGCACTGACAGGACCAGAAGCTGGCTCAGATGCTGGTGGTATTCCAGATATTGGTACTGTGTGTAGAGGTGAATTCAACGGTGAAGAAGTATTGGGTATTCGCGTTAGCTGGAGCAAGCGTTACATCACGTTAGCACCGGTTGCGACAGTACTGGGTCTGGCGTTCAAATTATACGATCCAGACGGTTTACTGGGTGACGAGAAAGATATCGGTATTACCTGTGCCCTGATCCCAACGGATCACGACGGTGTTCAGATTGGTGACCGTCATTTCCCAATGAATCTGGCGTTCATGAATGGAACTACATACGGTGAAGACGTCTTTATTCCAATGGACTGGGTTATTGGTGGACAATCTTACGTGGGTCGCGGCTGGCGTATGCTGGTGGAATGTTTATCAGCAGGCCGTGGTATTTCGCTACCGGCACTAAGTACTGCGAGTGGTCACCTGGCGTCACGTATGACAGGCGCATATGCCTATGTTCGTAAACAATTCGGCATGTCAATTGGCCGTTTTGAAGGTGTGCAGGAATCAATGGCTCGCATTGGTGGTTCAACGTATACCCTTGAATCGATGCGTAAAATGACGGCAGGTGCGATTGATTTACATATCAGCCCGTCAGTTGTTACTGCGATTGCTAAATACCACATGACTGAACTGGGTCGTGAAGTTATTAACGATTCAATGGATATTCATGCCGGTAAAGGCATTCAGGTAGGACCGAAAAACTATTTGGCTCACGCCTACATGGGCATTCCAATCTCAATCACCGTTGAAGGCGCAAATATCCTGACACGTAACCTGATGATTTTCGGTCAGGGCGCAACACGCTGTCACCCTTACGTACTGGCAGAAATGGAAGCTGCGGCGAACCCTGATTTTGAACAAGGTCTGAAACAGTTTGATGAACTGCTGGTTAAACACGTTCAGTTCGCAACGGGCAACGTTGTTATGTCACTGGTTAACGGCCTGACATTTGGTTTACTGAACAGCTCACCCGTTGCTGGTGAAACGGCTAAATACTACAAACAGCTTAGCCGTATGAGCCGTGGCCTTGCGCTATGTGCTGACTTCTCAATGTTGGTGATGGGTGGTGAACTGAAACGTAAAGAAATGATTTCTGCACGTTTAGGGGATGTACTGAGCCATCTATATATTGCGTCATCTGTATTGAAACGCTACGAAGATGAAGGTCGTCAGGTATCTGATTTACCATTCGTTCACTACAGCCTGCAACGTTCGCTGTATGAAATGGGTAAAGCATTCGACGGTTTCTTCCAGAACTTCCCGGTTAAAACCATTGGTTTATTACTTCGCGGTTTAATCTTCCCACTGGGCAACCATTACAAAATGCCAGGTGACGAGATTGCACAACAAATCTGTGAAGCAATGTTGAAACCAGGCGTTATGCGTGACCGTTTAACACATCTTTGTTATTTCGGTGACGAAAACGATCTAACGGGCCACGTAGAGCACGCTTTCACCGCAATGGTAGACGCAGAACCTGTGTTTAAGAAAGTTGCAAAAGCGCAACGTGATGGCACGATTGAAAAAGTTTTAACGCCTTCAGCGGCAATTGATAAAGCGGCTGAACTGAATATTATCAACGAAGCGGAACATGCACAGTTAAAACGTGCAGAAAAACTTCGTTGGGAAGCAATTAATGTTGACAGTTTCGCTCCAGAGATCCTAAATAAGGGGGGTGTTAAGCTGGACGCTTAATCCTGAAACAAACCTGATTGCACAACTAAAAAGGCACTCCATTCCAGAGTGCCTTTTTTAATGCAAAAATTTCGATGTCTGACCGGGTGTTCGATAAAAAAATAGCGTTTAGTCAGGCCATTCGTTGATAACGCCGCACAGAGAATATTTTGTGTCTCGCGTGGTTTTTAACCGTTCTGTGGCGGATTCTGATTGAATGATAATCAGGTTGATTTAAAACTAAGCAAACGGAAAAAAATTGAAAAAAAAGGCTTTACATTCAAAGGCTACCTCCTTAATATGCGCCCCATCAACGCGGAGAGATGGCTGAGTGGTTGAAAGCACCGGTCTTGAAAACCGGCATACGTTAATAGCGTATCTAGGGTTCAAATCCCTATCTCTCCGCCACTTCATTCTTAAAAGCCTGCTGATTTATCAGCGGGCTTTTTTCATTTTTGGGCTGACAAAAGTAATCCTTTTTCAGTGGTCAAACTACAGAAAATTCAAATGCTCCTACCCAACGCAGACGTTGGAAAGCGATATAGCTAATAAAGCTATTTTCTAGTCTGGTTTATTAAGAACAAAGCGAGCCATTTGATTGGATAACCAGGTTATAGCTGCATGAAGGCGGCCGTCCTTCTGAAAAATGACTATCTAATTTTGATTTCCTCCTTAAGCTCTACCGCCTCTCTTATTGTTTTTCTATGAAAAATGTCATATTGAACATTCTTAAAACCAAGGGTTGATTTAAAAAATATAGTACCCATATAAGGTTTGTTGATCTAATGCTGTCCTAAATCAGTTATTGAAAATTAGTCTGCAACATAACTTTGTAATGGGTGGAACTATGAAGATTGAATCTGATTCAATAGATGATTTATTACATGACACTTACAAGTACATTATAGAGAATGGAAAAGAGAACATTCCCAAGAAAGGGGAAAACCTCGAAGTGCAAGGTTGTGAGTTATTATTAAAAAACCCTATTGCGAGAGTAAGCCGGAGCGAATCAAGAGGGCTCATTTTTAGTTGTTTAGGGGAGTTAATCTGGTATCTGTCTGGTTCAAATGATGTTGAACCAATTCAATACTATCTTCCTAAATATCGGGGTTTTAGTGAGGATGATGGCACTGTGTATGGAGGTTATGGAAAACGCTTATTTAATATGCATGGTCAATACAATCAGATAGAAAGAGTAATTAAACAGCTCAAGAATCGACCAAGCACAAGACAGGCTGTTATTCAATTATTTGATTCATCTGACCTATCTGGAGAATATAAAGATATTCCATGTACTCTAAACCTTCAGTTCATATTAAGAGAAAACAAATTAAGTTTGTTTACGATGATGCGCTCTAATGATGCATATATTGGATTACCTCACGATATTTTTGTATTTACAATGCTTCAAGAATTAATTGCTTCAGAATTAGAATGCGATTTAGGTTTCTACCATCATTATGTTGTTAGTCTCCACATTTATAATAAAGATTTGAAAAAAGTGAAGGATTTTATTAAGGAAGATTTTATGAGTAATAAAAGCATAATGGAGACAATGCCTGCGAAATCCTTCTCAAATTTCATCACTGATATTATTGATATAGAAGAGAAAATTCGAAAAGGAAGGATTATCAAACTTGAGTGTATGCCGATTTTTCCATCGTATTGGCAAGATATTTTGTACTTATTGTTATTTTTTAAAATAACAAAAGAAAATGAAATATCTATAGATACTGAAGATATACGAAGTGAGATCAAAAATGTTAACTATAACAATTTGATTAAAAAGCGCGTTAACCGAATTTCTTAAGGTGATAATTATGAACAGTAAAAAACATGAGCAACTAGGACTATTCGTTGACGCCTTGAAAAATTTTGAATGCAATAATTCCAAACTGAAAGGCTTAAAAAGTGATAAGCATTATGAGGTATTTTCTAAGCAGTTAATTGATAGTGTAAGACGTATTGAATACGTAAAGGTTATAGGAAAAAGAGATATTTCGATATTTCGGACTAACCCGCATTCCTATTTTTTCGATCCTCTTCGGGCGGCATGGCGATACAAATTAGCTGGTGATATTAATGAAGCTTGCTGGTTGATTTTTTTGTCAACTCACTGTGGCAAACATAAGAAGTTTGGCTGGCAGCTTTGTCGTGATATATATGGCGGGTTAGGCACAACAGTATGGACATGGGATAAGATTACATCGGATTTTGATGCTTTTCATAACTGGTACAAAATTGCTACTCTGGAAATGGCTAGAGATACTACTATTCGAGCTTTTGGCAATCATAGAAAATATGAAAGCTTGAGATATAATAGTAACAGGCCATTACATAAAGTAATTGAAAGTTATATTCAATGGGTTGGTAGAAATCACGATCATGGAATTAGACTTCATAACGTGCCCTATTATTTGGACGGCAATCCAGAGATGTTATTTGATGAGCTATATCGTTCAATGAAAAGTGTTATATCATTTGGGCGAACGGCAAAATTTGATTATCTGACGATGCTTGCAAAATTTGGTATTGTGGATATTAATCCACCAACACTATATCTTAAAGATGCAACCGGGCCTAAGCAGGGTGTCAACTATCTTTTCTTCGGCTCAACTAGTTCAAATGTTTCTGTAAGTAAATTGGATATTGAAATTAATAATTTGGCAAACTACCTTCCAATCTCAACATTACCTTGTCAAGTATTAGAGGATGCTTTATGTAATTGGCAAAAATCTCCTGATCTGTATATATATTTTGGAGGTTAAATTAAGACCACTTGTATCGAACTTTAAACTTGTTCAAATGTGAATACTCAATGTTTCCCATGAATTGGAGTTGCCCAAGAACAATGCCTTTAGAGACTCCAATTTTTTTTGCAAATCTGATTATTTTTTTCCAATCTCTTGCATAAAAAGATTTCAACTCTGCTTGATAAACTTGCGGAATTAATTGATCTGTAGCAAATGAGTCTGCTTCTAACTCTTCATCATTTTTTAATCCTGATGTTGGATTTCTCTCTATTCGGGTCATTTGATTGCTTGAATGTAACACCAAATGGCCTATCTCATGAAAAAGTGTGAACCAGAAGTGGTCATCTGTTAAATGTCGAAAACTCATTATCAGAGTAGGTTTGTTCTTTTGAAAAAAGCATGTAGCTCCGCTTGCTCTGCAACCGGATGGGGTTTTAGCTATAATAAAAATTATGCCAACTTCCGCAAAAATAGTTTTTAGTTTGGGAATGAACACTTGAGGATCAGGCTCTAAAGTTAAATCTCTAATTTCTTTTAAGGCATCGATAAGTAAATTTTTATCCCAAGGTAATGTAGATATGTCACAGCTAATATTTTTAGCATACTGAAGCCAAGTAAAAACCGATAACTCATCCGTATTTAAAGTCTTAGAAGTTCTATATGCTACATTTAATTGCTTGTTTTCAAAATAGTCGTACCATGAGTCAATTGATTCTTGTCTAAAAAATTTTAGACATTCTTTCACTCGTTTTTTTCTTGGAGAGTTCTTGGGAATCCAACCGTGCTTAACCATATCTGAAATTGGTAAACTGGTTAACCAACTTTGCTCTCGTTCTTGTATTTTCTTTTTGAATGATTGATATTGATAGTCCCTTGCAAGCCAAAATTTTGATGGAACATGTAGTGTAGATTCTAATTTGACAGCTATCACTTGGCATATTGATAATTCACCATCTAATAGTTGCTGTCCCTTTTTTGCTGTTAACCCAATTTGTTTGTTTAGTTGTTCAATTGATAAGCCAAATTCATCAAGTAACTCAATAATAGTGTCTCCAGGAGGGGATATCCAATCCGGTGAAAAGTCTTTAGTTTGAAGCATTTTTTTGACCTATTTTAATTAACTTGATTCTAAAAATGCGTTGCCAGTTAGTTTGTCCACAAGGCAAACGAGGTATATTTTTATGCGCAGGAATGAATTGTAAAAAGACACCAGAACACATATCTAGTATAAGACATTCATCATTTTTGATATGTAATATTCTTGGATTGCCTAGTGGCAGTTCGAAACAATTTTCTACAGCCAAAATATCTGCAATTCTTTTTCGTAGTGTTTCTGCTACGAGTTTACTATAAATTGCTTCAGCAATAGATTGAATCTCACAAATTTGACGGAGTTCTCTAGTGTGAAATGAAATTTCCAATGTATGAAATACTTATTCAATATGAAGCAAATAATTAATTGTTATGCTAATGCATATATTATGTACCTGTAAAGGCTGGTTTGAGGACAGATAATACAAACCACATATTAGATGATTTTCATGCAGTATCTGCTATTTTATTTCTTATACGTGCTTAATCTGTATTGGTAGCAACTCAAGCAAAAAGCGTGAAACTTTGAAATGCCATTTAACCTTGAAAAATCAATATATTAAAATTCAATTTATAGTATTCCACACTTCTCTTCAAATACTTGCTATCCAGAATCACAATCATCGACAGTTAATATTTTATGATTGGCTCTATTTTCTTGTTTTTAATCCCGCTATTAGCGTACTGGTTGACTGATATCCCATGGCTGCTCATGTTTTGGATTGTTACTTTGCCGATTATCGTGTTCGATAAACTTAAAGAACATCATGAAAATAAACGATTTATTGAACCTGGAAAGGTTTGGTTTTACCGTCGAGCAAGCTCGATTGCACGGGGTATGTTAGTCTTTTTTTTGGCTGTTCTTGAGTTAGCTGCGGTCGTTCTGGACGTATATTATGGCGAATAAGCCGACTGATAACGGACTAACAAACCTAACCCGAAGTACAAGCAGTCAGGTCATTTAACGAGGTAAACCGACTCAATATCGCGTATTAACAGGCGACAAACTGCAGCCAAAATCACCCTCAAAGGCTAAATGACTTTAACAATCCACTATTCGTGATACTTACGGATCACCGCTACTTTTCCATCTTCCATTTCTAACACTTCCATCATGATGCTGGTGTATTCAATCGGTTGTTTATTCTGAGGATGAATCCCTTTGGCGTGTTTTTTATAGCGGATTGCAATGGCGGAATCGTTAAAGGTGAACACGTTCAGTAATTCTGCTTTGAACTCAGAATGTGCGCCCAGGTAGAACGTCATGCCTTTTAGCATGGCGGCTTTGCCGTCTGGTGAGCGGGAATCATCGCTGTCCCAGGGAAGGTGAGAGTGACCCACATCGTCGGCCAGTAATGCCAGGTAAGTGGTTAAATCTTGTTGAGTAGCATCCGGTGCTTGCGTCGCAACCATCGCATTGAAGTAGCGCTGAGCAAAGGCGTTGAAATCAATTGAGGCATCTTTGGCAACGGCTGATGATGCAATCAACCAGCTAACAGTGATAAGTGCAAATCTGAACATGGCATACTCCATTTTATTGTTGTTTTATCAATGATTACCGGAACGATGGTTAAACCAGTCACTTAGCATGAAGTAACCGAAAACCAAATGCTCACAGCGGGTAAGCATTTGATGGTACAGACTCAATGAGGCTGTTTCAAAAATTAGTAAATCCGACCAGATTTAATTTTATGAAGCGTTGAAGATTTAACGGGAGAATCGAAATTGTTCCCTAATTCGTTAAGAAGGTACAATTCGTTTCTATTTCATAACCTGGAGGATATTTCATTGCTAAAGCCTAATTTTGACGAAGATGTCATGTCAAAAATTTTAAGTGGTTTATTTAAAAAACGACCTGTTTTTTTGAGTGAAAAGGATTTTCAAAATCACCTGATTGATGAACTAAAAACCTTTAATACAGATGGTTACGTCATTAGTGAATATGCAGTGTCAGATACTTCAAGTGGTCAGCGCTGTGATATTTTTGTTAGTGGTAATAAAAGAATCGGTATTGAGTTGAAATACAAAACGTGTGAAGACGAATACGAAATTGGTACTGAGAAAATATTATTGAAAGAGCATGGGGCGAGAGATCAAGCTCAATATGATTTTATAAAAGATATTATTCGGCTGGAAACATGGTGTGATGAAGGATAATTGGACAAAGGCTACGCAATCTTCTTAACCAATGAGAGCAAATATTGGCAAGGTACTGGTCGAACTACGATAGATCAGGATTTCAAGCTTTGTCAGTCAGTGATATCAGGAACGCTTGATTGGAGTAGCAAAGCAGGAAAGGGTTCAAAGATAGGTGGTAGGGAAAAGCCACTCGTTCTTAAAAATAGTTATAAGTTGTTTTGGAGAGATGGAGACGCTGCTTATCCTGATTTTCGTTATTTAATGGTGGAAGTAAACTGACAACAAAAGATTCTGTTTGATTATATTTGGTACTGATTTTCATAAGGAAGCTTGTTCGCCCTGACACAGGACTATCAGGGCGACGTCATCTGGATGTTCGGCAAGCCAGACAAAGCAACCTTACAACATCTGCATCAATTGAATAAAGTTGCCGCAGGTATCATCCAGCACCGCTATTTTTACGGTGCCAGCTTCTTTGGGTGGCATTGAAAATTCTACGCCCAGTTCGGTGAGTCGCTGGTATTCCTGATCGATATCATCGACGGCGAACGAGGTCCAGGGAATGCCAGCTTCTTTTAGTGCTGCCTGGTAAACGCGAGCCGGTTCAAATGCCATTGGTTCTAATAGCAATTCTACGCCTGCTTGTTCGGTTGGGGAGACGACAGTAAGCCATTTGTAGTCGCCCAGCGGCACATCGGTTTTTTTAATGAAGCCTAAAACATTTGTATAAAAAGCTAACGCCTTTTCCTGGTCATCAACCGGTACGCTGGTGACATAGAGTTTGATCATCGGAGTTTCGTTCCTGGTTTGTACAAGTCATGACCTAAGCATAGCCAGGATTGATGTTGAAAACTTATTCCAGATTGCTTTTATGGCGTTGTTGGTAGGCTTTCGGTGAGAAACCCGTGCATTTTTTAAAAACAGAGGAGAATGTTGGCAGGCTTTCATAACCGACATCACCGCACACCTGAGTGATCGGGATGCCAGCTTGAATCAATGCTTTTGCTTTGGTGATGCGTAAATCCCGTAAATAATGTCTGGGTGTTACGCCGTACATCTGTCGAAAAACCCGAACATAATGAAATCGTGACATACAGGCGGCGCTGGCTAAGGCGTCCAGATCAACCGCTTCTGCGAAGTGAGTTTCCATCAGTATTTTAGATTGTCGCACCTGAGCGAATTGCGCCGGACGGAACGGAATGTCGTTGTATATACGGTCGATTTCCTGTTCAAAGAAAGTTCGGGTGTCCGGTTGTTTGCGGGGCATTCGGGCCATGTCTCTCAGGTAGCAGTAAGGTCTGTTAATCTTAATGCTACCTGATTTTTCCGGATTACTTTACCCTAATCGTGCGCCGTCAGGCACGTCTTCATTAACGGTGGCTAAGACCACAGCACCGTCATCCCTATAAAAGCCAGTCACCAGACATTCTGAACGTACCGGGCCTATTTGTTTTGGTGGGAAGTTGACTACCGTAATGACCCGCTTTCCGATCAGCGATTGTTTGTCGTATAAATCAGTGATCTGGGCGCTGGATTTTTTAATGCCGAGTTCCGGGCCGAGATTGACCTGTAGTTTCCAGGCGGGTTTGCGAGCTTCCGGAAAATCGTCAACGGCGACAATCGTGCCAACCCGGATATCTACTTTGGTGAAATCTTGCCATTCAATGGTGTTCATCGTGCTGCCTTGTTTATGAAATCAATGGGCAACAGCGTAGCGCGTTGTAATGACTTACATTGTGCAGAAAAGACGGTTTATCAGGGTGACTGGCTGGTTAACGCCAGGCGCGAGGAGGCTGTCCGGTAATCTGCTGGAAACGTCGGCTAAAGGCTGAAAAGTCCTGATAACCCACTTGCTCGGCGATTAATCCGATTGGCGTGTCGGTGTGACGGAGCAGGGCTTTGGCGCGCTCTATTCGCATTTGGGTCAGGTATTGCTTGGGTGTTTGTCCGATTTGCTGTTTAAACAGGGTTTTAAACTGTGTTGGGCTGAGGCAGGCAATGCTGGCCAGTGACGTTATGGTGTGAGGATGTTGAATGTGTTGGTGAATCGCGGCGATGACGTTATCAATCCGTGGATCCGACTTGCTAGCATGGCCTGTAAGATTCGCTGTTTGCCTGGTGAGTAAACAGGTGAACAGTTGCAGGTTCATTGCTTCAATATCAGCATCAACCTGGTGTTCCAGTTGAATCGCGACATAGTGAATAAAGGCGGTTAATGAAGGGCTGATGGCGAATTTTTGGTGTAGCGCGAGTAGGTTATCGGGCAGGGTATCGAGGTCTGCAACCAGAAATCGCGCAGCTTCGTCCGCACTGAATGCGTGTTCCCAACCCGCTGGAATGACAACACATTCACCCGCCGAGACATTGCCGTTATATCGTTCTTGTTGTTGTTCGCTTAGTGTGATTTGAATTGATCCGTGCAAAGGCAGCACCAGTTGATGCCAGCGATGGGCATGACTTTTTGACTGGGTGGTATAGGCGCGAACCGTGAGTTGATTTTTCATTGGGTGAGTTGTCATTGAGCGCTGTGAAGCGCTCAGTGATGGTATTACAGTAATTCCAGAATAGTTTCTGCGTTACTGACTTCAAAGACCTTCGGAGCTTCAACATTTAATGTTGTGACGACACCGTCTTCAATGATCATCGCGTAACGTTGCGAGCGTACACCACCAAAACTACCCGTTTCTTTGTCCAGGCCAATGGCTTTAGTAAAGCTGGCGTCACCGTCACCTAACATCATGATTTCTGATGCATTGTGGGCTTCACCCCAGGCTTTCATGACAAATGCGTCGTTGACAGAAACACAAGCGATAATATCAACGCCTTTAGCTTTAATTTGATCCGCGTGCACCACGAAACCCGGTAAGTGGGCTTGTGAGCAAGTGGGTGTGAATGCGCCAGGTACGGCAAACAGCACGACTTTTTTGCCCGCAAAGAGTTCATCTGTCTGATGATTTTGCATACCGTCAGCGGTTAATTCAGTTAGTACAGATGATGGGATTTTTTGTTGTTGTTCAATCATGTTGGTTCCTCAGTCGGATGTAGTCTCGGGCTTTAATATGTGGGGGTTGATGCCGAAACACAATATTGAACCAGCGCTTTTTTAAAATGATTTGGCTATGAACCAGAAGAAAGTGATTGGAGCGATGAACATCGCTCAGCTTTTACGGGGTTTTAAACCAAACAGATAACGTAAAGGCGGTAACGGGCGAATCACAACAACACAGAGAAAACTGCATATAACCAGCGAACTGACCAGTACCGTGATTGATTTCATTGCAATACCAACAGGCCATTGCACAACGTAATAAGCGACAGTCACGATGACGGTCTGATGCAAAATATAAAAGGGGTAAATCAGTTCATTGGCGTGTTTTAACCAGGCGGGCGTGTCGGCCCCGGGTTGTTCTTCATGTTCTTCATGTTGTTCATGTGATGTGGAGACTGCCTTGTGCGGATGACAACAGGCGATGGCGAAACCGAGCAGGGTTAATAACCCGGTCCATGATACCAGTGAACAGACCAACCACCAGAGTTGCCAGCGGAGTGCCAGTGACGCATACGGACTGAAATCCGGAAAGTAATATCCGTAAAACATGATTGAACTGAGAATAAAGAGTACCAGGTTGGTTTTTCGGTGTTGAGCAAGGGCATGCCAGATGATCTGACTGTTCATAAAAATCATGCCTGCAATAAAGAAGAACAGGAAAAAACCAGATACTGAGAGGTTGTCGATACTGTGGCTTTGTGTTGGATAGGCGAGCGTTAATCCGGCTCTGAGGACGATTAACAGCAGCACCAGACTGAACAGGCCAAACCGGGCCTGGACGAGGCGTTCTGTCTGGTTATTCAGCCATCGTCCCGCCGGTTGTTTGAACAACCAGAATATCGGTATCGCGATGACCATAAAGACCACCAGAAATTCGATAAACCACAGGTGATTGGCATTAAATGAGAATAAACCCGATTGCCAGGCGTGCAGCAAATTGCTCTCGGTTAAACCGTTGTGATTGAGGTTTTCATAGTAGTGTTGCGGCGGAATGATAAACATCATACCAACGATCAGAGGGACAAATAATCGATGGAATTTATTACGTAAAAAGGTTGTGGTGCTGGATTTTTTTAATAAAAGCAGACTACCTGCCCCGGCAATAAAGAACAGGGTTTGCAAACGAAGTTGCTCAAAAAAGACCATGATATCGTCGAGCAGTTTACTGGATTCTGTATTCATCACATGCCAGTCATCGCCATTGAACGGCATAAAAACATGGTGGGTAAATACGGCGAGAATCAAGATGATTCGTAACCAGTCGAGTTCGGCATAACGGCGATAGTGCATATCAATCATATCCTTCAGACAGTGCCTGCAAAATATAACCTGTTGATTTAAATATATTCAATCATTAAATGCACATCCGAGTCATTTTTGACCCATTCGGGTTATTTAAGTGTGCCTGCTAGTAATACGGCGATGCATTCTGGAACGATGCTGTTCATAACATACTGTTTTTAATGATAAATAATATTAATCAGATCATTTAATTCTGGCTCAGGGTTTGCTTTTTAATCGTTCACACTGGCAGTTGAGTTATCAGAGTAGGGTATGGCTTCATCAACATCATCTAAATTTTTAATCCCAGCGTTGAATACCGTCAAAGACAAAGTTGCGCAAGGGTTTTCTAAAATGGCAGCAGCATCGACCACGGTCGCGACGTCAGCTAAAACCACGGAGTTTCAACATGGTGTGACATTTGATGCCAAAGCCGAGGCAAAAACCGGGCATGTAAAATTCGACGCTAAAAGTTGGAAGCCCGATGTTTCTCTGCCTTTGATTGGTGTTGAAGGCGGTTTTAAAGCATTTGAAACAACACCTGAAGATTCAATGGGAAGTCGTAAAACAACTGGTATTGGTGGATTTGTGGGCATGGAGAATTTCAATCTGAACAAACGAATGGAATTGAGTCAAACCCTGGCAAATCCTACGTTTGGTCTGACGGCAAAACGAGGCGTGGACAGTGCTGATATTTCCAGCTTGATGGAATCGGGTAAAAAGATGATTACTGAGCCGTCTGGCCTGGTGCCGTTATTCGATATGGCGACAACGATGAAAGGGATGTACGACAAAGCTCAGGGTAGTGTCGAGGTGAGTGATGAATACACCCATAAGCGCGAAAAAGTGCATACCGATGCGGTTTTTGGAGGTCAATCTTCTCAGGGACTGGCTGCGCAGATGGATCAGGGCAGTTTTGATGGCAGCACACCTCATCTGGACATGGATGCATTCGGCACCGATCTTGGCATGAGTTCGGAAGCCCGAAAAAATATGACCGTCAATGCAAGCCAGGGCACCAGCGCGACATTACCCCAACGTCAGGGCTTTGCTGATTTTGAAAGTCATAAGGATAGTGAGAAAACCTACAATGCATTTAAGACACATTTGACGGAGTGATTGAGAAGATTATATTGATGGATTCGTGATACTGGTGTCTTGCCATTTAGACTGTTTACTGCATACTAACCAGCCTGAAATCAATTGGTTAGTTTGCAGTATGTTCAAAAAATTCCTTTCTTCTTTTTTCCTCTTCTTATTAATTCCTGCTGTTTTTGTGTCATCTGTGGCGGTGAGTGGTGAATTGTTCGATAAATCCCGTGAACGGTCGGTGCCGGTCGAGATTACATTGCCTGAAGCCGGAACTTGTGGTGAGCAGCCATGTCCGGTGGCTTTTATCAGTGCAGGTTATGGTGTAAAGCACACGGATTATCAGTTCATTAGTAACCTGTTGAACAAACGGGGTTTTATGACGGTGGCTATTGGTCATGAATTGCCCGGTGATCCACCGTTGTCGGTATCAGGCAATCTCTATGAAACCCGAATGGAAAACTGGTCTCGCGGGGCGAATACGCTGGCATTTGTGCGTCAGACGCTGGCTGTAAAATATCCGGCTTTTGATTTTAATAAGGTGTTGCTGGTGGGGCATTCGAACGGCGGGGACATTTCGTCGTTGATTATTAATCGAGGTGACACGTATTATTCGGGATTAATTACGCTGGATCACCGTCGAGTACCTTTGCCACGGATTAAGCCTGATGGGCAGCATACGGTTAACGTATTATCTGTCAGAGCCAGTGATTTTCCGGCAGATAAAGGCGTGCTGCCATCTACCCGGGAAGTGGCTGACTATGGCATTTGTGTCGTGAAGATTGCGAAAGCGCGGCACAATGATATGGCGGATTACGGTCCGGCCTGGCTTAAAAATCATATCGTCGCGGTGATTGATGGTTATCTGACAAATCAGGACTGTGAACGACTTCACCAACCAATGAGTGATACGAACAACACATGAAAAAACAAGCTATTGGTCCATTAATGCTGGATGTTGCGGGCACAACGTTGACCGCAGAAGAAAAAGAAATACTGGCTCACCCAACGGTGGGTGGCGTTATTTTATTTACCCGTAATTTTGAGTCAGTGCCGCAGATTCAGGCATTGAACAAGGCGTTAAAACAGGCAGGCGGCGAGCAGTTGTTGATTGCGGTTGACCATGAAGGCGGCCGGGTTCAGCGATTCCGAGAGGGCTTTTCAGCAATTCCTGCGATGGGATCGTTAGCTGAAATGGCCAATGGCGATGAATCACGACTGGCTGAGCTGGTGGAAACGATGGGCTGGCTGATGGCCGCCGAAGTTCACGGGATGGGCGCTGATTTTAGTTTTGCACCCGTGCTGGATGTTCACGGTGTCAGTGATGTGATTGGCGACCGGGCTTTTGCAGCGTCTCCGGACGAAGTAACGCGGCTGGCGAGTTATTTTATTCGAGGCATGAGCCGGGCAGGAATGGCGGCAACGGGCAAGCACTTCCCGGGACACGGGAGTGTTAAAGAAGATTCGCATATCGCAATGCCTGTTGATAATCGTTCTGTCGATGAGATCACTCAACTTGATCTGAGCGTGTTTAATGACGTTATTGCTGCGGGATTGCTCAAGGGTATTATGCCCGCTCATGTTATTTATCCTGCGGCAGATGCCCAACCGGCGTGTTTTTCGCCGTACTGGTTGCAAACGGTATTACGTGAGCAACTGGGCTTTGACGGTGCGATTTTCAGTGATGACTTATCAATGAAAGGAGCGGAGTGCATTGGTTCGTTCACTGACCGAGCGGATGCAGCATTAGCGGCGGGTTGTGACATGGTGCTGGTGTGTAACACACCGGATGAAGCGGTGAAGGTGTTGGATCATCTACCGATTCATGACAATGCTAGCCGAACTCAACGTCTGGCGCGTTTTCTTGCTCCGTCGGCACCGGACATGAACAATTTGCAAACAA
The DNA here is from genome assembly GCA_965656875.1 of Alteromonadaceae bacterium. Taxonomy (GTDB): domain Bacteria; phylum Pseudomonadota; class Gammaproteobacteria; order Enterobacterales; family Alteromonadaceae; genus CBFHMJ01. The sequence continues at coordinate 179,259 of CBFHMJ010000026.1, forward strand.
TGTCGAGCTGGCAACAGGCAAACGCATTGTTACAGTCAGTGCGTCAGGCATAACGTGCGGTGACTGAAATGACTAAAGAGTATCGTCATTTATTTTTCGGGCTGGTTGCGGCAGTAGCCAGCTTTTTTATTGCGTCATCGTTTGATGTGGCGCAGGCTCCGGCAATGACTGCAGCCATCACGGTTTTTGTGGCGTGGCTGTGGATCACCGAAGCAGTACCAATTCCTGTGGCATCGTTGGTGCCTTTCGTTGCTTTTCCTACCTTTGGCATTCTCACCCACAAACAAGCGGCTTCAGCGTTAGGTAGTCACGTCATTTTGTTGTTGATGGGGGCGTTTATCCTGGCGAAAGGGATTGAAAAAAGCGGCGTTCATCGGCGATTTGCGCTGAATATGGTGAAAACGATAGGTAATCATTCAGCGCGTCGCATCATATTTGCTTTTATGATCACAGCTGGCACCTTGTCGATCTGGATTTCAAACACGGCGTCTACGCTGGCGTTATTGCCGGTGGCATTAATTATTGCGAAGTATAGTGAGAACAAGCGCTTTGCAATTGCGTTGTTGCTTGGTCTGGCTTACTCGGCGTCTATTGGCGGTGTGGGCTCTTTGATAGGCACACCACCCAATGTGATCTTTGCGAGTGTTTACGAAGAATTTACCGGGCAGGAATACGGCTTTTTACGCTGGATGAAAACCGGGATTCCTGTGATGGCTATCGCGATTCCGTTAATGGCGTTGTGGTTATCACGAGGTATCAAACTGGACCGAGAAATTGCTATTCCAGATGTCGGCGTTATGCGAACCGAGGAAAAGCGTACCCTGTTGGTGTTTGGCTTCACTGCGCTATTGTGGGTTTTCAGAAAAGAACCATTTGGTGGTTGGTCCGGGTTGCTTGATATTGGTACGTTGGGCGATTCTTCGGTTGCTTTGTTTGGTGTGTTATTGATGTTTGTTGTGCCAGCTGGAAAGCCGCACATTCAGGGTGAGAAACACGAAAAACTGCTGGACTGGGAAACGGCAAAAGATATTCCGTGGGGAATGTTACTGTTGTTTGCCGGTGGTATTGTTATTGCAAAAGCGTTTGTAGCCAGTGGCCTGAGTCAGATGATCGGTGAAGGATTATCAGCCATTAGTCTGTTGCCTATGTTCGCAGTGATGTTGATTCTGGCGCTGTCAGTATCCTTCTTAACTGAGATTACGTCTAACACGGCAACGGCAACGCTGTTGATGCCGATTCTGGCAAGTGCTGCGGTGAGCAATAATATTGCTATTGAGTTATTAATGATTCCGGCGGTTATCAGCTGTAGCTGTGCATTTTGTTTGCCTGTGGCTACGGCACCGAATTCAATAGTCTTTTCTTCTGGCAATATCACAGTTAAAGATATGGCGAGAGAGGGGATCATGTTGAATATCATTGTCGCATTTGTTGTCAGCACGGTGTGTTACCTGATGCTTACCTGATCTCGTCAAGTTTGCTAAAAACTTGAATGTGAATTTGTCATAACATAGCCCAAAGCCAGATTAATTCTGGCTTTTTCTTTTTCGAAACATCCGTCACACTATAGCTTCAATGGAATTGAGTCTTCCCGGGAAAGTTCATTAAACATCAGATGTTAATAGTATGTTTTATATTGAGGACCTTTCGATGAAGAATTATGTTGTACTTTCTATGTTGCTGGCAGGCGGTATTGCTCAATCTGCGCTGGCGGCTATCGAGCCTGTTAAACCACTCTCTCCAGTCAAACAGGCTAATCAACAAAAACCAAAACGTTATATTGTCATGTTCCAACCGGTGTCTGACGTGCTGGCGGCTGCCAGTGTTGAATCGACCGGTATGCCTTCCGTATTTAGTCAGAATACTTTTTCCGTTGCGACTGCACGCAAGGTGATCCAGTCATCTGGCGGTAAAGAACTGAGGGCGTTACCTTCTGTTACCAGTATGGCGGCGATGCTGACGGTGGATCAGGTTGCATCCTTAAGCGCTAACCAGGAAGTCGCATTGATTGAAGAAGATCCGGTGCGTTATTTACAAGCTGAAAAAGCGTCCTGGGGGCTGAGTAAAGTGCAGGCGGGCCAACTGGATGACAGTGTGATCAGCGGTCAGAAAGTGTGTGTAATTGACACGGGTTATAGTCTTGGTCATGAAGATCTGATGTCGGGCGCAAACATTTCCGGTCAGGTATTAGATGCAACCGGAGGCCAGGCGTCATTGGGCGAGTGGTCTACCGATGGCTATGGTCACGGTACTTTTATTTCGGGTGTGATTTCAGCGCAGGAAAATAATCTGGGGGTGCGTGGTGTTATCCCGGGTGCTGCGATTGACATTCATAATGTGAAAGTGATCCACAACCCTAATTACTGGAGCCTTTGGGGTTCCGACATGATTGCAGCTGTTGCAGCGTGTCAGCAGGTGGGTGCAACCGTTATCAATATGAGTATTGGCGGTGGTAATTCCAGTGAAGCAGAGCGTCAGGCGATGGATAATGCGGCGGCTGGCGGCGCGTTATTGTTTGCCGCTGCGGGTAATCGGGGTAACAGCAGTTACTTTTATCCGGCGAGTTATGACGGGGTTATTTCAGTGGCTGCGACGGATGAACAAGATGCTCGCTGGAACTATTCACATCAGAATGATCAGGTGGAGTTGGCGGCACCTGGCGTCAATGTAAGATCAACATTGCCGAACAATAGTTACAGTAACTGGGATGGCACGTCGGTAGCAACGGCATTTGCTTCTGGCGTTGCTGCGCTGGTCTGGGGCCAGTTCCCTGAGTGTTCAGCGGATCAAGTACGCTCAGCATTAACCCGTAGTGCGTTGGACAAAGGCGCACAAGGTAAAGATGATGAGTTTGGTCACGGTATTATCCAGGCGAAAGCAGCTTATGATCTATTAAGTTCTGAAGGCTGTGGTGTCCAACAGGCTGGTATTCAAAGCTGTAAGGATATTCTGGATGCCGGACTGAGCACGGGTGATGGTATCTATTCGATTGACCTTGATGGTGATGAAGGCCCGCTGGCGGCGATGAATGTTCAGTGCGATATGACACGCGATGGCGGTGGCTGGACAGGTATCACGCCGGGAATCGCATTTGCCTTAAACGGTGGTGTTCTGAATGAAGTAGATGGTCAACCGACAAGTAAAGGTTTCCAGGGATACTCGCCTTTCGCATTACTGGAAAACGGCAGTTTTATTCTGCACTACACCGTGCCAGTGCATCGGACTATCAGCCAGTTCTATCTGGACGGTTACACCATTAAAGGTGCCTCTCACTTAGTGCCGAATGGTAACGACTACGACATGGGTTTCAATCTGAATCCGTTAACGACCTGGAATAGCCTGAACTTTTCATCGCCAAACGGTGATTTAGGTATTGGTACGTTGAATGATGCGGGTCCTGCGATGCGTTTATCGTCATGGGGTTACTACGTAGCGCCGGAGCAGGAAATCGATGTAACGCCTCGTTTTAATGATGTCTATACCTTTGGTTCACCCTCGGAATCCTTCACTATAGCTTTCTCAGAGTATGGTGGACCGGAAGGATTGTATGCCTGGTGGAGCGGGACGATATTTGTCCGATAGCCCTTTAAATTCATAAAACTTTATCAAAGCGGATACATCACAAACGGGGTGATCCGCTTTTTCTATAGCCGCTATATTGTTGTAATTACAACTGTCCCTCTTTTCCAGTACGCATCTGTTCCGCCTTGTATGCGTTTACACCTCATGCACACTTAAACTCCCCCCAATAAAATCTTGAGGTAAAAAATGAATATAAATTTAAGATTGTCATTCACAGTGGGGACGGTATTAACAGGAATGTTACTTACAGCCAATGTGATGGCAGAACCATATGGTCAGTCTCAGGGAATTGAGCATAAGACAAAAAATGGATTTACGCAGATAGATCAGGAACCGACGAAACGATACATCGTGATGTTTAAATCCGCTCAGGGTGTATTGAATATGGATGAGGAGGATATCTTTTCAGATAACACATTTAAGGCAGAAAGCGCAATTAAACTGGTCAAGTCACACGGTGGTGAATATCTGAGGACGCTCCCATCTGTTGAGAGTCTGGTGGTGAATCTTACGCCGTCACAACGAAAAACACTGTCGTTAAATTCTCAGGTCGATGTGATTGAAGAAGATCCTGAACGGGAATTGCAGGCACAACAAATGCCCTATGGCATTACTAAAATCCAGGCCAATCAGGTATTGGACACTTATACGGGCAACCGTAAAGTTTGTATTATCGATACCGGCTATGATGCTGAACACCCCGATTTGATGCATGGCACCAATATTACGGGTGAAATCGTTGATGGCACTGGAGGACGGGCGACCATCTGTGCCTGGGATGAAGATAACTATGGCCACGGTGCTCACATTGCCGGGATCATCTCAGCACTGGATAACGACATTGGTATTGTCGGTGTTAACCCTAACGGAAATCTTAAAATCCATAATGTTAAGATTATCCATAACCCAAATTACTGGCGGATCTGGGGCTCCGATATGATCGCGGCAGTAGCGGCTTGTCAGAGAGCGGGTGCTGATGTTGTCAACATGAGTATTGCCGGTTTCAAAAACAGCGTGGCCGAGGCGCAAGCCATGCAACAAGCTCATGACAGCGGCATGTTATTGCTGGGTGCGGCGGGTAATCGTGGTGCCAGTTACTACTTTTACCCGGCGAGTTATGATGCCGTTGTATCTGTCGGTGCGGTTGACCAATATGATGCTGCCTGGCGATACACACATAATAACGATCAAATCGAGTTGACTGCACCGGGGGTCTACGTGAGGTCAACCTTGCCTAACAAAAGTTATGGATACTGGGATGGTACGTCGATGGCGGTTGCTTATGCATCAGGAGTGGCAGCACTGGCCTGGAGTGAACATCCGGACTGTACATCTAAACAAATTAGAAAAGTACTACAACGTAGCGCGTTAGACAAAGGGGGAGCGGGCTACGATTACACCTACGGACATGGCATTGTTCAGGCAAGGGCTGCTGTTGATCTGTTAAATGCGCAAGGGTGCGCAGCGGGCGACTAATCAGTCGTTCAGGTCAATGTAAAGGGGGGAAGCGACAATTCAATGGGTTGAATTGTCGCTGTTCGAGCAAACAATCCTGTTCAATCCGCTGATTGTTTTGACGTTCAGTCATGATAAAACAGGTCATGTAAGTCAGAGGTTATGCCTCATTCTCAGGCATGTAACTGGGATTTTGGTGGTTCTTTGGCAAATTCCAGCGCATCCGAAATTGCTCGTTGTAAATGTACCGGGCTGCCACATCGTTCTGCGAGTAGCAAAATTAAGCAAGTATTTAAGCGAGCTGACTCTGCATCTGACAAGCCATCATGCGCATCAATCAACATTGAATACATATCATCCAGCTGTTTTTGGCTCAGGGGAGTTTCCTGCTCACTAATACTCAGTACACTTGTGTCAGTGCTTTTTAGACTGTTCGACATAAGATATGTTCCTCCAGCGTGCGTTTTATATGTTGTGTATGCCAGTGCTGCCAGGCGCTGATAACATAATTATCCGGCCTGATGAGCCAGGTTGCGCCGGGCGTCGTGACATAACGGTCTGCGATGTAGTTAAGATTGTCCGTAATAAGGTGAACGTCCGCTTGTTCTTCGGTTGACAGCTTATTCATTGCTGTTTGATAGTTTTCTCCAATAAGTACCAGCTGGGCATCCGGATCAATTTCTTTGATCAGGTGGAAGCGAGAAATCAGGTGTTTTAAACCAGACAGGGTGTCTTGTAAGGTTTGATGTGTGTCTATGACTGGCAAGGCCGTCATCAGTGTTGTCTGATTGCCAAGGATATTGAGCAACCAGTTGGGTTTATCGTGATGTAATATCGGTGCATCGATGCAGACTTCACCGGGCCTGACCTGGTTGAAGGTTGTTATTGGCTCCGCTGCAACATCAGTGTCTACCGCTGGTTGTGTGTCCGGTGTGTAAAGGCGGCCACTGTTAATAAGCAGGCGAGCAAACTGATGGCGTTTTGCCAGGGTTAATACTGCATCTCTGAACATCAGGCTTTGATTTGATTTTGGCGTGATAAAGTCCGTACTGCGACTGGAGCGTTCAAGGTTTTGCCGAGCGGCTTCAACTCGTTCTGTGCTGTATGTTTGCAGCAAATTGTCTGATGCGCGTCCTTTGATGATTTTTTCGAGTTTCCAGGCAAGGTTTTCCACATCCTGGAATCCACTGTTTGCCCCTCTTGCGCCAAAGGGTGAAACCCGGTGTGCTGCGTCACCGACAAAAATAACATTATCATGCACGAATTTTGTCATTTGTCGGCATTCGAAGGTGTAAACGCTGGCCCACTTTAAGGAGAATGGCGTATCTCCTAACATGTTTTTCAGTCGTGGGGTGATGTTTTCCGGTTTGACTTCTTCATCCGGATCGCTGTCCCAACCCAGCTGAAAATCAATACGCCAGATATTGTCCGGTTGTTGGTGCAATAACACTGAATAGCCTTCGTGAAATTCAGGTGAGAACCAGAAACAGCGTTCTGGTGGCCTGTCAGCTTGCATTTCTACGTCAGCGATTAGAAAGCGGTCATTAAACTGGCGGCCATCATAACTAAGATTCATGCCGCGACGAATCGGACTGTGAACACCATCAGCAGCCACCAGATAATCACAATGGACCTGAAATTCGCCATCTTCATCGTCGAATGTGATGGTTGTCTGTGTACCTTGTTGTTCATGATGCAGGTAGCGTGTACCCCAACGCTGAGTCAGGTTGTCAAATTCATTGGCTCGGCTGAGAAGGTAATCCTCGACATGGTACTGTTGAATGTTGACGTAAGCAGGGCGATTAATGCCATCTTCAGGTTGAAGCTGTCTGATATCCACTTGCTCATCACCGAACCAGGTCCGGTTTTTTGACCATTGAATACCATGTTCAACAACCTGATGACCGATGCCCAGCTTGTCAAAGATTTCCAGCGAACGACGTGCAAACGTGACGGCTCTGGAACCTTTTCCTACCGCCGTTTTTTTATCAACTAACAGGGTTTGAATGCCACGTTGTGCTAAATCAACTGCCAGTGCGAGCCCGATGGGACCCGCACCACAGATGACGACCGGAAAGTGACGATTTTGCCAGGCGTTTGGCTCTCGTCTAATGAAGGCTCTCATCGTGCTATTACCTCCCGGAATCATGCCAGTGCGCCACGTTGCATTTGTTCAAGTTCAACCGATTCGAACAGAGTTTTGATATTACCTTCGCCGAATCCTTGATTGCCTTTACGCTGGATCAGCTCGAAAAACACGGGACCAATGATGTTGTTTGTAAAAATCTGCATCAGTAGTTTTTTGGCATTGCTTCGTTCGTTATCAATCAGAACGCCGTTTTGTCGAAGTCGGTTCAGGTCTTCACCATGATTGGGAATACGTTCTTCAATGAGATCGTAATAGATGTCGGGTGTGTGCATGAAATTAATATCATTGTTACCCAGGGTTTCAACGGCGACGTGAATATCATCGGCGTAAAATGCGATGTGCTGAATGCCGGGTCCCCGGTTTTCTGCCAGGAATTCTGAAATCTGTGAACCGTCTTCAAAATCTTCATTTAACACAAGGCGAACAGCACCATTGTTGGCGGCAACCGGGTTACAGCGAAACGAGGTTTTTTTGCCAGAAATGGTGAATTTTGAGGTTTCCTGAAACTGGAGTAATTCACTGTAAAATTCTCGCCAGTGATCAAGCTGACCTTTGGGGACGTTGATTGCGATGTGATCAATATGACTGAATCCAGCCGTCTGACTCAGATTATCAGTAGTAACCAGGGTGAATTCCTGATTAACAATGTCAGCCCAGTCTGTTTGATCCAGCAAATAGCTGATTAGTCCACCTTCACCTCTCACACCGTTAAAGCCCAGACCTGTCCAGCTAGCGGCAGAAAGCCGGGCTTGATAACCCATTTGATCGGCGCGTTGAATAACCTGAAACGGATCGCTGTGAATAAAGCCAATGCCAATGGCTGACAGACCATGTTGTTCGTAATGTTCGATGGCTGCACCGCTGTTTTCACAATTGGCGACAATCCAGACGCCGCCCTGACGATAAAGCCAGATGTCCAGTTCATGGTGTTTTGCTTGCAGTTGAAAGCCGAGTTGTTGCAGAGGTTGTTGCAACTGGCGGATGTCTTCAGCGACAAATTCGATAAACTGGATTGACTCCAGACCCGTATTTGCGTGAGCGGGATACCCATTGGCACCGCTGGTGGTAGAAGGTGAAATAGTCATTTTAATGCCTCAAGTTATCTGGTGCGTCCTGCCAGTACTTTCTTCAATTCGTTGATTGAATGATGGTTAAGCACTGAAAGCAGCTTTCGTGTAAAACTGCCTGGTTTGGTTATCCACTGATGGCTGTTATCAGAGGGTCAGGTTGGAAACAAAGGAGTACTTTGTTCCTCAAATCAGTTACTTGTTGCATTATCTTTGTTGCCATGAAGATGCTTCAACATGGCTGCGAGTGCAAGATTAACGGTGTCAGACTCGCTTTCTGCACCGTTTATTCGTTAATGCTTAGTCGGTAAGTCAAACAGCAGGAATTCACAAGGGCTGTGACACACGATATTCATTACACGGCTATTTATTATGGTGACTGCATCCCCGGGATGCAGTTGTATCTCAGTTATTTCGTGTTGCGCATCAGTTGCATTGTTTTGTTCATCAGGTTCATCAATCACTGATAATTCACCACTGATTAAGTGAAGATAAAACGTCCTTGTTTTATTGAGAGTGACTGTTTCTGACCGGGGCGTAGCATAAAAACCACGGTACAATTTTGCGTCCTGATGTATAAATAACGCGTTGTCTGATGCGTCGCCTGACACCAGAAGTGACAGGCCTGGATCGTTATCAAGCGATTTCGTTTGATAACCCGGCTCAACGTTGTTGGCATTCGGAATAATCCAGATCTGCAAGAACCGTAAATCCTGTGTTCGATGAGGATTAAACTCACTATGCAAAATGCCGGTTCCTGCGCTCATTACCTGAATATCACCACCTGACAGAACATGTTCGTGTCCATGACTATCTTTGTGATGTATTCGACCTGAAATAACGTAACTGATGATTTCCATATCCCGGTGTGGATGAGTCGGAAACCCACCACCCGCAGCGACTGTGTCATCATTGATTACCCGTAGTGCCGAAATCCCCAGAAATCTCGGATCGTAGTAATTGGCGAACGAAAAAGAGTGATAACTGGTTAGCCATGAAAAGCGACTTAATCCACGATCACCGGATCGCCTGATAACAATTCTTTGTTTCACGTTATTACGTGTATTCGTGTTGCTCATGGTGCTTTGCTGTCCGGTTGTTTCATGCGGGGATTCATCTGAGTCCCCGTGCCGGATATTTTTTCGTTTTAACAATCGTTTAACGATGGCGATTATGAGGTTCATCAAGGTTCAACTCCGGGCCCGCTGGAACCACCCGGGTTGGATTAATCGTGTCGTGACTGTAGTAATAATGTTGTTTGATATGTTCAATACTGACGGTCTCAGCAATGCCTGGTACCTGGTACAGCTCTCGCATGTAATTCGACAGATTCGGATAGTCGGCGATGCGTTTTTTGTTGGTTTTAAAATGCCCAACATAAACGGCGTCAAACCGGATAAGCGTGGTAAACAGGCGCCAGTCTGCTTCAGTAAGCGTGTTTTCGACCAGGTAAGCTTGTTGACTTAAACGCGATTCAAGTTCGTCTAAAGCATCGAACAAGCGATTGAATTCGGTTTCGTAGACATCTTGTGTTGTGGCAAACCCGGTTTTATAAACACCGTTATTAATGTTGTGATAAACGAATTCATTGATGTCGTTGATTTGACGACGCAACGCTGATGGATAGAAATCAGTTTTTACATCGGTAAAGGCATTGAATGCACTGTTCAACATGCGAATAATGTCTGCCGATTCGTTGGAGACAATCGTCTGCTTTTCTTTGTCCCACAGGATTGGCACGGTAACGCGTCCTGAGTAATCGGCTTGTGCTTTGGTGTAAAGCTGGTGAGTGAATTCACAATTATTCAGCGTGTCTTTATCGGCTCCTTCAATGTGCAAGCCATTAAATGCAGCGGGATCTCGTTGAAACTCCCAGCCGTTTTCCAGCATGTGTGGTTCAACCACGGTTACACCGATCACAGATTCAAGTTGTTTTAATGTCCTGAAGATTAATGTGCGATGGGCCCACGGACAGGCGAGTGACACATATAAGTGATAGCGGTCTTCAGCAGCTTCAAATCCTGACTCGCCAGTTGGTCCGGCTGCGCCGTCTGGTGTTATCCAGTTTCTGAAGCGGCTGATATCACGCTGGAAGTGCCCGCCCGTCGATTCAGTGTCGTACCATTGATCGACCCATTTACCATTAACTAATAAACCCATTTAACTACCCATCAAAAAATTTAATTGATGAACGCGATATGCTTTACCACCGCCTTGGAATTAGCTGTATTCGAGGCCGCTTTTTTGTTGTGGATGCAATGTCTGTCAGATAAATCATTGAATCTTGAAGTTAAGATATAAAATATTCAGTAAAAATATATAGTTACTGTAGGATTTTCTACGCTATAACGTTTACTTTCTTGTACCTTATTGCATGATGTTCTGACAGTTAAGTGACGATAACATCGCTACAAAACAAACTGCTTATGCGTTCATGTAATCTATAGTTGAACTATAAGTACTTTTTGTAAGGTTAAATAGCGGAAAAATTTGAGTCTATTGTTCAAAAAAATTGAACACTTATGGTAATTGGCTATGTCTCAATTACTTAGCATCAAGTTTCTTTTCCAAATATGTGTCATTGAAATGACAGCGCTGACAAAATTTTTCATACAAGTGTTTATTTGCAGGTCAAATCGTACTGGCGGGGAGGGTGTTTATGAACAAAGCACTGACACTTGACGCACTGCGTGTGATTGATGCGATTAGTCGTAACGGTAGTTTTGCCAGTGCGGCTACTGAGCTGTATCGAGTGCCTTCGGCACTGTCGTATACCATCCAGAAATTAGAAAAGGAATTAAATGTTACGCTATTCGATCGGACCGGACAGCGTGCAACATTAACAGCTGCCGGGCATCTGGTGCTGACAAAAGGACGACAGATTTTACAGGCCGCAGACTTTCTGGAAACCTCAGTGCGTGAAATTAGTCAGGGATGGGAACAAGAGTTAACGATTGCTATTGATTCTGTGATTGAACGACACCTGATTCTTGGTGTTATTCAAGCTTTTATGGCTTTGAATAAACAAGTCAAAATAAATGTGCTGGAAGAAGTGCTGGGTGGGACATGGGATGCGTTGGCAACAGGCCGGGCAGACTTAATAATTGGCATATTAACGGACATACCTGATCCGGAATATAGCTATCGATTTTGTGGCGAACTCGAATTTAGCTTTGCTGTTTCGCCCGATCATCCGGTTTGTCTGCTGCATCAACCGATTCCGACCAGTGAAATTAAACAATTCAATACTATAGTGGCTGCGGATTCATCCCGTGTACAACAACCGATTTCTGTTGGTATGTTGGATGGTAATAACACGATTACGGTATCCAGTATCGATTGGAAGATCGATGCCCATACTCAGGGACTTGGGGTTGGTTTTTTGCCCAGGCATAGAATTCGTCACTTGCTAGAACGTGGCAGCCTGGTGGAACTGACACTACAATCACCAAGACCCGGACAATCGTTAGTCGTGGCCTGGAAAACGGAGAATTCGGGTAATGCATTGCAGTGGTTTGTAGAACATCTTCAACAGATCAACATGACTGGATGAAGGATAGTATTGATAAATGAGAAAATTTTTATGGGGCGATAACCTGTAAGATATATAAGGTACGCGGCAACATAGTGTAGTTAACCTGGCTATTTGCCTAATGATACACTTTTAGCTCAGTTTCAGAGGAGCTTACTGGCATGTTACAGCTTATTTACTTTAGTGACTTTGCCCATGCACTGGCATTTGAAGAAGTAAAGTCATTAATTGATCAATCAGTAAATAATAATAAAAAGCAGGGTATAACGGGTGTGTTGGCGACGGTCGACTCAAGCTTTATACAAGTTCTGGAAGGTGAACCGGATGCTGTTAATAAAATATTTGAAAAGATAGCGGTGGATTCGAGGCACAACAATATTCGGGTTGTGTATCGGGATAAAAAGAATGGCAGAGATTTTTCGCACTGGTGGATGGGGTTTTCTCCTTGCATTTACGCGGACGAATTATTGGATGCAAATAAGTTGTTAGCACAATATTTAAACAGGGAAACGTTATCCGAACGTCAAAGTGAAAGTTTAGTAACCATGTTGAGCAGTCTGGTTAGAGAATCGGATGGTTTAACCGCTTAAGTGACTAAAAACATGTTCTACATCAATGTTTTTGTTAATTTAATCGAGCTACTATCGTTGCCCAAAAATTTAAACAATCATGTAGTATGCTGTTGTTCAGCATTTTATTGTTAACTAATTACTGAAATTATGATTTCCACTCACCTGTTAGACATTATCACGTTGTTGATTGCAGCGGTTGTTGCTGTTCCTATATTCCAGGCGATGAAGCTTGGAGCTGTTCCAGGTTTTCTTGTTGCTGGTGTTGTTGTCGGACCTTATGGGTTAGGCCTGATTAGTAACGTTAGCGATATCAGCCACCTGGCTGAGATTGGTGTTGTTTTCTTATTATTCATTATCGGTATTGAATTAAAACCGTCCAGATTGTGGCAAATGCGTAAAATGGTGTTTGGACTTGGGACGTTGCAGGTCACGCTGGTTGGTTTGTTGATCGGCTTTGTGGCTGTAATGTTTTTTGATATTCCCATCAATGCGACCATTCTGATTGGGCCTGCACTGGCATTGTCTTCTACAGCCTTTGTTTTGCAGTTATTGTCTGAACAACGGTTGTTTAAATCTCAGTATGGCCGTACATCGTTTGCTATTTTATTATTGCAGGATTTAGCGGTTGTGCCGTTACTGGCGTTGGTGCCGTTACTGGCTGTTCCCGATAAAACGTTGAGCGAAGACATTGGTTTGGCGCTGGTGGAATCATTAGTGATTCTGGCATTAATTGTTTTATTAGGACGATATCTGCTTCATCCTATTCTTCATCGAGTAGCACTGTCAGGTAACTCTGAGGTGTTCACAACATCAGCCGTATTAATCGTGCTCGGCACGGCATTTGTAACCGAACATGCCGGGCTGTCTATGGCTATGGGCGCGTTTCTGGCGGGCCTGTTGATTTCAGATTCTTCCTACAAACATCAAATTATTGCGGAAGTACATCCTTTCAGAGGATTGCTTCTCGGCCTGTTCTTTATGTCAATGGGCATGTCACTTAACCTCAGTTTGTTAATTGATGAGCCAGTTACTGCGTTAAGCATGACCTTCTTGTTGATTAGTGTTAAAGCCGCTGTTCTGTTCCCTCTGGCCGTTTTATTCGGCTTGAAGATGAAAAATGCAGTGGCAGTTTCGTTGATACTGGCACAAAGTGGTGAATTCGCTTTAGTCCTGTTCTCGTTGGCGAATCAGGCGGAGATATTTGATGATCACTTGTTCCAGCAATTATTACTGGTTGTCTTACTAAGTATGTTGTTCACGCCGATTCTGGCAAATATTGCTAAATCTTTGGTGGTTAAACAACAGAAGAAAGAACCTACAGTTGTTGAACATCCGAGTGAAGCGCCAATTGTCCTGGCAGGTTATGGCCGTGTGGGACGTCGTATCGGTGAAATCTTAAAGATGGCTGGAAAACCATACGTAGCACTGGACAGCGATGCCACGATTGTTGAAGAACACAGGGCAAAAGGAAAGCCGGTATTTTACGGCGATGTTCGCAACAGTGAGCTATTAAAAGCTGCTGGCGCAAAGAATGCTGAAGTGATTATTGTAACGCTTAATGATACGGAAGCAGCGGAAGAGGTGGTTGCAGCACTACGTCGTTCTCACCCTGAAACAGCCATTTATGCGCGTGGTCACAGTCTGATTCAGTGTCAGTTGTTACGTAAGTTAGGCGCTTCCGGTGTTGTCTCAGAAAATGTGGAAGCCAGTGTGGAACTGGCGAGAAATGCATTAGATACGATAGGTATGCCGGAACCTCAGCGAGTGCAGATCCTGGGTGAGTTCCGTCGTCAGTATCAGGCAAAAATTGATGATTACGGCAATGATTAGTTTTAACAACTCAATCAGTAATTTTTCAGGCTGATTTGGTTGTAAACGAGTCGTTGGCTGCATCCGCGACTCGTTGTTGTTTACCCGGAAGCCCGGTTAATCGTTGATAGAAATTGGCGATTGCCCGAGCTTCCCGCAACCAGAAGTCATTCTTCCCACCATTATTCTCTTCGTTACAGTCTCCATTGTTTTGTATTTCCTCATATGTCTGGTGTAAACCAGCGATATAACGGCTGAAATCAGACTGCTTTTCTTGATCATAGCGCTGTAAAACCAGTTTGAGTTGCTCTGCTGAGGGGGCATGAAGTGCTTTCATCATCGTATCGGCGGAATGAATACCTGCATTAAGCGCTGATTCACTGGAAAAACAGGCGTGAAGATCAGTATTGCTCGCGGCATTGCCTGCCATAATCCAACAACCGGGCAGTGAATGTCGGAGTGATGTGGCATTGAATTCGACCGGTTCAAACGGATGCATCCCCGTCAGTTTGTCACATATTGACGCCGCCATGCTGATGGGGGTGCCTTGTCCATAAGCGTTGATAGCAGGCGCTATAGCCTTACTGCTTGTGATCAATTCTGTTATGACGGATTCTTGATAACCGCACCAGAACAAGGTTGCTACCTGATGATTATGCGGAATGAGTAACAGAGAGCCTGACGGCAGGTATTCCAGTTGCATTGATGATGCATCTGCGTCTGGAGAGAGTGTGACACGGGTGAACCAGAATTGACGCTTGCCGCCACTCCGATAATAAACACGTTGTTTCTGATGGTGAAAAAAATGGTTGGCAGCACGCCGGTGGGTGATTAACTGCCAACCTGAATGTATGTGAGTTTTGGTCAGGTCAACGAAACTAACTGGCTCTGGGCATATTCCGTGTTGGTGAAGCCAGTTAGTCAGTTGATGGTTAAGAATGGAACTATTAACACTCATCGTATGTCGTGTTGCTGATGCGTCTGCCATGAGTCGCTGTTGTTTACGACCTGTGACATAACGTTGTTTTAGTGTATGTGATGGTGTTAATTCCACACCGGGGAATAAGTCCTTCAAAAGTTGAAGAGTGGATTCGTCAATCATCAGATGAGGCACCAGTCCTCGTTGCGCCTGATTACAAATGAACCAGCGACAGGGTTGATTATGCTTTCTCAGCGTCGCTATGGCGGCAAGAGCGGTTAAATCCTGGCCAACGACATGAACTGTCTCAGACATATTTTCTCCTCTGACTATTCGCCGACGTATCCTCATCGAGCGGCTGTGAGAGCCTGACTTTTAACAATGACGTAATTTGCCAGGCAGCTATAAAACTATATGGGATTGGAACCGTATTAGGGAAGTTATTTAATTGACTATTTGCAGGGTTTTTATTCCTTCGTGATTAAAAACAATGCGTTACCGTTTTTTGATTATATGACTATAGATTTATTGGCGGTGATTAAACCACTTGTAAAACTTCCCCGGTTTATGTGTGGTTTTCATCAGATACCGAAATGGATGACACAGGTGAAATGACATCTGTCAGACAAATTTTACGTATTGCAGCAATGATTTGTTGGCTTTGGGTCAAATGCAGTGGTGGTGATAAGTGTTGTTGTGCCTGTTGAGCAAAGCGACGAAATGCCAGTTCAGGCAGTAATCGGGCTGAATCGGTTGCGGCATACCAAAGCCTTGAGAGAGTGATCGCTGTATTGGTCCAAAAATCTGCATTAAGTCCTTCATTCAATTGAGCCAGTCGAGTTTGTTGGCACCGATCAAAAATCAGTGTGGCCAGTGTTCTGCCAGAGAGTATCCAGGGATATCCGGGGATATCATTCGCATTAAGTTGTTGTTCCAGTGCCAGCCAGCGATGAAGTTGTTTTGAACCAGACGCATTGATGGATTGCAGTAGTTGTTCTGTTTCTGATACCAGTTGCAATGCTTGTTGCTGGAAAAATGGTTGTTGGGCTTTACAGGCAATAGTGCGCTGAATTCTCAGTTGTGCCATTTGTATTTGATTAAATTTCTGTTGCGCAGTGAATGTTCCAATTTGTTTTATGGTTTGTCGTATCGGGTTCAGGTGTTCACTGACCTGATTAGTTTTCTCTGGCTGTAGTTGCGCTGAAAAAGGTGAATTATGTTGGGGTTCAAACAACCAGTTGAGCGCCACTGTCATTGATCGTTTGAGACCTGGATACATACTTAGCAGGTTGCTATCAATGGCTTCTTGCTGCGTATCATAATGAATAGGTGGTGTTGCTGAATGTTGTTTTTGGGGTTGCTCAGGGCTGAACCATTGTCGGGCTTGCTGCTGTAATAGTTGAATCTGTTCATTAAGTTCGTGGTGTGCTGGCTGTGGAATGTCCTGATTGATGCTATCAGACAGTGAAGTTCTGAATCGTAAATCCAGTGTTTGCAGCACGAAATAGCGCAGGTTATCAATTTGATTACCGGCGTGATTAAGCATCGAATTGTGTCTGATGGGTCTGTTGTGGGTTTGTGCAGGCAGCTCAATATTACTGAGCAGAAAACCGGGCGTAACAAATGTTCCGGGTTTGGATAGCTGATGATAAAGAAGTTGCAGTGTCGTGGCTGGAATAGTGGTTTGACGTTCAACAGCAATCAGATAGATCAATGATGTTTGGGCGTGTTGCGTCACAGGAAGCTGCTTGATATCGCCGACAAAAAGTTGGGGTGTTGCTGAACGCTCCGCAGATGGTTCTTCTAATGCAGAACGCATTTTATCGTCGAGTATGGCGACAGGTTGAATCGTTATTTGATCGATGAGGTTGTTAGCATGCCGTTGTAAATCCTCGATGATGTCCTGAAAGTCGATTGAATTGGCATCATTGTCTGCAAACAAAAGCAAACCATAGGGCTGAATGTCGGAGGTAAACAGCGAGAAGTGACGTAAGGCTGCCAATATCGCCATCTGATGTGGAGACGGTTTAGTGTTTCTATCGTCAAACAGTGAAAGTAATCGCTGATCTTCTGTTACCAATGGTGCCGTTTTCCAGGGTCGGATAAGGTTATCCTGAACGGCGAGGTGTTGACTGATTAGCTGAACAGAGTTGTCATCAGGCTGGTTACCAGAATACTGGACTGAGTTCGTTTGTCGTAACTGGAAATAGCTGTTTATGTGTTGTCTGGCGTGCTCATTTAATTCGCCATCACTCAGAATATGCCGCTTTGATAATCGAATTGCTGTTTGCTGATCCCACTGATCCCGCCGGGCAAGCATTGTCTCACAGGTTAAAACTACAGCGGTCGATTCAGTAATAGCAACCTGAGTGAAGTCAGCCGGGTGAATCAAAGGTTGATAGTCAATGTTATTGAGGCGCAACAGTTTTCGTAAAGGTTTTAGACGCTGTGGCAGGGGGAACGCATGTTGTTCGCTAAAGATGAATATCAGGGGCAAATGTGCTTGTTGTTGTACGGATGTCAAATGTTTTAGTGCGTTGATCCAGATTACGAGAAGCGGTTCGACAGATAAACCATCGGGTATGTGTAATGCGATATCTCCTTTATGGTTTGACAGAGTTTGGAGCAGTGGACGAATGCTGTGAACTATGGAAGGTGGTGCGAGTTGCAAGCGTTTGTCCTGGTCGGTCCAGCAAAGGTAGTTAAGCATCGCCAGTAATCGAGAGGGTTGCATAAGCCCGACTAACAAATTATCCAGTGGCGACAGCATCGGATTATCGTTGTGATTGCCGTGGAGTAAATGCCAACGTTGATCCGGAGATAATGTTTGTTCTTGCCATTGATACCAAACTGGCGGCGACGTCTGGTCGTTCAAACCGTACCAGGCCGCATCTTCACAGTAGCAAAGCTGAATTTGCTCCAGGGTTAGCACATCCGGCAACGGTTGACTGGCTGGGAATATATGAATTAAGGGTAGTCCGTTAATGTATAGCGTTGCAGCGGGAGCTTCGGGTTGACTGTCATTGATCAAAAAGTGAAAACTGTTGTTTTTCACACATAGCCAGTCAATGAGCGAGATTGACGCTGTTGATTGTTGTGGGGAAAAAGAAAGTTTGTCGAACAACGACTGACGGAACTTTCTTTGTGTTTGTTTGCTTTTGCTGCGGTGTAAACGAGTGAGTAATGACAGTATCTGCTTCAGGTCGGATTGAGTCAGTGGCGTTGGTGGTGAGGGACGGCGTTGATTGATCTCATTGAGGCTACGCAGAAGAATTTTATCCGGATATTCATGATGCTGTGTTGTTGCGTTGAGAGGCTGCCATCCTAATAAATGTAGTTTGTCAGCTAATGCCTGCTTTGCTGATAGTGTGTCCATGTGTCTTCCCTGACTGGTTGTTCAATCGGTGTTGTTTAATTTGAAAGTTGTTTCTGTAAAGATACTTTACGTTTTTCCACCACAAGTTCCCATATCTGATGTCTGAAAGTGCTGTAGGAAATAGGCTCGAATTACTGGCAGTAATCAACTATCGACCAACAGCATTGATCTACGATTAACAACATTGCCAGGCCAGGTTGCGTTTCAGCTAAAATGAGTGGTTAACTCGTCTGATTACAATAAATCTAAGGAATCAGACGCCATGCTCTTTGGATTCAAATATAAAGGGTACAGACAGGCTGTTTTCATCCTATGACGAATGACAGTCGTCAGATAATGATAATGTGGGAAATCAACATGAAACGATTATTAGCGGCAACGATTGCGACGCTATTGTCAGGACAATCAGCGCTTTATGCGCCGGAAGCACATGCAACCGTTCTGATGAAGCCAGGTAAACTCCAGGGTTATGACTATCAACCAACACTGGCACCGGACAATCCTGCGCCGGGCATTTCTACGCCAGAGTCGGTACTGGGTTTTGAAGTAGGCCAGCGCACAGCTACACCTGAGCAAATTAGTGAATTAGTACAACGCTGGGCAAAAGAAAGTGATCGTATGACCTGGACGCAGTATGCGACCAGCTATGAAGGCCGCCCGTTACACTTACTAGCGATTTCTTCTCCTAAAAATCTCCAGAACATTGATGGGATCAAACGCAATGTTCAACAAATGGCTAAGCCTTATGATCTGTCAAAGAAAGCAGCAGATAAACTGATTGCTGACACTCCGGCGGTCGCCTGGATGGCTTATTCAATTCACGGAAATGAGTCATCGGGTGCAGATTCGGCACTGGCGTTGATTTATAACCTGATTGCTTCCGATTCAGCGGAAACTCGTAACATGCTGGATGATATGGTGATCCTGGTCGATCCGATGATGAATCCAGATGGCCGGGCCCGTTTTACCAAAGTGCTTGAGCAATCTCGTGGTGCAACGCCGAACGTTGATGTGCAATCACTGTTACATACAGGCGTGTGGCCATCAGGCAGAACCAATCACTACTATTATGATTTGAATCGTGACTTTTACTTCCTTCAGGCACCGGAAACAGTAGGCCGGGTGAAATTAATCAACGAGTGGTATCCACAGTTGATGATTGATGGACATGAGATGGGGGCGACGGAAACCTATTTGTTTGGTCCGGCTCGTGAACCTATCAACCGCAATTTACCGGCCAGCAAGAAAAAATGGGGCAATATTTTCGCCAGCGATCAAGGTGAAGCATTCGATAAGCAAAACTGGACGTACTACACGGGTGAATGGTTCGAAAATCTGTTCCCGGGCTACTCGAACTATGCCGAATATCGGGGTTCGGTTCACATTTTGTATGAACAGGCGCGAACGGCTGAAGATGGTGTACGTTTATATAACGGCAATATTCGGAGTTATCAGCAATCTGTTCATCACCAGTTAGTGAGTTCAATCGCTAACCTGAAAACTTTACAGAAGCATACTAAAGCGATGTACAAGGACTTTGTTGAAGATCGTCGCAAAGTTATGTCAGAGAAAGGACCGTATGCGAACAAGAGCTGGGTGATAATGCCGGGCGATAATCTGAATCGAATGAATCGATTTATCGAATTGCTACAAGCGCAGGATATCGAAGTCAAACAAACGACAGCCGCCGTCACGGTTAAACGTGTGACTGATCAATTAGGCAACTCGATGAAGTCGTTAAACGTGCCAAAAGGCGCTTTAGTGATTAATGGTCGCCAGCCTGAAGCGCGTTTACTGAACGCCATTATGGAATTCAATGCCGATATCAGTGATGACGTGTTACTGGAAGAATGGCAGCGGACGATGCGCGATGGTAGCTCACTGATGTATGACAACACCGCCTGGAACCTGAGCATGTTGTACGGACTGAACTCCTATGAAGTTGGCCAGGAGATCGAGAAGAACATTACTGACTGGCAGCCGCAGGGCATTCCAGAAATCGGTATTAACGAAGATGCTATCGCATGGATGGTTAATGGCGCTGATGATGCCGCTCCGGGTTTTGCGGCTCGATTAATGGAGCAGGGCGTTCATGTTCGAACTGCTGAACTGCCGGGTCAACTGGGTAATGTATCTTTCCCTCGTGGCAGTGTTGCGGTACTGCGTAACGATAACCCGAATCGTCAGGATTTAACGCAACAAATTATGATTGCAGCGGGTGACGTAAATATTCAGGTTCACTCAATTGAGAAAGGACTCGGTGAAGGCGATTTGCCTGACCTGGGTGGGTCTCATTATCAGTTACTAACTCAGCCTAAAGTGGCCATCATCGCAGGTGATGGCATTAATTCTTATCAATTTGGTGCGACCTGGCACATGATGGATATGCAACTGGGTATTCGCCATTCGCATATTGATGAAGTGAATCTGGGACGTGTCGATTTACGCAGTTATAACGTGATTGTCCTGCCGGGTAAATTTGATGGTTACAGCGACGGACAACTGAGTGAATTACGAAGCTGGGTTGAGCAGGGCGGAACCTTGATTGCATCCGATCTGGCAGCACGCCAACTGGCTGCTAAGAAAGGTAGCAAAGTTAAGCTGTTAAAAGACACGTTGAAAGACGCAGAAAAATACGATTTATCGTTACAACGTGAATGGTTAGCCGCGCAGAATTATATTCCTAACCTGACGTCTGTACGTAGCTTTGATGTGCCGGAGACTATTAGTTTGCCGTGGTTGGAATCTGGCAAACTTGAAGGCTGGAATGCCGATCAGCTGAAAACCTGGAATCAATGGGCCAGTAACTTTATGCCGTCAGGTGCTATGGTGGCCGGTCGTACTGACCAGAAACACTGGTTAACCTATGGTGTGAGCGGCCAGTTACCCTTAATGGTGAGTGATGATCCGGTGTTGATGTCGGATGACAGTTCAGAAGCTGTTATTCGTGTTGGTGTGCTGCAAAAGAACAAAGATGCAGAAGCACGTAAACTGGCATGGTCAACGATACCAAAAGGCTATGACATGAAAGTCAGAATGAGTGGGCTTTTATGGCCAGAAGCAGCACAGCGTTTGGCAAACTCGGCCTGGCTAACTCGTGAGGAACATGGAAATGGTCAGATCATTTTATTTGCAGGTGAGCCAGTTATTCGTGGTGCAACGCGTGGCACAATGCGCTTACTGTTGAACAGTATTGTGTATGGCCCTGGCCTCGGTGCTTATCAGGCTATTGACTTATAAGCGTTCAAACTTGTCATGAAAAAAAGGCCGCAGTCTCCGACTGCGGCCTTTGTCTTTGAGCTTAAGAATTATCAAACGAGATAATTCAAAGGCGGATTATCAGAAACGATAATCCATTTTCACGTAGTAGTAACCACCATTAAAGCCGAACGGTGCAACACGACGGTTGTATGGGAAGATACCGTTGAAACTGTTTGATTCGTGGTTTCTTTCCGGTGTTACGTCAAGAATGTTGTTAGCACCAATCGTTGCTGAGAAGTCATCCGTAAAGCGATACTTGAAGCTTAGATCGGTTAACCATTCAGCTGAAAATGTTTGATCGCGCTCTGGATCGCTTGAGCTTTCAGTTGAACGAACGATACCAATACGATTCAGACGGAAATTGAAATCCCAGTCTTCAGTGCGATAGGTCGCTGCTAAAACCAGCTGATCTTTTGGCTGACCATCTTCTAACCAGATTTGCTCCTGACGGCTGAACAGAGTCTGTGCAAGAACCGGGTCGCCTGCCATTGCGTCTGGTACGCGAATATCGCCATCAAGATTCGTTTCAGTCATATTCAATGATGCTGTCAGATCAAGATTTGCACCGTTATCCAGTGGGATCTTGTAATCAACAACGACATCAAGACCTTTAGTTTCAGTATCGATTGCATTCGAGAAGAACTGCGCAGCACGAACTGTTGGGAATGGTGCTAACAGATCCGCAATTACATCACTGCTGTCTGCTGAGAAGCGACCTGACACAACGATGCGATCATCGATTTGAATGTAGTAAAGATCAGCTGTAACAGTCAGGTTATCGATAGGTGTATAAACGATACCAGCACCTACGTTGAACGATTCTTCGTCTTGCAGTGGATCAACACCTAATGCCTGAGCAACGTCACTGTGGTTGGCGAATGTACCAACATCAACCGGTGTTAGTTCACCGTTTACATCAACAAACTGTGTGCTGGTGTTGTTGAAGTATTGCTGATGAAGAGAAGGCGCACGGAAACCGGTATTAACCGAGCCACGTAGTGTCAGATCATCAGTTGCTGTGTAGTTTACGGCCAGTTTCCATGACAGGTTGCTGCCGAAGTCACTGAAGTCTTCATAGCGTAATGCTAAGTTTGTGAAGAAATCGTCAGTGAACTGGAAACCGAACTCAGTGTAAGCCGCCCAGTTGTGGCGAGAAACATCAACTTCATTCGCTGGACGGAAGCCCGGGAATACCTGGATGCCTGGTGCTGCCTGACCACCGTTTTGATTCGGGAAGCCACCGTCAATGTATGAGGCAGGTTCACCGGCGATGATTTCATATTCATCTTTACGGTATTCCATACCCGCAGCAAAGTTAACGTCGTAATCCATACCCCAGTCAAAGGCAGTACTGGCGTCAAAGTTGATCGTAGTTTGCGAGAACTTAAGTTCACCAGCGTCTGCTTCTGTTGGGCTTGATGGGCCCATTGATACATTCACTGAGTTAGAAATGAAGTAACCAAATTTATTTTCACCGGTAACCGCACTCAGATCGTAATCCCAATCATTGAATGAGCCTTTGATGCCCAGTGTTGCTGAAAGGTCTTCGATATTGGTGTTGATCAGTGGTAAGAAACCATCCGGATGTACTTCAGGCACGTTACGATTATCAAGTGCGCGACGGTAGAAACCACCTGATTCACCATCACGATCTGAATAGCCACTTGAGAAATAAACCTGGAACTCATCAAAGTCAAATTCAGAATTCAGGAAGAAATACAGGTTGTCTGACTCGGCGTCACCATAACGGTGATTACGACGGTCAAATGTTGCTTCACGCGGGTCAGGCTGGCCGTCGATTAATGGGTATTGTTGACGTGGGTCGGAGCCTGAACGGTTGGTTGGGTTACGATTACGCATTTCAGCCGTAAAGTTAACGAAACCATTTCCTTCAAGTGCAACACCTGTGTTCACGCTGGTCTGGAAAGTTTCACCATCAGCTTCATATGTCTGACCTGTGTGAGCAGATACATGGGTATATTCAGTCTGATCTTTTAATACGATGTTGATAACACCAGCGATTGCGTCAGAGCCGTATTGAGCGGCTGCGCCATCACGTAGTACTTCAATACGTTTGATTGCACTGGCTGGGATAGCGTTAAGGTCAACACCTGCAGTACCACGGCCAATTGAACCGTTAACATGGACTAACGCTGTGTTATGACGACGTTTACCATTGATAAGAACTAACGTTTGATCCGGACCAAGACCACGCAAAGTAGCTGGGCGAAGTGCATCAGTACCGTCACTGACGGTTGATGTTGAGAAGTTGAACGAAGGTGCTGCAAACTGCAACATTCTTGATGTTTCAGTCTGTCCCGTATCGACAAGGTCGTCTGCGTTGAATAGATCTACCGGTACGGGTGTTTCAGTGGTTGTACGGCTTGAAAAACGGTTACCAACAACCGAGATTTTTTCTACGTCTTGCTCGTCGCTTTCTGCTGCGTAACTCATCGGAGTTGTTAACGCTGCTGCCAAAGCAATCGCAACTGGGGAGTATTTCATTCGATTCCCTCTATTTTGTCAGGATTAATTATTGTTGTACGGAATAGCGCACAATATTGAAAAGTTGTGTACGACCTGACGCAGTAATTCAGCCTTGTTCACTGTTGTTTTTGGTTGCTAAGAGCCGATAGTCACGAAGTTGATGTCAGCTCAGCTATTTCCCTATCAGGTTGAAGATTACCGCTCAGCCTGAAATCACTTTAACGTATTGGAAACGTGGTGATTTCAGGTTGCTCAGGAATTTTTGGACGAGGTAATTTAACAAAATGTATAACAATCATCAATAAAGTATAGAATTTGTGCTAATTATTTCTATGCTCATTTGTGTATAACGCCCCGTTAATGTCATTCAGGTGTAATTACATTGTTTATAAAACAAATACAAATGAACGTCTGTTTGTGGTTGCTCTATATAAGTGATGAATTGCTGCATTTATTGGTTGTATTGATCATTGATGTGAATCGGTATTTATCTGGAATTTATCGAGTTTTACAGTGGATTACGGATAGAACTGAGACGTTGTTGGCGTTAAACCTTCTACATCTGTTTGATCAGTTTGATTGATATGGATTATTTAAGATACCGCATTTCAGTGAAAGCGTGTCCGTTTCCTGATTAGTCATTGAAAAACATTAAATAAATGTAAATAAAAAGTTGACTAACTCTCTGCTAATGGTTAGAAGTGTACCTCGAATCATCATAGGACCCGATGCATCGGTGTCATAATTTGTTTTTGCTTGAGGTTACCGTTAATGCAGCTTTTTACTCGTTCTCGCCATGCCTTTTTATTTATTTGTCTATCTCTGATCGTATTGTGTTTATTGATTTTCATTGCTGTAACATTCCGGCTGCCAGCGATGTCAGAACAGTTTATACGTCCGGATACAACGGCTGAAATAGCGGTAAATCGGATGGAAAATGGGATTCCGGTTATCAGCTCAGGCGATATTACGGATGCGTACTGGGGGCTGGGTGTCGTCCACGCGCAAGACAGAGCATGGCAACTGGTATTACTTCGGCGTATTGTTCAGGGACGTCAGGCGGAAATCTTTGGTGATGAGAAACTGGAGCAGGACAAATTAGCCAGAATATTAGATTTTTACCGGTTAGTTGAATCGGATTACAAGCGGTTGCCTGTGCATGCGCGGACAGTGCTGGACGCATACAGTGCTGGCATCAATTACTGGATGAGACAGGGTAATCTCCCACCTGAATTTTCAGCATTTGATATCACACCGGATGACTGGCAACCTCTTGACTCACTTGCAATTCTGAAACTACATGCATTTGCAACTGGCGATGACTTTCGCACCGAGCTATTCGATATCTGGGTGAACCAAAAGCGTCATTCTGCGGCTGAATTTCCGTTAACAGACAGCTCGTTTGCCGACTTACCGTATCGTGAAAGTTATAGCAGTGTTGATCAACATGCACCGGGTGAACGGGCTAAGGTTTTACTAGGACAATATTTCGGCGGACTGGTGTTACCGTCGAAGTACTATGTGGCTTATCTGGATAGCCAGGGTTATCAGCTATCTGGTTTAACATTACCGGGTGTGCCTTTGTTCTTGTCTGGCTTCAATCAGCGACTTGCCTGGAGTGTTGTGAGTCAGCCAGCCAAATCTAAACAACTCAGCCTTAGCGGTTATGATCAACTCGCTGTTAGCCATGCTCGCGAGCATTTGATTTCCGTCAGAAAAAATCCTCCTTCTTTATTTGATCGTCAAGCTGTGAGTGAGTCTCAGGCATTTCAGACCGTTTTGTATAAAGAGGGGATTGATATATCCGCTGTGGTTGGATTTGTTGGTGAGGCAGTCATATTGAACTGGACGGGCTTTGAGCCTGACCGAAGTTTTGCTGGCTTATTGGATATGAATCTGGCTTCTGACTGGTTTCAGTTTAAACGGGCTGCCCGGCTTGTCTCCGTTCTTGCTGGAGAGGTATTCGTTTCATCTGAGACAGGAGAAACGCACCGATTATATATTGGTCAGGATGTTGCCGGTAATTACCTTGGAAATTATCAGGGACATCCACTGATTAACGTGGACACCCATAATAAAAAAGTGGGTGTCCATGAAAAATATCACCAAGCAGATGCATCAAAAGTTGATGGGAATAACACGGACAGCCATCAATTAAACATGGGTGTCCTGGATAAATCAGGTGCAAAAGGCATGAGCTCACAGCGGTTAGTTACTAAGCCAGACTCAATGATTGAAGCCCGTGATCCACTGATGGGGAAAGTGTTGAACAAACTTAAAGCGTTGGTGCCAGAAATAAAAGAATCGTCAGTTTCGTTGAATCGGTTGGCTGATGAGTGGGTGTCCTCTTTATTGTATGGACGCCCGTTCTCGGAACTGGATGGAAAACAACAGGCACTAACACACTGGATTAAAGTGAATCAGTCGCGCTGGTTGCTTGATAACCTGGCAAAACAAACGACTTGCGATTTGTCTGTTGATGATGAAGTTGCATCATCATGTAGACGCAAAATGGTATCACTGATTCAGCAGGTAAATATGTCATCAGGCAATCAACAAAAATCAATACAGTCACGGCAGACCATTCTTGAGCATTCTGTGTTTGATAGTCAGTCATGGCCGGGGGCGTTTTTCTCGATTGAATTGAATGATGACCTTAGTGAGAACAATCTATTCACGGGCAGAAGCTTATCGCATGCCGATTTTGTCATGTATCTTGATGAAGAATTGGCTGGCGAGTTCACGTTGATTAATGGTGAGTCAGCGAATGTCTTTAGCCCGTTTTATAGTAATCAAAAGAATGTATCAGCGGTTACACCTGATGTTTTGCAATGGGCAGAAATTCCTGGCTCACGTCATTGATAGTATTACGCCAACATTAAGCCACCACATGCGCTGGTCAGGCAACACTCATGTGGTGGATGTGTTTAATGGAATTTAACTAAAACGGGCTCGCAATACTTTCGCAGCTGAAACCATGTTTTTCAGTGCGGGAAGTACTTCATACCATTGTCGCGTTTTTAAGCCACAGTCGGGATTTATCCAGAGTTGTTTGACTGGAATACGTTGCGCGGCTTTTTCCATTAACCCTGTTATCTGATTTTCTGTTGGTGTGTTGGGGGAGTGAATGTCATACACACCAGGGCCGATATCATTGGGATAATTAAACTCATCAAATACATCCAGTAGCTCCATGTCCGAGCGTGATGTTTCAATGGTTATTACGTCAGCGTCCATTCTGGCAATTGAGTGAATGATGTCGTTAAACTCGGAGTAACACATGTGGGTATGAATCTGTGTCTCGTCGGCTACGTCACTGGCGCAGAGTTTAAATGAATCAACGGCCCACGTCAGATATTCTTGCCATTGGGAACGACGAAGCGGCAAGCCTTCTCTCAAGGCTGCTTCATCAATCTGAATCATTGAAAT
This sequence comes from Alteromonadaceae bacterium, assembly GCA_965656875.1. Taxonomy (GTDB): domain Bacteria; phylum Pseudomonadota; class Gammaproteobacteria; order Enterobacterales; family Alteromonadaceae; genus CBFHMJ01. Next base: position 206,894 of record CBFHMJ010000026.1, read on the forward strand.
TCCTGCTGCTTCCAGGTCTTTTACTTCATCACGCATTGCTAACGCCAGTTGTTTACAGGTTTCGGAACGAGGTTGGTCATCACGGACAAATGACCAGTTTAAAATAGTAACCGGGCCAGTAAGCATGCCCTTAACAGGTTTATGGGTTAGCGATTGCGCGTATTTTGCCCAACTAACTGTAATAGCTGAGGGACGTGAGATATCCCCAAAAATAATCGGCGGTTTCACACAGCGAGAACCATATGACTGAACCCAGCCAAAACGGGTGAATACATAGCCTTCGAGATGCTCTCCAAAGTATTCAACCATGTCGTTTCGTTCTGCTTCACCATGCACCAGTACGTCAAGATCGAGGGCTTCCTGCTGTTTGATACACGCTGCAATCTCGTTTTTCATCGCTGTTTCGTAGTCAGACTGGGCTAGCTCGCCTAATCTGAACTGGCGTCTGATTCGACGGATTTCTTTTGTTTGTGGGAATGATCCGATCGTTGTTGTTGGAAACAAAGGTAGTTTAAATCCATCCTGTTGCAATACTGAGCGAACGTCATAGGCTGATTGTCGATCTGTTGTTTGAGAGGCCTGATCCGTCAGTCGTTGTTGTACTGCTGCAACCGTAACTCGGGTTGACGTGCGGCGTTGTTCAATGGCTTGTTGGTTCACTGCAAGTCGAGAAGCTACAGATTCCGCCCCTTCATTCAATGCCTGTCTGATGATGGAAAGTTCATCCAGTTTCTGGACGGCAAATGCCAGCCAGTTTTCTATATCGCTGTCCAGCTTGTCCTCAGCCGATAAGTCGACCGGAACATGAAGCAAAGAACATGATGGAGCGACCCAAAGATTGTCACCAAATTTTTCGTGGACAGGAGTAAGTTGTTTGATAATTGATGACAGATCGGATTTCCAGATATTCCGACCGGAAATAACGCCGGCAGACAGCACTTGTTCATGGCTCAACAGCTTGCTGATCCGGATAAGTTCATCCGGTGCTGTTACGGCATCAATATGAACACCAGAGACGGGTAAACCGGCAAGCAGTTCCAGGTTATCCTGCAACTCGCCAAAGTAGGTGGCTAATAGCACATTGATGTGATCATTGTGCAGGGCATGATAGGTATCTGTAATCGCTTGCTGCCAGCGAGCATCCAGATCTGTAACGAGAATTGGTTCATCTAGCTGAATCCAGTGTACTCCCTGTTCAGCAAGAAGCGATAGCAGCTGTTTGTAGGCAGAAATTAATGTAGGAAGCAGTGTTAGTTTGTCAAAGTTGGCCTTTGTTTTACTTAGATAGAGCCAGGTTACCGGCCCGGGTAACACGGGTTTGGCTTGTATGCCTGCTTGTTTTGCTTCTTCGATTTGTTGCAGGAAACGTTGTGGATTTAACGTAATTGTCGTATCCGCTGATAATTCGGGCACAATAAAATGATAATTGGTATCAAACCATTTCGTCATTTCACCCGCATGGACACAACCTTCCTCGATATCGACAGGGCTTCTGCCGCGAGCAACGCGGAAGTACTTATCCAGAAAACTTCCCTTTAATTGTTCAACACGTTGCGGAACAACACCCAGTAGGAAACTGGTATCCAGTATATGATCATAGAATGAGAAATCATTGACTGGGATGAAATCACATTGATGTTGCACCTGCCAGTGGGTTTTTCTCAATATGCTTGCTGATGATTCGAGTTCTGACTCGGTAATTTCGCCGCGCCAGTATTTTTCTAATGTAAATTTCAGTTCTCTGTTAGCCCCAATGCGTGGAAAACCCAATGAATGTATTTTAGCCATGATAATTACTCGCAAAAATAGATGGATAGATGTCTAGATGTTTAATAGGGTTGTATTGTGGTGTATCTTACGGGTGAAGAGAAATGGTAAAAATTCATTGGATCATGAAAGGTATTCATCAATAGCCCTATGATTGAGCGTATACATTTAAGAATCTTGCACGGCGTTGCAGAGCAGGGGTCTTTAACCCGAGCGGCTGAAGACTTGTGTTTGTCACAGTCAGCATTAAGCCATGCAATTAAGAAGTTGGAATATCAGGTCGGAACTTCGCTCTGGGTTAAAGACGGGAGAAAACTTCAGTTAACTCAGGCGGGTAATTATCTTCTTAAGGAGTCTCAACGGCTTTTACCGCAATTTGACCGAATCGATGCTGTATTACGTCAGTTTGCTGCGGGGGACAAGGGAACATTGCGAATCGGTATGGAATGTCATCCTTGTTACAAATGGTTACTGAGCATTGTTGAACAATTTTTAGCACAGTGGCCGGGTGTTGACGTGGACGTTAAACAGCAATTCCAGTTTGGTGGAATGGCAGCATTGTTTAGTAATGAAATTGATGTGTTGGTTTCACCTGATCCGTTATTTAAGCCCGGTATTCTATTTCGTCCGGTATTTCCTTATGAACAAGTTCTGGCGGTCAGTAATCTGCATCCATTGTCAAAGAAGCGTTGGATAACACCTGAAGATGTATTGGAGCAGGTGTTATACACCTATCCAGTTGAACGAGAGAGGCTGGATATTTACAAAGAGTTTCTAACGCCTGCCGGGTGTACGCCCAAACGACATAAAGAGATAGAAACGACGGAAATTATGATGCAATTAGTTGCAGCTAACCGGGGTGTTGCAGCAATGCCTTCGTGGCTGGTGAATGAAAGGAGTGAAGCGCTAAATATTCGAGGAGTGCAGTTTGGTGAGAAGGGAATTTCCAAATATATTCATTTGGGTGTCCGGGAACAGGATACTCATACGCCCTATATTGAATCTTTTCTGGAACTTGCCGGATAGGATTTGATGCGATATCGCAATCAAATCCTATCTGATCTTAGAAATTGTCTTTCCATTGTCTGATAGTGGCAAAAACCTGAGAATCTGTCAGTGCTTGCTGTTGAGATTTCATTTTTGCTGCTTTGATAATTGTGGGTTCATCCCAGCGCATGAATGGATTGATGGCGCGTTCTCTACCTATAGTAGTCGGTAGTGTAGGTTGATTTTTCTCTCGAGTTACCTGCGCCTCGTGGTAATAATCTTTTAATGAAGAGTTATCGGGTTCAACCGCTCTGGCGAAACTTAAATTAGACAGTGTGTATTCATGTGCAGGATAGACTCGAGTATCGGCGGGTAGTTGTCTGAATTTATCGATGGATGTAACCATTTGTTCTGCTGTGCCTTCAAATAATCTGCCACAACCGCCGGAAAACAATGTATCGCCACAAAATAACCAGCCATTGCCGACGTATGCGATATGACCCGATGTGTGTCCGGGGACATCAAACACAGAGAACGAAATACCGTTGACAGAGACAGTTTCATTTTCTGTTAATGGGTGAGTGATTCCCTGGATTCTTTCAGCTGCTGGCCCGTAAACCCGAGTGGATTCATTACAAAGTGGTGAAGCCAGAAGTGCTTTTACACCTCCCTGGTGGTCGGGATGGTGATGAGTAATGAAAATGGCCGCGATTGAGAGGTTGTTTGCCTGACAGAATTGTTGGACAGCATTTGCATCACCTGGATCGACTATAATGCAAGGTGATGTTTGAGTTGAATTTTCTGGCAACACGCACCAGATATAGTTATCGTTGAATGCTGGAATCGGTTTAACCTGATACATGATATTTAATCCTGAATGTCGTTAGCTGCGATAAATATTAACAAGCAAAGTGGTTCGTTTGAATGAAGCCTGCACTAAGTTTTCAAAATAAACGCGTTCCTCAGCACTGGGATGAGTTCCCTATTGGCGAATATATGCTGGCTGAAATTAATAACAGACTTGAGCCCTGGTGGGAGCAAGTATTTGGTTATCACCTGATAAAGCTTGGAAATTTAAGTACTTATATTGATACGTCTGGTTGTTCGATTAAACATCAGGTCAATATTTCTGAAGATACGGAACGAGCAGGGATTATTGCTGATATTGATGAATTGCCCTTCGTTGAACATGCCGTGGATGCTGCGTTGTTAGCTCACAGTCTGGAGTTTTATCCTGATCCTCATCATTTATTGCGAGAGGCTCATCGAGTTTTAATGCCTGGCGGTTATTTATTTATTACAGGATTTAATCCTTTTAGTTTTTGTGGTCTGTCGAGGTTTTTCCATTTCAACTCGGATAAACCACCCTGGAGTGGACGATTTTTTACGACGGCTCGGGTAAAAGACTGGCTTAATTTGTTGGGTTTTGAAGTCCTTATGGAAGAGCGTTTTATTTTTTCTTCATTATCTAATCGATCTGATTCTGTGCCTTTTAAAGCATGGCGGCAATATTGTGAAGCACATTTTCCGAGTTTTGGATCGGTATATTGTATTGTTGCAAAGAAGCGCGTTTTACCGCTGACACCCATGCGTCCTAAATGGCGTTCACGTCCTGGATTTCGTCCTGCCGTTAAAGGGGCTACATTTACTGGAAACAGAAAATCAGGACACCCATCATAAACGTATGGGTGTCCACATTAATTTTCCAATTAGCTTTTCAATAATTCCTGAAACCAACTCAGTTATTTTTTTAAAATTGTATTATCTTGGAATGAGAGTTAAGACATTGAAAAATAAATGAGATATTTAGATATGGAGAGGAGCTACAGTTGTTTCATTACCAGGATGTGTAGAAATTAACAACTGAATCCAGGTGTGATATTAAAGTAACCCTGATACTTTACAGGTGAATTGAGTTTTCTGTTCATTAAACGGTTAATGCGTGTATTTTTCATTAACGGAACTATTTAAATATCATTGTTGCTGTTTTGATATCGTTTGACCGTTTGGCGCCGGTACGTTGCTGAAAACTTCGAATAGCAGAAGGGTGTCCTACTGCATTTGAGAAGAGAGAAGAAAAATTGTTTACCAGGTTCATCCAGTCTTTGCTATCAATACTCAGAGATTGAGCGAATTCACAGTTACTCAGATGCTCTGTGGCATTTGTATCGTATAAACTGATAAATGTTGATTGCAGTAGGTCAAGATATGCTTCAAGAGTGAATGGCAATGTTTGAATGATCGCAGGTTCACTTTTATTCGATTCAGTGAACGGCATAAGTGTTCGGGGTTGTTGATTTTGTTGTTGTGCAGAGATTCTTGCTTTGATACTGGTATGATCTGAAGATTCTGGAGTATCTGCAATACCTGCTTTAACAGGATTCAAATCGTTATATACCATGCAAGCAGCTACAGCTGCTTCATCAAGCAATGGCTGGCATTTAAATCTGCCTTCCCAAAAACGACCTTTACATTTATCTTCTTTATTTGCTCGCCTTGCAATGTATTCATTTAGTGACCGCATAAACCAACTGATATCTGTAAGTCTTTCACGGTAAGCACTTATATATGACTGAGCAGTATTTAGCTGATCTCCATCAAGATTTTTTCTTGTCGTAGGATTTAAATACCACTGTATAACATCGGGGACTTTAAAGATTTTCTGCCAACGTTCGATGATTTCGACATCAGAGAAGGTTTGCATTTGCTCAGAGTTGACATGGAGTACCAGATGGGTGTGGTTATGCATCACTGCATATGAACAGATATCAATGCAAAAGACTTGAGCTAACAAATGAATACGTTGCTCTATCCATTTTCTTCGATGATTGTAGTTCTTATTGGAGAATTTATCTGTTCCGCATAGATATGCTTGTCGCACACAACGTGAAATACAATGGTAGTAGGGAGTTGCTTCCAGACAAATTTGATTTTTACGTGGCTTTGGCATCCTGAATTCCATCCTTGCCTTCAAATTACTGGCTATCCTAACAGTTGTTTTTGGAAATCTCAACCCCAAAATATGGACATCCAGGTTTTAACAATGGGTGTCCTAAGTAAAATTTGGCTGTCTTCAATTCTTTTCTATTGAATGCGGCACCGAAAAGTAGCATTCCAATATTCAATGTTAATTTGACACAAACCTATTAAGATACTTTTAAATTAGATAAAACTTATATAATATCTGTTCCAAATTACTTATTGGAGCAACTCCTTGCACGCCCGATTCTCGTCTTTTAGTTTGCAGAAACCTCGAATGGTGTATTGGCTAACGTTAGTGATAACGGTCATCGCACTTTTACAGTTTCCTTCTGTCCAAATTGATACTGACCCTGAAAATATGTTGCCTGAGTCTGATAAGGCAAGAGTCTTTCATAATCAGATAAAACAACAGTTTGCGATGAGCGATACCATAGTGGTTGGAGTGGTAAATACTGTTGATAAACACGGTATTTACAATTTAGCGTCCCTGTCCAGTCTCTCTGAATTAACTCATCAAATTTTGACTATAAAAGGCGTTATTACAACAGATGTTATGTCCATTCCGGTTGTCGATAATATCAGCCAGTCAGGACCTGGCACTATTCGATTTGAATGGATGATGAACGTTGTCCCTGTAGGAATTGAGCAAGCGAAAGGCATTGGAAGGGCTGTATCACGACTTCCACTCCTTAATAACACGCTGGTATCTGGTGATAGAAAGGCCGCGGCTATTTATGTGCCTGTAGCAGATAAAAATCAGAGTTATGTCATTGCTGAACAAATACGTGACTTTATTTCTCAGCTGCAATCAACTTCGAACGACGAGTGGTTTATTACAGGTTTACCCGTTGCTGAAGATCAATTTGGGCACGAAATGTTTATCCAGATGGCTATTTCTGCACCTTTAGCTGGTGTCATGATTTTTGTGCTCTTATGGTATTTTTTTAGAAATTTATCTTTAATCACTGCGCCAATGATCGTCGCGATGGTATCTGTGATTGTCACAATGGGGTTGTTAATTGGAGCGGGTTTTGATGTTCATATTTTGTCATCAATGATTGCCATATTTCTTATGCCCATTGCAGTGGTTGATTCGGTGCATGTCCTCTCTGAATTCGTTGATCGTTATAAGCCTGAGCTTAATAGTGAGCATACGCCGGGCGTTGTTATTGCGGAAGTGATGAGTCATCTGTTTCAGCCAATGCTATTTACATCGGTGACATCCAGTATTGGTTTTTTCTCACTGATGTTAACGCCTATACCTCCTGTTCAGATTTTTGGTGCTTTCGTTGGTTTTGGAATTTTACTGGCATTTATTCTGACAGTGCTATTTTTGCCCGCCTGGATTTCGAGAATGTCTCCGTCATCCCTGAAAAACCTTAATCGAAAACATCAGAGCAACGAGCTGGGAAAGCTTGCTCTAATGCTTAGAGCCACAGGCAAGTTCAGCGTGAAACGTTCACGATGGTTGTTGGTTGGAATTGTCTGGTTATCTACAATATCCGTTTATGGAATTTTATCCATTCAGATTAATGATAACCCTGTTAAGTGGTTTAAAGCAGAGCATGAAATACGAGTCGCAGATCGTGCGTTAAATCAACACTTTGCGGGGACTTATGATGCATGGCTGGTCATTGAATCTACAACAAAACAAGAGGCTATTGTTGCTATTCATGATCTAATCAGTCAAATCACGATGCCAAAGGATTTGAGAAAAGACGTCCAGCATTTGTTGGTTGATCTGCCTGCTTCAGATAACGATACGTTGGTAGAAGAGTTTTTGAGCCGCCTTGATGATTATGCATTCTCAGCGTCTGATATTGATAATCAGGCATTGGAAAGGCTGACTAACTCAATTGAAATATGGCAGGAAGAACAACAAGTTATACTTCAAACGGAAACATTGACATGGATTGAAGGTCTGCAGCAATCATTACAAACATCATCGTTAGTAGGCAAGAGTAATGCGGTAACAGACGTAATAAAAACGGTTAATCGTGAATTACACGGTGGAGCAGATAACGAATTTGTTTTACCTCAATCGGCCAGGGCTGCGTCACAAATTCTATTACAGTATCAATCATCACATCGTCCCTGGGATTTATGGCATTTCATCACTCCTGATTTTAATTCAGGATTGATCTGGCTACAGCTTACGTCAGGAGACAATCAGGATATGTCACGCGTTGTTGAACATGTTAACGCGTACATTACTGAGAATCCTGTTCCAGTGGGATTGCAGCTTAATTGGGCTGGTAAAGCTTACCTGAATCTGGTTTGGCAGGAGAAGATGGTGTCAGGTATGTTGGATAGTTTAATCAGCGCCTTTGTCGTTGTTTTTATCATGATGGTTGTTCTCTTCCGCTCTTTTGTTTTTGGTCTGTTGGCGATGTTGCCACTCACACTCACAATCACGGCAATTTATGGTGTCATTGGCTGGATCGGCAAAGACTATGACATGCCCGTGGCCGTTCTATCTGCTTTAACGTTGGGGTTAAGTGTTGATTTTGCAATTCATTTTCTGGAGCGAGCAAAAGCCTTGTTTGAAGAAACAAGAAATCTCTCTCAGACATTGACACAAATGTTTGAAGAGCCTGCCAGAGCTATTTCCAGAAATGCGATAGTGATTGCTATGGGATTCACGCCTTTACTTTTTGCACCATTAATACCTTATGTCACGGTTGGTGTTTTTCTGGCAAGTATTATGGTGCTTTCAGCGCTTGTTACGTTAATGCTTTTGCCTGCGCTATTGTCGATTTTTCGCTCGGTACTCCGTTAGTGAATGTTTCAGGACAGCCAACGATTTATGTTGGATGTCCACACTAAATCCAGAGTGCGTCAGGCAGTATTTCATTGGTAGATATGCAGGACACCCATGTATTAATGATGGGTGTCCTTATTAATTTGTGGGTGTCATGGTTGGGTTCATGACTAAGGTTTAGCTGTAATCCAATTAGCAATTTTGCGTTTGGGATGGACGGTAGAGGTAGTTTGATGAAAATTAGTGAATGGACAATAGCGCTTATTTCTTTATTGGTTATTAGTGGGTGTCCGAGTTATGCGACGGATGTCCTGGCTAATAATGTTTCAGATATTAAAAGTCAGGAAGCAAAAAGCACCAATGCAAAGGAGATGACCGCTGACATGATTGTCAGCAAGGCTGAACAGGCGACTTATTACGCGGGTGATGATGGGCGTAGTATGGCTCGAATGATGATTGTGAACGGGCAAGGTAAAAAGCAATATCGGCAATTCACCATATTGCGTAAAGACATTGAAGATGGTGGTGATCAGAACATGTTGGTCTGGTTTTCGCGTCCGTCAGACATAAAAGGGACCGTATTTCGAGTCAATAAGCATGTGAATACTGATGATGATCGATGGTTATATTTACCTGGACTGGATTTAGTAAAACGGATTTCTGCGGGAGATAAAAGAACATCGTTTGTGGGCAGCCACTTTTTCTACGAAGACATTTCTGGACGTAGCATCAATCAGGATATACATCAGTTAATTTCCTCTGATGATAAGTTCTATATCATTGAAAGTACGCCAAAATTCCCCGAACAAGTATCGTTTTCATCATATCGAATCTATGTTGATAAAGAGTCATTCTTAGCGAGAAAAATTGAATATTTTGATGTGCATGGAGAGAAATATCGTGAGCTTGAATCTATTCAGGTCGAAGACATTGATGGTATCGCCACGACAATGCGATCAAAAGTTTCGGATTTAAGAACCGGTGGTTTTACATTAATGGAGTTTCGACGAGTGAAATACAACCTGGGTATTCCAGACAATGTTTTTACAGAGCGCAGTTTGCGAAAACCACCGGTTCAATGGCTTAAACCGGCGCGAGGCCAGTAATGTCATTGCGGATGAATTTGGCAGTTTTAGGGTTACTTAGCAGTTTATCGGTTGTTGCTGATCCAGTAGACGATGAGTGGAACGAAGAATGGCAAGATGAATGGGAAAGCGAAGAACAGCAGTCTGGTCCATCAGGTTTTATCGAGCTTGGTCTTGGTGGGCGATTAGATCGAGATAGTAGTCGGCAGCGTCAGGAAACATTACAGGATATTCGCGCTCATCTGGAATGGGATTACGTCGAAGATGACAGAGGTGTCGACGTAAATATTGATGTTTGGTATGACGGAGTGACTGGGGCGTTGCAATCTGATATTCGGCAACTTTCAGCTTCATTCTCTAACGTGGACACCCATTTTTTAAAAGTGGGTGTCCTTGATATAAAAGTGGGGCGCCAGATACTCACCTGGGGTGTCGGCGACTACCTCTTCCTCAACGATCTGTTCCCAAAAGACTGGCAATCATTTTTTTCCGGACGAGATGATGATTACCTGAAAGCTCCATCAACGGCGTTAAAAGCCTCATGGTGGAGTGACTATGTCAATATTGATGTTGTCAGAATCCTTGATATTGACAGTGATAATTTTATCAATGGTGAGTATTTTTCGTTTTACTCGTCTCAAGCGGGTCAACAAGTGGCACCTGAGTTTTCAGTGGATGATCCATCCGGTGGAGAATGGTCGTTAAGAGTGTCTAAACAGATTGGAGCGACAGAATGGGCGCTGTATGGGCATGATGGCGTGTATCGAAATCCCGATGCACTAACGATAAGTGGTGAACCTTATTTTAGTCGTATGTCGTCCTGGGGAATGAGCGTTATTAGTCCGGCAGGAAGTGGACTGGTTAAGGCGGAATTTTCACGTTATCGGTCTGATAACGATCCGGACGGGAGTAATCCCTTAGTGCCAAATAGCCAGGACCGTTTATTAATCGGTTTTGAACGTGAACTGGCGACGAATGTTACCGGTTCTGTTCAGGCTTATGTCGAGCACACACGAGATCATGGTGTGTTAAAACAACTCGCTTTAGCTAATCAGTTAATACCATCGATGAATCGAACGGTGATCACATCGTCGGTTAACTGGCGATCCATGCAGAACAATTTGACTGTTCGACTGTTTAATTTCTTTTCGCCTTCGGATGATGATGGCTATCTTAGATTTTCTGCCCAGTATCGAGTCAATGATGCGATTCAACTAACAACTGGAATGAACTGGTTCTATGGTGAGAACACATCGTCATTTTTCGGTCAGTTTGAGCAGGCTAGTAATCTTTATGTCCGTTTTCGCTATCATTTCGATACTAATTAATGGCAATAATAACAAGGCGTAAGGTAAATGACTGTCAACACAGACTAGGTTTAAACGTGAGGGTCGGGTAGAATCAAACATTAGTTTATGTTGTCCGTACTCTCAGGTTTTTTCCAACTATGCGGTTTATTCCCCCGACCTTGTTTTTCGCTATGATTCTGTGGTTTATCTTTTTGGCTGACTCTGGTCAGGCAGGCTGGTTAAGAGATATTGCACGTCAACTTCCTTACGGCGATAAGTTTGGGCATTTTATATTGTTCGGGCTGTTAACGTTGCTGTTAAACATAGCACTGCGATTTAGTCACTGGCGTGTTGGATTTATCAACATTCAAAAAGGTTCTGTTTACGTATTAGTGTTCGCACTGGTAGAAGAACTCTCTCAATATTATTTCCCTTCAAGAACGGTAGACATTGATGATGTCATTGCTGATCTGATTGGCGTTGGTGTATTTACGATAATCTCCGTTATGATCGAAAAATTCCTTAAATGGTTTCAAAATACAAAGCAACCGTCAGTAAACACAGGTTCAGAGTCAGAAAAATAGCGCATTGTTGTTATTTTAATCACATGGTTTGCAATGTTATATCATTATAAAATTCTTAATATTCATCAAGTTATGGATTGTTTGTTTTAAAGTTTATAGTTGAATATTTAAAATTTTGTGCTAAAAGGTAATAGAGAGCAGATTCTTTACCGGAGGTATGAAATGTCCAGTTTAACGTTACGAATCCCCCCTGTTTTGGTTGTTTTGATTACCATGCTGCTGATGTGGAGTGTTAGTCAGTTATGGCCGCTGCTAACGTTTGAGGTGTCTTATCAGTTTTGGGCGTCACTGTTTTTCATCGCTCTGGGCGTCGTGGTTATTCTTGCTGGTGTTGTTTCGTTTAAGATTGCAGACACAACGGTTAACCCGCTGTCTCCCGAGGATGCATCCACCCTGGTTATTGCCGGTATTTACCGTTTTACTCGTAATCCCATGTATCTGGGTATGTTGATGATTCTGGGTGGTGTAGCAGTTTATCTGGGGACGCTAAGCAGTGCCTTGTTATTGCCAGTGTTTGTGTTGTATATGAATGCTTTACAAATAAAGCCGGAGGAAATAGCGCTGGAGAACCTGTTCGGTGAAAACTACCGTGAATACAAATATGCCGTAGGTCGCTGGTTATAATCCAGAACGAATAGAGCTTACAGGTCGCATCTGATCCTCATATGATGGTTGGTGCCTGGATGTTTATCAGGCACATAAAGATAAAACCATAAAAATCATAAATTAACGCAAATATTGAGGAATACTATGTCTGAACCTGTAAGAGCAGCAGATACGCCGTTTGGTGTTGATGTGGAAGCTGGTAAGACTTATTGGTGGTGCGCTTGTGGTAAGAGTGCAACGCAACCATTTTGTGACGGTGCGCATAAAGGAACCGGTATCACACCAGTAAAGTTTGAAGCTGACGAATCAAAAAAAGTGTGGTTCTGTGGCTGCAAGGCGACAAAAAATCAGCCAATGTGTGATGGAAGTCACAAATAATAAGCACATTAGAGGCTGTAATGATGTAGATGCAAACTTGTTTGCATCTACCGATAATCCCATCAAATAAACACGTTGAAGCAAGGTCACTGACCAGGTTAACTCAGCATCAACCAGATACCTACAATGATGATTAAGCCACCTGCCAGCATGTTCATCTTATCGACATTGCCTTCCTGCCCAAGGAATCGGGTTAATGTTTTACCGCCCCATGCATAAGCCATTAAACAAACAAATTCCAGTAACAGAATAATCAGGATCAGCAGACTAAGTTGTGGCATCAGCGGTAGTGACGGGCTGATAAATGGTGGCAACAGAGAAATAGTAAAAGCCCAGCCTTTCGGATTGGCGATTGCCGTAATAAATCCTTGAGCAGCCAGCTGTTTTGGCGAATGTTTTACCTGTTGGCATTCTTCGTCCAGTTTAAATTTCCCTTGTGAACGAGCCATGGTGTAACCGGTATACATCAGATACAGACCACCCACATATTTAAAAATTTCGAAAGCCGTTGGATATTGCAACATCATTGTCGCGACGCCGATTGCAGCCAGGAAAGTAACCACACCAACGCCTACCAGTTCACCTGCCATCATCCACATTGTGCGGCGCACACCAATGGTCATTCCCAGCGTCAATGACAATGTCATACATAAGCCCGGCGTAGCGGCAACAAAGAAGAAGGTTGGAATAAACGCGAGTAGCAACGAAGGATTGATATAGTCAGTCATGATTACCACAAATGAAACAGTCACTCAGTGTATGAGCAACGATTAATGAAAAAGAAAGCCGCGATTATAACGGTATTGTGTATGGGATGGGGATAAATCCGATGAACTAAAGTATTAATTTGACGAATTAAAACCAGGTTCGGCACATCATGGCAAACCTGTCAGAAGGATAAAAAGCGACCCGAAGGTCGCTTTTGCATTTGAGTGAGTAAGTAAGAAGTTTTTATCGGATAGCCAGCTCGACTTAGAAGAAACCGCGAGGATTTGTGTCGTAGCTTACTAACAGATTCTTAGTTTGCTGGTAATGATCCAACATCATTTTGTGGTTTTCACGACCAATGCCTGACTTCTTGTAGCCGCCAAATGCAGCGTGAGCCGGGTAATAATGGAAGCAGTTTGTCCACACACGACCGGCTTCAATAGCGCGGCCCATACGGTATGAAAGATTCATGTCACGAGTCCAGACACCAGCACCAAGGCCGTATTCTGAATCATTTGCGATTTCAATGGCTTCCGCTTCATCTTTGAACGTAGAAACTGAAACGACCGGGCCAAAGATTTCTTCCTGGAAGACACGCATTTTGTTGTGACCTTTCAACAGAGTTGGTTGAATGTAGTAACCATTGTTGAAACCTTCACCTACGTCAGCAGCGTCACCACCGATAAGGACTTCAGCGCCTTCATCTCGACCAATGTCGAAGTAGCCCATGATTTTATCGAACTGTTCTTTTGATGCCTGAGCACCAACCATAGTGTCGGTATCCAGCGGATTACCACGTTTGATTTGCTTTGTTCGTTCGATAACACGAGCGATGAAATCATCGTACATTGATTCTTGAATCAATAAGCGTGAAGGACACGTACATACTTCACCCTGGTTGAAGAATGCCAGAACAGCGCCTTCAACACATTTATCGATGAATTCATCTTCCTGATTCATGATGTCAGCAAAATAGATGTTCGGTGATTTACCACCTAATTCAACAGTTGACGGGATCATGTTTTCAGCCGCACAGCGAAGAATATGACCACCGACTGGTGTTGAACCAGTGAAAGCAATTTTGGCGATACGCTTGCTGGTGGCTAACGCCTGACCTGCTTCCTGGCCTAAGCCATTGACAACATTTAATACGCCAGCAGGAAGTAAGTCTTGAATAAGCTCCATTAATACAAGGATTGATGAAGGTGTTTGCTCCGCCGGTTTTAACACGATGCAGTTACCAGCAGCTAATGCTGGTGCCAGTTTCCAGGCAGCCATTAACAGCGGGAAGTTCCACGGGATAATTTGACCAACAACACCAAGTGGCTCGTGGAAGTGATACGCGACGGTTTTCTCGTCCAGCTCACCAATTGAGCCTTCCTGAGTACGGATAGCGCCAGCGAAGTAACGGAAGTGATCAGCAGAAAGAGGAACATCAGCGGCAAGGGTTTCACGAACCGCTTTACCGTTATCCCAGGTTTCAGCAACTGCTAACATTTCAAGGTTTTCTTCGATACGATCAGCAATCTTCAATAAGATATTTGATCGGTCAGTAACTGACGTTTTACCCCAGGCTGCTTTTGCGGCATGCGCTGCATCCAATGCACGTTCAACATCTTCAGCAGTAGAGCGCGGTACTTTACAGAAAGCTTCACCTGTTACGGGACTCACATTATCGAAGTATTGCCCTTTAGTCGGGGCAACCCACTCACCACCAATGAAGTTTTCATATTGTGGCTTAAATGTAACAACAGAGCCTTCTTGACCGGGATATGCATAGATCATCTGGATTTTCTCCACGTACTTAAAAAAGTAGCTTTTTATTAACATTATTAAAAAACCGTTCTAAGCTAGCGCTTTTGAACCAGCATTACTTGTCTTACAGTACAGATAAGTTGACTGTTAGTTCGATTTCAAGGGACATTAACGCACCACATGCTGTACTTTTCTGCGTTATCTTCCTTCATAATGTTTTAAAAATGCTGCATTTTATTAACATTTAGCGGATATCCGGTGTGTTATGAATCTTCAGAAATTAAGTAAAATCCGTGCACCAAAACAGTTAGTCGAAAATAGAATATGTTTTGCCGGACGGGAATCAGAGCTATCAATTTATGATACGTATGATGCCGCTGAACGTGTTGGCTTGCGCTCTGACCAGTTGCTTTATTGTGGCATGGTAACGGGTAAAAAAGTGATACACGATGATTTTCATGAGGCACAGCAAATTTTCTTGCCCCACGAATCTTTTGTTATGGCCCCAGGGCAATATATCGCCATCGACTTTCCTGAAGCCTTACCCGACAAACCGACCACCTGTATCACGGTAGAAATCAGTGAAGAGCGGGTCAGGCAGGTGGTTGAGCAAATGAACGAAACTATACAGCTCGACAATGGTCATCGAGAGTGGGATTACAAAGCAGCAATTCTGCACACCCATCACACCACAGCAACACAACAACTCTTAAACCGCATTGTATCCTTATTCATTGAAGACCATCCTGACCGTGATTTTATGATTGAGTTATGTATCACGGAGTTGATTGTTCGGCTGTTACGTCATGAAGAACGTGAGTTTTTATTGGCTTATAGTCGGCATGAACCCGATGCTTCGGGGTTTGCAGCGGTGGTTAATCAGTTGAAAAATCAACTTAATCAGCCTGTCGATATCGAAGAACTATCCCGGCTGGCTTGTATGGGGCGGACCCGGTTATTTGCGGAGTTTAAAAAGCGGGTAGGTTGCACACCTGGTGAGTTTCAACAACAACTCAGGATTCAGGCTGCTGCAGAGCGTTTACAGGCAGGCGATAAAGTGACCGATGTGTGCTACGACCTGGGATATGCCAGTCCAAGCCACTTCAGCCGGAGATTTAAACAGTTTTTTGGCTGCTCTCCCCGGGAATTTAAACGGTCTGAGCCGAATTAAATTCAGACTAATTTCTTCAGATACAACACACCCACTCAATAATGAGTGGGTGTGTTGTATTAGCTATTAAAAATATCAGGCCCACTTATTCAAATGTTGCAGAATAAATGGGTAGACATCTTCATGTGCGTGTTTGCCAAATATACAGTCGATGTGTCCATAACCTGGGATCACATGACGGGCATACTGGTGTTGGTCAAAACGCTCGATTAGTCGAGCCAGTGTTTTTTCTGTACTCTGAGGTAAATAGCACTGATTATGCTGTCCGTGAATAAACGTGATGGGTAAATCCAGATGATTGATGCCGTCCAGATAACTGTCCTGTCCATTTGCGGTAACAACTTTCTTCTCCCTGACCATTAACGCCAGATGTTTAAAGGCGTCCATATTACAGACACCGAATAACTCGTGAAGATGGTCATGAATTCGCTCATCAAGCTGACTATGTTCATAGAGCAAGGCATACATAAACGTGATGCGTTTACAGACGGGGTTATCGCATTGTTCATCGGCATCAACGGGATACAAATGTAGCGCATCATCCAATAGTTTTTGTTGCCAGTTGGCATGGCTGTCTGTGTATGCATCCAGGGAGTCGACGCCCAGTGCATCCAGGATCGTAGGAAGATGCAGCCCTGTTTTAACCCGTGAAATTAACGGTGTGATCAAATCCGTTGCAATCTGCGAACAGACAATCGATTTAATCCCGGCCATGCCTTTTAACATCGCCATGAAAAAGGTGTTCGCGCCAAAGCAATGAACAATTGCCTGAATACTGGCGACTCCCGTTGTGCGACGAATGTAATTAACCGCTTCTGGCATATCGATATCAGCAATTTGATCACCATTAAATGATGTCTGGCTGGCGGCCAGTTTAATGCTGCACCGAAAATCCAGTAGCCAGACATCATAGCCTTGTGCGTATACGGCTTCCAGCAGATTGGTTGGTGGTAAGTCAGTGGCAAAAATATCGCTGGAAACACCAGCACCATGCACCATTATCACTACATCTTTCGCTTTACCGTCCGGATGCTGCTCACCGCCGTTGTAGCGGGTTAGCAACAGGTCTGTGTTATCCGTTGTGGTAAACGGGTGCAGTTGTGGCGCACCGACACGCAGTTGTCGTTTCGTGCGAGGAGGTGCATCCGGATTGAAATAATTATCTGCTTGAAAAATGCCGCCATATGTATCAAATAATGAACCCGCAAAATATCGACCAAAGGTCGCCAACGCTTTAGTTTTCTCTGTTAGCGAGTCGGTGTTGATTGCCTTCATGGTTGTCATTTGTTTCATGAAGTCAGCAGGTTTGATATGCAGAATGGCTTTGGAGATGACACGTTGTTGTTCGTCTGCTATGTCCACATATAACGTTGACGTTTGCGGCCATACTTTCGTCAGAGATTGTGGGTTGATGATCTTTTTACCGCTAAAGTGCCAGCGTTTACCCTCCGCACTGTTAAGCGTCATGCGATAGACCATGTTTTTTGTTTCAACTTCACTGGTGTCATCGACAAATAGCTGGAATTCACCGTCCGAAATTGTCATGGGCTTGTCTGACAGTGCAGGGGCCGTCACGGTTCCTGCCATCACTGCTTTATGAGCCGGATTGTTCACCATCTCAGTCACATCGTTACTGGTGATGGTCAGTACAAACTGAATAGTCGTGTTGTTATCCTTACCAGCTTCCCACGCATCGTCATAACTCATCGTATTTTCAGTGGGCGTTGCTGGTGCCATAAATCCCGTCATTTTTTCCGTGAATTGCACCCCAGGTTGATGAGGTATCGTCGGAATCACCCGGTCAGGTTTTTTATCATAATCAATCGACCAGCCTTGCTCACTGGCAAGAATCGCCATATTCCGTTCTGCCAGTGCAGAAATGGTTAATAACGGATTTACACCCAGACTCATTGGCATAATGGCACCATCAACCACGTACAATCCTGCATGAGTGTCAGTGCCAGTTTTCCCGGCAAAGACCTCGCCTTTGTGAGAGGTTACGCCGCTGGCGGCATCTTCGGCCATACCTGCGCCGCCAAGAGAATGTACAGTGACCAGTTTGTTTCCAAGTGCATGGCTCCAGATTGGATTTTTCAGATAGGTGCCGCCCAAAGGTTTAGTGGCGTCCAGTAAAACATTATTTACTTTAGTAAAAATCGGCTGATCGCCAACCGCAGGCCAGCTTATACGGGGGGCATTATCTTTTAACAGGACTTCTCCCTGAGCGTTGTCGTGACACATAACCAAAAACGTTTGTGAATTGTTGACCGCACCGTGATAAGGCCCTCGTATCATGCTTTCCAGTACTCGACTATGCTCTTTGATTTCATCGCCGAAGCCGCTATCAGTATCAATGCCCAGTCCGGCATTAAAGGCCGCCAGACCCGCCGGTAAAATACCGCCTATCGCGCCGGGAATGGAGCCTTCTTCAATCACATAAGCGTCGTGTAAATCAGGTGTATTTCGGTGGTCGATGATGGAGGTAATACAAGGGCCAACGGGGCCGATGTCATCAGGATCATGATCGCCAAAACCAATACCGTTTATTGGTTGATCACAATTGTAGGCCATACCCAGTACATCGCCGTTTCCGGTGTAATTTTTGCCTAGCTTATCCGAGAGTGTTAATCCATGTTCAGCAGAGCGCAGTAAAATTTCAGTAGAGCCGATAGTGCCAGCACCCAGCATCACAAAATCGGCTTCAACAAACAGTTCCGCTGCGTCGAAGGTTTCCCTTTCTGCATCGACGGGTTGATACCAGACGCGCCAGCGCCGGGTTTCACCCGGTGTAATGTGGCGCACACTTACGCAAGTGAATATCTCCGCGCCATTATTGACGGCATCCGGTAAGTAATTCATCAGCGTGGTATTTTTTGCTTTGTTATTGCAGCCACTCACGCAGTCACCACAATAATTACAGGCTTTTTGTTCAACGCCTGCTGCATTGGTACCGTCACTGAACGTCACGTTAATCGGTGGACGATAAAACATCGCGCCATCGCCAAGGCCTTTAGCTGATTGTTTATGCGCTTCTGTTTTTTTCAGCGGAGGGCAGCTGGCGGGATAAGGATTTGCACCCAGCATTTTTTCAGCGCGCAAATAGCCATGCTCGATACCTGTGTGTAAATCGTCCCGGATCGCCTGAGGCCAGCGAGTATCTTGCCAGACGAAATCGGTCACTCGTAACGATACGTTGGCGTTGATAAGTGATGTTCCACCCAGGCCACAGCCGACCAGTGCATTCATATCTTTGTTAACGTGGAATTCGAACATGCCCAGCCGAGAGCCAATATGGCCGTCTGGTGTGTTCATTTGCATTTCTTTGGCGGCTGCGATGGGGGTGTCTGGATATTCGCCCGGGATCATCTCCCGGCCTCGTTCAAAGAGTGCTACGGATTGCCCGGCACGGGCCATCCGAGAAGCGGCGATGCCACCGCCATAACCTGATCCTACAACGAGTACGTCATAATCGGATTTGATATCCGATGACGGCAACGAAATTCTGTCCATTGTCTTGTCCTTGTTCTTTTTTATTTTGTGTTTCAGGACTATCGATACTGCTGATGTCTGTTACATTGCATTCAGTTAACTGATTAGGGTCATCAGACCCCGGATTGAGTTGTCTGTGTAGCGGCCTGAATCATCAGGCCACGCAGATACCATATCTCGGCAAGATGTTGTGAATAACATCAAAGCGGTGAGCCAGGGCTGCATCGTGAAAATACTTCCAGTTGCTGGTCAGGAATTCTCGTTTGAATGGATATTCTGGTGTGATTTCATCATCCGGACCTTCCAGCGTTTCACCCAGGATCTGATACTTCCATGAACCAGGGCCTTCACCGATATAATTAACGGTTTCGGCACCAAAGCTGAATTTGCCTGCTGCAATCGCGTCCAGCCAGTGTTTGTGACGTTGTTCACCGTCGGTATCGGTCAGGGTGGTAAACAGTTCTTGCAACATGTCGCTGTCTCGGGCTGATAATTCTTGCACATGGGCATCCGCATTACCGAGTTTGAAACGTTGCATGGCGTTGTGTAGGTGATAACAGGCGCTCATAAAGTCATCAGGGTTTGAACGCACGACAGCGGTCAGTTTTTCTTTGCCATCCCGGCCTTTTACGACCTTGCCATTCACACCAATCAACGGGCGATCGTAAGTCCAGTTCAAAAAGGGACGGTCCGGGTAACTTAATGCGGCACCGTGTCCGAGCGGGAATACATCACCCACCAGGCCAGATTTCACGTCATCCCATTTATCACCAAAGGAATCTTTCAGGCGACCAAAAAAACCGGCATCTTCGTCATCATCGAGTGCTTCGATATTTTCGACCCGGTTGATCGCATGTGTCACCCCGGCAAAACCCTGATGGGCAAAGGTATCAGCATAAACATGCATTGAGATGCCAAGGCGATGTAATGCCCAGGGTTTGTCTTTTCCTTCAATACAGGCGCGGACCATGTCCTGCGCGACATGGCTGTTGGGTGTGCAGACGATTTTGTTGTAAAACCCGGCCCCGGGATTTTCACCAGCGGCTTTTCCCTGATTACCGGGTAAGAAGTGGAAGGGAATCCAGCACTTGTGATTATCCAGTTCTTTGAAGTTTTTATAGTCCAGCATTTTGTGAGCTGATGCGATACGCTCGAACAGAGCACCATTACTGAATTTTATGGTCGCTTTGTTGGTCGCGTCATCCACATACTGGGCGCAGTAGGCGATTATTTCTGCTTCTGGTTGTTCAAAACCCGCAAGGCGAGCCAGCACATAGGTTGTGCCGTGGTGAAAGTCGATTTGCATATCCAGGTTCCTTTGTTGGCGTTAGTGGTCATTCTTGAGTACAGTCGCTTTCCACGTTCTTGCTTATGTTTCCACTCACTTACTGCGGTTTGTGTGGCGTGGCCAGTATGTGGTTACGGCTGTTGTTGCATTTGTTATTTTCGTTGTTTGCATCATTGCGTATCAGTTGTATCTGTTCAGTAGAAGGTGGTCAGACTGATGACAAAAATAATGCAGGTGAAACCGGGCCAGAACAGTTTGACGTTAATGTCCTGCAGCCTGTCTTTATAACGTTCATGGTTACTGTTGTGATACTGATAACCGATCATCAGTAAGATGAAAATCATGAAATACAGCACGAAGTAAAACGATTCAAAATACACAACACCACTTAAATCAAGGCTTTCCCGCAGGGAAAAGTGGGCGAGTAAAATCGTAAACATCAGTGCGCCTCCCGTATTACGGATCTCATTCATATCACTGGAATGAAGATTAAGAATAGCGGTAAAAATCAGAAACGCGATAACCAGTACCGGGAGTAGTGTGGTGATAAATGGACTGAGAAATTGACGGTGCAACACAACATCGAAATACAGTTCGGGGGAATTTACTAAATCGGCATAGCTCTCAATGCCAAAATTTTCGTTGTAGCTGTGTGGCACCAGGTTGAACTGACTACTCACGATATTCCAGCCAGAGAGCACAATGTTCTTATCCAGCCCGGGCAAGGAACCGGGTAACGTCATGCTGTAGGATTCCAGGTCAGGCACCAGTAGCACATTTTTATCAAATTCTTTATGCCACAATCGAAGCCACAAATGCTGAATATCAAACGGGTAATCATCGTAATTGAAGGGTTGCCTGATTTCGGTTTCAAGATACCAACCAATCACAATACTGCCGTCGTTATTGACCGTGTTATAGGCTTCGGTAATGTCGATGCTGACTGCTTCGGGCACGATAATGCCTGGAGTGATTTTTTTCAGTTGTTCAGGTTGGTATTTTTGCCAGATATAGCCTGTCACAAAGATATTATTAGGTGAGCGAAATTCAGCGGATTGCAGATGAACGCCGGTTGGCACGACTTGTGGACGGGTGAAATGCTTTCTGGCACTTTCATTGATGTAGTTTTCAATAAATGCTTCCCGGTCCGTCATATTAAACACTGGCACACCGTTATTCAGCGACGTGTCGTAGATATGCCGCGCCATCCACCAGTTACAAATAACGGCCAGAGTAAAAAAGCCCGTGTAAATGGCGACGACAGTAGCCGTTAACCGAGCCTGACTGTAGCCGCCGACAAATAAGCTGTACAGACACAGTAACAGCAATAACACCGATGTCACGATGATGGTCAGAAACTGACGTCGATCATTCACCGAAATCTGATCTTCACTGTTACTGTATGTGGTAATCAGCGTCCAGCCGGTATCGGGTAATTGATAGCAAGCCGTGAAAAGTCGGTCGTCGTCCAGATCATGTTGCGTAATGGTCAGCTTTCTAACGTTGCAATCAGGTCGGGATTCCAGAAAATGCAGGCCGGTTTTGTGGCTGAGTTGTTGTCGCGTCAGATTACTGCGAACGTAGTCAAACACCGGATGAGACAATAATTTATCTTTGGCGGAAAACATCATCGCATAGCCGGTTTTGCCGAGTGAAACTTCCCGAATGGTGTCCGTTAAATCAGCCAGGGCGATGTCCGTTGCAATAACGCCAATAGGGTGGCGCTGTTGCTGAAAATCCGTTTCACTGGCGTAAATCGGCGTGGTATAGGTCGTCATCAACACATTGTTTTTTTGCTCATAATAAGGTTCAGTCCAGCGGGGACCGTGTTGCATAGCGCCGTGATACCACTCAAATTGCGGGTCGCCGTTATCGTAATTCTCTAACCAGTAATATTGTTCTATACCTAAAAACCGTTCGTAATACGGAGCGTGATAACGTGACTCACCGGGATGTATCCCGGGCTTAAGAGCAATGGCCAGTGAATTCAGACCGGGGTTCAACCGAAAATGTTGTTCAACCCAGGTCTGTGTGTTGGTCGGCTCGAATACATCGGTACTGACCTGTTCCGCCAGCGTGTCGATGATACGGGAAAGATGAGAGAGTTTTTCCTGAATGGCATTTACTTCGTCAAGGGTTTGGTGCGATAACTGACTGGTAACCGTGTTACTGTGATTTTGCTGAATGGACACATATTTCCAGCTAAACGTACTGGCAATGATCAGGCAGATCAATCCTGTCACGATCAGTGCGCTCCGGACAAACGTTGCCCGGACAGAAAGTGTATTGCTGTTCATAAGGTGAACATAGTCCCGGTTAAAGTGTGGTCGTTGTTTTGTTTAATTATTTTTATAAGTCGTTTATTAAAGATGTCGAAAGTAAAAAATTCAACAAAATACACCAAATAAATTAATAATAATTCCTGATATCGGTCGCCTGTAAACGCGCTTTTTAGCATGATTAGCCGTACTAACAGGCCAGTGCAGAACGTTTCAACAGGCTCCTATGAAGAACGAAAAACAACAACTCAGCATTGCATTGATCACCGGTGCGAGCCGAGGCATTGGTGCTGCCACCGCGACACTGATGGCCAGCCAGGGCTGGCATATCATTGTTAATTTCCACAAAAACCAACAAGCCGCAGATGCAGTCGTAACAGCTATCACGCAGTTGGGTGGTTCTGCGACCGCCATTCAGGCCGATTTACGTCACGAATCAGACATTGTTCAGTTGTTTCAACGAATTGATGAGTTAGACGGAGAACTTACTGCATTGGTGAATAATGTTGGAATACTTGAACAGAAAATGCCGCTGGTGGAGATGACAGCAGACCGCATCAATCGGGTGTTACAGGCCAATGTCACCAGCGCATTTATCTGTTGTCGCGAAGCGGTTAAACGCATGTCGACAACCTCGGAAGGGAAGGGTGGTAGCATCGTTAATGTTTCATCGGTTGCTTCACGGCTCGGCGCTGCGTTTGAATATGTGGATTACGCCGCATCAAAAGGCGCAATGGATTCGTTAACGCTTGGCCTGTCAAAAGAAGTGGCTGCTGAAGGTATTAGAGTTAACGCCGTGCGTCCGGGACTCATTTATACCGACATCCACGCCAGCGGTGGTGAACCCGGCCGGGTTGATCGACTGGCGAAGCAATTACCCATGAAACGCGGCGGTCAGCCCGAAGAAGTTGCCCAGGCCATCGCCTGGTTAAGCAGCGATAGCGCTTCATTTGTAACAGGTAGTTTTATCGATTTGGCCGGCGGTTTATAACGATGAATCAACGCCTGACGTTTGATGTCTTTGGCCGACTGATGGCCGTTCGTCGCGAAGCCAGCCACTGGCGACTTTATGATATCTCCACACCTGGAAAACGAGTGCCTGTTCAGGACGTACAACTACCTGATGACTTGCAGGAAGGGGAAATAGCTGGATTTTTAGATGATATTTATCATGAATGGGCAACACCTGAGAGGGTGAGTGTGGAGAGGCTGGAGTAAAGGCTGGCTAATCATTAGCCCAGCCTGAAATTTCCTTGAGTAATTCAGTGTGGCTGGTTGTTTTGTTTGCTGCGAGATCATTTTCAGCGAATGAGAGTAGTTTTAGCAGTGCTATCTGCTCGTCAGAAAGGTTTTTGGAAGATAGAGATGTTGTGTGAGTAAATGATTGGTTCGTCGATTGAATCATGGGTTACTCCGATATTTTTATGACTGATTAGACAGTCAATTAAAGTTAAATTCTGGCGTTATTTTTATAAATGACACAGAATTCCGAACACTACCGAAAAGAATCTAAGTTAGAGGGCTTCGGTTACATAAGAATATTTGTGTGACGGTTAACTATTATCTTATAGGATTATATCGACCAAAAACGTTAGAATTTCTTGGTGATGTTTAGAAACTGCAATCATAATTGCTACTTGCAATGGGAGCCAGGATATTACAGCGTATGTGCATAGTCGTTTTTTTCTTGAAGTTACAAGGTCATCTAGTTTTCCAGTCATGGTAGATATGTCCTTGGATACTTCTTCATATTCTAAGTGCTCGTTCCCTTCCTTTTTCAGCTTTTTGAACACAAAGTCCATACTATCTTTAATGTTTTTTAGTCGATGCTGCTGGTCTAAAACCATCCAGAACGTAAATAGAGAGCTTACTGAAATTCCAATAAAGATATATAAATACGAAGTTGTTGAATCAAATTTTACAAGGGCTGCCAAACCTAAAAATACGGTAGGAATGGCATAAATTTTTGCCTGAATATCCCCAACCGCTTGATGTATTTTTTCAACATACTCGAAGTATTTTTCTTCTACTTTTTGGTGGAATTCGTGCAAAGCAAAGTTATGTATAAATACTTCATAATGTGAAAAGTAAAGTGACTTCAACTTGTCTATGTTCTTTATTGCCAGCTCAACCAGTGGTGTTGACGGCTTTTCGTTCATCAGCTCTTTTAACATCTCAACGAGTGCCAATTTGAAAAAAGAACGCTTTTCTTCAATGTGTAAGTCTTTTTTGTTAGCGGTTATTTTTAACGTTGAAAAGTCACCAACTTCTGGTACAGAGGTGATGTTATAGAATTCCGCAGATAACTCTATTACAAACTCGAAAGGTTTTGAGTATTTTTCTGCTTCTGACTTGGTTAAAAAATATAGTTGCTCACCAGCTTTATGGTCTTTGTCTATGTCGGCAAGGTTGCGAAATAAATCTAACCAATCAAGAGCATTTGATAAAGAGTTGAGCCAATCAGGTTTGTCGTCAACGCCGCTATTGAAATCTTCCTCAACTATATAAAATTGCCTTGGCAACCCAAAGCCCCTAGCTAAATTCAAAGAAAACTTATCAAAAAGCTGCTTACGACTCTGCAATATAAACATTCCACAATCATAATCTTCACTATGGAAATTAATGGTTAGGCGTGAGCAAGTCTGAGTTGCTTGAAGAGCATTTAGGTTGCTTATCTCCTCATAATCTATATCTAGTTCAAGTTTCTTACATGCACCTGATATTTCAAGTTCTTTGAGATATGTAATGGCTTGAGAGGTTAAAGAAAACTCTTCTTCAATATTTATTGCATCAATATTAGTATTGTTTAACGCTAGTTGTTTCCCGATTTCTTTATATAAGCCGATTAAAGAATTAAATGTGCCGTGCTGGCTATCCAAGTCATTCATCGTTTTTTGTCATATCAAGTTCTTTCAATAAGTCTTGCACAAAACCATCAGACAGATCTTTTATTAAAATTTCTTTATTTTTTGCGTCAAATAAAATTGATTTGTGTGAGTCTGATTGTTTTGAGCTATCACCTAGTAAATTGCGTTCAAAATTAAGAGTAACATTTTCAGATGTGTAAGTTAGTCGAGATAGGCTGTCTACTGACCCTTTTACTGCATTAAATTCCTCAGGAAGCTGCCACTGTTCTGATTTCACAAACTCAATAAAACTATCTTTCGCATCGTCTGGAGCATCTTCCGGCAAGTACGCATTAGCAATATCATTAATTCGCCTTAATCTGACTGTAGAATTTATATTATCTTTAAAGTAGCCAATGAGTGCCGCTCTGGCATCCTTCAAAATCCTCTTGTCACTAGTATATTGCTCTAAGAACGCTTTTAGTGCTGGAGGGGTTTTTTTTACAGCCTTAGAGGGGACTACATTACTTGTACAAGAAAAAGCTTGTTGAAAATAACCGCTAGGCTCTCCTGACTTACTAATAAAACCTAAGTAGCTATCTTTTAATGTTTTGCCCCGTAGTGCTTCTTGGTAGCCTGAAATACTAATGTCTAGAGCTTGATATAACTTGCTTTTATCAATATGTATATCAACTTCTGGCTTTAACTTTTTCAGTTTTACTCCAGCAGTGTTTTTAATCATTGATACAAGTAATCTTTTTCCCTTATTTGTTTCATATTCGATAAAACAAATGTAGCCACCAGTGCCTGATGTACCTTCCATCTTGTCCGCTAGACTTGTCATTGACAGCTTCGTTAAATTTATGAAATTAGTGTCGTCAACTGAATTAAGGTAAGTGTTTAAATCCTTAGGGAATGCTCCACTATCTCTAAACTTACCGTAAATAACCGAAACCTTCTTTCTATATATGGACAAAATATCACCAGCTAAACCTGACACTATATCGTCGCCTAAATCTAATAAACTATCAGCTGTATTTGGCTCTTGGTATTTCACCAACTCGTGTATTATGAAGCGGTTTATATTTTCCATGCTTTGCCTAATGGTAATCAAAAGTAGGTAATGAAATCGTAAAAATGACCTTTATTGACCACATTTAATTCTGGAGCCAAAAGTAAGTCAAGATGTGAATTGAATTTTGCTTCTCAAGGGGGCTTTTTTAAGGGTTAAAGCTTTGCTGACTCCGCTCCTTTATTGTGCCACTTCATAATTGATATTGGTTGGGGTTTGGACAGTGTGCAATTGGTTGTAGATTAGCAATCCCAAAGCCTAAGCATGCGTTTTGGTAGTCGTTGCGCTGTGCGGACGTTGAATGCTCATTTGAAGAAATACTCAAGCAAGTTGTACCACAACAGGCAGCTTATGATATTGGCGTTGCTATGTTTAAAAAGATTTGGGACTTCACAGAGTAATATCAGCAACAGCGCGTTACAGAGCACAAGAAGCAAATTGTAGGAATTGATGTAAAAATTGCCAAGATTGTGGACTTGATTGTTGATTCTGAAAGTGAGGCTTTGACGGAGAACCTTCAACAAAAGCTGAGTAAACTGGAATATGAGAAGGTATTACTACAGGAAAAGGCGGAACAAAAGGCTGAACCCAAGCGACCCTTTAGTAGAATATCTCGAACTTCGTTAGACTTCCTGAAAAACCCCATGAAACTGTGGCTTTCGGAACATCTGGAGGATAAGCGTGCAGTGCTGAAATTAGTGTTTAGTGAGCCTTTTGCCTACAGTCGGTTCTCTGGAACTAGAACACCCCAGACCACTAGTGTTTTCAAGACTTTTGAAGGTTTTGATGTGTTGAAAAAGGAATTGGTGCGTCCGAGTAGACTCGAACTACCGACCCCTACCATGTCAAATTAGTGTTTCAAACTATGAAATACTAATCTCTTTCAATGAGTTACCTCATTATCATGGCTGTTTTTGCAGTCTATTTTATCAAAATTTAGTATATTAGATATCAATAGCTTACAATTGCATGTTCCCCCTTAGTAAAGGTAAGCCAAACTACATATATTTGTATTTTCAGTAGTGCAAAAAAGAAAAAGGAACCAAAACAATGTGTTTATTTAAAATAAATCATGAGTAACTTTGGTCATAATAGTGACATCTCAGTTTTGTTCATTTATGTAAGAGTGGTTTTGTATTCACAATTCGCTAAGGGTTAACGTCTTTAATCGCAAAGGAAGTATCTTCTCTTTACAAAAAGTGTAAATATATGGTAAAAAATTACTGTTGTAACAGTAGTGGCTTGACAAAAAGCGCGTGATGACTACAATCCACATCAAATTTAGTGTTGAGCTCTGATTTATCATTAAGTTATTTGTAAAAGGAGGCAAGGTAAGTAAGCCTCCTGTTGAAAGAAAAAGTAACTTATGGTGAACTATTCATTCGTCTGAATCTGGATGTATAGTAACCCTTCCTATATGGGTTAGTAGGGTAAAAGAGACTATTTTCTGGTGCTTTTTGGATCATGAGATAAACTTACTTATGATAGGCGCTTCAGAAAAAAAGGCCCCCGGCGACAGGGGGAGGGCGGAAGCGCCGTTATATGCCCAGTAATACGTTATGGTTGTAACGTATTACCCCGTGGTAAATAAACCTGCATTAGCGTTTATTTTTGACAGGAATTTTAAATACACCACCATTTTTTCGATAAATGCGTTTACCTTTGATGGTGATGTATGGCCTGTAAATAAAGTATTCATCGTCTTGGGTATTCATAAAGATGTCTTTGTTTAATGTAGGCGCTTCGGAATAAAGGCCCCCGGCGACAGGGGGAGGGCGGAAGCGCCGTTATATGCCCAGTATTACGTTATGGTTGTAACGTATTACCCCGTGGTAAATAAACCTGCATTAGCGTTTATTTTTGACAGGAATTTTAAAAACACCACCGTTTTTTCGGTAAATGCGTTTACCTTTGATGGTGATGTATGGCCTGTAAATAAAGTTTTCATCGTCTTGAGTATTCATAAAGATGCCTTTGTTTAATGTAGGCGCTTCGGAATAAAGGCCCCCGGCGACAGGGGGAGGGCGGAAGCGCCGTTATATGCCCAGTATTACGTTATGGTTGTAACGTATTACCCCGTGGTAAATAAACCTGCATTAACGTTTGTTTTCTCAGTAAAAATATTTTTCTTAAACATTACTTATCATTCTGATGCTCTAATTTAAGTTCATTTACTAAAAGCTCATACATTTTAAGCATTTCGGATGTAACACCTAATAATTTTGAATAATCTTTCAAATGGTATGGAATTGATATTCCAATCAAAAGAAATGCAGCAAAGGCGTCCGCTTGCCATTCGCTGTCTTCATTTTTAGTTGATGGCCGATTATCTTTTGAATGCCTATAACCAACTCCATGCTCCAAAATTAGATGTCCTAACTCATGTGCCATAATTTCACGACAATATGGATCTTCTTCAACTAATAGGTCAAAAACAGATTCCTTAAGGGCTATCTCTTTGTTGTGCGGAGTGGCAATTGCATTTGTACCTTCTTGTAGTGAATCATCACTCACTACATTGATTAAAATTGTAGGATCAGGGAGATTCAATAGGTGTGCAGTAATTTTACCAAGAGGCAAAAAGTGATCTTCAATTGATAGTGTTTTAGTTAGGACATTCCTGAGATCCAACGCAGTTTTTGCGATATAACTTAAAGTACGAGCAGGAACTAACTGCCCGCGTAGTTCTGGGTTTTTATTCAATTACATGATCTCCAGTGCCTAATAGCTTGTTAAATGTTTCTAACTCATCTTTGCTAAGAGATTTGACCTTGTGTGCAAATTTATGTAGCAATATTTTTTCTTGATCATTATGAGAAGTAACATTAAATTTCATTACTGGTTGTGAAATCATTGCTGCTTCTCTTAGTTTTTCTTCTTGTTCATCGTCATAATTAAAATACTTAATAACATTCAAGATAAGCTCCTCTGAGATACTTCTTTTTCCTAATTCGACTGCAGACAGTAAGGATGAAGTTACCCCAATCGCCTTTGCCATTTCTTTCATATTATTTCCACTAAGCAGTCTTGAAGTCCTAATCATGTAACCGAACTGAGAAACTTTCATGGCAAACTCCGTCGTTGTAAGTTGTAAGTTGTACGTTCTACTCGTTATTTTATTTAAGGGAGTTGTAAAACACGATAATTGCATAATAAAACACTATCACATAACTAATCAACAAAAAATGTTGATTAGTTATGTGATAGTGTTAAATTTTTCTCTCCGTATGAATATTATCTATTTTAAGAGAGGGAATGTCGCATGATTTAATATCCAAAGGGGGTAAATTTTTATAAAGATATCTTAATCTAAGGTTGTTCTTGCTCATACAAGCAATGGCAACTCAACCGGTTCCACCTCATTCCACTCAATACCATGACCTGCCAGATATACATTCGTTGCACGTTGATCTGAATGAGCCAGTCTTGCTACTAAATCATCGTAGTTCATCCGTTCTAAAGTTTTTGCGGTTAACGCCCGTATTGAATGGAATGTGCAGCGGTTTACTTTTGCAAAACCCGCCTGAATACCAGCTTCATCTCTGAGTTTTGAAAATGTTCTACTGATATGCTTATCAGTGACTTGAAACCGATGAGTATGACCTTCTGCCTGTGCTTTGTTTCTTATTGGTACTCGATGCACAACGAAAGGACACAAAGCTTTGTCGCGTGAGTCATCAATGATTTTTTTTAGAGCCTGACCGATGGGTATTCGTACACGACTGGCAGAAGTGTTTTTATTTTTCTTTCTATTTATATAAAGGTGGCCAAAGATCGTGATGCCATTTACAGTCTCAGGTTCGCTTAACCAAACGCACCCATTTCGTTCAGGATGCGGTTTTGAAAGCTTGTATTCAATAGTTGCTATCTCACGTACTGAATGACCAGTTTGATAGGCCAGTAACATAGCGGTTCGCATCCACAGCGGGGCAATCGATAAAATCTTCTTTAGTTCATCGCGGTTAATACGTTGTTTCTGGCTCTTTGGTTCTACACGTCTGATTTTACGAGTTGCATAGTTTTCCGGGATTAAGCCTTGATCCATCGCATAATCCAACACTCGGCTAATAAACTCCAAATGTTTATTGTAGACAAATGCTGATTGGTTGAATCGGTTCAAGTATTCAGTGATCACCGAATGAGACAACTCGGATACTGGCATTACAAACCAGGCTTTAGCATCCCTTGCCTTGTGTCGATATGCTTCGACGACCGAATCTGCATAGTTACGTTCATTGATTATGCGATCAATCAGTGGGTCAATGAAATGACAAAAAGACTCTTTAGTTTTTTTGAACTGGCGAGGTTTTTCGCTATCAAGGATTACCTGTTCAATTGGATTAATCACAGCAGGATTTCGCATAATAGCGTTGTAGTTATTCGCTAATTTGAACGCCTTGGCTTTGTTTTTACCAAGGCTTTTGCGTGCACCATTAATTAGTTTTAACCTCCATACGCCCTTGCTTTTGTCGAAGGTAAGGTAGGGTGGAGGATTGTTTTTACTCATTGGCTGGCCTCGATCAGGCTTTTCAATTCAGGATCAGATATAAGCCCAGCTGGGATACGGTTACTTGTAGTTGGTTCAGACTCTATTAATGCACCTTCTTCAACCCATGTGCGTCTTGGCTCCAACATTCCTACGAGCATCCCCTTTGTGATGTACGTTCTAATCTGACTATTACTGGGGGCCTGTTCAGGATTACGGAATGTTCGTTCCCGCCACTCTGATGCGAGTATGAATTTATGCTCGTTATCCATCATTAATTCCTCAAACCATATACCAGGCTCTAAACTCGTAAGCCTGGTAATGGATTCCAATTAACTTTGCATTAAGTGGAAGCATCTCATGCTTGAAGTGACAACTATCACCCAGTGAAATGCTACCTCCGCGTTTACCTAACGCGCCGCACTTTTTGTGAAAGCGGGCCTCGTCAAATTCACCGTCAGGTTTAAGAAAGCAATCCTGGGTAATGCTGTTGATTCCGTTCATCTTGTTTCTCCCGGTAGTTGTCAAGAAGGCTACTGATTGCCGCCAGTTCGTGTACGGCTGCTTCACCTTGTAATGCAATTGATTCTTCAATGATGGTTGCTTTGTCTTCAACGTTTCGTAAAAGAACACTGAGCATTTGAGCTGAACCGCTCATTACTTCGACAGAAAAATCAAACAAGGGAGATATCTGCATGCAGCAAATTGCGCATACTTTTTCTTGAATGGGATTTAAAAACATGCAACCTCCTTGTTGTTAATTGGTTTGTCCAGTACTTCGATCAGATGGTCGATATGACCGTTCAGTTCGGGCATAGCAAAAATACCCATATTTGAGAATGTTTTCATTGTAGTCTCGTGTTTTTGTTGTGTAAATCGTTCATTGGAGCAGCCAGGTTGCCGCCTGGCTGTTTTAGCGCCGGTCGTGTTTTTTTGTTGCCGATTGTTTGAAGAATTTACTCCAAATAAAAGTCGCAGTCGTATTCTGAGCCATCATCGCCGTGATCGAGCGTAATTCGTGTTTCCGCTGCGCTCAGTTGGTTTAAGAACAATTCAACGCCGAATTTGCTGCAGAGTAAGCCTTTGGTCAACTTGTCACCGTTCAGGTGTATTGAACTGATGCGATCCTCAAAAACGAAGATGGAAGCGCGGATATCATCTGAGTATGAGAGGTCTGGAACGTTAAATTCAATCCAATAATGACGAAAAGCATCTTTGTTGATTTCTAATTCAAATGAATGATGAAATCCGTCGTGTTCAGTTTTATTATTTAAGTCACGAGAAACGATATCTCTGATATTGTTCAGAATTTCCGTGAGCGTTAACTCTTCTGGCACTTTCTGAAATATGTCTCCGAGCTTTTTATCAATCAGCTCTTTCATCGGCCCCAATTGATATTCCTCTAATGAGGTTTTAAAGGCGTTTAGAAAAAAGTCAGAAAAATTAGGCCAGTCACTGAACGAACAGATATCTTTAAACATCTCTTTTACACCGTTCTCAATAGTGTCTTTTCCAGCCCCCCAGGTGAAAACCGATCTAATTTGTTCGTCTACCTTCTTTTTAACCGCGCCTTCAATAGTGGTTTTTAGTTCGTCACTGGTGACATAATCCGCAATGGCGTTGTGTACTATCAGTGGCAAATCAACCAGGTTGCCGCCTGGTTGAACGCCTTGGTGATTGCCGTTTGACATGGTTTGCTCCGGTCGTGTTTTTGTTGAGTCGTTCATGCGTTTGTTGTGTTGTCGCACGCTTATCTAAACAATTGGATAGCGTCAGATGGTTCTACGGATAACACCTGGCAAATAAAGACGAACTCTTCCAGCTTCAGCGCTCGTTGTTCATTAATGAGTTTTCCAATAACTGAGTGCTGAATATTCCATCCGGCGTTTCGGCATAATTCAGCCATAGCTCGGTAAGTTAAGTCATGTTCTGTAAGCATGTTTTTCAGCCATTGAGACGTATTCATTATGCTGCTCCATTGAGTAAGGTTTGTGCCTGAGCCACTGCATTGTGCAATGCGTGGTGAGCGTGTTTTCTAGTTTCAATATAAGGTTATTACCAACAAAAATTGTTGTCAACAATTTTAAAGTGGTAAAATACAATTAATATATTGGTTTGGTTTAGTGGGTGGGTTTCTTTTAATAGCACTTGATGACTATTAAAGGCTTAAATGTGAAGACTCTATCTGGATCTATAAATTAAATAGGTAGGTTATTACATCAATATATGGAGACTTTGAAACTTTTCAAAAGCAGTTGCTAAAGATGATGATAGAAGAATAAAAAATATGATTAAATAGCGTTATCGAGTTAAATTGTATTAACTTGAAAGCCCCTTCTGTTAATATTTAGTGCTTTTATATTTACATTAAGGGGTTGTATCGGTACTATTGCGAATCTTAAAGGTTAGAGTATGAAAATACAAAATAACGCTGTTGCACAGTTTAATTTAGTTCAATCAGAAATGGTGAAACAGCCGAATGTTGAAAGCGCGTCTCAGGTTCTTAAAGATGATGTGGTTCAGTTAAATTCTAATTATCGCCCTGAAGTTGGAGGCGGAGGTGGTGGGACAATCCCCCCAAGCTCAAATGTTGATGGCGGTATTGTAACTAATGGAACGGGCGGAGGTGATGGAATTGAACCGCCGCCACCTAAATAAAATATGCTGATAGATATATCTTTTGCCATCATTGTAAGTAAAGTTTTTGCTCTGTTACTTGTGGTGATGGCGATGAATACAAATCTTAGAAAATTAGTTCTTGAGTCACCTACCAGTACATCTGAGCATAGTGAATATTCAGTTTTTTTAGTCGCTATTTCTACTACTGCTTTTCATTTACTCGGAAATTTTGTAAGCGTAACTCTGTCTCAATCAAATGTAGATAAAACATTGTATTTTCACTTTTTTTATCTGGGATTTTGCTTTTTTGAGTTGTTGTTTATTTTTACTGTTATTACGTTACATAACATAAAGAATTGTCGTTTTTCTAAAATTTCAGCGCACATTTGCTATATGTCGGTGTTAGTTATTGTTCTGCAATTAATTCGCTACACAGAAAGGGCAGTCTTTGAAGTTGACGTATTTGGTCATTTATATCGCGCTTTGCTGATTTCGACTAGTATTATTGTCCCAATGCTAATTTCTTGCTTTGCAATTAGAACTATATTAATAAGGAAAGCTTTGTGGAATTAATAGTAATCACATTTATGATTTTAACTGTACTTAGTGCGACTCTTTGCAGTTTTTACATTCATAAAATAGTAATTTCTGATGGACAATTTGAAAATAAATCCTCCATTGCAAATCATGCTGATAACGTTATTGATATTAAAGAGTTCTCCAAAAATAGAGAAGCGCAATTAATTTTAAAAGAAATTGTTGAGTTAGAAGATATGATTATCAAGCAACCGTTAAATGCAGATAATGGAGTAAGAAAGATGATAATTATGCAAGAAGCAAGGAATTCGATTAATCGTTAACAACATGTTCTGAGTTTGCGATTGCGATGGCAATTACCTTCATATAATCCCCTGTCAGTTTTCCCATCATTGCTGAAGTTAGCATTGTAGTTAAAATTTCTTTATCTGTATTCCAGTCCAGTTTAGGCTCTTGGCCTTTCGAAGTTTTCATACTTAATATTGTACTGACAGCTATTTCAAGAGACTCTTTAGCTACTTTACATGCCTCATCTACAGATACATTTCTTGATGTATCCACGGCTTTCTCTATTGAATCATATGAACCATTTTCTAAGAAGGAGACAGTCACGCCTAGTGCATTTGCTATAGCAGGTAATGATCTACTTTTCTTTGTATCTCCTTGCTCAATACGTTGAATAGCTTGCTGGCTCATTCCTGACTTCTCTGCCAGTTGCATTTGAGTAAGATTCAATTGTACTCGCCTCATCTTTACACGAGTCCCAATAGTATCCGTCATCATTAAATCCAATTAGTAGTAATTTTTTAGTAATCTTAAAAGCAAACACCATTGTAATCAAACAACAATACTATTGGTTGTTGACAATTGGTGTTTTCATGAAATAGTATTTAACTCAATAAATACTATTAAAGTAGTTAAATACAATGATTGAGAGTTCAAGAGAAGCGTTACGCCTTGCTGTATCCATATGCAAATCCCAACACAATTTAGCTAAGCGAATAGGTAAAAAGCAGGGCCATATATGGGCTTGGCTTAATAAATCAAAGATACCTTCTGAAATGTGTGCTGCCGTTGAAAAAGCGACTGATGGCAAAGTCACCAAGAAAGAGTTGAGACCTGATGTCTTTACAGACTAGTAAAAAGGTATGCCTCATTGTATTTGCACTTCTAATTCTGCTCATCATTTGCATTTTTTTTAACGATATTATTAGTGAACCAGAAAACCCTAAATTTGTATTGGAACAATGTAAATCAAGTGGTGATTAGTGAATATATTCACTTTATCTGCCAGCGATAGAGCCTGCGCAATGATTTGAATAGCTATTATCGGCAGTGTCTGAATGGTGAGCGCGTGAGAGTATCGCGCCGGGCCATTCGGGTAAATGGTTCTCAGGGTTTGCGAACTTATGACGTGGCGAGTGGATTGTGACTGGGGACGAGGAACTGGAGTAGGAAGGACTCGGCAGGATGCACGCAAGGACGCACGCACGGATGCATGTTGTTTTATCACTACATCCGGGATCGGGTGTAACGATAAAACAACCCTGGATGCGAGTTTGGGCAGGGAAGCCCATTTTTTTAAAAGATTGCTTTTTGTTGCACAGCCAGGGATGGCCCCTTCGGGGTAACCAGAGGAACGACTATGTTTGATTTTGATTATTGCGAAACCTGCGGCGAATTGATAGGCGCAACAGCATCATGTTGCTGCCAGCCGTCAGACCCGGATGAACCGGGTTCTGATGATTTCCAGGCGGCTGAGGAAGAGTTGGCGTTTTAACTATGCTAAAAAAACCAGCTGGATTTGATCCTCATTTGTACCAGATAAACCGAGATGAATACTCGTATTATGTAACGGACCCCAGACTGGTTCGTTCAGTGATGAACTCATTATTTGAGCATTATGGAGAGCAGTTAAAGTTGGCTCGTAATGCATTGGACCCTGCCGCTGGGGGTTGTGAGTGGTTCCCTTCAGTTTACCCTTCTGTTGTCAGTGAATTTGGTTTTAGTGTAGACACGCTGGATATTCGTGCTGATAGTCGAGCAGCCATCATTGGTGACTACCTGACTCACTCGGTTGTTGATAAATACGACCTTGTTATTACAAACCCTCCTTTCTTTAACATTGTACCTTTCATACAGAAAATGGTTGCTGACACTCGTCAGGGCGGCTTCACACTATTTTTGTGTCATGCGAACTTTGTGAGTACTAAAGCAGGGCGAGCATTAATGAACACATTGCCAATTCGCCATGTATGGCAGCATCAGCTCCGTCCTAAGATGGATGTAACTGCTAAATCGACTGACCCACGAGTGTACTTTCATATAGGCATTCAACCAGGCTATGAGGGTGACGCCGGATTTTCGGTGATTGACTGATGAATTCCCGGTGCCTGTTGTTCGTCGGATTGGTGAATGGATAACCCGTTATGGTGTTTGATTGTGACGAATTTAATCCTGACATTGTTGAGAACTGCGCAAAAGCGTTGTTCTACAGCAATTACCAGCGTTTATTTAAATCAACAGGTATGCAGGTTGACTGGGAAAATCAGAGTGTATTAGTTAAAGAGGAATTTATCAGGAACGTCTTGTGCGTTCTAAGGGCGTATCAAAAAGAGATTAGATAAAAGGGGCAAGGGTTGCCAGTCAGCGGCTACTGACTGGCAGGTTTTGCTGTGCGGCAACACAACAAAAACACGAAATAACATTATGAATGATAACAATAATAGATACAACAACTCATCAGGGTTTGTTTTGCAGTTCAGAACGGTCGATCAGCAACCGTGGTCTCGTGACCCGGTATGCATGCTGATTTATCAATATGTATGGCGCAACGCGATGTTCAGATCGTTAGATACTGATTACCGGGGGAACCCGGTGGCGCTGAACCCTGGCGACTATGCGACCACGATGTTAGAGCTGGGTGATAAGGCGGCCGTCAGTGGTATGTATCGCGCCAGTAAAAATCCTGACAGCGCGGTGAAGAGCGCTGTGCGTCGGGCGTTAGACACATTAACTGTTCATAATGCTGTTCGTTATCGAATCATCGGCTCGGGCCGTACTACGGCCATTGTGATTTCAATGATTGGTTATGTTGAGTCGTTAGCGTTTTCTGAATCGCAACGGGTTGCGCAACTGGAATCGCAACGAGAATCGAAAACCAATGCGCAACTGGAATCGCAATGTGAATCGGAAACCGACGCGCATCCGAAATCGCTTAATACTCAGGAGCGGCGCGGGGTTGCTGGCGACAGTGAATCGCAACTGGAATCGCAACGTGAAACGGAAGCCAACGCGCAACTGGAATCGCAATGTGAAACGGAAGACAACGCGCAATTGGAATCGCAACGGACATCGCTGAAGAAACAAGGATTATCAAGTAATAATGATGATCAAGAAGAGTGCAAATCTGTAGATTTGCGATGTCCTCATCTGGAGATTTTGGGTTTTTGGCAGGATGTGTTACCGGGTAAACCGCAGCCTAACCGCAATTTATGGACGAGCAAACGAGCCGGATATCAGGCATTAAGCCAACGCTGGAAGGAAGGATTTAAGATCCGCCGATCCACCGGGGGCACTCTTTACCACGACCGTGCATCAGGATTGGCCTGGTGGCGCCAGTTTTTTGAGTATGCCGCTGAGTCGAAATTTTTAGTTAACCAACACAAGGGTTTTACTTTGGAGTGGTTAGCAAAGTCGGCTAATTTCGTGAAAGTGTTGGAAGGTCAATATCATGATCATGGATGATTTGAACCTTTACTCGGCTGAGGCTGAATCAGGTGTTCTCGGGGCACTTTTGTTATTGGGGTCGGGGAGTGTTGTCGACCAGACGATCGACGAACTCTCACCAGCAGTGTTTGGCCATCAGTATTACCGGCAGATATTTACGGCTATCAGTTCCCTGCGTCAACAGGGAGTGCCCTGTGATTTGTTGACTACCCGGGATTATTTAACTAATGCGGGTAGCGATAATGCGGCGTTTTCAGTGTTGGGTGACCTGGTACGTAACACGCCAAGTACCGCCAATATTCGTGGTTATGCTCAGTTGCTTCGAGATAAGTCCGCTGAGCGCGCTGTTTTTCAGTCGTTACAACAGGCGATTGCTGATTTTGCAGAGGCCCGAACGACGGATGCTCGTATGAGTGTTGTAGAAACTGCACTGGCCGGAGTTCAAACACAGCGGGGCAATGAAAGCGGATTTATGTCGATTTCGGATATTGCTGATACCTGGCTGACGACGTTAGAGCGTCGAATGGCTGGAGATACATCGGCAACCGGATCAACGTTTGGTTTAGGGGCGTTGGATGAGCTGGTAGGTCGGCGTGGTGTGCAACCAACTGATATGGTGGTTATTGGGGCGCGTCCTAAAATGGGAAAAACAACGCTGGCTCTGAGAATGGCAGAACATGCTGCGGTTGATTTGAACGAGGTTACGCTGGTTTTTTCAATGGAAATGAGCCAGGAGCAGGTTCTCGAAAAATCTCTATCTCAAATGTCTGGTGTTTCTACCGGGCGTTTTTATGGCCCTATGTCTGATAACGATTTTGGAATGGTATCCCATAGCTTGAACCAGCTGGCTGATACCCGATTGTTTGTTGATGACTCTGCCAGCCTGACATTGCAGCAAGTTGTCAGTCGTTGCAGGGAAATGAAAGCCACATACCCGGGTCAACCCGGAAAAATATTCTTAGATTACTTCACGCTGATGAAAACAAATCAAGCTGAACGTAATGATCTTGCTTATGGCGAAATTTCAAAGGGGCTTAAGGCGCTGGCGAAAGAACTCGGTTGGCCGGTGATTTTACTGGCGCAGTTATCTCGTTCGGTTGATTCTCGAACCGATAAGCGACCTATTCTGTCCGATTTACGTGAGACTGGACAGATTGAGCAGGACGCGGACGTAGTGATGTTTTTGTATAACGACACGGTTTATTACCCGGACAGCCCAGCCGGTGACATGCGTGAATTATTGGTCCGTGCTAACCGACATGGAAGAACCGGCACCGTTTATTTTGATATGACTGATGGACGTATAGAACCGTTGAGTGTTGAGGCTGTAGCACGACGCCACCATCAGGCAGAACAGGAACCTTTCAGACCGAAAGGGCAGAAACCGTTGATTTAAGGAGGCACTTTGAGAGGGACGGTACATTGTTTGATCAGTGAAAAGGAAATAAGAGCACAACGTGGCAGTGTATCCACATTGGTTGATACTCGACTACCACGTTTGAAATTCAGATATCGTCAATCAGGTGGTTCGTGGTACTTAACTTTTCAGGCAGAAGGAAAGCAGCGCTGGCGAAAGCTGGCGAACTGGCCTGAAATTAGTCCGTCGGGTGCAAGACGTATCGCGTTAAAGCGGCTTGAAGATGTAGCTATTGACGCTAATGCTCGTATAAAAAACGCAGAATTTTACAGCGTTGGTGAATTGCTTCACTGGTACTGTGAGCGAGTTAACAATAATCGCCAACTCTCCAGGAATAGAAAATCAGGAATTTGTAGCCTGGTACGACGACATACAATACCCGTCATCGGTGATTTGGTTATTGGTGATTTATCAAAGCAGGTTATTGATGAACGGTTATTGCAACCACTCCAAACAAAACTGGCGACCGGCACATGCAGACAGATATTTGGAATATTGAAACGTGCATTTAGTCAGGCACATGGACTTGATTTAATCACACATAATCCAGTCGCATCTTATAACTTCACTACGTTTATCCAGGCCCCCATTCTGGCTAAACCGGGGAGGCTGAAAACAGAACAGGCTCCTCTTTTCTTAGCGGATCTAGTATCTGCGCCACCGGATTCCGTTTGTTTTGTATTGATGATCCTTTTGCATGGTTCGCGAATTGGTGAAACACGGCAAGCGCGTTGGCGGGATATCAGCTTTGAAAGTCGTATCTGGCGAATACCTGTTGAGCATATAAAAACCCGAAAAAAGATAGCCAGTGATCATGTTTTACCGCTTACTGATTTAGCCGTTAGTTTGTTACAGCAGGTGAAGGCTCGCCAAATTAAACGAAAATACATCGGCGAATTTATTTTTAACAATAGGCATACCGGACGACCTCTTTCCAGTGTTCAAGCGAACACGTTGATTCAACAAGCTAGCCGTCGTCATTGGACAGCACATGACTTACGTAAGTTGTGTCGTTCGGCTTTACAGGAATTGAATGTTGACATGGTTGTTGCTGAAAGAGTGATTAATCATTCGTTGGGGATCATGCAGGAAACTTACAATCACGGTCGATTATCTGGATTGATGTTAGACGCTTTGACACGTTATCACAGTTGGTTGATAGAGCGTGATCACAATGGATTACTTAGCAAATATTGTATAGACAGCTCACCACATTAATTGGTTTGAATGGTTAGTACTGTGTGAGTTGAAGTGAATTTATAAGTTTGTAACAGGAGAAAATATCGGTGATGGAATTGCAGGGAAACTCAGTCGGAACGGTAGTATATCTGGCTGGACCTATGAGTGGAGTGGTTGATTATAATCGGCCTGCATTTAACGCGGTCTCAGCTCGATTGAATGAGGCTGGGTGCGTTGTGTTTAATCCGGCAGCTGAACCTGACGGACTGAGTGAGTTGGCCTACATGCAAATTGCAATGGCTCGGTTACCTCATGCAACTCAGGTGATCTGTTTGCCAGGGTGGGAATTAAGCGAGGGGGCTAAAACAGAGGTTTCCTATGCTAAAAAGTTGGCTATACCTACTTTAAAACCTGATTATGCTTGCATGTTAAAGCATGCCAGGAAACAGATTGCCATGACACAAGAAGAAGCTGCTGATATATATGGAGTTTGTTTATCTCAGTATAAGTACTACGAAAATGGACACACTAAGGTTACTTATGAAACAGCTAAAGCAATCATAGAGCAGGTATTTAATGTTGATATGAATGCAGCATTTACTTCGTGGGTAAGTGATGACAGTCCGCAACATTAAAACGGCCCGCACTGAGTTGGCCATGTGGGGAGCATGGTGGCGGAGACGAGAACTTGATGGTTATGCTCGCCGTTCGTCAGTCGAGGCGGTAGCCGAGATTTGTCGGGTAGGTATTACAACACGATCTGATCGTCATTTATTTAACAGCAGCTCTATGATTCATGTGCCAGTTGACATTGAACAGATAACGCAGCGAGTGAACGAACTACCTCAGCAACAACGCATTGCTATTGTGGGTAAATATGTGAAGTCGATGAGTACACCGCAACTAACATCATGGGGTGAGTTCGGCAGTGATAGATTGACACGGTTGTTAGTGTTGAAAGGGGAGAGAGGGGTGGTTTGAGCCACGCTTGATGTAATTAAATGTACTAGTGTGATTACCAAGGGAAACTGACGGTATAATTACCGAGCGACTTTGACATAGACACACTAACAGCCTATACCCAAGTTGGCAACTCAGGCCGACTTGGGAAGTATCTCTAATTTTGCC
>CBFHMJ010000027.1:0-329065 GCA_965656875.1 Alteromonadaceae bacterium
AAGTAACCAAGAACAATAACGGAAGTGTTTCACTATCAAAATCTAAGCGAAATGACAGCAAAACGACAGATATTGGTGGAGAGGGTAACAAGAAAGTTGCCAATACCGTTAATAAGTTGGATAGTGGCAGTGGCTCAGGACATAGTGGTACCAGTGGAAAATGGAGTTCTGCTTCTCATCATGAAGACCAAACGAAGGTGAGCAAAGAAAGCCCGTATAAAAAGGCATCTGAACTTGAAGTTAGTGAGGACGGCATTGACTTTATTAAAGGTTGGGAGGGATTCAAGTCGAATCCGTATAGAATTAAAAATGAAGATGGCACGCTTGGGAAGTGGACAGTTGGGTATGGTACAGAGATAACTCAAAAAGAATATGATAGCGGTGATTTTCACAATATAGATGAAGCGAGAGGGGATGAGTTACTTAGAACTCGTGGTCTACCAGACGCTCAGCGAAGGATGCAATCGTTTATTCGAACGAATAATGCGAATATAAGGATGACACAAGGCCAGTATGATGCTCTATTTAGTCTCACGTATAATACTGGCTATCTAGGAGGAAACAGATTCCCCAAATTCCAAAATCACTTTAAATCCAATAGCTACAAAAAAATGATTAAAGAAACGCAAGATATTGGTCAGCTAGACGGACATAGGAATAGGCGAAGAGCGGAGAGGCGCATGTTCTTATATAATGATTATTCAGGAAGGCCGTAAATGAAATTTTTTAGTAATTTTTTTATCTTAATTGCATTTTCTATTTCGTCTTGTACTGCTGCTCAAATTGAGTGTGACAATCAAAAGTACAATCTAAACGAATGGAATAATTTAGTAAGTCTTATCAAGTCAAGAGAGTGGAGTTCCCAAATTGATAAACACATTCAGTACCCGGTAAATGTATTGATAAGTGGGCGAGTTGAGAAGTATAGAGACTCTTTTGAACTTGAAATGGATTGGGATTATATCCTAACAAAGCAAACACTTGCGTACATTAATGAGTCAACTAACTGTGAAATAGCTAAAACCTTAGGGTTGAAGCATGATAGTAGTACCATTGTTATAACTAAATTAGTATTCCCTCAAGTTGAAAGTGACCGAGTGTTGAGTGGCTACGGTATTAGTTCGGTAAAAGCATACAAGCAATTTGTCTCGAATATTAATGCAGCAATCGAAGGTAAAGCCTACGCATCTATATCAAATTCCATTAATTATCCATTTTTTATTGATGTAGAAGGTCAATCAATTAAGGTCTTAAATTCCAATATGTTTTTGGAGTATTCTTCTTATATAATTAGTAATAAATTCATTAAATTACTGCAGGCTGCAGGCGACTTGGATACCTTGAATAAGCATCCTAGAGGGCTTATGCTTAATCAGGCGGGGGACATATGGATTGTTCAAGTCAAAGGTGAGTTAAAGTTGGATTTTGTAGACCTAAACTAGGATGCCTTTAGGTGCCCTACGCAGTTTTTGGTGGGGCATTTTACTATTTGGGGCAACAACCACTCAATCATCACTATTCTTAGACCACATTAACCATCCAAACTATCTAACTACCGAGCACCCAATTATTAAATCATTGGCAATTGCTAGTAATGCTTAAAAACTAATTTCATGATGATGCTAACAACGAAAAAGGCGTCATGGGGTCAAGTTTTGTTGATGATGGGCAACTGTGAAATCATTAGTAATGGATTGATGATGTTGGGAAAATGAGTAGGTTAAGGTAGGACGAACGGTAGAGGTTACTGTTGTACCAGTGGGTTGCAAGCTTCCTTTAATGATGAGCAGCTAGGCAACATTGCTGGCTTCTTCAAAGATTGACGTGGTCAAGCGAATTCACACACCCTAGTTAAGCCGCTTTTCCTCGTTCTGCCATCTCTGCTTCATATTGATTTGGACTTCTGTAATCCAGATATGAATGCATCCTGTGGCTGTTATAAAACATCGTGATGTATTGCAGAATATTCTGCTTCGCTTCATGGCGGGTTTGATAGTGTCGCCACTGCACGCGTTCTTGCTTCAACGTGCCGAAGAAGCTTTCTACTACAGCATTATCCCAGTAGTTACCTTTTCGACTCATACTGCCCGTGATCTGGTGCAGATTCAGCAACTGTCTGAACTGTCTGCTGGCGTATTGCGAACCACGATCTGAATGGTGAATCAAACCAGCCTGAGGTCTTCGCTGCCACAACGCCATAGTCAACGCATCACACACAAGTTGGGCGTTCATCCGCGACGACATGCTCTAGCCCACAACTTTGCGTGAGAACAGGTCAATGACAACCGCCAGATATAACCAACCTTCCCGGGTCCAGACATAGGTGATATCGGACGCGTAAGCCTGGTTGGGCTGTTGTACATCAAATTCGCGGGTCAGCACATTATCGAACACCGGCTGTTTATGATTGCTGTTGGTGGTCACCTTGTACTTCTTGCGTCGCTTCACGCTAACACCAACCTCTTTCATCAAGGCTCGCGTTCTTTGCTCGCCTGCCGGGTAGCCCAGAGCATTCAACGCTCGTTTAATACGCC
This sequence comes from Alteromonadaceae bacterium, assembly GCA_965656875.1. GTDB lineage: Bacteria > Pseudomonadota > Gammaproteobacteria > Enterobacterales > Alteromonadaceae > CBFHMJ01. The sequence goes on from CBFHMJ010000027.1 coordinate 2,535, forward strand.
GCACGCCATAGGTAAAGTCGCTGGCTTCAGCAATCTGCTTATTACCATGATGCCGATCACTCAACTTTCTTTCTGTAGAGCCAGGCACAAATTAGCTTGAGTGATCGCCATCAGTCAAGATTACACTTACTTTTCGCATTGATTCCCCCTTTAGTTCCAGTCGGGTTCCACTGTGGACGAGGCGATCTAATATCGCATCTGCATGAGTTGACTCACCGATCATGTCATACCATTTATCCATTAGCAGTTGGCAGGCAATGATCGTCGATTTTAAATCATATCGAGCGTCCATCAGCTCCAGTAAGTAACTCCGTTGTTGAGCTGTGAGCGGTTCTAATCCCCAGTCGTCTAAAATCAATATCTGTGCCATAGCAAGCCTGTTCATGAACTTACGGTAACTGCCATCAGCCTGAGAGAGATACATTTTTTCCAGTAGCTCTTTGAGTCTGAAGTAGTAAACGCTATGGCCTTGTTGACAGAAGTGATGACCCAGTGCCATTGATGGGAATATGCAGCACTGGGTGGTATCACCCGTTACAGCTATAACAGTACCGGTCAGCCGGTGGTGATGCAGGATGCGGCCGGCAACCGGATTCTGGCTCAGTGGAATGGTCTGGGGCATAAAACCCGGGTGGATGACCCGAACCAGGGCACCAGCTATTTTATTTATAACGGTTTTGGTGAACTGGAGAAGCAGACTGATGCAAACGGCAGGATCACCACGTTTGAGTATGACAAACTGGGGCGGATAACCCGGCGTGTTGCTGATGGCAGTGTGGCCACCTTCGGGTTCGACCGCCAGAAAAAAGGCCTGCCGGACAGTGAGGCGGAACACGGCATTACCCGAACCTTCGGCTATGATGCACTGAGCCGTCCGACGAGCTCCACCGTTACCCTGGACGGTATCAGTCGCACCGTGAAAACGCAGTACGACAGCCACGCGGGTCGCCCGAAGGCACTGGTGTATCCGAATGGCCTGACGGTGGCACTGGACTATAACGACCGGGGCGACCTGACGACGGAGCGCAACGCACAGACCGGGTATGTCTACCTGGACATCACGCAGACCGATGCGCTGGGCAATGTGACACAGACAACCCTGACGGACGGGCTGTTAACGGCACAGGCGACATACAGCCTGCGCACCGGACAGATGACGGACATCCGGGTAACGCACACCGCCAGCAGTGCCGACACCCTGCATCATCTGGAATACACGGCGTTTGATGCCTTCGGTAATCTGATACAGCAACAGAACACCCTGACCGAGTCCTTCCACTACGACAAGCTGCACCGACTGACCGGGAACACGGTCACGTATGGCGGTCAGACCGTACAACAGATTGACTATGCCTGGGATGCGGTTGCCACGGTACTGAAACCGGATAACACCCCGGTGTCGTTCAGTTATGACGCCCGGGGCAACCTGACCACCGGCGATGGTCTGACGGCAACGTACAACACCTGGGATAAACCGACCCGTCTGACCCGCAGTAAACAGGGTATCAGCACCACCATGGCCTTTACCTACGGTGCTGACCTGATGCGTTACAAACAGGTCAGAACCACCGACGGTATCTCCTCAACCACGTACTACATCGACAAGTTGTATGAGGAAACTCACACGGCCGGCCGGACTGAGTGGAAAGCCTATATCAGTGATGTGGCTGTGGTGGGTGAAACACAACAACAGGGCCGGTACATCGCGTTCACCCATAAAGACCGTCTTGGCTCCGGCACCACCTTCACGGACCATCACGGTCAGGTCGTCGTCGGATCTGCGTTCAAGCAAGGCTTCAAATAACCTGTTCAGGTAATCGAAGGGAACCAGTCCGTTGGCTTTGGCCGTTTTGATGATGCTTTACTGAGCGCCGCTGGCGGTGTTACTAAAGAGCCAGTTTTTTCGTCCAATGACGAAGGGTTTTATCGCTCGTTCAGTACGGTTGTAATCTAATGCCGAGTTGACATACTGAACATGTCATACCATTTATCCATTGGCTGGAAATATGCAAGTATCATCAATAAATCAATCTCTCATCGTTTCTTCTGCAACAGTCATAAATCAACCACTCTCAATTTACCTATGTATTATTATCTTAATACCTCGTTTTTATTATCCTGTGTTGTAATGTGTATCCAACTTATAACCAGACTGAGGAATAACGATGGCTCGCGTACTGATGATTACAGGTGATTTTGTTGAAGATTACGAAAATATGGTGCCGTTTCAGGCATTAATTGCAAATGGTCATCAGGTTGATGCTGTTTGTCCGGGCAAGAAAAGCGGGGAGCAAATTGCGACTTCCATTCATGATTTTGAAGGCCAGCAAACTTACTCAGAAAAACGTGGTCATAATTTTGCGCTTAATGCGACATTTGAAGACGTTAAGCCGGAAGATTACGACGCTTTATATTTACCCGGTGGCAGAGCGCCGGAATATTTGCGTCTGGATGCTGATGTAATTGCTATGATTCGTTATTTTTTCGACGCAGATAAGCCGGTTGCAGCTATTTGTCATGGCCCTCAGTTATTGACTGCCGCTGATGTTGTGCGGGGTAAAAAAGTGTCTGCTTATCCTGCGGTTGCTCCTGAAGTATCAATGGCAGGTGGTGAATATGTCGAACTTAACATGGATGAGGCGATCACCGACGGTAAACTGGTAACAGGTCCGGCGTGGCCAGCGCATCCAGCCTTTTTATCTCAGTTTTATAAACTTTTGGGCTAACGTGTTTTTCACATCAGACATCCTAATTCAAGACTAACCCGGACGGAGTAACTATGTGCCAACTGTTTATTAATGCTGACAGCACAATGTGGACCAGCAAAACGCGTTCATTGCGGATCGATGGGGTGGTGACATCAATTCGTCTGGAACATTTCTTTTGGGATGTACTGGCTGAAATAGCACATCGTGATGACATGACGGTTAACCAGCTCATCACTAAGCTATATCTTGAATCTCTTGATGCCGACCATGATGTTGGCAATTTCACGTCCTTCCTTCGGGTGTGTTGTTCTCGTTATTTATCACTGGTTGCTGATGGCGTGTTAAAGCGCACTGAGCGTGGAGAGGCGCTACCACCGCTTGCTGGAGTTAATGCATCCGATATCATTGAAGATGAACAGCAACGCACCAATACCCGCCAACTGGCATTTACTGGCAGTAAACAATCAACGATCAATTGAGAGTGCTATGTCTCATCCCGCCATTCCGGCATTTAAACTTATTGTCGGCAAGCAGCAGGTTTTAACTGAAGAACAGCAGACTGCGCCTTATCGCAAAGGATTTCGTGAAGGCGAGGGACCGGCACTCGCAGTCGTAAAACCTGCATCACTCGTTGCTATCTGGAAAGTACTACAGATCTGTGTCGAGCATGATCTAATTGTTATCATGCAGGCCGCAAATACTGGACTCACTGGCGGTTCAACGCCGACTGCGGGTTGTGATCGTCAGACGGTCATTATTAACACGACGCTGATTGATACAATCCATTTACTTCCTGAAAAACAAATCCTGGCTTACGCAGGTTCCACGCTTTATCAATTAGAAGCGTTATTACAACCACACCAGCGTTCTCCACATTCGGTGATAGGTTCATCGTGTATTGGCGCGTCCATAGTTGGTGGTGTTTGCAATAATTCAGGCGGGGCACTGGTTGAACGCGGTCCTGCTTATACTGAGTTAGCGTTGTATGCACAGCTGGATCATGATGGAAAATTGCGTCTGGTGAACAACCTTGATATTGATTTGGGGGATTCACCGGAAGAAATTCTCGGGCGATTAGATAAAGGTCAGTTTTCAGCAAAAGATGTCCATTCAACAGAGAGGAAAGCGTCTGATCATGATTATGCGCACTGGGTTCGGGATACGCATTCAGATACGCCTGCTCGTTATAATGCTGACCCAAGACGTTTACATGAAGCAAGCGGTTGCGCGGGAAAGTTAGCGGTTTTTGCGGTAAGACTGGATAGCTTTTCTAAACCCGACAAGCAAATGACACTGTACATGGGGACCAATTCAGCGGTTACGCTACAACGGGTTCGCAGAGCGCTACTTGAACAAGCTACATTTCTCCCAATATCAGCCGAATATCTGCATCGGGATATTTTTGAACTGGCTGATCAGTATGGCCGTGAAACTGTGTTGATGATCAAATACTTAGGGACTAAATACTTACCTTTGTTTTTTCGACTCAAACGACGTTTAGCAGCAGCGGTAAGTAAAGTCCCCTGGGTAAAAGACAACACGATTGATAAGCTGATACGTTGGATTTCGCTACTATTCCCCTCACAGGTGCCGGAACAGTTAAAACGTTGCAATCAACAGTTTGAACATCAATTATTGTTGACAGTTTCGGCGGATAATTATCTCGAAACAGGAAAAATACTGGATCGGATACAGCATGACACCGATCTTGATGTTATCCATTGTGATGAGAACGAGGCAAATATGGCGTACTTGCAACGGTTTGCTGCTGCGGGTGCTGCTATTCAATATGCATCGATTCATAGTGACGTAGTAGAGGACATTGTAGCGTTAGATATTGCATTGCCTCGAAATACGCAACAATGGTTTGAAAAGCTACCGCCTGAGTTGGCGAGTAAGATCAGTCATCGATTGTATTATGGTCATTTTTTATGCCATGTATTTCATCAGGATTACCTGGTAAAAAAAGGAGAAGATCCTCGGCTGGTAAAAGAAGGATTGTTAGCGTTGATTGCAAAGCGTGGTGGCGAATATCCGGCAGAACATAATGTCGGGCATTTGTATCAGGCAAAACCAGCGTTAGCTGAAAATTACCAGACACTGGACCCGACGAACAGTTTTAATGCTGGGATCGGGGGGATGAGCAAAGCAAAACATTATGGGCATAAGCCCTGATATTTGTAAATTTAAGTGTGGGTCAAAAAGGGGCGAAAGCCCCTTTTTTATTGATTGTGGGATGAATTACAGAACGCTGCTCATTGTATTGCAGTGTTTGATGCTGTGAATGTTAGACCAGCTATTCAATTGAACGTAGCCATTTTCCAGCAAGATCATCATTAACGACGCTGAGTCGCGCCACAAATTCACGGCCTTCCTGAATAGTAACTTCACGCTGTTGCAGTTGATCTTGTCTAAACGCTGTAATTGTGACTGTACTACCCGGTGCGAAATGTTTGAGAAGCTTTTCATAGTTTCCAGCCGTCACTCGGGTTTTATCCAGTGCAACCAGATAATCTCCACATGCGAGGCCCGCTTTTTCTGCCGGGGTATCGTTCAGTAACTGGGTGATTTTTAATCCTCGTTCAGTGTTTTTCAAATTAACACCAAGCGAAGGGCTGAAATCATCATTGTCTTTGCCTTTTGCCATATCGCTGTAATTCAACGCTTGATGGAAGGACAGCGAAACGCCTGATTTTTCGAGTAACGCGGCTAAAGGCAAGTCATTGGTTGTATACAAAGCTTCTTTTATAAAATCACTGATATCGATGTTGGCTACTTCTTTCACCAAATCAATATAATCTTGTTCAACTGTACCTTTCGCCGGATGGCCGTGGCGTTGCCATAACAACGTCATCACATCATCCAGCGTCTTACTGTGTCCAGTCGCCTGACGAATCTGCAGATCGATGCACAAAGCAATTAACGCCCCTTTGGTGTAATAAGAAATGATGGCGTTTGCGGCGTTTTCGTCCTGTTTATAAAACTTAGTCCATGCATCAAAGCTGGAATCCGCTACGGTTTGACGCAATCGGCCAGCCCCTTTATAAACTCGGCTGATAGTTTTACTCAATAAGCTCAGATAATCCGCTGGGCCGAGTATGCCACTTCGATTTAATAAATAATCATCATAATAAGAAGTGATACCCTCATACGCCCATAGTTGGCGCGTGTATTGTTCCTGATCTAACTGGTAGGGGAGAAATTCCGCTGGTTTGATACGTTTTACATTCCAGGTGTGAAAGTATTCGTGGCTGCAAAGGCTTAAAAATGTTTTGTATCCATCTGAATATTCATCGGGAAAATTTTTGTTACCTAAATCGTAGCGGCTACATATAAGTGCGGTTGAATTGGTGTGTTCCAGTCCACCAAAGCCATCATCAACGATAAAGGTTAAAAACCAGTACTCGTCCATCGGGTACGGTTTACCAAACAGCGTGAGTTGTGTGTCACAGATTTTTGTTAGTTCACGAACGATTCGTTCCGGATCGCCATAGTGTTTACCAGTCAGAATCAGGTGATGAGGAATACCGTGAGCTTCAAACTCCCACGATTCAAACGTTCCCATTTCAACCGGACAATCGATCAATTGTTGATAGTCTTCAGCGATATATCGACCAAAGCTGTACTTCTCGGTGTTTTCAGCGCGTTTCAGGCCTGTTGCGACTCGCCAGTCTTTAAGATGGTCAGGAGGCAGAATTTCTACGTCACAGCGAGCGGATTCAAAACCTTCCGGACACAAGAAAACGCTGGTGCCATTAAAAAATCCGTGAGTGTCATCAAGGTGTGCGGTTCTGACCGACATATCCCATGCGTAAACTTGCCAGGTTAGTGTCACGGGTTTGTTGTTATGAATCAGTTGCCAGCTCTGTTTGTCTTGTTTAGTGAGAGATAACAAGCCGGAATCATCTTTGGCAGTTAGCGTGATAATGTTCTTTGCGAAATCGCGGATCATGTAGCTACCTGGAATCCAGGCAGGCAGAGTTAAATTAACCGGTTGATCAGAAGTGGGTGAAAAAGTCAGTGTTACATCAAAATAATGACCAGCAGGGTTAGCCGGTTTAATGGAATAAGAAAGCAAAGAGGTAGAAGCCATGAATTTACCTGACAGGGGAGAAAATAAAGGATAAGTGTAACTGGTCAGGTAGGTTTGTGAAAAGATGAAGTTACGATGTTTCTGTTTTAATCGACTCATAACTACTGATGTCTTTTCAGGCAATTTCATCAGCTTGTAAACCCTTATATATGGGCCTTATTCGTCAATACGACAAGAAGACGATGGCTTAAGTCCAATGACAGGGCGTTTAAAAGTATCACTCGTATAATTTCCTTAAATAAAAAATTTGCAGTTGCGTCGAACAAGTTACGTGTTAGCTAAATCGAGAGAGTGACGCAAACTATGCAATGTATACGGGAGATTTGAGTGTCATTTCAATGGCAACGACTGGTAGAAGATCATAAGCGATTCTTCTGGTTTCTGCATACCATGGGATGGTCGGGATTTGCGTTGGTGCATTATCTTGGCTCGCTCGTTCATGAGATGCGGGACATTTACCTGTTTGTTATCTTACTTAATGCTTATGCCGGATGGTTACTGACCATTCCGCTCAGGTATGTATTCCATCATGTCTGGAACAAGCATCCAGCCATTCTGTTGATGGTAATATCGGCATCGTCTTATATCGTTGGAACAATCTGGACCATCGTCAAAAACTTTAATATGTGGGAGATATATCGTCACGGATATCGACCTGATGAATGGATCTTGTATTTTAAAGATAGCCTGGGCTCGTTGTATATAACGCTGTGCTGGAGTGGTTTGTATTTTGGTATCAAATATTACCAGATGTTACAAAAAGAACGGGAAAAAGCCCTTAAAGCTTCTACCATTGCGCACGAAGTTCAGTTAAAAATGCTACGTTATCAATTAAATCCACATTTTTTGTTTAACACCCTGAACGCAATTTCCACGTTAATTTTAATTAACGATACCCGAACAGCTAATGGTATGGTGACTCGGCTTTCAGAATTTTTACGCTACTCTTTGCATATGGACCCGATTAACCGGGTACCACTTCAAATGGAAGTTCATGCATTGACGCTCTATCTGGACATAGAAAAAGTTCGTTTTGAAGAGCGGTTAACAGTAGACATCGACCTGGAAGAAGAAGCGCGTGAAGCCTTAGTACCGAGTATGATTTTGCAACCCCTGATTGAAAATGCGATTAAGTACGCCATCGCTAAAAGCGAGAATGGTGGAAAAATCACCGTCAAAGCACGGGTTTTTGGTCATGATCTGTTGATTGAAGTCGCGGATGACGGACCGGGCACGGAAATCGTCAATGGTAAAATAGCAACGCCCTGGGGCGTAGGTATTTCAAATACTGAAGAGCGATTAACGGCATTGTATGACGGCCAGTATTCTTTTGTACTGTCTCATGCTGATCCACACGGCTTAAAAATCAATATCAGAATTCCTTACGAGTTGAGTAACACTGATGGTAAAGAAAATTAAAACCGTCATCATTGATGATGAACCACTGGCCAGAAAAGGCTTATCTATCCGTTTACAGGAATATCCTGAGCTGGATGTAATCGGTGAAGCAAATAACGGTCAAAACGCGTTTGAATTAATCAAAGCGATGAAACCGGACCTGGTCTTTATGGATATTCAAATGCCAGTGATGAATGGCTTTCAGGTATTAAGTGCTCTGGAGCAAAACGGCATTCCTTTACCTATCGTGATTTTCGTAACGGCTTATGATCAGTATGCCATCCAGGCATTCGATGTTCATGCGCTGGATTATCTGTTGAAGCCTGTGGAGGATTCAAGATTGAAGGAAGCGGTTGATAAAGTGAATTCATACCTGATGGATAAAGAAGACGTGAAACACAAGCAAAAGCTGGTTGGATTGATGTCTGAGTTTACGGGTGATGATTGTGAATCCATTTTACGTCGTCTGGCGACGGGGGAAGTCGTAAATTCTAATCGTTTTTCGGAGTTCTTATCGATTAAGGATGGCGGTGAAGTTACTCGCGTTCGAATTAAATCTATCTTCTGGATTGATGCCGCAGGGGATTATATGTGTGTTCACAGTTCTGATGGTCAGACGCATATCATGCGTAAAACCATGAAAGAGCTTGAACAGGAACTGGACCCAAGAATTTTCATTCGTATCCATCGTTCAGTGATCGTCAATAAATCTCAGATTCGAAAACTGGTCACTCACAGCAATGGTGAATATCATGTTGTGCTGGAAAGCGGCAAAGAACTGAAGGTTAGTCGCTCTTACAAAGAAAAAGTGAAAAGTTTGATGAACTAAGAGGTGATGTTCTTATCACTAAGAACTGAGCGTTAAAACTTTCAGCATCGTTTTCATTGATCCCGCAGCAAATACTGCGGGATTTTTATATCAGCCTTTAGCTAACAGATAATCCAGCCAGCTAACCGGTAAAATTCGACGCAAGAAACCAAACAGATAAGTAGGAAAGGTCACATAATATCTGGCTTTGGGCTTAATTGCTGTTAGTGAATGATACAGACGTTTATAAACGGCATCAGGCCCCAGAGTAAACGGAGCTGCCGGACCTTCTTTCGATAATCGTTCAATGGATTGCTTGTAACTATCGGCGTGGTCACTTTTCGCAATATCGACATTTTCCTGTAATGCTTTTAAAGCATTGACCCTGAATTTACTTAGAATTGGACCGGGCTCAATCAGGCTGACATGAACAGGACAATCGCGTAACTCGATACGCAGGGTATCGGTTAATCCTTCCAGAGCGAATTTACTGCTGTTATAAGCGCCTCTGAAGGGCATTGCAACCAGTCCAAGTACGGAACTGTTTTGAATAATTCGTCCTTCTCCAGCGGCTTTCATGTGCGGCAAAATCTGATTGGTGAGTTCCAGCCAGCCGAACACATTCGTTTCAAATTGCTTTCGTAACGCGTCACGAGTGAGATCTTCAACCGCACCCGGTTGACCGTAAGCGCCATTGTTAAACAAGGCAAACAGCTTTCCGTTTGTCAGTTCAAGCGTCTGTTGTACAGCCAGAGAAATAGACTGACTATCGTCCAAATCAAGATGAATCGCATCGAAACCCGCATCTTTTAAATCCTGAACGTCCTGCGATTTTCGAGCGCTGGCAATGACATGGAATCCATCGTTTTTTAATTGTTCGATACAATAGCGACCAATGCCCGTTGAGCATCCGGTAACGAGAACCGATTTTTTCATGGTTTTTATCAACTTCTTAGTGGTTTCCAGTTGGCGAGTTTACGCTGATTGATAAAGAAGGTAAAACTCCGACATTTTGAAAAATTATCAGTTTTTTTATCACTGGAATTCCCATACTATTCGTCATCTGCGTCTTATTGGCCAGGTTCATATATGACGCCCGCAACACAACCAGGAAATCGATTTATCAGGACATCATGAAATTATCTATTAAATTATTAACCAGCTTGTTATTCATTTCTTTGAGTGTTACTCCAGCTGTGAAAGCTGCAGACACTGACGTTCAACTGGTTGCCGACAACTACGAACCTTATATTTATCAAGGCGCTGAAAATAAAGGTTTTCTGGTTGAACTGATTAATGAAGCATTAAAAACACAGCAACTTACTGCCGCTGTTGATTTTGATAGCTGGGATCAAATTTCTGAACGATTGGAATCAGAGAAGATTTTTACGTTTTTCTGGAATAAAAATTTACAGTTGGAACGAGAGTTTTTCTATTCGGCTCCTCTGGTTACGGTCAGGAATAAAATAGCAACAACCGATAAATTTTCTCGAATTAAAGCACGTTACCTGAATCATATGAGGCAGTATAAAATCGGTATTACACGCCGATTAGCCTACGGTCCTACTTTTGAGCAAGCTAAATCAGATTTAAACATCATTGAAGGTGATTCTCGCTACATCAATATTCGCAAATTGTTCCGGGGAGACATTGATTTCTTAGTGATAGATCCACTGGTTGCAAATTACCTGATGGATAACTATTTCAAGTTCAGAACAACGAAAAAGGTTCATTACCTGAAAGAGCCTGTACTTGATGAACAAAGCGTCTGGCTGGTTTGCTCGAAAAACTATGCAAATTGCGCAGGTTATATTGAAGCCGTTAATAAAGGCCTCGATATCCTTCAAAAAAATGGCCGTTACCAACAAATTATTGGTATGTAGTGGTGATGCGGCAGCTTTAAACACTGAATGATAGTGTGGCAACTACTACTAATGTGACCGTTAAACGTTTGAGCACAAAACTACGCTTGAAGAGGTCAACAGTCAGTAAGAGTAAGTCGTTGATAGCACAGGGGCGTAATTCAACATAATTTCTTTGAACTCATCGTTAAAAAACGTTATTTTCCCTGCCAGACAACTCAATAAAAGCCTCGGTTACTAACAGGATACAACGTGAATCACTCAGCCAAAATACTTCGCCGGTCTGCTATTGCCGGTATTGTCAGCCTCACTTGTTTTTCTTCATTTGCCGCTCAGTATTTGCCACCAGAATTACCATGGCAGGGTAAAAGTCTGTCTCTTATTTCTAAGGATGCGAACTGGCAAACCGTTGCGGAACGAACTGACTTCAAACTTACCAGCAGCTACGAACAGGCAAAAATCTTCGCTAAACAGCTTGCTGCGGCTAGCGATAAAGTGAATTATCGGGTTGTTGGAAAAAGTCCTCAAGGACGGGATATCTTCATTCTTACCGCAAACCGTCATGGTTGGCAGCAACCTGATGATTTGGTTCGTGACAGCAAGCCAACTTTCTTTGTGCATGGTGGTATCCATTCCGGTGAAATAGATGGTAAAGAAGCCGGATTTATGTTGCTACGGGACATCATCCAGAACAAAGATGGTCGAGCGGCTTTACTGGACAAAGTAAACTTCGTTTTCATGCCAATTTTAAGCGTAGATGCCCACGAACGCAGTGGTCCTTACAATCGCTCAAATCAACGAGGCCCCGAAAACCCGGGTTGGCGTGTATCAGAACAACGCATTAATCTGAATCGTGATTTCACTAAATTGGATGCACCGGAAATGCAGTCGCTACTGCATGTGCTGAACAAGTACCAACCTGATTTATATTACGATGTACATGTTACAGATGGTGAGGATTACCAGTACGACATTACCTTTGGCTATAATCGCGCTGATTCATCATTATCGCCTGCTATCGCTGAATGGCTTGAAGGGACTTTACGGAAAAAATTAGAAACGTCTATGGCTCCCTGGGGTCATACTGCCGGGCCATTAATTTTTGGGATCGATAATAAAGATTTTTCTAAAGGAATAGTTGGCTGGACAGCGTCTCCGCGTTATTCCAACGGCTATGCAGAACTTCGGCATATTCCAATGATGCTGATTGAAAATCATTCTTTGAAGGCATGGAAACAGCGAGTACTGGGTACTTATGTCCTTATTGAACAATCCATGCATATTTTGGCAGACAATCATGAAGCGCTGACCAAAGCAGTAGAGACTGACAAAGCTCGTCGTTATCAACAGCAAACCGTTGCATGGTCGACAAACAAAACGCCTGAAAAAATAGCGTCATTTAAAGGTGTCGCTTTTGAAGCATACGACAGCGTTATAACGGGCGATACAGAAGTTCGCTGGCTTGGTACACCGAAAACCTATGTTGATCTGCCCATGTATCAGCAAAATGTTGCTAAAACAGTCATTGATGTACCAACGGCATATTATGTACCAGTTCAGTATCAGGACATCATTCAAAAACTGGCTCAACACAATATTCAGTTTGAGTTGGTGGGCGAGGATGGATTAACAACTCAGGTCCGTGAGCTAACGGCGACCAGTCACAAATTCGAAGAAAAGCCGTTTGAAGGGCATTTCCGTGTATCTGCAACGTTTGACAGTCAGGTCATTGAGAAAACCTTATTACCCGGTACCGCTATTGTAAAAACTGACCAGCCATTAGGTAAACTGGCGGTGGCTGTGTTACAACCTGAAGCGCCAGATTCATTTTTTGCCTGGGGCTTTTTTAACGGCATTTTCCAGCTAAATGAATTTATTGAAACTTATGTCCTGTCACCTTACATGGAGCAGGTGTTTGAGCAGGACAAAGCACTGAAAAGAGAGTTTGAACAAAAACTGGCAACCGATCCTGAGTTTGCTAACGATAAGCGAGCAAGGGTTATGTGGTTGTACGAGCGGACACCATTTATCGATAAGAGCTGGAAAAAATATCCAGTCTTGTTAAGTAAAGATTAGAGCGTGTTGATCTTTGCAGGTGAAATTTGTTCGAGTAGACCTTGAAGAGAAGGGGAAAGATTCAGATTTCCCCTCTGATGAAACACCAGCCATCTAAGGTGTTAAAGAGACTGTAGTATGAAACTAATTACCATTCCCGTGACGGCATTTCAGCAAAACTGTTGCTTGTTGATTTGTGAAAAAACAAATAAAGCGGCAGTAGTCGATCCGGGTGGTGACATTCCTGTCATCAAGCAGCACATAGCGCAACAGGGCTGCACCGTTGAACAGATTCTGTTGACGCATGCGCATATCGATCATGCCGGTGCAACGGCAGAACTGGCCGCTGATTTAGGTGTAGACATCATTGGTCCAGAGAAGGGTGATCAGTTCTGGATTGATATGTTGCCACAGCAATCCCAGATGTTTAATTTTCCTGCATCATCGATTTTCCAGCCAACACGTTGGTTAGAAGACGGTGATACGGTCAACGTTGGTGAAACAACGCTGGATGTTATTCATTGTCCTGGGCATACACCAGGCCATGTCGTTTTCTTTAGTAAAGACGATAAACTGGCTGTGGTAGGTGATGTTCTGTTTAATGGCTCAATAGGCCGCACAGATTTCCCTCAAGGCGATCATCAGACGTTGATAAACTCAATTACACAAAAGCTCTGGCCATTAGGTAATGATGTAACGTTTAGTCCGGGGCATGGGCCACAATCAACGTTTGGCCAGGAACGTCAGTCAAATCCATTTGTCGGTGACAGAGCAGTCGGATAAGCACTGGTTAACTGACATTCTGGACAGACTGAACGTTTGAATACCAGTTAAATACAAAAAAGGCGGGTCGTTAAATGACCCGCCTTTTTTATGTTCGTTTTTCAATACGTGTTCTTATAATGAAATAAACACACCTGCAATTGCAGCACTCATCATATTTGCCATCGTAGCAGCAAATACTGCTTTCAGGCCCAGACGGGCGATATCATTTCGGCGATTCGGTGCCATACCACCAATACCGCCTAACAGAATCGCGATAGAGGACAGGTTAGCGAAGCCACACAATACAAATGTAATGATGGTTTGAGCTCGTTCACTCAGTTGATCTTTTACATTCACGAAGTCCAGATAAGCAACAAATTCGTTTACTACCAGTTTTTGTCCAATAAAACTGCCTGCCATTCTCGCTTCATCCCATGAAATACCCAGCAAGAAAGCAACCGGTTGGAAGATATAACCAAGAATCAACTGAAGTGTCAGCTCAGGCATGCCAAATAAGCTTCCCGCCCAGCCAAGTAAGCCGTTTAACAGTGCGATTAATGCAACGAACGCAAGAAGCATTGCACCAACGTTTAGTGCCAGCTGCATACCTGCTGAAGCGCCATTGGCGGCTGCGTCGATTACGTTTACACCGGTTTGAACCGATGAACCTTCCAGCTCTTCTACGTCATTTTTAGCTTCTTCGGTTTCTGGTAACAGCATTTTTGCCATCAGGAAGCCACCCGGAGCGGCCATGAAACTTGCTGCAATAAGATATTTTAATTCAACGCCAATACTTGCGTATCCTGCCAGAATTGAACCGGCAACAGATGCCAGACCACCAACCATTACAGCGAATAGTTCTGATTTTGTCATGGTTGGAATAAACGGTTTAACTACCAGTGGTGCTTCAGTCTGACCAACGAATATATTTGCTGTAGCAGACATCGACTCAGGACGAGAAGTACCCAACAGACGTTGTAGTCCACCACCCATAATTCGGATGATCCAGCCCATAACGCCGATGTAATAAAGAACGGAAATTAACGCTGAAAAGAAAACAATGATTGGAAGTACGTGCAACGCGAAGATAAAACCAAAGTTATCGACGTTACCAAGGTTGCCAAACAAGAAATTAATTCCTTCCTTGGCATAGGCAATGATGTTTGAAACACCGGTAGATACCGTTAACAACGCGTCTTTACCGGCAGGTACGTAAAGTACTAACGCACCCAGTCCCATTTGTAATGCAAAAGCGCCACCGACGGTGCGCCAGTTAATCTTGCTGCGGGCGCTGGAAAAAAACCAGGCGATCGCTAACAGAAGAATAATCCCCACAAAACTAAACATGGATAGTCCTTATGAAAACAATGTTGTAAAAACAGCTAGTCGAATTCACCAATTCAAACAGACGAAAGCACGGCCATTCACTTGGCTATGCTTTGTTTTTATTACTTTTTATGCCTGTTTATTGCTCGAGCAGGTGACGAACTTTAGCTTTAATAATATTGATAGCAATACGATTTTTACCGCCACGCGTTACGATCAGATCAGCGTGTTGACGTGATGGCTCAATGTATTTGTAGAACATTGGGCGCACTGTTTTTTCATATTGTTCAGTGATTGAATCAATATCGCGGCCACGTTCTACCAGATCTCGCTTGATACGTCTTAGTAAACAAATATCCAGCGGAGAGTCCATAAAAACCGAAATGTCGAACTGCTCTCGCAGTTTTTCATCGGTCAACAGTAGAATGCCTTCAACCAGAATTACCGGAGTTGGCTCAACGTGTACCGTTTCAGGTTTACGGGTATGCGTTTTGTAGCAATAGGTAGGGTGGTTGACTGGCTGGTTATTGCGAAGCTGATTAATATGCTCCGCCATGAGTTCATGTTCAAACGCGTCAGGGTGATCAAAATTACACATTGCGCGTTTTTCAACTGGTAAGTGACATAGATCCCGATAATAAACATCTTCAGAAATCAAAGAAATCATGCCAGGGCCGACTTCGCGTGTCAGTTCGCTAAACAAAGTATCTGCGAAAAGGGATTTTCCTGAAGCGGAAGCGCCAGCAATGGCGATTACAGTTGTAGGATTCTTATTCACTCGTGTCACTTCAAATTAAAGGTTAATTTGGCTGGGTATTTTACATTAATTTTTGCGTACTACTTATTACTTTGTCTTTATATTGTGATTTTACGAATTATGTGTTTAAAAATAATACATTTTCCGTTCATCAAAGGACAAAATGATGAGCAATGTCACCCATTTTCACAAAAAAGCCTGACAAAATTCGCCAGGCTTTAATTCGAACCACTTAAATCAGTGATCCAACATCTACTACTTATCTTTTAAAGATTCAGCGATTGGATGCTTATAAGTCAATTCCATATCCCAAGGCAGATGAATCCAGGTATCCTGGTCAACGTCTGCAATGTATTTATCAACAAGCGGTTTACCCTGAGGTTTCGCATAGATAGCTACAAAACATGCTTTAGGGAACTTTTCACGAATGACTTTTGCTGTTTCACCCGTATCTACTAGGTCATCAACGATTAGCACATTTTCGCTATCTGAAATAACGTCTTTCAGGACGCGAAGTTCACGCTGATTGTTATGGTCGTAGCTAGAGATACAGATAGTATCAACCAGACGAATATTCAATTCACGTGCGATGATCGCAGCAGGAACAAGGCCGCCACGGCTAACGGCAATGATAGAATCCCATTTCTTGTCGGTTAGCGTATGAATAAGTTCTTTTGTAGCACGGTGAAGTTCTTCCCATGATACATAAAACGCTTTGTTTTCCGGAAGTGAAGACATAACTCTTTTACCTGTATAAATATCTAAATGTTTAAATTCTTAACTGTGAAATTATTCTTCAGGAGCAAACCAATGCTTTCGGCATACAGATACGTAACGATCTTCACCACCAATTTCAATTTGGTCACCCTGGCGTACCGGATTACCGGCCGCATCAATTTTTAAAACCATAGTCGCTTTACGACCACAGTGACAGACAGTCTTTATTTCACTCATTTTATCTGCCCAAACCAGCAGATACTGACTGCCACTAAACGGTTCACCCATAAAGTCTGAGCGAAGACCGTAGCAGAGCACCGGGATATTCAGTTCATCAACAACTCTTGTTAGTTGCATAACTTGTTCCCGGGTCAAAAATTGTGATTCGTCAATCAACACACAATGTGTATTGTTCTTTTCATTGAGTTGACGTATCTCACTAAACATATCAGTATCAGCATTAAACAAATTTGCTTTCGCTGATAAGCCAATACGAGAAGCTATTTCGCCCTGAGCAAAGCGATCATCAATTTCAGCGGTAAATAACTCGGCGTGCATGCCGCGTTCTTTATAGTTCCAGGCTGATTGCAATAAGCTGGTCGATTTACCTGCATTCATTGCAGAGTAATAAAAGTACAACTGAGCCATTTACGTTGAATTTCCCTGTGTTACTGCGTTAGCAGAACAACAAATGCTTGCTGTTCTGCGACGTAAATTATGCTACAGACAGTGCGACTTCTACCATTTCGTTAAATGAGTTCTGACGATCTTCAGCACTTAATGATTCGCCTGTGCGAACGTGATCACTTACCGTACAGATAGCCAGTGCATTAACGCCATATTCAGCGGCAACACCATAAAGACCAGCAGCTTCCATTTCTACTGCAAGAACACCAAGGCGCTCCATGGTATCCATTACTTCTGGTAGCGGATTATAGAAATAGTCTGAAGTCAGAATGTTACCAACGCGAACGTTGATACCTTTGTCACGCGCTCCGGCAACTGCTTTTTCAACAAGGTCGTAAGAAGCAATAGCGGCGAAATCAAGACCGCTACAACGTAGACGGTTGATGTTTGAATCAGTACAAGCGCCAAGGCCGATAACAACGTCACGAACATGAACGTCCGGAAGGATAGCACCACAGCTACCAATACGGATGATGTTCTTAACACCGTAAAATTTAACCAGTTCAGTTGCGTAAATTGAGATGCTTGGGATACCCATGCCTGAACCCATAACGCTAACTTTCTTACCTTTGTAAGTACCAGTGTAGCCCAGGATATTACGTACCGTAGTTACGCATTTCGCGTCTTCTAAAAATGTTTCTGCGATGTGCTTAGCGCGAAGCGGATCGCCTGGCATTAGTACGGTTTCTGCGAAATCACCTGGGTTTGCATTAATGTGTGGTGTTGCCATTATTAGCCTCAAAAATCAGAGTTTATTTAAAAAGGATTCGCCGTAAGCCATAGGCTCAAGATCAAAGTATTCAGCCAAAGTCTGGCCAATATCAGCAAACGTTTGTCGCTCACCCAGTGATCCGGCAGTAATATGCTTTCCGTAAACCAGTACAGGAATGTACTCTCGGGTATGTTCTGTGCCGTGCCATGTTGGGTCACAGCCATGGTCTGCTGACAGAATCAGCAGGTCATCGTCAGCCATCGTGTCGAAAATCTCCGGCAGACGCGTATCAAAATATTCAAGCGCAAGGCCATAGCCTTCAGTGTTTCTGCGGTGACCGTATTCCTGGTCAAAATCAACCAGATTGGTAAAGATGATTGTGTTGTCACCTGAAGATTTTTTCACGTCAAGCGTCGTATTGATTAAGGCTTCAAGCCCTGTCGCTTTATGTTTTTGTGTGATGCCCTGATGCGCATAGATATCTGAAATCTTGCCGATACTGATTACTTCGCCGTTTTTATCAGCCAGTTTATCCAGCACAGTCGGCGCAGGAGGTAAGACCGAATAATCACGACGATTGCCGGTGCGTTTATAGTCTTCTGGTCCTGAACCAGTAAACGGACGGGCGATAACACGGCCAATATTCATGTCATCTAATAACTCACGAGCGGCTTCACAAAAAGCGTATAAGTTATCAAGACCAAACGTATCTTCATGTGCCGCAACCTGAAAGACGCTGTCTGCCGAGGTATAGCAGATAGGGAAGCCTGTTTTCACATGTTCTTCGCCCAGACGTTTAATGATTTCAGTGCCTGATGCATGGCAGTGGCCCAGCGTACCTTTGACGCCCGTTTTTTCTTTAAGTGCTGTCAGGAATTCTTCAGGGAAACATTCAGGTTTGTTGTCGAAGTAACCCCAGTCAAATAACACAGGAACACCGGCGATTTCCCAGTGACCACTCGGCGTGTCTTTACCACTGCTTAATTCACGAGCATGTCCCCATGCGCCAATAAAGTCAGTGTTATTGTCAGGAGAAGAAGGGGCTTTTGTGCCTGATGCTTCAAGTCCGGCTTCAACCAGACCAAGCTTAGTTAGGTTAGGAATGTTAAGAGGGCGATTTAGCTCTTTTTGAAAGTATTCCGCGATATGGGCAAACGTGTTTGATCCTTCGTCACCAAATTTATCGGCATCCGGTGTACTGCCAATACCAAAACTATCGAGAATTAAAATTGTTGCGTTTGCCATAATCTGTCAATTACCTGTTTTTTATATCCTGATAAAAGTTTGCACGAAACCTGTCGAATTTTTGATTCAACATGAAGTTCGTGTAACTATCAGGGAATTTTTGCGCCTGAATCAGAAAATCATCTGTTTACCAGGTTTAACCTTGTAAATTACTTAAAATTCAATAAGTTAAACCTTAAGAATCAATGAATTTCACTTGGCGGAAATAATTGACCGCATATTCTCACACAACTGAATCTTAAAAACCAGAACTCTGTTAACCCAAAAATTTTCTTTTTAAGGGCTAAGATCACGCACCTTATTGAAATCCTGACCAATTTGTCAGGATCTGACACGGTTTTTTAGTTAAATCATTATCTTCGATCAAAAAAAATCGAATCATAAACTTGCAAATAGTAGGGTAAATCCCCTAATCTGTGCCGCCTCAATGGTGTTATTTTGGTCGAGGCTCATGGCAACTACAGAAAAAAAACGGTCGACAAAATCTGCCAATAAAAAAAATGCAGATTCTTCACAGCATTCACACACGATTCCTGAACGGAATCCTGGCATGCCGTTCGAACCGGGCATGTTTGAGCACATTCGAATTAACAAAAGTTCTGTCGAACGTCGTGCTGCAACAATTGCAAAACGTCGCGCAGTTAAAAAAGATTATCAGGCAGCGTGGCTGTTAAAGGCGATCACCATGATCGATTTGACCACGTTAGCAGGTGATGATACCCCGGGTAATGTTCAACGCTTATGTACTAAAGCGCTTAATCCAGTAGACAATGCATTACTGGCAGAACTGGGCATGGATAAACACAACATCACAACCGGTGCTATTTGTGTCTATCACAACCTGATTGAAGATGCGAAGCGAGCATTAGGTGGTAAACCGATGAATATCGCTGCGGTATCTACAGGTTTTCCGGCGGGTCAGATTCCTCTTGAATTTAAACTTAATGAAATCCGAGCCTCTGTAGAAGCCGGTGCCAATGAGATTGATATCGTTATTTCCCGTGCGTTGGTCCTGACGGGTCAGTGGCAAGCGCTGTACGACGAAGTGAAAGCTTGTCGTGAAGCCTGTGGCGAAGCTCATTTGAAAGTTATTCTTGCTACGGGTGAATTATCAACATTGACCAATGTAGCTAAAGCCAGCATGGTAAGCATGATGGCTGGAGCTGACTTTATTAAAACGAGTAC
The DNA here is from genome assembly GCA_965656875.1 of Alteromonadaceae bacterium. GTDB lineage: Bacteria > Pseudomonadota > Gammaproteobacteria > Enterobacterales > Alteromonadaceae > CBFHMJ01. The sequence continues at coordinate 22,853 of CBFHMJ010000027.1, forward strand.
AGGTAAAGAAGCGGTTAATGCCACCATGGAAGTTAGCCTGGTAATGGTTCGTGCAATTCGTGATTATTACGAACACACAGGTTTTAAAATTGGCTATAAACCAGCCGGTGGTATCAAAACTGCTAAGCAGGCGATTGAATGGCTAATTCTGATGAAAGAAGAATTGGGTCATGAATGGCTGAATCCTCACTTATTCCGCTTCGGTGCATCAAGCTTGCTAAATGATATCGAGCGTCAATTATCACACCATGTTACCGGACGTTATTCAGCGTCTTACCGTCATGCAATGAGCTAAACCCGGAATCAACTGATATGAGTATTGAAGAGATTTTTTCAACGATGGAATACGGACCAGCACCAGAAAGCCGCAACCATGCTGATCAGTGGATTGCCGGGTATCAGGGTAAATTTAACCTGTTCATCAATAACGAATGGCAAGCACCAGCAGACAGCCAGTATTTCAAAACCATTAACCCGGCTGATGGCGAAGCATTAGCCGATGTTGCTACAGCCGGACAAGCAGATGTTGACGCTGCGGTTCAGGCTGCTAAAGCGGCATTACCAGCGTGGAAAGGTTTAAGCGGACATCAACGTGCAAAATATTTATACGCACTGGCCCGTCAAATACAGAAGCATTCGCGTTTGTTTGCTGTATTAGAGACGTTGGACAATGGCAAGCCGATTCGTGAATCGCGTGACATTGATATTCCTTTAGTCGCTCGTCATTTCTACCATCACGCTGGCTGGGCGCAAGTGATGGACAAAGAGTTGCCAGATCACGAAGCCGTTGGTGTTATAGGTCAGGTGATTCCATGGAACTTCCCAATGCTAATGTTGAGCTGGAAAATTGCTCCGGCACTGGCAATGGGTAATACGCTGGTGTTAAAACCAGCAGAGCAAACGTCGCTGACAGGGTTATTGTTTGCAGAATTATGTAAAAACATCGGCCTGCCGGCGGGTGTTGTAAATATTGTAACTGGCGCAGGTGATACAGGTGCCGCACTTGTCGAACATAACGATGTTGATAAAGTTGCGTTTACCGGTTCAACTGACGTTGGAAAAATCATTCGTCGCGCCATTGCGGGCAGCGGCAAAAAATTATCGCTGGAACTTGGCGGTAAATCTCCATTTATTGTTTTCGATGACGCGGATATTGATGGCGTTGTGGAAGGTGTTGTTGATGCAATCTGGTTTAATCAAGGTCAGGTTTGCTGTGCCGGGTCACGTATCCTGGTTCAGGAAAGCATCGCTGAACGTTTCCATGCCAAATTAAAAGCACGTATGAGCACATTACGTGTTGGTGCGCCACTGGACAAATGCACTGACATTGGCGCAGTCATTGACCATACGCAGTTATCGAAAATTCAGGATCTGGTGACACAGGGACAACAGGAAGGCGGGGCTGTTTGGCAAGCGGACTTAATGGGTGCAAAGTCCGGTTGTTTTTTTCCACCGACCTTATTTGAATCTGTGTCACCGGCACACTCCCTGGCCCACGTTGAAATCTTTGGGCCGGTGGTAGTGTCCATGACTTTCCGTACACACAAAGAAGCTGTTGCGCTGGCAAATAATACCGTTTACGGCCTGGCTGCCAGTATCTGGACAGAAAATGTCAATTTGGCATTAGATGTTGCACCGCAAATCAAAGCAGGCACAATCTGGATCAATTGCACAAATGTATTTGATGCGTCGTCGGGCTTTGGTGGTTATCGTGAATCCGGTTTCGGTCGCGAAGGCGGCAAAGAAGGGCTTTTTGAATACGCCAAAGAAAAACTGGACGCATCTCTTGCTACATCACCTGTTGAAATCCCACAGGCAAAAGATACTGTGGCGGCTCCGGCAGGAATCGACAGGACCGCTAAACTGTATGTAGGTGGTAAACAAGCTCGTCCGGATAGCGGCTATACAGTAACGGTGAAGAATCCTGCTGGTACGATTGTTGGTGAAGTGCCTGAGGGTTCTCGTAAAGACATTCGTAATGCGGTTGAAGCGGCACATAAAGCGGCTGGCTGGACAAAAGCAACCGCACATAATCGTGCGCAGGTTATTTATTACATCGCTGAAAATCTTGAAATAAGACGCGCTCAGATGATTGATGCGTTGATGTTATCAACGAATGGTACAAAAACCTGGGCTGAAGCAGAATTTGATGCCGCGATTGAGCGATTATTCTCATGGGCTGCAATGGCTGACAAATATGATGGTCAGGTTCATAATCCGCCGATGCGTGCAGTAACAATCGCTATGAATGAAGCTATCGGTGTTATGGGGGTTGTTTGCCCTGACGAATCACCACTGGCTGGTTTCATTGGTTCGATTATGCCTGCTGTCGCGATGGGTAATCGCGTTGTTGCAGTGCCATCAGAGCGTTTTCCTCTGATTGCGACTGAACTTTATCAGGTCTTCGATACATCTGATTTACCAGCGGGTGTTGTCAATATTATTACAGGTGATGCGTTAACATTGGCTAAAACACTGGCAGAGCATGATGACGTCGATGGTGTTTGGTACTTTGGTGGTAAAGAAGGGTCAACACTTGTCGAACGCAGTGCGGCTGATAATATGAAGCGCACCTGGGTGAGTCACGGTAAATACCGTAACTGGCAGGATAAAGCACAGGCAGAAAGCCATGCATTCTTACAACAGGCCACAGAGGTTAAAAACATCTGGGTGCCTTACGGCGAATAATCGCCGTTTCTACGCCAACGGTAGCTACCCTGGTAAGTAGAAGAAAACTCCTTATTACACAGTGATAAGGAGTTTTTTTGTCAATGGTCTATACAGAAACAACTGGATTTACTTCATGCTAAAACGGTTCACTCTTGCATTAACGAGCGCACTGACGCTATCAATAGCGTCTCCGACTGCATGGTCAGCGGGCGACAATCAGACATTTAAACTGGCTTTCGGCTCATGTGCGCAACAAGAGAAAGATCAACCGATCTGGACTGCGGTTAATAAAGAGCAGGCAGATGTCTTTGTTTTTCTCGGTGATAATGTTTATGCCGATACGGATAAACGGGATCGTATGCGAGCTGCATGGAATATGCTGGGTAATAAACCCGGATTTAAAGCATTACGGCAGTCTGATACGAAAATCATGGCGACCTGGGATGATCACGATTACGGCGCTCATGATGGCGGCGGTGATTTCCACGCTAAAGAAATGGCCCGTGAAGAATTTCTTCGCTTCTTTAAAGAGCCGGAAGATTCTAAGCGCTGGACCCAGGAAACCGGTATTAATAGCGCCGAAGTGTTTAGACAGGGAGACAAAACCATTCAGGTGATTCTTCTGGATACGCGTTTTAATCGTTCTCCTATCACCGCTGTCACTGATGAAGAATACAAATCAGTCCGTAAACCTGCAAAACGTGGCAAATACAAAGCGGTATCTGAGGGAACTATGCTGGGTGAAGCACAATGGAAATGGCTGGAAGCCCAACTAAAACAGCCAGCTGATTACCGCATCATTGGCTCCAGTATTCAGTTAGTTGCTGAGTTTACCGGGTGGGAATCCTGGGCGAATAAACCTCATGAACGTCAACGTTTCTTTGATTTGCTGAAAAAAACTAAAGCAAATGGTGTTGTATTAATCAGTGGTGATGTCCATCGTGCTGAAGTTTCTCAGTTAAATAATGAGTTGTCATATCCTTTGTGGGAAGTTACTGCGAGTGGTATGGCAGCAAAAGTCTATCCGGCAGCACCGAATAAACATCGTGTTGGTGATGCATTCATTACCGAGCATTATGGGGTGATTACTATCACCGAAGGCAAGAATTCATCATTAACATTTGAATTGAAAGATAAAAAAGGCGGCAGTCTGTACACAAATACGTTAACAGCTGCTGATTTGTCAGAATAATCCATGATTCAATGAGGCTTCTCTATGGCCGTTTATGAAATAAAACATCCGTTGGTGCAACATAAAATCGGCATCATGCGGAAACGTGATTTAAGTAGTAAAGATTTCCGTGAACTTTGTACAGAAGTGGGTAGTTTGCTGACTTATGAAGCAACGCGTGATTTGGCTACAGAAAACATAGATATTGAAAGCTGGAACGGCAGCACGACGACGGTTCAGCGTATTAAAGGTAAGAAGATTACCGTTGTTCCTATTTTACGTGCCGGCATTGGTATGTTAGATGGTGTGCTGCAACTTATTCCAAGTGCGCGAATCAGTGTTGTTGGCTTGTACCGTAACGAAGAAACGCTTGAACCTGTCGCTTACTTCGAAAAATTATGTAAAGGCATTGATGAACGTACTGCGATGATCATTGATCCAATGCTGGCCACTGGCGGAACATTAATCGCAACTATCGATATGCTGAAAAAATCCGGTTGTAAAAAAATCCAGGGAATCTTCCTTGTGGCAGCACCGGAAGGCATTAAAAAAGTAACGGATGCTCATCCTGATGTTGATATCTTTGTGGCGAGTATTGATGAAAAGCTTAATGAAAAGGGTTATATCCTGCCTGGTCTTGGCGACGCAGGTGATAAGATTTTCGGCACAAAGTAATTAGGCCATCAGTTACAAAACCAGTAAACCAGGAATCAAATCAGTGATTCATTCTCTGATTTGATTCTCAATTCAGACCAGCAAAAACGACTTCATAATAAGAGACAACTTTTTCATATGCATCGACAGGTGTAGGGGATGTTGCCCTCTGATTTCAGGCCTGGTCAACGATAAAGTGACATATCAGTCTGCGCTGTTTTCTTCATACAGCAATGTTTACATCAGCAGACAATATGATATCTCACCGAAACGTCCTCAGGTTGATACCTGTAGGGAGAACTAATGACAGATAAGCAAAAAGAGAAGACAACAGACGAGTTATTGTCTGCTGCAAAAGAGGTGATTGACCACGCTCATGCACCTTACAGTAAATTCAGAGTCGCTGCGGCGGTAAACACAGAGAAGGGTGTTTTTACCGGTGTAAACGTTGAAAATGCATCATATGGTTTGACCGTATGTGCAGAACGTAACGCAGTTGGCTACGCTGTAGGGCAAGGCCACAAAGCAATCTCAGAGGTTGCTATTTTTACACCGTGTGATGATTTGATCCCACCGTGTGGTGCCTGTAGACAGGTACTGGCTGAGTTTATGCCGAGCGATGGCAAAATTACCACAATGAACAAACATGGCGAGAAGAAAAGCTGGACGCTGGGTGGACTTTTACCCGATGCATTCACAGAGAAAACACTTGAGGAGAATACATAATGTTCCTGCCACAAAATATCATTTACAAGAAAAGGCAGGGGCAGCCTTTATCTAAAGAAGAAATCCAGGCATTTGTAAAAGGTCTGAAAGATGGTAGCTTCAATGACGCTCAGGTTGGCGCAATGGCGATGGCTATCTTCTTAAATGGCATGTCAGTTGATGAGATTGTCGAGTTGACGCTGAATATGAAGCATTCAGGCGATGTCATGAACTGGGAAGGAATTCTGGATGGCCCAGTTGTTGATAAACATTCAACTGGTGGTGTTGGTGACAAAGTTTCATTAATGCTTGCGCCAATGGTTGCAGCATGTGGCGGTTACTTACCGATGATCACGGGCCGTGGTCTGGGTCATAGTGGTGGTACAGTTGATAAAATGGAAACCATTCCAGGTTATAACATGCGACCAGACCTTCCTTTATTAACGAAAGTTGTAAAAGAGCTTGGTACTGCCGTTATTGCACAAACAGATCAACTGGCGCCAGCCGATCGTCGTCTATATGCAATCCGAGATGTTACTGCAACCGTTGAATCGATCCCACTAATCACAGGTTCAATTCTGTCTAAGAAACTGGCAGCGGGTCTTGATAGTCTGGTGATGGATGTCAAGGTTGGTTCGGGCGCGATGATGAATAACATCGATGATGCACGAGCATTGGCTGAAAGTATTGTTCGAGTGGCTAATGGTGCTGGTGTTAAAACTGAAGCAGTTATCACTGACATGAATCAGGTGCTTGGTTTGACCGCTGGTAATGCTGTTGAAGTGGTCGAGACAATCGACTACTTAACAGGTAAACACAGAGAGCCTCGTTTGCACCACGTAGTCATGACATTAGCCCGTCGTATGCTGGTTATCAGTAACCTGGCTAAAGATGAAGATGAAGCGACTGCTAAACTTAATCATTGTCTTGATTCAGGTAAAGCCGCTGAGATCTTTGAGAAGATGGTTGCTGCACTGGGCGGTCCGGCTGATATTCTTGCAAATCATGAAAGTTACCTGCCAAAAGCTGCTCACATTGAGCCAATTCTTGCTCCTGAATCTGGATACGTGAATCAAATGGATGTTCGTGACATTGGTATGATGGTTGTTGGCATTGGCGGTGGTCGTATAAATCACCAGTCTAACGTGTTAGGTGAAGTTGGGTTAACCGACATTGTCGCGCTTGGCACCAAAGTTGAAAAAGGTCAGCCGCTGGCGATGCTTCATCTTGATAAAGTCGAGAAAGCACAAAGTGCTAAAGATATGTTCCTTAGTTCATTAGCAATCGGTGAAGATGACCTGAGTACGGATACCGTTATCCACGATTTAATCAAACCATTCTAATTGAAAGACAGCGCATGTAGCACGCTGTAATCAAGCAGAGTTAAGAAAAAGGCAGTGTTTTTAAAAACACTGCCTTTTTTGTTGATTGTATTTTTTTAAAAAACGTCAGCTATTTTCAGCGAGTCTCGGTTACTCTGTTGAGCCGATAGAAACGGTAACTGTGCTGATAGTATTCGCGTCAATATCTGATTGCTTAAACAGAACCGGACGAAGTGATTTGTTTTCTGAGTAATACACTGACTGATCATTAAGGTGTGGCGATGCTGCATCATTAGATTGTGAGTAACTCAAGATGCCGCGAGCCTCTGGGCCATCATCCGTAAAGCTAACGACCATCATCCAACTTGAGCCATAGCGAATATGATAGCCATGTTCACCAAGTCCAGAACGGTTAGCCTGACCTGTCAGCGCATCGGTTGAAAGCACATATTCATGCTTTGGAATTAAGGTATCATCGCCGTTTGAACGTGTTGCGAAGACATTGAATCCACCTTCCGCGTTATGGGAACCAGGCCACGGTGTTCTAACGCCACTTGGGAAGCCGGTCGGTAATGATTTCTCAGTAAACTGAAGATCACCAAGCGTTGCATCCATTGCCCATCCAGCTTTCTCAATGTTCAATTGAGCGTGAGCCAGTACAACTAATGCAGAGCCATCAGTAGTCAGCGTATGCGGTGTATTTGCTGCATCCTGATAATTAAACGGAACGGTAAAGTGTTTACTGGTATCAAACAAGTGAGCGAATTCACGAATGATATGACCACCAATGCTGTCATCATCTTGTTTACCATTCCATTGTTGCAATGCAGCACAAGAAGCAGAGATATTGACGGCTACACCATCAGCGACCTGTACAGGTTCAGCGCCCTGTGTTGTACATTGTGCAATCAAATCTTCCAGTACTGATTCGGCTAAGTATGCACGGTTCGACATTAATGCCTGTTCTACTTCTGCTGGTGAGAACTTGCCATCTTCACCTGCGGAATCGATCAGTAACTTTTGTCCCATACGACTACGAAGCGTTTGTTCATAACGTTCATTACCATACAAACGAGGATAGCCTTCCAGCGGTGCATTCAGGTTGGTTGACCAGTATGAGTCATTCGAGTTTTGAACATAGTCGGTACGATCAAGCTTAGGCGCATTCTCATAGGGTTCTGCACCAGAAAACGAGAATCGCGAATCAGAACCAGGCAGGATAGTAAAACCAGCCATTTGTCGTAACGCCTGAATTTCTGGAGAACTGATGAGAGCTGTTTTAGCAAAGGTTGATAAACCGGGCACGGTAGAGTCATCAATATAGAAGGCATTACCTTCTTTATCAGCGGCCATCGTGTTATTGAAGATGACACCATCGAAATCTTTAAAGGCCTGTTTAAATTCTGTCATGTCTTTTGCCAGATTCATCGCGAACCAATGATCTACCATATCTGAATTGGCTTCATTGGCATCCTGAATGGCAAACGCTGAAGTATCTGTCCAGCCGAAAGGAGCCAGTTGTGGTAGTGCTTCAAGCATAGGGCCAATGTCAGTGACATAAATCTCTTTTTCTAACGGCAGGATATTTCCACCACCGATATTTACATCAATGACGACACGTTCCTTGTTAATTGGTTTAGTCGCTGCATCATAAGCATAAGTTGTTCTGTCACCAGCAAGTGTCAGGTTATAAACGATAAAATGCTCAGCAGTTGAGAACGTATGCGTCCAGGCGATGTTGTCGTTAAAGCCGATATTAATCGGTCCTGGCATACCTGCTAAAGAGCCACCCATAACATCTAACACACCCGGAATGGTGATATGAGATTGCCAGAAGCGAATATTACCGGTGTGCGGAAAATGTGGGTTCCCCAGTACCATGCCGCGACCGTTTTCCGTCATTTCTTTGCCCAGTCCCCAGCCATTCGAACCAAGATCAGCCGGATTAACCTCTGGTGTTGTTAATGTTGATTCAAAGCGAATAGCTGCCTGTTTGATATCAGCCATGAAATCATCAACTTGTTTTTGATGTTCAGGAGATTGCGCTGCTTTGGCGATGCCCTGTGGTGCGACTGGTCTTGGCAGATACTCGTCACCATCACCAGGGTTGGCAAAAAAGATCAGATCAAGGAAGTTAGAAGCGCCGGGAAGTAGGGCGACTGAGTAGGTATATGTAATAACGTCAACCGGAGAAATAGGTTGTAACCAGGGTTGGCCAACACAGAACTGGGTGGTTGAAACCTGACCTTCTTCCAGATCAACCAGATATTGGTTGTAACCTTTAACAAATCCTTCGACAAGCGCTCTTGTGCGTTCGCTTAACGAGTCATAATTGGCTTCAGCCATGGCGCGAACTTTTAGTGCTTTATAGCCAAAATCAGAAATCAGGTTGCCGTTGTCTTCAGCCAGTAATTCACCTGTTACCAGGTTCAGTGATTTATGAGGGCCGAAATACTTTGAACGTTCACTGTTTGCTTTAACGATGCCGTCAGCAATGATGCACAGTTGATCCTGGGCCTGGGCATATGCGCTACCAAACCCCAGACTTTCGAGATTATCGGCTTTGATATGTGGAACGCCCCAGGTGGTTCGGGTGATAGTTGCTTCCAGTGCGCCATCTGGGGAAAAAGTAACGAGTTGAGGTTCCGGAGCAGGGGGATCTACGACGACGGGTGGAGCGGATGTTGAATTGTTTCCTGAATTACATGCGGTCAAAAAGCTGGCTATTACCAGCGATAGCAGTTTTTTATTCATTAAGTTGTATCCTATTATGCAATATCCCGGCGGCACAATATGACTTAAAATTAACTTAAATAAAACTACTTTTTAATAGCCTTTAAAAGTCTGTTCCGTAAGTAATTCTGTCCAGCGCTTTAATCCGTACAACTTCACGATCATTAAAGTGACTAATTCTTAATTCCTTGATCATGGCTTTTTTGTCATCTGCTGGATAACTGGCGTTATCCACTATCTGTTGTAACTGATGGCGGTAGGCCGATAATCGTTGATTCCATTCACTGCGAGTTTCATCCAGCTTTTTTAAACGGTCAGCGATTTCCGTTCCATAGGTATTTTCTCTGATTGACTGAATTTCCTGAGCGTCAAAACCGTCGGCTTTAAGACGTTTTTCCAGCCGTCTAAAATCATTAAGACTGTTCGCCAGCTGATTTTGTTCAGTAATCCAGGCTGGTGCTTGTAGCGCCAGTTCTGATAACAGCGTTTGTTTTTGCTCGTTACTCAGTGTCTGATCCATTTGTATTTCTTTACGAAGCAGGACGTATTCGTCATATTCATCTTCGTTTTGGAAAAACGCTTCAATCACTTCTTGCGACATAAATTCAAAGCGTGAACTGATAACTTCTTGTTTTGCTGCTTTTATTGCTTGCAAACTCAGACTGGTGGCTTCACCAAATGATGAGTAATTAACAATGATCTTTTCAATATTGTTTTTGTATTGCAGATAGCCTTCAAGGATCTTAACCGCACGACCATAATCATCATCATTTAACTGACTGGCAAAATCGTGCTTTATCCGGAGCATAATAGAAGATAAAGGTTCTTCACCAACGGCACTTAAATAGTAATCAATTAAATGGCGAATGTTTTTATCGATAACAAGACGGTCATTAACAATCGTCAAGGAAGCTGGTGGAGGTAGGTCTGAGATGGAAACAGGCAGGGTTGCATAAAACGAGTCTGGTGGTGTGTCAGTTGACTCACGCCTCACTAAATCTCGTATTTCTGCATTTGATACAGGCGACATACCAGACAATCCTTTAGTATTGTCCAGGAATGCATTGGTTTGCTTATCCGGTGCTACAACTTCAATATTGGATGAAGTTCGCAAACTAAAAACCACCGATGAGATAAGTACCGTTAAAACGAGTGCCGACAGCGACAGCGCTTTAGTCAGAAAATTGTTGTTCAACGTTGCCCCCAAATAAAAAATCTTTGCACCACGACATCAAAGTTCAATTATTGTTTTGGTTATGTGTTTAAACGGATGACGTCTGCTCAGGGAGCCACCCGCCCACTTTGATATAAAGGCGATGCAAGAATACTGCTTTCATTTATGTTAACCAAACGTTAACTATCTTTTCAAAGTGGTCGGGTGCTTGTCAAATTAAACTTTTAATAAGATCACAGACCCGCTTGTTTTAAACGGCGTGCGTGATTTTGGAAAAGTGGAATTGGATCAGTAGACCAGAGTCCTCTCAGACCAAGGAAACCGTTCACTTCATCAAGATGATTCATGATGTAGTCATCACGAATAACTTTGCCAAGATGCGTTGAACAACGACCTACCAGACCATCATTTTCATCATCAAATGTAAGCCAGGTAACACCTAATAGCGCATCTGCTGCATCTAAAACATTTGAATCTACCACTGGATTGTAAATACCCGTCCATGAGAAGTATTTCACCCCATTAACCTCGTGAGCACCGTCATTAACTGAATAATCGGTGTACCAGACAGGGAATAACCATGAACCAATGTTATAGACTGGTGCTTCGCGACATGTTTGGGTTCTTAAACCTTCTGGATATTTGGCATTGTAAATGGCTGCGCCTTCAGAATTCAGAGACTCCAGCGAACCCATTGCGTTTTGTTTCTGAGAGCTGTCACCTGTTAATACCGCCAGAAACGTGCCTACTGCATTACCAATATCAAGTACCAGTCCTTCAACCGGAGAATCCTTAATTAAATCAGCAGTATCTGAGCCCAGATGAGGAGAACCAACAGATGTTACTGATGCAATCAGGTCGGGACGGACAGAAGCAACATAACGTGAATCAATGCCACCTTGTGAGTGTCCGATCAGATTGAATTTAGACGCGCCAGTGACCGCTTTTAACTCTTCAAGGTAAGCAAGAAGTTCCTCACCACGAGCCTCACTATTGTCATAGCCAGTTAGTTGCGGCGTGTAGATCTGTGTAACACCGACATCTCTTAATGCGCTTTTAACACCAAAGAAATAATCAATGATTAGTGTATCAAAGCCTGAAAGGCCATGAACCAGTACAACAGGGTGTTTAGTTTGACCACTGGTATCACCGGCAGTCGCATGGCCAGCAAACATACCCAGAGTCAATAATGCGATGAATAGTCGACAGGTTGCTTTAAACATAGTTTCCTCCAACTGCTACTGCATCAGTATTGGGCAGGCAGTTATGGTTAGGTTTGGGTTATAGTTATTAACATTTTTGAAATAAAGCGGAGAAAATATAGACATTGAAGTTTAAATATTCAACAGGTCAGACCACACAATACAGGAACGTTTGATTATAAGAAATGCAATATGTTTACTTAATTAATACAGAGAAAGGAATAAGAGAGGAGGGAAAAGAGCTGGACAACTGAGCGCCAGCTCAAAGTGTTGCTTTAAAAATTTTTAAGTAAATGTGCATATAATTCATTAAATCTTATTCGTTTTTTAAATCCGCGATAAAAATAACTTTGTTTGATTACAAGGTCTTTGTTAATCACGAACACACCTGGTAGGGGAATACCATAATGGTCATCACCTGGCTGATAATTATGATTAATTAGCCCCCAGCTACTAATGGTTTTTACTTGTTGATCCGACAACAATGAGTAACTTATATGAAACTCTTCCTTAAAATCCATTAATATATCGGGCTTATCATAAGATACGGCCGCTATATTAAACCCCAGTGCGCGAAACTTTTTCGCTGCTTTGTTTAACTCCAGTAAATGTCGTCGGCAATAAGGACACCAGTCAGCACTTCTGAAGAAAACCAAAATTAACCCACGTTTACCGACCAGTTGTTCTAACGATTGTTGTTGCCTGTCAGAATCAATGACGTATATATCACGTGCTTTTTCACCTGGTTCTGGTCTCATTGCATTTATCGCGGCATGTAAAGAACCGGATATCATGGTTAAAACCAGCACTAATAACATAAATCTCAGCTTTTCCAGTTTCATTGTTACCTCCTTTGTTTAGTCCATTTTCATTATCTCGATTTAGCGTTACCTCTCAGAAAAAACTTTCCAGGTTAAAACACGTTGTTCAACCACTTTTTGGTGTAAAACCATTATTTTCATCAGTTAACTCCAAAATATCCGGAAGCTAACAGGAAATACTCTAATCTAATGTTTACTAATTGTGAACATAAATTACTTTATACGGTCTCGTAAACGAGTTATAAGGCGGGATATCTGTGGTTTTTAGGTGAAAGAGTAAAGAAGAGGCGAGTACTGTCTAATACTCGCCATTTTCATAGTAGAGTGCGGTATTTAGTAAGGACGAAGTTGAATCAATTCTGCTGATTCAACCCATTGCTCAGAACTGTTCATAAATGCCTGAATGTGAGCTGATTCATTGTGGGCATGCCAGTGATCTTTTGTTTCCCAGTTTTCATAAAATACAAATAATCCTGCTTCTTCTTCACCTGTATGAAGATCGTAATTCATGCAACCAGCTTCAGCTAACGTAAGCGGGATGAGTTTTACCAGTTCGGATTTTAATGCTTCTTCTTGTCCTGCTTTTGCTTTAATTTTCGCAACCAGGGTAAATACTGTGCTCATGATTACCTCGTTATTATTGTGATCATTGAAATGACGGGCTTGTTTAACCCGTGTCATCGTCTGAGTGTGGCGTTATTGTAGCTACAATTAAGTGCCCATGCATGCCAGACTTTCACACTTAGTGTTTGTATTGTCCTGCTCAGTTAAAATTGAATTTACCGATCTCGATCTTTAGAAACCGTCACAGAAGCAATGGGAAAACGATGGTGACCAAAGTTAATGGCTACCGTCCGAATCTCGCCACCAGCAATCTTTTCTTTAATAGTAATTGGATTTACCTGAAGGCCGTCGGCAAATGTGGCGACGATATCATCACTTTCTAAAATCCTCTGTCCAGATGCGGTATTTTCCAGTGTTATCAACGCCCAACGTTCACCGTTACGATTACTCATCAATCTAACATCCAGCAGAGCAAAGTCACTGTTGTCCGGATATAAAGGGTCCTGGTGTTTAAATTTCAGTGAATAAGCGGTTGGGGCAGGAATTTCATAATGTAAGGTGTCATCACTTTTATAGTCCTCATGCTGTCCTGCGGTAACAGTTAAAGAAAGAAAAGAGCATGCACAAGAAAGGGGAAGTATCAGAAGTTTGTTGATGAGTGATTGCATTGATCAGCGCCTGAACTTAAAAACGTTGCCAAATAAAACCTTGTTATCGGCTATTTGACAACGTTTGTAAAGGTAAGCGAATAATCGGTTACAAATTACTGCTTATTTCGGGCACTGCTTAGTTTGCGTTAGTACTCTCGAAGATTTTGTCAGCTGATGCTGCAACAAATCCACTGTACAATTCACCGCTTTCTAATGGGAAACGACGTGCAAACTCATAAAAACAGGCTGGAATAGTCAGTGTCGTATCACTGAACGCCATGTCCTGTTTATCTGCCATCGTTGACGATTGCTCAAGGTATACGTCAGCGCTTCCCTTGATCTCGCCACCAGAAGTATTTAATACGAAACCAGCATTTTTCAATGCTTCATTCACTGACTCAAGCGTTTCGTAGCCAGATAACGCATTAACACTAACCGTGAAGTGATTCGCTCTGAAGCCCCAGACAGACATCCAGGCCGCGTATTCACTTTCAGCCTGTAAAGTTTGGTAGTCTTCACTGGAAATATCCCAGTGACGGCCAGAGTACATGAAATCTTCTTCTTCAACCTTGTTCAGGTCGATATTTGCAGCAAGCTTTTTGATAATAGCCTGTGCTTGCGAAGAAAGATTTTCGACAAGTAATTCACTAATAAACACTTTTGGTTTAGATGCGTCAGGGTGTTCGAAGTGAAGCGCCATCAGGTGCTTTTCATTGAACTGGTATTCACCAGCTACTTCGTATCCCAGTCTGAACATATGTTTCGATAACGCAGGTAAACCAATGCCGTCCAGGTTGAACGTACGGAAAGCAACGTGATCATTAATGATTTCAGCACCATTGCCCAGCAAATCATGGATCGCTTTAGCGGACGGGGTGATTTCTACATAATTTTGCCAAAGATCGGCAAAGAATTGATCGATTGATTGGTTCATTTGCGTGTGAGGTTCCCAAATACTACTTTAGTACATCAAGAGCTTTCAAACTCTTACCTTATCCGCAGTATGCGGATGCTTCTTTTGAGCGGTGTCAGAACATTCTCGTTCAACTCGAAAACAACATCGAATACAGCTAAAAATCGAAACTTCAGAGTTGTGAAAATGAAAAAGGTAGCTAAAAAGCTACCTTTTAAAAAGCGGGGGAATTATACCGGAATTTTAGCTACATGTTAGGGTAATTTGGCCCACCAGTGCCTTCCGGAACAACCCATGTAATGTTTTGCGATGGGTCTTTGATATCACAGGTTTTACAGTGAACACAGTTTTGAGCATTGATTTGGAAGCGTTTTTTACCTTCTTCTTCAATAATCTCATAAACGCCTGCCGGACAGTAACGCTGTGCAGGCTCATCAAATTTTTCTAAGTTAACACGTAATGGAATAGTGTCATCTGCTAATTTCAGGTGGCACGGCTGATCTTCTTCATGGTTTGTGTTCGATAAGAAGACAGAACTTAGCTTATCAAAACTGAGTTTACCATCAGGTTTTGGATAGCTGATCTTTGTGCATTCAGATGCTGGTTTTAACTGCTCGTGATCTTTTGTCTCATCTTTTAATGTGACTGGAATTTTACCGCCGAACCAGTTTTGATCGATGTAGTTAAATGCACCGCCCATCAATGTGCCAAACTTATGCATTGCCGGGCCAAAGTTACGAGAGCAGAACAATTCTTCATGTAACCAGGAATCATTGAATTTTGCTTCATAGGCGGTTAAATCATTCTGACCTTCATCACCCGCAGCAAATGCTTCTGCGATTGTCTCGGCAGCCAACATGCCTGATTTCATTGCCGTATGGTTGCCTTTGATCTTTGAGAAATTCAGCGTACCGGCATCACAGCCTACAAGGATTCCACCAGGGAACGTCATCTTAGGTAGTGAATTTATGCCGCCTTTAGCGATTGCTCTTGCGCCATATGAAACCCGCTTACCACCTTCCAGATACTGTTTATAAACCGCATGATGTTTCATTTGCTGGAATTCATCAAATGGGCTCAGGTGCGGGTTAGGGTAGTTAAGGTCAATAATCAAACCAACAACAACCTGATTACCTTCAGCGTGATAAAGATAAGAACCGCCTGACGTATCGCTCGGTAGTGGCCAGCCTGCGCCGTGAATGACTAAACCTTCTTTATGTTTAGCCGGGTCAATATCCCAGATTTCCTTAAAACCGATGCCGTAATGCTGAGGAGACTTGCCTGCATCCAGTTTGTACTTTTCAATTAATTGTTTTCCAAGGTGCCCACGGCAACCCTCAGAGAAAATAGTGTATTTGGCACGAAGTTCCATACCTGGCATGTAAGAGTCTTTTGGTTCGCCATCAAGACCAACACCCATGTCACCCGTCACGATACCCGCAACTTCATTTTTGTCGTTATACAGCACTTCTGACGCAGCAAAACCAGGGAAAATCTCTACGCCCAGTTGTTCGGCTTGTTCAGCTAACCAACGGCACACATTGCCCATTGAAACAATATAGTTACCATCATTGTGCATCGTTTTTGGCACGAAAGCGTGAGGAATTAGTTTTGCATCATTTTCAGATTTGAACAGGTAGATATCATCACCGGTTACTTCGGTGTTTAATGGTGCGCCTTTTTCTTTCCAGTCCGGGATTAATTCGTTTAGCGCACGAGGTTCCAGAACTGCACCTGATAAGATATGAGCGCCAACTTCAGAGCCTTTTTCGACGACACAAACCATCAATTCCTGCTCTTTTTCTTGCGCCAGTTGCATCAGACGTATTGCTGTTGATAACCCGGCAGGGCCTGCACCAACAATAACTACGTCAAAATCCATAGATTCACGTTCCACGACTTACACCTCTTATCAAGCTAATTTGTAATTATTTTGTGATAAAAAAGAACATTAGCACAAAATGAGATAGACTACTGGGCGCTGCTTTTAATGAAGAGAAAGCATTAGACGACCAGGGTGGTTGATTAATAGTCGCCCTTGCGTTGTTACGCCCGTAAAATCCCGGCTTTGCCGCTAAAATACTTGCGGGGTAGCATATTTGAGGTTGACGTTTACGTCAACAGAAAGTAGATTTAGCGACTGAAAATTTTATCTCAATCACGACTGAGAATTGTTGAACTAGCCAACGTTCCTGTCGAGAAGTTACGGAGAAGATATGAAAATACTTGTACCCGTCAAGCGAGTTATCGACTACAACGTTAAAGTACGTGTAAAAGCAGATAACACTGGCGTTGATTTAGCAAACGTTAAAATGGCAATCAATCCGTTTTGTGAAATTGCAGTTGAAGAAGCCGTTCGTTTGAAGGAAAAAGGTATTGCTGAAGAGATCGTCGTAGTATCAATCGGCGATAAGTCGTGCCAGGAACAGATTCGTACAGCATTAGCACTGGGTGCTGATCGCGGTATTCAGATCGACACCGATCAAAACCTAGATTCATTGCAAGTAGCTAAGCTATTGCAAAAAGTTGTTGAAGAAGAGCAACCAGGTCTTGTTATTCTTGGTAAGCAAGCTATCGACAGCGACAATAACCAGACTGGTCAAATGCTTGCAGCATTGACTGGCATGCCTCAAGGTACTTTCGCATCTGAAGTTGCACTTGACGGTGAAACTGTAAACGTAACGCGTGAAATCGACGGTGGTTTACAAACTGTTAAGTTGAACCTTCCAGCTATCGTGACAACGGATCTTCGTTTGAACGAACCTCGCTACGCAACCCTTCCAAATATCATGAAAGCTAAACGTAAGCCTTTAGCTGTTAAAGCAGCCGCTGATTTTGGTATTAACCTGACATCTAACGTTGAAGTACTTAAGGTTGAAGAACCTGGTACGCGTGATGGCGGTGTTAAAGTTGAGAGCGTTGCAGAGCTTGTAGAAAAACTTAAAAACGAAGCGAAGGTGATCTAATGACTATTCTGGTGATTGCAGAGCACGATAATAGTGCATTAAAAAACGAAACGATTAAAACAGTTGCAGCAGCGACAGCCATTGGCGGCGATATTCATGTCTTAGTTGCTGGTCTTAACTGTGGCGCAGTTGCAGAAGAAGCTGCAAAGATTGCTGGCGTATCTAAAGTTATTACTGCAGACAATGCTGTTTATGAATATCAATTAGCTGAAAACACGGCTGACCTGGTATTAGAACTGGCTGGTGATTATTCTCACATCCTTGCTTCAGCGACAACAACAGGTAAAAACTTCATGCCTCGCGTTGCAGCTTTACTGGACGTAGCACAAATCTCTGACATTATCGGTGTTGAAGGTGAAGATACTTTTGTACGTCCTATTTACGCAGGTAATGCCATTGCAACGGTTAAATCTTCTGATGCGAAGAAAGTAATCACAGTGCGTGCTTCTGCGTTTGATGCTGTTGAAATGACAGGTTCTGCTGACGTTGCAGCATTGGATTCAGTCAAAGAAAACGACAAATCAAGCTTTGTTAGTGCGGAATTAACGAAGTCTGAGCGTCCTGAATTAACAGCCGCTCGTGTTGTTATCTCTGGTGGTCGTGGTATGCAGAATGGCGAAAACTTCAAGCTTCTTGAAGGTATCGCAGATAAGCTGGGTGCAGCAATCGGTGCATCTCGTGCCGCCGTTGACGCTGGCTTTGTACCAAACGATATGCAGGTTGGTCAAACCGGTAAAATCGTTGCACCTGAACTTTACATCGCTGTTGGTATTTCTGGCGCTATCCAGCATCTTGCTGGTATGAAAGATTCAAAAGTGATTGTTGCTATTAATAAAGATGAAGAAGCACCTATCTTCCAAATCGCAGATTACGGTTTGGTTGGTGACTTATTTGAAGCACTTCCTGAACTGGAAGGTGCGCTTTAATAGCATACTGTTGGTTTAACCGATCAGCGGATAAACGACAGGCTAAGAAACCCATAATGATTCTTCATTATGGGTTTTTTTATCCCTCCGATTATGCTTCGACTAACGAATTTTCAATAATTAATTTAATGCTATGACTCACACATTTATACCGGGCACAATGTGCGACGAACGCTTGTGGCAGCGTCTCTGGCCTTTATTACCGAATGATTGGGATTTGACGTCACTGGCGATTTATCAACATCAGAGTCAGCAGGATATTCAGCATTACATCCATGAAAGCATTGATAAACCGACTCATCTGATTGGTTTTTCAATGGGGGCTTATCTGGCAATGAACACCGCCTTGTTATATCCGGATAAAGTGAAATCGCTCACGGTTATTGCTGGTTCAGCCATTGGTTTAAATGATAAGGAAATCAAACAACGCACAACCATGTTGAAATGGCTGGAAGCTCATGATTATAACGGTATGTCTACTGCACGATTAAAACAGTTGGTTGCGGATATTAATCTGGATACTGAGGCTGTTATGCAGCCAATCATAGACATGGATCGAACCCTTGGAAAAGATGTTCTGGTTCAACAATTTAAACTGACGACTCACCGGGCAGATATTTCAAAGCAACTCCCTACATTGGCAATGCCTGTCCAGTTCATTGGTGGCAAACTGGATAAATTAATTCCTTTTAATGCGTTTTACTGGATGTCTAAATCAGTTCCAGGTAGTCAATATCATATTATTGAAAATAGTGGGCATATGGTGCCACTTGAACAACCTGATGCATTAGCCTCGATTCTGGTCAATTTCACCAATTCGACTGGTTTAAACGACTAAGTCAAATACATCAATCGTTAAAAATAAAATCGCTATCCTTTAACTGATTGATTTATTTGGTTAAATATATTTTCATCATGTACGCTATTCCTGGCTTAAGATCTGCTGGTAACGACAAGTCTTTTATTAAAATCTTGTCAGGAGTCGCTATGCACTCGTTGCTACCTTCATCCGTTAAAAAAGCATTAATTACTGTTGTCGGCGGCTTATTACTAGCCATCGGCGTGATCTTTATTGTTCTACCTGGTCCTGCCATTTTGTTCATTCCCGCCGGACTGCTATTGCTAAGCAAAGAATATCCAAAGGCCAAAGACTGGCTTAAAAAGTTTCAGGTATTCTCATCAGCATCTGCCCGAAAAGCAGACCAGATATGGTCAAGCGTTAAGTACACATGGCGGTCACGCAGAATCAGCCGTTAGTTCACGGTTCCGTCATCATCAGTGAATTGTTGTTCCAGCCACAACAAATCACTTTTCAGTAACGTCAGGGAAAGCTGGCAAGATGCACTGTCACTTCGTTTGGCATAAGTTTCGATGGCAGTGCAATGTTGGCGCGCATTTTCTAACCCCATATTCAGACAAGAGCCTTTCAAAAAGTGGGCTCGTTGTCTGATTTCCTCAAAGTGTCTTTCCGAACAAGCCTGTTCAATCTCGGGTATGACGGATTCACACTGTTTTAAAAAATCGCTTCGCAGTTCAGTACGTAATGGCTCCTGGAATTGTTCAAGGGTTAGTACGAATTGATTAAGCATTTGCTGTCGATCCAGATTAAGCGATTTATCATGTCGATCTCCGGTATCTTCGATAGACAACTCAGGTTCCTGGGATCCGTCTTGCTGGTAACCTGATCGTTCCGTAGTGAATGTTTCATGAACCGTTGAGTAACTCACTTCAGGCAATTGAGCTCCTGTTTGTATATGACCTGGCTGTTGATCCGTTTTTTGCTCATTTATCTGCTGACTTAATCGATAATTCAACTGCATGTTCCAAGCTTCAACTAAGGTGTCCACACATACAGGTTTTGGCAGAAATGCGTTAACACCGGCAGAAAGTCCTTGTTGTCTGGACAAATTTGTTGTGTCTGCGGATAAGATAAAAACAGGTAGGATATTTTTGTCCCAGTGTTGTCGGAGCTTTCGTGTCGTAGCCATGCCATCGCAAACTGGCATATTCAAATCAAGAATGACTAAATCGGGAAGTTCTGGCTGTTGGTTCATATACCAGAGGAGTTCCTGACCATTTTCAAAGGTCATAACGCTGGCCCCGAGCCGTTGAAATAAGTTTTTCGCTACTTTTCTATTCAACGCATTATCTTCAGCAATCAACACTCTACAGCCTTCCATTTGCTGTGAAAAAGAATTGTTACTGGACGTCGTATCGATCAAGGAAGACGATGATTCGATAATAATTTGTTGAGGTAGCGAGATAATAAATTCTGCCCCCTGTTCGCGATTCAATACACGAATATCACCATGCAAACTGTCCATGATCTGCCGACTGATGGTCAGGCCAAGTCCGGTTCCACCAAATTGAGCGAAAATATTGTCATTCTCTTGTTCAAAAGGTTTAAAAATATGATCGATCTTGTCCGGTGCAATCCCGGGGCCGCTATCTCTGATAGAAAACAATACGGTCATATCTTTCACCCGCGTAGTCAGTGTGACAGTTGAATGGTCGGGAGAAAATTTTATACCGTTGCACAACACGTTGTTTAATACCTGAATTAAGCGGATTGCATCTGTTTTTAAGATCAATGGTCGATTATCGCCCTCATGAACAATCCTGATATTTCTGGGTTTTGCCACACCACGAGCAACAACCAATGCTTTACCGATTAAGTCCGGCAATAACACTTCAGATAATACCGGAGAGAATTTTTTAGCTTCCATCTGAGAAAGCTCTAAGAGGTTTGTGGTGAGCTGTTCTAACCAGACTGCTGAAGCATCCAGATCCTGAATGATCTCTGTAAAACGGGCGGGTAGGTGGTGCTGACTGGCATCATGAGACAGCACCTGGCTAAATCCCCGTATAGCATTTAGCGGAGTACGGATTTCATGGCTGATTTTAGCAAGGAACCGGGATTTTGCCTGAATAGACAATTGTGCTTTATCCACTTCATTTTGAAGCTTTTGAGTACGTTGCTGCTCACGAGTAATATCAGTAAAGCTTACGATATAGCTTAATAACTGATCGTGCTGAATGATCGGCGTGATGTGTACTTTGTACCAGGCATCACTTGATGCCGCAAAGGGTTGTAACCTGAGGGTGTTTTTTTGGGCTTGCCTTGAAATTCTAACTTTTTCCAGTAAATCCAGAAATGACTGTTTACTCTCTCTGTCAAAGACACTTTGCCACACAGGAGAATCCTGTTCTCTGAAGAAACGTTCAAACTCCTGATTGCAGTATTTTAATTGTCGATTGTTATCCAGTACCATGAGTGGAGACGGCGACAAATTTAATGTCTGATCGAAAATAGCTTTCGCATCACTCAGTTGCAGTTCCATGGCTTCCATCGCACTCAAATCATGCATAAATGCAATAAACCAGCGTTTGCCCTGATGAAACAATTCACTGATAGCAATGTATAAAGGAAACGATTCATTCCCGCGACGCTTTGCTATAACCCGGCGACCATGCCGAAAAATCAATTCTCGCTGTCCTTCGACATATTCGTTCATGTAGGTAGCATGTTCTTGTTTTTCATTGTCACTCATTAACATCGTTACATTCTGACCAATGGTTTTATCATGCGTGGTATGAAAAATATCGAGAAAGGCCTGATTAGCAAAATGGATAACGCCGTGCTCTGTTGCCATGACGATGGCTTCTTTAGCCTCAGCAAAAACACTGAGCGGCAGAGATGGAGGCAGGTCCGTTGCAGGACTTTGCTGAACGGCCGTTAATTCCAGCAGCCAGGTTTCATGATCTAATGGCTGTATGGTTGTTTGAATCTTACCATCAGTGAATGAGGTTGAATTGGTAAACAGTGCTGTTTCGAGACAGTGTACCCAGGATGTCTGAGTACAACTAAACAGGTCAAAAGATTTACCGGGTAATTTAAGCTCGCTATAAAGCGGGCTTGTTCTTAATACATGAACTGTACTGTTTTTGAGGAGTAATAACGTTTCATCGCCCGTATTTCCCGCAAGCATGAGTAATCCATAACGTTAAAATTGCTGTTAATTCAGCATAGACAGCAATGATAAAAAGACCAGGATTGACTACCTTGACACCTGAGTAAGTAACAAACGCTGAAATAATCAACATAAAAGAGCATCACCTCCCGGAAATTCACTTCTGGCATTGAAAATTCAAACGCCTTTGATATTGTGGTCCGACCTTTAGCTCACTCAATAGATTTATGGGAATACAACAAAAATATCAGTTCAACGGAGTAACAGGATTACGAGTAGGGCGCTTTAAAGGGGGAATCAACACATCCTTTGTCGTGTATTGTTATGATAGCGTTGCTATTGATACAGGCCCTTCCAATCAATGGAACTGGGTAAAGCCTTTTTTACAGGAAGAAAACGTTTCTCAGGTACTCATTACTCACTACCATGAAGATCACAGTGGTAATGCAGGAAATATTCAGCAAGTATTGAACATCCCTCTATTCACGAATGAGCTCACACAAGACAAAATAAGCGAGTTTTTTAGAATTCCGTCATTACGTCGTATTGTCTGGGGGCATGCAACACCTGCGCAAGCGTCTTTAATTCCGGATAATATTGCACTGCCCGGGGGAGAAACCTTAACCGTTTTAAAAACACCGGGACATTCAGCTGATATGACCTGTTTTCTTCTCAAAGAGAAAGGCTGGCTTTTCGCGGGTGATTTATACATAGCATCTAAAGTCCGCTATTTGCATACAGAGGAAGATTTGAATGATGTGTATCAAAGCTTAAATCTGGTACTGGCGCAGGATATAGACGTTGTATTTTGTCCTCACCGTGGTGTGATTGAAAAAGGACGTGAAGCATTGTTGGCTAAACGAAATTTTATCGAATCACTCGCTATCGAAAGTCAGGCGATGAAAGCAAGAGGTTTCTCTAATCGTCAAATCAAACATAAACTCGTTGGCCGTGAGGACTGGTTTACGCTTTTTTCTCAGTTTGAATTCTCGAAATCGACGCTCATTGATGCGGCTTTGAAACTAAATCTGGACAATTAATCTGAATGAATATCACAATTTTAGCTAATTATGATCTGTCAGCACTGTATTGCCTTAATTTGCTGCTTCCTTCGTTATCCGATCATAACGTCTCATTGTTCTTTTCATCCGGTGTTGGAAATACCAGTAATCTGGCGGCACCGTTAAAAGCACTGGGGGAATACGAACGGTCCCTGGTGACTCGAATAAATCAGAACGAAATCCCCTGCATAAAATCAGCAGAAAAACTGAATGCCTTAGTGGGTCAGCAGGAAACTCGCTATCTTGATACGATTAATAAACCCGAAGGGCTGGAGACGATTCGCGACTCCCAGCCCGATCTGATTTTGTCTATTCGTTTCGGTAAAATTCTCAAACAACCGGTTATCGACATTCCATCAGCTGGCGTTATTAATCTTCACTCCGGACTTTTACCTCAGTATCAGGGCGTGATGGCAACGTTTCATGCTCTTAATAACGGCGATACCATCATAGGTTCCACCTTACACCGCATTGACAGTGCTGCAATTGATGCCGGTCCGATACTGGCTTTAAACAGCGTATCTGTAAATCCGGAACGATCGTATCTCTGGCATATGATTGACTTGTATCCGTCTGGGATTCGTCAAATGATCCAGGTTGTCAGAGCAATTTCGAATGATAAAAGCATTCCTGAGATTAAGAAACACGGCGAGCCTTGTTACTATACTTACCCAGATGATACTCAACTACGTAATTTTGAGTTATCTGGAAAAACATTATTCAATGAGCAAGAAGACATATTGCAGGAAATTACGCGAAATATTCTCGGCTTTGAGTCGTTCTAATTGCTATCGATCATTAACCTGGGTCAACAGACCCTAAAACACAGGATTTACTATGTACGCTGTAATTTTTGGCAGACCAGGTTGCCCTTATTGTGTAAGAGCCAAAGACATCGCTGAACAATTAACGGATAAAGGCGAAGGGTTCAAATTTCGCTATGTGGATATTCATGAACAAGGTATTTCAAAAGCGGATTTAGAAAAGTCTGCGGGTGTCCCGGTTGAAACCGTTCCTCAGATTTTCGTTGATGAGAAGTATGTAGGCGGCTGCACAGAATTCGAAGCCTGGGTTAAAGACAATACCGACTTATATAAGTAACGTTTGTATTAACAGCCTCAATTGTGCTTCATCAATACGCAGAAAACCGACTTAATCGTCGGTTTTCTTGTTTTTACTGGTAGCCTTGTCTAATCCCGATAGATCTTAGTTAAATCACCATAATGTTCAATTCGACGATCTCGCATAAATGGCCAGATACGACGAACGTTTTCACTACGTTCCATGTCCAGTGTCGCCGTTAAAATAGTTTCTTCAACGCCTGCTCGCGCTAAAAACTCTCCCTGAGGACCAGTAATAAAAGAATTCCCCCAGAAATCTATGCCAATAGATTCGTCGTCAGGAGATGATTCGAATCCTGAACGATTGCAGGATAATACCGGTAAACCATTCGCCACCGCGTGTCCGCGTTGAACCGTCACCCAGGCATCCAGCTGTCTGTCCTGTTCGTCCTGAGAATCCGTCCGGTCCCAACCAATAGCCGTTGGGTAAATCAATAAATCAGCGCCAGCCATTGCCATCAATCGAGCACCTTCAGGGAACCACTGATCCCAACAGACCAACAAACCTAAATTACCTACGCTGGTTTTAATGGGTTCAAACCCCATGTCACCTGGCGTGAAATAGAATTTTTCATAAAACCCTGGATCATCGGGAATGTGCATCTTGCGATATTTACCAGCCATACTGCCATCACGTTCAAAAACTACGGCAGTGTTGTGATACAAACCGGTTGCACGCTTTTCAAATAATGATGCAACGATGACAACATTTAGTTCTTTTGCTACTGCTGACAATTGCTCTGTTGAAGGACCAGGAATAGTTTCCGCCAAATCGAATACGTCAACTTGCTCAGTCTGACAAAAATACAATGACTGATGGAGTTCCTGTAACACGATAAGTTCTGCGCCTGAAGCAGCCGCTTTACGAATATTATCGACTATCAATGCCTTGTTGCTGGCAACATCTGCCGTATTTGCTTGCTGAATCAGCGCTACATTAAGTGTTTTCTTTTTCATGGTGTGGCTTACGTGGTATGTCTACTCTACAGATTTATACATTCAAACTTTCAAAAGGTGGCTTAACTACCAGGCATCGTTATTAATCGTTCCTGCCGGAAGTTGCATGGTTAAACAATGCAAACTACCGAATTGTTCAATAATCGCAGAACAATCAATGCCAATAACTTCCCGCTCTGGATAAGCAGCGCTAATTGCGACTAATGCTTGTTGATCCAGCTTTTCCTGATTATAGGTGGGCACCAGCACTGCGTTATTGATAATGAGATAATTTGCATACGTTGCAGGCAGGCGATCACCATCTTCGTTATGACATGGATTCGTGAAGGGTAGTGGAATGAGCTGATAAGATTCACCGTCCGCTGTTTTTAACGTTTTGAGCGCCTGCTCCATACGAGACAATGATTCATAGTGGCTATCAGTTGAATCCAGGCATTGGACATATACGATGGTATTGTTGGGCGCAAAGCGGGCGAGGGTATCAATATGAGCGTCCGTGTCATCACCTTCCAAATGACCTTCATCTAACCACAAAACACGATCAACATTCAGAATATCCTTCAGCGTTAACTCAATCTGTTCCTGGGTGTATTCAGGATTGCGATTGGGGTTACACAAACAAGTTGATGTTGTCAGTAATGTTCCCTGACCATCTGACTCCAGCGCTCCACCTTCCAGTACGAAATCAATTACCGTCGTTTTTTCTGAATGGATAAACGGTGCATTAAACAAATAACCGTTGATTAGATTATCTTTTCCAGCGGAGAATTTGTTTCCCCAACCGTTAAAGGTAAAGTCCAGTAACTTCGGCTGACCTTCTTCATTCAATAAGGTGATTGGGCCATGATCACGAGCCCAGGTATCATTAGAAGCAGCTAACACAATGCGGTAGTGATCACTTGAAATAGCCGCATTAGTGAGTAAATCTACGATATGCATGCGCTGCAATTCATCACAGGCAATAATGATAAGGCGTTCAAAACGACAAATATGTTTTGAAATTTCTACAAAAACTGGCTCGACGCGGTCCAGAATAGTTGCCCAGTCAGTGGCCTTGTGTGGCCAGGTTAGCATCACAGCATCTTGTTGGTGCCATTCAGCAGGAAGAAAATAAGTAGTCAACGTAAGGTTCCTACAATTAAAAATTAAGAATCGGCCTGATTTTTCTTTTCGCTACGGCGTTTTAATACACGAGATTGTTGATGTAATGCAGCTCTCACCAGTATTTCACGATCTTCATCCCGAATCTGTGTAAAGACTACTGAGTATAGCGTTTTATCGTCTTTTTCCTCTTCAACGATGATTTCCCCGTAACAAAAGATAGCAGTAGCTTCATCTGTCAAAAACAACTTCACTTGCAACGTTTGTCCGTGTTGCCAAATGTCATTATCCGCCAGAATGGTAAAGCCACCGGCCCCTAATTGAGAGGTTCGCATGCGGGTAGAGCCGTCTTCTTCTTTACTCAGGATGTAACTCATGATCAAATCAATTTTACGACTTTGTGCTTTGAGGAATTCACCCAGTTCATCCGCCACATCACCTAACATACGGAGAGGACGTAATGCAGATTGTTCGAGTGTTGCCACTTCATTGGCAATTTTAAATGACCAGGGCATTTCCTGAAGGAAGGTATCGTGATCCGGTGTGATGAACTCGGGCTCTTTCGCCACAATATTGACATTTACCTGATATTCGATGGTGAAAAACTCATGAAAACGCTTGAGTTTTTCGTCATGAGACATGTCATTCATAAAAAGTTCGCCCTGAATTTAATTGTCTTTGGTTTTATTAAAACTTATTATCCTGAGACCCGGGAGTAGCATTCATTAATCGCTGAAAAAGCGTCCACAATCAACGCATTTTTAACGTTAAGCTTAGCCAGGGTTTTATCTTTGTGTTCAGCCAAATGCAAAGGTTAAGCCTCGCGGCTGAACGCTGACTCCTGAATACGCCTTCATTCGTTAATCATCGTGCGCAAAATTAAAGACAGGCTATTTTACGTCTCAATTCCGGTTTTAAAAGGATTTCTGTTGATAACGAACAGAATGACTGATTTTTTGCTCACATTACAGGCAATTAGCAAAGGATACCAATGTTTCACCCATTGAGTTTGTTCATCGCACTTCGGTATAGCCGATCGAACAAAGACAACGGATTTATCTCCTTCATTAGTTTCTTCTCTATCACTGGCATCGCTTTGGGCGTTTTATCACTCATTATTGTGATCTCAGTAATGAACGGTTTTGAAAATCAGCTTAAAGAACGCATTCTGGGTATTGTTCCTCAGGTTGTCGTCACTACCGATGATAAACGTCTGCAAGACTGGGAATCATTGCCTGAACAACTCACGACTCAACCCGGTGTTCAACAAGCCGCACCCTATGTTGAAGCTCGAGGAATGGTTCAGTCAGATTCACAGCTAAAGGGTATTGCCATACAAGGGCTGTATCCGAATAGTTATAACCCGATTAAAGAACATGTGGTGACTGGCAACTGGCATACCTTATTTAGCGGCGGATATCATATTTTTATCGGCCAGCATCTTGCTAACCAACTCGGTGTCGTACCCGGTGATAAAGTCAGAATCATGGTCGCGGGTAAAACCATTCACACACCAGTAGGCAGAATGCCGTCTCAACGCAAATTTACCGTAGCCGGTATTTTTTCTTCCCGATCTGAAATTGATGAATCCGTGATATTTACCTCGGGAGAAAAGCTGGCAAAGCTCATGCGATTACCGAAAGGATCAATCACCGGGATTCGTTTATATCTGGATGATGCTTTTACAGCGCCTGAAATAAGCAAAGTTTTGTCTGATAATCATGCTGACTGGTTGGTGCTCGACTGGCGACGCACTCATGGTGACTTGTTTGGTGCGGTTGGCATGGAAAAACGCATGATGGGTTTCATGCTTATGCTGATTGTTGCAGTAGCCGCTTTCAATATCGTTTCCGGTTTGGTGATGATGGTTACCGAAAAAACCGCCGAAATTGCCATACTGATGACTCAAGGATTGAACAGTCAGCGCGTAAAATACCTTTTTATGCTCCAGGGTTTGTACAATGGCGTACTCGGTGCAGTAGCTGGTGTAGTGCTTGGAGTGATTATCGCTATGAATATAAATTCAATATTATCGAGTTTAAATATAATATTAATTCCGGGTACTGAAGACGGATTACCAGTGCTGCTAATCTGGTCTGATGTCGTCTTTATCGCACTTGGTGCTTTACTTCTTACGCTGGTGGCTACGCTGTATCCAGCACGCATTGCTTCAAAAATCTCTCCTGCAAGTGTCCTTAGATATGAATAAATCGTTAAAAAAAATCATTGAATGTACTAACTTATCTCGCATCTACCACGAAGGAGGTAATAAGACTCCGGTATTAAACGATGTGTCGTTCACGGTAGAACGGGGTGAACAGGTCGCAATCGTTGGTAGTTCAGGCTCTGGCAAAAGTACGCTTCTGCATTTATTAGGCACTTTAGATAAACCTGAGAGTGGCCGAATTGTCATCGATGGTGTGGATATTCTGACGCTGTCAGAAAAAGATCTTGCTGCATTCAGAAATGAGCGTCTTGGATTCATCTACCAGTTTCATCACTTATTAATGGATTTTAATGCTTTGGAAAACGTCTGTATGCCGTTACTCATTAGCGGCATGGCTCCGGCAGAAGCCAGCAAAAAAGCAACCGATATACTGAGCCTGGTGGGTCTTGAAAACAGAATTACGCACCGTCCTTCAGCATTGTCTGGCGGCGAACGCCAACGTGTCGCAATAGCCAGAGCTTTGGTGACTCAGCCAACTCTCGTATTAGCTGATGAGCCCACCGGGAATCTTGATCACCAAAACGCTATGCGGTTTTACGAATTGTTAAACCAGTTAAATGACGAACTAAAGACCAGTTTTGTTGTGGTTACACATGATAATGAACTGGCCGCCAGTCTGGACCGCACCTTAAAGCTGGTTAATGGCCAACTGGAGCGGGTGTTGCCACATGTTTAAACCATTATCGCTGTTTATCAGCTTGCGCTATGCTCGTTCCCGGCAACAAAGCAATTTCATCTCCTTCATTTCACGCGCAGGGACCATTGGGATCTGGCTTGGTTCTATGGTCTTGATCGTGGCACTGTCGGTTATGAATGGCTTTCAGAAAGAGTTAGTCAATCGATTATTATCAGTCATCCCTCATGTTGAATTTATTGCAGTCAACCAGCCGATCCGCAACTGGCCGGATAAAATTCAACGCATCCAACAACATCGGGGCGTGACAGGTGCTGCACCAGTCATAAAACTAAATAGCCTGGTTCAAAAGGGTGATCAGTTAACACCAGTAGAAGTCAGAGGGATCTCACCAGAGTTAGAGCAGAGCGTCAGCCAGATTCATCGCTATTTGCCCGGCCAGAACTGGTCTGTGCTAGCCAGTAGTACGGACAAATTAATCGTACTTGGTGATGATCTGGCAAAACAGCTGGATATATCACCGGGCGACAAATTACAGCTTCTCATTCCTCGTCATAATCAAAGCTTTCGTCTAAAGCCACCAAAAGTTGTTCACCTCACTCTGGCCGCTACGTTTAATACTGGGGGACAACCCGATCAACTGCTTGCTTTTGTTAATTTGTCGCTGGCAGAATCCTTGGCCGATCTACCACAAGGAAACGTTCAGGGACTGCGTATTAGTGTTGATGATGTGTTTAATGCCAGAGCAGTAAAGCAGGAGATTGGACGCTCGTTAAACGATTATGTCTATATGCATGACTGGTTCAGAACACACGGACATCTCTATCGAGATATTCAGCTCGTCAGGCTCATCATGTACATCGTGCTAACCATTGTCATTGCGGTGGCTTGCTTTAACATCGTTTCGACCCTGATTATGTCCGTTAAAGAGAAAAGAGGGGATATTGCTATTCTGAAAACACTGGGCGCACAACGACAGGTGATTTTGACGACCTTTATTCTCCAGGGTTTGGCATTAAGTTTATTTGGTCTTTCCGGTGGCGTAATTTCAGGTGTATTACTTGCGTTATATATGTCGGATTTTACCCAGATGTTGGAGCAACAATTTGACATAAAATTATTAGGCGATGGGGTATATTTTATCGACTTTATTCCGACAGAGCTGGACTGGAATGATGTCGTCGTGACTGTAACTATTACGTTAATTTCTGCCTTTTTTGCAACATTGTGGCCAGCATGGCAAGCCAGCAAGTTACAACCCGCAAGAGAGCTCGGAGGTAAATAGGGTATTAGTTCCCCATAAAAATACATTTTCCTTTTAAAAGCATATGGTTAGATAATAATGACTCACAATAAATTAATATTAATTCATATGACTCTATAGTTATTACATTTTTATTGATTTTGTTTGATTTATTAGATAAAAAATTTATAAACATGGATTTACTTTTTACTTGTAGGGGCATTTAGTACCTATTAGAATCGAATTCCGTGCAAGTGGCAATTTATTGTTCGGACACAAAAAAATCGCTATTGGGGTGTTCACCTGAAGCAGTTTTTATACATGCTAATGGTGTAAGCGAATGACCGATAACAGTATTGCCTTAATCTAAACGTAATACACCGGTTATACAGTTTGACAATATGGAATCACATCGTGTTATCAACTGTAAAAATCGGAAACAAAGGAAAGAGAACTTATTATGAGTAACGATTTAGATACCCAAAGCTTTCACCGCGACGGTGACAGAGTTATGCGTCCGGTCCTGGGATTTCTGTTCGTATTTTCACTTGCTCTTGCGCCCTGGTATGGGACATGGCTCTCTGCGCTACTGGTGGGAGGTTTAGCCGCTGGTGTTCCTATCGCACTAACTTACCTTAAACCAGGCCATCTAATTACTCGTATCTCAGTCGGTGTGGCCTTAATGGTCTTTGCCGGACTGGAAATTCACCAGGGACAGGGACTAATAGAATTACATTTCGGTGTATTTGTTTTACTTGCTTTCACTCTTTACTACCGTGACTGGCGTGTTGTGGTAGCCGCCGCTGGAACCATTGCGGTTCACCATCTTTCATTCAATTACTTTCAAGCCTGGGGCTGGGGCGTCTGGGTCTTCAGTGGTGGTCCGTCGTTAATGATGGTCATTACTCACGCTGCATATGTTGTCTTTGAAAGTGCTATTCTAATTTACATGGCAATTCAGATAGGAAACGAAGCCCTTAGAAACGAAGAGTTACGAGAAATCAGTGAGCATTTTGTGATTGTTGATGGTGTTATCGACCTTAAATACCGTAAAGACAATCCGAAGAGTGAATTCGCTCACGACTTCAACAGTTTCATGACAGCCGTTAATGAAGCGATTACTCGAAGCCAGAATACTGCTGACGACCTGGTTAACTCATCCGGTGAACTGGAAAATCTAAGTCAAAAAACACAGCTAGGTACGAAGTCTCAGCAGAATAATACGGCTCAGGTTGCATCCGCAATCAACGAAATGGCCGCATCTGTGCAAGTTGTAGCAAACAATGCGAAAGATGCTGCAAAAGCCGCTCAGGACGCAGATGACGTTGTTCAGACAGGTAATAAAGTCGTAACCCAGACAATTGATGCATTGACCAGTCTTGCAAGTAAAGTGGATGAAGCATCAGAAG
Source organism: Alteromonadaceae bacterium (assembly GCA_965656875.1). Taxonomy (GTDB): domain Bacteria; phylum Pseudomonadota; class Gammaproteobacteria; order Enterobacterales; family Alteromonadaceae; genus CBFHMJ01. The sequence continues at coordinate 55,048 of CBFHMJ010000027.1, forward strand.
TTATTCTGAAGTTGGAATCTCACACTGGTAACATCGGCATGGTGCTGGAAGTTATCAAAGGCATCGCTGATCAAACTAATCTACTGGCACTTAATGCTGCTATCGAAGCTGCACGAGCTGGTGAGCAAGGCCGAGGTTTCGCCGTTGTTGCTGACGAGGTCAGAACGTTGGCGAGTAGAACACAGCAATCAACTGAAGAAATTCAGAAAATGATTGAAATGTTGCAAACTGAAGCAACTAATGCCGTTAATGTGATGAAGACAGGCCGCGAACAGGCTCATGAAGGGGTGGAACAAGCATCTAAGACAAACGAAGCGTTTGCAACGATTGCAGACTCTGTCACCATCATCAGCAACATGAATTCGCAAATTGCCAGCGCGGGTGAGCAACAAAGTATCGTGGTTGATGAGATCCACCGTAACGTGGTTGAAATCAATGAGATTGCCGAAGATACCGCGAATGGTGCCATTTCTATGGCTGATCACTGTAACAAACTATCAGGTCAGTCAGGCGACTTACAAAAACTTGTTGGGAAATTCACTGTATAAGTTGTGATGTTAAGTCGTTAATAAACAGAATCATCGAGCAAAGCCCTGGTTGCTATTAGCACCAGGGCTTTTTTGTATCTGATACGTATTCAACAATCAGAAATAGTCCAGGAATAATAGTGAAGAGAAAACAGGAGAGAACTAAAAATAACAGCAGAGAAGGGCGCGTGTTTCGATTTAAAAAATAAACCAGGCGATTAAAATCGCCCGGATTGCTCCACGGGTAAATCCCATACCGAATGGGTCAGGCCGAACTGTTTGAATATTTCAGAGGCTTGATCAACGCGCCACTTAGTCCAGTCATTGTCCAGATGTTTGCCATACCACACTTTAGAAAAGGCCCAAATGTTGTCTATTGGCTGAACATCACCTTTGGCAAGATTGTTCTTCTGGCACCAGTTATCGATTGCGGCTTCAGAATCAAAGACCAACATTGTGCTACAGGTATAGATAACATTTTCCCAGGCTTTCGTCATTGGCACAGGGAAATGCACATACAGATCTTTGTTGCTTATCTCCCCATCCACAATATCAATAAATACCTTTTCAGCATCTCCACCCAAGGTTGTAACAATCGTCACATCATCCCCAGTTCGTTGTTGGAGCAGCCAGGCTGCACCCAGCGAACACCATGCGCAATTTCCCCACCACTGACCAGCCTTTGTCGTGACCCAGAAATTGGTTGGTTTATCGGAAAATGGATGCATAGCGAGGATTTCCGACGTATCCGAGTCCAATACCACGCCATGGTATTCTTCCAGCGCCTGTAATGCCTGTTTAACTGTATCGGTGTTAGTGTCGAATGCATCAGCTATAATGCTTGCTGTTGGCGCAAAACCATGTGTAACGATGTAATCCATCACGTACCAGTGAAGCATAGAGTGATTTAAAGTCATAAACACACCTGTTGATGAATAGTTACTGGCTTAGTGTAATAAACCGAACCGGTTAACGGCCTCGCTTTTTCCACGCACTACGAACGGAATGACGCCAGATATAATCAATGCCAAAAAATCCAATGATGCTGGCAACTGTGCCACATACCAGACAACCGATTAAAAAGGTCGGCCCGAATGTTGGTAAGCTATCAACCAGCCATTGCCAGCTTGCTTCAAATTCAAAGTTTCCACTGTTATTGCCGGTAACCAGCACACCAACCTGGTAAGCACCATAGAATATAGGAGGCATTGTGAAAGGATTTGTTAGCCAGACAAGACCGACAGACAGTGGAATATTAGCTCTGAATGGAATTGCCAGACCTGCGGCCAGTAACATCTGGAATGGAACAGGCCAGAATGCAAACATTAACCCGATAGCAAAAGCACTGCGAGCAGAACGCCGATTTAAATGCCATAAATTCGCATCATGAATCAGGGGTCCAAAAATTTTTAATGAACGATTATTCTTTATCTTTTGGTGATCAGGTAAAAAACGTTTTATTATCTTCTTCGGCATAAGATTAGAAATTCAACTACTAATTAATTAGGACATGCGCACATGGAGCTGTGGTTAATTGCCTTTCTTTCAGGCTGTACATTTTCACTATTTTTGACTGATGTTCCACCTTTTTCCGTAATAATTCCCGGTTTTTGTCTTTCCATCCTCTTGATTCAACGAAAGCACCTGATTTTATCTGGTTTCCTGTGCGGCATAAGCCTGATGAGTCTCCATATCACGCTATGGTTTACTACTATTCCCGAACCATCAAATTTGAGTCAACGGGCTGTAACTATTGAAATTATCAGTGTTCCAACGACCAGAAACGAACCTGAAGAAAGTGGCTGGACAATCAATCAACGATTTTTGGCAAACGTGAGCGGACTTCATCACACCAAAGTCGTTACACAACTGTTTTTCAGATTAAATAGCCCATTAAAACAGGGTGATACCTTCAACGCTACATTATCATTCAAACCCGCCAGAGCATTATTGAATCAAGGCAGTGTTCAACCTCTTAGCTATTTTACAGCTCAGAAAATAGTCCTGACTGGCTATGGCGAACAAGATGACATCACACAGCCCGATGTTCAGCAACTTGATAAACAACGGGGCAATATCCAACAAAGATGGTTCGACTACAGCACCATTCTCACCCAGCATCAGCAATATGCTGGTGTCCTGCAAGCGCTGTTAACCGGTAATAAACAGGGCATCAGTACAACTGAAAAACACTGGTTACAGCAACAAGGAATAGGGCATTTGCTCGCCATTTCCGGTTTACATATCGGAATTGTATTTGTCTGGAGCTACTGGTTATTTTCACTGCTCCTGCGTCTAATACTATTGCTAACCCAACAAGTTCAACAACTTACCCAATTAAGTGCTTACCCAGTTATAGGAGCACTAGGCATTGCCTGGTTATTTGCTTTTGTAACCGGGTTACAACCGTCTTCCCTCAGGGCTACATCGCTACTAACGTTATTTGTGCTGACGAAACTTACTCATAAGCACGTAAGCTTACCTGGCACCTTACTACTTACCGCCGCTATATCGATAATCGTTCAACCGTTCTCGCTATTAAACCCAGGATTCTGGCTGTCTCATATTGCCATTATCACCATTTTTACTGTGTTGTTTTTTGTTTCAACGCACGGCCCGGCTAATTTATTTACCCGATTAAAGCAAATGATGATTATCCAGCTTGCGCTTGCGGCCAGTTTAACGCCATTGACCATTTTCCTGTTTGATAGCAGCGCGCCGGCAGGGTTAATAACCAATTTGATTGCTGTACCAACCGTTTCTCTGATTACCGTACCAACGCTTGCACTGGGCGTGATTGAAAGCACACTGGCGGGCTCGACGCACTTGATTACACTGAGCAATGCGACCATATCAATGCTGTTTTCTATCGTCACCGACATGTCTAACTATCTGAGTCCGTTAGTTATTTGCAGTGTGCTGATAGCTATCATCATTTATATTGTGTGGCTTCAACGTATATTGTCCAAATCCCAATTGCAGCAAAGCGTGGTCGTTACGATAGCACTCACAATGACTGCCAGTGTGAATCAGAGTGATTATGTTAAATTGAATAGTTCGCCAGATAGTACGCAGTGGACACTCCATGTAATGGACCCGGGGCAAGGCTCACTGGCTGTAATTATTAAAAATAACCGTGCAATTCTGTTTGATACCGGACCCGCCTGGAATACCAGCGATGCGATTGAGAAAGTATTATTGCCGTTTCTGGCACAGCAAAACATACCTACTATTGATCTTGCGTTTATCAGTCACGGTGATAACGATCATGCGGGAGGATTAAATACGCTGATGAAACACTCACCAGCGACACAGGTAATTTCTCGCATACACAATACTTGTCAGGCGCAAGCCATTATTTGGCAACAATTACATATCGATTTCTTACAGCAATACTCTGAACAACATTCCAATGACAACGCTTGCATTGTCAAAGTATCAGACGAGCAGTTCTCTGTATTATTTCCAGGTGACATTTCCAGAAAAACTGAGCTGGCATTAATTAAAGAGAACCGTTTACCGCTGAATTCAACCATCCTTATTGTGCCGCATCATGGCAGTAACACATCATCCAGTGAAACCTTCATCAATCGTGTTAATCCTGACATTGCAATATACAGCACTGGCTACAACAATCGTTTTAAGTTTCCGGCCAACAAGGTGAGAGCACGATACGATGATAATCATACAATTCAATTTAACACCGCTATGACCGGACAGATAACACTGGGTATCGAGCAAGGAAAATTAACCACAATTACACGTTTCAATCAGGATGTAGCAACCGCGTGGCACCAGAATGCTGTTCAACGATACTTAGATAGCGATTCAAAAAGACAAGCTCCAACAGGGCAAGCTAAACTCGATCAATGGCCGATTCAAAAGTAGCAGTACATTTTTCCCTATGTAAATTATGTTGTAACTAGAGCCAGCCTGATAAGCTAAGCTGCTCGGATCGACATTGGATAATAAAGAAGAAATGATGCAATCCCCAAAAACAGTAAAACACTGCTTGTTAACCGCCTCTGTATTCCTGATTTTGTTCGCCATTTTTACCTTTCAAGCCAGTGCTCATAAAGCCATTACTTCAACAGCTGACAGCAACGAAATCGCAGCAAGACAGATGTCTGTAAGCAAAATTACTGAACAGGTATATCTTCACCGATCCTGGCAACACATCAACGGCTATGGTTGGGTTAGTTCAAATGGGCTTGTTGTCATCGAGCAGCATAACAATCAACAACACGCGATTATTATTGATACGCCCTGGTCTGATAAAGACACACTAAAACTGATCGACTGGATACATGAGCATGAATTTAAACTCATGGCCAGCATTTCTACGCACAGCCATGAAGACAGAACCGCCGGTATCTCGGTGCTAAATCAGCAGGGCATTCCGACCTGGGCATCAACATTAACGAATCAATTATTGGAAACTGCCGGAAAAACTCCAGCGCTAAACGAGCTTTCTGGCGCTAATGGTCAACAACGATTTTCGGCTATTACCAATACTAACCTTACTGTTTTTTATCCCGGACAAGGCCACGCTGAAGATAATCTCGTCGTCTGGCTCCCAAAACAAAAATTGCTGTTTGGCGGTTGCCTGATTCGAAGCATCAAAAGCAAATCGGCAGGTAATACAGCCGATGCAAATTTAGCTGAATGGCCAAAGTCGGTAGCCCGAACAATCAAAGCATTTCCAAATGTAAGTATGGTTGTTCCTGGGCATGGTTCTGTAGGTGGGCCTGAATTGTTAAGCCATACGAAAGCATTAATCGAACGTGTAGAGAACCAACGCCGTAAAAAATCACAATAAAAAGAACTCGCCATAATTAGCGCGTGCTTAACTGACAGTGCTTGTTCAGCTCAACAAGCACTGTCATAAGAATTCCTACCAACTAAAACCAGAAAGCTAAATCCGGAAGACAGTCCAACAAAGCACGAATAAGTATTATTTGAATTCAGCACACCCGCATTAAATCCAGAGAACGAGACATACATCTCAAGTTAAGAACTCCAACGCCAGTCCACAAACTCACATCTTAAAAATCCTATAGGAGATATCGTATAAAACGCCACCTGAAACTGATTAATTTCCGACAGACATTTAACATCTCATAATATATATTATGTTAAATATAGTATCTCATTGAATTACAACAGATTAATTATCAACCTATACACAAGCTTTACTTGCACCCCTTCCAATCATTAATTTTTGAAATGACAAACCAAACTATCCAGCCGGACATTTCCTTTTCTTCAGGCACAAAAAAAGCACCCGAAGGTGCTTTTTCAATTGCTCTCTCAGAACTCAATCTATTTCGATAATCTCCCAATCTGAGTGCCTGCATAAATGGAATCCTGATAATTGTTAGCCGTAAAACACTGGCCGCCTGAACCTCGTTCGCAGTCTGTCAGCTTCCATGAGTTTTTTGGATCAACTACGTTTAGCGACTGTTTTACTCGTTCAAGATCTCTCTCTTCAAACGGTCCCACTACTACCCGGTAATTGGTATGAGCCGTATTGTATGCAACAACGGATGCGTTCAGATGTTTGTTTGCGGTGCGAGCTTTAACCGCATAATCCAGATAGCGATAACTGCCGATTACCAGCCAGGTATCACCAAAATAATTGTCTTTGAAGGATTCTAAGGCGTCTCTTGATGGTACGGCCTGAGCTACAACCTGCTCGGTTTTTGTCGTTGTGTTTCCGATACTGGTTGCGACTTCAACAACTGGCGCTGGTTTGTTTAATGCGATGGCTTCTGTCGTTGCTGTTAATTGTGCAACTATTTCGTCAGTGGCTTTGGTATCTATAATGCCAGGTTGATTCGTTTCAACGGTATTTGGTTGGCTGGCCAGTTGGCCATTGGTTTCTTGTTGGTTCAGACAAATCGGCTGATCATCGAGCATATTGTGTAAGGCGCAATCCCGATTAGTCACCATTGAAATAGCATGGTCTGAAAAAGATTTGCCAGTGGTCAGGTAGCTAATACCTGAGCCAGCAAAAGCTGCTAATTCCAACGTGGTACACGCCGTTAAACATTGTGTTGCTGCTACTATCAAGACTAATTTTTTCATAAAAACCACTTAGTAATACCGTATAAAGCCGCACATAAAATCACGGGTGGTTTCTATTCAATAATCAGGCCAGATGATACTTCAATATTCTGACACTCGGCTCTTTCCGGTCATTATTACGCTTGTACCACGTAACGCATAACCCATCCATTCAGAACCCGAATTAAATATTTCTATTTAACTATCTGATAATAAAAGGTCTTTTAAGTATTTATTCGTTTCCAGATGTTCCTGCATTTTTCGGACAGACCGTTGCTTATCATTTTTAGCCTGAAGATATCCCTCACAAAAAACATGCTGAAAAACAGTTTTAAATGCTTCTTTGTATTCGTTCGGCAAACGATTTAACACATGAGCGGCAACAATTTCATCGGTGATGTAATAGCTGTTTGTTTCGTCCGAGGTAACCGGATGGATGGTAATTGCATCAGATTCTTCCGCCTCTCTATGTTGCTGTTCACTCAGTACATAATTAAATGCTTCGTCGTAACTGGCAAAACCAAGTTCATCTTTTATCTTAAGAAGCTTTAACCGGGTATCGTCTCTGACATCAATTTTGAAGATTTTATTGGCTGTGTTGTATTTGTATCGCGCAAAGCTTTTTTTGATTTTTTTCCAGCCGTCTCGGGTAATATTGGTTTTTGCCCAACCATTCACAAAGTCAGGACAAGGAATACTGTGTTCACGTTTTGCCTGAATATCTGAAAAGGTAATCATCACAAAATCATTAAACAGCACCTGACAGGCTGAATCATAATCAGTGATCCAATGGTCGTCCTCAAGATTCTTCAGAACATTGGAATAACGCAAAAACTGAAAAATATCGCTGACATTATCCAGCGAACAATAAAGTTGTACATCACGTTTTGCCATCGTCTTCCCCGACTAACGATTTATTCTTATTAGGATGTTTACTACTACCCACGACGCTGATGAACATGGGTAATAATTTATGCCGTCAACTATCCTATAGGATATTTTATTGAAAACAATAGATATGATAGAGAGATTTAATATTGATTTGGTGTTAGATGCTGAAAATCATCACAACCAGAATAAGCGGGAAGAAAAACAGGAAGGTAAAAATAAGGGTTTCGATCCATTCTTTAGTTCGGTAGAACAAACGGCTTTGTTGATTCATGGTGACATCATGAGAACGCAGATGCCGGAACAACAAACAAAACACGGTTATAGTAAGGAACTCAATTCCAACAAGACCAGAAACAAATGCCATCGCATATAAAGAATCAGGTGTCGAATCATGACTGAGCTGCCCCATTCCCCACGCGGCTGAAAACAAACATATTGCAGCGATAAAAAATTTCCAGCGTGCAGGATATAAAAATTGGGCAGCTTTTTGAAAGCGTTCAGGAGACAGCATAAATTCCTAATCAGTCGATGTATTTGGTTCTTTATTATTTAATCATCTTCAGGGCGAACATCATATGCCCATTGATTAATAAATTCTCGCTGCTGAACCAATTTACCGCGTCCGGTTTCAACCAGTTTGTATTCCATCACCGCGATAATGTTTTGCTTAAAGCAAACAGTTATCTGAGTTTTGGTGGTTTCATTAACCGTTAAGCCCTTCTTATTCGTGTTGCTACGGTTTTTAATACCGTAGTAGACATAATAATTAAAGTATTTCTCGGCCTGACCTTCAAAACCAAGAATAGTAATGGCAGGTCCATCTTCCATTTCAATAACGGCATCCGATTCTCGTTCACCAATGATCAACGTATTGCGTTGCAACTTACGAAGATCGCCACGATAGAAACCAAGATTGTATTTTGAACATGGCCGATTGGCCGTTTTCGAGATGGGGTTGCCGTCTTTATCTACCAGCTTTACTTCTTTACCTGTGGTTACTTCAACTTCACCACTGTCTTCTGAGCAGCCTGCTGATAATAGTGCGGCTAATGTGAATGCAAGAACGTTAATTTTCGAGGTAAGTCGTGCCATGAAATCCGGTCAATCCTCTTTAGTTATGCAGTGCCTGTTATTCTGCGGGTCCAAAATCCCTGTCACCCAGACAATTCAGGATTTTGCACTCTCCTTCCATTACGGCAACGATAATCTTATCCCGACGGAAATCAACAGGAAGAATTACACGATCATCTCTGTTAACGGGCAGGTTTTCCAAAATGGCAGAGCAAATAGTAAAGAGTTCATCCTGATTGTAATAAAGTACGGTAACCGTTTTTCCTTCTTGAGCCATGTCATTTTCCTGATTAGTGTCGCCTGATAGTGATACCACGTTTGCACTAAAGCATATTTTGATTAAAAAAACACGCTTTTACGCTGCAATCCCGAATACGTCATCCATTCGGGAACTTACGGAGTCTACAGATTTACAATATTGGCGGCAAGTACCAGATAGTCTTCATTTATTTCTGCCGGTTCTTTGTTTAACCGGTTCAATATAAACCATTGTAAACACTCAAGTTTAGAGCTTTTCTCGGTCTGCTCAATTTGATGTCTGGCTTCAACATAAAGCTGCAAAGCACCATACACATAGCTCATTAAATCAACGGTTTCTGTGATCAATAACGTTTGGACAGCCTGAGGTGATGTCTTCAAGCGTTCCAATGCCTGTTCAAGGCGGAAACGACCATCACGAATGGCCGTAATCATCGGATCATGACGACGGCTGAGTTCTACTCGCGCAAAAATCATATCAATGTGTTGTAAAAACAATTTATCGATACGGAATTTATGTATGTCCCGAAGAATTTGCATTTTTAATGTGTTGTGAGTCCCTTCCCAGTTCTCAAACACAATGCTGTCACGGAGTAATCGCGGTAATGCCGAGAAACTTTCAATGGCACCATTCCCACCGAGAACATCAATACAATGATGAATATTCTCTGGTGACGTTTTAGCCGTTACGTATTTATTTAAGTTAGCCAGTAAACGCAATAGCAATGAAGATTCATCATCGGTGGCAACAGCACGATCAAACTCGTCCTGTAATTTCGTGGTTGCCATCGCACCAGCCAACAAAACCGTGATATCTGATTTGATGTTGGCCAGATTTTGCTGCACTAATGGATAGTTAATGATGGCATTACCAAAAGCCTGACGGGTTTTCGCATAGCTCACGGCTATTTGCCACGCTCGCTGCGCTGCGCCCAGTATTGCAAATGAATTGTACAATCTGGACAGATGCAACACATTCTCCATCAGCCACTTGAAGCTGTCTTCCTCCTGGCCAATCAAAATTCCCCAGGCATCATTAAAATCGATTTCGCCAGAGGCCATTGTGCGAGTGCCAAGCTTTTCCTTTAATCGACGAATGTAATAGTTGTTTTTACTCCCATCAGGTTTAACAGAAGGCACTAAAAACAATCCAAGGCCACGCGTGCCGTTCTTTGTTACATCATATCTGGCCGTCATAAGAATCAGATCGGCATGAGCGTTTGAGCAGAACCACTTTTCACCGGTAATTAACCAACTGCCATCGCCAGCAGGCTTGGCACGCGTATCGTTTAATCCAACATCGGAGCCGCCCTGAATTTCAGTGACAAACTGAGCGCCCGTATAATTATGCTCATAGCCCGGGAATGATAATTTATCGAGGTATCGCTGAAACAGGCCGTTTTTATCTTTGCTCTCTTCCATTAATTTCGACAAAACTCGGATGATTCCTGCCGTACACGCAACCGGGCAGTTATGCCCTGCTTCACCGGCATGTGACGTTAGATAGAAAAACATCAAGCTTTCTAACAATCGCCCAGGTTTCAGAATCTTTGCCATCATGCCGGTGCCGTAAATAATGTCACCAGCTTTGGTATATAGCGGATTATGGATAATGCTATCTGTACGTTCACCAATAGCATTGAAAGGTTCAAAGCGAGGAAGGTTTAACCGGAAATCGTTCTCTGCAACGGCGGGCTCCAGTTCTGTGGCGATTCGTTCACCCAGGTCGGATAAATCGTTCTTCAACGTTTCCGCATCAACGTCAAAATAAAATTCGATGCTGTGCTGAAAATCCTTATTCGAATCAAACACATTTTGCTTTAATAATGTTTGCCACTCTGCCATAGATTGTTGCCCGGCAATGTGTCCCTGTTGTTTCGTATTCGTTGAGTACGACATATCAACCTCGATGTTCTTGTACTGTAGGTGAATCAACCAGGAGCCTGTTGGCTCATTATGTATAAACTAAACCTTAATGCATCTTAGGTTTATGAATTAAAATTGCGTTACCGCACCAGATTCTAACCATTTATTAACAGTTGCATCCGAAAAATCAAGTGCTTTCAGCACATCCCGTGTATTTTCTCCCGGTTGTCGTCCAGGATCATGAGTTTTGACGTTGCTGCCCGCTAAAAATGGCGACAATTGCTTAATGATTTCGCCTTGCGGTAGTTCGACATCACACAAGAGATCACGCTGACGCATTAAATCACTGTCAGCCGCTTCATTGAATGTCAAAACTGGCTCAACACAGCAATCCGTTCCATTGAATAAATTCACCCAATGCGCTAACGGCTGTTGTGCTATAAGCGCGGCGAGCTGTTGTTTTAACGATGCAATGTCGGATGGCTCCCGGCTTGCTGCCAGCGCTAACCAGGACGGCTGCTCCAGCACTTCAAACAATTGTCTGGCAAACTGCGGTTCTAATGAACCAATACTTAAGTAACGACTATCTGCCGTTTCATAGTAATCATAAATATGCCCGCCGTTCAGTAACTCACTCGACAAGCCGAGGTCATCACCCGTCGCTAACGCACCGGCACCAAATAAGCCATTCATTCTGAATGCAGCATCCGTCATGCTGATATCCAGATAACGTCCCTCGCCTGTTGTTTGCCGCTCAATGACCGCTGCCAGAATAGCCATTACCGCATGATGGGAACCACCGGCAACGTCAGCAATCGGCAAACCGTGCAATACCGGACCGGTTTCTGTTCGGCCACTGTAGCTGGCTAATCCGCTTATGGCCTGATAATTAATGTCATGCCCGGCTTTTTGTTTGTAATCACCCGTTTGACCATATCCGGTGATCGAGCAAAAGATAATTGACGGATTAATCGCTTTCAGCGTGTCATAGTCAAACCCGAGACGGGCCATCACTCCAGGCCGAAATTGTTCGATGATAATGTCGTAGTCTTTGATCAACGCATGAATAATTGTTGCTGCCGCCTCAGATTTTAAATCAAGCGCCAGTGAACGTTTATTCCGATTGATCATCAGATGAGCAGCAGACTGGCCGTGTAATAACGCTCCGGTCGTCCGTAACATATCTGGACGAGTTGAGGACTCGACGCGTAACACGTCAGCCCCCATATCTGCTAGTAACATGGTTGCCCAGGGACCGGGCAACAGCGTGGAAAAATCTAAAACTTTTAATTGTTGCAGCATAATGTTCTCGTTATTGCTGATAAATGACGTTCGACCAGACCCTAGTCACGCAGCAATTCACGAGCAACGATTAACTTCATGATTTCATTGGTTCCGGCATAGATTCGCGCCACGCGAACATCTGCAAATGCGCGAGCAACCGGGTACTCCCACATATAACCGTATCCACCAAATAACTGTAGACATTCATCCGCAACTTTACTGTTCAAATCGGTTGATACCATTTTTGCTTTCGCCGCTGTTGCTGCATCCAGTTTGCCTTCCAGATGAAGTTCCAAACAGCGATCAACGAAAACGCGATAAGCAGTAATTTCAGAATCCAGTTCCGCCAGTTTGAATTGAGTATTCTGGAAATCGGCAACTTTTTTACCAAACGCTTTACGTTCTTTCACGTACTCGACGGTCTGACGCAAAATTGATTCACAACTCGCCATTGCGTTCAGAGCAACGTTTAGTCGCTCTTGCGGCAAACACTCCATCAGGTAGCGGAAACCCTGACCTTCCTCACCGATTAAATTCGTAACTGGCACCCGAACATCCTGGAAGAATAACTCCGAGGTGTCCTGAGCTTTCATGCCAATTTTTTCCAGATTTTTACCCTTGCTGAACCCTGCACGGTCAGCTTCAACCAGGATCAAACTGGTGCCTTTCGCGCCAGCGGCCGGATCAGTTTTAGCCACTACGATCACTAAATCAGCCAGTTGACCGTTAGTGATAAACGTTTTTGAGCCATTTATGACATATTCATCACCGTCACGAACAGCGGTAGTTTTAACGCCCTGTAAATCAGAGCCCGCACCCGGTTCTGTCATCGCGATAGCTGTAATAACTTCACCACTGACCATTTTTGGCAACCAGTGTTGTTTTTGATCTTCCGTGCCGTAATCCAGAATGTAAGGCACCACGATATCACTGTGTAAACCCCAGCCAATACCGGTCAAACCCAGGTTATAGATCTCTTCATCAACGACCGCGTTGTAACGAAAATCAACGCCAACACCACCGTATTCTTCCGGCACTTGTGGACACAAAAAGCCCTGCTCACCAGCTTTTAACCAAAGTTCACGACTAACCTGCCCGTCTTTTTCCCACTGATCATGATGAGGGGTTGCTTCTGCTAACAAGAACTTGCGCAGTGTGTCACGGAAAAACTCTAAATCTGAATCAAATAAATGTCTTGGGATGTTCATATCGTCACCTTAAAAATTCTGTGCTTTCTTTGCCATGTCGATTAACAATGCACATGGTCTGAAACGTTCGCCATATAGATCTGCCAGTTCATTTGCCCGAGCAACAAATTCAGCAACACCGTATTGGTTGATAAACTGAATGGTGCCGCCAGTCCAGGCAGGAAAACCAATACCCATCACGCTTCCAATATTGGCATCGCGGCTGGTGGTCAGTACGTTTTCTTCCATACAGCGCGCCGTTTCTAATGCCTGAATAAATAACAGTCGATCTTTGATATCTTGCAACGCAATTTGGGTATCAGCCGTCGAGAAATGTTCAGTTAAGCCAGCCCATAATCGTTTTTTGCCATCTTGCGGATAATCATAGAAACCTTTGCCGGCAAAACGCCCTGGCCGTTCAAGCTCCAGCATTCGATCAAGCGTAATATCGCCCGGATGCGCAATATAATCGGTCTGTTCTTCCTGTGCGGCTTTTACATATTGAGTTCTGACTTTATCGAGCAAGGTCAAGGTCACTTCATCGATTACTGCCAGTGGACCCACCGGGAATCCGGCCAGGAAAGCGCCATTTTCAATGGCAGCTGGCGCAACGCCTTCGTTGACCATCGCCATACCTTCTTTTGTGAAGGTGCCGAACACGCGAGAGGTATAAAAACCTCGGCTGTCATTGACTACAATCGGTGTTTTACCTAATGCTTCGACCACATCCCATGCCAACGCCAGCGTATGATCAGCGGTATCTTTGCCGCAGATGATTTCTACTAATGGCATTTTTTCGACAGGTGAAAAGAAGTGCAGACCGATAAATTTATCAGGATACTCACTGGCTTTAGCCAGTTGAGTGATAGGAATCGTTGATGTATTAGACGCGATAACCGCACCGGGTTTCATCGCTGCATTTAGTTGTTTAGTGACATCAGCTTTTAAACCTTTGTCTTCAAATACCGCCTCGATCACCAGATCAGCATTTGATACCGTGCTAACGTCATCACTCGCCGTGATCAATGCCAATGCGGCTAGTTTTTGCTGCTCTGTTACCCGGCCTCGTTTAATGCCTTTATCGAAGAAATTTGCTGTGTATGCCTTGCCCTGCTCGGCTTTTTCCAACGATGTATCGATCAACGTCACCGGAATGCCCCGCTTCGCACAAGCCAGCGCAATGCCTGCGCCCATCATTCCCGCGCCCAGTACCGCCAGTTTTTCAGGTCGCGCCGCATCAACGTCAGGGCGGCCTTTTCTTGCTTTAATATCGTTAAGCTGGAACCAGAACGTGTTAATCAGATTTTTGGCAACGGGTCCGGTCGCCAGGCCAACAAAATAACGACTCTCAATACGACATGCCGTATCAAAATCAACCTGTAAGCCTTCGACGGCCGCCGATAAAATGGCTTCCGGCGCGGGTAAACAGCCATGCGTCTGTTTACGCATCATCGCCGGAACACCAGGGAGTTTTTGTGCCAGAGCTGGTGTACCAGGTTTACCACCCGGCACCTTATAACCTTTTACATCCCACGGTTGCTGTGATGTCTGATGGCGATTAATCCAGGCAATTGCCGCTGGTTCCAACCCCTCTGCATCCGCTACAATTTCATGAATTAATCCCGCTTCAAGTGCAGGATGTACTTTTAACTTTTTGCCTTCGGTTAATAACGGTAATGCCTGTTCCAACCCAAGCAAACGAACCATTCGAGTGACACCGCCAGCGCCGGGTAACAATCCTAACGTTGCTTCTGGCAAACCAATGACAACCGATTTGCTGTCGATAGCAATTCGATGATGGCTGGATAACGCCAGCTCCCAACCACCGCCAAGAGCCGCACCGTTTATGCAAGAAACAACCGGCACACCTTTCGTTTCCAGAATTCGCATTGATGCTTTTAAGCTCTCCAGTAAATCAAACAAATTCTGGCTGTCATCTTTAGAAACATTACCGAGGAAATTTAAATCGCCGCCAGCGAAGAAAGTATCTTTAGAAGAAGAAATAATAATGCCGCGAATATCATCGTCATCAGCAATACACTGAGCAGCCGCCGCAAAATCTTCGGCGTAGACAAAATCCATCAGATTGGCTCGCGATCCCTTACGATCCATCACCAGGCGAACAATACCAGCATCATCTTTGGACAGTTCAATAGAAGTATTTGAAAGTTTCATGTGATTCTCCGTGAGTTCTGGTATTAATACAGCGCTTCAACAATCGTTGCGATGCCCATGCCGCCGCCAACACATAGCGTGACCAGGCCGTACTTTTGTTTTCTGGCGCGAAGTTCGTCAACCACAGTAGCAACCAGCATTGCGCCCGTTGCACCCAGAGGATGTCCCATCGCAATCGAACCACCATTCACATTAATTTTTTCCATTGGCACATTCAGTTCACACTGGAACCGCAACACCACCGACGCAAAAGCTTCGTTAACTTCATATAAATCGATATCATCAGCGGTTAACCCAGCCAGCGACAGCGCTTTTTTCGCCGCAGGTGCTGGCCCGGTTAACATGATGGTTGGGTCTGTGCCGACAACCGCACTGGCAACAACTCGCGCTTTTGCGGTTAATCCGTATTTTTGTCCCATCGCTTCAGAACCGACTAATACCAAAGCTGCGCCATCAACAATGCCAGAAGAATTAGCAGCGGTATGGACATGATCAATCGATTCAACGTGGGGGTAACGTTCTTTCGCGACTGAATCAAATGCCATTTCGCCCATTTTCTGGAACGATGGTTTTAAGCCCGCCAGTGTCTCTACCGTACTATTCGAGCGAACGGTTTCATCATGATCAAGAATAGCCAGACCGTTTTGATCGACCACTGGTACAACTGAGTCTGCAAACGCATTACGCGCCCACGCTGCTGCTGCGTTCTGGTGAGAACGAACGGCGAACGCATCTACGTCATCACGGCTAAACCCTTCAATCGTGGCAATCAGGTCTGCACCAACACCCTGTGGCATAAATCCGGTAGCAAAATTAGTTTGCGGGTCCATCGCCCACGGGCCGCCATCACTCAACATTGCTACTCGCGACATCGATTCCACACCGCCAGCAACCACCAGATTTTCCCAACCAGACCGAACTTTCATCGCGGCCATGTTGACCGCTTCGGCACCAGACGCACAAAAACGATTCAAGGTTACACCTGCAACGTCGTCGTCCCAGCCAGCGGCCAGAGCCGCAGTTTTGGCAATACAGCCACCGTGATCACCAATCTGTGTCACACAGCCGACGAGGATGTCATCCACATCAGCGGTATTAAACGCATTTCGTTCGGTCAGGCTGTTAAGTAAATTGGCAAGTAAGGTGACAGGTTTAACTTCATGGAGAGAACCGTTAGCTTTACCTCGTCCACGAGGTGTTCGCACGGTGTCATAGATATATGCTTCAGGCATCATAATAAGATTCACTTTTTAACATCATGATAATGAATCTGATTGTAGAGCTGCCGTTCACCGGGGTGAATGATAAAAATTGCCAGCTTTGTTGACATAATTTGTCAGGTAAGTATCAATTCCCTACTCGTCATAATGTTACTTTTTTGTTATCAATAAGAATCAATTTATCTTGCTAGCTCGCATTGATCGTCACCTGGACAAGGGATAACGTCAGCATTTACCCACAGTGATCGCCCTCAATCCCTATAGCAACAATAGATTAGAGTTTAATTAAACTTCCCTAATGTACCTTAATTAAATATAGCCTGTTGTTTTTAAACCAACTTTTATCACCATAAAATTTGAAGGTGCGGCAATTTGTCTCATTTCCATTATTGTCTATTCGCGTATTGTCTCGGCCATTAATGCGCGAATAAGGGAAAAGAAATGAATGTTTTACACACGGGTTGGTTAAAGCAGGCTATTACAGGAATGGCGTTAACATTACCATTAACCTGGTCCAGCTTTACCTTTGCTGAAGAAGAAAGACCACAAGAAGAAGATATCGAAAAAATCACCGTTTATTCGGAACGATTATTCCGCGACACCCAACGTGTCAGCCCCACCCGCACCGTTACGGCAGAAGATTTGGACGCCGTTAGTTTTATCACGTCAGAAGACGCCATAGCACATCAGCCTTCAATCGTGGTTCGTCGTCGCTTCATTGGCGATCCCAATGGTGTGATTGGTATTCGTGGTAGTAACCCGTTCCAGGGATCTCGCTCTATGGTGTTTGTTGATGGTATGCCCCTGCACTATCACTTACAAACGCGCTGGTCCGGTTCGCCGCGCTGGTCACTGGTTGCACCGGGTGAAATCGAACAGGTTGATATTGTATACGGCCCGTTTTCTGCTGAATACAGCGGGAATGCCATGGGCGGTGTGGTCAACATTAAATCCAAAGCCATTGAATCCCGTGAAGTCGTGATTCAAACCAGTTTGTTCTCGCAGGATTACGACACCCCAGGCCGCAGCGACACCTATAACGGCGGTAAGTTTTTCGCTTCATTTGCTGATAACTTCGATGGTTTATCGGTTTACGCGGCTTATAACCACCTGCAAAACGACAGCCAACCGATGTCATTTTATGAATCCCCCGTCAGTGAAAGTGAAGATGGCACCGCTGTGGCCGGAGCGGTTAAAGGCATTGATGAAAAAGCGCGTCAGGTTGCTTACTACGGTGATTCCGGCGCAGAAGAAGCCACCACAGATTTATTAACCCTGAAACTTGGTTATGAATGGGACGACTTCCAGGCGCGGGCGAATATCGCATGGGAACAACGAGACCGGGAAGAATCCGATCGCCGTAATTATCTAACCGATGCAAACGGTAATCCGCTGTGGAATGGCACGGCCAATATAGACGGTGAAAAATTCAGTGTACGAGGCAGCAACTTTCAACATCGTTATCAGGACAGAGACAGTTTACTGATTGGTTTAGGACTTAGTGGCCTGTTAGCCGATGGCGACTGGGCGTTTGACAGTTTCTATAGTTATTTCGACATCGTAAAAGATGAAGAAGTCAGAACCGCCCGAAACCCACTGGACCCGGACTACCAGGCTCAAAATGGAGCCTTTCGCGGACGATTGACTGAATACGACGATACCGGCTGGCAAATTTTTGATCTAAAAGTTGGCACCGAAAAGCTGGCCGGCGATGAAAACCAGCGTTTATCGGTTGGTTTCCACTGGGATAGTTATGAACTCAACATTATCGCCGACGATTATAACGCGATAACGCATCAACGCGCTGCCGATGAGCTGGACGGCGATCTGACCACGGGTCGCGGTGACAGCGGCGGTGAATCATCAACCTTTGCACTGTTTTTACAATATGGCTATGCCCTGTCTGAGCAATGGGATGTCGCGCTTGGTTTACGATATGAAGACTGGGAAGCAACGGACGGTTACGCCGGAGGCACTGACGTACAAGACCGGGATGACACCGGCTGGTCACCAAAATTCTCACTGGGATATTTCCCCGCTGATAACCTCAGCATTCGTTACTCCATTGCGAAAGCCTTGCGTTTCCCAATCGTTGAAGAACTGTATCGCAATGACGGCGCGACCAGCGACGGATCTGTGTTTATCTCTGACCCAAGCCTGAAACCAGAAGACGGTATTTTCCAGAATCTTGGCTTAGAGTTTCAAACTGGCGATCACCAGCTTAACGTCAACGTGTTCTATGACGTCATCGACGATGTGATTTTTAATCAATCCACCCGCACTGACATTTCCACCGTAACCACCAGTTTACCGACGGAAGAAGTCACGACCAAAGGTGCAGAATTTATCTGGCGTAAAGCGAACTTCCTGGTGAATGACCTGACGCTGAACTTCAACGTCACTTACAACGACACCGAAATCACCGAAAACGTGTTGAACCCGGACATCGTGGGTAATGATTTCCCGCGTATTCCAGAATGGCGAGCCAACATGGTCGCGCATTATCAACTGTCAGACGACTGGGACGTTGCAGCAAATATTCGTTACGCCAGTAACAGCTATGGTCAGCTCGATAATTCAGACACAGTAAGTAATGTATTTGGCGCTCAGGATGATTACCTGTTCGTCGGCGCAAAAGCGAATTATTACTACAGCGAGAATCTCAAGTTCAGCATCGGCATGGATAACATCACCGACGATGAAGCGTATGTCTTCCATCCGTGGCCTGGCCGCACCGTTTACCTGGAAGCCCAATATCGATTTGGTGAATAAATCCAGCGTAAATAAAAAGAATCGTCTTGGCGCGAGGCGTTTATCAGGCCCCCTCGAACTGATAAACGTCCCGCGCTAACACGATACTGATACCTTTCCCGGACAAACTATGCATTCGGACAAAGTACTTATTCAAGCAAAGGACTCATGCAGACAAAGCAAACACGCTGAGACGACAAAGGTGCATCAATGACAACAACAACCGATACAAAACGACTACAGAATCAGTATCGACGACTGTGGCGCTGGCATTTCTTCGCCGGACTCATGGTCGCCCCCTTCGCTATTTTACTGGCGATCACCGGCGCTATTTATTTATTCAAGCCTCAGGTTAATCAGGTAATTGAACAATCAATAAACGCACAATATAAAAATGTGGACATAATTTCAGAACTCACAATCAGCGAAGATTCTATCCAACGGGAAAAACTACCCGCCGATAAGCTGGTCGATGATTTACTGGCCGATTACCCCGGCGCGACGTTCAAGCGTTTCACTGTTGCTAAAGATATGGACATAACGGTTGAAATTGAACTCTTGTTCGATACCGGCGTAGTACAAAACGGTAAACCCGTTAAAGAAGCCCGAGTATTCTGGGTCGATCAGACCACCAGTGAAGTCTTGCATCAACAAACCAAAGACAGCCAGATCATGAACTTCACCAAAGATATTCACGGCGAACTGCTGTTAGGTGATGGCGGCAGCTATGTCGTGGAGTTTATGGCGAGCTGGATGATTATCTTACTGTTTACCGGATTCTTTCTCTGGTGGCCTAAACTAACTCAGGACAGTCGCGGCAAAGCCTCTGCGCTGGCTTCGTTATTTGTGCCATCGTTCAATACCACCAATAAACGAGAATGGTTTAAGCGATTGCATGGCACCATTGGCGCATGGGCCGCACTGTTTATTCTGTTGTTTTTAGTCACCGGCCTACCCTGGACACAACTTTGGGGCGCGGGATTTAACAAAACGCTGGCGTTATTTGACGTAAAAAGCCCCGGCCAGGAATGGTTTGTCACGTTGAAAAGTTCGCAACCCAATGATGACAACATTAACCAGGCAAAAACTGACGGTATTTCACTGTGGGACCAGGGCAACAGTACTGCGAACGATCAGACACATCTCCAGTCTACCGCAACGGCCAGCGACCAGCGTTTTACTTTGCAAGACGTGTTAAACCGCATCTCATCAGAGCAGTTCGAGCATCCGATTGAAATTCAGCCACCCAGAGGAGAAATGGGCGTCTGGACAGTAAGGTCGATGACCCAATATCGCCCGCACCGTGAAACCGTGCATTTTGATCGCTTTACAGGCGACGAAGTAATGCGAATTCGGTTTGAAGACCATCCAACCATCAAACAAATCACCAGTTACGGTATCGCGTTACATGAAGGTGCGCTGTTTGGCCCATTAAATCAGGCATTAGGTGTATTGATTGCCCTGACGATTATTATGATAAGTATCAGTGGTTTAGTGATGTGGTGGAAGCGAAAACCTCAAGGCCAGTTACTAGCAGCACCGGCATCGGTAACCGTAGCGCTGTCTGGCTGGATGAAAGTCGTGATGCTGGTGTTAATCGCCTTTTTACCAATGGTCGCGATTAGCGTTGTTTTCCTGCTACTACTGGATGGCGTTTTATCCCTGATTAATCGTCAGTCTAACCGCGTGGATTCTGCGGTATAGCTTTAACCTGTTACATGCACTTACCCCAGGGAATTGCCCGTGCGGATATCGGCGGGTGATTTCCCTGTCCACTTCTTAAAAGCGCGGGAGAATGCTGATGATTCGGAGAAACCGAGTTGAGTAGCAATTTCGGCCAGTGAATAATGGGTCACGCGTAACAATTTAATCGCTTTATTCCGGCGATAATTATCTTTTAGTTCCATCAAACTCGTCCCTTCCTTCTTTAAATAGCGGCTGAGCGATGTCACGGACATATTCAGGTATTCAGCGACGGTTTGCGCGTTAATTTGTTCAGGGCTGTCTAACTCACTGAAATAGCGTTGTATTTTTCCAGTTAAGCTTTCATCTTTGTGGTAACGCGTAATCAAACAACCGGGGGCATCGACAAGAAAATGATGTAATTCTTCCACCGAACGAGTGATCGGTTGCTCTAAATAGCGGGCTGGGAATACCAGTGCGTTTTCTTCGCCGTTAAAGGCCACTGGTGCAGAGAAAATATTGCTGTATTCGCGTTCATCGGCAAACGCCGGAAAGGAAAATTCGACCCGGTTAAGGTGAATCGACTGATCGATCAGCCAGGCGTACCAACGGCTTAAGGTGACAAAGGTTGAGGTGTAAAAATAGTCGGTGTAATCCGGCAGCTGGCCCGGTGTTCCATCGGCTTGTGTCGGGGTTTTCAAGTTAAAACTAAGTCGGGCTTCATCACCCGCATGTGAGAGTCGAACATCAAATTCATCCGAAAGAATTTTAAAAAAATCGCAGCTCCGTATCATCGCCCGCCGTAAATTACTGCTGGTAATCACGGCGTGGCACAATAAGCGAAAAGTGCCGGTTCGTAGCGGTTTTTGCATAACACCGGCGCTTTCATCGTTTAGCGTCGTCCAGACCCGAGCGCCGAGTTCTGCCAGTTTTGCCGCATCAAACCAGGCCTGTTGTTGTGGGTGGCCAGGTTGTAATACCTCGACCGGAATCGCCAGTTGTTGCAATAAACGACGAGCCTCTGCCGGTTGTGCCAGCAGCGCACCGAGTTGTCGTTGAAAGAATATACCGGAGATTTTTATCATGATTAATCGAGATCCTGTTCCAGCGAGTCGGTTTCGCTCAGGTGCTGGCCTTGTTTCATGGTTGCCATGATTGTGGGATAACGGGATTCGAGTTCTGCCATGATTTTTTCGACCGGCATCTCGTCAAATGTGCCGTGGTCTTTCAGGTATTCCATATGAGCGCGGCCATCCCGGGTGGCGGGTTGCAAAATGGCGTCGTTTACGCCGTCGAATGGTAAGGAATCGACATTAAATTTTCGACACAAGGCTTTGTTAAAGGTGGGTGTACATTTTACCCAACGGCCCTGTAACTGAATGTCGGCGTAGCCGTGCATGGCAAAATAATCGGTGCCAAGCCATTCCAGCAAGTTGTCGCTGGCAAGGTGATTACGCACATCCGCGAGGCCAAGCCGGGCGGGAATGCCGAGGCCACGGCACACGGCAACCATTAAGGCCGCTTTAGGAATGCAATAGCCCTGCCCGTGCAGCAAACAATATTCAGCGGTGAGTGCCGGAATGCCATCAGTAACGGTATAGGGGTTGTAACGGATGTTATCGCGAATGCGGTAATAAGCGTCAATCGCCTGTTCGGTGGGTGTTTCACCGTTAATATCGGCGATCAGCTGTTGAATAGTTGGGTGATTAAAATTAAAAAACGGCGTGGCCTGTAGCGTCGCGTCTGGGGTTGTTTCAGGCAGTGTTGAAGATGAGTAAGCCATAATTCGAAACAAAAAATCCGTGAATCAATGTCAATAACAGGGGGCTATTATGCCCGAGTGATGACTGGCTGCCAAATGACTGCAAAATTGTGTTTACAGTGTTAACCCACGCTACCAATGGCATTCACAGCATTTCAAAGGCTTTTAATTGCAACGGGTTATAAAGCTGTTTAGGATGCTGTCACATTCTTATAAGTATAAAGGGAGACAACATGCCTTTAGTAACCCCATTATCAACGGATCACTCTGATGAAGTGATGGAACTGGCAAAATTTTTCAATGAAACATTGGGTTTTCCACCCAACAGCGTGCTGACGATGCAGCGTCGCCCTGAAATTGCCAAGGCATTTATCAATTTAAATAAAGCGGTGATGCAGAACGATGGCCGTGTCACCAGCGAACAAAAACGATTAATCGGTTACCTGACCAGCGCAAACACTGGCTGTAACTATTGTCAGGCTCATACCATTCTGGCGGCTGAACGCTACGGCGGCTCGCAAGATCGGTTAAATAAAATCTGGGAATTCCGGGAGAGCGACCTGTTCACCGACGCCGAAAAAGCGGCGTTTGAATTCGCCCTCGCCGCCTCTGCGGTACCCAATGCGGTGAATGAAGAGATATCAGCGGCATTGCATCAACACTGGGACGACGGCGAAATCGTGGAAATCCTGGGGGTTATTTCATTATTCGGCTACCTGAACCGCTGGAACGACAGCATGGGTACTACGATGGAAGATGGCGCGGTGGGCGCTGGCGATAAACACCTGACACACACCGAATGGTCTGTGGGAAAACATGTGTAATTAACACGGATTTTAGGCTGTTGGCCTGATGTAGTTCAGCGCCGGTATTTAAACAAATACAAGACAGCGATAAAACCAATAAAAGCGACTGCAATCGAGAGATTGGGTCGCTTTTTTTATGGCGGTTGATTGATAAATACGGGCTTGATGCTTGTTTTCAGGAACAGTTAAACGGCATAATCGGTTGGTTTTTGGGGAAACATCAGGGTGTTGAGTTGTCACAAGCAATATCACAAGAAGCGTTTGAATTAAGCTGGCAATGGTTATCGGATAATAAGTTAATCAGTGGGCTTATCATTGCATTTATTGGCGGTGCGATCGGCTATGTATTAAGTCGGTTTAGCGAGTTTAATAAAATAGAAGATGACGTGATCAAAGATGCTCGGTTACCGACCGACGATGAAAAAGCTATTTTCCGACGTGGTTCTAAAGCAATTCATGAACACCTGAATTCGCTGTCCGCAGACCAGCAAAAAGAGTTTCGTCTTACCAAAGCTTTACACACAATTTATACAAAATACCTAAGCAACAGCCTGCATCGTAAATACCATGAAGCGATTAAACTACTTGAACATTCTCTTAACTCGTTTTTTAGCCCTCCTGATAAACAGTCATCATTTACGGGTTATTTAACAAACTCGAGTTTGGACCGCTGTTTATTGTTGGCCTTGATTTATCCTCTATTGATGTTTACGGGCAACTGGGTGGTGACCGGGTCTGGAAGCATTGGGAATATAATTTTATTTAATTCAGACAACACTGTGTGGCAACGGATGGGTTACTTGCTGTCACTTATAGTTAGTGCCTTATTAATAAAGACCGGATTCAAATCATCTGGTATCAAACGTTACCGCTTTCTAGTTGCTGCTGGTGCTTTTGCTGGTGCTTTTGCTGGTGCTTTTGCTGATGCAGGGGCTTTTACTGGTGTTTTAGTTGGTGTTATAGCTGGTGTTTTAGTTGGTGTTATAGCTTTTACTGGTGCTTTTACTTTTGCTGGTGCTGTTGCTTTTGCTGGTGCTGGTGCTGTTGCTTTTGCTGGTGCTGGTGCTTTTGCTGGTGCTGGTGCTGTTGCTTTTGCTGGTGCTGTTGCTGGTGTTACCGTTGTAATCAACTTATTTAACAGAATCGACTTTCTACGACGTACGTCCTCCGCAAGGTATTGGTTAGTTTTTTACGGGTTATTCAGCTTTTATTTAATATCCAGTATTGTATTGGTTAGTTCGATTGGAAGATTTAAAGAATTTCTTTTATTACCATTATTTCTAGGTTTCCTGCCGTTATTTAACGCCTTGATTGACTGGCTATCGGTCGCGGCCACTCGCTATTTGTTGCATCAAATCAAGCAACATACGCAGTCTTTCAGCAAAATTATTGCTTTCGCTATTTTCGATCTACTTCTCGCTTTGTTTTTTGTCTTACTGATTACCGGATTAATGTGCGTCATCCTTGGGACAGTCAATCAGTTAACCCTGATAGTTAGTGATAAACCGGCGTTGAATATGGCCGTGGTGATGGAACAGATTCGCCACCCGGAGACCATGCACGACAACTGGTGGATTCATGGCATGTTGCTGTCTACGATTTTACCAACCTTGTTGCACCTGGGTTTTGCATTATATGCGTTGGCGATGTGGGTTATCTGGCATCGCCCTGATGATGTAGTGACTAATTTTTACCATGATCAACTGGCCCGATTAACGTTAAAACGCAGCCAGACGCTTGGCTATGTATTGGTGGTGCCGATGATTATGTTGGTATTAACCGGGTTTTGGTGGTTGGTGGGTTCATTGGATCAGGCATTTTTACAACTGTGGTACTGGGCCGACTGGGTGTTGTTGCAGGTTGATTCTGGGTATGTGACGCCTGAGATTTAACATAAACTGCTCTCAACCCGATTACAAACATCCGACAAACACACGGTGTATACCAGACGATTGTGTTTACGTCCGCTTCATAATTAAGGCAAATGAATATCTCTCGTTAATTTTTTAAATTAGGGCTTGCAATTCCCTAATAACAACACTAGTATTTATTTCAACAACACCCCTCAAGCCTCTGGCGCGGAATACCGTGTTAAGCTCAAACGGAGGGGTTACTTGTTTCTGGACCTGGTAAAAACGTAACTGGTAAAAAAGTAACACGAATAAAAGTGCCAACAAATCAGTTAAATCTGATTGCATACATTCAGCAGAACACAAAGGGAATAACGACGGACTGTCAACGGATTAAGGAGCAATAACTATGGATAGCGATGTTAAAGTAACAACGGAAAACATGGATGTCGGAAGGGGTAAAGCAAAAGCCTTTAAGGAAGAAAAAAACACTGCACAAATAAAACCCGCAACGACCAGCAATAATACACCCCCATCAACATCCTCTCAGAAAAAAATCTTCAATAAAAAACCATTAACGACCGAACAGCTGATGAAAAAACTCGCCGGTCAGGGACTAATTTTTCCAACCGATGCTGAAGCACGACGGCGTTGTGAACGGCAACTGGAGACTATTGGCTACTTTCGATTACGAGAATACTGCTTGCCGTTTATGGAGCGTGTCACTGATAAGGCTGGCAACTCTGGTTGCAAAAAACACTTTCAACCTGGCACCACATTCGACGATGTGATCGCCTTGTATCAGTTCGACAGTGAGTTGAGGCTGCATTTGCTCAAAGCCATAGAACATATTGAAATTGCAGTGCGTAATGCCTGGGTGACGTTGATGTTGAATATGGCTGATGATCCTCACGCCTGGTGTGATCCTCGTCGTAGCCAACACATTGTAAAAAATCCCTGGTTACAGCAAAAGCTGCTACACCGCCTTGCCAGTAATTTAAAAGACAGCAGTGAAGTGTTTGTTAAACACTACCGGAAACATTATGAAATCCCATTTTTACCGCCAGTCTGGATTGCAGTGGAGGTGATGACGTTTGGCGAGTTATCACAATGGCTGTCAAATACCCAGGCTGGAAAACTTAAGCGCCAGTTAGCCAGGGAATTTGGTTTACCTACCATTGAAAGCCTGGAAAGTGTATTACAACACCTGGCGCTGGTCAGAAATACTTGCGCTCACCACGCCCGAACCTGGAATCGACGTTACACCAAACGACTTCCAATCATAAAACGGTTACAACCGGCATTAACCACAGAACAAACTCAAAACAATCACCCTACTCAACCTGGCGCTAACAGAGCGGCACAAGTCCGTACCAGTAACACGCTAAATAACTCGTTTATTATTATTCAGCATCTGTTAAACAGGCTTGGGCAGTTTACTGAATGGCAACCGGGGTTGCAGCGTTTACTGGCCAGAATTCCTGCACGGTTCTTACCCTTTATGGGCCTCAACCTTCAAAAGCAATCAGACAGTAAACCAGAAAAATAAAAAAGCGACACAGAAGTTTTCTGTATCGCTTTTTTTATGCGGTTTGATTCACTCGCGTAGCCTGGTTCACCAGAGTTATTGCCTCAAGCGAACACGTTAGTCTGATTCTGACCAGTGGTGGCTGGTGTATGAACCACTCTGGCTACGCGTGCGAAACCGTGATTAGTTGTAAGCCCAATCCCAGGTCAGACCTGAAAATGCGTTATAAGCACGGATACCTGTGTGGTAGGTGTCCGCTGCTGGTCCAGTAACAGTACAGCTTTCTGAGTTACCTGATTTATAAGGACGGCAATCATACGCGCTGGTCGTTGGCTCTGAACCACGACGTAGATATAAGTCTGCGTCACCTGAACCACCAGAGATAGAAACCGTTAAGCTGCTCATGCCTGAAGGCACGTCTGTTGTACGACGAACCCAGTTACCTGTTGACGCACTTAGGTTCGCTTCGCTACCGCTCGCTGGAGGATTACCACCGCCACCGCCTGAGGTGTCGTAAGAACCAGTAAGTGTTACGCCTGAGTAAGCGCTGTAGCCACGAAGCATTACATGCCACGTACCGGTTTGTGCAGTTACGTTACACGTCTCGTTGTTACCTGATTTGTATGGACGGCAATCATAAGTGCTGGTCGTTGGTTGTTGGCCGAAACGAACATACATATCCGCATCACCCGTACCACCTGACATAGCGAAAGTCAGATTTGATGCACCTGCTGCTACGTCCATTGTGTAATACGTATTAACGCCAGCACCGCCACTTTGATTCGTAAGCGCTACGCCGTTTTCAAGAACATTTCCTGTTCCACCACCGCCGCCAGATGCTGCTGCATTACCCAGTTCGATAACGTAAGCGGCTGCAAGCTTAGCGAATTTAATTGCGTGAGACGCATCGCCGCCCGCAGTTGCCAATGTATCATCAGCAGTGTGAATTTTTTGGTTGTGTTGGCCGAACTCAGCTTCGAAAGGCATTGACGCCGGGAAGCCATTGTTATGCCATGATGCGTGGTCTGAACAACCATAACCACAGTTGTCATAACCCCAGTTGATCGTTGGAATATATTCATCCATTAACTGGCCCAGATATGCATTCTGAGCCGCGTTGGTGTAATCGCTCATCATAACGATATCGTTTTGTGAGCCTTTATAAGCAGTCATATCTAACTGAAGAACACCGATGATGTTGTCGTTCGCGTTGTTTGCCGCTGATGCAATATCACCTGAACCACGAAGGCCCACTTCTTCCGCTGCGTAACCCATGAACTTAATCGTTCTTTCCGGGCGAATGTTATCAGCCATCATGACGCGAATAACTTCAGTCATTGTCGCGATACCTGAAGCATCATCATCCGCACCTGGCGCACGAGTGTTTTCGCCTGTGCTGCCAACCGTTGAATCCAGGTGACCGCCAACAACAACGATTTCGTCAGGGCGTGAGCTACCGGTAATCGTCATGATCACTGAATCCTGGTTGTAACCAGAGTGATTGTATTTATCGACTGATACGTAAGATTTGCCTGAAGACAGTGATTGCCAGTGAGACTGGATCCAGTCTGAAGAAGTACGTCCACCCGTTGTTGTGTAATAACGGTTAACGTAGTTATTTGACAGGTGATTGATGGTTGATTCGATATTAGCTTCCGCTAGTTTTGGCAAGGTTGCGTTGACTAACGTTTGCTGTTCGATTGGCGGCGCAGTAAACGCCTGGAACATATCTAAATCAGTTGCATTTAGTGCATTGATCGCACTGGTTAACGTGTTATGTACGATGAAACCACCACAACGATGGTGATTATCGTGCATTAACGTGCTTAATTCCGCTAACTGAGACTCTTTAATTTTCGCCACTAATGGTTTGTTTGGATCCGCTGCGCTGATCGCGTTTGCCTGATACAAAGGCATTTTACCGCCCGCTGTAACCAGTTCAGCTTCTGCATCGTTACCGATGGTGATCCATACTTCATTGTCTGAACTCACGTTCTGAGCTTCAAACACATGTGCCTGTGTAGAAAAGGCAAGCATCAAACCCGTAGCAATTAGTGATTTTTTCATTGCAACACCTTTTTATATTTTTGTAAATTTATGATTATTTTAGAATTTTATATATGTTGTTTTTTGATGATCACATGTTATTCACATGTAACCAAACGCATCGTAGCAAAAACACATAATCGTAGCAATCATGAGAACATAAATAGGTTTGTTGGTGTTTTTGGTGGAAAAATGAGGGTTTTGAACATAAAAAAAGGCAAAGTACTGACTTTGCCTTTTTTTGTTATCTAATAGCTTGTTAAATGGTTATTTTTTCTTTTCAGTTTTATCAGCATCCCAGTTAATAATCCGGGAAACTCCGCGACCTTGTTGATCAGAAGCAGCATCATAAAAGCCATTTTCAACGGTGATCGCCTGAAGATCACCATAACCTTTTAGTTTTATCTTATAGCCAGATTTTTCAAGTGCGGCTTTTACGCCTTCGGCTGGCTCCTGAGTAAAGCGAATCGTGTCTTTTGGCAATAACTGGTGGTGGAATCGCGGGATATTTACGGCTTGATTGGCCGACAGTCCGTATTCGAGATGATTAACAATTGCCTGGAAAACACTGGTGATGATCGTTGATCCACCCGGTGATCCGACAACCATCTCAACCTGGCCATTTTTCTTTACAATGGTTGGCGTCATGGAGGATAACATCCGTTTTTTCGGTGCGATTTCGTTGGCTTTACCACCGACAACACCAAATGCATTTGGTACACCGGCTTTAACACTGAAATCATCCATCTCATTGTTTAATAAGAATCCTGCGCCTTCTACAACGAGGCGATTACCAAAACTCAGGTTCAGTGTGTAGGTATTACTGACTGAGTTGCCCCATTGATCCACGATAGAGTAATGGGTGGTTTGTTCGCTCTCATATAAGCCAGGTTTAACGTCTTCGGTGACTGAAATGCTGTCCGGGTTAACTTCAGCGGCACGGCGTTTTAAATAGTCCGGTGCGGTTAACGCTTTAACCGGAACCTTGTGAAAATCCGGGTCGCCCAGGTAGTCTGCCCGGTCGGCATAAACCCGTTTTTCGATTTCGGCAATCAGGTGAACATATTTTGCGGAATTCAGGGTTTCACCCGCAAACTCATCTTTTAAATTTTGCTTCAACGTCAATAATTGCTGAATGGCAATTCCACCGGAACTTGGCGGCGGCGCAGATAACACATCATAACCATTCCATCGGAATTGATGAGGTGAACGCCATTCAACCTTGTAATTAGCTAAATCGTCGTAACTGACCAGTCCACCGCTTTTTTGCATCTGCTGCACTAATAATCGTGCGGTTGTGCCTTTGTAAAAATCATCCGGGCCGTTTTCTGCAATCCGCTTTAATGTCATTGCCAGTTCTGGCTGTTTAAACAATCCCGGCGTCGTCGCGGCACCAAAATAGTCAGCAAAGTTTGATTCAAATCCTTTTACGCCGTTCATCTGGCCGATGGTGCGTTTAATATCACCCGCCAGTTGAGGATGAACATTAAAGCCAACTTCAGCCAGTTCTATCGCTGGCTGAACCAGGTCTTTCCAGGGCAATTTGCCGTATTTCTGGTGTGCAGCCCATAAACCGGCAACTGTGCCTGGCGTTCCGGCAGCTTTCGCGCCCAACAGTGAGGAATATTTAATGACATCGCCGTTTTCATCGAGATACATATCCCGATGCGAGGCTTGTGGCGCGGTTTCACGGTAATCAAGGAATTGTGAACGACCGTTATGGTCTATCAACATAAAACCGCCACCGCCAATGTTACCGGCTTCAGGTAAGGTAACGGCGAGTGAAAATCCTACCGCGATTGCGGCGTCAACCGCATTACCACCCTGCTTTAACACAGATTCAGCCACTTCGGCACT
This sequence comes from Alteromonadaceae bacterium, assembly GCA_965656875.1. Taxonomy (GTDB): domain Bacteria; phylum Pseudomonadota; class Gammaproteobacteria; order Enterobacterales; family Alteromonadaceae; genus CBFHMJ01. The sequence goes on from CBFHMJ010000027.1 coordinate 85,876, forward strand.
GTAGTAATCCGGCATAGCAACCGCAGCCTGAGCCGCAGTCGCCTGTGAACTGTAACTGAGTGACAGGAACGCGCCTCCCACCAGTTGTGCAACAAATAAATTCGCGATATTAGCGTGTTTCATTATTGTTTTTCTCTTTGTGTATCGTGATGGCTGTTTGCTTTACGTTGCATCGAAATCTGGTAAATAACCGGGATCACAAACAGGGTCAGGAATGAAGAAAACAGCAAGCCCCAAACAATGGAGTTTGCAACCGGTGACCACAACAGTGATTTACCACCCCAACCCGCTGCCAGCGATAATAATCCCGCCACTGTGGTCAGTGTGGTGATCATGATCGGTAACACGCGGCGACGCGCTGCGTAAAACGTACTGTGAATTAAACTCATCCCACTGTTTAAATTGCTGTTCGCCGTAGAGATAAGCACAATGGCTGCATTCACGGCAATACCCGCCAGTGCAACAATGCCGTACATAGTAAACAGGCTCAGAGGATTCTGCGATACGATTAAGCCGAGTATCACCCCGGTAAAGGCGAGTGGCACAGTGACGAGAATCATCAGGGGTTGAAAATAACTCTGGAACTGAGTGCTGAGAATGAGATACATCAGTCCGACACCAAACATAAACAGCATGGTTATCGCACTGAGGCTTTCTTCGATATCGTCCAACTCACCCGTAAAATCGAGGTTTACTCCCGGGTATTTATCGCCAATGGACGCCCAGTAGTCGATTACCAGCTGGTTCGCTGACACGGTATCAAGCTGCATGTTGTCGATATCCGCTTCTACCGTAATAGTACGGCGGAAATTGTAGTGACGAATATTACCTTTTACCTTTTCAATGTTACGTTCCACCAGCTCTGACAGCGGCACATCAACACCGGCAGGCGTCGGGATCATCAGGCTCAGCAAACTGTCCAGATCCTGGTATTCATTGTTTACCGCAGACAATGCGCGAACACGAAGCGCTACTTTGTCGCCTTCATGCTGCATAAACGTGACGATTTCGCCATCGACCAGGATTTTTATCATCCGGTGAATATCGGTCGGATTCAGTCCGTGTTGGCTGATCATCCGGCCATTCAGGGTCAAGGTCAAACCATTGCGACCTTCACTGTCATCATCGGTTACATCCGTATAGCCACCATGATCGAGCATAAATTGTTTTAATTCGTCTGTTGCCTGACGGAGTACGGTGAAATCATCACCGCGCACTTTGACATTAATCGCTTTACTGGTCGGCGGCCCACCGGATAATTTCAGAAAATTGATGGACTGAGGACCAGTGATATCACGAAATTCCGGTCGAATGTCTTCCATGATTTCTTCCACACTTCGCATGCCGTTTTCTCTGGGTTTCAGACTTACCATAATCTGCCCGAGATGCTCACCAAATTCAGGCGCTGTTTCAGTAAATGCCTGACCGGAATAACTGACCAGCGAGCGAACTTCGTAGTCCTTCAGGTGTTTTTTAGCGGCATTTTCTACTTCGAGCACTTTATCAATCGTAGTGTCGAGCGTGGATGAAGGCGGCATAACAACATTAATGTAAAACAGACGAAGTGTGTCTGAAGCAAAGAAGTCCATGCGAATCATCCCGGAACCGATTGCGCCCAGGCTTAAAATGAACAGCATGACCAGCGACACCATGGTGGTCTTTGGCCAGCGCATCACTTTGATCAATGCAAAACCGTATTTAATCCGGACGTTACGAATAAAGTTCTGACGGAATTGGTCAACCTTGCTCGGTTTATCAAAACTGACTTTAGACACCAGAATATGGCCCGGAAGCATCCAGTACGCTTCGATTAAACTGATAGCCAATGCAGTAGTCACCACCAGCGGAATAATCATCATGAATTTGCCGAGAATACCAGGTAGTAACATCAGCGGTAAAAAAGCCGCCATCGTGGTTAATACCGAGGCCGTCACCGGTCCGATAACATCAGTCAAACCTTCCCAGGACGCTCGCATTCCGCCGATGCCTTGCCTGAGTTTATGATGAATCGATTCCACCACCACAACGGCGTCATCCACCAGCATCCCGAGCGCAATAACAATCGCCAGTAATACAGAGGTATTCAGGGTTTGTCCCATCAACATTAAGGCAATGAACGTACCCGCCAATGTAAATGGAATACCAATTGTTACGAGAATACTCATGCGAGAGCCGAGGAAAAACCAGGTGACGATTAATACAAATAACAGGCCGAACATGGCGTTGTTCTGCATGACCGACAAGGCATTGCGGGTAATCAGGGTTTGATCATCAACAATAGTGAGAACCGTGCCTTTTTCGGCAGCAAATTTATTTTGTTCATAGACAAACTCATTGATACGTTCGACTAACTCCAGGGTATTGGTTTCAGCTTGCTTCATCACGGCAAACAATACGGCGGGTTTGCCCTGAAAACGCACTAAACGGTCGGCTTTTTCGCGAGACACAACCACATCGGCAACTTCGTATAAACGAATCGGTGCAGATGCCGCGCCAGTCACCGGATCATTAACAGGCAGCGGTAATTGAGCAAGCTTGTCGGCGTCGTCTGTCGTGCCTTCTACCCGAATCAGCCATTGGTCATTGGCGATACGCGCAGTTCCGGCAGATACATCAGCAAAATAGCCGCGCAGTGTGTCTGACACGGTTAACGGAGAAATACCGAGCTGTTGTATTTTGTCGATGTCGAGGCGGATTTGAAGTTCGGGATCGAGCAAACCTGTTGGTTGCACCCGGTCTACTCCTTTTACCCGCGCTAGATCTTTCTCTAATGCTCTGGCTTGCTGGCGTAGATTTTCATCATTCGAGGGGCCTGTGATCACCACAGTTGCGGTGGGAAACGCATTGGCGGTGGTTACTTCATAAATATCGGGGCGTTCTGATTCAATCGGTAAATCGTCTTCTGCGGTATTAATCTCCCGACGCAGATCGGCCATGCGTTTATTAAAACGAGCTTCATCAATATCGGTGAAGCGAACGAGAATGCTGGAGATGCCCTCCCGACTGGTACTTGAAACAAACTTAATGTCCTGAACCGTTTCTAACGCTTCTTCCAGTACGTCTGTTACTTTCTTTTCAATATCTGTTGCCGATGCGCCAGGCAAAATTGTGGTGATCTGCACCCAGTTAAAATTAACCGTCGGATCTTGTTCACGCGGTAAGTCCATGTATACCAGACTGCCCATCACGAGGATTAACGCAAACACCAGATTGGTTAGTACATGATTAGCGATTAGCTTTTTGAGCCACATAATGTCGTACTCTCCTGCGCTGGTTTACAGGTTGCGCTTCAGACTGACAACATCGCCGTCGTTCAGGCCGTGCCGTCCATCAATAATAATATTTTCATCCAGGCTAATGTTAATCAGCGGTGTTGGACGTCCTTCCTGACTGTTTTCCAGAGAAATAAAAACAGCTTTGTTGTCACGTAATACAAAGAAACCCGCCTGTCGCTGGCGGCGTTGTAAATAATCGGAGGGTAAATGCGGTAATGGGGCTTGCCAGGTCAGTTTACCGGTGCTTCCAGCCAGAGCAGCGGTATCTGAGAACGTAAAACGAGCTTGTTGTGAACGGCTGTTGGCCGAGATCAGTGGCACCAGCTGTTGAAACGTTAACGGATACGTCTTGTCATTCACGATAAATTCAAAGGTCTCTGCCTCGTTAAAACTGGCTTGATCACGAAGTGGGATTTGCACCGAGACTTCAAGCCGTTCGTTGTCGAACAGCGAGAATGCCGGATCACCGTCACGAACAAACTGGCCTTCGCTAATCAGACGTTCTGTGACAATACCATTAAATGGTGCTTTGATTACGCATCGGTCTACGGCCAGTTGTGCTTGTTTTGCCAGTGCGGTATTCGCAATAACCTGCGCAGCCAGTTTTCTTACCGAGGTTTTGAGAGAATCCAACTGGGATTCGCTCATGCTACCCTTTTCCTGTAACGCTTCTCCCCGTTTTACTTCACGTTTACTAAAGGCCAGATCAGCCTTTAGTTGTTTAACCACGCTTTGCTGATTGGTGAGTTGGAACTGATTATCCCGGCAATCGAGCGTTGCCAGCACATCGCCTTGTTTTACACTAACGCCAACAGTAACGGGAATACTCAACACCTCGGCATTGACCCGAGCGGCAATTTTACTGTGATTCAAGGCAATAACTTCGGCAGCACCGGAGCGTTGGGGATAGCTAATTAATTCAGCCAGAGGTTTGGTGGTAACGACAACAGGAAGCGGATCAGATGACGATGAGTCGTCAGCAGCGAATGAAGAAAGAGAAACACACAGTACAGAGCCGGTTATCAAGCTGTGTACAAGGCGACGGACGTGCAGCAAGCCCGGTGTCATAGACTAAATCCTCGTATCATAGAAAATTACCCGGATTTAACAGATGTACACCAGATGGTAGTCATGAAAATACCCTGTCAAATTCGGAAAGATAAGATTAATTGGCTGGAAAAACCGCAAAATGCTAACACTGGTGTCCCGGTTGGTCAATTGCTCTAACTACATACATTTCATCAAAAATCGGCGATGTTTTCATCGCGCTTAACTATCTTAATCACACGGTGATCAACGAAACCGGATACGTCATTATAAATTTTCAGCGGAGGGATTCAGGCGTTATTCGGATGTATTAATTTTAAAACAGGTTAATACGCCAGGCTTATTGTGAATTAATTAATAAAACACTACAGCAACTATACAATTCTTTTAATCTGACAACTCAACAATCTTTCGCCCTATCCTGTTGTTTTATGGTTACTTAATACAATTATTTTCTTTATAACCAGGCGTTAATTGCTTATTTAAAGTTTTGTTGTTTATGAAATCTGATAAGCCGTTACACATTTCGTGTAACTATTTCGCTATAACGACTATAAAATGAAAATATTTTATAGATTATCATTCACACCAGAGTTAATATTTCGTTAATTAGATTAAAGGCAAACGGCAAGCATCAAGTAACAGAAATTTATTTCATGCCAACGGTAGCCAACCCATTTCCGTTTATTGAACGCTGTTCAGTAAGCAGAAACATTATCAGCATTGTGACATCAGGATGCTGGTAATTGATGAACTGATGTCACAGGCTTTAGTACCTTTTGAATAGAGGGTCTGTTTCAGGCCCTCGCTTCAACCTTCAAACTACATAGATTTACCACCTCCTGATATCAATCATCCGCTTCGTCATTTTCATATCTGGCTATCGACTATTACCAATTAGCATTTAGTTACTTTGTTCCTTATGTAACAATGCGTTCACTTTTCAGGACAACCTATGTTTTACCGACGATGAACAATACTGAGTTTTCTGCTGAACGCTTTCCTTCTCTTAAGCTGTCTGCCGATCAACGTACTGATCTGGATTTAACCACTGATGAACTCACCGCATTGCTGGCCGAAGCAACAGCAATGATTACCCGGCGCTATGCGTCTTTACCGGATGCAGATGCGTTTAACGCGCATTCTGTAGACACCATCATCGATTACTTCAATGAACCGCTACCCGAATCACCTGAGGCTATCGACCATTTATTTGAACGTGTGGAAAAGCAGCTATTTGATACAGCGACATTGAATATTGCGCCAAAGATGTTTGCGTATGTAATGGCGGGTGGGAATCATGTTTCTATGGTGGCGGATTTACTCACGTCAGCAATCAATCAGAATGGCGCAAAGTGGCATCTCGCCCCGGCGATGACTGAAATAGAAAAGCGTGTCATTCAGTGGACTGCCGATTTTATTCATTTGCCCGGGCATCAGGCAGGTGCGATGGTAACAAGTGGTTCTTCTGCAAATCTGGCAGGTTTAAACATCGCGAAGAATCGACATTTTGCGGCACAGAATATCCGTGAAAATGGTTGGTTTGGCATGAAGCCTGCCATTGTTTACACCTCAGTCGAAACTCATAACAGCGTAACCAAAAGCATTGAGTTTTTAGGGATTGGCCGAAATAACCTTCGGATGATTCCGGTAGACCACTCATTACGAATGGATCTGAACGCATTAACGCAAACCATTGAGCAGGATATCGCTGATGGCTATCAACCTTTCTGTGTTATTGCCAATGCCGGAACAGTTAACAGCGGTGCGATTGACCCAATGGATGCAATGGCTGATATCGCTGAGCAGTACAGTCTCTGGTTTCACGTTGACGGCGCTTATGGCGCACTGGCCGCTTCAGTCGCAGAACTGGCTCCTTTGTATAAAGGCATGGAACGTGCTGATTCCGTTGCTCTGGATTTTCATAAATGGTTGTACCAACCGTATGAAGTCGGCTGTGTGCTGGTGAAGAACTGGGATATTTTGCAAACGTCTTATTACACACCAGCCAGTTACCTGACAATGGGCGGCAAAGATGCGGATCGGTTCAACGTGAATGAACATCATTTTGATCTGAGCAGAAACGGAAAAGCATTTAAAATCTGGTTGTCATTAAAAGCTTACGGTGCTGGCGCTTTCAGGCAAATGATTGCGAAAGATGTCGCCTTAGCCAAACAGTTAGCAGATATGATCAGACAAGACGCAACGCTGGAGCTTATTAGCCATCATCCGCTTGGTATTTGCTGTTTCCGCTATTGTCCGGCGGGATTGGATGACGATGTTGCGATTAACGATTTTAATAAGCAGCTTATTCCCGCACTGGAGCAGGATGGCCGAATTTTTATCACAGGAACAACGATTTACAATAAATTCGTGATCCGCGCCTGTTTAATCAATCATCGACTCCAGTTAGAGAATATTCAGTATTTGCTTACCGTGATCAAAGACGTAGCGCAAAGCAAACAAGATTAAGGTCTGTTAATTTCGTTGAATGTACGCCATTATCTCCTTAATTCATATGGTGTACATTTCAATAACAAAAGGAACTGCCCTGCATGCAACAAAACCAGCCAGAAACTAACCCACAAAACCTTGTTACCATTCCTTATTCAACGCAGTCTGTTACCGTAAATCAGGACATTTATGTAACGCCTACGGCCAAAACGACGGAGCAATGGCAATTTAGCCTGACCAGTCCGGGTAGCTCAGAAGCGTCACCCACATCAAACAGCGCAGATTTAGCCGTTTATTTCGAATGCCCTGCCGATGGCACCGGCACTTTTGATTACCAGTTACAAACCTGTACGCTGACGTTTCTGTTAGCCAGTATCAGTGGCGCTGAGGCACCGGAATGGCGTTTTAGTGGCAACGGTGTGGAATACGTCAATATACCGGGTAACTGTGAGTACGAAATTAATTCTTCTGTCGTCAATGACAAAACCCTGGTGATCACTATCAATAACGTAAGACGAACACCAGCCGTTCCTTCGACGACGCCGGAGAATAAAAATCGGATATTGGTGGTGGAACATCCTGGTGAATCAGTCATTCAGCAGGTAAACATGCGACTGTTCGCTACATCCGGTAGCGGTAGAGATACAATTGGTGTGTTTTCTCAAGACCCGAGTGTTGGCATTATTCGAGGCAACCCGCCGGTTAATGCAAATGAAATCTGATTGTTAAACAATAAAGCCATAATCTTTGGAAGATTATGGCTTTAATAAACAGAATGGCTGTTCTGATACCCCGTTAAATACCTTCGCAGCGCTTAGCATTGTTTTGCAATGTCATAAGTTGATCAAATTCGGCTTGCTGGCATAACTTGTCGAACCAGGCCAGTTCGAACCAAACCACGCCCATATTCAGGGCAATGGCCTGTTCAGCCTGAGCCACAGCCGATAGATACTGCTCAAGCTCGGTGTAAACCAATGACGCCGTATAAGCGACTTCGTTATTATCCGGCGCCTGGCGAATTGCCTGATTTATCGTTTTTATCGCCGCAGACTGTTGACCTAAATGCGCGTAAGCCTGGGCGAGTTCCAGCAGGCTTTTGACATCATGACGAGCCTGATTAGAGGCAATGACTTGTTGGTACAGCGTATTCGCCTGACTGGTTTTCCCCTTCAACGCGTAGATATCAGCCAGATTAAGAGTCCATCCACTGTGTTCCGGGCTTTTGTTCAAGGCCATTTCTGCATAGTATTCAGCTTGATTCATATCTCGTTGTAGCAACAACACCAGACTAAGATTGCTGATATCTACACTGTGGGCTTTTTCGCCATCACCAACCATTCGAACAAACAAGGCTTCTGCTTTTTTAAGATGCCCGGTCATCAAATAAAGGGCAGATAACAGCTGATTGCCAGTGTAATAACCGGGAGATTTGGCTAGCAGCGTTTCTAAAGTACTTATCGCTTTTTCGTTATCACCACTCCACCAGTAACTTAAGGCCAGATTGTGCAAAATGCCGTTACTCTGACGATAATCCAGTGCCTGGCGGTATTCATGAACAGAAGCCTGATAATCGCCTGTGACTTCACGATAGAAGTAACCTTTTAATTCATGAACAACCGCGCCAGTCATATCGCGCTTTTCGAGTTCTTTAAACCATTGTTCTGTTTGTTCGACGTTACCGGCTGTCATATTTAACCAAAGCTGGTCAAACTGAAAACTGGCTGTATTTTTATAGCGTTGTGGCGCAAATGACAGGACTTGTTTCAGGTTATCCAGATATTGCTTGTCCTGGGTGTGACTGTACATGTTCAAGCTTGCTTCGCGGAATAAAGTATAGCCGGGATAAAGCATGGGTGATTGATTCAACAGCTTAAGTAACTGGTTCAGAACAGTGGCGTCATAATCGCCTTTAATCTGGATGGCTTCATACAGCGCAAGATACTGGAGATAATCCTGTTCACTCACATCAAGGCTGCCAATTTCCTGATCGACTTCTGTCGGAAACAGTTGATAGATATTACTTTGTGCGAGGAAATTGACGGATTTTAGTTCTTCTTCCACCAGCGGCCACTGTTTTTGCGCAATGATTGTGTCATCGTCGGCATTAAGCCGCTGCATCACGATAATGCAACGCTTTCGTGTGCAATTTAATCGAGTACGAATAAAATCGGTTGCGCCTGTTTCCAGCGAGAGTTGCTGTAAATGACTGGTTGCGTCTCGCTGGTGATCAATCAACTTTAAGGAAGGCGCAGATATAACAGCTTGCTGAATAGCATCTTTAATTGCCGCAAGAATCAGCGGTTGATCCTGGAGTTTCCGACTGACATCACCATTGGTATTAATCGGTAATACATAGATAAAACGTGGCGCGACCGTCGATGTTTTCTCCTCGTCTGCCGTGGTACTCACCGTATTTTCAGCTGGCTGATCAGCCAAAGACATATACCAGCCCGCAACGCCACTGATAAAAATTAACAAAGGGATGATAAAAAACCATTTCCGCTGAGTCGGTTTTTCACCCTGTTGATAAAACACCGGATCAACCGGCTGTGTCGGTAGACTGAGACTGTACTGCTGTTGCAATTGAATCAGGTGTTCTGTCAGTACTGCGGCGGATTCAGGGCGATCTTCCGGCTGCTGACTGAGTAATGCTTCCATCAAGGGTAACGTGCCATCTGGCGCACTGTTACTGGCAGGCGGTGCAACGCGCTGGTCATCAATAACACGCTGGTTCCGCGTTACGGCATTCGCTGGTCCCCAGGGATGAATACCAAATAACAGCTCCCATCCTATAACACCAAATGCAAACATATCTGACTGAGCAGAAGCAGGTTTTCCTCTGAATAGTTCCGGTGCAATTGAACCCGGTGTGCCAATAATTTGTTGATGAGCTTTATGTTGTTGTTTATGTTCTTCAATAACAGGTTCAGCAATAAAGGACGACAAACCAAAATCCGTAATTTTGATTTGCTGATCATCCGTAACCAATACATTGGCTAATGTCAGATCCTGGTGAATGACACCTTCACGATGAGCGGCCTCGACACCTTTAGCAATCGCAAGCAGAATAGACAGTTTATCTTCAAGACTAAGTAAAGACTGACGATTACAGTCAGCCAGTGAACGGCCATCGACATATTCCATGATGATGGCAATACATTGAGACATGGTAATAACATCATAGACCTGGACAACATTTGGATGATTAATTCTGGCGAGTAATCGCGCTTCTTTGACCGCTTGATCTTGAGAGGAAGGAAATCGCGCCGGTATAATTTTTACCGCAATCTTGCGATTCAAACGACTATCCAACGCTAAAAATACCGACCCCGAACCGCCCGAACCAATATTACGCACAACCTTTATATGTTCAGGTAGTTCAGCAAGGTATTCTTCGTGATGTTTATTATTTTCAGTATCTGTCATTGATTATTGTTTACATTGTTCCAAACGATGTGCATCAAGCATGTAGATTAACGACAACCGTTTCATTTTGAATTGCGTATTGCAGGAGTTGTCCTTTATAGATCTCCAACTGTCTGACACCGAGGCGAATTTTTCCATTCTGACGTTCTATAAATTTTTCAACCCCGGAAAAATCGGCAAATAATTCACTAAATTGCTTTCTGGCCCGATGGATCTGAATATTAAGATGGTAAATATCAATACCCAGCGCTTTTGCCAAATCTTCGGCATATACCCAGCCTTCAGCACTTTCATCCATGCCTTTTTCGGCATCTTCAACTCGAACACGGGCCAGTGTTAAAGCCAGATAGTGGTGAATTCTCGCCTGGAGATCGACGGTCTCCCACGGTGTTTTTACTGTTAACTGTGTTGTTTCTTCGTCGACACTCAATTGAAAAGATAACGAAAGTGAATCGATGGTATTTGGGCTGATTTGCCGGGTAACTGGTTCAGAATTACAGGTAATAAACTGCCATTGCTTGTTATCAATAGTCAGTAAATCAAACTCCATCAATGGTCGTGCGATTGATGTCGTATCATCTTGTGTCAGATCGTCATAAAACCATGCTGACTGCGACGTATCATAATAAACAGCAATAACCGGGGTTTCTTCCGGTAGCAACAGATAAGGCGATAGTTCGATGACATCAACCGGATTCTGGCCTCGCTCGCCATAAGGCACCAACATGTCACAAGGCGGTGATAAATCCTTGACCATAAAGCCTTTTTTATCGCCCGGTGTAAAGCAAATCCAGTCACCTTCATTCAATTTATATTTCTTTTGCGGTCCCAGACGTTCCTGATTCAACCAGGTGCCATTAATACTGACATCACGGATTGACCAGTGATCCATTTCCCATTCAACCAGTGCATGAATTCTGGAAATTTCAGGCGAAGCAATACAGGTATTAACTTTAGCGGCTAAACGGCCAAAAGAGTGATGGGTGGCCAGGTAGACAGGTTTATTATTTTTTACATCAATTAGACAGGCCATATGCGTTCTCACCAGTTCAATTTTTGAACCACCTTATTCAGGCTTATGAGTAACCCTTATTCGGTAGCCAATGGTAGGCTCAGACAGGAGTTATAGTCGATAGAGCCTGTAAGTTATAGTTGTTCGATTTAAATTACAAGGTTTATACGTTATTGAATCAGAGTTTAAGAAGATTCTGATTAATGGTTATACAAGATTAAAAAAACGTACCTTATTTGTCATAAGGTACGTTTTTATTACCGGATTAGTGTATCCAGATAGGGTCCGCTACAACACGGTTATTTGAATGGAATTGTCGGTCAGAATACTGACGCGGAAGGTATAGGTTCTTGCTTGTTCTATGGTTATTTTCCAGTTATCGCCATTTGCATCAACAGCCAGAGATTCACTCGATACAGCAGAATTGCCAGCTCCGATATTAACGGCGCTCCAGTCTTCACTGGCAAATTTGAATTCATAGTCGCCAATATCCAGGTCAACAGCGATTTCGTAAACACCACTGCCAACAAAACCTGTTTGCAGGCTGGTTCCCCAACCGTTCATCGAACCACGAAGATAAACAGCCGTTGAACCAAACGGTGGAATCGTTGATAAGTCTTTAGTTGACAGGTCAACAGGTAGTCCAGCTCCCTGAGTAGAGCCTTGTGGTACAACAAACACCGCTGCCGTAAGACCTGGAATACTGATCGTGTGATCACTGATCATCGTTTGTTTTACCTGACTGTCTGCACCTTCACGTTGTATCGGGTGCAATTCGAGACTCGTTGATGCAGGTAAATTTGCGATGGTGAAATTCTGTGTCTCTGCGTGGTTATTAAACACCACCATGATGCCATCTACTGACGGGTCCAAATCATCTACAGCGACACCATCATCAATGGTCATGACCACCAGCCCCGCTTGTTGCGATGTGCCAGTATTACGGAAATCCACCCTCGCCTTCACGGCCGCTTCATCATTCAAACGGAATAATCGGCTGGATTGGCGTAAACGTAGCAAGTCAAGAAAACGGTCATGAGAGGCGTTAATATCTTCCGGCGTTACCTGCCAGTTGCCATCACTACCATTTAATACACTGGTAATGACAGGCCAGTTTGCACCGTCTTTTTCTTCCGGCGGTAAACCAACGTTAAAGTTATTCGTTTGTTTCGTGAAATCTACCGCATTGAACCAGTCGCCATAATCATAACTGTCCCGTAGGAAAGATTTAGAACGTAACAGCTCAGAACCCATATGGATAAACGGTATGCCTTGCGCCAACATGGGATAGGCCAGTGCCAGTGTTTGCATCCGAGCCCGGTCAGCGACAGAAACATGATGAGCAACTTTATACTGATTGTTGTCCCACAGCGTTTGATTATCGTGTTTAGAGACATAATTAATCGTGTCGGCAGGGTCCAGCGCATAACCAGCAGGCTGACCGTTGTAATCAACATCTGCTCCTTTTTTAGTGCTGTTATCACCCGCCCGAATCACAAATTCGGCGAGATTAGCGGCAAGTCCAATCCGAGTCTGATCCATCGACAGTGTATATTCAGCCGAAAAACTGCCATCACCTGATGAAGGTGTTGCCTGGTCGTTGTCTATCGTTCCAAGTCCATTTGCCAACCCCTGATTTTTACGGAGATCATCACCACCATCAAACGGCCCACCGCCACGCACAGCATCACGTAGACGATCCGTGAACGTACCAATTGACGAACCTGCCATGTTTAACTGGGTCGCTTGAGTAAACTGGGCATCGTCGGCAACTTCACCAAAGTTCCAGCCCTCACCGTAAAAATAGTTATCCGGGTCGATAGCCCATACCGCTTCACGGGCGGCTAACATCGCAGCTTTAGGCTGGTGGCCCATCAGGTCAAACCGAAAACCGTCAATTTTATAGTGTTCAGCCCAGACCAGTAATGAATCTGTCATCAGTTTCGCCATCATGACGCGCTCGGTTGCGGTGTTGTCGCAACAGGTTGATTGTTCAACTTCCCCGGTTGCCGGATTTAAGCGGTGGTAATAGCCTGGCACCACTTTATCCAGCACTGACTTATTGCTAACACCAGAGGCATTAGTATGGTTATAGACGACATCCATAACGACACGGAAACCCGCCTGATGAAGTGCCTGAACCATTGCTCGAAATTCAATAATACGTGTTATGCCGTCCGGGTTTGAGGCATAGCTTCCTTCAGGCACTGTGTAGTGAAACGGATCATAGCCCCAGTTATAAGCATCTAACTGACGAAATGATTCAACCAGTGACTGAGCATCTGAGGTTGCCGGGTCGAGCGTGTGCAATACAGATTGAATCGTCGCATCTTGTGACACTGAATCATTACTACATACGGCAGCATTGCTGTTGATGGTGCAAAGATGTGCAATCGTATCGGTGATATTGACCTGTTGCGATGCATCTTCGTTCACCGTCGCAATATCAAAAGCGGGTAGTAAATGAATAGTATTCAGTCCGGCCTCGCCCAGTTGTTTCAAGTGTTTAAAACCGTCAGAGTTTTGCTCGGTAAATGCTCCATATTTTCCTTTATTACCACTGGCTACCGTCATATCAGATGCACTGAAATCCCTGATTTGAACCTCATAAATTATGTGATCTTCTGGTTGCTCAATCGCTGGAATTGCCTGTTCATTCCATCCTTGGGGCTGAGTTGTCTGCGCATGTAAATCAACGACCTGAGAGTACAAAGAGTTAGTTGCCAGACTGAGCGACCAGGGGTCAGTGACTGTCATCGTCTCAATCGCGTCGGTTTGTGGGTGCCAGGCGGTGATTTCATAGCGATAGAACGCACCGTTTAACGACGAATCTCCCTGATACTGATAAATTCCCTCGTCATTGGCGGTTAATACTAACGGTTCAGCCAACGGTGATTTATCACTGTTAAACAAATGAAGCTTAACTTGTTGTGCTGTCGGCGCCCATAACCTGAAGGTAACGCCATTTTCTGTGACTATCGCACCATAAGTCTGCTCATCAGCATCGTTATCGCCTGCGGTATACAGCGCATCGATGACACCACCCGTTTGAACCCGGGTAACACCTTTGATTTCACCATCCGCATTTTTTACAACCATTAATAGCTGACGCTTCAACAACGCTTTAAGTTGAGCGGTATTGCTGGCCACGTTATCAGGGAACGACACGGCGGGTAATTGATTCAGATGAGGAAACAACGCCTTTACGTCATCCGGTATAGCAGCCGTTTGCAACGCAATCGTTTCTCCGCCTGTCAGCGTTTTAGTGGCTGAGTCGAAAGTGATTGCACCCTCTGCCGATGACACCAGCTCAACGGATTCTCCGGTTGCTATGCCCTGCCAGGCAATGGTATTGGGTGCAATCCAGTGCGCGGCAGCACCTTCGACCGTAACTGGTAACTCTGCAATCGCGTCATAAAACAGGTTAGCGTTGCCGTGAAATGAAAACGCGTACTGCTCCGGCTGAGACAAATCAAATCGTTTGTTCGCAGCACCCAGTGCCTTTTCATCACCTTTATGTAAAATAAAATTCAGACAGTTACCACTGTCTGGTTCATAGCTCATCACATAATATGCGCCATAAGTATCATCAATACCGTCTGCCGGATAAGGATCGGTCCAGTTAGAAAAATGTTCACTTTCTGTGGTTGGCGCAGCGTAGTTGCCACAGCCTTCACCATTCCACAGATGAAGCCCCCATCCTTCATAATTGCCATCATCGCGGTTGTAATAAATTGCAATTTGATTATCGGTTAATTCCACCAGACTAATCCCTGGCGCTGGTGGCTCAGGTAATGGTGGCAGTGAAACATCGGGTTGTTGGTTGCCTGAGTTACAGGCGGAAAGAGTCAGAAGTGCCGCTACTGTCAGTGCGGTTTGCACCGATGGTTTTGGCAAAAACCTTGTTTTCATAGTGTTTCCTGATTTGTTTTGTTATCGGTTTTATTCAGGGAACACAGTTAACGCAGTAAGGGATGAGGGTACAAGATGGTGCAATAATGAAAACGTATGCAGGGCAAAGATTTAGCTTTTTTGATTAAATTTAAATCGATTTGTATTCGTAAACCGATCAAAAAAGCCAGTTTTTACACTGGCTTCTGTAGTCGTCAACCTGATAAAACAATCTGGTTATTCGTCATTATCCAACTGCTCAGGCGGTATTGGTTTTTTCTTTTTCTTCAGAGGACCAAATCCACCTTCTTCGCCTTCATAGAATGACTTATCACGTTTAACCGGCTTACGTTTTTTCACTGGTTTTGTATGACGTGGTTTTTGATCAGTCTTAGGTTTAAAGGCTTTCTTCGGTTTGATTTTAAAGCCTTTAAATTTAGCAACCATGCCTTCGATTTCGTCAAAACTGATGGTTTTTTCAAGGAAAGTTTCCAGGCTTTTAAAACTCTTCCAGTCTTTTGGACCAACCAGAGAAATCGCTGTGCCCTTTGCACCAGCTCGGCCAGTACGACCAATACGGTGAACATATTCTTCACTGTGTTTTGGTAGATCAAAATTCACCACATGGCTAACATTAACCAAGTCCAGACCTCGGGATGCAACATCTGTCGTTACCAGAATATCTGCACCGCCTTTGGCGAATTGATCCATGATTCGGTTACGGGCACTTTGTGACATGTCACCGCTTAACGCGATACATTCTTTACCGGTTTTTCGCAGCATGTCTGCCAGTTTGTCGGTATCGTCTCGTGTTGCTGTAAACACAATCATCTGACGAAAATCACTGGTATTCACCAGGTGATTCAACAACTCGTGTTTATGGTCCAGATGATCAGCAAGAACGAATGACTGAGCAATATCAAGATGGTCGGCGTTCGCTTTGTCAATCGTTATGCGGTGTGGGTTGTTCAGTAACTGTTGTGACAGCTCCATCACTTCAACGTGATCCAGCGTCGCTGAGAACATTAATGTCTGACGGCGACGATGATTTGCCGCACGATTAACTTCCATCAGCTCTTTAGCAAAACCGAGGTCAAGCATACGGTCTGCTTCATCAAGTACCAAAAGCTCCAGGCCTTCAAGGTATAAATTACCGTGCTTGATGTGATCAGAAAGACGACCGGGTGTTGCGATGATGATATGAGGGTGACGACGTAACAATACTTCCTGATCGTTAAAATTCTCACCGCCAAATACTTTCACGAATTTTAACTGGGTATTAGCGGTAAAGCTTCTTACCTGATCAGCAACTTGTTTCGCCAGTTCACGAGTAGGCAATAAGATCAGTGCTCTTGGATCTTTTTTACTAAGCGCTCTGATACGAAGTAATCGGTTTAACAGTGGTAACAGATAGGCAAGTGTTTTACCCGACCCCGTCTTTGACGAAGCCATTAAATCTCTTCCTCGTATCGCTACCGGAATAGCCTCCGCCTGAATAGGTGTCGGCGCGTCGAAACCAAAGTGGTCGATTGTCTCGTTAAGGCGCTTATCTAATCCAAAAACTTGAAATTGCAAATTCGTTTTCCTCAGCCATCTTGCAAAAAAGGCGCTCATTATCGTTAAATCGATCTCATTGCGCAAAAGCTTTTTCTGTTTGTGCGGGATTTGTTCCCCGGATGTGAAAACTTCTCTTTAGTTCTGAGGTCTGATAACAATGACTCAGGGCACAATTACTTACCAGGTGAATAATGTTTCTATCGCAATATCTCAAGTATCGTCACCTTCGCCAGCTTTTGCCGATTATTTTTGTTTACTGCGCGACGAATTCTTTCAGCGCCTTCGCCAGCAAACCTTCCGCACCACCGTTTAACATGGATTACACCATTACCATCAAACACCCATCACCTCGCGTTAATGTCGAGGTTTGTTTCGACGGAAATCCACCAGCCGCCCTTGAGAATGGTTCGCGTCGTAAAGCTAAACATTTCATGCGGGCTTATGTCAGCAAACGTCGATTGCGAGTAACCAACAAGAATCGCACGATCTCACTGCGCGGCGTAAAACCTGATTCCTGCATTCAATATTCAGCTAAAGCGACGTTACGCCGAAGTGAGCGCCATCAGCGAGGCAAAATTGACAAGTTATATGATGTGCATAGCTGGCTTTGGCAACCGGTTGGTATCCGGCGTGTTGATAACGTGCGCATTCATTTTAATCTGCCGGAAGGTATCCATGTTTCAACACCCTGGCCACGGCTGGAAGGAACAACCCATTCATTCAAACTCACTAACACACCTCCTGACTGGACCAGTCGCATTGCCATTGGCGCATTTGAACCTGTGCCGGTCAGTGTGGGTCAACAAACCATGCAGGTTGCAATTCTTAATACAGATGACAAAAAACGACGCAAAGAGTATCTGAACTGGATTAAGGAAGCGGGTGATGCCATCACGGGTATGTATGGCCGCTTTCCCGTCAATAATGCGCAAATCATCATCTTTCCCATCGGTGAACAATACGAAGCGATTCCCTGGGCAGAGGTTCAACGTGGTGGTTCGTCAGCAGCCCATTATTTCGTGGACAGTTCACGGCCAATAAAAGAGTTTCACGATGACTGGACCGGCGTTCACGAGCTTTCACATTTGTTTATTCCTTACATACAGCGCGGTCAGCTGTGGATCTCTGAAGGCATTGCCACCTACTACCAGAATGTTGTCCGAGGATCATCCGGTATGCTGACGCCGGAACAGGCGTGGAATAATATTCTGGAGGGATTTCGTAATAAAAAAGATGACGTTGGTACGGATGAATTAGTGGTCTCTGATGTTACCGAACAAATTTACTGGGGTGGCGCGGCGTTCTTTTTAATGGTCGACGTTGAATTACGCAAACGTACTCAGGGGCAAATGACACTGGCGAAAACCCTGGACCGACTTCAAGCCTGCTGTTTTGTCTCTGGTCATCGGGTTGAAGACATAACATTTATGGAATTAATGGATAAACTGAGCAAGACCAAAGTATTCACCGATTTGTATTATCGCGAAGGCTATCATCAGGGCTTCCCTCGGGTTGGCGCAGTCTTAGAGGATATTGGTTTTGTTCAGCCATTAAGCCGTGATTGGGTGTCTGTAGATTCGTTAAATGATATTGGCCGTAGCATCATGGAGCGTGACAGACCATCCAAAGAGCCGGTCGAACTGGCCGACTGACCGCTTTCAGTGGTCGATCAAAAAGGCAGACGTTTATGTCTGCCTCTGTTCGTCTGTCGCTTTAGCCAGCAACAAAAAAATCATCCGGATTTTTTCCTGGTTTTTCTGGTGCATTCAACACCGGAGTGCCCAGATATAAAAAGCCTACAATCTCGTCATCCCGACTAATACCCAGTGCGTCTTTCACAAACGGATTAAACGCATAAGAACCTGTACGCCAAATCCCACCGTAACCCAACGCAAATGCCGCTTGTTGCATCGCCATCACACCGCAACCCGCTGAAATCACTTGCTCAACCCGAGGAACCTTCGGGTTTTCTACCACTTTTGCGACACATACAATCAATAGTGGCGCACGCAAAGGCAGTTCTTTCGCACGATCAACAACCGCCTGGTCCACATCAGCGTTTTCTTTTACCGCGGCGTCAGCGTAAATTTCACCCAGCTTTTTTAATGCGTCTTCATTGTCATAAACAATAAATTGCCAGGGCGTTAAACCTGCGTGGTCCGGGGCGCGTAATGCGGCCTGTTTAATAATGTCCAGATCGTTACCAGAAGGTGCTGGTGCCTGAAGTCGTGGTGTTGATTGTCTCGTGGTAAGTAACGTAACTGCGTCCATCTTTAAACCTGAAACTATGGATGAAAAAAGGAATCACATGCTATCAGAGTTTACGGCGGGCTTTCCATAAATAAACATTCTAAGGGAGAAGAGAGAACTATTGACCGGAATTCTTATCCTTTTGAATTCCGGACAGTTATAAGGGATATTTTGTTAAAACGGAATCAGATGTAGTTCACTGTTGAATATTACTTAAACACTGAATTTTTCAAATAAAAATCAACACTGGTAAATCGACCTCCACCCGTAAAAAACAGCGACAGCAACATAACAAAATAGATCGCTGAGAATTCAATACCATTGTTCAACACCACGATATTGCCACGGCCAAACAACCAGTTGGTATTGCCATTATCAGCCAGTATCTCTTTCATTTTACTGAGACGAATGCCAACTTCTTCGCTGTTCTCAAGGCTTTCTTTTGCCGCTTCCATCCCAAGCCAGTCGTATACCACGGCTGCTGATGTTGACGAATCTGACGGCGCTACCGCAAACCAGCCATTATCCCAATGTACGGCTGTGGCCGCCACAATCATGGTAACCATCAGAGGAATCGCCGCAAAACGAGTCATAAAACCAACCAGGATAAACCAACCGCCGAGAAATTCAGCCCAGCCCGCTAGAAATGCCATAAGTCCCGGCACGGGCAAACCCAGCCCCCACTCTTCGTTACCAAACCAGGCGACTACATTCGGATCAGCCAGAAACATCTCAACAAAACTGGCATCAGGTATACTGAATCCCAGCTTGTTGTAACCTGCAATAATCATAACGGGGCCAAGGATTAAACGAAAAAATAGCGGTGCAAGCCCATCAAGTGGCGTAAACTTTTTGATGGTGTTTTCGTAACTGTCTGCAAGTTTATCTGTCATCATTTTAATTTAGTATCCTGAATCTTTAAGATGTACACACCTTTAAATAGTTAGTTTTATTAACCAAAAAAGGCAAATATTCTAGAGCGTGCTGACCTATGCGGGTGAAATTTTGTTCGAATTCAATGGCGTTCAGGCAAGGCGCACGGCAGCAGGTTTAGTCATCTAAATCAATGACGTGGAACGCGGCATGAACGCCATTGAAACGAATCCATTCATTCGTTAAATAAAGGCATGGACAGCGCTTGTCGCACGTTTCTACGGCGTTTCAGCCCGCTTATGTAGAGTAACTACACGACGCAACCTGAAGCCTTGTATAAACATGCGACAAACTGCTGCAAAATCCACCTGCAAAGGCCAGCACGCTCTAACAGCCCCGTTGTTGCTGAATGAGAATCTGTATTGCTGTCGGAGAAGAAAGGTGCCCATTTAAATTTATTTCAATAAAAATCAGAAATTATTGTGCCGAACGAAGTTACAACCCATTAATTTACAAAATATAAACGTTTGGTTTATGTTTTTGATACACCGGAGTAATTTCAGGGAATTAAATAAGAAAGTCAAGCCTGTAAGCTATGGTTAATTTTCACACTATAGAACTGTGATACACCATGTAAGTTAATAATGTTTAATAATATGGCTATTCATGTGGTGAGAAGCGGGAAACGGATACACTGGATACAAAAAAGCCTGTTTGTGATAAGCAAACAGGCTTTAATTTTTTAAATTAGAGTATGATTATCAGATGCTTGCGGCTAATTCAGCGCCCTGACGGATCGCACGTTTAGCATCTAACTCTGCAGCTACATCAGCCCCACCGATAATGTGTGTTTTTAGCCCTTTATCGACGAGTGACTGGTACAGAGGTTTATACGGTTCTTGTCCCGCACAGAGTACGACGTGATCAACTTCAAGTAATTGCTCTTTACCATCAACTTCAATCAACAGACCCTTATCGTTGACTTCTTTATAGCTTGCACCTGAAATCATCTGTACTTTTTTGTGCTTTAATGATGACCGATGAATCCACCCGGTCGTCTTACCAAGGTTTTTACCAAGCTTGGAGGTTTTTCGCTGTAGTAAGTAAACTTCACGTTCTGATGGTTGATGTTGCTCTTGCTTCAAACCACCTTCCGCGTTATAGGCCAAATCAACACCCCACTCATCAGCCCAGGCTTTCGGATCTAACGCTAATGAATGCTTCTCAGTCAGGAATTCTGCCACGTCAAAACCAATACCACCGGCACCAATGACAGCAACGCGTTTACCCGGCTCTTTACCTTCTTTCAACACATCCAGATAGCCCATAACCTTGTCTGAATCGAAACCAGGCAATGACAGATCACGCGGCTTGATTCCTGTTGCCAGGATAATTTCATCAAAGCCTTTACCATCAAAGAAATCTTCGTCAACCGGTTGATTTAAGTGCAGGTTTACGCCGGTATCTTTAATTTTGTTATCAAAGTACCGTAGCGTTTCATAAAACTCTTCTTTGCCCGGAATACGTTTCGCCCAGTTGAACTGTCCACCAATTTCCGGCGCGTTATCGAATAGATGAACCTCATGCCCACGTTCTGCGGCATAGGTTGAAAATGCCAGTCCGGCAGGTCCGGCACCAACAACGGCCAGTTTCTTCTTCGCAGCTGTTGTTTTAAAGATTAATTCGGTTTCATAACAGGCTTGAGGATTGACCAGACAAGATGCTCGTTTTTGTGAGAAAACATGGTCAAGACATGCCTGATTACAAGCGATACAGGTATTAATCCGGTCAGCCTGGTCATTCTGTGCTTTTTCCATGAATTTAGCATCAGCGAGGAATGGTCGAGCCATTGAGACCATATCAGCCTGACCGTCACTCAGAATTTTTTCTGCAACCTCCGGCGTATTGATTCGGTTGGTTGTGATCAACGGCACCGAGACTTCTTTTTTCAGTTTTTCAGTAACCCAGGCGAACGCTGCGCGAGGCACAGATGTCGCAATCGTTGGTACTCGGGCTTCATGCCAACCGATACCGGTATTGATAATTGTGGCACCTGCCTGTTCAATTTCTTTCGCCAGTTGTACCACTTCATCCCAGCTACTACCTTCTTCCACCAGGTCGAGCATAGAAAGACGATAGATGATAATGAAGTCTTTACCCGCGGCCTTACGCACCGCTTTTACGGTTTCAATCGGGAAGCGCATACGGTTTTCAAAACTACCACCCCATTCATCTTTACGCTTATTTGTACGTGTACAAATGAACTGGTTGATGAGATAGCCTTCAGAACCCATGATTTCCACACCATCGTAGCCTGCTTTTTTAGCCAGCGAAGACGCTTTTGCATAATCTTTGATCGTTGTCTTGATTTGTCTGACCGACAATGAACTGGGTTTAAACGGATTGATAGGTGCTTTGACTGCACTCGGGCCAACACTAAACGGATGATAAGCGTATCGACCAGCATGCAATAGCTGCAAACAAATTTTGGTGCCGTGCTTTTTAACTTTTTCTGTTACTGGCTTGTGTTTATTAACATGCCACCACCAGCTCATTTGTGAGCCAAATGGCACAAGGCGGCCACGCGCATTCGGACTTACGCCCCCAGTAACGATAATACCTGCGCCAGCTTTTGCACGTTCTTCATAAAAAACAGCCAGCTTTTCGAAACCATTTTTTTCTTCTTCAAGACCAGTATGCATCGAACCCATCAACGACCGGTTTTTCACGGTTGTAAAACCTAAGTCTAACGGTTCGAACAAATGAGGATATGGAGTTTTATTCGTTGTAGTTGTGCTCATAAAAACGTGTGGTCCTACCAGTCAAAATTGGTGTAACTGTATAACGAATCGTTTTAATGAACAACCCTTTCAGATTTAGTCCCTTTAATATAGAAGAGAGTCTGACTAAATGGCCTGCCAAACCAGCATTTTGATGGCAATTTAATCACTTAAACACTTTTTACTATTCTGCACCTAACAAATCGTTACAAGTTGAATTAGCATTCACTGCTACAACCGTTACTATTGAAACCTGCAAATTGTAACTGCGCTTTTAAATAGCGCACACTTGAGATCCAAACAGTCTCAAATCCGACGATAGCCATTGTTAGCGATGGCTGTTGAGCATGTAAACTAACTGGAAAAGGTCACTATGGAAAATCGTCCAGGCATTTTTAAACGATTATTCAAGTTTATCTGGCAGGGTATTAACTTTACCCGTTCTCTCTTTATCAATTTAATTTTTGTCGTCATTCTGCTTGCATTGATCGATGCTGCGATAAGCGAAGAAGATCAATTCCAGATCACTCAAAACTCTGCGTTAGTCCTTGATCTGGATGGCTATATTGTTGAACAAAAACACTATGTCAGCCCGATGGAAGAATTTATTGATGATGCGTTTGGTAGTAATGATAAGCCCAGAGAATTGTTACTGAGTGATATCGTTGAAGTCATCGAACACGCCAGTATTGATCAACGCATTAGTGCCATCGTCCTGGATCTTGAAAGCATGCAAGGTGCCAGCATGGTTAAGTTAAAAACCATTGGTACTGCACTGGAAAAGTTTAAAGAAAAAAATAAAACCGTGGTCGCCAAAGGCGATTACTACACTCAAAGCCAGTATTACCTGGCCAGTTATGCCGATGAAATCATGCTGGACCCACTCGGCGGTATCAGCCTGAACGGTATGTCGCGCTATCGTATGTACTATCGTGAAGCATTGGAAAAACTGGACGTCACACCACACATCTTCCGCGTCGGCACATTTAAATCAGCTGTCGAACCCTATCTTCGTAACAACATGTCTGATGAAGCTAAGATCGCTAATAAAGCCTGGCTAAACGAACTTTGGACTCAATATAAAGATGATATTGCCGCGCGACGCGGTATTGAAGAATCAAACTTTGATGAAACATTTGAAAGCCTGAATCATAAATTCAGTCAGGTGGATTATGACTTTGGTGAATACGCGCTTGATAACAAATGGGTAGACCAACTCATCACCGATGACGCCTTTAATACCCATATGCTTGATATCGTTAGTGCAGATTCAACCGGTAATAACTTCGCTAAAGTCGGCTTTGCCAACTACCTAAAATTCATGAAAATGCCTCAGTTCCCACAACCGGGCGGTGAAAAAGTCGCACTAATTGTTGCTCAGGGAGAAATTGCTGACGGTAGTCGTGAACCGGGTCAAATTGGTGGTGATTCAACAGCAGCACTATTAAAGCGTGCGCGTCTTGATGATGCCGTTAAAGCCGTTGTTATGCGTGTAGACAGCCCGGGCGGCAGCATGACTGCATCTGAAAAGATTCGTCGTGAAGTTGATCTAATCAAAGCTGCCGGTAAACCTGTCGTTGTCTCTATGGGTTCCGTCGCAGCGTCTGGCGGCTACTGGATATCAGCATCAGCCAATGAGATTTGGGCAGAACCGACCACAATCACTGGCTCTATCGGTATTTTCGGTATGTTCGCTACCTTTGAGAAAACGCTGGCCAACCTGGGTGTTTATGCCGACGGCGTTGCCACCACAGAACTGGCCAGCGCTCACCTGTTCCGTCCCCTGCCAGAAGGCATGAAGAACATGGTGCAAAAGAATATTGAACGCGGATATCGCCGCTTTATAAACCTGGTCGCAGAAAACCGTGAGCTGGCAAAAGAAGACGTTGAAAAGATTGCGCAAGGTCGCGTCTGGACAGGTACGCAGGCGTTATCATTTGGCTTAGTTGATAAACTGGGTTCTCTGGATGATGCAGTACAATCAGCGGCTCAGTATGCAGGCCTGACCAACTACGATGTGAAGTTGATCGAGAAAGAACTCAGCCCAACCGATAAATTCTTTAAAGAATTACTGGATGGACAACAATCAACGATTGCAGCTCTGGTTGGTGAACAAGTTGCTGATTCTTCGTCGGTTACTTCAAAAATCAGTTATATGCTCAATAAGCAACTCAAGCAATTGAATACATTCAATGATCCACAAGGTGCTTATATTCTCTGTACCGTGTGCGACGTTAATTAATCCTGCTTACCCCCTTGCAAGGTTGCTGGGAATACTCGGCGCCTTGCTACTCTTTCCTTTGACGATCCCCAATCACTAACAGCCCCTCAACAATACAGTCAGCTTACCAGTCAAAAATGCCTGCCAAACAGTCATGCAACGCCTCGCATTTACGCGTAAAATCACCGCCAGAATTAGACGAGATGGTGATACCTCACTCATGACAAGAAAACGTATTTATATCGCTTATACCGGCGGTACGATTGGTATGGAAAAGTCGGCTCAGGGCTTTGTTCCTTCGCCCGGTTTCCTGACTGCTACGATTAAAAAAATGCCTGAGTTCAATCGGGTAGAAATGCCAGAATTCCATATTACTGAATACAGTCCACTCATGGATTCATCTAATATGTCGCCAGCTGACTGGCAACGAATCGCCTATGACATTCAGAATAATTATGCTGATTTTGATGGGTTTGTAGTCTTGCATGGAACCGATACAATGGCCTTCACCGCATCAGCCTTATCATTCATGTTTGAAAACCTCAGTAAACCCGTGATCATTACAGGATCACAGATCCCATTCTCAGAACTTCGCTCAGATGGCCAGGAAAATCTGCTAAATGCACTCTATATTGCCGCTAACTATCCAATTCCTGAAGTTGCATTGTTTTTTAACAATAAATTGTTCAGAGGGAACAGAACGACAAAAGTTCATGCTGACAGCTTTGACGCCTTTGCGTCACCCAATATGACAGAGTTGCTTGAAGCGGGGATTAACATAAAAGTTAAAGAAGGTGTGATTAATTTACATCCAAATGAACACCTTGATGTTACACCAATGACACCTCAACCTATCGGCGTTGTTAGTTTATATCCGGGCATCTCCCACGAAATTATCGCCAATATTCTAAAACAACCGGTAAAAGCGCTGATCCTGCAAAGTTATGGTGTAGGAAATGCACCACAAAACAAGCAATTGCTGGACTTATTACAGGAAGCTGATGAAAAAGGCATCATTATTGTGAACTGTACCCAGTGTTTGCAAGGTAGTGTAAACATGAATGGTTATGCAACAGGAAACGCATTACAGGAAGCTGGCGTGATCAGTGGATTCGACATGACGCTGGAAGCAACACTAACCAAACTTCATTATTTGCTCAGCAAAGGATTAACGGATCAGGAC
The DNA here is from genome assembly GCA_965656875.1 of Alteromonadaceae bacterium. Lineage (GTDB taxonomy): Bacteria > Pseudomonadota > Gammaproteobacteria > Enterobacterales > Alteromonadaceae > CBFHMJ01. The sequence goes on from CBFHMJ010000027.1 coordinate 111,845, forward strand.
ATCAAACAACAGATGCAATCCCCACTCAGAGGCGAACTCAATCAATAGCGTCATTCAATCACTCGATACAAATTCAGGTAAGAAAAGAAAGTGTTCCTCATGACACTTTCTTTTCTTATGCTTAGATGAGCATACTTTCATTATTTTTCCGCTGTATTATCACTGCTAACGAGCAGTGCGGGTTTCTTCTTCAAAAGCCTGCTCGTAGCAATATCAGTCGTCATTTTTTTGATTAACCATTCATCTTACCAACAACTGACATTACTCTGTCCGCACCATCCGTTCCTCAACAACAGCTAACACTTTTCTATTTTTAAAACAAATTAAACAGCTGGAATTTCAGACAAGTGTCAATTTGGTGCATTCATATAAATCACTGTATCTATTATATTAATTTCGAAATTATTTACGCTTTCGTCAGTTCATTCGCTTGAATTTCATCTCATTGTTAACTTATTTTTAATCCCGCACCACAGGTATGTAATTCGAAGGTCAAAGAACAATAACCATGTAGTTTCGAATGAGTAACAACTTATACAGAGACGGGAACATAATGATGGATAATATTAGGTTTTTTGGTCTGAACTTCACCCTTAAAGATAACAGCTATCAATTTTCGACAGCGAAACATTCGTTTATTGATGAAGTTCATGGCCTGGATATAAAGCCCGGTAGAGGCGCAAAAAATAACATACAAATAAACCTGCTACATTTTACAACCACCAAAGGTGTCACTTTCAGATTCAGCTGTTCATCTGAAGTCACTTTCCAACCTCAACGACGACGCGGACTCAGGGATTTCATTGCCACCCCCTTAAAAATATCGAGTAAAAATAAAGCGTTGTTCGAACTCAACATTGAATCACCACAAAAACTATCATCAGGGCTGATCGTTAATCTGGGGCCGCTGCAACTGGGCGAGTCAGCATGTAAACTCGTCCTCAGTACAGGCGGTGATGGTCTTCGTGATTTCTGGGTGCAAACTCAGCGTACTCATGACTTACTGGATGCTCAGGATGCGCCACTATCGATTGATTGCAATCGCCGCAGTTTGTTACGCGTTTATCACTCATCCAGTAGCAAAAACTTAGCCTTACAAGCAAAACAGAATCCATTTACACTCACCACTCATGTTGGGCAGGATGCGAATCTGGATAAACGCTGGCAAGCCTCCAGGCTCAATCTGGATGTAGATGATTTACAACAATCGTTGACGCTTTCATTCCGGGAAGATCGACGAGACAAAGCGCTACTGCCACTTCATCCTTTTAGCAAGAACATTAACGGAGAAACTCACACCCTGCCCTCTATGGCTGTTGATGCGCAAAGCCTGGAGATTACCGCTACTCGCAGCAGACAAGCTTCCCGGGTCATGCATATCACTGATATCACCGCCATACCGAAAGCAGAAGCCTATCTTCATACCTATGCACTGGTAATGAATGCACTGAATAATATGTCGAGTAATATCACGCATCATTGCTGGCGTGTAGCAAAGCGCTTACCCCTGGCATTACGGGTTGAAGACCACGACGGTTTACCCAAAGGCTTGCTATTGCGCTATCAGCGCACCAGTACAGCACTTTTAAAAAAATCAGCAAATGCTGAGATTCTGGGGTTACGGCGAGAAGTAAAACTCGATTGCGAGGCTGATGTTGCACTTAAGTTTGATAACAGCATCTTCTATCGTAAACGTTTCGATCAATTCTCTCGTAGTCTGGTACGAATCGTTACCACGCCCTATCTGGAAGTTCAGGCCACCAGCCTGCAAATAAATCGACCAGGTATTGCGCTCAAACAACCCCAACGCGATGACATAACCTCATGGCAATTTATCAAGCCGGGAGAAACACCACACACGGTTAAATTCCCGGTGTGTCCTGATGAAGCCATGACCTCAGGTGATGGCAACGTCATTGATCGCTTTCTGCGCAACTGTAATGCCAGTTACAGCGGGTTAGACAGTGACAATCTGACGGTTACTCATGAAAGTGGCTTAAACATCCAGGGTAATTTACGTGAAGGGCAACAGCAAAGCAGACCCGGGCTGAATTCACTGTTTACCAGCATTAACGCTGAAAACGATGAAAGCGTACTGACACCCGCAACGCTCGCACCTCCGGCTCTGGGCACTCACCAGAATCGATTTTCATTTGGCAGTTATGAATTTGCTCATGAATGGGAAGTCGGAGAAATCCCTGAATACATCCCACTTCTTGCCGATGAAAACGGCGTATTAAGTGCAGGTTTACGGGGGAAATTGCTCAATGAATTCCCCATGGACCCTGAATATTCCAGTGGTGATCAAAATATCGCTATCACGGAACTGACGACACACCAGGGCCTGGACCGGAACAATAACGACGGTCATCTGGTTGGCATTATTAAGCTAGGTAAAGAAGATGACTTGTTTACCATTTTGCGTAAAGAACAGGTCACAGCCAGTGAAATCACCAATAATGACGACGGTGGATTAACGAAGCTGCTTCCGGAAAAACTACAACAGAAAGCGTGGACCGGACTTATTTTGTTTGAACAAGTTTTGGATCTGTCCTCCTTCCCACTGTTAGGCAGCCTGTTTCCTGAGAACTTTAACCTTAATCTTCGATATCTGGCCGTGTCAGCCGAACAACAAGGTAAATTCTCCACTTACGGTTCCGTTAACTGGCAAAACCCCGAACTGAATAACCCGCACAACCGACCTGATGACGACAAAAAATCAGAACTTCGAGTGCAAATGGCAAAGGTTGAACTGACCTGGGCTGCTCGCAAACTGACAACGTTCATGACAGAAACCCGGATCGACTATCTGTCCTTTGCCGGAGGCCGTAAACCACAACGCAATGGATCACCGGATCTGACACGAGTTGATATTATTGGCAGTATCGACCGCAACACCAAAGAAATACGCTTCCTCGCGCAAGCCAATAAACCCATTCCCTTGTTTGATGAAGATGGTGACGGGATTGGTCCACTGAAGCAGGCTTATATCCAGAAAGTTGAAATCACCCGAACCAACGGAAAAACTGATTTCAATGTTGATGGAGATGTAGAGTTACAAGAATATGATCTCGGTAGCCTGTGGTCCTTTGAAAATGGCGATAAACTCCGATTTGACGGGTTAAAATTTGGCTTCCAGGACAATTTAGGGCTTAGTGGAGACTGGTTCGAATTCGACTACCCATCGTTACGTTTCGATTTCGCCAAAGGCTGGAATCTTCTCGATCTGGACGATGTCGCAGTCGATTTGATTCGGATCGGATTCGACAGTTCAGCAAATGATTTTGACTGGAACTCATTGCTGCCTGTACTTGATGGCGATGACTGGGACGCACCCGCAATGCGTCTTGGCTTAGAACTCAATCTCGGCAAACTACCGCTTCTGTCCAGTGATTCACTAAAAGATTTGATCTTTGACTTTGAGCTTTCGCTGCCCTTCGGAAAAGACCGCAACGGCGATACCGATTACCTGAGTATTGATATTGAGAACTGTCGTTTATCCGTTCAGGCACTTGGTTTTGACAAACTCAATCTGAAGCTGATGCGCTTTCTGGAAATTTCTGCCGATAATCTACAGCTCGAGTCCAAAAACGATATTCTCTGGCTGTTCCTTCAAGGTCTGAAACTTAAAATCCTGAATAAAACTCTGATCGAAGATTTCACCCTTGGGCATTACTGGGGTGATCAACAAACCGGATTTATCGGTTTGCTAAACGATCAATTCCCAACATTGCCACTCATTGATATCGACTGGTTACTCTTAGGTCGAAATCTGCTTCTTAATGGCAATAATAACAATGATTTATTAAAAGCTATCGTCTCTGTTGATCCGAATCCCAGACCACTGAAACAAGAGATCCGAGAAGCATTCGAGCAAAATGCCTTAATCCCTACAGGCAATGCCAGCAACATAGGTGAATGGGTATTTGCTGCCGGATTTAACATGTTCCAGGGCTTCCTGGCCGGTAAATTATTGTTCCATGATGATGTTTACTACGGTCTGGCAATAGACGGGCCATTCTTACGAGAGTGGTTTGGCTACGATCTCGGGATTTCAATTCTGTACATCAAACAAGAATCCGCAGAAGAAGACATTTTCCGGCTTTCATTACGTGTTCCGTCGGTAAGCCTGGGTGGTATCGCGTTCAACGGCGGTGTTGTGGCATTTGAAATCCAGATGAACGGTGGCTTCATGGTCGATATCGGCTTCCCGTGGCTAACCGACGCTGGTGAACGTTACTGGGAACGTGGCTTTGGCGTCATGTTGGGCGGAGTCATGGGACGAGGCGGCTGTTATCTGGCAAAACGTTCTAATGTCCGATCAGGCAACGTCGCAGAAGGTGAACGGCAAGGCAAAGTGACCCTGGTTGAAGGTGGTTACGCCGCCATGGTCGGTTTTGGTGGGGAATATCGTTCCGGACCACTTAACGTGTCCGCTTATGCAGGTGTTTATTTCAGTTGTGAAGGTGGAATATTGTTCTTTTCTCCACTGGATCGGCCACAAAGCCTGGAACTGGTCGGTTTACGTTTATCCGGCGCTATCGGCATTCAAGCCCGGGGAATCGCGGAACTGAACTGGTGGATTATCTCAATCAGAGTGGAAGTCGTCGCAGGAGCGGAAGCTCGTCTGACGGTGTTCTGGGGAGCATTAGAAGATTACCAACCTGGCACACCTAATCTGCCTGCTATCACCAACAACCAGAATGCACGGGTTGGCGTCAGCGTTGATTTCGTATTGTACGCCAGAGTTGATGCTCGTGCCTGCATCGGTAAAGGCATCTTCAAAGTCTGTAAAAGCATCTCGGTCGGGGTTTCAATGCCCTACCGCACCACACTGTATTTGAGTTAAACAGGGAACCGATATGACTACAAAAGTTTTTCTAACACTCGACACCTTCTTTCATAACTGGGAATCAAAGCATCGCAACGCCTGGTTAGGCATTCAGCCTTACATTAATGGTTCACCAGAGGACATCGTAGACTGGATAAAAAAAGACAATAATATTTTTGATGGCAACGACAGTATTTTCACCGTTGCACAACCTGGCGACATTTCACCGCATGCCGTGCCGGTGCCTTTGCCCGGCTCGCTGGATGTCAGCGTAAAGCTCTATGACGACAATGATAAGCAACTGGATGAAATCACCATCAAGCGAGAGCAGCACTGTTTGCTCACGAATGCAGAGCGCTTCAGAGCGTTAAATGAATTTTCATCACAACAATCGGTTAAGGGCAGTATGGGGGAAAAATTTGCCGAAAACAGCGCTTACCCGCTCGTTTTTGCCGATACCCTGCTCCGCAGTATTCAACCACAACGCCGCGCGGACGACCCCGCACCGATTTTACCGTTACAACTGGTTGAAAATCTGCAACTCAAATTTGAACTCGGACAACGACAAAAGTTCGATGACGAATGTTTAGTTGAGGTTGGCCATTACTACAATGCAGCTCATCAGCATGATGATCCGGAAATTCAGGTCACTAACACACACTATTTGTTAGGCCAGCTGGTTAATCTCGGTCAGGATATTAACCAGTTACAACGTGTTGCCAGCATTCGTCTGTTTATTGGCAAGCAAGAAATCGATATCCCGGATAAACAACGAACGACGGCGCGAATTTTTGGCAGTATCAAATCGACCTTTGACCTGGGCGACTTCAAACAGACGATTAAATGGTCTGAAAAACTCGCCAGCCGGGTTAATGCTAAAGTTCAGGGTGATACATTTACCGTCAACAAACTGCCTGTTACCGACCGTTTTCTCTGGCGACTCAGTAACAAAGATCTGGAACGTTCACAAAGTCAGATTGGCAGTGATAACGTGCGCTGGTCAGCCTTTGAGCGACTGGATATACGAGAGAAAGCGGATGTAACAAGCAGCTTACTGACACAACCAGCATCCAACAGCCTCACCTTTACACCGGCTCTGGTACTGGACGTAGAACTGGTTCGCTATCGAAAAACACCGGAAGTTATGCCCGATTCGTCCGAGAGATATCCAATTAACAGTATGGCGGTGTCCGTCAAACCATCAGCCGCTGACCGTCCCAGGTTTGATAATCTGGTCAAACATCATAGTGATCTCCTACGCTTTGCGCAGTTTTACGTACAACAAGCAGAGCTACAGGATGATGCGAATAATACGACAACCGCAAACTATCAGCTGACACCTGCTATTTCTCATGCCTATGATTTTGACTGGGAAAAAGACAAGCAGTTTTTACTGCTGTTTAACACCGGGCAAGAAGAATCAACCAGAGGCTTTCCTGACCAGATTATCTTCGACTTCAACAAGCATGTTTATCAAAAGGCTCAACTCGTCATTCCATTAGATCGCGAATTAACGCTGAACCGCGCTGGAATAGTTAATGAACGTAATCGCTTAGTACCAGACAGAACCGACCCATTCGGCCCACGTTGGGAACTGTGGCATGAAGCAGCAAGTCGTCGCTATCCAGATTTTAATGGCCTGATGTGTGCTGAACTTGATCAGACTGACATAGACCTGGATCAGCTCATCGTTTCTGTCTTTCATAATGACAAATACGATTACGAGCTGGCGCAAAGTGCCAGACGATTAGAAACCGTCATTAATGTTAGCTTTAATAACATTCGTGAGTCTGATCCCAAAACACCCAAATCCTTTGACTTTCACCAAACCGTGTTGGAAGACAAAACCAATCATAACCAGTTGAATCTGTTTGAATGGCGCAATGATTTCACGCTGTCTGAAGACGGCCTCGATCAAGAAATCCGGGTAGAACATCGAAATAACGGCAGTGCGTTACCCTGCATTAAGGTTATTGAAGAAAATGCTCATGATCCACTGAAGAAACATCTGCACTACACGTTCATGGCAGTACTGAAAGACAGCACATCAGCACCCATGAACACCAGCGACGCCTATCTACAAAAACAAGTTAAAAGCCAACTGGGTAAAGACGGATTCGCGGTTCGTGATTTTTATGTTGATGTCTACGAAAATCTCGGTGACGGACGTAATGTCACTTTTAATCTGGAGCATACATACGGTTCCTGCATCATGGAGCAACACGTCAAAGCTGTCCCAAACTGCATTGATGAACCCATTTTGCTCGCCAGTGATGTTGCCTTTGCACCCGCCGCAGACAATCCCAATGCCGATAAAGTGAATTTGTTCGAAATCAGCCTGGATGAAAATAATGGTCGCGAAACGGTGTTCTTACATATCAATCGCGAATTGCTGGAAGCCGACTGGATCAATAAAGAACTATCGGGTGACGCTGACTCAAAACGCCGTCAGTCAGAGGCTCGTTCACTGGCTCATATTCAGGCATGGCAAGCGTTTGCTGAACTCTATTACGCTGACAGCGTGAAAATCATCGCAGAATGCTACGAGTTCGATAACAGTCGGATTAGCATCGATAATCCGCTGCCACCCATTCAACAAGGCCTTACCTGCCAGACGTTCGTTCTGGCCGAGTTATCTAGTGAAGTGGAAGCACTTGCTCATACCGCGTTTATCGACCTTGATAACATGAAAGATCAACTCAGTCAGCGAACCAATGGTCGCTGGAGCCAGGACTATCACGCCGTTCGCTTCAGACTGGATGTTAATCGTCGTAGTGAAGTCGTGCCGAATGACGATCCGGGAGAATGGCAGGTTCACCGACGTCTGGCCAGAATGCACGAAGACGGTATTGAAGAACTATACACACAAGACGGTGTAGCCACTGAATCATTAAATTCAGCGACTGTGAAACGTCAACTGGCCAGTTTCCTTGCTCGGTTACGAAAACGTGGCGGCTACCTGACACCAAAAGGGATCGCTGAAGACAAGCAACGAAATGAACAGTTCTTTGCTTTACTGGGTGAAGGAAAACATTTTGCTGATGTATCACCTGAAACTAACGCCTGGATCGTGCCACCCAGTCTGAAGCAGGAAAGCGGTAAAATTCAGGTCGCATACTGTCCGGTTGGCATCATGCCTGTCGCGCCCGATCCAACACTGAAATCAACCACAGCGGGCATCATGAAGCGTTACTTTGACGCGCTACAATCGGTCGTTGATTTCCAGCAGTACACCTGGTTCAGAGAATCGGCTGCCAATCTTCACGCCAGACTGGATGGATTTAGTAAAGGTCAGCAGGACTCTTTATATCCGCGTTTAATTGCAGCAGCAGAGAGCAAATTCAGAGCCATTCCGGACCACACAGTCGATGGTGATAAACTGAACGAACCTGTCAGGCAACTCGCTGGTGCAATTCAAACCGATGATCATCCGATCAACCAACAATTAAAAACCAATGTCACCACTATGTTGAGTTGTAACCCGGGACTTTTCAGCAGCTTGAAAGGACTAAGCGTCGCTCAGGTATCAAATCCTGAACTCAACCAGCCTGTACGCCGTGATTTTTTCAATCTGTATCAGGAAAAAATGGTCGACAACAGCAACACGATCACCGGACAACTGGCTACGGATAATCTGCTTCACGTCAGTGATACTCGCTTTACCTATTGGGAGCTGTTGCAAGACAACGAATACGACAATGCATTCACCGTTTCTACCCTGCACGGTGAGAGTGCTGAACGAGTATTCGAACAACAGCCGGTCGGCACCGAAGAAGCGGCGCTCCGGATCACAACCCAGGATAACGCGATATTCATTCCCGATCGTGAACCGGCCGAAATCGGTCAGGCTGAAGTACGATTAGCTTCTCGCCACCCGGTAACACCGCCGACACTTGGCAGTATTCGCAAAACCTCGATTGCAGCCGCAATGGAACGTGGAGTCGATCTGAATAATCCACTTAATCTTGCTGATTTACTCAATACAAAACTGATTGAATCGAATGTTGAAACAACCAAAACGATGCGAGCACAGGCATCCCTTGAACAGCCATTCCGCAATCATCTGGATGCTGTCACAGTGTCTGCTGTCTTTACCATTAAAGGTGATGAGGAAACAGCCGGAAACCTGCTGAGTGAAAGTTTTGCCAACGATGCTTTCTTTGTGCTGGTGACAGACGAGCCGCTACAGGATTCGACACCGACGGATGAAACACTCTCCGGAAGTTTCAGCGAGTTGGTGGCGATGTTAGATAGCCCACAACCATTCCCGCTTCAGGAGCATCTGACCGATCAGGTTCTGAGTGATTTAAATATGCGTGATTGCATCGATATTCTGGAACGGCCATCCATCCGCCGTATGCTGCCAAACCGGGATGATGTACACAAAGTATTTTCAATCGGTGCAGGTCAACAACAAAATACACTCTCAGTTGTTGATCGTACTGCGGAATTTGCTACTGCTAATCGTTACGACTGTAATGTCTGGTTGTTTAACAATCAGGAGAATGACACGGTTGTCTGGCTGGAACTGGAATTACCCATCTGGCAGCAACGCCATATTTCGTTAGTGCAAACTCGGAATCAGGCTGGTATTGGTGATACGCAACAGCAAATATTTGCACCAGAGTTTGCCACCATCAGTCAACCAACTGGCGGCCCTGTTGACCGTATGACACATCTTGAACAACTCAGAAATGAATTTAATGCCGATATGGATTCACCTGATTTTGTTGAAGTGTTCAACCATGAACAGACACCGATGGAATTCGTTCGTGCCGTGATCGGTCATCGACTGAGCGGCATTGATGAATCCTTTCCGGGACGCCGCTGTTTGCTCAACATCACAGTAAAAGAAGACAGTTCAAGTACCTACCCTTCGCCAACAGCAACGGGCGGCGTGATCCATGTATTTAACGGTTCATTTGCCCGTTACAACCATCAGGTTTATGGCAGTAAGAAAAATGATGCCGGAAACTGGCATGGTGATGACCTGAAGAAAAAATGGTTTGGCAATACTGTTGACTCAGGTAAGTGGCGAATCGATTTCGAATGGCGAGATCCGGACACGAATGATGAAGTACTTCGAATTGAAGACGTTCCGGTTTACCTCAATGCGGGGTAAAAAACCATCGCCTGTGTTTCAATCATGATCCACAGGCGTTTTTACCAGGGGTTAACCAAGCTGCCTTTTTGAACTTTCTGGATTTTTTGAAGGCAATCAAATAAAAAACCCCATCTGTTTTAGATGGGGTTTTTATTTTGTTAAACAAACCGGTTAGTGAAACTTACTTCACGCCAAATACTGCTTTTACTCGTTCATACAGCGCATGTTCACTGTCAGTCAATCGACCAACGGCCATCCAGTTTCGTAATGTTCCATCCAGTTGATCTAAAGTACCTGCATTCAACTTTTCAGATAACATCGCCAGTTGGATTTCCATACGACGTGGCTTATCAGCTTCTGGTGACTCTACATTCGCCAGAATTTCAATCGTTAATGTCAGTTCGTGACGTCGTTCAACATCTGCGTTATCGGACAACGCCGTGATAAGCGCACGGTCAGCAGATGTTAATGTAATATCGTCCGGCAATGCTTCACCGGCTGATACTTGCTCAAATCCGGTAAATACATCAGCGATTGCTTTACGGGCTTTATCATCTCGCAAATTATCAATCTGATGACTGATATTTTGTAGCTGTTGCGAGACTTTTGCCTGTAATTTGGTGGCTAATTTACCCGTCAGGCCATGATCAGCAACCAGGCTTTTTAATGCCGTTGTTTGTTCGTTCAAACTCGACACTGATAAAACTTCTTTCGCTTCATCAATTACGCCGTCCACTTTATCCATCAAGGTTTCAAAAGTAGATTGCTGCGCCTGTTGCTGCTCTTTCTTCTGTTCGTTGCGCTTGGCAAATACGTCATCATTAATGGCACGGAATTGTTTCCATAGTTGTTTTTCAAGGTTTGCACCTGAGAAACCAATGCCTTTCCACTCGCCTTGTAAGGCTTTTAATGTTTCAGTTGCTTCACTCAGATCGTCAGCGTCTTTCAATGCAGTTGCTTTAGCAATAATCGCTTGCTTAGCTTCAGCATTAACCTGATATTGCTGTTGTAATGCCTGCTTTAGCGGATTAATCGCATCGTTAAATTGCTGGTTAATTTCGTTCACCACCGAACGGTCAACTTCACCCAGCTTTCGCCATTCCTGACCTGCTTTAGCAACCAGACTTTCTAATTCAGACCAGTTTTTATCCTCAGCATTCAGTTGTTCATGTGCACTGATCAACGTATCGATTACTGCTTTTCTAAGTGCAAGATTTTCATCACGCTGCTTTTCTTTTTCAGAATAATACTCACGGCAGATAACGAAGGCTTTTTCACATAACTCATTGAACGTCTGGTTCAGTGATTCTTCCAGTTCTTCATCTGCTTTACCCAGCGTCATCCAGGTTTGTCGTGCTAATTTAACGCGTTTCGCCTGTTCCGCTGGATCACTCATAGGTGACTCAGCCAGCTCAGTCATTTCTTCAATCAATGATTGTTTACGAGGCGTCGCAATATAGGCTTGCAAGCCCTTCAGTTTTTCAACTTCTTCATTGATTGCCTGATAGTCGCGATCCAGCTTTTCTTTTTGATGATCAGCCAGTTCGTCAAACCAGAAGGTCATCTTTTTGTGCAAACCAAACGCTGACTTATAACGACCTGCGTTAATTAACCCTTTCAACTCACCCATTTTCTTACGGGTTTGTTTAAACAAATCATTTTGCTTTTGTATTAACGGGTCAGTTGCCGCTTTCCAGTTTCCATCAAGTGTTTTCCAGGACGCTGAAATTTCTGCGGGCAATTTAATGTCCAGACCACGTAAGTTATCGCGCCATTGTTGACGTATATCTTTAAACTGAGCAAAACGCTCTTGCAATGAATCGACTGACTCAGGAATGGCAATCGCCGCTAACTGAGCAATCAGGCGAGTTGCCTCAGCCAGTTTTGCTCTGATTTCAGGTAGCTTTTCAGCTTGTGCAATCAACTTATCGATGGCTGACAAGAAATTGGTTTTGAACCCGTTATCTAACGTCATGGCGGATACTTTATCAGCCAGTGCTTTTAACTGAGCAATCACCGCATCACTGTCTACATCATTCTGATCGGCTTTCGCCAGTGACTCTTCAATCGCCGCTTTTTCAGCATTTAATGCTGCTTGCTGTTCAGCGATTGCTGCTTTTTCTGCAGCTTCTCTAAGTGCTTGATCACGTGCTTCTTTAAGTGGCGCAATCACTTTCTCTAAAGACGAAATAATCTTTAGATATTTATCATTAAAGACATGTTGCTCGTCTTCTTCCAACAAGTTGAAATCAGCCTGACAAGCCTGCCATTCAGTGGTCAGTGCTTCCCGACGACTCAACATGAGTTCAACGTCATTTTTATCTTTTAACGCATTGAGTTTCGCCAGCACAAGATTGACATTTTTACGCAGCGTTACTGGCTTTTGTGCCAGTTCATTCTGAAAATCAATCTTTGCCTGAATTTTACTTTTAACTTCACCGTCGGCAGCAGGCAGTAATCGCGTTAACAGCGGTAACTGATCAATCGCATCAACTAAGGCATTTTGAATATCAAGGGAGGTATTTCTGGCAGAGAATGCCTGAAGAAATAGCGGCTCTTTATTTAACCGCAGAAGCAATTTAAGACGAACATTGTCATCACTGTCATTCAGTGCAAGTTCTTCAAGAATCGACGATTTATTACATTCATCAATAAAGCGGGATTTAAGGGTGGCATCAACATTGAAGCTCGCCTGCCCTAATAAACCTTTGCGAATATTATTTTCAGCAAGGGCGCGGTTTTTCGCATCATTTTCACTTTTACTGGCTTGCCACCAGAGAGAAAAATCATTCAACCGTTCCAGGGCTTTACGTCGAACATTTTCATTGCCGTCGTTAAAGGCCAGTTCATGGAGAATAGATTTTTGATGATTATCGTCAGGAGACAGATCCTGGAGAGACTGAATGCGAACCTGTGGGTCGCTATTTTTCCATTTAGCCTTAAAAAGATTTTTAAATATCATCTTGATTAAACCGCGCTATATCTTCTTCTTGCTTAAACTGACGCTTAAGCTCACTTTTAGATTTATGAATCAGATTGCCATCTTCACCAACCGTAAAATGCTCTTTTGATTTGAGCACTTGTGACTGATAAGCAATGACAAGCTGCATAGTATTTTCACGTTGTTCTTCTGTTAATTTAGTGCCATCTGGCCATTTGCCCGTTTCAACCGCCTGACGCAGGCTTAACCAGGTATCATGGGTAAGAGATTGGACCAGTTGTTTTATATCCATGGTTCTCACTTTTTGCAATGTTTATTTACAGTTAACGGAAGAATACGAAGATCATTCGCTGTTAAGACGAACGTTTTAACATCACCATCCAGATGCGGCTGGCAATATAAAGTAATATACCGATGCCCCCCATCGCCATACCACCATAGTAAATCGGTGTGTCTTCTGCGGGTTGCTTGAATAATATCAACCAGGTTGCAGCAAGAAACATTATCAGTCCCAACGTCGAATAAACATGGATTCGTTGAGAGGTTTTGATTATTTTTTGACGATTCAGTCTACTTAGTTTTTCTTCGTCCATATCAGTCAAATCAAAACTACAGTGATTGCATCGGGTTGCTTTACTTGAGACTTTTTTGTCGCAGGAAGGACAACTAATTAGTGCCACAGAAAACTCCAAACTCGGGGCTTCGATACTCAGCTTTCAGCGCGCTGTTTCTGATATGGCCAAGTCCATTTCAGTGATCGAAAACCTTATAGTACCGGGAGGTCAGGATAATGTATCTGTGATGCATTGCAAGGATACGCCTCGCCAATATTCATTTTTTTTTATGATTAATTAAAAGATAATCAAGTTGATGAAAAAAAGGCCGCAATGCGGCCTTTTCAAACAATTTTAATCCGAAGACGTCTGTTTACTCTTTGCCTTCTTTATTTTTAAATTTTTCCCAGTACTCATTCACGGTTTCTTTCATTTCTTTACGAAGTAATAAAATACCGATAAGGTTTGGTAAGGTCATCAATACAATCGCAACGTTCGCCAGTGTCCAGATTAGTGTGGTATCTGCAACCGCAGCCCACATGAAACCAGCAACATAGAACACGCGATACGGCATAATTGCGCGAATACCAAACAAGTAGTTTACGGCACGATCACCATAGTAAGACCAGGCGATTGCCGTTGAAAACGCGAAGAGCAGCAGACCAATTGAAACAACGTATTGACCCCATTCACCCAGATAACCTTTGGTGAATGCAATCGTTGTTAATTCTGCGGAATGAACCAACGATTTACCCAGTACGATGATGTCTTTGTTTTCCAGTTTACCGTCAGATACTTTTAACGGGCCGGAATACTTGATTTCATCATTCGCATGGAAACGAATATTCTCTGCAACAGAACGAGAGTGAAGAATAGTGAAATTCTTATCAACTGCTCGACCATCAACGATGTTCAGGGTGCCGTTAAAACGAGGAATCGCTTTATCATCACCATTTACGAACATATAAAGCTTTTGCAATTGTTCTTCGTTCTTTTCTGAGTACTGTCCTTGAAGGATAACCATTGCTGAATCTTCAAGCTTCGTCTCAAATTTTTCCTGCCAGACGCCTGACGACAAAATAACCAGACCGGTAATCGTACAAATTACAATCGTATCAATGAAAGGCTCAAGGATAGATACCATACCTTCTGATACAGGCTCATCCGCTTTTGCTGATGCGTGAGCAATCGCCGCAGAACCCTGACCGGCTTCATTTGAATACAGACCACGCGCTACACCACGGTTGAACGCATAAGCAAATGCAGCACCAAGGAAACCACCACCTGCAGCAGAACCGGTGAATGCATCAGAGAAGATGCTCACAAATGACGGGCCAATATTTTCAAAATTGTAGAAAATAACGCTAAACGCACCAAACAGATAAACAACAGCCATGAATGGAACAACACGCGATGTGATCGCTGCAATTCGCTTAATACCACCCAGAATAACCAGTGCCAGTAATACTGATAACACAGCGCCAGTCAATACTGGTGCGATCCCAAAGGTACTTTCCATACCCTGAGCAATGTTATTAATTTGTGGCATGTTACCAGTACCGAATGAACTGATAACTGTTGCAATAGCGAACAAAACTGCCAGCCATTTCATGTTCAGTCGACGATCCATGTAATACATTGGACCACCTGCCATGCTGCCATCAGAGGCTTTAACACGGTATTTATGGGATAAGGTTACTTCAACGAATTTACTGGTCATACCGAAGAATGCGGTCATCCACATCCAGAATAGTGCCGCAGGACCACCAATTGAGATAGCTAACGCGACACCACCAATGTTACCAGTACCCACAGTACCGGATAATGCAGTGGCTAACGCCTGGAAATGAGAGGTATCACCTTCCGCATCTTTCTTATCATACTTACCTGACACTACTTTCCAGGCATGTTTAAAGTAACGGATTTGAGGAAATTTCAGATAGACGGTAAAGAACACACCTGTTCCCAGTAGCACCCAGGGAAACCAGGCAGAACTACCTAACATGCTGTCCATTGCTAAAAGCAAGTCGTTTAAACTATTCACCAGTGAACCTCCGGCTAGTTATTATTTTTGTGATATGTTGGCGGTGATGATACGCGGGATTTAAGCCTTTCCATGTCAAATAAGATAAAAAGCTTAAATTTTGCGAGATGCTCCGGCATCAACACACAAAAACGCCGGACATAGCCCGGCGTTTCTTATTATTAATCTCTCAGGTCATCTACTACGGCCAGTACAGCCGTCAGACAATCCTTACCAAAAATCATTGAACGTACATCAGACCAGCCAAATACGCTGTCTGGTACATTGTTGTGATCTTTAAATGGCATTTCTACTGTGTAAGCCAGACAGTTAAAGTGGTCACCTACCCAGGCACAGCCCACCGTCATATTCGCTTCACCCGGTGCATCTTTCGGATAACCATATTCATCCTGGAATTCCGGTGTCGTTAACTGCCATGCAGCTTTAAATTTATCTTCCAGTCCTTTGATACGGGCATCGTAAGAAGGAACCCCTTCCGTACCAGCGACGAAGTTATAAGGAATAGCCTCATCACCATGAATATCGAGGAACATATCAACACCGATTTCCTGCATTTTTTCACGCACCAGGAAAACCTCAGGACTTTTATCCATGCTCGGTGTTTGCCATTCACGATTAAGGTTACTACCTACGGCATTAGTACGGAGATGACCTCGCGCACTGCCGTCCGGGTTCATGTTTGGCACAACGTAAAATACAGCCTTATCAAGTAATGTACGAGCAACCCCGTCATCACCATCAGTCAGACGCTCAAGTAATCCTTCAACAAACCATTCAGCCATTGACTCACCCGGATGCTGACGTGCAATCACCCAGATTTTCTTTTTGTCTTCGTCCGGATCGCCAACCACCAACATAGACATATCACGGCCATCAAGGGTTTCACCCAGATCAACCTGCTCAACACCGTCCTCAGTTTGCATGGTAGCTAATAAATCTAAATGGCGTTCGTAAGAATAAGGCGCGAAGTACGCGAAATAGACAGATGCATATTCAGGGATGTGATTGATGATTAGCTTGCCATCTTCATATCGAGTATCAACCCGAAACCAGGTTTCACGATCATAAGATGCAACCGCCTGATAATTTTCCCAACCGTCCGGATAGGCAGAATCTTTGGCGTTATTAATAGTAATTTGGTGAGGGATAAATGCTTCCGACTGTAAACGGAAATGGAACCACTGATAGAAGTCCGACTGATTATCTTTTTTAATCGTAATTTGAATGTCGTCTGGTGATTCCAGTTTGACAACGTTTGCATTTCCGCTGTCAAAATTAGTTGTTAATTTCATTTTATAACTCTGTGAGTCAACTCGTGGCGGCTAGACTAGCATATTTTTTCCAGCCCTTGCGAGACTTTAGCCCCTCTGTCTCCCTGTAATTGCCCGTTATTCAGTCAATCTTTTTATTAAGCTTACTTCAAACAAAAATCTTTACCCATCAAGGCACTGTTCAGACCAGATTTGCACAGCAGTAAATTTACACATTTAGTACACGTTAACTTTACATAAAATCTCATATGCTACTTTTTATCTTTGACATTTATTAATTTAAGAAATTATCATCTCATTGATATTTACATTTGGAAATATCGAAATTACACCTGTAAATTTAAGGATATTATTATGAAAAAGATGATTTTAGGTGCTGTTTTAGCACTGGCAACAACAGGCGCATCAGCAGCTCCACCTCCAGGCGAAGGTACTTGTGGTCACTGGGCAGAAGTAACGCGTTGTGATTATGAAGATGTTGTTGTGGGTGAAACTAAAACCACCATCTGTAATTACTACGGATATATTTCCAGTTTCAGTGGCAGCGGTTGGATTTCTGACTGGTTCAGCGATACAAAAGTACTTGCTGGCCACACGTCTTGCCCTGCTGCCAGCTTCATTCACAGATATCATCATTACTATGACACAAGCACCCATAGTTACAAATACGCCTGGATTTCAGGTCATATCAATCTAACTAACCAACAACACCATACAAAAACTCATACTGAGCGTCGTGTAGTTGAAGGTTCTTGCCGCACAGAAATGGTTTGGATTCCTGGTGTAGGCATCCCTGGTCCACACTGTGAAGGCATGGAGTAATCACCTTGTAAAGACCTGATAACTATCAGGTCTTTTCCTTTTACTTCCCATCTGTTTATATTTTTTTATTATGTAAACCACGCCATTTTATAGCCAGTTTTCATATAAAAAATATAAGCATCAATTGTAAATCGTTCCAGATTCCCCGTCATTGAAGACTTTCAACTCGTTAACACTCTGATAAGCATTAATTTATTAGTTGCTAATTAAATTAATCGACTTGTCTTAATGATTTTGACAACTAGCGCATCTGAGTCATATCATGCCAACACTGAATTCACAGTTGTAAATACAGTAGAATTCAGACGTTAATTTTATTACGGAGTAATTATGAAAAAAGCACTTCTAGGTCTTCTTCTTGCAGCTGCCAGTGCAGGTGTTAGCGCTAACGGTTACTGGGATTACCGCACAGTATGTGACTACGAAACAGTTACTACTCAAACACCTTACACGTCATGTAGCTATTCAGGCTGGTTAAACGGCTTCGGTGCGGGTAGCGTTCCATCAAGCTCTTACTTTACGCTAGGCGGTCACACGTCTTGCCCATCAAGCGATTACAAACACGTTTACCAGGGCTACTGGGATGGCGGTCAGTACAAATATGCATGGTTCAGCGGTCATCTTCACCTGACTAGCCAAAACCACTCATACCACACAAAAACTGAACGCCGTAGAGTCGAAGGTTCTTGCCGTACAGAACGTGTATGGGTTGAACTTTGTGACGGTTGTCAGATCCCATAAAGACAGTTTTCTGTTACTTGTCTGACTAATCGTCTGACAAGACCTGTCTATCAGAGCCTGCCAGCATGCTGGCGGGTTTCTTAAAAACGTTAAAATAAACACATCAGTCAAGAGTGCGTTATTATCACAGCAGCCTGCGCGGACGTCGCAATGTCACCATCATGTCAAGGAGAATCATTTGAAGTCATCACTGCTGGTTAGTCTGGCTGTCGCTACAGCCTTAGGGTCCTGGTGGTATCTACATGAAGATACTGAACAAAACGTTGTCGAATTGCCGGTAACAAAGCAGCAGGCCGCCCCATCCTCTTCACAATTATCAACAACACAATCCGAACCTGTCGAAAACAGACATACAGCCGAGCCGGTACTGACTGAACAGCAACAAACGCTGGACTGTGAACAGGCACTCATTGATTATCAAAGCCCCTCATTTTTAGAACAAAAGAGACGATTGCTGATCGAAGAATTACTTCGCTCTATCCCTGATGAACAACGTTCTATTTCTAACCAACACCTGTTAGCGGCGGCTGGTTTAAATAAAGCCGTTCAACAATCCATAAATCGTCAACAAACTGAGCAAACATCACTTTCTGGTGAATCTGTCATTCCCGATCCGAGTATGATGGAGCAACTGGCTGTTCATATTAAGAATCTTGAATACGGTGATATCACTGATCTGATCATCGACCGTAAATTATCGAAATTAACGCGGTTCGCGAATTACACCTTATTAGAGACCATCTATTTATATGACCTTGAGTTGTCAGCCGGTAGCTGGCAAATGTTGATAGCCAGTGGATTACCTGTATCAAAACGTCTAATCAAATGGCTTATCCGTCATCCGGAACAAGCAGAACTTTTCAGTACCACATTAGATAGCTACACCAGTAATAAAGCCTTCAGTCCCGCAGAATTACGACGCCTGGCAGAAGATAGTATTCGTCAGCTAAACCCTGTCGCCGTTAGGAATTTCATTGATCGCGGCGCAACCTTCAGTGGAGACGTTAATAAATCCCCCTTGTTACTGCTACCTGAGCCTGCGGATCAACAGCAACAACAAGCGTTCGTCGATATCTATCTGATATTGTCACAACAGGGCATGAATACAGCTCCTGCATTTTTAGCCGCGAATATCGAACAATGGCTGCCGAAAGACTTGTTAAAAAGTACGCCGGTCATCCAGGATGAAAATACGCAACTTACAGAAGAAGCTGCGGCAGTTTCTTCACAAATCGCCGATGTTAATCGAGACATCGAACAACAAATTCAATACGCCAGACAGATAGAACAGGAATGTAGCCTCGATGCCAGCATAAGCTCAGGTGAAACCGCTAAGTCAACCCACCAGGGTATATACGAAAAACAAATCCAAAGTTATGGTGCCAATAATAATCAAGGCTTCATTGACGATGAGCATAAAGATGAACTGGCCTCCGCACGGACAATGGTCAAACAAATCGTTCATTCATTGGAAATGCGCTCAAAAGATGGCCACCAGCAAATACGCGATGATTTAGAAGACTTTCGTAAACTTGTCGCTCGACGCGAATGGAAAAAAGCACTCGATATGGCGAAGGCCGCAAAACTGGATGATCCAGATAAAGGCAAAATCTATTTCCGTACGTTAATGGAACAAGCCGCACAACATGCAAATATCACAACCTTAAAACAGATTATTGCTGCCGGCGGGAAATTACCGGATGGCATGATTGCACAACTGGCTGCCACCGGTGATCTTGAACGAACCCGGACGCTGCAACCATTAGGTTTGAACTTTTCATTCATAGATGGATTTGGTCGTAATGCGATTTCCTTCGCGATGATGCCACCCGGCCATTACGACATGATTGAATTTTTACTGGATCAGGATGTTTCCGTCAAACCCACCTCGAAAGGTCTGGACCCACTCGACTACGCACTGAAATTTGTGAATCACGATAAACGCTATCAAGGTTTGATCCGGCTGTTGATCGACAATGGCGCACCGGTCGAGAAATCACATCGTCAAAAGATTCAGCTACTGAAGTTTTCCAATCCCGAGCTCTATAACGAGCTGGTTTTACATATCCCTGAACTCCGCATTTCAGGTTAACAAAAGCTGTCATTCCGGTCAGTTGTCAGACGTAGACCGGAATGAAAGTACCCACGCAAAGCAGATTGAGCTATTATCTGAACTTTACGATCAGACCATCAAAAGAGAACTACATGAAAGCACGTTATATCTCCCTGCTGTTTCCTTTCTTATTAGTCGCTTGCGGTAAACTCAATCAAGAAAATTACGATAAATTAAGTGTCGGTATGAGCCAGGAAGAAGTACAGGCTATTATCGGTTCACCAGACAATTGTGATACCAGCCTGGGTGTTAAATCTTGTATCTGGGGTGATGAAGAAGGCAAACATATTAAAGCCCGTTTCATGGCAGACGCAGCAGTAAACTATTCAAACAGCGGCCTTTAGCTTCCGGACTGTTAATTCAGAGGTAGTTCAACCAGCTTTTTACTACCTCTCTTCCTTAATTTCCACATTTCAACCAATATTGCCACTCGGATACCTTCCCTGTACCAGGAATAACATCATACGTTAATTTTTCGTTACAATTGTAACTAATTCCAGTACACTCCTACTCGCTAATTAGCATAGTCAACAATCAATCTGGTTGATTTTTAATAATAAAAGCTATCCCAACAACTTTTCAGGATCTGCACCATGTCCAACAAAACTAACAACATCATTCCGTTGGTAGTTACTTGCCTGTTTGCAGGTAGTTATCAAACGGCCTGGGCAGCTGATGAAACCACTAACAGTGATACTGCTCAAAAAGAATTTGAACTCGAAGTCATTCAGGTCACGGCGCGACGCCGGGTAGAAAGCCTGCAAGACACCCCCATATCAATCACCGCTATCCAGGGAAACTTACTTGAGGAAATGGGTGTTGCCGACTTAACCGGTATTGCCAACGTAGCGCCGAATGTCAGCTTCAGCACGACAGGGACCGTATCAGGTTCCAGCTCCAGCGCCGTTGTTTATATCCGAGGTATCGGTCAGAACGATTATGTGCCGGTTGTTGATCCCGGTGTAGGGATTTATGTCGATGATGTTTATCTTGGCAGAACCGTTGGTTCTGTACTGGATTTAGCTGACATTCAAAGTATTGAAATTGTGCGTGGCCCTCAAGGCACACTGTTTGGCCGTAATACCATTGGTGGCGCCATTTCAATCGCCACCAATGATGCAGATGGTGAAACAGGTGGTCGAATGCGTGCAATCCTGGGAAACCAGGGCCGTGAAGAAGTCTTTGGCACCTTTAAAACAGCATTTAGTGATGATGTGACCGGTATCTTTAATGTCATGAGCCGGGAAAGAGACGGCACCGTTACCCGCATCAATGTGCCTGGTAGTGAAAAGCTGGGTAACGAAAACTCTGAAGGTGGCCGTTTTAAGCTGAATTTTCAGGCAACTGACCGTCTCTCATTCAAATTGATTGGCGACATCATCAAAGAACGTGAAGAATCCGCGCCGGAAGTTAATGCATTCTTCAATGACGATCGGACACTAACAGCGGCCTGGAATGGTTACGGTGCCGCCGCCGGATTAGCAGCACATTCAACCGCACAAGGTTGTGTGCAAGGCGACCCAACTCAAGGTATTAACTGCTATAACGAATCTCAGCAATTAGGCCCGTTTACGACCGGTGAAACATCACTATCGCAAAACGATATTGATACCTGGGGTTTATCACTCACCAGCATGTACGAGATCAACGACAATCTCACCGCTAAGTTGATTGTCGCTTACCGTGACTTAGAAGCTGACTTTGCTCGTCAGGTAGATGGCAGTCCGCTTAACATCTTTGAAAACCGTGAAAGCTATGAATCCGATCAAACCTCTTTTGATTTCAGATTGAACGGCTACGAAGAAGATTTCACCTGGGTGGCTGGTGCGTTTTATTACGAAGAAGATTCTGACAACCAACTTGATTTCAGCGGTGCATTTGATGGCACCTTATATCCAATACATGTTGGTGGAACGGTCGATAACTCTAACTATGCCTTTTATGCAGAAGGCACCTGGGATATTCGTCAGGATCTACACTTCACCGCGGGTATTCGATACACAGACGAAGAAAAGAATGCGACACCAAACGCATTCGCTTATCCTGGTTGTTCCATTGAAACCCGTCCTACCTCACCATCAGATGCCTGCGATTCAACCCTGGTTGATATTCCTCGCCGCGCAACTGGCACTTCAGGTTACTTAATCGACCCGGTTGAAAACACCATCGATTTTGATGAAATCACCTGGCGTATCGGGCTGGCCTGGGATATCGATGATACAGCATCACTTTACGGTACCGTATCAACGGGCTTTAAGTCGGGTGGTTTCGAATGGCGAGTAACAAACACCTCGTTTACCACACCTGAAGCTCAGGCGTTGATTGCTCAGGGACGTGGTAGCTGTGGAGAGGGAAATGAATGTTTACCGACGTTTGATCCCGAGACAGTAACGACTTATGAAGTTGGCTTAAAAGCCGATATTACGCAGGATTTACGTCTTAACACTGCAATCTTCTACAGTGATTTTGAGGACATGATTGTTGCAGCTAACCAGGGTGGTATCGCGACCTTCCAGACAAACGCAGCAAAATCGACCATTCAAGGTCTCGAAACTGAGTTAACCTGGGTACCAACCGATTCGCTTTTGATCAACGCATCCGTTGGTTACATCGATGCGGAGTACGACGAAGTCTCTGAAACAGCGCAAGCTGCTGGTATCACAACAGAAGATGATTTCGTTTTCACCCCTGAATTAACCGCAAGCCTTGGTGTTTCGTACATTCATCATCTTGAGCAAGGCGGATACTTAACCACACGTCTGGACGGTATCTATAAAAGTGAGCAGGAATTTGAAGCTGCAAACACCATTCACACCCGTGAAAATGGTTATCACGCTTGGAATACCTCGCTGAAATACAGCAGTCAGGACGATCACTGGCACGTATCGCTCGGCGTCGAAAACATGACGGATGAACGCTACAAAGTTGGCGGTGACGCTAACAGCGCTATCGGCTATGAGAACGTGATCTATGCCAGACCTCGTAGCGTGTTCCTTACCTTTGAATATGAATGGTTCTAAGCTGTTCTTTCGATATTGAACATCAGGTATTAAGCAATCGTCTGAGCACATCAGCAGTCTCAGACGGTTGCTCCATCGGGAAACAATGCTTGTCACCAAACACTTGCCAGTGAACATTCTTATTCAGTTTCGCCGCTTTTTTCACCGCAGATGGGATAAAGAAATAACTCTTCTGCGCCACAACAATATCCACCCGACAATCAACCTGCCGAACCGCCTTCCACAGTTTATCCGGGAAAGAACCGAAGATCTGACTCTCCCATGCCGGGTCACAAGCCAGCTTTAACCGCCCTTCTTTTGCTTTACTTGCGCCGAAGATATAACCGTCGAATGCGTCCTGATGCCAGTGCTTAAATAACGCCTTATCGGACAATTCTCGCCGCATCGCAGCTTCATCTGGCCAGTGAGGTGTTCTGTTGCTGACTTTTTTCACCAGCTCACTCTTTTGCCACAAGCCGGTTTTACGGAAAAATTTCTGACTCGAAATCATCCAGGGTAAGAACAACACCGGATCAAGCAAAATAATCCGATCAAATAATCCGGGCTGTTGTGCCGCCAACATCAAGGTTAGTACACCGCCCATTGAGTGGCCTATACCTACTCGTTCATGGCTGTCTGCATCATCCATCCAATGAGAAAAAGATGATTTCAGGCCCGAACCAACACTTTGTGCCATCTCCATCCAGTTCGGCATCGTTTGATGACGACGATAGGATTCAGGTTCCAGGGAATCACCATGTCCAGGCACATCCGTTAACCAGATACTTTGCTCATCACTTAAGTCCTGCGCACAGCTCAATAACGATGTCGCACAAAATCCAGTGCCATGTAAAAAATGCAACGAACGACGACTCGTTGGATTCTCTTTGTAATAGCCATGAATAGATTGGTCCGGACTCGCCCACTTCTGCCAGCTATCCAGTGCTGATAAGGATGATTTCATAGAAGAACTTTTTAGAGTAAATACTTTATTGCTACATGGTGTTGAACCGCGATATTTCAAGCCACTGCCGGGGGGGTTCATCAATATTTCCCGATATGAAAACACCTGTATCTAAAACTTTTTTTCAATCATCACTGGATATTTCCGTATCGGGGACTACAATCAAAAAAAAGATACATTTTGTTTACATTTAAAATACGAAGCTGCCATGGAATCGCTATTATGAATGTTATTGAATTATCCCAACGGATAGGACATGCGAATACGATTAAAGAAATAGAGGTTGTTCTGTCAGACCTCACGAACTGGTTAGAGCTTGATTTTTATAGTTTTGCTTTACTGATTCCTCTTACACTCAACGACTCTGAAGCCATAATATTTAATAACTACCCTGAAAACTGGATGGAACACTATTTTGAACAGCAATACCTTCATCGAGACCCGGTAATTAAGTATGTAGGAACAAGCTCAACCCCCATTAAATGGCAGGATTTCCATAAAAATCGAAAAGTTTTTAGCAAACAAGATTCAAACTTTATGTTTCTGGCGGGTGATTTTGGTTTGAAACACGGCATCTCGTTTCCTTGCCACGGCACAGCCGGTGAATCGGGTGTATTTGGCCTGGTTAGCCGTAAACCTTTATCCGCACTTCAGGAATTAAATGCATTAACAGCAGGATTATCATTATTGCCGTTTTTACTTCAGGCTGTCAGGCGCATTCACGACTATGCGTTTCAGTCAAAAATACAGCTGACCGGACGGGAGAAACAATGTCTGTTCTGGGCCAGTGAGGGAAAAACCGGTTGGGAAATTGCAAAAATTTTAAGTATTACTGAACGAACTGTGCTTTATCACATTGATAATGCAATTAAAAAAACCGATTCAACGACTCGTCAGCAAGCGATTGTGAAAGCCATACTCACCGGACAAATCACCCCTCGTCATCGGAATTTTCAACTGTTTTCCCCGGATCTTTTAACGAAGTAAACGAACGTTCATCAAGGCAGGGAAACTGATTAGCGCTCATGAATTCGTCAATATTGATCAGCTGTTGAATTGCATCCTCTAACAACAACTGACATTTTGCCTCCGCTTCCGGGTGATCCCGCTTAATTTGTGCAATACCATGAGTCAACTCATTAATTACCTGCTGGTAGAGCAAAGGCACTTCACAAAGTGATTCAAAAGAATGCAACATATAGAAACCTCATTAAACAGATAATTTACCTTATATTTAATAATAGGAGCCGGTTCATATTTAGCACCTGTAGAATGCTACAGGGTTCAGGTCGTTAACGTCGTATTCGAATTTTCAAACAAAAAAGTGCGATAAGAAACGAATTAATTCGCCATTCGGCTTGCTGGCTTCATTACAAACATCACCAAAACCGAATATAATTCCTCCCCACACAATGCCGTTCAACAGCCAGTTGCCAACGAATCACTTTATCCACCAGGAGCAATGCCGTGACCAGGATCGCCGTATTTGTCGATGTCCAGAATATTTATTACACCACCCGGGATGTCTGGGGTCGCCCATTTAATTATCGTAAATTATGGGAATATCTCGCCTCACAGGGCGATATCACAACTGCGATTGCCTACGCCACCCACAAAGCAGATGACGGACAACACAAATTTCAAACCGCACTCAGGCATATAGGATTTGATGTGAAATTAAAGCCTTATATTCAACGCAGTGATGGTTCACGCAAAGGTGACTGGGATGTGGGAATTGCAGTAGATATGATGGATGTCAGACACGACGTTGATCGGATTGTTTTGTTGTCTGGCGATGGTGACTTTGATTATTTGTTGCACCGGTTATCTGAAGACGAAAAGCTGCACACAACAGTATTCGGTGTAGCGAAGTTAACGGCAGACTCACTGGTCCGATCCACCAATGAATTTATCGCGATTGATGATAGCTGGTTAATTCCCTCAGCTCGTTAAATCAAAGCAGTCTAAACAAACACATCAAAGTGATGGTCTTCTTCAATCAGATCATCACTATCGATAGACTTCTTCTGCCCATGAGACAACACCGTCTGATCAATGGATTCGCCAAATTCTTCCGCACTGATTTCTTTCTCTTCATCAGTGAGTTTTTTAATGCCTTTCTTCTTTTCAACCTTTTTCACTTCAAGCGTTTTCACTTCAAGTTCATTCTTACCCGTTCGGGCAATAAAGGGCGTAAACATGTCCATAAGTATTACCTCTCAACGTTATCAATGAGTCATCAAGCTACCACCAGCACAACATACTCTTAACCCGATTGATTTGTTTTTAATCAAGTCAATACTTAAGTTATCGACCAGATTCTCAAAAAGAACAATTTTTTATAAGCTGAGTTGAATTAGTTTTTAAAAAGTTCTTGCATTACCCTTTCTCAAGCCCTAGTTTATAAAACGCACCGGGGACATAAGACCAGTAAAGGCCGTTCCGGACAAACATTTTTTAAATAAAACAACAGACAGAGCTTAAAACCATGACGTTTAAATCAGTAAACCTTCATCATCACCATCATGCACATAGGAATTGACCTGAAGGTTAACTGATAAGTGCTGGAGGGTTAAAAATCCTCCAGTGGTTAGAAGCTAAAACAGCATTCAAAAACCCCCGGAGGTAGAACCTTCGGGGGTTTTTTCGTTTTCAGCGCCAAATTTAAACACATTTTAACGTTTTTAATTTTTCAATTTGACACTAGTGGAGAGCAACATGAGCAACAACCGTCTACGTATTGCGATGCAGAAGTCAGGACGCCTGAGCAAAGAATCTCAACAACTACTGAAAAGTGCAGGCATGAAAATTAACCTGAGAGAGCAACGTCTTATCGCTCATGTCGAAAACATGCCCGTTGATATTCTACGTGTTCGTGATGACGACATTCCTGGCCTGGTGATGGATGGCGTGTGTGATTTAGGTATCGTCGGTCAGAATGTATTAGAAGAAGAACAACTGGGCCGTGAACGCCTGGGTCAGTCCTCCGGTGTCAATGTCCTGAAAAAGCTCGAATTTGGTGGCTGCCGGTTATCACTGGCCATTCCGGAAGAAGAAAATTACAACAGTGTAGAACAACTCGCCGGTAAACGAATCGCCACGACCTACCCTCAATTACTCAACCGTTTCCTCGAAAGCAAAGGCATTGACGCTCAAATCGTTAATCTCAAAGGTTCTGTAGAAGTAGCCCCTCGCGCTGGACTGGCCGACGCCATCTGCGACCTGGTGTCTACTGGCGCCACACTGGAAGCCAACGGCCTTAAAGAAGTTGAAATCATCTATCGCAGTAAAGCCGTGTTGATTGCTCGCGACGGTATTGATGACCCGGAACAACAACAAATTCTTGAAAAGTTGATGCCACGTATCGAAGGCGTTATGCAAGCGCGTGAAAGTAAATACATCATGTTACACGCCCCGAAAGCACGACTGGACGAAGTCATCGCTTTATTACCCGGCGCAGAAAATCCCACTATTCTTTCTTTGGCAGGCACTGACGATCAGGTAGCAATCCACGTCGTTAGTCCGGAAACCCTGTTCTGGGAAACCATGGAACAACTTAAATCACTCGGTGCCAGCTCAATTCTGGTGCTACCAATTGAGAAAATGATGGGGTAACCACCATGATTCGCTGGCAACAACTCTCTGAATCACAACGCAATGATGCCCTCGCCCGTCCAGCCATGGACGACGGCGAGGACGTCAGAATCGCTGTCACTGACATTCTCGAAAGTGTCCGGGCAGAAGGCGATATTGCGTTACGGTCTTACGCACAAAAATTCGATGGCGTATCACTGGATGCCATCGCCCTGACTGAAGAAGAACGCGCTAATTTGTTGGAATCACTGGCTCCAGACGTTAAAGCAGCAATAGATCTGGCATTTGACAACATCAAACGATTTCACCAGGCACAGAAAAGCGCTGACATTCGTGTTATCACCACACCAGGCGTCAATTGTGAACTCAGAATTCGTCCAATAAAGCAGGTAGGCTTATATATTCCGGGTGGTAGTGCGCCTTTACCATCAACGGTGTTGATGGCTGGCATTCCCGCGATGATCGCCGGATGTGAAAACATTGTGTTAGCCACGCCAGTCAGAACAGCCGGTCAGGTTGATCCTTCAATTGTCTATGCCGCACAAAAATGTGGTGTCAGTCAGATCTATCAGGTCGGGGGCGCGCAAGCTATCGGTGCGCTGGCTTATGGCACCGACAGCATTCCGGCAGTGGATAAAATCTTTGGTCCAGGCAATCGATTTGTTACCGAAGCCAAACAACAAGTCAGCCAGCAAGCCAGTGGTGCAGCGATTGATATGCCAGCGGGCCCCTCTGAAGTTCTGGTGCTAGCCGACGGCAATGCCAACCCTGATTTTGTCGCTGCGGATTTACTCTCTCAGCTCGAACACGGCCCGGATTCACAGGCGATTGTCGTTAGCTGTTGTGAATCATTGATCGAACAGACCAGAGCGGCGGTTAACCGTCAGGTCACTACCCTGTCACGCCAGCAAATTCTGAATGAATCTATCAACAATATTCGTTACATCTACGCAGACGATATCGACACAGCCGTCGCCATCACTAATCGTTATGCTCCGGAACACCTGATTATCCAGGCCGATACCGCCAGTCAACTCGTCAATCAGATTGACAATGCATCATCGATTTTTGTGGGCCCCTGGTCACCAGAATCCGTTGGCGATTACGCCAGTGGCACGAATCACATCTTACCAACCTATGGCTACAGTAAAGTCCTGAGCAGCCTGAGCCTTGCTGATTTCACCAAATTATTCACCGTGCAAACGCTATCTGAAGAAGGACTAAACACCATTGCCGATGCCGTTATGACTCTCGCTGATGCAGAAGGTCTGGACGCGCACAAAAATGCCGTCGCGATCCGTGTCGATACATTAAAAGCCCAGCGTCTGAACGAGCAGGCTGTCGGGAATGAAAATACCGATCAGGATGACGAGTCAGTCGATAACGAGAGTAGCGAATCATGAGTACGATTAAACAGTTGCTGGACACCATCACGCCAGACACGATCAAGGCCCTTAAT
This sequence comes from Alteromonadaceae bacterium, assembly GCA_965656875.1. Lineage (GTDB taxonomy): Bacteria > Pseudomonadota > Gammaproteobacteria > Enterobacterales > Alteromonadaceae > CBFHMJ01. Next base: position 141,282 of record CBFHMJ010000027.1, read on the forward strand.
CCTTATCAATCCGCCTCTCGTGACTGGCAAACCAATGAATTGTGGCTAAATGCCAACGAAAGTCCGTTCAGTGATTTCTATCAACTGGACACCTCAACCTACAATCGATACCCGGAATTTCAGCCGCCAGCATTGCTACAACGCTATGCCGATTATGCTGGTGTAACACCTGAACAAGTGATTGCTGGTCGCGGTGCTGATGAAGGTATTGAAATGCTGATCCGCGCCTGCTGTCAGCCAGGTCAGGACAGCATTCTGATTTGCCCACCAACCTATGGAATGTATGCCGTTAGTGCAGCAACCTTTGGTATAAACGTACAAAAACAACCGTTAAATGACGACTTCACGCTAAACACAACCGCGTTGACTGAGCTGGCCGCATCCGAACAGTCCACTGGCATTAAACTGGTTTTTCTATGTTCGCCCAATAATCCAACCGGGAATCCGATCCCGCTGGATGACATTCGTCAGGTGGCCAGTGCGTTTGCGGATAAAGCACTGGTTGTGGTTGATGAAGCCTATTTTGAATTCAACACGGTTACCGACAGTGCCACCAGCCTGTTCAAGGATTGCCCGAACGTTGTTGTGTTGCGCACCTTGTCGAAAGCATTCTCACTGGCGGGTATCCGTTGCGGTTTCACCCTTGCGGTGCCAGACGTCATTCAGTTAATGCGTAAAGTATCGTCACCGTATCCAATACCACAACCTGTTGCACAAATCGCCACTGAGGTGCTGTCCAGCGCGGGATTAGCTCGGATCCAGGATCGAATCCTCTATCTGAACGAGCAAAAAGCCGTATTGCAACAAGCCTTATCAACATTACATTTTGTAAAGGCTGTCTATCCGTCCGAAGCTAACTTTTTACTGGTCGCCACACAAAACCCAACGCGTATTCTTGATCTGGCCGCCGATCAGGGCATTTTACTGCGCAATATGACCAGACAACCCGGACTGGAAGATTGTATTCGTATCTCAATTGGTAGCCAGGACGAAAACCAACAATTACTCGAACTGCTGACCCGAATTCAGCCGCTCATTAGCTAACGAAACGACAACTAACGTAACGATAAATTATTAGAACCGAGCAACCTATGACTTCAGCAAAACCTATATTATTCATTGATCGGGACGGCACCCTGGTCGAAGAGCCAGCGATTGATAAGCAACTCGATACCCTCGAAAAGTTAGTGTTCGAGCCGAATGTCGTTCCGGTATTACTGGAGCTGCAACAATTCTTTTCTCTGGTCATCGTGTCTAACCAGGACGGTCTTGGTACTGACAGCTTCCCCCAGGCTGACTTTGATGCGCCGCACGACAAAATGATGCAGATCTTCACCTCTCAGGGGGTGCGCTTTGACGATGTACTGATTTGCCCGCACTTCGACGACGATAATTGCAACTGCCGCAAACCCAAACTTGGGCTGGTCAGTGGCTATTTGCAGCAAGGCAAAGTCGATTTCACCCGCTCTTTTGTCATTGGAGACCGCGAAACCGATCTTCAACTGGCGGCCAATATGGGCATTCGCGGTATTCAATACAGCCCGGATGGTAACAACTGGCTTGCCATTGCCGAACAACTGAAAGACGTCATGAATCCATCAACCCGGGTTGCGACCGTTGAACGGAAGACTTCAGAAACCCAAATCGCAATCACTGTCGATCTCGACAATCAGGGCGATTCCCGCATTGGCACCGGCATTGGATTTTTTGATCACATGTTGGATCAAATCGCTACCCACGGTGGTTTTAACCTTAACTGCCAGGTGTCGGGCGATTTACACATTGACGATCACCACACCGTTGAAGACACCGCACTGGCTTTAGGTCAGGCGCTAAAACAAGCCCTCGGCAACAAACGGGGTATTGGCCGCTTCGGTTTCGTCTTACCAATGGATGAATGCCGCGCAGAGTGCACGCTGGATATTTCTGGCCGTCCCTTCCTGAAATTTGATGCTGATTTCTCGCAACCGATTGTTGGCGAAATGAGCACCGAAATGGTGTCGCACTTTTTCCGCTCACTGACCGATGCCATGGCAATCACCCTGCACTTATCTACCACAGAAGGTAACAGTCACCACCAGGTAGAGAGCCTGTTTAAAGTATTTGGCCGGGCGTTACGCGCAGCGATTCAACGCCAGGACGATGTATTACCCAGCTCAAAAGGAGTCCTTTGAGATGTCTGAGCAACGTACCACTGATAAAAAACGCATTATCATCGACACCGGTTGCGCTAATATCGCCTCTGTTAAATATGCGATTGAACGCCTGGGCTATCCGGTAACTATCAGCGATGACCCGGCACTGATTCAACAAGCTGATCAAGTGTTTTTACCTGGCGTCGGTAGCGCTGCACAAGCGATGCAAAATCTCGCTGATAAAAACCTGATTGAAGTCATCCAACAATTAACCGTGCCAACCCTGGGCATTTGTTTAGGCATGCAATTAATGACGCGCTTTTCCAGCGAAGGCAATGTCGAATGCCTCAACCTGATCCCGGTTGATGTTCAACCACTCACTGCCGATGGCAAGCGCGTGCCACACATGGGCTGGAATACCTTCGAAACCATTAACAGCCACCCGGTGATGGCTGGTATCAAGCCACTCGACTATGTTTACTATGTTCACAGTTTTGGTATCAACCAGGCGGATAATGACCGCGAATATACAATCGCCAGTTGTGAATACGGCGGTGAGTTCGCCTGCGTAATCGGCAAAAACAACTTTGTCGGCGTTCAGTTCCACCCGGAACGTTCCGGCCCGGTCGGAAGTCTGATTCTGAAAAATTTCCTGGAGTGGACACTATGATCCTGCCAGCACTCGATTTAATTAATGGCGAAGTCGTTCGTCTGAAACAAGGCGACTACCAACAAAAAACTCGTTACGACTTCAACCCGGGCGAACAAGCCCTGCGTTACGGCAACGATGTAAAACGCTTTATTGATACCACCACAGCCACCGGTCAGAGCAACTGGCTTCACCTGGTTGATTTAGACGGCGCGAAAAACAGTGCCGACCGCCAGCGCGTGGTACTGAAAGAACTACTAAGTAATAAAAATCAGCAAGTTCAACTCGGTGGCGGAGTTCGCTCACCGGCTGATGTTGAAGAGTTACTGGCACTGGGCGCTAATCGCGTGGTCATTGGCAGTATGGCAATCAAACAACCCGAGGTTGTTAAAGGACTGATTGAGCAGTACGGGCCAGAAGCAATTGTGCTGGCACTGGATATCAATATTGATGCTGACGGCAACAAATGGCTACCCACCCACGGCTGGATCAAACAAAGCGATCAAACACTGGAACCCCTGGTGGATGACTACCTGACCGTCGGCGTAAAACACATTCTGTGTACCGACATATCGAAAGACGGCATGCTTCAGGGCAGTAATGTCGCCTTGTATCAACAACTGGTTGCGCAATTCCCTGATATTCACTGGCAAGCCAGCGGCGGTATCAGTTCCCTGGACGATATTCGCCAACTGAAACCCACTGGCGTTAAAGGCGTTATTCTGGGTCGCTCACTTCTTGAAGGAAAATTTACACTACCGGAGGCACTGGCATGCTGGCAAGACGCATAATCCCCTGTCTGGATGTACGGGATGGCAAAGTCGTTAAAGGCGTTAAGTTTAAAAACCACGAAATCGTCGGCGATATTGTGCCACTGGCTGAACAGTACGCCAAAGCAGGCGCTGACGAATTGGTGTTTTACGATATCACAGCCTCATCCGACAACCGGGTTGTCGATAAATCCTGGGTAAGCCGCATCGCTGAAGTCATCGACATTCCGTTTTGTGTCGCCGGTGGTATTAAAACGCCCGAAGACGCCCAAAAAATTCTCGCAATGGGCGCGGATAAAATCAGTATTAACTCCCCTGCACTGGCCGACCCGTCGCTGGTTAAAACTCTGCACGACATCTTTGGCAAACAATGTATTGTCGTCGGTATCGACAGCTATTTCGACGAAGCCACCGGCCAGTATCAGGTCTATCAATACACAGGTGATGAAAGTAAAAGCCAGAAAACCCGCTGGCAAACCTTTGACTGGATCAAAGAAGTTCAACGCCTGGGCGCAGGTGAAATTGTACTCAATTGCATGAATCAGGACGGTGTGCGACAAGGATACGACATCGAACAGCTTCGCCAGGCACGAGCCGTTTGCGATGTGCCGTTAATCGCCTCCGGCGGTGCCGGTGAAATGGTTCATTTTAAAGACGTCTATCAACAAGCAGACGTCGATGGCGCACTGGCAGCCAGCGTCTTTCACAAAGGCGTGATTGCCATTCCTGATCTTAAAAATTACTTAATTGACCAACAGATAGAGATACGACCATGTTAATAAGCGCAGACAATATTGAAGAACTTGCATGGGATAAAATGAACGGTCTGATCCCCGTCATCGTGCAGCACTACTATGGCGGCCAAATACTGATGCAAGGCTACATGAATCGCGACGCGATTCTGAAAACCCTTGAAACCCGACTCGTCACCTTTTATAGCCGCAGCAAAGAACGCCTGTGGACCAAAGGTGAAAGCTCCGGCAACGTATTGCAACTGGTTCGCCTGACCGCCGACTGTGACTCTGACAGCATTATCGCAATGAGCGATCCCATCGGCCCAACGTGTCACACCGGCACCGAAACCTGCTGGCACCACGACACCACGCCGGAAATCGGCTTTTTATACGAACTGGAAACCGTTATCGCCAGCCGCAAAGGGGCCAGCCCGGACTCCAGCTACACCGCTTCACTATTTGAAAAAGGCATCAAACGTATCGCACAAAAAGTCGGTGAAGAAGGTGTGGAAACCGCCCTCGCCGCCACCGTCAAAGACATCCCTGAACTCAAAGACGAATCCGCCGACCTGCTTTATCACCTGATCGTGTTGTTGCAAGCGTCAGGGACTAATTTAAATGAAGTGATTCAAGTGTTGAAAAAACGACATGGGAAGAACGGGTAAAATCCGGTAAGAATTAGAGGAAGCCAACGAGAGTTGGCTTCTTAAATACCTTCACATTGATCCCACAGGCGATAATCACTGAAATTTTCTGTCACACAGCTAACCACCCCCTACTAAAGTACTGTTGCCTCCACACCCACCTTTTCTGTATTCATATAAGAAACACGCTAATTCCCTTTTATACAATTCTGTAGGTCAATAATGCATTACAACAAACGACTACCCACTCTTATGTTGCCGTTTTTGCTGAGTCCGGTTGCTCAGGCGGTGGCAAATACTGATGACGACGCCATCGAAAAAATTCAGGTGACAGGCTCCTATATCAAAGGGGCTGAATCATCTCAGGCCAATCCGGTGTCTGTGCTGGATGCGAATGAATTGAAAAACTTTGGTGTGTCTGATGTGTCGGACATTATCAATACACTGGCGGTAAGCAGCGGTGCGGAGAATCGCCCGGATACGTTTACCAGTTTCTATTCTCAGGGAACATCGAACATTAATTTACGCGGGCTTGGCCTGTCGTCCACCCTCGTACTGATCAACGGTAAACGTCAGACCATCAGTGGCGCCAAAGCAGCGGATGGTAGTGTGTTTGTCGATACTTCGGCAATTCCGGCGATTGCGATTCAACGGATGGAAATTCTGAAGGAAGGCGCAGCAGCGACTTATGGATCTGATGCCGTCGCAGGCGTGGTGAACTTTATTACCCGGGATGAATTTGACGGATTTAAAATTGAGGGTTCCTGGCAAACCACGGATAAAAACAGTCAGACCGATAAAAACCTCAGTGTACTCGGTGGCTTTGATCTGAACGACAACACCCATGTTGTGCTGGCAGCCAGTGTATTACGCCGTGATCCACTCAATGCCAGAGAGCGGCCTGAACTGGTTGACCGGGCGATTAGCTCGCTTGGCACCAGTTTTATTTTGTCCGATGATGCCGTGGTTAACAGCGGCCCATATGCAGGCAGTTACAGCGCCGGGCAAAACGTGCCTAACCCTAACTGTGAAGCAATTGGCGGCACCCGCATTCCTAATGCCAACGGTGAACGTTGCGGCTTCCACTATGGCCTGCATTACAACATCGTGAACGATGAAGAACGAGAACAATACTACGCCGCGTTATCCTCAGAATTTGATGATGGCACCCGGTTAAAAGTCACCAGTTTATTTACTAATTACGAGATACTGGATAATTACACAGTTCCTTCTTATCCCAATCTGACCTTTCCAACCATTTCAGCGGATCATCCGGATAATCCGTTTGGCGTTGATGTCACCTGGCTGGGCCGTCCCTATCCATTCCTTGATAAGGCTGATACCTTGCCTGCCCCGCGAGATAATGAAACATTTCGCATTGATGCCGAACTAAGCAATGATTTTGGTGACAGCGGAAGCTGGTATACCTCACTGGCCTACAGTGAAAACGAATACACGATTCAACAACCAGACATGTTCGCCAGCCGACTGGATCTGGCGGTTGCAGGACAAGGCGGACCAAACGGCGACTTACGATATAACCCGTTTGACCCGCTGGATGAGTCCAACCGGGCTGTTCAGGACTGGGTATCTACTGAATTTGGTTCCGTCACCGAAACCTCATTAATTGCCTGGGATGGCGTGGTCAGTAATGAATTATTTGAATGGGACGCCGGGGTTGCCAATATTGCCGTTGGCGCTCAAATCCGGCACGAAACCTATGAAGTGATGCCGAACGACGTTACCCGAATTAACAGTGATGAGAACGGCAACCCAATCCCGGCTGATTTTCTGTTTTTAGGGGGTGTTGCTGAAGTGGATGAATCCCGTACTTCCTGGGCCGTATTTGCCGAACTGGATATGCCGCTGACGGACGATTTAGAAATGAATGCGGCGGTGCGTTATGAACATCTGGATTCTGGTACCAGTGTCGATCCCAAGCTGGCGCTCCGTTATTCCGTCACGGATAAACTGACGCTTCGCGCCTCGGCCAGCACCTCTTTCCGTGAGCCTTCACTGGCGCAGTTCTACGCCCAGGATGTTGCGTTACGAGGTATTCAGGATTATCAACTGGATCAGAACGGTGATTTCCTGCTGGATGAGAGCGGGAATCGTATTCCTAAAGGTGGCGTATTGTTTGTTCGTCAGACGCAAAACGGTAATCCGGATCTGGAACCAGAAGAAGCGACTAACTATAACGCCGGGGTCGTCTGGACTGACAAAGGATTTCAGGCGCGAATTGATTACTGGCGCGTCGATTACAAAGATGTTATCACCATCGAAGATCCACAGGGTAAGCTGTTAGCCGACCCGGACGGCGATGATATTTTACGCCTCGATCCGAACGACCCAACCAGTGAGCTGGGCGGCGTAATCACCAATTATTTCAATGCATCGAGCGTTGATGCAGCTGGTATTGATATCGAAGCACGTTACAACTTCGACCTGATGGGAGAAGCGTTTGAAGTGGGTATGACTGCCAGCCATTATCTGGAATATGAAATCCCCCTCAACGGCGTAAAAACTGATGTGGCCGGTCTGTTCAATCATGATAATTTTGCGCGTTCTATCCCGGAAACCAAAGGCAACCTGTTTGTTCACTGGACCCGGGATAAACATAGTGTGTACGCCAGAATGAACTTTGTTTCCAGTTATTCCACTACCCGAATAACACCGGAAGGCGAAAGCAGTCATATTGAATCTTACACCCCGGTTGAACTGCAATACCGTTACGGCTGGGAGTTGGATGATCATGAAGCTGAAGTCACTGTCGGAATTATCAATGCCTTTGATGAAGATCCACCGGAAGTCTATGACGCAGCGAATTTCAGCTATGACCCGAAACATCATGATCCACGCGGTCGCTTGTTCTACATTCGCGCAGGTTACTTATTCTGATAACGATAAATAGCAGCAATCTGATAAACCAGACCGGCACTTTGTCGGGCCTGGTTTATTTTTTTGCGCTGCTCTGAGACTCCCTGTACACTGCGCGCTCTTTTTAATCCTCAATCATGACTGATCATGCTGGAACCAACATGCTGAATAACGATATTCTCCGCCGCCTGCGCTACGCCCTTTCACTAAATGACAAGGACATGCTGGCGATTTTTAAACGTATGGATAATGAAATTACGGTGGAATATCTGCACAGCATTATCGCAAAGGAAGACGCAGCCAATTATATTCAGTGTCGTGATGTGCAATTGTGTGTATTTCTTGATGGATTAATTCTGGAAAAACGTGGCGCACAGGAAGGCAAAGAACCCACACCACAACGTCGCCTTAACAATAATGAAATCCTGCAAAAAATCCGTATCGCGTTATCCCTTCGAAGTGATGATGTGGTTGATGTATTAAAGAAAGCGAATTTCAGAATGTCGAAAGGTGAAGTTGGCGCATTTTTCAGAAAACCGGATCACCGCAATTATAAAGAGTGTGGCGATCAGGTATTGCGTAATTTCCTGAACGGTTTAACGGCGAAGAATCGGGTTTAATTGGCGAAAAGTGGATTTAGTCCTTTAAACATTCAATTTTATTGTTAAACTTCTGTCCCTTAATTCTTTATTTCAAATAAAGTTCATAGCCGACGTGTGGCAAACAAACGGGTTTGTCACTGGCGTTATCCGGCTCACCCGTTAGTCAACATTTAATCAACGGAATGTGGAAAATACTCAGTCTGAATGACATGAACGTTCAAGGAGGAAAAGTGAAGGATAATATATTCAGAGTTATCTATGTCATTATTTGCGCCATAATTTCAGTATTTGGCGTTTATTTCTATGACGACATTTCAAGTAATTTTAATACCTTACAGCAACTATCGTATATTGGACTTATCATCACACTCATTGGGTTTATTGTTACTATCTTTGAGGTCGTTCATTCTGTTTACGTGTCAAAATCAATCAATTCCCAATCACAACTACTTTTGGAAAAAGTAAAAGATATTGAAAATGCTTCCACTATTAGCGACTGTTTATCTGCCGTCGATGATACAAACCGATACGTAATGGCTGAAAATTATTTTTCCGCCCTCATTACTTTTCAACATTTACGAAAAGTTCTGGTCAAGTTAAAACTCGCAACACCTCCTGATTCAACATTACTAAACAAAGTTGAACAGTTGTTGCATAAAGCAACCAAAGTAAATCCACTTACCCCATTGAGCAAACCACAAAAATCAGCTTTAATGAAAGACATATTGACCATCAAAGTCACTCTGGAACAAGCAAATCCAGTTAATCGGAGAACATCATGCTGCCGTTGAAAATAACTAATCTGGTGAAGGAACTTCGAGACAGAACGGAATCAGGTGAGATTTCATGGGATTTTGATGAAAATGACGCCAGTGTCAGTACTTCTATCAAAAAGTCCCATATTGATATTTCTATCGTTTACCGTTTTGATACCACGTATGAAGTCGGTGCATTCAGAATATATGTCACAGATTCAAATCAGCATCAGACAAGAACATTTGGTACTAATCAGGAATCTGCCGACTTTAATCTGGTTAGTGCATTGTATGACAGTGGACAGGCATCAGGCTTAACTTACTCTTTTTAATATTCATAAGCAGGCTGAAACGCAGTAGAAACACGCGACAACTTGCTGCATAACCCACCTATAAAGGTCAACACGTTCTAATATTAACGGTATTGTCAGTCAACGATCTGACAATACCGGCGCAATCAAATTAACTCACTGCTTCTACCGAAACCTCTGGCACCCATAATGTCTGCCAGCGTTCGATTTTCTCTTCTGTTGATAATTCTTTTGGCGATACTGACACCGCTGGTTTAAAGGCATCTTTTTCCGCCAGCACATTGGCATTGACGGCAGCCAGAGTGTTTTCGCCATCCTTGTAGGTGATAAATCCGACCTGGCCACAGTTCGCGCAGGACATAAATTCAGCGGTGTTTGAACCTTGCTTAACAATATAAAAATTTGGTTTGCCTACGGTAACACTCAGTTTTCCCTCAGCGTCTGAGACTGACACAACTTTATGACGAGTACAAAACTCACAGTCGCAGGCTCTGGGTTCTATATCAGCTGCGGCCACAGCCGATTCATAGGTTAGCTTTACATTGCCACATTTACACTGGCCCTGATATTGATTCATATGCGTCTTCCTTTAGAAATTAATACTATTTTTTGACGTTATGATAACAATTAAATCACATATGTCATGTGTAAATTTTCAAGACAGTTCTTACGCTGATATCCATTCCTTCAGAACTTGGTAACAAGTGAAAAACTGTTTTCGTGTCTATTTCTACCTGCAAACGTTTTACTCATTTCTACTACATTTTAAGCAACCGCACCCGCCACCAGCAGTGAACAGGATCTACCCGTTCGTACAGCTTTTTTAAACGTGAATAATTACAGCCTGTTTTTTATTCTCTCGCCATTGATAATTCACAAATATGAACTAGACCTAAAGCAATAGTCACAAAACAGCATAGTAGCCCGGCAAGGAACAATAAAATGCATCCAATAACCGCCAGGGTCACACCGGAGTGGATTAATTAACACGTTTGTTTTCAGCACCCCGCCACTCAACGTTACGTTTTAACCCCTCGTCATTTCACAACGATGTAGAGACACCGCTATGAATATCCGAAAAAAAGCGCTAATTATCAGTATTGCCCCGGCTATTGCCATTGTCGGGCTGTTACTAACGTTACTGTTGAGTGATTACCGGGCATCACTCCGAACAGACTCTATCGACCGAGCCAGACTGCAACTGGAAAATCTGGCGCACTTTATTGATGGTCGAAATCTGCACGCAGTTACCACAGCAAAAACGCTGGCCAGTACTCAACAAGCGGGATTGATGGGCAATCACCCACTCTCTATGGCGATTGCCCGGCAAACACTGGCAAACCACAGTGAATTTCAGGGCGCATATTTTGGTTATGATCAAGGTATTGCTCCGGTTTCATCAACTGCCGGACTGGATGAAAATTGCTGTAAAGACGGTCGTTTTCTGCCTTATTTTTATCGGGATAGTAACGGTATTTCACTCGCACCTTTGCTGGATATGGAGACCGGGCTTTATTACGAAGGTTTAAGAAAACGCTGGCAACAAGCAACACCAGGACAGGAACACTGGTTGATCACCGAACCGTATATTTACGAAGGAACAGCGTTAGTTGAACAGGTTTATCCGATTTTAATTGAGGGAAAATTTATAGGTATCGCAGGCGTTGATCGTAAACTGGATAAGCTATTAACGTTAATTGATGATTTTCGCCCCTACAACACCAGTAAAACCTGGCTGATTAGTCGGCTGGGTAAATTCATCACCGCAACTCACGATACCAAGCGCGTATCAATGAAGTCAGTCGCTGAATTCCCGGCTTTAAATCGTTTATTTAAAGCGCCAGGTTCCAACCAGCAAACCCGGGTCACTGAAGGAGAAGATCCGGCAACTGGCAACGCCGTCTATGTCATTTATACCTCAATTCCCACCGGTGAATGGGGGCTGGTCACAACGGTCGAGAAAGACGAATTAATGGCACCAGTGACCAGGAGTACATACACAGCGATTAGTACAGCGGTTGTTCTGTTATTGCTGCTGTCCGGCATTGTTTATGTGTTGGTGACTCGTATGGTGTCGCAACCACTTGCGGATATTCTGGAGAAACTGCAGCGAGTTGCTGAAGGTTGCGGCAACCTGAAAACCCGGGTCGAAATCAACAGTAATGACGAAGTGGGTGAACTGGCGACGGCCTTTAACCGCTTTATAGGTACTCAAGCCGATATGATTGGGCAACTCGACCAGGCTGTTTCCCGGATGGATAGTAGTACTCAGACGATGAAAGACACGATTGATTCCACCAAAGGGGCTGTGTCCTCGCAACGAAATGAGCATCTGCAAGTGTCTGCGGCCGTCTCTGAAATGTCGGCAACTGCTCGGGAAGTCGCTAAAAATGTGTCGCTGGTCGCCAGTAATATCAGCGATGTAACAACCGATATCGAACATGGTCAGTCATCAGTGGCAGAAACCGTCTCGGGCGTTGATCATCTGGAACAGGAATTAAACCAGTTAAGTTCCACGATTGATGATGTCAGCCGCGCAGCCCATGAAATCGGTTCTGTGCTGGAAGTCATTAATGGCATTGCAGAACAGACCAATCTGTTAGCCCTGAATGCCGCCATCGAAGCTGCGCGAGCCGGTGAACAAGGCCGGGGATTTGCGGTTGTTGCCGATGAAGTTCGGACACTGGCTCAACGAACTCAGTCATCCACCCTCGAAATTCATCAGGTCATCGAAACATTACAGCGAACTGCGGAACTGGCGGTGAATTCTATGGTCACAAACCGTAAGAGCCTTGAACATTTGATTGGAACCGCCAATGTTGCAGGAGATTCACTCGGTAAAATTACCGATGCGATGACGGCGATTGAAGATATCTCTAATCAAATTTCAGTGGCCGCAGAACAGCAATCCGCGACGACAGACGAGATTGACCGCAATATTCATCGAATTGTCGAATCGGCTGAACATTGCGGCACCCTGGCAACCCAGGCGGCTGATTCTGTGAACGATATGGACCAGACGGCAAAAGAAGTCGCACAACTGGTTAATCAGTTCGAATACTAATCCGGTTTCCTCCCCACGGCTCAGGCAACTCCCCCACAATTTTTTGTTGCCTGAGCCTTTTTTCTGTTTCATTTTCGTTACTCCTGCTTCCACCTGAGTTTGTTCAACTATCAGCCAGTGTTCTACCATCAAATTCTCTTCTGTCGCACACCGTTCATCACTGACCCCGTACTCAACAAAATGATATGGACATAACATATAAAACAAGATTGTTCCGCAACATCACAGGTAAGTATTATGGCCGCATCACCGTTAACGCCACTAAAATCCCGTTTCCTGACATACACGTTTGTATCTGGCGCGTTTGTATTTGGCACCTTAGTAACTGGCGCTTTACTGCCAGGCATGAGCATCGCCGGTGAAGCGGTTGTTCCGTATTGGCAAGCAAACTATGGCGCAACCTATACGCTGAATATCAGCAATATCAGTAATAGCCCGACCGATGTGAATGTCAGCTTGTATAACAAAGATGGGGAGCTTTATACCGGGAGTTATCAAACCGATAATGGCGGTGCGTTAAATCAACTATTTACCATTCCACCTCATCAAACAGTCTGGATTTGGGTCAACGGTCCTTCGGGCAACACCATAGGTTCCACCATGCGAGGATATGGTGTCATCACCAGCAGCCCTACCAACAGCACCGAAGAAGCCGCGCAAATTGTCGCCTTTGGCAAATATGACGGAAAAGGCACTCACCGCTGGATGGGTATCCCGATTAATAATGGTCTGCCATTTTAGGCGCTGCTAAACCGACAGATGTACACAATACGTGTAAATTTATAGCTTATTCACTTTTCTTCCATGTACCTTTAACGGTTATGCTGATACAGTTCGTTTCTGCTATGAAAACGCTTTCACAATGTTTCAGCATGAACCGTTATTGTACTCAGCCAGAATCTGATTCTGCAGTATCACTGCTATAACAATCATTACGTTTATCACTATGCACATAAAGCTTAATAACGCTGTTGTATCACCTACATTATTTTTATCTTCTGTCCTTTCTTGTCTGAAAAGCGGCGTCATTTTCGTTGTTACCATGATTTATTTACTGGTCGTGACTACTGATGCCAACGCTGGCGATACCTCCATTCCTTTCTGGCAAGCTAATAAATACACCCATTACACCCTGTTCTTGCGCAATATCAGTGATACGCCAGCGGAAGTAGTCGTGCAATTATTTAATCAGGATGGTTCTGTATACAGCGGCAACTATCAAACCAGCAATGACAGTCGCATCGATCAGGCGTTTATTCTTCCCGCCAAATCATCAAGCTGGGTTTGGGTTCAGGCGGGTGAAGGCTCAACGGTGAGTTCTCGTATCCAGGGGTTTGGTCGCATTGAAAGCAGAGTACCTGAAGAGGCCGAAGGACAACCTCGCCTGATGGCCTGGGAACTGGCGGGAAACCCGGACACCGATTACATTAAACCGGTGCCTCTTAATGGTGGAATGTGGTTTTAAACGAACACAGCACTTAAACCTTAACCGGCAAACCAGCGATACATATTGTTAGTGAGAATCGTTTTGTTGACATGTGGTACACCTAAATGGCTGATCCCAGGACCGATACGCGAACATTCAGCGCGGTATTTCTGCCAAACCAACTGCACCAGTTCAAATAACGCCGCGTCCTGAACGTTGATCACATCCTGCTTATTTTTGAACGTCAGTTTAGCGGTTTAGTCAACGCATGGGTTGAATAAACCGGAGTTAGCCAGGGTATTTACCACTGTTGTGACAGGCTGATACACTGCGCGTCCAGTCTATTCGCCATGATGAGAAAATAATGAGCCAGGCCGATACCATAGTGATCCTCGATTTTGAAACCACCGGTTTATCACCCACAACGGGCGACAGAGCCATAGAAATCGGTGCTGTAAAATTAATTGACGGCGAAGTTGTTGCACAGTTCCAGCAACTCATGAATCCAGGTATGCGCGTGAGCAATTTTATTGAAGATTACACTGGTATCAGTAATGACATGCTTAGCGATGCGCCAGACTGTGAAACGGTCATGGATGAATTTCTGGACTTTCTCGGTGATGACAATTTGGTCGCACATAATGCGTCTTTTGATCAACGTTTTCTGGATGCCGAAGTTAGCCGAATCAATCGGCGATATCCCGGACAGTTTGCCTGCTCCATGCTGGCGGCGCGACGAATATATCAACATGCGCCTGATCACAAACTCGGCACCTTAGTGCAATTTGCCAATCTGGACGGTGACGGACAATTTCACCGAGCGTTATACGATGCCCAAATGACCGCTAAAGTCTGGATTGCCATGCTTGATGAACTTCACACTTGTTATGGTATTGCTGATGTTCCTTTCAAGCTTATGCAAACCATTGCCCGAACGCCCAAACATCGTGTAGTCGGATTATTGAACGACTTTGCCTAAGTCGTTCAAGCGTTGGCCGTAAAACCTTCACAAATCACCTTTCTTAGCCGTTAAAATCCCGGAACGAGCGACCAATTATCAGCTATCGCACACCATCATTTGATCCCCCGTTTTGCCCTGGTATAATGTCGCGTCTTTTTTCCAGGGGTTTTATGAATGGCAAACGCAGCTGAAGCCAAAGCGCAATACAATTTCAACAAGTTACAAAAACGTCTTCGTCGTGAAGTCGGTAAAGCAATTGAAGACTTTAATATGATCGAGGAAGGCGACCGGGTAATGGTTTGCTTGTCCGGTGGTAAAGACAGCTACACCTTGTTACATATTTTGCGTAACCTTCAGCAACGCGCCCCGGTGAATTTTGAACTGTTCGCGGTTAATCTGGATCAGAAGCAACCCGGTTTTCCTGAGCATGTATTGCCTGAATACCTGGAAACACTTGATATTCCGTGGAAAATAGTTGAAGAAGATACCTATTCCATCGTAAAAGATAAGATTCCGGAAGGAAAAACAACCTGCTCGCTGTGTTCCCGCTTACGTCGTGGTATTTTATACCGCACTGCGAAAGAAATTGGTGCGACCAAAATCGCGCTGGGACATCACAGAGACGATATCCTTGAAACGCTTTTCTTAAACATGTTTTTTGGTGGCAAAATGAAAACCATGCCGCCTAAACTTATCAGTGACGACAAAGAACATATCGTGATTCGTCCACTGGCGTACTGTAAAGAAAAGGATATCGCTCGTTTCTCCGAGCAGGTGGGTTTCCCAATTATTCCATGTAACTTGTGCGGCTCGCAGGAAAACTTACAACGCCAGTCGATCAAAAGCATGTTAAATGACTGGGATAAAAACTTCCCGGGCCGTATAGAAACTATGTTTAAGGCGGTCCAGAATGTTGTGCCATCACACCTGGCCGACACTGAATTATTTGATTTTAAATCGGTGGGTAAAACACCCATGCCAGACATTGAAGGCGATACCGCATTCGATGCACCTGACATCCCCACCGTACCAGCGGGACTGACAGACCTCTCCAGTGAAGAATGGGCGGGTGACTCGCCCGAACAATTGTCAGTCGTAACTATTCAACCATAAATAACCCCGCCGGACGGTAATGTCCGGATGCAGCAAATCGGGATTATTTGTGAAGCGGCATCGTCATTGTGACGATGCCAACTGAGGGTTTATGAAGCTATTTAATCGTTCACCGCTTTTTCTCGCGCCTGTGTTAGCGCTCTCGCTCTCTGCCTGTACCAGTACGCCTCAAGTCGAAGAAACGCCTCTCGTTACTCAGCAGTTTTATCCCGCCTGGCAATACGCCTTTGAACCTGAACATCCATTGAGAAAAACCGAAGAGCAATGGAAAGCCTTTGTCGATAAAGGATATTTCAACGCTTACGTGCCTCACCGAACGTTAACAGCACCGATCATGGATATGTCACTGGCTGATGTTTGTCTCGATGAAAATCAACAGGTATTAAAACAAGCCGTTGAAGCACATCCAACCGCACTGGTTAGCCATTATTTGTTGTGGCGTTGTAATTACACCAGCACAGAGATGTCGCAGTTCAATGAAAACTATCAGGCCATGCAGAAAATCATGCAGGTCATGGTCGGGCGGAACAAAGGGAAAGACATTAAAGATCCTATTGAGATCCGCGAATATCAGGAAGCGGTGCTGTTGCTCCAGTTTGACGGTTTAACCGTCCTGGATACCGAGTTGTATTTCACCAATGACCGTTATCTATTCAAAATTCATGTCTACGACGATACGCTGCAACGCTACGATATTCGCTATTTCAGTAATTATCGCCTGCTCAGTACAGTGATCGATGAACAACAAAGCTTCAGTATGGACCAGCTCACGGCGACCCGGTTTTTACTGGACTTTCAGAATCTGCAAGTTAGTTCATTATTAGCAATTCCCAGCGCTCGTGATGCCCTTCGTCGTAAAAACTATCAACGCGCTATCGCTATCCTCGCACCATACCGGGATCAATCGCCTCTGGCCTATACGCTGATTTCTATCGCCTGGTTAATGAATGGACAAACCGCAGACTTTGCCAAGGCTAAAAGCTGGATCGAGCAAATTGCGGAAACAGGCATGATTGAAGCCAGCATTGCTCTGGCGATGTATCACACCCTGCCAGACAGCTCAGAATACAGTCTGGAGAAAGCCACTGAATACGTGGACCGGGTCGATTATGTCACCGACAACAATCAAGGCTCTCGCCTGTTCACTGGCTTATTGTCCAGAATGGATAACGGTGATGATTTGATTCGTCAGTGGCTCACCGCCTGGCCGACTGACGCGCATATCAATGGCCTGGTCGAAACCGCTGCGGATTACAATTTCCTGTTACCGCATGGCCGTAACCACCAGCGTGAACGTGATTTGTATGAACTGGCAATAGAATTTGATAACGCGACTGCGCTGTATAATCTGGCGATCATGTATCAAAACGGCGCTGGGATAGAGGTAGACGACGAAAAAGCATGGCAACTGTATCAACAGGCCGCCGCCATGAATCACGGTGGTGCAATGTCAAACATTGGCTACTGGTATAGTACAGGTCGCTTTGTTGAAAAGAGCGAAGAAACAGCGATTGGCTGGTATCAAAAAGCCTCAGAAGCGGGTTCAGTACAAGCCATGAATAATCTCGCCTGGTATTATCGGGAAGGTATTCTGGTAGAAAAGAACCCAGAAAAGGCGCTGGCGTTGTACCGCGCAGCCGCAGATAAAGACAATGCCTATGCACTCTATAATCTCGGCTACCTGTATCAGCAAGGTAAATTCGTTGACCAGGATTATCAGCAAGCAAAAACCTATTATGAACGAGCTGCCAATCAAGGATTTAGTCAGGCGGTATTATCACTCGCCTGGTTTTATATGGAAGGCATGGGCGTAGACCCTGACCCACAACTGGCGATTACCTTGTTTAAATCCGCCGCCAAAGAAAATCCGGGCCAGGCGAACTACTATCTGGGTCAACTGTACTACAACGATACTTACGGCATAAATGATGAGACCACCGCGAAGGTTTACTTTGAGCAAGCCTGGAAAGCCGGTAACAAGGATTCTGCGGTCATGCTGGGTTACATCAATCAGTACGGCAACAACAAGGATATCGAGCAGGCAAAGCACTGGTATAACACCGCGTGGAATCAGGGTAAATCCGAAGCGGGCCTGTGGCTGGCTGCCCTCGCCTTTAATGATAAATACTCACTGGAACACCAGAAGAACCGCGAGACCTTGTCTATTCTGACTGAGTTTTCCACCCGTCAGAAATTTGATTTTGATGTATTAGTGGGCGACCTGTTCTTAAACGATGAATACTTTGAACAGGACTTTAAACGCGCTTTCCCATACATCGAGCGTGCAGCAAATCGTAAAGATCCAGTCGCTATCAACAACCTGGGCGAATATTATCGATTCGGCCACGGCAACATTAAGGTTGATTTCGATAAGGCGATGGCGCTTTACCAGGAATCCGCTCAACTAGATACTGACGTCGCGTTTTATAACATTGGTGAAATGTATGAAATGGGCCAGGGTGTTCAGGCCGATACCGCCAAAGCAAACGCCTGGTATGTCAAGGCCGCCGAAGCAGGCTTTGGCCCGGCGATGGTAAAAGTAGCCCGGTATTTACTGGATTTATCCGCCCATAAAGATCGTGATGGCAATGTCCTGAAAAACCGCGCCATTGAGTGGTTAAAACGAGCCAATGCGGTAGGAAATGCTCAGGCTATGGAGTTGTTGAAGGGATTGGTTGATTAGGTACAATCCTTGAGATTACTTACCGGCTCTTTTATGAGCCGGTTCATTTTCAATTATCATTTGCAGTAAACTTCTAAATATTTTCAGTACAACTACCCCATTCGCTTCACCATTGGATGTTCCGGCACCAACTGTAATAAATCCCAGCGATTACCATATAAATCTTCAAACACTGCAACTGTGCCGTATTCCTGCTCAACGGGTTCCCGAATGAATTTAATACCCTGCGCTACCATGTGATGATAGTCCCGCCAAAAATCATCGGTATTTAAAAACAAGAACACACGTCCACCAGCCTGGTTGCCAATAAAAGTCTCCTGCTCGGCAGTTGAAGCTTTGGCCAGTAACAAAGTAACGCCATTACTACCTGGTGGTGATACCACAACCCAACGTTTGTCCTGTTCCGGCTGATAACTGTCTTCGATTAATGTGAAATTTAGTTTATCTACATAAAACGCTATAGCTTCATCATAGTCTTTTACCACCAGCGCTATATGAACAATATTTTGTTTCATCATGATTCTCGTTGTTTTTGGAATCAGGGATTTTTGCATAGTAGCGTTTTGGGGTGCAAGGAGGTGTTAGGGCATTTTCAAGTCTGGAGGGATTGTTTACTGAGCAGCTTATCAAGCTAAGCTGCTCCGTTATGTCATTTAAAAATACAACATCAAAGATTACAGCACTCGCATCGCCAGCCCGGCGAATGAACTATAACCCAAAGATTTACCGGTAATGCGTTGAGCTTCGTCCGTGGTGTAATAGGTAGGAAATGCTCGGATATTAAATTGTGCGCCCAGATTGTAATTACCTAGCAAGACGGGAAATGTCAGGTTTTTATTCGCAACAAATTCAGCAACTTCCTGTTTCGTCGAAAAATCCAGCGCAATGGCGATGACGTTCAGATCATCATCGTCCTGATGTTGATTGTAGAGTGTTTGCAGATTACCAATGCTCACGTGACACACCTGGCACCAGGGTGCGAAGAAGTAAACAACGGTTTTTTTATCTTTTAATTGCTCACTGCTGAAAGGCATACCTTCGAGTGACTGTAAATGGAAAGCGGGTAACGTGACGGAGCCATCAGCGTCCAGTAGTGATGATTCTCGCCAGTAGCTGACCGCCTGAAAAATGGTGATGGCAATGACGAGTTGAAGCAATAAACCACCGATCCATTGCCACCAACTGGTTGGCAAATAAGGTGTAATTTTTTGCTTAAGTGATGCAAACATGAAATTGTCCCCTGATTTTTTTAAAGGCTGGCGCAACCTGATGATACCCATCAGAAAACAAAAACGCCCAGCCTGAAAATCAGACCGGGCGTTTTTAAATAAATTTCAACTGTCAGACAATATCTGTCAGTTGCTATTAGCGAGGAACGGTTGGGAATTCAATACCCGCCATTTCGTTCATCACACGTAGCACCTGGCAGCTATAACCGAATTCGTTATCGTACCAAACGTAAAGAACAGCACGATCGCCGTCGATGATAGTCGCCTGAGAATCGACGATTGATGCGTAACGAGAACCAACAAGATCAGAGCTTACAATCTCAGTTGAAGCAGTGAAATCAACCTGGTCCTGAAGATCAGAGTAAAGTGAAACGTGGCTTAAAAACTCGTTTACTTCTTCACGGTTTGTTTCACGATTCAGGTTCAGATTCATGATAGCCATTGATACGTTTGGCGTAGGAACACGAATCGCATTACCGGTCAGTTTACCCGCCAGTTCAGGCAGTGCTTTAGCAACTGCTTTCGCTGCACCTGTTGAAGTAAGAACCATGTTTAATGGTGCTGCACGACCACGACGTTCTGCTTTGTGGTAGTTATCAATCAGGTTCTGGTCATTGGTGTAAGCGTGAACCGTTTCAACGTGGCCGTTAGCAATGCCGTACTCGTCGTTCAGTGCTTTAAGAACAGGCGTGATTGCATTCGTTGTACAGCTTGCTGCTGAAACAATGCGGTCATCTGAATTGATCATGTTCTGGTTAACACCATAAACGATGTTTTTGATGTCGCCTTTTGCCGGAGCAGTCAGAAGGACTTTACCTGCGCCTTTTGATTTAAGGTGAAGACCAAGACCTGCTTCGTCTTTCCAGATACCCGTGTTATCAACGATTAGTGCGTTGTTGATACCGTACTGCGTGTAATCAATTTCGTCTGGCGAGTTTGCTTCGATCACCTGGATGTAAGTGCCGTTTGCCTTGATTGCTTTACGCTCGTGGTCAACGGTGATGCTGCCGTTGAATGGACCGTGAACCGAGTCACGACGTAATAGAGAAGCACGCTTTTCAAGATCGCCACCACGAAGTACTACTGCGCGAAGACGAAGTTTTGCGTTAGGGCCAGCTTTTTCAATCAATAAGCGAGCAACTAAACGACCGATACGACCGAAACCGTAAAGAACAACGTCTTGTGGTTCAGTGTGGCCGTTATTTTCAATGATTTCTGCCAGTTCTTTAGCAACGAAGTCGCTCACAGACATGCCTTCGCCGGCATTTTTGTAAAGATAGCTGTATGCCAGTTTACCGATATCTACGCGAGATTGAGAGATGTTAAGACGAGCAACTTCTTCCAGGAATGGAAAGCTTTCACGTAAACGTAGTTTTTGTTCTTCAAACTTGGCAACAGTTTTGTGGGCTTTAATAATGTCAATGGTAGATGCATTAACAAGAGGACGACCATAAACGCTGATCTCTACGCCTTTATCACGATATAACTTACCGATGATGGGTTGCATGCTTTCTGCATAGTCCTGGCGCTCTTGCCAACTTTTTTGATACTTGTCTTCGTAAGATGTAGTCATTACTTTAGCCTTTAACAAAATAACGTTACGTGTTTGGGGTCTTTATCCCACGGTAACAAACTGTTTGTTCGTCAGGCGATGCTGCTTTTTTGACGGATATCCTTTCGCAGATTTACCACCGCACCGCAGGATGCGGCGCGTATTGTAGTTCAAACCACTTATAGACGCCAGCACGGACCCATACTGCGACACAATCTGACTTAATCGTTTAATTGGCAAAAATTGCTTACACCTGAACGTTCTGTCAGTTTAGATGCTTTTGCGGGTTGTCGGTTGTCAGCGGCAATACTTTCCACTGGTGAAACTATTATCGACATCTATACTTTAATGCATGCTTATATAAGCAACAGTCCCCGTCAACATTCTGCTTTTTATAGGCATTACTACCGGAATTTGTTAACCTTTTTCACCAGCCGATGTTCAAGTGAATGAAACTCGCTGATTTACGATTCAAATCAAGATGTTTTGAACCCGATGGGAAGGGAAAAAATGAAAAAAGTGTTAGGTGTTTTAGCACCCTTATTGCTTCTTGCGGCCTGCGACAGTGGTATTACCATTTACGATATTTGCCAACAAAATCCTGAACTTTGCGCCCGATTCCCGGGTGGTGGGCATTGTAACGAATCTCGCAGTAAGGTCTTAATGGATGGCTGGGCAGAATCTCGTCTACCGTCTGATGCGAATCGCTACAATATGCTAATCAGCCTTGAACATTACAATGCCTGTATTGAACTTGCTTCAAAAATCGAACATATCAAGCTGAAAGAAAAGAAAACGCAACGGATTGAAGGCTACCTGGAAAGCATCAAAGAAATCAAACGATTATCGGAAGCCACTCGAACCTCCGACTACCCTCATCTGTTGTATTATCACTTCTCAAGAAATGGCGACCAACGCGCTCTGGATAAATTTCTGGCATTGGAAGCAGAAGGAAAATTGAATTCAGCCGAGCTTCAGTATGGCCTGGCGACCTACTACACCAAGCGTGATCCAGAAAAAGCTCGCGACCTGCTACTAAAAGCGCTGGCCCTTCACAAACCCGATGTAGAGCGGTTAAATCCTGAAATATTTATTGCGCTGACCAATGATCACTACAACCGAGACGAGCTGAAAAGCGCTTATATCTGGGCGAGAATCTCTGAAATGGCCGGATTAACTAACATCAAAATGAAACAATTAGAGCTGGAACTTGAAGCGCGTAACCTGAGCAAAGACAGACTCGATGACATCGCGGAAACAACCTGGGATCAGCTCAATAGCGGCACGTTTAAACAGCCGTCATTTAAGGGATAACAAGCCTTAACTGGTTAGCATAATTTTTAGCTTCTACCTTTCATCGTTTTATGACATTCTGTAATGCTGCTTTGTCAGCCAGTGTATGGTCTTTAAGAAGTAGAACGGAGAAGCATCAGGGATATTAACCGCTCGAACGAGCACGTTTAAGGGAGCGCACACTGATGTTAACAGTCAGTCGCACTAACAGCAGCTTATTACCCCATCATCAAACCTTTTTAGATCGTGTGATCACCCACTTGTCCAATGATGGACGTTTCGCCGGACTGGCAATGTCCGGTTCTGGTTCAGTCAATAAACTGGACGAATTCAGTGATATCGATTTAGTCGTCGCCATAAAACCCCCGTTTGTCACTGAAGTAACAGCAGAACGCCATCAACTGGCGCAACAGTTTGGTCAGTTACTTTCCAGCTTTACCGGTGAACATGTTGGCGAACCCAGATTACTGATTTGCCTGTATCAGGAAACCGAACTGTTGCATGTCGATTTTAAGTTTGTTGCATTACCTGATGTCGGTCAGCGCGTCGATAATCCCGTTATTTTATGGCAGGAAAACGACGCATTAACCCCTTTTTATCAAGGCCCGGATGGTCATTATCCGATTCAACCCCTGCAATGGTTCGAAGATCGTTTTTGGGTTTGGGTGCATTACGGCGCAAGCAAAACTGCACGAGGAGAAGTATTTGAAGGCATTGAGTTTGTTTCTTCGATTCGACTGGATGTTATAGGGCCTTTAGCGGCGAAATTGAATGGTCAGGAGCCAGTCGGTGTAAGACGTTTAGAACAAAACTTACCTGACATCGCTAAGCAACTGGAAACAACCGTAACAAGCTACAGCGCTGTTGCCGTATTCAATGCGATTGAATCTTTAGCGAGTATCTATATTGCGTTGCGCGATCAGTTGTCACTACAAGAACCAATTATCTTAAGAGACGAGGCCAGAATTCAGTCGTTGCAGTATCTGGAGTCAATGAAAGAAAGGGCTTCTGAGGAATAACACGCAAATTTATACTTTAGATAGAACAAAGGCAGCCCAGGCTGCCTTTACTTTGTATGCTGATAACGCATCATTCGACGTTGCGGCCGGGCAATACCTTAATCAGCCTTAAAATCCAGTGCTACCGAATTTAAACAATAACGCTTGCCGGTGGGCATCGGACCATCATCAAATACATGACCCAGATGTGCTTCACAGTTTGAACAGGTGATTTCTGTACGGATCATGCCAGCGCTGGTGTCTTTATGATAAGCAATCGCGCCCTCTTCGGCAGACTGGAAAAAACTGGGCCAGCCGCAACCAGCATCGAATTTGTGATCGGAACGGAACAGTTTGCTATCGCAGCACACACAATGGTAATCACCATCGGCGGTTTCATAGAGGTGTTCGCCACTGAAAGGCATTTCAGTCCCTTTTTGACGACACACACGCAATTGTTCAGGGGTTAATTCATCGTCTGATTTGATTTTGTTAGTCATTTTAACCTCACCACCTGTCTTTCATTCACCGGGTTATGCCACTCGACATGATAGCTTTCCGTTTCAGGCTTATCGACGCGACGGAATAAGTGCGCCCCAAAGAAATCTCGTTGCGCCTGAATCAGGTTAGCCGGAAGTACCTCGCTTCTGCAACCATCATAGTAATTCAGACCCGCCGTTAATGTCGGCATTGGCACTCCTTGCATCAGTGCAGTCGCGGCTAATTTGCGCCAGTTCCCCTGATGTTCTGCCAGTAGTGCAGCAAATGATGGAATCAACATCAAATTATCAATGTCTTTTTGCTCGGCATAAGCCAGTGTGATCGTGTGAAGAATCGTTGCGCGAATTATGCAGCCCGCACGCCAGATACCAGCGATTTCGGCAAAATTCAGTTGCCAGTCCTGTTCTTTTGCCACGGTGGACATCAGTTCAAAACCCTGAGCGTAAATCACGACTTTAGTTGCGAGTAAGCCGCTGAATAGTTGATCAATAAATGCTTGTTTTTCTTCGTCGTTCAACGTTAATGCTGCATCAGGACCGCTCAAGACAGCAGCGGCTTGTTGTCGGAACTCTTTCATCATCGACAATGAACGGGCAAAAACCGACTGAGCAATGGTGGATGACGGACTGCCCGCTTTCAATGCTTCTATCGCTGTCCAGGTGCCTGTGCCTTTCTGACCCGCTTTGTCCATGATCATATCGACCATTGGTTTACCGGTATCCGGATCGTTAAACTGTAAAATGTCGGCAGAGATTTCCAGCAAATAGCTGTTAAGTTCGGTTTCACACCATTTTTCAAAGAGTTGACCGACCTCGGCAGGTGTCATGCCCAACGTGCGACGCAACAAATCACAGGCTTCAGCCAGCAACTGCATATCAGCATACTCAATACCGTTATGAACCATTTTCACAAAGTGACCACTGCCTGCCACACCGATTAATGCAGCACAGCCTTTACCTTGTGGGACGGGTTCACGGTAATCATGACGCTCCAGTGGCAAACCAGTTTCGTTATCTACTTTCGCAGCAATCGCTTCAAAAAATGGCTGAACTCGTTGCCAGTCTTTTTTCTGGCCGCTGGCCATTAATGATGGTCCAAAGCGTGCGCCCTGCTCTCCACCCGATACGGCGGCAGAGAAGAATGAAATTTTGCCGTCAAAGCGTTCGTGACGCGCAATGGTGTCTTGCCAGTGACTGTTACCCGTATCAATAACAATGTCTTTAGCGGTCAAACCAGATTCAATCAGACTGGTGCAGACGGTATCGACAATCGCCCCGGCGGGCACGGAAAGAAGGATAGTTTTGTGGTCCTGAAAAGTATCATTGAGTTCGCGAATGGACTGACAAGGAATAAATCGAGGGTAATCGGTGAATCGTTCTTTTGCTTCCTGAGCTATCGCCGTGGCTATTTTCTCTTTATCCAGATCATACACTGCAACGGTAAAACCATTGTCAGCCAGGTTTAGTGCCAGGTTCTTTCCCATCACACCCAAACCTATAACCGCGATATCTGCCCACTGTGTCATATTGATGTTCTCCACCCATAGTTACACGACGATCAACGACGCTTTTGCTAGTTACATTTTTAATTGCATGCCCGGATTAAGGGCGGCGCGATTATACCGTGATTTTGTTCCTGACATAAACGAATCTGGTTATATCTTCATGAATTAATTACTGCTTTCAGGTTAAACCGATAAATTCAAGCCTGTTCTGACCAATGCTTACGTATGCATAAATAAACAGGTTGAGTTTCTGCTGATTTTTGCCTTAAATTGGTGCCGTTTGTCAGGTAACAACACAGTTTAGCGAGTACCGAAGTCAGCTTCTACATGCGTCAACGTTTACGAAACAGTAATAAATATGACAACAATATGACTATGAATAATGTGTAAGTCACGTTATCATCGCTCACTTACTTTTTCGGGCTTCAACGTGAATATCGTCACGTTGGATTTCGCAAACGGGTTTGCATTAAATTTCCCGTCGCTGACATATCAGGGTAACAATCGATAACTACCATACGGTCATCGTCTTTTTAGACATGCGTCACAAGACATTCAGACACGTATCATTTTGAATCATCGAATGTATCAGACTCACTTTAGTCGTTTTGAGCCATACTTGCCTGTAACGCAGGCCAGATTTCACCGATTTGTCCGTGAATTACGATGGACACCGACTATTCAAGCCTACTCGTTACCTCGCTTCTTGTACTGTCAGCACAACGTAGCAAACTTAGAACAAACTGTGTGCCTGCCCTTTTTCAGGCAAAGAAAACCGGAGATCAGCCATGCCTCGTAGAACGAAAATCGTTGCAACCCTTGGTCCAGCCACCGACAGAGATAACAATCTGGAAGAGATTATCCTGGCTGGCGCCAATGTCGTCAGATTAAATTTCTCTCACGGTAGTGCCGAAGACCATATCAATCGAGCGAAAAGAGTTCGCGAAATCAGCAAAAAAACCGGGAAATACGTCGCATTGTTAGGCGACCTGCAAGGTCCAAAAATTCGTGTTTCCACATTCAAAGACAACAAAATTCATTTAACGCCAGGCGAAAACTTCACCCTCGACGCGGCAATGGGCAAAGGTGAAGGTACGCAAGAAGCCGTTGGTATTGATTATAAAGAGTTGCCAGGCGATGTTGATGCTGGCGATATTCTGTTACTGGATGATGGTCGTGTTCAACTAAAAGTGCTTGAAACCAAAGGCACACAGATTCTGACGGAAGTTACCGTTGGAGGCCCGCTCTCCAACAACAAAGGTATCAATCGTCAAGGTGGCGGATTGACCGCTCCGGCACTAACTGAAAAAGATAAACGAGACATTATTACTGCGGCAGCAATGGAAGTTGACTACCTGGCAGTATCCTTCCCTCGCAGCGGTGAAGATTTACGCTACGCTCGCCAACTGGCTAAAGAAGCAGGTTGCGATGCACGAATCATGGCAAAAATCGAACGTGCTGAAACCGTTAAAGATGATGAATCACTGGACGACATTATTCGCGCATCTGACGCTGTGATGGTTGCTCGTGGTGATCTAGGGGTTGAAATTGGTGATGCGGCGCTGGTCGGTGTGCAGAAGAAAATCATTTCACGCGCACGTCAGCTCGATAAAATCGTGGTAACAGCCACTCAAATGATGGAATCCATGATTGAAAACCCAATGCCAACCCGGGCTGAAGTCATGGACGTTGCCAACGCGGTTCTGGATGGTACAGATGCTGTTATGCTTTCAGCAGAAACAGCTGCGGGACAGTATCCGGTTGAAACGGTTACCAGCATGGCGAGCGTTTGTATCGGTGCAGAAGCACACCCAAGCATTCAAATCTCACGTCACCGGATCGACGAAACATTTAATGAAATGTCAGAAACCATCGCTATGTCAGCAATGTACGCGGCTAATCACCTGAAAGGTGTTAAAGCCATTATTGCTCTGACAGAATCAGGTTACAGTGCCAAGTTAATGTCTCGTATTACTTCTGCACACCCAATTTTTTCGCTGTCTCGTCATGAGAAAGCGTTGAACAAAATGGCGTTGTATCGCGGCGTTTATCCAACGTATTTCGATTCAACCCAATACAACATGAGTACGCTGACTAAAGCAGTGTCGGAAACCATGAAAGAAAAAGGCATCCTGGAATCAGGAGACCTGGCTATTCTTACTCATGGTGACGTCATGGAAACCGTCGGCGCAACAAATACCTGTAAGATCATCAGAATCGATTAGTTAAATTCAGGCCACCAGCCTGACGCTGGTGGCTCTTCTCCACCAACGACTCGCCCCAAACGATTCTGAACATCTTGCGCTTTTATTAATGAAGAAAATCAGGTGGACCTGACGATTCTGTGATCAGGATTGATTTTCGTAACAGATAAAAACGGCAAATGATAATGGAAAGAACCATCAAACGAGCCGCTATCATCACCTCGGGTGGTGATGCTCCAGGCATGAACGCGTGTATTCGGGCACTGACTCTGACTTGCCTTCACTACAACATCGAAGTCCTGGGCTTTAAACATGGCTATAACGGCCTGTTGAACAATGATAAAAAAGTTCTGACCGAGGGCGCAGTTCGTCACATTATTCACATGGGCGGCACAATTTTAAAAAGTGCGCGGTGTAAGACCTTTCATCTCGATGAGACGGCACAAAAAGCCGCCGCAGTATTAGATGAAAACAACGTCGATGTATTGTTTGTCATCGGTGGCGATGGCAGTTTTCGCGGTGCCAATCACCTGTCTAATCACTGGTCAGGTCAGGTTATTGGCTTACCCGGCACCATTGACAATGATATCGATGGCACGGATTACACCATTGGCTTCCCAACGGCTGTTGATACTGCCATTGATGCCATCGATAAGGTCCGCGATACCGCTGACGCCTTCGACCGTATCTTTCTGGTAGAAGTTATGGGCCGTCGCAGTGGTTATTTAGCGTTGAACGCAGGTATGGGTAGCGGTGCTGAACAAGTTATTACACCTGAACAGTACAAGACTCCGGAAAAAGCGCTTAAAGCGATTAAACAAAATATCGAAGCTGCACGAGAAATCCGGGATTCAACCAGCAATATTATTGTGGTGGCAGAAAACTTTTTCCCACAAGGTATTCATGAATTGGCTGAAACCATTGAAAAAGATTGCGGCGTACATTGTCGTCCGTTCGTGCTGGGCTATATTCAACGTGGCGGGGCACCGGTCAGTCATGACCGTGTACTGGCAACCAAACTCGGTGTAGCAGCAGTTGATTATGCAAAACAAGGTGCCAGTAAAGTGATGATTGGCGAAGTGGATAATCATATTAAGACTTACCCACTACATCTGACAGGCGATGGTACTAAAACCGTCGATAAGGAAATGTTGCGTATCCAGTCGCATATTCTGGATGACCGACGTAACACGGCTGAAGCACGAGCCAATCCAAAATCCTTCCTTGACGATTAAACCGTTACAACGATTACAGGCAGCAAATCGCTGCCTGTAATTTTGATCATCCTCTTAAAATTCAATTCAGACAGCTTCTGGTGCTGGCCCTCGGATGATGCCTACACTGGGGTCTTGTGAAAAATAAATATGCCCCTGTTCAACACTGCCTACAGACGCCCCAACCCGCTCAAGCGCGACTCGGAAACTCATGATTCGCTTAGGTTGCTCACCGGATGTATTTTCGGGTATTGCATGTAAGGGGAAGTTACTGTTTTCAGCCGTTGTTTTATCCAACTCAAGGTAATTGCCTACATTTGTGATTGTAAGAATGCCATTCTTATTCAATCCTGTTACCTCAGTTTTAACTTCACATAAACAGTTGCCATGTAATTCATAAAATTCAAATCCTTTACCAAAGAACCTCCAATCCGAACTTTCTGGTCCCTTGATTGAAAAATGAATTTGCAAAACTTGTTTTTTATTAGCAAGCTCGTCATTTTGATCTTCAAAATAACTTTCGATGATATAACTTGCGGTATCTGAAATTTCTTCCTCATATTCAACACCACTTTCATCCTGCAACACTCTAAAAAATCGCCACGGTTCTGTTATAGATAGGCCACTATTCGGTGGTTCCACTTTCATTTTGATCGTTTGAAGACTGGTTTTGACATGTACCGGTTCATGATTTGTACTCATGTTACGTTCACCTGACACGGAAACAGATAAGCATTATAGACAGACAAAAGTTAGTTGTTTCCAGTTTGGTTTCATTCAATTTAGAACAATAAAATATCACTAACCTGTTAATTTATAACAAGTAACAGAAATAGATTATAAAACATAAATGGTACATATATACTGAGGTGAGGAGAATTAAAGCCCTGCATTCTGGTCCTATAAACTCCATCAGGCAAGGCTGGAAAGGCAAAGATGTATGTTGTGTAAAATGTGTATATTGACTAACTATGCTGGCTGATTACATCATGCAGAATATCAACGAGCTGCCCTTTGTGGCTGCTATCCACTGTTACTCGAACATTACTTTCATCCATATCGAACATTTCTGCGAACAAACCACCAATCCCTCTGGCTTTGCGATCAATTTCAAGGAACAGTGTTAGCTCATCACCGTGTAACATCATCACCAGCTCAAGTTCATCCAGCTTGCCACGAAAATCTCCGCGACGTGCCTTGAATTCGAATTCCTGGATAAAGGGTAATTCTCCCCGGTGAGAGTTACATCCTTCACTTTCTGCTTCAACCATGTCAAAACCCAGTTGTTCGATTGCGCCCAGCGTGGCCGCTTGCATCTCGTTAGGAACGACATGAATATAATCTTTATCGTCTTTATCCAGTGCAAAATCGATATCGAGATTGGTGTTTAACCAGGTTTCACTTTTACCGATACTTAACGGTGCTTGCTGAGATAATTCAACTTCAAATGGAATTTCCCGATATTCTTCTGGTTGAATCATAAATGATTCATTGAGATCCCAGCTGTTAATACGACAAGTGCGTTCAACTACGCGAGTATGCGTCTCATCATCTCGTTCATATTCTTCTTCGACGAAATAGTTGCAGTAAACATCCAGATCGATCTTATTGATTTTTTGTTCAACTTTACCGCCAGTGATCTTAATAACGCCTGTAATTAACTCACCCGGCTGAACTGATTCGTTATCCAGTACTGCATCTACTTTCGCAGCACCAATACCGACTTTTGATAATGCTTTGGTAAAAAATGACATAAAAGCTCCATTGCCAATGACATTGATAATGTTGGCAATAATAGCTGCATAACGATCAAAGGAAAAACAGCGAACCACAGAATTTTGTATCAGAACGTATAAGCCCCGACACGGTGTACAACGTCAGGGCGATTGTTGAGGTGTTTTATGTTGATTAATTAGTGATTAGTGCATAAGCACGGCATGGACTGCCTGAACCATTCACAATTGGCAAAGGTGCAACAATCAGTACGGCACCCGTTGGCGGTAACTGATCCAGATTTTTTAGCTGAGTGAGCCCATATTTTCCTGCTCCCTGAAAATACCAGTGAACTGGAAACGGTGGAATTTGTTTTGCCCCCTGCCCGGCATCAGTGCCAACAGTTTCGACTCCAATGCCAACGATGGGGGTTTCCTCCGCCAGCCACTTTGCACACTCGGGACTAACGCCTGGCGTATGGCCGTTATTCAGAAATGTATCGGCATCCGTATCGTATTTATCCCAACCACATCGATACAGCAGCCAACTGCCCTCTGGTAATGATCCATGTTGTTCACACCAGGCTTCAACGTGATGTCGTTCCAACAAAAAATCCGGATCATCAACCTGATGACTGACGTCAATCACGACCGCAGGCGCGACCAGTCGTTGCACCGGCACACTGACAACATCATCGCCACCTTTTCCTGATACCCAGTGACATGGCGCATCAAAGTGCGTGCCCGTATGTTCTGACATCTGAATGTTATTCCAGTAAACTTCTTCGCCTTTTTCATCATACTGGCTGATCACTTCTTGTTTGAACGGCCAGGGTTGTCCTCGATCTGCCGGTAATCGAATAACCGGGGTGTCTTCTGATAATGGCGCCGCCAAATCGACGACCTTGACGGAAGATTGCGTTAACGCACCAGCCAGTTGTTGTAATAATTCACTCATAACGTTATCTCTCATAATTCGAGTGTTTTCAGACAATCGTTCCCGGCTAGTCCAGTACGGGAATCGAATGTTCAGCCACCGGTTCCAGCCTGACTACCGTTTCATAATGTTGCTGGAGTTGACGAACAACCTTGCCTGGTTTGCCATCGCCAATCAATTTACGGTCAATACTGGTCAATGACGTAATTTCCGATAACGTACCAACGGTAAACACTTCTTCGGCTAAGTAGAGTTCTGTTCGATCAATTTCACGCCGTTCAACCGCTAATCCCAGTTTTTCGCTGGCCAGCTCCGCAACTACATCCACTGTAATGCCTTCTAATACCCCAGCTGTGCCTGGTGGCGTCGTAACCACGCCATTGTTATACATCATGATGCATGAACCAGGCGCTTCGGCGACTGTTCCGCGATGATTAAGAAACAGTGCGGTATCAAACCCGTTGCGATTCGCTTCATGTTGCGCAAGGCGGCTATTGTGGTAATTCGCCCCTGTCTTTATCCGTGGCGGCATGGTGTCGTCACTGATCCGACGCCAGGTCGAAAACGAAGCAGTTGCACCCGTCTGATATTTTGGTGAACGAGGCATGGGAATCGCCGTAATATGCATACCGGTATCTTCGGTGTAACCCAGTGGATCAAAATTATTTCCCTGACCAAAATACGGTGAAATCACGATATGAATGTCTTCCCGGTAACCATTGCGTTTAATCAGTTCAATACACGCCTCCGTAATGTGTTGATCGGTCCATTCCATCTTCAGGTCGATACACTTCATGGAAAAACGTAACCGCTTCAGGTGATCGTTAATCCGATACATAAACATTTGCTGTTGGGCTTCGTTCCAGTAAACACGAACACCTTCAAACACATTGGCACCCCAGAAAGCACCCTGTGTTCGGGCGTGAAGTACGCAGTTTTCCCAGGCAACAATTTCACCATTCAGCCAGGCGTATTGAGGTTTGGTAAGCGACATAAAATTACTCCAGGTTGCAATCAGGATGCTTTAGTCATTAACGGAGACTGGTTGAAGTCCGTCACCGGACAACCACTGATTTGTTCAATAATTGATGTAAAAGATGGGGTATTGTCTAAACGATGATTGGACGCAATATGACCATCAGGACGGATCAAATACACAACGTGATCGCCCTGCTTAAATTGCTCAGCGAAAAGAATGTCATCATAAAACACCACCGTGACACTTTTTTCCTGCTCAACTAAGGCAACAGGCGGAGCATCGCCTTTTGGCATGGCGGCAACAAATGCGACATCGACCGCACTTCGTGTGGCTGCCGCAGCACGACAAAATTCGGGCAGGCGCTCCGGTGGCCCCATGTATAAACAAAGGAAACCATGACCGATAAATTTACGAAGTCGGGTCCGTTGATTATCCACAAAAATGCGAGTATCCGGTGCGAATCGACCCACATAAGGGTTGTCATCCGGCACGATCATTGGTGATGCTTTATACGTGAACGGCTCTGTCATTCGACCATGATTAACGGAATTACGAAGTCCTTTGAAAGGCACCGATGCCCAAAGCACCATGTTTCTGACAATGCGCTTAATCGGTGAAGGCGGCACCATGAATTTGATGGTTGCTTCAGTGACTTTCAGGTTTTCCTGGGCGGCGGCATAACGCTCTGTATGATAGGTATCCAGCAAGGTTTCATCTGCTTTACCCCGGATCACCGCATTGAATTTCCAGGCCAGATTATCTGCGTCCTGAATACCGCTGTTCATTCCTCTTGAACCATAAGGCGGGTACGAATGTGCGGCGTCGCCAGCAAAAAATACATTACCTAGTTTAAAGTTATCGATAACACGCTGATGGAACCGGTAAACACTTATCCATTCAATGTTATAGGGGATATCACCGATGACTCGTCTGATCCGTTTTTCCAGTTCACCATTTTCTTTCTCTTTCTCGATATCTGCATCAGGTGGCAACTGCCAGTCTATTCGCCAGATATTATCTGGCTGTGGATGCATCACTAACTGGCGTCCAGGATTGAAATCCGGGTCGAAATGAAAATGTCGTTCTTTTGTTTGTGGCAGATTTGCTTTGATATCTGTGATTAGGAATCGATCTTTATGGGTATAGCCAGTGAAAGGAACACCAGACAAATCACGCATCTTGCTCCGAACACCATCACAGGCAACCAGATAACGAAAGGTAAACTGTTCCAGACCGTTTTCAGTATTTACATTGACCGTGACGTTGTCGCCGTTATCGGTGTAGCTTGTCAGTTCATGATTCCATTTAATCTCTGACTTCGGATGCTGGTTTATCCAGTGCTCTAACTCCTGTTCAATGCGATATTGCGAGATATTGACAAACTCGGCATAGCCTTCTCGTTCCGGATATTCCTGAGTAATACGTTCGACATTTCGAATGTAGGTGCGAGCTATTCGCCAATGAATACCTTCTTCACCAATCGTATCGCCAATGCCCAGTTTTTCCAGTGTCTCAAGCGCATCGCCCTGAATAAGACAAGCCTTTGATCCTTTCGGCAGTAAGTGAGGAGCTTTATCCAGTATCACACTGGAAATGCCAAAATCTGCCAGACGGGCTGCCAATGTCATACCAACCGGACCTGCGCCGATAATACCAACGGTTTTATTCATCTGATTGTTCATAATGTTTTACCAACTGATGCTGTTGTTTTTATCTGTTGTCATAGCTGTTCTGATTATTCCGGCGCATTGAACACTGGAATCTTTCTAACGCTGTTCAGATACGGCGTTCCTTCCGTATATCCTGTGCCCGTACTTTCCCCTAACATCAACACCGCAATGCCATAGTGAGATTGCCGCCAACGTTTCAGGTGCAGTTCGAACCGTTTCATGACCGCTCGAATTGCTTTCAGCGAATCTTCCGAGAGTATTTGTTCAGACAGTGCATGAAGATAAGCGTCGTCCAGGGTTGCGGAACCATTAAGCAATCGGTTACGCACTTCCGGCACGGATTTGTAAGCGATTGAATCCAGTCTGTCTTCGTCGGGAATGCGACACAGTGATTCAACGGTTTTATAACTGCGGGACTGGATCGCGCTTGCGCCTTCCGTGTAATTTCTGAAGGTTCTGAAAGATTCTTGTCTCATCGTGGTTAGCAACTGGAACAATACGATGGCTTCTTTGATATACGTTTCGGCTTCTGCCAAATGAGCCAGTACAACCTCGCCACTCTGACTAAACGCTTCAATCGCGGCTTTTAATTGCAACGCCACCCAGCTAAACGTGGTTTCAAAACTTTGCAGTACTCGTAAAAACAGGTATTCATCATGAATGGTATAAACAGGGATCAAGCTGACCAGCAATGTTTGCTTTTCTGCATCTGACATCCCATCAGCAAGCGTGTCGCTTAGTGTGTTAAATTCGTCGATTGGCTGTTCGGCTCGTGGATTGATCGAGATACCAAGTCGTTCGACATAAGGCTCCAGGGCTCTCAACGCAAATTTACACCGGGTAGCAACCAGCGACTGATCCGGCTTCATATCGGGCAACCAGCTTTTGTTATCCAGTGAATCAATATCAAATTTGATCGCATCAACAATCAACAACACCAGGTCACGATCCAGTCTTTCCCGGGCGGAATACAACAGGGAGAGAGGTGCATTGACACCGGGTAGCTTTAACAAAGGCAAGGCCAGATAAGAACGATAATCGTAGGTTTCATCATCTTTATCTAACATCACATCCAAAAAAGACAACACATCCAGATAGTCATTATCCGGGTCGTCAACAACTTGTGATTTAAGGTCGGCTCGAATCTGTTGCAGCAAATTCAGTGCTACCGGGTCAACAAAGTGCTTACCTTTGACGCGATAAACATCCATCACCTGACCCACAGGAAACTGACTGGCTTTTTTATCCCATTGTTTTAATGCATTTTTCAGCGCAGTTACCATCGCCGCTGATTTACTGTTTTGTTCGGTTAAGGTTTGTACATTGTCGTCGTTAGGCTCTGACATAAACCTGCTCCCCACACCATCAATACCGGGTTTATTTTATTTTCCGCTACCTGAATCGCTGATTTTTGCGCGAACGAATCCCGCCGATCAGTTTCGGATTAGTTTCGGATTAGTTATTTAGGTCTGTAGACCGTTAGCAGTGAAAGTTATGACATCATTCGGTTATCAGCATCCTCAATCCGGTCCGGATCGTTGCCGCCATAGGCGGATTAGCTGACATACTCGTTCAATGTCACGTTGGTTATTGAAGTAATGAAACGACAGGCGGACAGCATTCCCTCTGGGACTGACAACCACCTGATTTAAAGAAAGAAAATTTGATAAGTCATTGGCTTGCAAGGTTTTAACAGCCAATTGAGCACCATGCTCCTGAGACACCGGACGCGTGACCAGATGTTCACCCATTGCTTCCAGTTGCTGAGCGCATTGATGCACCAGGTTTGCGATATGATCACAGACCCGTTGTTGATCAAACTGGCAGAGTAGTGATAGCCCTGCTCTGGCAGCGTAAATGGCTGGAGTCGCAGGCGTGCCAGTCTCGAACTTGCGGGCATCTTCGGCAAAATCAACCGTATTTATATCAAAAGCAAATGGATTCTTACGAGCAAACCAACCGGTAAGCTGAGGTTCCCGACTTATATCACTCGGGTCTTTCACATACAGCATCGCGACTCCTGCCAGACCCAGTCCATATTTCATAAAACCGGTAACAAAAAAATCGCATTCCATCTGAGACACATTAATATCGGAAACACCAAACCCTTGATATCCATCGATAAATACTTTTGCTCCGGCGGATTTCGCCAGTTGTGTGATAGCCTGATAAGGCAGGGTTTTACCATCACGAAAACAAGTATGCGTCACCGATACCAACCGGGTTCTGTCGGTAATAGCCTGTCGGAATAAATCCAGCGTATGTTGATGATTTTCACCCTGTGGCACAGCCACCAACTTTACGCCCCGGTGTTGTTGCTGGTGCCAGACATGTGCAATCGAAGGAAATTCAGCTTCACTGAATACGATCTCATCACCAGGCGAGAATGTCATGGTCGATACGACCTGATAAGCACAGGTTGAAGCATTCGGCATCAATGCAATTTGACTGACAGACGCACCAATACAAGCAGCAAAAGACTGCCTTAACTGATTCGTTTCCTGTTCAAAATCATGCCACGCCAGTTCTGGCGTTTTCATTGAGCGCTGCATGCTGGATAACGCGTCTTCCAACATTTTTGTGGCTGGTGCAACACTACAACTGGCTAAAAAGATACTATCGGGAGGCAGCAAAATCTGCTCCCGAAATGCACTGGAATTCATGAACTGCCTCTACAATCAGATGTTCTGATTAACTACCGTAGGTCTCTTCGTTTGTGATCCGTGTTCTGGCACGCCATAACATCGGGAAAAACTCTTGATTAATCAATCGAGTGAGCTTTTCAATCGGTGTTCCTTTAGTGCCAATTGTATTCAGTCCAATCGTTCTGACCGCGATTTTATAGTGATGAGAACGCCATAAACTGACCTTTTCATCCCACTCCACCAGCGCTTCAAACAATTGAAATAAATCACTGTTTGGATGAGAGCGATATACATCAACGATATCAATGGATTCTGATGCAATCGTGTTCTCGAACACCTGACACATGGCTTCTCCGGTAGACTGGACTTTTTTCCAGCCTGGAGATTCAAACCCAGAACCGTTACCCAGTGCAGGACGTACTGCCTGGAAATCCCAGGGTGTCATAAATTTGAGCATGTTCAGTTGATCAGTGATCAACTGAATGGCATAGGAAGAGCGGCGAAGTAAAGCAGCAGCAAAGCCATAATGACCAGATTCAGTCTGGTGTATAGCTTCCTGGAGTTCATTACAACTGAGCTTTAACCATAACTCAGTTGACTGGTGAACGATCTGAAACAGTAGCTCGTCCCGATGTTCCATCTCGTCGGCTGTCGGTTGCAAACTTAGCAATGCATCTGTTCGCATATAACGAGCATAGTCTGTATCGCCCGGGCCTTTGCAGAGTAATTTTGAATAATCTTTTTTAATGGTCATCACAGCTTGTACCAATAAAATACTACGTTTTTTTTATGATACGCACGGCTGTTAACCAATAACAACCTTAATAAATCAAGGGTTAATTAATTGTTGTATTTATACCCAATTTGATAGCAAATAATTTTACTTTAAGTATTACTAATTTATTAAGGTCGTTTTTTAGGTCCTGAAAATTACATATATCTTATTGATAATGAACTAAATTTAGACCCTTAAATAGGTGCATTAAAAATACTGTTTATTACAGTCTAATGAAATTAAATGTTAACCATTTGATCAGGTTTATTGCATGCTGGTTATTATTTATTGTTATACAAAGTGAAACAATCACAGCAAAATGATCTAATAACACCAATATTGATTATTTTTTTATCACCCTGGTGCATGATCTGTTTGTTTAATCAATCATCACCCATTCCTGTGAGTTGAATATCTGGCTGAGTCGTCAACCAACGACTAAAAGCCAGTACTTTGTTTTTTCGCTTACTACGCTCCGGCATAACCAGCCAGAAGTAATTGCCAATCTCAACGGGTTTATCAAACAGTACAACCAGACTTCCATTAGCGATCTCTTGCTGTGCCAGAACCTCACTGACCAACGCAACGCCCTGCCCGGCTATCGCTGCCTGAATCAACACATCTGAGCTGGCAAAACGTGGGCCGGGTAATCGACTACTTTGCTGTTTCGAATATTGTTCAAACCATAAAGACCATTGCGCATTCGGGTCCTGATCATGAAGCAACGTCATTGAATCAAGTACAGAAACCTCTTGCTGTCGTGGGTCTTCCGGCAGCAAAGAAGGGCTACAGACAGGTAGCAAACGATCAGACAGCAAGGGCCATGCTTCTACACCAGGCCAGGGCGGTTTACCGCATCGGATACCGATATCAACATTCGATGATGAAAAAGAATCCAACTGTTGATCCAGCGACAACCACACCTCTACATCTGGCGATGCTGCTGAAAATTGCGGCAAGCGTGGCATTAACCATTTAGAGGCAAACGAATGAGTGGTACTAATCCCCAGCACATTTTCCTTTCGTTCCAGTTGATAGAGGTTTTCTGTTGCCTCATCAATTAGATCAAACGCGGCCGAAATCTGCTTAAAATATTTCTCACCTCTGGGCGTTAACGATAACGAACGTTTCGTTCTGTCAAATAAACTGACATTTAGTACGGACTCCAGCTGTTTGATATGACGGCTAACCGCCCCATGCGTAACATGCAGCTCTTCGCTTGCGGCTTCAATACTTTGACGACGGGCAACGGATTCAAATGCTTTTAGTGATTTTAACGGTGGTGTTTTTCTCATAGTTTAAAAAAACTCACATATTGCGCAGATTTTTTGCATTGAACCAGGAAAGTAACACGGCTAGTTTATAAAACCAATTTGTTCATTTTATAAATTGTCTTACCTAAAACCTGACGAATACCTTGCCACGAACAAGGCGGTCAGACACCGGGCAGACTTTAAGGCGTGTAATTATGGGTATGGTGATAAACGGTCAATGGAGTGACGAAGACCAGATTTTGAAAGACGGCGCATACGTCAGGCAGCAGTCCCGCTTTGATCAGCCATTGACCAGCGAACAGATCACAACAATCAAAAACAATCCTGGACGATTTCATTTACTCGCTTCGTATAGTTGCCCCTGGTCTCATCGTGCGATGATCATGCGTCTTTTAAACGGTTTAGAATCTCTCATTCCACTCACCATGATCGGTGGAAAACGCGTCCAGGGATACCCCATCGCTAACGGTGATAGCTGGACAATTCCTGGGACGACCAAGGAAATCGTCCATTTACATGAACTCTATACCTTGTCCGACGAACAATATACTGGCCGCTCTACAGTGCCTGTGCTATGGGACAGTGAAACCAAAAAAATCATCTGTAATGAGTCAGTAGCATTAATGCGAGCGTTAGGTGATTTATCTTTTGCGCCGGACAGCGACACGGTTGACTGGACGCCAGCGACTTTACTCGCCGATATCGACAGCTGGAATGATGATATCTACCAACATTTTTCTAACGGTGTTTATCGCGCCGGTTTTTCTGATTCTCAGGAAGCACGCCATCAGGCGGTAATCGACATTGAAACCCTGCTACAAAAAACTGAAGCTCACCTGGCAACAAATCGCTATCTGTCAGGCGATGTATTAACCGAAGCCGACTGGCGGTTTTTCCCAACCTTGATTCGCTTTGATACCTGCTATTACTCCCTGTTCAAATGCTCATCGAGACCCCTAACTGGCTGGCCTACACTGTTTGCCTATACGCGAGAGCTATACAACATTTCGAGAATTCGACAATCCGTTAATTTCGATGTCATGTATCAGGCTTGTTTTGACAATGACGTTCATGATCACGAAGACCTGCCAAAAACCCGACCAGAAATCTCCTGGTCGTTACCGCATAACCGGGATTTTGTCGGCACTGGCAACGTCATGTTGAAAGATGGGACAACCCGACAAGTCGAAGAGTGGCTTAATTCATTAACCGAAAATGAGAGAAAGTAACATGAATTCAAATACCTATTGTTTGTTACTGGGCATCGAAAAAGCGCGGGATCGTGCATTATCAGCTGCCATCAGAGAATCTGAGATACCCGTCGCACTAATGTACGTTAATGGACAGCTGAATAACCATAAATTCGCTGACTTAATAATTCCCGGTGATGCTAACCGTCCGGACAGTGTTCTTGAAGGCATTCAGTACTGGCAGGAAAAGACAGGCCAGGTGCCAGGAGCGGTTATCCCGCTGACAGAAATGTCCATCGAATCGGGCCGTCAGGTCGCAAACGCTTATAACCTGAAATATCTGTCAGATACGACGGTTGATCATGTGCGTGATAAGCACAAAATGAAACAAGCATTTATTGACGCCAAACTACCCGTTGCCAAACATGCCACCTTTTCTAACAGTCAACAGTTAGACGAGTTAGTACAGGATTTTACGTATCCTTTGGTGCTGAAACCTCGAAATGCCGGTGGTAGCGAAGGTGTTGTTTTCGTCCGCGACTATGATGAACTGCAATTTGGTTACAAACACCTGACTACGGTCACTGAACTTAACACAACACGATACGGGCTAAGTGATGGCTTGTATCAGGTTGAAGAATTTATCGAAGCACCACATGAAATTTCTGTAGAAGTCCTTAATACGACCTCAGGCAGTATGGTCTGCGCTGTCACCGACAAATTCCTGGGCGATTTGCCCTTTTTTGTCGAACTGGGTCATACCATTCCCAGCCGTTATTCCAATGACAATTTGATTCGCGAAACTGCCGTCAACGCTTGTAAATCCCTGGGTATTGATCGGGGCATAGCGCATGTAGAAATGAAAATTAAAGATGACGGCTCACCGATACTACTTGAAGTAAATGCCAGACCCGCAGGCGACGCGATTATGGAACTGGCTGAGCGTGTTACCCAGCAAAACCTGTTCAACTGGCATATCAAAAGTTACCTGCGGGATGACATTGTGTTACCGGCACATTTTGAACAGACAGGTCGTTCGTCAGTGGCATTTTTGAAAGCCAGGTCTGGCTTAATCGACAACGTCACCCTGCCAAAACCAACAACCATTCCTGATGAAGTTGTCGGTCTGTCAATCTGGGCGCAGCCTGGCAAACAAACCCAGGCCTGTTTCGACTCGAACGGTCGAGACGGTATGGTTGAATTGTTCTGGTCCAATCCGAGCGAGATTTCTGAAACCGCTCATCTGGATCTGGCGAACGAACTGGCCAACCAATGTATTCACGTCATCGACAAGTAATCACTGCCTCTAAAC
This sequence comes from Alteromonadaceae bacterium, assembly GCA_965656875.1. Lineage (GTDB taxonomy): Bacteria > Pseudomonadota > Gammaproteobacteria > Enterobacterales > Alteromonadaceae > CBFHMJ01. The sequence continues at coordinate 182,995 of CBFHMJ010000027.1, forward strand.
CTGAATTGAATGACCGGAGAAAGCACAATGGAAAAAAAGCATGTACTGGTAGTCGGTGCGATTTCACTCCCTCACCAACATTTGATTGAACTGAATTGCAGAATCAGCTGGTTCTGGACTAAATCAGATCGTAAAGCGCCATCAAAAGAAGATAATGATCGGTGTGACAATATTTTGATTCATCACCCGGATACATCGACCGACACCCTGGTTGAATTTGCCAAAGTTATGCATGCCGCCGATCCGTTCGATGCTGTGGTCGCTTTTCACGACGATGGTCAGAAAGTTGCGCTGGCGATTACCGATGCATTAGGAATGGACTATTTCATTTCAAAGCAGGCATTGGAAAACACCAGTAACAAACCGCTGATGCGACAAATTCTGCAACAGCATCAGTTAAATTCGGTCCCTTTTAAAATCGCCAGCCAGTTCAGTGATATTCAACAATTCTTTGCCCAGCATCCATCGGTCAACAAGATCATAACCAAGCCAGAAGACGGCACAGGCAGTGAAGGTGTCGCATCCGTTACCCGAGACGATATCCAGAATCATTCTGCCGACTCATTTTCCTGGTTGCAGTATCCGTTATTACTGGAAGCATTTGTTGAAGGACGGGAATTCAGCGTCGAAGGTGTTTCGCTCAACAATCAGCATCACATCATTGCGATCACTGAAAAATTTAAACATCCGGGATCGTATATGGAATCCGGCCATCTGGTGCCAGCCAGACTCAGCGATGATGAACAGGAAGCCATTATTAGTTATTGCCGTGATGCGCTCAATGCGCTGGAGGTTGACCACTGTTTAACTCATAGCGAAATCATTCTTGGTGAACAGGGTCCGGTGTTAATTGAAACCCACACTCGCGGGGGCGGCGACCATATCTGGGATCTGGTAACAACGCATACCGGCGTCGATCTCATCGCGTTGTCTGCCCGATTACATCTCGGTTTACCTGTCTCGGATGAATTACTGACACCAGTAGTCAATCAGGATAAGCATGCAGCTGTTCGCTTCATGATTCAACAACCATCAACAGCGCCAATAAAAGCCATTGACGGGCTTGAAACCGCAAAAGCAATCGAAGATATCGAGAATATCTTTGTGACATTTAATTGCGGTGAGTACCTGCCAGAGGTCAAGCATAGTTTTGATCGGGCTGTCGCAGTGCTTGCAACCGCAACGACAGCAGACGCCGCACTGGCTGCCGCTGATAAGGCGCTGAACACCGTCACATTCCAGTTCTGATCGGTTTAATGCCCGACTAACCTGTAGAGGCCAACATGAAGTACTTAGCAGTAGGCGAATTTTTTATGAATATCAGCAAAGCCATGTTGTTACTGAGCTTTGCTAAATTCATGTACGATCAAACCGGTGAAATATGGGCCATTAGTTTCGCGTTTATTGGCGAAGTTGTATCGTCTTCCCTGCTACCCTTGATGATTGGCAGAACCATCGACAGAAGTGGCGTTTCAGGCATTCTTACCGGATCAGTGATAGCGCATATCCTGTTTTGCATCCTGGGTGCCTTATTGATTAATACCTTAGGAATGTCTAATGGCTTATTACTGAGTATTTCCATCTTGCTCAGTTTTGCCTGGCCAGTTAGTCGGATTGCCGTCTTCACCGCCACACCGCTTTTGTCCGAACAGGATAAGCTGGAGAACCACAACGGCCTACTCACCTTTGCGCTTCAAGGTGGGCAACTGGGCGGTATGGCATTAGCTGGCTTGTTGCTATCTAACTTTGATTTCCCGGTGATTCTGTATGTTGCTGCGAGCTTTTTCACCATCTCTCTGGTGTTCTACTTTTTGTGTACTCGCGGTTTACCCGTCCATAACGAAGAAACACATGCTGCGACAACAAACTCGCTTCCAGTTCTCGACGTATTTCGAGCCAGTAAGCCGTTTTTCCCTTTATTCCTGTTAAGTCATTTTGATTTCGCTGCCGTAGCTATTTTCAATATTTTGCTGGCTGCTATCGTTGCCATTAATTTTGCAGGGAATCCATACTGGTTAGCAGGTCTTGATGCGGCCTATGCTATCGGCGCACTGGCCGGTGGAATTCTGGTCGCACAAAGCATTCGTAAAAAAACCTCCAACATCAATGACGCCATATTGATTCAAATCGCTTTTGTCATTTACCTGGTATTGAGCCTGATGAGTGACATGAGTTATTTAATGCCCGTTGCCGTCGTGTTTATCGGTTTGTATCAAAGTTATGCCGGTATTTACTGGCGCACCCGACTCCAGCGCCAGTTACCCGCTGAGCTGTTTGGTCAACTTACCGGCATCAAGTTCGTGGTGTCCTCTGTTTATATTGGACTGACTACCCTGATCATTTCATGGGCGCACGAACAAGGGTTTGATGTAGCAATCTGGCTGTCAGTCACACTCACACTGGTACAAATAGCGGTGTTAATCATGGCGAAAAACTATGAGCCGGTAACACCGAAAGCTATCAGTGATACCTGACTAATTAATAAAACCTGATCATTTGACAAAAAGAGCCACCCGCTTATGAAAAACTACAATAATAATTATCTGGCGTGCATTTTGTTCATGCTCACCGTGCTAACCAGCCCATCAGACGCGACAGCAAAAGAGCCAGTCACAGTCACCGTCATGAGTGCGGATTCGCGGCCACTGAGTAAGCAGTATTCATTTACCGGAATGGTGGATTTTGCGGCGATTTATGAAATCGCGGCAACAACTGAAGGTATGCTGATTGATGTCCCGTGGAAAACCGGGGAATTGATGCCAGACAAAGCATTGCTTTACAAGCTGGATAAGAATGAACCCGGTTACTCTGAACTGCACCAGTACAATCCCTTTGGAACCAGGCAAATCGTCAATATTTTCCAGGAAACCGGCCGTTATGTGAAAAAAGGTGATGTGATTATGCACATGGCATCGCCCAACGATTTTAAAGTTACCGTTAAAGTTACCGCAGAAGAAGCGAACCTGTTTCGGCATGGCAAACAATTAACCATCGAACTGGCTCCTGGTACACAGTTTGCCAGGAGTATCCGCAGCTATAAACACCGATTACAAGCGCCCATCAATCGCAAACCTTTCTATAACCTTGAAGTCTTTTTTAATTGCAACCAACAGCCCTGCCTCCACCCGAACGTCCAGGGAGAAACCGCTCGAATTACAGGAAACTGGCAAGATCATAACGTCATTCAGGTGCCCGTTAACTGGTTGCGCGATGGTATGTCGTCAATCTGGACGCTGGAAGATGATGGACATATCAGGCAACGTCGCGTATCCGTTATCTCAGCCACAGAAGAATTTGCCCTGTTACCTGCGGATACCATCAGAGGTGCGTCGATTATCATCGACACCAGCCAATCGATGAAACCCGGTAGTAAGCCTGACAACGTTGTTCGTTTGTAAGCGGGTAAGAACACTATGCATCGATTAGGTAGTCTTAAACTGTTCACACTTGCGTTTATGATCGCAATAACGACTCTGGTGTATTTCCTGATCCCAAAACTCCCTCTCTCGCTTTATCCCAACAGCTCTAAACCTGCGATTCGAGTTCAAATTAATCACGAACTGGATACGCTCGATTTCAAAAACAATGTTGGCACTAAGATGGAGCAAGCGATTCGAAATGTCGATGGTGTCGAACAAATTGATGGCAATTACAGTCCGGGATACACCGAGTACAGTATTAAATTCGGCTGGGGTCACAGTTCATTAAAAGCTTATCAGGATATCTCGTCCGTCACGGCGTTTTACCAAAGTTTACTGCCAGAAAATACCCCGCCAATTAATACTTCATACTATGACCCCGGACTTGAACTGTATGTTGCGGTTAATCCTGAACATCATGATCCAGAAAAACTGAGTAAACTACTTCAGCAACGACTGGAACCGGCGTTAAAAAACATTGCGGGTATTTCCTCAGTCTATATTTCGCCCGTCAATGACAAAGAAATTGCCATCAAAATTAATCCGTATCGATTAAGTACACTCAACCTGACGATGGACAACATCCTCACGCCGATACAAAACGCCCGGTTTGATTACAGCCTCGGCACCATTCAGGGCAGTTCCTCTTCACCGGAATTCAAAGTGGTTTATGTCAATAGCAATAAAACCATTGAGGATATCGGACAAATTCCAGTTACGATTGATTCTGGCAGGCTGATCACCCTGTCGGACATTGCAGATATCACGCTCAGAACCAAACCTCAGGACCGGGTCTTTAACATCAATGGTGAACGCGTGATCGCTATCGCGGCGTGGCCACTCCCGGAAGCTGATTTGTACAATCTGGCTAAGGCATTCGAGGCAAAAGTCGCCGAAGAACTGGCTGACATTGCCGACATAAAAACCATTAACAGTCCAATTCGATACATTGATGAGAGTATTCAACAAATGCTGCAAGCGGTGGCTGCAGGTATGTTGTTTGCCGGGCTTAGTGTACTGGTAGCATTTCGTTCATTACGTATGAGTGGCGTGATAATAATGGCAATGCCTTTGTCTATCGTCGTCGCCGTTGCATTTCTGTATCTGCTGGGCGTTGGTATTAATATAGTGTCTATCGGCGCTGTCGGTATCGCAATTGGTATGGTGATCGACGCTGCGGTGTTTGTGGTTGATCGGATCAGAAGTAAATTTGATAAAGCCAAAACCTATACACAGTCGCAAGTGCTGGAACATGTTGTTCAAGGGGTAAAAGAGTCGGTAGCACCAGTGATTTCAACAACCCTCACCAGTGTCGTGGTTTTTTTGCCGTTAGCCTTTACCCAACCCGTCGTTAAAGCACTCATCGGCGATTTTGTCATTGTTATTATTCTGTTGTTGCTGGCATCGTTGTTTATATCGCTGATTGTAGTGCCAACGTTGCTACTCACATTATCCGGCATAACTCGAAACACGCGCTGGCTGGGTATTAACCCGCAAAAAGGTCGCCCGGTTTTTCGCTGGCTTCTGAAACAACTACTTAGCAGGGTTTGGTTATGGTTGCCTTTCACTCTGGCAACCGCCTGGTTAATGTGGTTTTCAACTCATTTACTGGTAAACGATGTCCGGCGAGATATTATCGCTCAGCCTTTACCTAATATTATTGATGTCGGCTTCTTTTTCACCTCAACCGATCTCCCCTATGCGGCTCGACAAGAAATCGTACAGCCTGTTCAGGCGATGATTCAGCGAGACTTCCACGATGACATTAAGTTCGTCTTTGCGGATATCAGGCAACAGGTCGCCTGGGTCTCAATTCATATCAAGGACTACAATAAGGTTGACTATTTCATTAGTGAGTTGAAAAAGCGGGTTAAAAACACTGATCAGTATTCAACCGATATCTCTCCCTGGGTGAGTGCGTCGGTAAAAGTTGAAAAGCTGCCTCATGTCCGGGTGCTCATTTCAGGTGACAGCCATCAAAAAGCGATGGCAAATCTGAATCGGGTTTATCAACATCTGGCTGCAACGGACGGTGTAAATCGTACTAATGCATTTCCGCGTATTAACGACACATCCTTTGCAGCGGTTGCATTAAATAATGAGCGAATTGCTGCAATAGCTTCTGATGCCGATTTCAACGGAATCAGACAATCCATCACGCAAACATCACGGTACGCTGCCAAACCTGAATTTCAGTACGACATTGAATTGGACTCAGGTCAGGTGCCTTTAGTGGTTCAACTGGGTGATTATCGCGCTGGAAATGCTGAACACATCGAAAATCTACCGATGTATATCAATGGTGGCATTTATAACCTGGGCCAACTGGCCACCATCACGACTAACAATAAAAACAGCAATTATTTCACTCGAAACTCAAGCAACATGTACATCATTGAATTGATGCTGGCTGATCACATTCAGGACCGTACAGGCTTCGTAAAACAAACTCTGGCTAAACTGGATAACTTCGATGTCAATTCGGTCAGTATCAGCACCTCAGACAGAGAAATCGATGAAAACACCAAATCATTACAAATGGCGTTACTCGCGGCGTTAGTACTGGTATTGCTGATTCTGTTGTTTGATCTGGTGAGTCTTCCTTTTGTCCTGATTACTTTCGTATCGATTCCGGTTGGCTTAATCGGTGCGACTTACGCCTTGTATGAATACAACTCAACGCTCTCCGTTAACTCATTGATTGGTTTAATTATGCTGGCTGGTTTAGGCGTAAATAATGCGATTTTCATTATTCATGCCTGGCGTAAGCTAAATAGTGAAACCACGATGAATCCACTGCAAACCATTCTTTCAGCCGTAGAGTCCCGACTGAATGCTATTTTGATCACCAGTATTTCAACCATTTTCGCGATGCAACCACTCGCCACTGGCGCAGGAAATGGCGGTCCCATTATTCAGCCATTGGGTTTAACGATGGTTGGAGGAATGATTTCGATGACCTTATTCAGCATTACGCTCACCCCGGTTTTGCTTTATCGCTATGATCTGATTCGGCGCAGAGTCAATGCCTGGTTGAAACGAACAAATGATCCGTCGGCGTTACCATCGTCGTAAAATTGGGGAAAAGCAGGAAAGAAGGTGAATGTGTCAGGGGGTAGATAGTGAAAACCCCCAACACATTCAGAGGAATAACAGGGTAAGACTTAGAGTTGAATGGTCTTTCGTCCAAATAATGCTTCACCCGGAATATCAATATCCTTACAAGCATCAATGAGTTTATTGCACTCTTTTAACTGAACAGAGTCATCATCGTAATCAATACCCATAAAGTATTTATACCAGGGCTCTCTGCCAAGCGCGTAAATAAACAACTCTTTCGGTCGTAACATATCAACAACCGGCCAGGCTTGTTCAAAATCTGAACCATTCAGGCGACGTGAGTTCTTAATTTGTTTGGACACTTTTTTCGTGTGTAACGAACCATATAACCAGGTGTACGGTGCGCCCACACATTCCATACCAATTGCATAGGTATCAATATCTTTGAGGATATCCAGCATATGACGATACAGATTTGTATCCGGATTCGCTGAATCCGCCCCGAAAAACATCTTCTTGCCTTGTAACTCAATCAACCAGGCGGTTTTAGTACGGATATTCAGATCACCATGTTCACCCAAAAATGGAATGCCCGTGATCTTACCGCCTGCAACCGGAATTTCGTCCAGATCTTCAATTTCCATTACATTGAAGCCTAACTGCTTAAGAAGCAATTTAATGGATGGATCAAACAAACTCCCACCATTGTTCTTCGGCACAATAATCTGTTGGGTCTTGTGACGAAGTTGCAATAAGGTTTCGATGTTGACGTGATCCTGATGATTATGCGTCAAACAGATATAATCAATCGTTGCCGGTAACTCACTGAAACTACATACATTACCTGCATGTTCTTTTGCTCGCGGTGCAATTACCGGATCGACCAGAATCGACACATCTGATGTTTCCACCAAAAACCCGGCATGTCCGGTATATTGCAAGCGAACGCCTTGTGATACAGGCTGATGTGGGTAAGCAGATTCTTCTTCCGTAAACAGCTCTTTATAATGCAGTCCACCTTGCTGATCAACATCCGCAAAAATCGCGTCTATCTCTTGTTCAGTGATGGGTGTTGTTCTGGCGCTTAGTAGTTTATCAAGCCGTTCATCCGTGAAGTTCATCGCGAGTTGCAGGTGATTATCATCGGCAAGACGTGGTGTACTGAAAACAAATGGACGTTCATCAACTTTCGATAACAAACCAAATGAAACAGTTTGAATATCCGGACGCCAGAACTTACTTTTGTAGATTAACGGTTCAATTAATCGGTAGGTGGTGCGGTGTTCACTATCAAGCTGAAGCTCAACATAACCACGCAACAATTCGGGAACCTGAGGATATAACTCTTCTATCGTTTTACCGCTATCATGCTCATTTAACAGCTGTTCTAATGATTTAATCGCATCAGACAATGCTAATAAATCTGCACAGTGTTCATTCGTTTCAGCAACCAGTTCTTCAATAGTAGAAACCTGGTCTTCAGTGCAGTTCATAAATTCACCGCCAACCAACGCAGATTCTTTAGATGCCATAATATGAAGCTGATAATTAGCGACAAATGACTTCATAATTCTCAGTTGGTTGTTCTGTATGAATCTGGCTTGCGTGACTGGCGGTATCAGATACGGCCATGCATACCAATGGTTAATTAACGGTTCAAAATAAGCATCTTCACGCAGATAAAAGCGTCGCTCACTCATAGTTCCCCCCTTGTGTATTGTCGGTTAAATGAAGATCGCGTCTTCTTCTACCGATTCTTGTTGCTCTGTTGTTTCTTTTAAATTTGAATAACGAATTAGAATCTCACGTTGTGGTGACTCAAATGCTTCACGGGCATGCATGACACGAGTATTGTCTACTAACAAAATGTCGCCTTGCTGCCAGTCTACCCACAGCGCTTCCTGATAAACGGCCTGAGTAACTTCATTTACAATTGGCTTTGGATACAACTCTTTCTCGCGAGACAGTGCTTGTTCCGGGTAATCTAACAAGCCACAAACAAATGCTTCTTGCTGACTGAAATCAGTTTTACGGACTGGTCGCTGATCATATTTAAATGAAATCTGTTCCTTTTCATTTACATGTACGTCAACCACGTCATCAAGTTTTTCAAGGTGTTCAGCCAGTTCAGCGATATTCATGTCTGGGAAAAATGCTTGCCACTGTTGTGGTAACAAATTTTCAAAATGAACGTAGCCACCCTTTTCTCTGAATAATCGGCGTGTTGGGCGAGTCAGATTCTTTAACACTTTCACGCCATCAACCACGCCGGTTCTGCCTCGCTCTTCTGCGGGTTCAACGCAATGCATCCAAATAACTTTTGGCGTATAGGGAATGGTTAATTCCTGATGGAAATTAATGGCGTAAAAACCAAGATTAACCGTCGCCAGTGACGCATCGCCATCGGGATAAACTCTGTCTTGCATATTGGTGTGAGAGACTCGGAAGTCCACACCAAATCGTTCTGTAAATTCACGAAAAACTTGCGTGTTGGTATCAAATCCCCTGAAAAGTAATACACCACCAGCTGGTCCTTTAAACTCTTCGAGATAGCGTTCCATATCCAGAGACTCAATTGGGGTATCTTTGGTTCCCTCTATTTTGTATCCAAAGCCTTCTTGTAACGGGCTTACCTTAACCATATACAGCTCCAAAATTTCATCATGATCTTAAAAGATTCTAACGACTCAGACGAAAATTAAAAACATATTTAATAACTTTATTTAATTTATTTTTATCTTATATGCATTTTTGTAACGCAAAAAGAAACTCCATAGCCGCTAGTTAAGCTTATATTTACATTTTTAAATCAATTTTGTATTGATCTGGTTAATAAAAAGAATCAAATAGACACAGATAGTAAATATAAATGTGACAGACAGACTAATCAGGATATGTTTGAAAACTATTTGTAATGAAGACTGTTTTTACGGGTTAGAAAGGTATGTTTGAATAAGGAAAAGTAGTTAGAGATTAGAACGTGGTTGATTTTTACGGGCAAAATTTTGGTAAGACAAACCAAGGTTGCCGTCATATTGAATCAGATCTTGATATGATTTCAATATGACGGCTTATAACCCGATATCGGGTAAAAACACGCTACTACGCGGCATTAACCCGATATTGTTGATCCAGATAACTAATGCCCTGTCCGGGATTTTTGTATACCACGATCTGAGCCGGGATCCGCTCTTTCAATGCTTCTATATGAGAAATTACACCAATTGTTTTACCCGAACCGTTCAAATTCTCCAACGCTGATAGCGCGATATCCAGCGCTTCACTATCAAGCGTACCAAAGCCTTCATCCAGAAAGAGAGAATCAATTGACGTTTTGTGACTCACCAGGTCAGATAAAGCCAGTGCTAATGACAAACTGACCAGGAAGCTTTCTCCACCAGATAGTGTTCGGGTTTCCCGGGTGACATCACCCTGCCAGCTATCCACAACACTTAAGGCCAACTGTTGCTCATCACCCTGACGAACCAGTTGGTAACGTCCATCAAATTTATTTAATCGTTGATTGGCCAGCGCTAATAAATGATCCAGCGTCAAACTTTGTGCAAACCGTCGGAATTTATCTCCGTTCGCCGAACCTATCATAGCGTTCAGACGTGACCAGACATCCTGAATGTCTTTCAATCCCTGCAATTCGGCAAGCTTATCCTTTTGTTCTGATTTTAGTTTCTCGTCCTGAGTCAGCACCGTTGTCAACTGAGCAACAGAGAACATCACTTGTTCGATTTCTTTCTTTAGCGTTTGCAAAGATTGTTGTCGTTCGTTCAGTGAATCCAGTGCAACGTCGTCTGGCAAAGACAGTTCTTTCAGTTGACGATTGACCTCTGCAAGCTGGGCGTTTAATTCAGTATTGCGATGCGTCAATGCGTCTAACTGTTGACTCAATACTTTTGCCTGCTCATCCGACAATCGATTATCGAGGTAATCCTGAGTGGACGGGATAGCGAACTTCTCAAGTAACAACAACCAGTTGTGTTCAACATCTTTTAAGGTTTGAGCCGTCGTTGTTAATTGTTCCAGTGCCGTTTCACGTTGCTGTATCAATTTCGCTTGTGCTGTCGTTAACTGCTGGAATGCATTTGTTGCTTCAGCATGGGCTTCGCGGGTTTGTTGGCTCCGTTTGTCCAGTATGGTTTTCTCCAATGCTGGATTTTTCTCGCCAAACAATGCCTGTCGCTGCTCCTGACAATCATTTAACTGGCTTACGAGCCGCGTTTGTTCAGTTTGCTGCTGTTCCAGTGATGCCTGTTTATTCGTGTACTGTTGCTGGCAAAGTATTAATTGCTGTTCATTCTGCTGGCGCTGTTGTTCTAATTGTTCTCTGGTGGTTTGATATTGAAGATACTGAGCCACAACCTCATGAATTCGTTTAAGTTCTCGCTCCAGCGCTTGTAACGTATTCGTCAGTGAGAAATCTTGTTCCAACTGGACGGCAACCGGAAAGTACTCACTCATCATTGTTATCAACTGCTGAATTCTATCGACTAACTGAGTTTGCAGTTGCTGATAAGACTGCCGACGTTCGGCTAATGTTTCTTGCTTTGCGCGAAGAGCCTGTTCAGTAACTTTCACATCGGTAAGTGATCGTTGTAACTGCTGCTCAGCCTGATTGAATGAATCATTAATCTGGAGCATCTGCTGCTTCAGCTGCTTGAGTGCCTGACCGATTATGTTTATTTGTTCGCAGTATTGAATCACCTCAGCCAACGGCAAATCCGTCACTCGCCACATAGATTTCTGTTGCTGTACTGACAAATTGTCGTTGAGTTGCTTTACATGCGTCTGTTTTACCGAGAGTTCAGTATTAATCGTTGCCAGCTCAGTCTGTGAGTGTTCATATTGGCGATTCAAGGGTTGCAACTGTTCTTCAAGGGCCTGGATTTGTTGTTCAAGCTGCTGTTGTTTTGCCAGACAACCGGACAAAACAGTGTCAGCCTGTTCGTCATCATATACACCAGCTTGCACATAAGGGTGTTCATGAGAGCCACACAAAGGACACGCCTCATCATCGATCAGTTGCTTACGATGAGCAGCCAGCGACTGAATTAGTCGGTGTTGTTGCTCAATCATTTTCTGGTTATTGAGCAATTCATGCTCTGTTGCCAGCTTCTGGGTCATGTCCGCCACCTGAGGCTGCAATTGCTCAATAGTCTGTTGTAGCGATTGTTGTTTTTCCTGCAATGTGACAACAGCCGTCTTTTGTTGTTGCTCATCCATGATATTACGCGCCAGTTGTTGTAACTCAGGTAATTGCGACGCCAGCATTAACAAGGTATCAGTAACATCACCATCCAGCGCTGCTAATCGGTCCCGTTTAATCGCTTTTTCCAGTAACGCGAGACCATTTTTTTGCTGAGATTCAATCTGTTGTTGCACCCGTTCTGATTGATTACGCCAATCTTGCTTCACATCATCGTGTTGATTTAATTCGCCTTTTTTTACATTGACTTGATGTTGCAATTCATTGACGGATTTATCGAGGGTGGCGCATTCAAAGTCCAGTTGTAATATTGACTCGTGTTGCTCTTTTGACTGAGACAATGCAGCCTGCCAGCCTGACAATTCGTTGCTCGCCTGGCTGTATACTGCATGCTCTGTCAACCACTGTTCAGACGTTGCTTGCTGTGTAGTCAGTTGCTGTTGCTTTAATTGAATATCCGTTAACGTTGACTGAATACCCTTTAGCTCTTGCGCTAATTGCTCGCTTTTTTGCTTTGAGGTGAGATGCTGTTGCGACAGTGACTGAATGTCTGAATCGAGCGGTAATACCTGAGCTATGATCTGATCAAGTTGTTGCTGATCTGCAATGCATTGTTCAAGTTGTTCTGCGGTCTGAGTGACGAGTTGTTGTTTTTGTTTCAGCTGGATGTCTGCGGTTTCTACCTCATTACCAAGCTGAAACAATTGCTGGTCAATCGTTTGTTTTTGCTGGATTAATTCTTGTTGTTGCTCATAGTTTTTATGTAACGCGTTACAGCTTGTATGACGTTCAAGCTGTTGCTTTTGCGGTTCAAACGAAGACAGATCATGTTGATGTTGTTCCAGTGCCTGTTCAATGGAAGCAAGCCTGGTTTGCAGCGCCATCGTTTGCTCCAGCTGCTGAATAATACCTGCTTGTTGCTGGCTTTGTGCCTGTAGCTGTCCAGCAGTCTGTTGTTTCTCCGTCAGAGTTTCTCTGGTTTGAGTCACTTCTTCTGGTGATAACAATTCAACCGCATCCATTTGCTGCTGGAATCTTATTACGTCTTCAGCTTTTGCTTTATATTGCTCGTATACACGCATTGAAATTTCACCGTAGATTTCAGTGCCTGTCAGCTCTTCCAGTAATTCCGCCCGTTCATTACTATCGGCATTTAAAAACGCCGCAAATCCACCTTGCGCCAGTAGCATCGAACGAGTAAACCGATTGAAATCCAAACCGGTAATCTGCTTTATTCGATCAACTTTATCCTTGAACTTATTGGTTAGTATTTCGCTATCACCTTTCACTAACTCACATTTAGGGGCCAGTAGATTTCCATCAGCCTTATTTCTTGCCCGACGTTGTGACCAACTGGCCCGATAACGTTGTTCTTTAACTGAGAATTCAACTTCCACACTGCACTCAGCTGTATGCCGGGTCATTATTTCATTACTGGTTTGTGAAAGCCTGTTTAACCTCGGTGTTTGATGAAATAACGCCAGACAGATACCGTCCAGCAATGTGGTTTTGCCCGCTCCTGTCGGCCCGGTGATCGCAAAGATACCTTGCTCCGATAAGTGAGGATCATCGAAATCAATAAACCACTGACCTTTTAACGAATTAATATTTTGTAAACGCAACGAATGGATTTTCATAGGATTCTGTTTGGGTCTTTTTTATTCTTCATCTAACTGACGGACGGATTTCCACGCGGTTTGTAAAGCATGTGTCATGGCATCATCCAGATTGTCTGACTCCAGCGCTAATCGCCGGGCAAATACATCATCGGGTGACAGCTCCTGTAAAACAGGTGGCAATTGCCCCGTTGCTGTACGTTGTCTCTTTTGAACTTCCCGTTTGATACGCAACACTTTCAGCGGTGCTTCCCCAATCATTTCAGCGATACGTCCAGCCAGATCTGACATCGGTGCTTCGTTCTGTACAACAATTTCTAACCAGGCTGATGTTCCGTCCTCAACTAACGTCTGAATCTTAGTTGCGATTGTTTTTAAATCCCCTTTAACCGTTATCAACGCCTGAAAACAAGGGATTTCTATTTCTGTCACTTGCGGTCCATCATTTGATGCCGAATCAAAGTCCACCATCAACAGTTGTTTAGGCCGTGATACTTCATCAAAACTCAATGGAATCGGTGAACCGCAATAATGTATATGACGTTTCGCGTCCGCTATCTGGCGGCGGTGAATGTGGCCTAATGCGATATAGTCTGCGGGTGGGAAGTGACTGGTTGAAAATGCGTCCAGCGAGCCAATATAAATATCTCTCACTGACTCTGTTAATGAACAACCTAACACCGCCAGGTGACCGGTCATGATGATGGGAATTTCCGGTGAATCTTCTTCTGCATTATTTGCGTTACAGTACGCGGTTTTAATCTCTGTACAGGCTGCAAACACGTGTTGATACCAATTAGCCAAAGCCCGTTGCAGTGATTGTTGTTTTTCCTGTTGTGTCTGCCCTGCAATGCTCTCCTGAATGTCTTGTGGTCTGAGATAGGGTACCGCTCCAATAACAGCTTGCAATGTCTCACCCTGTTTAACCGGAAAGGCCCAGCTATCTGGCGACTTTGATTTATCAATACCAGCGATAACATGTATTTGATGAGCGGATAACAGTGATGCGGATTCGTTCAGAACCGAAACTGAGTCGTGATTACCGGCCAGCACAAATGTCTGACGGACCGATGAAGTACTCAGTCGGGACATTAGCTCCATATACAGTTTACGTGCGTAACTGGGCGGTGTGCCGGTATCAAAGATATCTCCGGCAATAATCAGAATATCGGGTTGATGATGTTCAACTTGCCGGAGAAGCCAGTCAAAGAATTGCTGATGCTCAGCTTCTCGTGACTGACCCATGAAGTATTGGCCCAGATGCCAGTCAGAGGTATGGAAGATTTTCAAGAATACGCCTCATGTCACAAATGAATTCAAACAGGGAATTCGCTGTTAAGCGGAGGGCAATCTATCAAATCAATGAGTCGTGTTCCAGCGTCGCTACAAACTCAGTGACCGAAACTGGAATTTGTAGAATTTCGTTTCGCCATTTTTCAGTTGCACCCGAATGTTAGCTTGCCAAATCATGTCTGGCTCTGAACACATGCCAAGCATCAGGAATGATGACCAGTGGTTCGTTTTAGTATCTACCGGTTGAAAAATAAGCGGCAAACGTCCCATGTACATATTTACGCCAGTTACGTCACCTTCAATGTCTTGAATCAAATCTGCACCGGGCATATCGCCAAATTGCATGTCTACTGCCAATTCGGATTCAACAGGAACAGCCGGGGGATTAATATAAAAACGTGTTTTCGTCATCATGTTGGGTTTACACCAACCCTGACTAAACAGACACAGTCCATCACTACTTAATGTTTCAGCCTCGGGAAATGTTGATTTAACAGGCATTTTTCGGACATCATCACTGCCTGTCCAGTCATCAAAGATCAAGCCTTTGGCCACGAGAAATACCATAAGAAAAACAAAGAACCACCGGGCAATTACATCTAATTTTTCTTGTAACTTATCTTCGTAATCTTTGGTATCATCCTGCCTTGCTGGTAAGCGGCCTTTGTGCACGAATATATCCTTTCAATAGGGTTTTAATTGTCGTCGGGTTTAGATACGTAAGCAGCTGAGAAATGTTTGGTAATGAAAAAATCATGAGCCATCAACACGCAGCCTCGTATACGTTAAACGTGTGAAAATGTCGCTATGTCAACAGGCCAGGTCCTGTACTATTTCTCCACGTCCATACCCTGGATGAGCAGTTGATAAGGTCAATTGCTTTTCTCACGTCAAATTAAGATAGTTGAATTTTCGTTAATTGAAAACACCGACAGATCGTCGCTAATCCAGTCATTTATGCATTGTCGAAATTTTTCTGATGATTTTGTTAGAAAGAGTGATTTGGATCACGACTTTTTCGGGAAAGAAGAATTAATCTTCTACGTTAGCTGGAGGCTGTTTTTTAGCCTACACTTCAAGCTGGTAGCTGTTTTCAGGCCGATTTCTGTATTCGGTAATAATGTTATTTCTATTAGTAATAGAATGAGCAATGCGTTAACGAGATGTAGTCAGAGTGAAAATATTCTGCCGAGTTTGAGCTATATCATAAACAGGCGCAATTTAACTTTATTTTGACTTGCAAAAACCGTATATTTCGCGCCTTACAAGGAAGCCAGGGGCTTTGAACTGGAGCATTTTCCAGTACTTATCTGTCTATCAGCTCAGACCGGCAGATAAGTTAATAGTTTCGAATAAAAACAAATATTATTCAGAGTACCCGGTTAAAAACCCCTGTTGCGAAACAGGATAACTTTAGAAGCAATGTGACATGTAATCATCAGGCCTGATCACATAAAACCAACTGGTTTTATTCAGCTTAAATGATTGGATGTAACTTGATTCTTGCAATAAAAAACCATCGCTAACGGAAACCTAAAACATGAGTGAAACAGTAGCATCTACTACTGATTACAACTACAAGGTTGTAAAACAGTTCGCCGTCACCACGGTATTCTGGGGCATTGTTGGTATGGCTGTGGGTGTATTAATTGCTGCTCAATTGTATTGGCCGGCACTTAACTTTAACGAACCATGGCTGCACTTCGGTCGCCTTCGTCCTCTCCACACCAATGCGGTTATCTTTGCATTTGGTACCAGCGCGTTATTTGCGACATCTTATTACGTTGTTCAACGAACCTGTCAAACAACGTTATTTGGTGGCCCTCTTGCGGCGTTCACGTTCTGGGGCTGGCAAGCTGTAATCGTTGCTGCTGCAATCACACTTCCTATGGGTCTTACAACCAGTAAAGAATATGCTGAGCTTGAATGGCCAATCGATATCCTAATCACCATCGTATGGGTAGCCTACGCAGTCGTATTCTTCGGCACGCTTATGAAGCGTAAGACGAAGCACATTTACGTTGCTAACTGGTTCTACGGTGGATTCATCATCACGGTTGCTGTTCTTCACATCGTAAACAGCATGGCTATTCCGGTGTCACTGACTAAATCATACTCAATGTATGCGGGTTCAGTAGATGCAATGGTTCAGTGGTGGTACGGTCACAATGCCGTTGGCTTCCTGCTAACAGCTGGCTTCCTTGGCATGATGTACTATTTCGTACCAAAACAGGCTGAGCGTCCTGTTTATTCATACCGTTTATCAGTTGTTCACTTCTGGGCATTGATTTCACTTTATATCTGGGCTGGTCCTCACCACCTTCACTACACAGCTCTACCTGACTGGACTCAGTCTCTGGGTATGGTTATGTCAATCATCCTGTTCGCACCTTCCTGGGGGGGTATGATCAACGGGATCATGACGCTGTCTGGCGCATGGCATAAACTTCGCAGCGACCCAATTCTACGTTTCCTAATCGTTTCTCTGTCTTTCTACGGTATGTCTACCTTCGAAGGTCCAATGATGGCGATTAAATCAGTAAACGCACTATCTCACTACACAGACTGGACCGTTGGTCACGTACACTCAGGTGCTCTTGGCTGGGTTGCTATGGTTTCTGTTGGTGCGCTTTACCACTTAATTCCTAAACTATGGGGCCACGCCCGCATGTACAGCAACCAGCTGATCAATACTCACTTCTGGTTACACACTATTGGTGTTGTTCTGTACATCGTTGCAATGTGGATTTCAGGTGTTATGCAAGGTCTTATGTGGCGTGCGGTTAATACCGACGGTACGTTGACTTACAGCTTCGTTGAATCACTTGAAGCGTCTAAGCCTTTCTACCTGATTCGTTTCATCGGTGGTGTGTTTGTTGTCGCAGGTATGCTTGTGATGGCTTACAACTGTTACCGTACAATTCGCGCTGAATCTGGCTCTTTAGAGCAAGCTGAAGCAGACGCTCAACCACAACCGGCATAAGGAGTTCCATCATGACGAATAAGCATGAAAAGATTGAAAAAAATGTCGGCCTGATGGGTGTTTTGGTTGCTGTTGCAATCAGCCTTGGTGGTTTAGCTGAAATCGTTCCGTTAGCGTTCCAGAAAGACACAACGGTTCCTGTTAAAAATCTTAAACCTTACACCGCTCTTGAGCTGGAAGGTCGCGATATCTACATCCGTGAGGGTTGTAACAACTGTCACAGTCAGATGATTCGTCCATTCCGTGCCGAGGTTGAGCGTTATGGTCACTACTCTGTAGCGGGCGAAAGTGTGTGGGAACATCCATTCCTTTGGGGTTCTAAGCGTACTGGTCCTGACCTGGCTCGTGTAGGCGGTCGTTACAGTGATGACTGGCATTATGCTCACATGTTAAACCCACGTGACGTAGTTCCTGAGTCAAATATGCCAGCATTCCCATGGTTATTTGAAGACACCTTAGATGGTGAGCTGACTGGCAAGAAGATGGAAGTATTTCGTGGTTTCGGTGTGCCTTACACTGATGAACAAATTGCGAATGCTAAATCAGAAGTAGAAGGCAAGCGTGAAATTGACGCGTTAGTCGCCTACTTACAATCACTGGGTAAAGCGTTGAAATAATTATGGATTACGGCACATTCAGAGGCATATTCACTCTCGTTCTACTGATTCTTTTCATCGGCCTTATCGGCTGGGCATGGAGCAGAAACCGTAAACAGGAGTTTGATGAAGCAGCAAACTTGATTTTCGATCAGGCTGACAAGCCTTCTGACGTAACCAACAAAAAACAGGAGTCCGAAAATGAGTAGTTTTTGGAGCATCTGGATTATCGCAATCGTGGTTATCACCATCGTCGGTTGCTTCTACATCCTGGGTGCAAACTTAAAAAATTATGCTGGCGTCCCTGAAGGGGAAGAGTTACATCACGAATTCGACGGTATCGTTGAACTCAACAATGGTCTGCCTAAGTGGTGGACATACATGTTCTACTTCACGCTGTTCTGGTCAATTGCTTACCTTGCAGCTTACCCAGGCATGGGTAACTTCAAAGGTTTCCTTAACTGGCAAAGTGGTCACTTAGGTGCACTGAGCATCGAAGAAGCAAAGGAATTGTCAGCTAAAGCAGAAGCTGAAGGTGCTTTGATTCAAATCGACCGTGAAATGCGTGATGCTGAAGCTAAATTCGGCCCGGTATTCGATAAATTTGCAAGCAAAGACATCGAAGCACTGGTTGATGACGAGCAAGCAATGAAAATTGGTAAACGTCTGTTCATTCAAAACTGTGCGCAATGTCACGGTTCTGATGCGCGTGGTCAAAGTGGATTCCCTAATCTGACTGATAACGACTGGCTATACGGCGGAAGCCCTGAAGCAATCAAACACACCCTACTTCATGGTCGTGTTGCTGCAATGCCTGGTTGGGAAGCATCACTGGGTAAAGACGGCGTTAAAGAAATGACAGCTTACGTACTGTCACTTAGCGGCCGTAAAGTTAACCAGAAGCAAGCAGACGCCGGTAAAGCGAAGTTTGCTATGTGTGCTGCTTGTCACGGTATGGACGGTAAAGGTAGTCTGGCTAACGGGCTTCCTATGGGTGCGCCTAACCTGACTGACAACGTTTGGTTATATGGTGGTTCTCAGAAAGCTGTTGAAGCAACATTAGCGAAAGGCCGTGCTGGCGTAATGCCACCATGGAAAGACATTCTTGGTGAGAAGAAAGTTCATATTCTGACTGCCTATGTCTACAGCTTATCGAAAAAAGATAAAGCACCTGCTGCAGCCGCAGCAGAGTAAAAGGATTACGCCGGGCACAAGGATGTGCCTTAACTTTTCACTATTCAATTCGTTCAAACAATCACAACGATTTACCCGATATTTTTAAACTCGAGAAGATAATCTTTACCATTATTGCTGCTTGATTTTGCAAATACCCTTGTACAAGCCGATAATCGTAAAGATTTTCAATTTCAGCGTTAAGGCGAACTATCTTGTCCAATCAAGCTCCACTCAATACTCCCTGGTATAAACAATTCTGGCCCTGGTTTATCATCGCGTTCCCAATGGCAGCCGTCATTGCAGGTATTACTACGGTTTACATCGCAAATACTGACAAACCAAGCATGGTCGTTGACGACTATTACAAAGAAGGCAAGGCAATCAACCTGGAATTAACAAAGTATCAGGAAGCTATCGCCAAAAAGATCAACATTACATTCTCATTAAATAGTGATGGCTCTGCGTTCATGACTTTTACCAGTGGCGCACCCGCTACACCGAGTGTTTTTACCGCATCGTTCAAACACAATACGCTGGAACACAAAGATTTTGAGGTGATGCTGACTGCCGATGCCCAGGGTGGATATAACGGTGAGTTAACTGGATTTGAACCGGGCAAATGGACTGTGTTTATTGAACCATTTGATAAACTCTGGAAGGTAAAGCGCACTCAATATATCGAGTTTGACTCTCAATTAACCTTAGATGGTAAAACACGATAATTCATGACTCAGTGCTTTCATTGTCTGGAACCCGTCCCTGCTGATACTGATCTGTCTATTTCTTTCCAACAGACTGAAAAGGCGGTTTGCTGCCCGGGCTGCAAAGCAGTAGCAGAAGCTATCATTGATCAGGGTTTAGAGCATTATTATCAGTTCCGAACTGAAGCGGCAGAACGTGCTGCACCGTTGGTTCCCGATGAATTAGCGAAACTTCAGGTATATGACGACCCGGGCATTCAACAAAGCTTCGTGCTCGACAATGAAGGCACCTCACAGATTCTCATCTCTATCGAAGGCATTAGTTGCTCAGCATGTGCCTGGCTTATCGAAAAACATGTGTCTGCCCTGCCCGGCTTAATTGCTGTATCCGTCAACGCCTCCGCACAACGAGCATCAGTTCGCTGGGAATCGGACAAACTCAAGTTGTCAGATATTCTTGGAGAAATCCGAAAAATTGGTTACAAAGCGTGGCCATTTGAACCAGATCAGGACGAACTTAATCGCAAAAAAGAGTCACGTCGTTATGTGATTCGTATTGGTTTAGCCGGATTAATGACCATGCAAGTCATGATGATTGCAGTAGCGTTGTACTTCGGGGTGTTTTCCGGCATTGATGCGGAAGTCGAGCGTTATCTTCGCTGGATAAGCCTGCTACTTAGCACACCAGTCATCGCCTGGTCGGCAGTACCTTTTCTTAAAAATGCCTGGCGAGCGGTTAAACAATTTACGCTGAATATGGACGTCCCGGTTTCAATCGCAATCTACGGTGCCTGGACAGCCAGCGCAGTCGCGACGATTGAAAATACCGGTGAGGTTTACTTCGAATCTATCTGTATGTTCACGTTCCTGTTGTTAATTGGAAAGTTTCTGGAATTTAAGGCTCGTCTCAGAGCCAGTGAAGCCTCCGCCAATTTAATGAAACTGGTGCCAATTCATGCCAATCTCAAGACAGATCAAGGCATTGAATCCGTGCCTGTCTCTACACTTGCGGCCGATCAGCATATCGTCGTTAAAGCGGGCGAAACTATTCCCGTAGATGCAGAAGTCATTAGCGGTCGCACCAGTGTCGATGAATCGATGTTAACCGGCGAATATACGCCTGTTGATAAATTAACTGGTGCCACAATTTTTGCCGGAACACTCAATCATGATGGACTAATAGAAGCCAGAGTAACTGCGACAGGTCAACAAACCATGCTCAGTAGTATCGTTCGCTTGCAACATGATGCGCTCACCTGGCGGCCGGGGATCACCCGATTAACCGATACAATCGCTCACTGGTTTGTACTGGGATTGCTGGTCATCGCGTCAATCACCTGGACATACTGGCATTTCAACCAACCCGAAGAAGCATTCTGGATCACACTGGCTGTATTAGTGGCAACCTGTCCTTGTGCATTGAGTCTGGCAACGCCAACCGCCCTGACCTGTGCAAACTCGACCCTGGCTCGGAATGGTTTGCTGATTAAAGCAGCTCATGCGTTGGAAACGCTACCGAAAGTCGATTTAATCGCCTTTGATAAAACCGGCACCTTAACCGCTGGAAATGTCCAACTCACTCAATCCGATTTTTACTTGCCAGACACAAACAGCGAAAAGACGTTGGCACAAAAAGACGTCATGAACTGGATTGCTAATCTGGAGCTGGCATCTGAACACCCGGTCGCTAAAGCGTTCCAAAAGCATTTTGAATCTGACGCCGGGATAAAGGATATAGAAGTTCATCCGGGCTCAGGTATTAGCGGTCAGTTACCCGACGGACAAATTATCAGAGTCGGAAGCGCTCGTTTTACTTCACAGTTCAATCATGAAACTGGACAAATTTTTTGCACGCTGGCAAACCCAAATACACCGGATATTCAACGATTAACCGCTGCATTTTCAGTATCCGATACGATTCGCAACGGCACCAGTCAGGTTATCGAAGCATTAGATGCTTTTGCCGATACCATTATGTTGACCGGTGATAACTCAAACCATGCAGAATCTGTCGCAAATGAAACGGGTATCCGTCAGATTTTCAAAGGCTGTACACCTGCGGATAAGCTTGCTCATATTCGTACTTCAAATCAGGAAGGTAAGACTACGATGATGATCGGAGACGGTATTAATGATGGTCCCGTATTATCAGCAGCATCCGTCTCAGTAGCTATGGAATCCGGCGCAGATGTTGCTCGCTCAGCCGCCGATATTGTCATTACGGGAAATGAGCTAACCCGCTTGCCGCTCCTGTTTACCACTGCTCGCCGCACAAAAGAAATTATTCAACAGAATCTACTGTGGGCGTTCGGTTACAACGCGGTGATTCTACCGTTAGCCGTGTCCGGCCTTGTTTATCCGTGGATTGCCGTCATCGGAATGTCATTAAGCTCTCTTATCGTTGTTACTAACTCATTGAGATTATTAAAGTCATGAGCGTTATCTATCTGTTAATTCCCATCGCACTGATATTTGTTGTCCTGGCCGTGATGATTTTTTCATGGGCGGTTAAATCTGATCAGTTTGATGATTTGGAAAAGCAGGGTCTGAGTATTTTTTTCGATGACGATAAAAAGAAAGAGAAGTCCGACGAAGAACAATCAAGCTCTGATAAGCAATAAGCAGCATGAATTTCGATTTATTCTCAGCATTTTTAATAGGTTTGATGGGTAGCACACATTGTATTGGAATGTGTGGCGGTGTTAGCAGTGCGCTCAGCCTGTCTGCTCAGGGGCAGTCTTCCACTCGTTTCATTTTTCTCTATAACCTGGGAAGAACTGGTTCATATGCCCTTGCAGGCGCTTTGGTTGGACTTTTCAGTCAGTCCATCATGCAGTTGTCTCCGAATCTGCCCTTGATACTAAAAGTTTTTTCGGGTGTTTTCTTAGTGATGATCGGGCTTCATATTGCTCGTTGGTGGTCTGGCGTCACTCAGGTCGAAAAGCTGGGCGGCGGATTATGGCAGCAACTTAAAAAACTCAATAAACATATATTCCCGGTGGATTCCGCGACCAAAGCATTATTATACGGCGTTGTCTGGGGCTGGTTACCCTGCGGCCTGGTTTACAATACACTAACCTGGAGCATCGCCAGCGGCGACATGGTACAAGGTGCGTTGATCATGATGATGTTCGGTTTTGGGACTATGCCTGCCATGTTGTTGTTAGGTGTTTCTGCGAAGCGTGTACAACCTGTTATGGCTCGTAAAGATGTTCGAATCGGCACTGCGCTCATATTAATCGGCTGGGGTTTGTTTACCATTTACAAAGCCTGGATGATGAATGGCATGATGATGCATCATCACTAACTGATTATTGGTTGATATCTGATGCATCTTTATTCAGCTCAGATTACAACTAACCCTATGTTTTGTATGCATTTAGATACAAGTTCCAATAATTCATAAAAAGCTGAACAATAAGACATTAGCCGCATTTCCATCCAAGCCACGCTGTAGTAAACTAGCCAATCATTCACGTCTGATCTATTCGAGTTTTTCATGGAAAAAAAGCCTCAATCCATCAATGTCCGTGACATTAGCAGTGGCATCAAATGTCAGAGCTGTAACATTAGTACGTTGTGTATCCCTTTCACGCTAAACGACGAAAGTCTGTCTCGACTGGATGAAATAATTCAGCGTAAAAAGCCATGGCATAAAGGCGACTTTTTATTTGAAGCTGGTCAGCCATTGCGAAGTCTGTACGCTATCCGTTCAGGTTCTTTTAAAACCTTCACTATTTCCGAACAAGGCGACGAACAAATCACCGCTTTTCATTTACCCGGTGATGTAATCGGTTTTGATGCCATTCATGACAATCTGCATAAGAGTTACGCGCAGGCGCTGGAAACAGCCATGGTGTGTGAGATCCCTTATGAGAATCTGGATCAACTGGCGGGTACGATGCCTCAGTTGAGAAAGCAAATTATGCGACTGATGAGTAATGAGATTAATTGCGATCAGGAAATGCTTATGTTGCTGAATCAAAAAACGGCGGAAGAGCGTCTTGCCACCTTCTTGCAAAACCTGGGCAGTCGTTATGGTTCTCGTGGTTTTTCTTATCAGGAATATCGTCTGACAATGACCCGTGGTGAAATCGGTAATTACCTGGGCCTGACCGTAGAAACAATCAGTCGTCTACTTAGTCGATTCCAGAAAGAAGGCATCATCAAGGTTGAAGGTAAACTGATTTCAATTTTAGATGATCAGCAACTTCAGGCGCATAGCGGCTTTAAAAAAGCTCAGTAAGACTGTATCTATACTGTTTCAACACAGTAGCCCGTCTGACAAAACAAAGAAATCCGATCAAACATGGTCGGATTTTTTGTATCTGAGCCAACAGATTCCAGCATTAAACCTTCACTTGTTTCCTGTCAGTAGAACCCTTTCCATTCAATTCAACACCCCGAGCTTGATCTAATTCAAATCTCTGCGAGCGAGATTCCTTTATTTTAACTAAAGTTATAAAACAGATAGCTTTCAGGCCATTTAAGGACTTGTAATATGAACGCCATAGATAACATTCTGGTTGTCATCGATCCAACAACTTCACATCAAAAGGCATTTCATCGCGCCTTACACCTTGCAAGGCAAACAAACGCGTCTATCAGCTTATTTACCAGTATTTACGATTTTTCCTATGAGATGACGACTATGTTGTCGCAAGAAGAACGTGATGCTATGCGTAAAGCTATGATCACTGATAAAACGATCTGGCTGGAAGAAGTTGTACAAAGCATTGATACCGACGGCATAACGATTGATATCGAGATTGTCTGGCATAACCGTCCTTATGAAGCGATTTTAAATAAAGTAGAAGCTGGTAATTACGACCTCATCGTGAAAGGCACTCACGATCATAACGTACTTAAGTCCGTCATCTTCACACCAACCGACTGGCACTTGCTACGCAAAAGTCATTGCCCGGTTTTGTTAGTGAAAGATCATGCCTGGCCTGAGAATGGTAATATTCTGGTGGCGGTAAATTCTGGTAGCGATGAAAGCTATCATCAGTCATTGAATCAAAAAGTACTGGCTGATGCTCAGGTTCTGGGTAAGAAGATTAAAGGAAACGTTCATCTTGTTAATTCCTATCCTGGTACACCGGTCAATATCGCGATTGAAATCCCAGAGTTTGACGCAAATGCGTATAGCTCAGCGATTGAAAAACATCATCGTAAAGCGACATCTGATTTAGCGGAACAGTTCAATTTCAGCCTGGATCAGCTGCACGTTAAAGAGGGATTACCTGAAGATGTGATTCCGGCAGTCGCTAAAGAAATCGATGCCGAACTGGTCATCATTGGCTCTGTTGGTCGCACGGGGTTATCTGCTGCTTTACTTGGCAATACGGCAGAACACATTATTGACCAACTGGATTGCGATGTATTAGCCGTTCGTGCCGATCAGGATGACGAACAATTCTAATAATTCATACCGTTCTGTTTGATAACGGGCTGCTGGTGCCTGACGTTCACTGAATTCAGTGTTCGTTCTGCACATATAACAACAGCCCGTGTTCCAGTATTCCAACTAATTCAACAATCAGAACGTCCAGGTTAACATGGCTCGCCACGATTTACCCAGAATGGGCCGGGCCATATACACATCTGATGTCTGCTGATTAATAATCGTCCCGGCACGGGGATTACCTTCCGTTAACCCTATTTCATTCGTCAGATTAGTCGCAGCGATGGCAATTTTCAGATCATCCGTTAACTGATAACTGGCCCCTGCATCAATCGTATTGTATCCCGGCAGCACCACCGTATTATCCGCCGAGGTATAACGTTCTGAAATACGTTGGAAATCAGCATAGATACGTCCATTTCCCTCAGCAAACGTCCAGGCAGGTCGAATACTCAGAATCAATTCAGGAATTCGCGTGATTTGGTTATTAGTAAAGCTAACTTGTGTTTCACCATCCGGGCTGAATTCAAAATCTTTATACTCAGGGTCTTGCAAAGTCGCTGTCATAGCAATTTCGATAGATTCAATTGGCTGCCAGTCCACTTCCAATTCCAGGCCTGTCGTTCTTGCTTCAGCGGTTTGAGTAGTTTGTATCAGGTTCCCTTCCCCGTCTAATACAACATCATTGAAGGGAACATCTTTAAAATCATTCATGAAAACCGTCGCAAACACAGCAACGTTATCCATGCTGATTTTGTAACCTAATTCGTATTGCTCAATGTCTTCAACCCGACCACGCTCTTCTGGTGAAGCAAAGTTCCAGACATTAAAACTCGGCATTCGAAATGAACGAGTCACACGACCAAAAACAGCCTGAGTATCAGCCAACTCATAATTAAAACCGACTGACCAGCCAATATCATTGTGGTTCACATCATATTTAGTAAACTCGCCAGTCCCCCAACCGACAGCATCATCAGCCAGTGTCGTTTCGTCACCCAAATTAACCTGCTGACGGCCTTCTACATCGCCATCGAGCCCTTGCCACTCCGCTCTGATCCCAACATCCACCAGGAGTTTATCGGTCACTTGCCATTCATCATTGATATAAAATGCAGCCGCCTGGCCATCATGCTTTGAATTAACGTATAAACCGCCATATCCCGTGAATCCGTTATCCGTCACCCGACCTACAACCTGACCGGCCTGATCAACGGCAACAACATCAAGTAGTCGTGGATTGTCACGCACTTCCAACAGAATATTATTGAACAGCCAGAATTCATCCGCATTAAAATCTGTGGCGTACAAACCAAAGGTTACATGATGATTACCAGCGAATGTGGTTGAGAGTCGCCAGTCAGTAGCAAAGCTTTCCAGCGGTTTGTCCACAGTCCACCAACCCGCTTCTGTTACCAGACCATTACCATTGGCATGTTGCAAATCAAACGCTTCTCCAGACGTGGCATATTGCAGTTGCACATCGACCGCGTCAGGAAACGCAGCCAGTACAGCCGCTCTGGAGGCATCCAGGCGGTCTGTTGCTCCTTCCAGTCCGAACACCGAAAAAATCGCATTTCGCGTCATTTTGGTATCCATGTAACGAGTGTTCGCCTGTAGTTTCCAGTCATTTGCGAGTTCTAATTCAAACGCAATACCCAGCGATGTTACTTTGGCATGGGTGCCGTCGGTTAAATCACGATGTAAATCACCCGCAGGCGTTTTCATCACGACACGAGAAGCATCAGGACCAGCCATTGTGCCTTCATGAGGATCAACGCCCGGTATCCCTTGTGGATCACCAGGATTCTGAAGAGGAATAGGAAGTAAAAACTGATTTTTGTCATCAAGATGCTTGAAGGAGAAAGTCACTTCACCATTCGATAAATATCGAGTGAAATTCCCTTTAATTTGCCCGCCCTGATCGCCTTTAAAACCCGGGTCTCGAATACCATCAGCACTCCGATAAAATCCGCCCAGACTAAACACCCTGTCGTCGTTGATCGGACCGGCATAAAACAAATCTGTTCTGGCCATGCCATAATCGCCAACAGAGAGTTTTACCAGTCCTTCCGATACATCACTACCCTTTTTACTGATGAAATTGACGATACCACCGGGGGCATTACTGGCAAACACGGTAGAAGCACCGCCTCTGACCGCCTCCATCCAGTCAACGGTTTCATCCAGCCGAAACAGTTGATCGGCATTTAAAAACGATAGTTCACCGTCATGGTAAAGCGGTAATCCATCTTCCTGAAGAGAGATATATCGATAGCTTCCATCTGCAGGAATGCCTCGTGCAAACACATTGTTCGCCGATTCACCACCAGAGCTTTCAACATAAAACCCCGGGATGCGAGTTAATAAATCTGCCGTGCTCAACGGTGCTTTTTCCACGATATCCTCTGCCGACAACGTGGTAATTGATACGGTACTTTCCAGTTTTGTGCGAACCCCTGCACTACCAGTCACCGCGATATGTTCCATATCAAGCAATTTTGCATCTTCCGCTTCTTCAGCCATTACAGGAAAACTTGAGACAGAACCTGAGCTAATCAGCGCAAGCGATACCAGTTTAGCTAATCTGGTTTTTCTTATTTTCATCGTAAACTCCACCAGCCGCCTGTCCAGACGGTTTATTACTACCTTTGGTTTTGCAGTGAGAATTAAACATCCTTCACTGTGAATAGCAGACATCAACGGTATTTCTGGCGCGTTGGCGAACAGGAGCAACAACGGCATAGGTTTCATGATGTCAACTTGCAAGATTTAATGCAATCGTTTGCATCGACAAATAGGTATACCTCATTGCTTGCAATGTTGCTATGATTTTTTAAAATTTCTTATTATTTTTCGCCAGGTTGAATAAAGTGACCAACAATAAACAACCCACGATGTCCGATATTGCCAGGCTGGCGAATGTGTCGGAATCGACCGTTTCTCGTGCATTAAAAAACAATCCAGCCATTAACGCCAAAACCCGCGAACGTATTCAGCGAATTGCTGCTGAAAACCATTACGTTATCAATGAAGCTGCTCGAAATTTACGAACCCGTCGCTCTCATACCATTGCGGTGGCGCTGGTCATTCCGGGTGATGCCGGACAAAAAGCCTCAGATCCGTTCATCATGGAAATTCTGGGCAGTATTGCCGGTGAGCTTCAAGAATTTGGCTACGATATGCTACTTACGTTTATCAATGAGCATAGCTACCGGGAGAAAGGCGTCTCGTTTACCCGTCAGGTTGAAGGCATTATTTTTATTGGTCAGGGCGCAACAGATATACCCACTGAGGTCATGAAAGATATCAATTTACCCTACATTGTATGGGGAGCTGATCGGGGAGATAGTGAATACACGATTGTTGGCAGTGATAACCAGCAAGGCGGTTACCTGGCCGTAAAACATTTGTTGAATCAGGGCCGAAAATCAATTTTATTTATCGGAGATTTGTCACACCCTGAAGTGGCGATGCGCTACCGTGGTTATATGCAGGCTTACATAGAACAAGATTTGCCAGTTGATAAGACACTAACCGTCACCAGTGCATTTACCAGTGAATCCGGCTATCTGGCTATGGAGGCATTCACTCGGCAAGGCCGCAATTCAATCGATGCAGTTTTTGCAGCAAGCGATTTAATAGCACTGGGCGCCATTAAATGCCTTGCTGAAAACGGGGTAAGTGTTCCTGCTGACATAGCAGTGGTAGGTTTTGATAATATTCCTTTAGCAAATTACAGCTTTCCACCCCTTACAACCATCGCGCAGAATACCGCTCAGGGTGGAAAAATGCTGGTTACGCAGCTTTTATCAGCGATTAAACATGAGCCCGACATAGCCAGCGTAAACCTCAATACTCGCCTGATCGTTCGTCAATCCAGTACCCATACAAAAACGTGAATCACTGGAACAGAATCGGACTGGACTGCTTACATATCTTTTTATCAGGCAATTTCTCGAGTACTCATCCAACGATGTAGCGAGCGTTGATAAAACTGGCTGATGGATGACCAGACTTCATCGGCCATTTTCAATTCACGTTTATCACCGATTCCAACGGCATACATATTAGCTGCTTTAAGTGCTGTGACACCCGAAATTGCGTCTTCAATACCAACACAATGCTCTGGTGGTACATCAAGGTGTTTTGCTACAGTCAGGAAAATTTCAGGATCTGGTTTGTTATTCGTTAGCTTCTTCGCGTCTGCCACATAATCAAAGACATGGGTTAATCCCAGTTTATCAATGACCAGACTTGCATTTTTACTTGATGAGGCTAACCCGATTGCAACGCCATGTTGCGTCAGTAACCGCAAGACAGGTAAAACACCTGGAATAATATTCGCGGCTGTTAGTGTATTAACAGATTCAAGATAGATTTGATTCTTCTGTTCAGCAAGTTCAAGCTTTTCGTCCTCGGTGTAAAGCATACGACCTTTTGTCAAAATGTAATTTAATGAGGTCATTCGATCGACCCCTTTTAACATTCTGTTATCATTTTCATCAAATGAAATGCCCAAACTTGTTGCCAGTTTTTTCCAGGCTAAGAAATGGAATTTAGCCGTATCAACAATAACTCCATCTAAATCAAATATTACCGCTTCAACGATGTCACTTGGCATATGGATTCTCCAGTAATAAATTTTTCACGTTATTATGACCGTTCAAGTGTACCAGTGATTCCATATGTAAAATATTTATTTCATTACCATTAACCAATTGATACGTAACATTAACCTTATCAATTATTACTTTTAGTAATATGCCCCGGTATCGAATACTAAACTGAAATCCCTCCCAACCCTTTGGTAACAAGGGCTTGAAGCACATTATGCCCTCTTTTAGATGCAGACCGGCGAATCCGTAAACAATTGTCATCCATGCCCCTGCCATACACGCCATATGCAATCCGTGCTGGGTATTTCTATGTGTATTCGCAAGGTCCATACGTATAGTTTTATTGAAAAAGTTCATTGCTTTATCAAGTTGACCAATACGAGCCGATGCCACACTGAATATACAATTGGATAATGTTGAGTCATGAGTAGTGATAGTGTCGTAGTACGCTAAATTCTGTTGTTGGAGATCGTCAGAGAAATGCTCAGGGAACATAACCATCGCCAGAACAGTATCCGCCTGTTTGCAAACCTGATGGCGATAGATAGTCAACGGGTGATAGTGCAACAACAAGGGATAATTCTCAGCAGGTGTGGCAGCAAAGTCCCAGGGTTTACGTGACAGGAAACTGTCATCCTGAAGTGAAAGGTTCAGTTCTTCACTGTAGGGTAAGTACATATGCTCAGCAGCCAGTTGCCACCAGGCAATTTCTTTTCGGGTAAGTCCCGCCGTTGAAATGATTGATTCGGCATCAGATTCTCGCGAATTAACGTAGTGATACATCTCAATAGCAAACAGAAGATGCTGCTGTGCCAGTAAATTTGTGTAGTAGTTGTTATTAACGATTGCCGTGTATTCATCCGGGCCAGTAACCGTATCAATACAAAAAGCATTATCAGCGGGTCTGAAATGACCGATTTCACTCCAGAAACGCGCCGTAAGCCAAAGTACTCTCAACCCGCCTTCCAACATGAATGACCAGTCAGCTGTAGCATTAAAATACGTTTTTATGCCGTGAGCTACAGCCCCGTTTATATGGTATTGCGCAGTACCAGCCGGAAAAAACGCAGAACATTCTCGACCACCAATTGTTCGCCAGGGAAACAATGCAGACTGACATTGCGACTTATCACCAGCCGCCAGCTCTCCGGCGCGGTCGATAGCTTCGGGTAATGTTCTCACCCGGTACATCAGTAACTCTCTGGCGATTTCTGGCTGGGTATAACAAAACATCGGTAAATAATAGATTTCAGTATCCCAGAAGTAATGCCCTTCATAACCCGGACCCGTCTGCCCTTTTGCACCGATACCCGTTTGTTTTACAAAAAATCCAGCCTGTAATGTTTGAAACAAACTAAATCTTGTCGCCTGTCGGTGTTCTGGATTTCCTTCGATGCGAATATCAGCTGTTTGCCATTTTTGTTGCCAATGTTTCACATGATTCGCCTGCAACGCATCAAAACTTGCTTCTGTTGCCTCAATTAATGGCCCGGCGTTTTGCCATTGCAAATCCATTGATCCAAATCTTTGTTGAGTCATCGCCTGATTCCACAGGTGTTTTTCAAACTGGAACGATGATTCAGGGGCCAGCGGTACTTCATAATGAAGCAGATACTCGGGCTCGGTATCCGGTAGCAGGTTATCAATAGGCGCATCTGACGATTCAACTTTGTTTACAGCCTGATTAAATCGATGATTAACACATTGGTAGAGCGTTTGTTCGCTACCTTTAACTGACGATACCGCCACGACATAATCTTCTGCCACTCGCCGGTATTTAAAACAGGTCTGGGAATGAGCGGACAAGTCAGCAACCCGAGGATCATCAAGAGAATCCAGTGAAGGCTGTTGTGTTCCAGAGACAATGCCTGAAGCGATATTCAGCGTAACGGCCGTGTCACTGATAAATTCAAAACAGAGATGTGCCAGGTGCCGATTTGTCGCTGATACAAATCGCCTGACACGAACAACCAGTTGAGTACCATCAGAGTGATGCCAGGTGTATTCCCGAGTCAACAAACCGGTATCAAACATCAGCGATTGTGAAAACCGACTCGCATTAACATCCGGGGTAACACGCTCTCCGTTACACCAAATCGCAAGATAAGTGCTGTCTGGCAAGCAAACCATCTGATCATTGGTTTTGGCTTCGCCAAAAAAATGTTCGCCATACGCGATAGTCTCCTGGGAATATAGCCCATTAATGTATTGACCATTTATTGGCTCTGATACGTTGGATGACACGCCTTCATCGATACTTCCCCGAAATCCGATGTAACCATTGGCCTGCGCAAATAAACTTTGTTGCACCGCATAATCGTTGGTTGGAAATTGCTGCAACACAATACCGTCTTGCATCACATTCATAGCAGATGCATCAGCATCAATTACCCGGTTTGCTAATTCAGTTGTCATTAATGGAAACCTATAGAGCCTGTTTTACGGTCGAAATTTCATTGAGTGCTACTTGTTAGTTTGTAGGTTGAATTAAATTCAAGATAAATGCAATCGTTTGCACAATTCATTCTTAACAGATATATTTTGAGCAAATTGCCGATCAAGCTTTATGATCGACATAGCCGTGAGTCAGCAATAAATAACAATAAGAGAAACGGTATGATTGATTTAGTGATTGTTTTAACCTTCATCCTCTGGAGCATTAGCAACGGTCTGCGTCACAGGAAACAAGCCTCCGGAAGCATGACCGATTATTTTCTGGCGGGTAAATCCCTCAGAGGCTGGAAAGCTGGTACCAGTATGGCAGCGACACAATTCGCCGCCGACACTCCGCTGTTGTTTGTCGGGCTAATCGCCACCAGCGGTTTGTTTATGCTTTGGCAGTTGTGGATTTATGGCATTGCATTTTTGTTGATGGGATTTTTGTTTGCGCCTTGCTGGCGTCGAGCAGGCGTTATTACTGATGCCGAGATCACCGAATTACGTTACAGCGGACGTGGATTATTGCTCCTTCGAGGAATAAAAGCGCTCTATTACGGCACACTGATTAACTGTGTGGTTCTGGCCTTTGTGCTGGTTGCAGCGATGAGTGTCGCCGAACTGTTTTTAACCTGGCATGAGTGGCTCAAAGATGCCCCTGCCTGGATAGCAGCAAGCTGGCAGTTTCTGTTTAACCAGGTCCAGTCCACAGGCATTAATTTAAGTGTCGGTGATGCACTGGACAGCACAACAGCCACCACAAACAATCTCATTAGTTTGACACTCCTGATTAGCTTCACCACGTTGTATTCCACAACTGGAGGGCTTAGAAGTGTTGTTGCGACCGACGTTGCCCAATTCTGGCTCGCATTACTGGCAACTGGCTGTTACGGCTGGATAATCGCATCAGAAGCCGGCGGATTGACTCATCTGGTCGATAATGTCATTCAGCAATATGGTGACGCATTTGCACATCAACATCTTGCATTTACGCCTAATGCGGATGATTTAATGGCTCCCTTCTTCCTACTTATCGGAATGCAGTGGCTATTTCAAATGAACAGTGATGGTACGGGTTATCTGGCCCAACGCTCAATAGCCTGTGAGTCAGATCATGAAGCTACAAAAGCCGCAATTGTTTTTGCGTGGCTACAGGTAGGACTGCGCAGCGCAATATGGGTAATTATTGGCGTGGGCTTGCTTATTTTATTTCCTTTTACGCTTCAGGATATGGCGCAAGCGGACACATTTAAAGCATCACGGGAAGCAACATTTCTGGCAGGTATTGACCTTTATCTCCCATCGGGAATTAAAGGATTAATGCTAACGGGTCTGCTGGCGGCTCTCGCCTCAACCATTGATACCCACCTGAACTGGGGAGCCAGTTACTGGAGCAACGATTTATACCAACGCATTTACTGCCAACACTTCAGACAACGAACGGCATCTCAACCTGAACTCGTTACCGTTGCCCGATTATCTACTTTCCTGATCATTGCACTGGCATTAACCGTTATGGCTCAACTTGGGTCAATACAGGAAGGCTGGAAATTATCATTGCTGTTCGGTGCTGGCAGTGGCGGCGTATTAATATTGCGCTGGACCTGGGAGCGGTTAAATCAGTTCGGAGAACTGACTGCTCTCGGGCTTTCACTGCCTGTTGGTATGATGCTGTTACACTGGTTCCCGGATGGCAATGCCGAATGGATACGGCTTGGGCTGATGGCGATAATATCAACAAGTGCAGCAATTATTGTTTCGTTAATCACCCCAGCTACAGCAACCAAAACCCTCGATAATTTTTATCACAATATAAAACCGCCCGGCTTCTGGCAGCAAACAGAAAAAAGACTCAACGTACCGGCCGTCAGTCTAACATTGCTAAAAAAAGGATTGGGACGAACCGGACTAGGCGCTTTGTCGTTATTTCTTGCGCTCACTGGTCTGGTAAAATTGCTCCTGCCATTACCTGATGAACATGTTATGTTGCCAGCCTTGTTACTGGGATTGTCAGCATTACTCATTCCTTTCTGGCTACCGGTCAATTCACAACAACAAGTAACGGATAAACCGGGGGATCAACTGTTAACAATGTAAAGCCTGATGAATATTGAAACGTTTCCTTGTTACGTCCCCGATTCTTTCTGAAATCAGAAAATCGGGGCTTTTTCTGCTATACCTACAATGAATTAGCCGTGTTTTTAACGACTAAATCAGCAGTCCAATCGTAAAATAATCGTTAACCCCGTTATTTTTGAAAATAAAGCTGGTATAACTATTTCTTTAACCACGTCAACACAGGAGTAGTCGATATGGCAATACATCATGCTGTAAACGTTACAAGCCGCATATTCCTGACGCCTGGACGGTTACTTTCTTTATGTAGTCAACGTTATTTTTTTTCGATAATTAAGTTAGTTTTTTTGTTCACGTCTTTATTTTTACCCTTACATAGCCATGCAAATAATAAAGGTGTATCAACTCCATCATCGCCTTTCCAAACACCTGCTATTGGCTTGTTTTACAATAATTTATATCCAGAAAAACACCTCACTCTTTATTGCGCCGTCAGAATGAATGACGGGCAAAAAGCGGAAATTGAACAAGTGTATCCGGTCTCCTGGATTGCTGAATTCAGTGGCTGCGACGGCAATTTAAATTGTTCCAGTCCACTTTATAAAGCTGCCATCAATGATCTACACAACATGTGGCCAGCATTATCTGATTATGTGGAACGACGAAATGAGTCACTGTTTAATGAATTGTCGGACAGCAGACTAATCAATAATGACGATCACTGTGATTTTAAAATGAGTACAGACGCCATCGAGCCGCGTGACTATGCCAAAGGTGAAATAGCACGCTCAGTTTTATATATGATTTGGCGCTACAACCTTAACGATTACAATATGTTGAATCTGATGCTGAAGTGGAATGAGTTTGATCCGGTAAGTGCGGAAGAAATGAGACGTAACGATGCGATTGAAGGGTTACAAGGCAATCGAAATATCTTTATTGATTACCCGGAACTTGCAGCCATCATACTTCAACCATCATTAAAGTTAACAAGTACTGGTTTTTTACGTTAAGTCCCTGTAAAAATAACAAACCATTAAAGGAAGGACGATGACGATGACAATAACAACATCCAGAATAGCAACGTTGGCTACTCGTTATAATAAACTCTGGTCTGATGGTTTTATTTCTACCTTTGATTGGCAACGAATTTGCGAGAATCTGATTCCAGCCTTAGATCAATATTGTGACGAGCACCGCATCCCGGCTCAATTAGCCGATACCGCACTAACCGTTTATTTACCGCTAACGATTGGTTTGTTTCACGACGACAACGAACATAAACCGCAAGTACTGGGTATTTCAGGCGGTCAGGGTTCAGGCAAATCAACGATGGCATCATTTATCCGTTTTTTCGCTGAACAGATTTTTGATTTAAAAGCTGTCATTTTATCCATCGATGATATTTATCTGACCAAAGATGAACGACAAAAACTGGCAAACACGGTCCATCCACTATTAGCAACTCGTGGTGTACCTGGTACTCATGACATTCATCTCGGCAAGCAATTGATTGAATCACTACTTACCGCCGAAGATGACAAAACCACAAACATCGTTCGATTCGATAAATTATCAGACGATCGTTTGCCAGAAGAACATTGGGAATCCTTCACTGGTCGTCCTGACTTCGTTATATTCGAAGGCTGGTGTATTGGCGCTGAAGCGCAGCCAACTGATCAACTTACCTTCCCAATCAATACCCTGGAATCAGAGGAAGACAAAGGCGGCACCTGGCGACACTGGGTCAACCAACAGCTTACAGATACCTACCCTGAACTGTTCGATCTTATCGATCAACAAATCTATATCAAAGTACCATCGATCGACAGTGTGTATAATTGGCGTCAGGAACAGGAAGAAGGCCTTAAAAAGTCAGATAAGAACAAAGTAAGGGCTAAAGGAATGACTGGTGATGAACTTCAGCGTTTTATAATGCACTATCAACGAATTACCGAATATATGGTCGGTTCGATGACAAAAAAAGCAGACTGGTATATTTCACTGGACAGCAGCCATAACATCACTAAAATCATTGCTAAATAGCATAAACAGATTAGCAAGCATTCGTCAGCCTGCTGATGATTGGATCGAATGAATGACCAGATATAACCGTAAAAAACAGCTTCTGACAGGACAGCTGTTTTTTTTCATTTCTACTTTCTTCTTTTTTCCTGCATTTGCGGCTTCGACTAACTCATCGGATGTGACATTATCCATCCAGAATACCAAAGGTCAGCCAGTAAACGACATTGTTGTCTGGTTAACGCACGAAGACGGCTCTCCAGTTCAGTCAAATAATGAACAGAAGCCTGTTGTGGTGAGCCAGCAGAATAAAAAATTCATGCCTTACCTATCTGTCGCCCATCCGACAAGCGATGTGGTTTTTACCAACCAGGACAATATCACTCATCATATTTACTCGATAAATACTCAAAATAGTTTTTCGTTTAAAATCAGAGCGGGTCAACCGCCTATTGCCAGAAAATTCAGTCACAAGGGTACGATAGCCATGGGCTGTAATATTCATGACTGGATGAGTGGATACCTGCTAATTGTTGATTCCGAACGCTATGGCATCACTAATGAGTCTGGCAATATCTCCATGAATCAACTGAGTCATGGGCGTTATAACATCAATATTTGGCACCCTCAGTTGCAAACAGAGAATAATCAGCAAGTTAATACGGTCAATATAACAAATAACA
This sequence comes from Alteromonadaceae bacterium, assembly GCA_965656875.1. GTDB lineage: Bacteria > Pseudomonadota > Gammaproteobacteria > Enterobacterales > Alteromonadaceae > CBFHMJ01. The sequence goes on from CBFHMJ010000027.1 coordinate 220,303, forward strand.
ATACGTTGACGGTCAGGCTATCAACCGATCTGGCACCAATTCCCGATCAAACTAATGCTGATGACTTTGATTTTTTAGAAGATTATTAGGGTCTGTTGACCCCTGGGTCTTAAATAAGGAAACCCGAATACATTATGGGTAAGCTACAACGCAAAATATTTTATTTTTTCGTCACACTACTGATGATTGTTCAGGGGATTTCCCTATGGACCATTTATCTTTCTTCTATTGATCAAGCTGACCAGCAAATCGAATCTAAAGTCGAAACAGCTTCAACAGTGTTCGATAATCAACATCAGAACCGGGATTACTATTTGAGTGCATTCGCAGAAACCACTGCTCGCGATTATGGCTTAAAGCAAGTATTCAATGATGACACCCGCAGCCTGCTTACCGGTCTGAACAATCATAGAAAACGTATTGGCGCTCATCTGGCAATAGCCATTTCAAACAGCCAGGAAAATCGCGGTGTAATATCTGGACAGCTTATTACCCAAACTTCAGACGCAGATTCAAAGGTTACTGTTGGTCCACAACAGGGCAAGCAGTTTCCACATCAGGACACCCTCACCAGTAAGCCATTTAGTGGCTTATATCAAATTGAGCAAAGCTTTTATCAACTGAGTCTGGCACCACTCACCAGTGGAAATGAAATTGTTGGCTGGATTGGTTTTGGATATCTGTATGACAATGCGTTAATTCAGGATTACGCTAAACTCACCGGCCTGAACGCTGTATTCGTTCAACAAGCAACCGATCATACACTTAGCATGATCGAATCCAGTGAAGCTGAAGATACAGGGCTTAAAGTAAAAACGCTGGATGCGATAGTCAGAGGACGGACACCCGATCACCTCATCGCCATTGTCCGTCATCTCGGCACGTTAAATGATGCTGACCTGAACATTGTGTTATACGGACAAAGAGACAGCCTGCTACTGTCAGTTACTAATCGTTGGATTCAGTTAACGGGTCTTGTCCTCATCACGCTTATCATGTCGCTGGCTGGTGCTTATTTTATCTCTGCCGGGATCACCCGCCCTGTTACTCGCCTGGTTCAACAAGCCAAACATATTGCCCGTGGTAATTATGACCATACCCTGCCCATCACTGAAAATAACGAGCTGGGCCAATTGGCAAGTGAATTTAACCAGATGCAGCAAGCCGTATTAAGTCGTGAGCAACAAATCACCTACAGCTTGTATCATGATTCTTTGACACAACTACCAAATCGCAACAAGTTAACTCAGATTATTGATGACATGCTGGCGAATAAGTCCCCTGGTTTCGCTGTACTGATGATTAATATTCGCGGTATCGCCAATATTAATGACACCCTGGGTTATGAAGTCGGCAATGACGTGATCATGGAGTTAGCTAATCGACTGCAAGCCGTTAAAAATAAAACGATTCTTACCCACCACGGTGGTGACGAATTTGTCATGCTAGTTGAAGATTTGACAGGCGATTATCTCGAAAAGCTACTGAATCAAAGTATTATTCAAATCGAAGATGTGTTGAAACCTGGTTTTTTCTGCAAAAAAATGGATCTACATCTTCAGGTCAGAATTGGTGTAGCTACTTATCCTGAGCATGGCGAAACCAGTGACATGTTGCTCAAAAAAGCAGACACCGCACTGCGTCAGGCAAAAGCCAATCATGCCTGGTGGCAGCAGTATGATGCATCTCAGGACTTTAACAGCGTAGAACGATTACAATTGATTCACGACTTGCGTCACGCAATTTCTGATGGGCAACTAGTATTGTTTTACCAACCAAAGCTCACGCTGGAAACTGGTAAAATTGAGCATCTGGAAGCATTAGTCCGTTGGATGCATCCGGTTCATGGTATGGTGCCGCCGGACAGTTTTATTCATCTCGCTGAACAAACTGGACAAATCAATGCACTGACTGACTGGGTAATTGACGAAGCAGCCAGGCAACATAAAGCATGGTTAGACACTGGCTTAAGACAAGTCATCGCGATCAATGTCTCTGCTGAAAATCTTAAATGCTCCGACTTTGCTCAGCGCGTACAAACAATCCTGAATAAACATAATGTGTCTGTTGACGGCATTAGTCTGGAAATTACTGAAAGCGCAGTAGTTGACGATCCTGAATCAGCCATTAAAATCCTTGAACAATTAAAACAACACGGCTTTAAGCTATCCATCGATGATTACGGGACTGGATACTCATCTCTTGCTCAATTAAAGCAACTTCCTGTACATGAACTAAAAATCGACAAATCCTTTGTACTGAATCTGAACCAGAATGATGACGATAAAATTATCGTAACTTCAACCATAGAACTCGCACACAACATGGGACTCAGCGTTGTAGCTGAGGGTGTTGAAGATGAAGAAAGTATGAACTGGTTACGTCAACAAGGCTGCGAATTAGGCCAGGGCTTCCATATTAGCCGTCCACTACCCGCAGATAAATACATCGCATGGTTAGAAGAAAGCCGATACTTTACACGCTCGGTTTCCTGATGACACAAAGATATTGGACAATAGTCCCACTTTTATTAACGCCTGCACTCGCTTTTGCAAACGACACAAAGATTTCAGGCATTATTGATGCAAGAGCATCCAGCACAGACTCATTTAACTCCTGGGTTGATGGAGGATGGGGTAAATACCGTTATTCTGACGGTAGCGAATTTTCAATTGCGCAAGCAGCCATTACGTTAGATAAAGAATGGGACGCATTGTCCCTGCACATCACTGCAAACAGTGTTATTGATGACAGTGAGACAGAAGTTGGATTAACGGAGTTCTGGTTAAAATACAAAACGTTGCCTAATCAGAATGGCTATCGATATAGTCTTCGTGCCGGGTTTATGTATCCAGAAATTTCCGTTGAAAATAAAGGCACAGCCTGGTCATCGCCCTACACGCTTTCCTGGTCTGGCATTAATAGCTGGATTGGTGAAGAGCTTCGGCACATCGGCCTTGAATTCAATGTTGAACGTCTTGGAAAATTCCATAACTCTGAACATGATTTCAAGTTTTCAACCAGCGTCTTCGGCAATAATGACACAACCGGTGCGATGCTAGCCTGGCACGGCTGGACCAATTCAAGCCGTCAAACCTTATGGCGAAAATCTATTCCTGTTCCGTGGCGCAAAGCACAGGCACCTGGCAACCATCTTGAAGTTCAGGCTCGTAACAGTGATCCATTTGATGAAATTGATGACAAACTCGGCATTGAAATGCATGGAAGCTGGAAATGGAAAGGGGTTGGAGTTTTCAGCGTTGGCCGCTATGACAACATGGCAAACCCATATATTGAAGTCAATGGTCAGTACGCATGGCGTACTAAGTTCTGGCATGCCAGCGCCAATATGAATTTACCGGGTCGCGTGAAGTTACTCGCACAGTACATGAATGGCGATACGCTCATGCAAAGCCCTCAACGTACTGATGTCGTTAATAACAATTTCTACAGCGCATTTATACTATTGTCTCGGCGGTGGGCGCAGCACAGGTTTACGGCGCGTTTTGAAGACTTTTCTATTACTGATTTAGATAACACACCGGGTGATGCTAATGACGAGGAAGGTTATGCCGTTACGTTGAATTATCAATATCGATTCAATAAGAATCTGTTTCTTCACATTGAACACAACTGGCGGGATACCGACAGAAAAGAATCCGCTTATCGACCTGGCGGTGAGTCTGTAACCGAAAAGCAGTGGCAGCTCGCTGCCCGCTACTACTGGTAAGTATTGTTCAGTAAAACAAAGACGAAAAAAGAGGCGCATTTGACGCCTCTTTTTGTTTCAGTAACTTAGAACGTGTTGACCCGCCCTGAAATACGTTAAATCAACGATTAGTAGCTGAATGAAATATTCGAAGGTTGTTCTGTTAAGCCACCAACATTACCACGGATAACGAAAACACTTACTTCTTCAGGACTTAAGTCAGCACCTTCATCAACACCACGGATTGTGTATGTGTCGCCTACGTGACTAACAATCGTTGCATTGTAGATATTGGTAATTGGGTATGGATAGTCAAAGCTAAGCTCCCAACCATTCATGTCTTCGTCACTGTTGTTGCCAACAGAAACGCTTGCTACATAACCTGCACCCCAATCAGCTTGTAGATCATAACCGATGAAGTATGGACCTTCCGGCACTGTAATATCAGTTGCTGAAAAATCGATGTTATCAATTGTCTTATCAGCACTGTTTTTACCGTTCCAACCAAGAATGACACTTTGTCCTGGCTTGATAGTTTTGTTCCAGCTGTTACCTTCAACGATGAAATGATTAGCGTTATCAGAGATTAAACGACCTGAATACAGGTTAGAAATATCACCGTCAAAATCAAATGACAAACGCCAGTCTGTCATTGGCTGATCTGTTTCGTTTGTTAATTTAATTTGAGCGTTATAGCCAGAACCCCAGTCTGACAAGATTTTGAATTCTACCGGTGCAGCATTAGCTGTCATTGCAAATGCGCCAGAAAGTACTACAGAAGCTAACATTGTCTTTAATGATTTCATTACAAAGAATCCTCTTCACTACCTAGATGTAACATATGTTAATATTCGAAGTTCATTATCCAGGTAGCTGTTGATAAATTCAACATCAAAAAACTTGCTATAAGATTAAAGCTTTATGACGAAAAAGAATATGTAAATCATAAAAATTGAATATGACGGCACTTAAGAGTTTGAGGGCAGGATTGTCTAACTGTTAACGTTTGATAATAATAATTTCATCAGGTTTTATTATTTGTTAGTAGATATTCGTCTATTGAATTGAGCGTCAGCCATACTGCTTCAGCTGCAGATACGAAAAATTTTGGATTGATTGTTTCGAATGTATCACCGGGCGTATGATAAAAACGATGGTCATCCACCCCAAAATATAAAAATGGAATACCCCGTTCATGAAATTCGGCGTGGTCGCTGGCATCAGTCCAGTCAATTTTTACCGGTTTATAGCCTAATGATGGTTCCGGCTTATCGTGTCCCGGCATCAGACAGACGCTTGCTTCATTAATAACTTGTTGAATCACTGGCTTAAGTTGAGGATTAGGCCGAGTTCCAGCAACAATAAGCCTGTTCTTTTTACCCCCCTGACCTATCATGTCCATGTTGATATTCACCGCGATCTGCGATTTATCGGGTAAGATCTGCCCTCTGAATAGCGCTTTAGCACCAAATAATCCTTTTTCTTCTGCATCCAATGCCGCAAAAATTACAGAATAATTCAACGGCTGGTTAGCTACTTTCTCAGCAATCGTCAGTAATGCAGCAACACCTGACGCATTATCATCAGCGCCGTTATATATTTGATGTCCCTTACGGCCTAAATGATCGTAATGAGCCGTCATGACGACGTATCGCTCAGGCGTTATTTTACCGTGTACAACACCAATAATATTTTTTGCATTATTCTCATTCGAAAATGACAGTGTAGAAAAAGGTTGGCGGTAGTCTTTAACCCAGGGAGAAACCCCCGTTTGCTGAAATGTCGTAGCAATATACCGGGCGGCTTTTTCACTTCCTGTACTCCCCGTTTTTCTCCCTTCCATATCATCATGAGATAGCACTCTGAGATGTGTTAACAACGTCGATTCAGACAGGATGCCAGCAGGCTCTGGTATTTGTTGATCACACACCAGAACATTTCTTTGTCCCGTATGATTGCAACCTACCAGTGTAAGGCCGCTTGCCAAAAATACCGGAAACCCGATCCTTAACAACTTTCCGGTTTTCACTCATTAACCTCCTGCGTAATATCGCTGTTTCTTCATCAGATAACCGTTTAAAAAACGGATCTTGCCATCATACTGGTTTTTCAGTTTGTTATCGGGTGCCAGGTCAGAAGCTTCACGTAAACTTACACGGCTTTTTGACCACAAACCTAGTCGGTAGTAAGCAACACTCATAGCAAACCAGACCTCATGATCATTATCGTCAATATCAATGGCTGATTTAAAGTGATTAATTGCCTGAAAGTAAGCTTTGTTGCTCATCGCTTCTTTACCCAGGGTATAGTGATAGTACGGGTTTTTAAGTCGTTGTTTAGTAATAAAATTACGCAATATCTTACTTTCAGTTTCACGACCCGTTGCCGCCATTAATACCGACAGGTTCGACATAATATTTAATTTATCAGGCTCAATATCCAGTGCAAACTGATAGCTCTTTTCTGCTAACTCATTCTCACCTAATCCTCTATAAACCAAACCCAGGTTATTCCAACTACTGACAAATGACGGTGACTGATTAATAGCTGCTGTTAAATATTGATAGGCTTGCTTGTAATGCTTTTTCAGCAACGCATCTGCGGCTTTGTTGTTGTAGAACATAGCAATGACAGTATCGCGACTGACTTCCTTCGCTGAAAACTTTTTCTTCGGTGAAAACGGATCAAAGTCAATGACCAGACTATCGAATCGTTTGTAACCAAAATCATGCTGTTCAATTTTAGTTCCAGTTACTTTCAGATTAATATGACCATTCAGTAAACTGGCTCCCGCCTGATGCGTCCAGTACTCGGGAATATTAAGCTGTTGAAACTCCGTCTTTAAATCAATTTCATCAGCCATTGCCCAGGCCAGAATAGTCAACGATAAACAATTAGCCTCTCTTTTCTCCCATGCTTCACTGGCTGACAACGTCGCACTGTTGCTATACAACATACCTTGACGATTATTGAAGAATATCAGCTTAACAAGCTCTTCCGCCCGCTCATAAGGATTGATATAAGCCTGCCGGAGATGATCAACATCGTTTCGCGCCTTTTCACTGAGATAGAAGATATCTTCTGGTGACTCAACAGGAACTGTTGGTTCATCGGTTGGAAATTGATAGGAAATGAGTTCAGGTGGTGGAACGATAATTCGGGGATCTTGATGGGTTTGTGAGGTCGTTGAAGCGCATCCGGTGACGAACATAATCCAGCTGATCAACGTAATCTGTTTCAGCAATTCGGGCATTAATCCCATAAAATCTCCTCACATAACGAAAAGAAGCAAGCTGCGAATAGTAAGTTAAGTATAGACGTCTGATTCATTCCTTCTATACCGTTAATCATTATCACAGCTGCTTATGTGAAGATACCTTTTCCGCTGTTTGAATCAACATCTGATATATACTGTATGGCGCATTATCGATAACGAGATTACCCGATCAACCTTGTAGCATAGCCATAGCATTTACAGGCTCTATCGTTGAATCCAGCTCTCGAAGTCCTGCGATGTTTTCACGTAACACATCTGCAATGCGCTCAATATAGTTGAGTTCTGCATAACCGAAATCCTGCGGTCTAACTTCGTCAGAACTAAAATTTATTGTGCCAAAAACATCACCTTCTTTGGTAAAAATCGGCGCACAAATATAGCTTTCAAGGTTCATATGCTCATAACAAGGATGCATTTTAAGGTCAGGAATTTCTCCAACCCGATTGTAATACACCGATGTTTTTTGACTCACAACAGCTTCACAAAATGTTGTTCCAAGATTAAATGACATACCTTTTCTGAACATTTCTGTCGAAGCACAATTACACGCTAGAATTTTATATTGTGATGCAGATGTGCTGCTAACAATGCCAGTCTTCATACCTAAAACAAGTCTTGACTCAGATAGATTATCAGTCAGCCACTGTTCAAGATTTCCTATTGGATTTACCCAGGAACCTAATTCTATTTCGCGCATTTTTACACCTTTATTTCTATCGTTTGACAATCACTCACCTACCTTATATGAATTAATTGTTAACAACATAATAAATTAAAGTTATATAAATGCGGTATTTCTCACTTCTACGAAATAGACTTAGCAATTCTGGTGTTATTACTCAACTCCATGAATATCACCTTGCTCATCCACATAGATATGATTCGCCGCCGGCTCTTTGGGTAAACCAGGCATCCGCATAATATTCCCAGTCAACACAACCAGAAACCCTGCACCTGAATTTACATGGATCTTACGGACGGTAACCTGGAAATCTCTGGGTCGTCCACGTAACGCCGGATCATCAGATAATGAACTTGGCGCCTTAGCGATACAAACCGGTAAGTTTGTTAATCCCAGCTTTTCGATATGACGAAGATCTTTCTCAGCCTCACGCGTGAATGAAATATCATCGGCACCATACATCGACTGAGATACTTTTCGAATCTTTTCTACAACGGTATCTTCCAGATCGTATAACGGTTTAAATGGTTTATTGTATTCAACCGATTCCATCACCATTTTCGCCAAGTCAATCGCACCTTTTCCACCATCCTGGTGATGAGATGATACAGAGAACGGCACATTCATACGATCACAGCACTGTCTGACCAATTCTATTTCAGCTTCGGTATCAGCGGTAAAATGATTCAATGCCACAACCGGTTGCTTGTTAAAAATCTGAACGTTTTCAATATGTTTCTCAAGATTACTCAAGCCAAGGGATACCGCTTCAACGTCCGGCACGTCCAGCTGATTTTTTTCTTTACCACCATGCATCTTTAACGCTCTGATCGTGGTCACTAACACCACGGCATCCGGATCTAATTCACCAATTCGACACTTAATATCAAAGAATTTCTCAGCCCCTAAATCAAAGCCGAAACCCGCCTCGGTAATCGCCCAGTCTGCGTGATGGCAAGCCATACGAGTCGCGATGAGACTATTACAACCATGAGCAATGTTGGCGAATGGTCCACCATGAACCAATACTGGCGTACCTTCAAAACTCTGTACCAGGTTCGGCATCAGTGCATCTTTCAACAACGCCATCATTGCACCGGTAATCTGTAACGATTTTGCATAAACAGGCTCTCCAGCCCAGGTATAAGCCACCAGCGTGTTATCCAGACGCTCTTTTAAATCTTCGTAATCTGATGCCAGACACAACATCGCCATCACTTCGGATGCAGCCGTTATATCAAAACCGCCTTCCCGTGGAATACCCTGCGTTTTGCCACCTAAACCAACCACAATGTGACGCAAACTGCGGTCATTCATATCCATTACACGACGCCAGACAATCTGTCTGGGGTCAATATTCAGTTCATTGCCATGGTAGATATGATTATCGATTGATGCTGACAGCAGATTATTTGCGCTGGTAATTGCGTGAAAATCCCCCGTGAAATGAAGATTAATGCGTTCAGCGGGCATGATTTGACTATAACCACCCCCTGTTGCCCCGCCTTTCATTCCAAGACACGGACCCAGTGAAGGTTCACGAAGCGCAACACAAACTGATTCATTAAGCTGTGTAAATGCCTGACCTAATCCGATGGTGGTCGTTGTTTTCCCTTCACCTGAAGGCGTTGGCGTGGTTGCAGATACCAGGATCAATTTGCCTTTTCGTTGCGAAGGTTTCTTTAAAGTATCAGGTGAGATTTTTGCAATATCACTCCCATACGGTTGAAGATCATCGGCGCTCAGGCCTAACTTTTCGGCAATGGCCGAAACTGGTTGTGATGTAAATTGTTGTGCTATCTCAAAATCACCTGGCATGTGAAATTCCTTACATATGAAAAAAGGGCGATTGAATACTGATGTCTGTTGACCTTATTTATGTCTTTTCGTGCCCACGCAAACGCTACTGAATCACTCGAACAAGTCGCATGATCCAAATCAGTTTTACTGAAGATATACAAAATACACCGTGAAAACCGACATCTGGTAGGATCAGTTAACGACATTCGGGTCTGTGAAATCAAAAAAATACTGATAGAATCAATGGGTTAAAAGACTGTTAATGATGATATTTTAATCATTCTACGATACAAGCTTTAAATGTGTCGTAATGTTTCCAATTTTGCTTATTTCGCTCACCAGAAGGAATTTTGTTACTGGTTTCGAATTGAGCGGTGAATATCTATACTAAAAGATTGCCAGTCATTCCAGAATCACAAGCGAACATTTTGGCGAGTAAGAATTTATTATGACGCATCCTGCTGTAACCACTGAACCAACGTCTGCGCTTTTGTCTACAGAGACAGTAGACCGGATTCGTTATAGCAGAACGTCTTCTCATCCGGTCAGTGATTCAGTGATCAAAGAAGAACCGTTGACTGTTTCGATAGCAAACAATGAGACCCGACACCGCACACTGACTGTCACCATGCGAACGCCCGGCGACGATGTTTCACTGGTTACTGGTTTCTTATTTGCTGAAGGGATTATTCAATCGTTTAAAGATATCGAAGTAATTGATGACAGCGAAAATAATCAAATCAACCTTCAACTGGCCAATAACACGTTTAACCTTGATCATCTGGACATTAAGCACTTTTTAACCCATTCGAGTTGCGGGGTCTGTGGACAAACCAATATCCGACAACTTGAACTGAAAAACCCGCCCACCATCGATACTGACAACCACTGGTTATCACCGGAAATGCTCCTGGCATTACCTGAAAAACTTCGACCACAACAATTTGTTTTTCAGCAAACCGGGAGCAGTCATGGTTGCGCATTGTTTGATGAACAGGGCAAGATAACACTATTAAAAGAAGATGTAGGCCGTCACAACGCACTGGATAAGCTTATTGGCGAACTACTGATACAACGCAAACTAATAACTGATACCCAAAAGTCGATTCTACTGTTAAGCGGACGAGTCAGTTTCGAGCTGGTGCAAAAAGCAGTAATGGCTGGCATTCCTGTCATTGCAGCAATCGGCGCACCATCAAGCCTCGCCATTGATGTAGCAAAGCGTTTTGGTATCACTCTAATAGGATTCCTGTCTGATGACGCGTTTAATGTTTACAACGGACATTGGCGGTTATTAGCAGGTGGGGAGTAATTATGTCTGAAAACCTGACGCATCTGGCGAGGAAAAAAGGCATCGATGATTTACTTTTTGAACGACTTACAACAAAAAGTGATGCAAACGATGACGCCGTAAAGAAACAACTGGCGAAAGAATTCCTGGTCGGCGAAGCAACAATCCGTGGAACCTCTTCTTTCTATGACTTCATTGACTCAGAGAATGCGAATAAAAAAGCCTGGGTCTGCAATGGTTCTTCCTGTCTTTGTGCTGGCAATCAACAACAAGTCACTCAATCACTGCAACAAGTCTACGGTGACGATCAAGTTGGACACGTTACCTGCCTGGGCCATTGCGACAAAAATAATGCCTTTAAAGTAGGTAATGACAATTTTTGTGGTGATGACTTTATGAATCATCAGGAAAAAGCTCAACCAGCCCGACACGCTCTCGATGTCTATACGCTGACGGATACACCGATCCTGACCACAGGCCCACAAAACAACGAACAGATTTCAGCTTTTTACGGCTTATTTGAAACATTATCAACCAGTGATAAGCAAGCCATTTTGCAACGTGTCATAGATTCAGGATTACGTGGCCGTGGTGGCGCAGGTTTTCCAACAGGCATTAAATGGCAATCTTGCCAGCAAGTTATCAGTGATCAGAAATACATTGTTTGCAACGCAGATGAAGGTGATCCAGGCGCATTCAGCGACCGCTATTTACTTGAAGAACAACCTCATCTGGTTCTGTTTGGTATGTTGATCGCAGGTTGGCTAACGGGTGCTGACACTGGCATCTTATACATCCGAGACGAATACCCACACGCAATCAAACAAACCGAACAAGCCATTGCAGCGTTTAATTCTCTTGGCGTTACATCACCTGACTTCAATTTCCGTTTCAAAATCGTTCGCGGAGCCGGTGCTTATATCTGTGGTGAAGAGTCATCGCTGTTACGTTCAATTGAAGGCCAACGTCCGGTTGTATCAACACGTCCACCCTATCCGACTGTCAGCGGCTTATTCGGTAAACCAACCGTGGTTAATAATGTAGAAACATTCGCTTCCCTGCATTTTATCCTGGACCGAGGCGCAGACGCTTTTAAAGCAGCAGGGACTCAGACCACCAGCGGTACTAAACTCATTTCTCTCGACAGCGCATTTACTAAACCAGGAATCTATGAAGTTGCAGGCGGTTACTCGTTGGCGGCACTCATCCGAGAGGCTGGCGGTTTCTCAAAACCAGTAAAAGCGCTTCATATCGGCGGGCCATTAGGTGGTCTGGTGCCAATTGCGAAAGTCAGCGATTTAACAATTGATTTTAATTCGTTCTCTGACAATGGATTCTTACTCGGTCATGCCAGCGTCATCGGCATCCCGGAATCCATGCCATTAATTGGCTATCTCAAACACTTGTTTGAATTTACCGCAGCAGAATCGTGCGGCAAGTGCTTCCCGTGTCGGATTGGCTCCACTCGTGGCACTGAGTTATTCGACAATGCTATTAACGGCAGCGATTTGATCGATAAAACTTTATTGGATGATCTGTTAGACACCATGGAACTCGGTTCACTCTGCGCACTGGGTGGCGGTATTCCTCTGCCCATTAAAAATGCTCTGGAACACTTTAATGATGAGTTAACACCATTCTTTAAGTCGGAGGTCATGTCATGAGTCAGTTAGCATTCTTAAACGGCGTTGCCCGACCCATAAATAACGGTGAGAGTATTCTGGAATTTGCTCGCCGCCATCAAGAATCAATCCCAACCTTGTGTGATGACACAAGGCTTAACGCCGCAGGTAGTTGCCGTGTCTGTTCAGTCGATGTAGCGCTAACTGTTGATGGTCCTCGTAAAGTTATGGCCAGCTGTCACACGCCTGTCAGTGAGAATATGTACATTTTCACTGAATCAGATCGCATTCAGTCATTGCGCCGTAATATTGTCGAACTGGTCTTGTCCGATCACCCACCCGACTGCTTAACGTGTGAATCCAACGGTAATTGCGAACTACAGGACGTTGCGGGTGAAACAGGCGTCAGAAAAATCCGCTACGCCAAAGGTAAAAATCACCTCGACCGGGAAAAAGATACCAGTCATCCTTACATGCGTATGGATTTATCCAAATGCATCAACTGTTACCGCTGTGTACGAGCATGTGACGAGATACAAGGGCAGTTTGTCCTGAGCGTTGATGGTCGAGGTTTTGACAGCAAGATTATCGCAGGAATGAATGATACCTTTGGCGATTCTGACTGTGTATCTTGCGGCGCCTGTGCGCAAACCTGCCCAACAGCAGCGATTTCCGATCGCTTCCAGTCTAAAGCCATTGAAGCCACTAATGTCACTCGAACCACCTGTTCTTACTGCGGTGTTGGATGTAACCTGGAAGTCTCAACTAAAAATGACCAGATCCTGTCTATTCGAGCGCCACATGACGCTGAAGTTAACGCCGGACATACGTGTCTGAAAGGACGATATGCCTGGGGTTTTTACAATCATGGCGACCGATTGAAAACACCGTTGATTAAAAAGAATGGTGAGTTTGTTCCAGCCAGTTGGGATGAGGCGCTGGATTTAATTGCAGCTAAACTAACGCAGATTAAAACCGATCATGGACCTGATGCCATCGCCGGTATTTCTTCTTCACGATGCCCGAACGAAGAAAATTACTTAATGCAAAAACTTATGCGTGTTGTCATTGGTACCAACAACATTGATTGTTGCGCCCGTGTTTGTCACTCGCCAACCGCTCACGGCATGCAAATGAGCTTTGGTACTGGTGCTGCGACCAATTCGATTGATGATTTGAACGTCACTGAGTTTATGTTGGTTATTGGAGCAAACCCAACGGCAGCACATCCGGTGACCGGAGCAAAACTTAAGCAAAAAGCCATGAAAGGCATTCCACTGATTGTCATCGATCCAGTTGAAACTGAACTGGCTCGTCATGCCAGCTGGCATTTACAGCTTCGCCCGGGAACTAACGTTGCGTTACTCAACATGATGGCCCGATTCATCATCGAAGAAGGTCTGGTTGATCAGGCCTTTATCGATACCCGCTGCGAAGCCTGGGAAGACTATAAAGAAGCCATTCTGTCTCTTGATATTAATGAGCTGGCCGACATTACAGATGTCGATCCTGCTTTAGTTAAAGATGCGGCTGTCGCCTATGCAAAAGCGGGTTCAGCCATGTCATTTCACGGTTTAGGTGTTTCTGAGCATACCCAGGGCAGCAGAGCCGTCATGGGCATTGCCGATTTAGCCATGATGACCGGAAACATCGGTCGCCGAGGTGTTGGTGTTAATCCTTTACGTGGGCAAAATAACGTTCAGGGTGCAGCCGATATGGGCTGTCAGCCTCATCAGGGCGCAGGTTACCTGCCACTGGAAAATCCAGACAATATTGCTTACTACGAAGAAAAATACGGTTCACCTGTACCTCGCGAAATCGGCTATAAAATCCCGGAAATGTTTAATGCCGCCATCGCCGGTGACTTAAAAGCGATGTGGATATTGGGCGAAGATGTCGCTCAGACCGATCCGAATCACACACATGTCATGAATGCCCTGACTTCACTGGATTTTCTGGTGGTTCAGGAAATCTTCCTGTCTGAGACAGCTAAAGTCGCTGACGTTATCTTACCAGGCGCATCATTCCTGGAAAAATCTGGCACGTTTACCAATGGTGAACGCCGAGTGCAACGTGTTCAGGCCGCAGTATCGCCACGCCATGATTCCAAAGCTGATGGTCAGATCATTGTAGATATCATGAATAAACTGGGATATGCCCAGCCAGATTACGCACCTGATACGATGCTTGAAGAAATTTCACAAGTAGTTCCTTTCTTTGCAGGTATTCGCTGGGATCGCCTGGGTGATAATGGATTGCAATGGCCAGTGAAGGAAGACGGCACAGACACGCAAATCATGCATACTGAGTCCTTTACTCGAGGAAAGGGTAAATTCTGGTACTGGCCGTTTGAAGAAACGAACGAAATCAAAAAACATCACGCTGAATTCCCGTTAATTCTGACAACAGGCCGAAATCTTGAGCATTACAATGCAGGCACCATGACACGACGCACGGCTAACCGCATTATTAATGACAAAGATATTCTGTTGATTAATCCTAAAGATGCTCGAAAACGCGATATTTTTGACAATCAAGCCGTCAAAATGTTTTCCGCCAGGGGAGAAGTTCAGCTTACTGCTCACGTCAGCAAACAGGTTAAGCCAGGTATATTGTTTACGACCTTCCACTTCCCGGAAGCTATCGTTAATCAGGTCACCAGTGACGAAGCCGACAAAGAAACCCTGTGCCCTGAATATAAAGTTGTTGCCGTTGATGTAGTAGCGGCCTGATACAAAAAGCATACTTTTTAGAAGGCCAGTTGTTAAATGCTGGCCTTTTTATTTGAGCGTATTGACCTTTTTGGCTGAAATTTTGTTCAAACTAAATGGTTAAATAATGGCATGGATAGCGCTGGTATCAAGGTACTCATTCATACACCAGAGAAATACAGTTAATCTATTACAATTTTCCAAAGTCTTATGATTTCACAAAAAGCAATAGAAACACTCGCCCCAGCGAATATTGTTGAAAAGGGGAAAAACTCTATCAGCAGAACAAAGTCAGTATACATGATGTACGTCCTGACTTAATTTCAGCCACAGTTAAAGGTACTTTTAACTACAATGTAAATCTGTTCTTTCATCAAGACACCCCTCATTTTTCTTGTGACTGCCCAGCTTTCAATTATCACCTGTCTGCAAACACTGCATTGCTGTCGCTTTTAGTATTAGCAATTCCAACAATTCAAATAAACCATTAGTAAAAGAGAAATCACCGGATGAATTGCTCAATGATTATTTACAGGCGATGTCGCACAGTCAGCTTGTCGATCATCTTCTCACCCTAATCTCTCAGGATCATCGTTTGTATGATCGCTGGCAAGCCAAAATAGAAAGAGCACAAACAAAACAAGATTTTAAATCCCTTAAAAAGCTCATTACGAAAGGTCTTCCATTAAAAAGCATCTGGGAATACAGAAAAGTTGCAGACTACTTTGAGAATGCTGAACAACTAATAGCCGATGTATTTGCTGAAGCCGAGCACATCCCTTCAGAAGACCAGTTGAAACTTGTATTCGCGGTTTATGAACGCTTAGATAAGGTTCATGAACGTTTGGATGATTCCGGTGGTTATCGATTTGTATTAATGAGAATAATTGCGACTAATCTGACTAAAATATTCCGTCGTCAACCATGGTCATCCGAACAACGAGCAGACTGGTTAATACAAATGATTAATGATGGGCATGAAGAATTTCCTTTGATACCCGACGATTTCAAATTAACGGATGAAGAACAAGATATTTGCCTGTTCTATTTAGAAGAAAAAATGTTTGATAAAGCAGTCTGTTGGTTGGATAACCATGTTGCCGATAAATATCTACTTAAAGATGCTGCCTGCTTGTTAATCACTCATAACCCACAAAAAGCGATTGAATACTGTCGACAAGCGTTGACTCATCTCTTAAATATTTCGAATAATGCGAGCTAATCAGAAGCGGTTAAACTATTAGACCATCTGTATCTTCAACTTCCTGAACAAGAAGCGATTCAACTACAATTCACAACATTGATTCTGGAGATCGCCTTTGAAAACAAACGCAGACCTAATAAGATAAAGCTGTTACGACAAACATTTAGTGAGCTAACTTTTTAGTGCCAAAACGCTCCATAAATTTCAGGCACAAAAAAAGCGATAACACTGTTATCGCTTTTCTTTGCTTTCACTTAAAAGGGACTTTTAAGCTTAAGCTGCAAGGCCTTCTTCAGCTTTTTTCACAAGTGCTGTGAACGCTGGCGCGTCAAACACTGCGATGTCAGCAAGGATCTTACGATCGATTTCAACAGAAGCTTTCTTAAGACCGTTGATGAAACGGCTGTAGCTCATGCCATTTTGGCGAGCAGCTGCGTTGATACGAGCAATCCATAGTTGACGGAACTGACGCTTACGTTGACGACGGTCACGGTAAGCATATTGACCAGCTTTGGTTACCGCCTGGAACGCAACGCGATATACGCGACTGCGAGCACCGTAATAACCTTTAGCCTGTTTTAAAACCTTCTTATGACGAGCGCGTGCCTGAACACCACGTTTAACTCTTGGCATTGATAAACTCTCCTAAATTAAGCAAAAGGTAACATACGATCAATTAGAGGCACATCTACTTTGGCCACTAATTCTTTATTACGTAGATGACGCTTACGCTTAGAGCTTTTCTTCGTCAAGATGTGACGTAAGTGTGATTGCTTACGCTTAAACCCGCCAGATGCCGTTTTCTTGAAACGTTTAGCTGCACCTGAATGAGATTTCATTTTTGGCATTGTTTAACAACTCCGCATTGTTAATAGTTAAAACCCAGTAACAGGCGAACGAAAAGGAGCCCTTCTTTCAAAGGGCTCCTTCAACGATACTTTTAAGAGCCTTGTTACTTCTTATTGCTAGGAGCAAGCACCATAACCATTTGACGACCTTCAGCACGTCTAGGGAATGATTCAACCGTAGCGACGTCAGACAAGTCTTCTTTCACTCGAGTCAATAACTCAATACCTAAGTCCTGATGCGCCATTTCACGACCTCGGAAACGAAGTGTGACTTTGGTTTTGTCGCCTGCTTCTAAGAAGCGACGCAGGTTGCGTAGTTTGACCTGGTAGTCGCCCTCATCAGTTCCAGGACGAAATTTCATTTCTTTCACCTGGATCTGCTTTTGCTTCTTCTTTTGCTCTTTTTGAGCTTTACTCTTTTCGTAGATGAACTTACCGTAGTCCATCACCCGACAGACCGGTGGTTTCGCCGTTGGGCTAATCTCAACTAAGTCCAGGTTTGCATCCTGAGCATATTTATGAGCTTCTTTTAAAGAAACAACGCCAACAACTTCGCCTTCAGGATCAATTAATCTAACCTCAGTGCCGGTTATTTCATTGTTGATGCGCTCTTTACCACCCTCATTCGGGTTTCTTCTTCCACCTCTAATGGTTCATTCCTCCACGAAAAGTTAAAACAAAGGGATTTTATCGAAACAAACTCAAATCGTTAACAACGATTCTTATATAAGGAGTAACCGAATCGGCAGATTACTCCTGTACCCTTTGCCAGATAACTATTTATTTAATGATTGGCTTACGAGATTTAATATCTTCCGCAAGCATTGAAATGAATGCATCGACATCCATTTTTCCTAAATCTTCACCTTTTCTGGTACGAACAGCAATCTGATTACTTTCTACTTCCTGATCACCGACTACCAATAAATAAGGAACACGCTTTAATGTGTGCTCGCGGATTTTAAAGCCTATCTTCTCATTTCTCAAGTCTGAACTGACTCTAATTCCGCTTTCCTTCATCTTTTTCACGACGTCGGAAACATATTCAGCCTGATTATCGGTAATATTCATTACAACGACCTGTTTTGGTGCTAACCAAAGCGGGAATTGTCCTGCATATTCTTCAATCAGAATACCGATGAAACGTTCCAGTGAACCTAAAATAGCCCGGTGAATCATTACTGGCAATTTACGTTCGTTATTTTCAGCAACATAGCTTGCACCTAAACGCTCAGGTAACGCAAAGTCCAACTGAACCGTACCACACTGCCACGCACGACCAATCGTGTCATGTAGCGTGAATTCAATCTTAGGACCATAGAACGCACCTTCACCCGGCAGGTAGCTAAACTCGATGTCGTTGGCTTTAAGCGCCTCTGCAAGGCCAGTTTCAGCCTTTTCCCACATCTCATCAGTACCAATGCTCTTTTCCGGACGCGTCGATAGTTTTACCGCAATATCTTCAAAACCAAATGTTTGATAAATATCGTAAACCATCTTGATACATGCGCTTACTTCTTCCTGCACCTGATCTTCAGAACAGAAAACATGAGCATCATCTTGCGTGAAACCTCGAACACGCATCAAGCCGTGTAACGCACCTGATGGTTCATTACGGTGACAACAACCAAACTCTGCCATGCGAAGTGGTAAATCACGGTATGATTTTAGTCCCTGATTGAAAATCTGAACATGTCCCGGGCAGTTCATTGGTTTTACAGCATATTCACGGTTTTCAGAAGAAGTTGTGAACATATTTTCTGCATATTTTTCCCAATGACCTGATTTTTCCCACAGACCACGGTCCATCATCATTGGACCTTTAACTTCCTGATAATCATATTCGTGTAATTTTTCACGAACAAACTTTTCAAGTTCCGTGTACAGCGTCCAACCATCGTTGTGCCAGAACACCATACCCGGTGCTTCTTCCTGGAAATGGAATAAGTCCAGCGACTTACCAATTTTACGGTGATCACGTTTTTCCGCTTCTTCCAGACGCGTTAACCACGCTTTAAGCTGTTTCTTATCAGCCCATGCCGTTCCGTAGATACGTTGAAGCATTTTATTGTCTGAATTACCACGCCAGTATGCACCCGCAACCTTCATAATTTTGAAGTGTTGGCAGAAACGCATATTTGGAACGTGAGGACCACGACACATATCAACGTATTCTTCGTGGTGATAAAGTCCCGGACGATCATCTTTATCGATGTTTTCATCCAGAATTTGCATTTTGTACATTTCGCCACGTTGTTCAAACGTGTCTCTTGCTTCCTGCCAGCTGACTTTTTTCTTTACAACATCATAGTTCGTTTTTGCCAGCTCTTTCATTCGTTTTTCAAGCTTTTCAAGATCTTGCTGAGTTAACGAATGTTCCATATCGATATCGTAATAAAAGCCATTATCGATAGTAGGACCGATCGCCATCTTCACGTCAGGCCATAATTGCTTGATTGCATGACCAATAAGGTGAGCACATGAGTGGCGAATGATTTCCAGCCCTTCTTCATTCTTTGGCGTAATGATTTCGACCTGAGCGTCGTCGGTTATTAAGTCACACGCATCAACTAATTCACCGTTGATTCGACCAGCTACCGTAGACTTGGCTAAACCAGGGCCAATATCTTGTGCCAGTTCAAGGATTGATACAGGGTTATCAAAGACGCGCTGACTACCGTCAGGCAGAGTTATTACAGGCATGATTTTTCCTTTATTCCAGTGGTGGCACCTACCAAATGCCACATGAGTTAATTATTTAAATAGCTCTCCAATTGACGAGCAAAGGTCAACAGACTCATGTTGCTCGCCAAAGGCGCTCTATTCTTATTTATTTTTTTACACATCACAAGGCAGAACAGCTGTTCAGTATGCTCTAAAGCCATTAAAACATCGTCAGACCCGTCTAAATGTTCATATTTCTTTCCGGAGTTCCGAGACTTAGCAAAAAACAGTTCACAATTTACCCGGTTGTATCGCCAGCTAAGCAGGATATAACCAAAAGGCATCATTCTGCGTGACAGTAAAAAATCTGTAACCAGTATGACGATTAACATGGCGAAATAAGATTTTGGGTATAACTTTAATAATAGATGCCGACCCGCAACACCTGTTCTTTCACGTTTACGATAACAATCTGGTGCATTGAGCGAGGCACCAGCCCATTTGACGGTAAGTAATGGAGTGAACAATGCCCGCAACCGAACTGATTTCCTATGCAGACCTGAACTGCCCTTTTTGCTTTGTTTTATTTCAACGGCTAACGACAGCAGAACAAGAGATTCCTGTTATCTGGCGACTCGTCGAACACGACCCAGGTATTGAACGTCAGCCCTTTTCGATAAAAAAGCAAAGTGAGTTATCTGAAGAAGTTTATCAGGCGAACCGGCTCGCACCGGATGTCCTTGTCTGTTTACCACAACGACGTCCCTGTACACGGTTAGCCAACGAGCTGTTTATCAAGACCCTGCTATATTTTCCTGAGAAAGCCAACGAGCTGTTAGCGACACTGTTTAAAGCCTTATGGTGGGACGGTATTGATATTTCACGGTTGGATAATCTTCGGAACATCCTCGAGCCTTTAGAGGTTGGACATTTACTGGACATTCCTTGTGATCCGGATGTTCAAAACCGCAAACATGAATGGCAACTTTCCTGGGAACTGTCATCAAATAAAGACCTGTTACCCGTCCTGCAGTTTCAGGATGGTAAATCACTTAACGGATTACCTGAACCGTCTGAACTTTCGGCTTTCCTGAGTCAACAAGAGATTACGCTGTCTTATCCCGGGCATTGTGATGCAAAACCTAAAGCTGACATTTTAATTCTCGGTGAGAATGATGCGATATGGCCATTTGTAAGTGCTATTCGTGGTCAATACAACATGCGCGTTGTCGACAGTTTCACGGCATTGCATCAGTACGTCGATACAACCCGAAGCCCTGCTGCCATTTTACTGGATGGCGATCAACTCACGGAGTCACTGAAAGATATTTGTTGCCTTATTCAACAATGCTGGCCGATCACGCCGCCCGCCATCTTTGTAGTAATGGATGACATAACTGAAGAACAGCAAATAGCAGCATGGCGTTGTGGCATGACTGACTTAATATCTCACCGCTATACTCCCGCCCTGTTTAAAGAAAAATTCGCTGCACTGGTCAATCTGAAACAAGATCATGATTACCTGCAACAAGCCGCATGGTCAGATTCTGTCACCGGGCTGGGCAACCAGAAAAAACTGTATAAAACACTATCAAAAGAATGGCGAAGAGATTCACGCATTCAAACACCGGTTTCACTGTTAATCATCAATCTGGATTTTTTCCGGGACGTTATCAACCGCGACCAGAGCAAAGCGGACAAAATGATTCAACAAGTTGCTGAGAAACTGAATGACAGTATTAGCAGAGCTTGTGACAAAGTCTGCCGATTTAATGACGATACGTTTGCCATGGTGTTGCCCAACACTGATCATAAAGGTGCATGTCACCTTGCCGAACAAGTGCGCGAAGGCGTAGAAGCATTACAAATAGATTGTCCAACTTCTGAAGTCTGTGCGCATCTAACCGTAAGCGTCGGCGTCGCCACCATGGTTCCAGACCTTGAAAATCAGTTTCAGTCGTTGATCGACAGTGCCAGGGAACGCCAACAGCTGGCAACCTCAACATCTCGTAATCGTGTTTATCACGAAACCAGTATGTTGCGATAACCTTCTTATGTTCCAGTATCATTAATACATATTGATTGATGATACTGGATATTTTCCCACCTTAAATCATTGCAGCGCCACAATAAATCGCTAGAATAACGGCCCTGTATTTTTAATTAAAACGCATTGTTTCAGGGTCCACGTTGAACATTCTTCCAGCTGCATCACTTCCGACATCTCATGCTACTAAACATCATTGGGGCCAACTCGTTGGCAGTGCTTTATCTCTGGCGATTACCCAGGCGGCTCAGCAACATAGTGGTCCGGTATTACTGGCAACCGAAGACACGCCAACCGCTCTCAAATTAGAAGCCGAACTGAAATCCTTTTGTGATGCCCTGAAGCTACCCGTTTTAACCTTCCCTGACTGGGAAACGCTGCCCTGGGACTGGTTCTCACCGCATCAGGATATTATTTCTCAGCGGCTACAAACTATGTATCAGCTTACCAGCCTGAAAAAAGGCATCGTGATTGTGCCCGTCAATACCCTGATGACACGCACCGCACCAGTAAGCTATATCAAAGGTCACACTTTAATCATTAAAACGGGCGACAGGCTCGACTTACATCAAATGCGTCAACAGCTGGAAAAAGCCGGATATAACGCCGTTAGTCAGGTGATGGAGCATGGTGAGTTTTCAGCCCGAGGGTCATTGCTGGATTTATTTCCAATGGGTACCAGTCAACCGTTCAGACTGGACTTCTTCGATGATGAAATTGACTCCATTAAGTTGTTTGATCCTGAGACTCAACGCTCTGACCAGGCAGTCAAGCACATCAACCTCCTTCCAGCTCATGAATTTCCAACCGATGAACCGGCCATTGAGCGATTCAGAAAAAACTATCGTGATAAGTTCAACAGTAGCGTACAAAAAGAATCGGTCTATCATCAGGTCAGTCACGGTATTTTCCCGGCAGGTATCGAATACTATCTGCCTCTGTTCCATGAAGAAACGGGCACCCTGCTCGACTTTTTTCCGGAAAATACGCTCTTTATTACGTTTGGTAATCTCCACAACAGCGCGGATTTATTCTGGAAAGATGTCGTTGCGCGTCACGAGAATCGGAATGTTGATCCACTCAGACCACTGATCAACCCGGTTGATATGTACTTACCAGTTGAAGAATTATTCAGCCAAATAAAACAACGCCCACAACTGGCGGTTCATCAACAGGCCATTGCTGACCAATTAAATCAACAAAACGCAATTGACTGGCCTGTTACTCAATTGCCTGATATCACGATCAATCACCAGTTAAAATCGCCGTTTGCCGCCTTAAGTGATTACATTGCACAGGCTAAAAAACGTCATCATCGTGTGTTATTCAGTGTGGAGTCAGAAGGCAGGCTCGAAAACCTCACTGAGCTGCTAAAACGCCCTGGCATCAAGCTTAAAGTCGTTAAAAACACCGAAGCTTTCCTGACATCAGGTCTTGATGTTGCCATCACAATCAGTCAGGCAGAACAAAGTTTTGTATATCAGGACGAACATCACTCTTTCTCTTTTATCACTGAAGTTCAGTTACTCGGTCATCGTGTCGCGCAGCGCCGTAAGCGTAAAAAAGACAAAGATATTTCACCGGATGCCATCGTAAAAAACCTGATGGAACTGACGCCAGGCCAGCCTGTTGTCCATATTGATCACGGTGTTGGCCGTTATCAGGGATTACAAACGCTGGATATTGGCGGCATGACCGCAGAATTTTTAACGTTGATCTATGCCGACGACGCCAAGCTCTATGTGCCAGTCAGCTCATTGCATCTGATTAGTCGTTATACCGGCGCAGATGCAGAACATGCGCCGCTGAATAAACTTGGTTCTGAAGCCTGGGAAAAAGCCAAACGAAAAGCGGCTGAGAAGATTCGAGATGTCGCCGCTGAATTACTGGATATCTACGCCAGCAGAGCCGCAAAGAAAGGTTATCAGTACGATTTCACGCAAGATGATTATCTTAAGTTCTGCAGTGGCTTCCCATTTGAAACAACCCACGACCAACAAACTGCGATTGATTCTGTGCTGGAAGATATGCGCAGCGATCAGCCAATGGACCGTCTGGTTTGTGGTGATGTTGGTTTTGGTAAAACAGAAGTTGCCATGCGTGCAGCATTTACGGCTGTTAACGATGGTAAGCAAGTAGCCGTATTAGTACCCACCACTCTGCTGGCACAACAACACTTTGAAAACTTCCAGGACCGATTTGCCAGCTGGCCAGTCAAAATCGCACTGTTAAGTCGATTTAAAACCGCCAAAGAACAAAAAGAAGCCATCAAGGAATTAGAGGAAGGTAAAGTTGATATTGTCATCGGCACCCACAAACTGCTGAATGCCGATGTTAAGTATCAGGATCTGGGCCTGCTCGTAGTTGATGAAGAACACCGATTTGGCGTTCGTCAAAAAGAAAAAATAAAGGCACTCCGGGCAAATGTCGACATCCTCACACTGACAGCAACTCCGATTCCAAGAACGCTTAACATGGCGATGAGTGGCATGCGTGATTTATCGGTCATTGCGACGGCACCGGCGAGACGTCTTGCGATTAAAACCTTCGTTAGACAATACGACGACGCTATCGTCAAGGAAGCCGTATTGCGTGAGATCAAACGGGGTGGACAAGTTTACTTCCTGCACAACAATGTAGAAACCATTAACAAAACAGCGGAACATTTGGAAGCACTCATTCCGGAAGCCAATATTGTTGTTGCTCATGGTCAGATGCGTGAACGTGAACTGGAACAAATCATGTCCGACTTCTACCATCAACGTTTCAATGTATTGGTATGCACGACCATCATCGAAACTGGTATCGATGTTCCAAGTGCTAATACCATTATTATGGATCGGGCCGATCATCTCGGTCTGGCACAGCTACATCAGTTACGAGGCCGGGTTGGTCGTTCTCATCACCAGGCCTATGCTTACATGCTCACACCTCACAAAAAACTCATGACCAAAGACGCCGTTAAACGTCTGGAAGCTATTGAGAATCTGGAAGATTTAGGCAGCGGCTTTATGTTGGCTACTCACGATCTGGAAATACGTGGTGCCGGTGAGTTACTGGGTGATGAACAAAGCGGACAAATCACATCGGTCGGCTTCTCGTTATATATGGATATGTTGGATGAAGCCGTCAAAGCATTGAAAGAAGGTAAAGAGCCTTCATTAGACCGCCTGTTAAAAGAACAAACCGAAGTCGAATTACGACTTCCTGCGTTGCTACCCGACGACTATATTACGGATATCAATCACCGCCTGGCATTTTACAAACGAATTGCGTCACTGGATGATGAGCGTGAAATGGATGAAATTCGCATTGAACTCATCGACCGTTTTGGCTTACTACCCGATGCAACAAAGAACCTGTTTACCCTGCAACAATTAAAAATTGCAGCAAACGAGATTGGTATCAAGAAGATTGAGCTGGGGCCAAAAGGCGGCTATGTTCAATTCCGACCTAACACAAAAGTCAGTCCGGTGTTCATTGTTTCTCTGGTGCAGGTTCAACCAACAATGTATCGCATGGAAGGCGCTGATAAACTTAAAATAAGCCTGGATTTAACTGACGTAAAAGACCGGATCAAGTATGCTTCTTCATTAGTTAATGATTTCCGGGAAAAAGCAGAACAGTGAGTATTAAATTCTTCATGCCGTCTCAATACCTGAAATCACAGGCTTATCGCCTGAGTACACGTTTTTTCAGCATTTTACTGCTTGGATTAGGCACAGTAACCAGTCTTTCCACATACGCCGACGATAAACCATTACGCTGGTTTGAAGTCGAAGTGATTCTGTTCACCCGGAATATCGATCCGTCCTCCATCAAAGAACAATTTCCTCTGGTGCCAACACCAATTTACCATTCCAGGCCGAGGGATTTATTGACGCGTTTCCATTACCCAAATATAGCCAGCTATATAAACCAGTTACCGGCCTGTCATCCCTGGATTGATGAAACACCAGTTCAGGAAGATGCAATTCCCATGTTGTTTCCTCGAGTTGCCGCACAACGAACAACAACGCCCTCCCCCTGGCACTCTGATTATGAACAAACTCGACGAAATACGATCTTTTGTCGGGAAGACGAAGAATTCGATCCACTAACACGTATGAATCGTTTTTTGCCCGATGAGTCAGCGATCGACTTTGAACATTTTGATTATGAAGAGTTACCGCGCCGTGTTAACTGGCCTGAAGGCGATGATTCGGTCGTACATCTGCTCAGCAGTGACAGTCTTAAACTCAATGATGCATATAAAACGTTACGCAATACCCGAGACTACCGTCCGATTTTACACGTCGGCTGGCGTCAGCCCGGGCTGATTGAACGTTACGCCCGACCGACTCGCCTATACGCCGGTAAAAATTACACCAATATCTTTGATTTCTACGGCTACCCTGTTGAACCGAGCCATTTACTGCCATCAGTTGATGACACATCTGCTGAAACGGGAAGCCAGCTAACCGGAGTCCCCCAGGAAAATGCATCATCAGACCCGGTACAGAACAACATTTTGCAGTTACTGGAACAATTAGAACAAGGTGCTGTAATAACGAATAATCGTCTGACAGCCGTTGAAAAGCCAGATAACAAAGATAAAGCAAAGTTACCGGATAAAATCTGGGAGATAGACGGACTGTTTAAAATTTTCATGCGGGGACGCTATCTGAATATTGCAGCAGAGTTTAATGTACGTGTGCCTGGGCAATCTCCTGAAGCCATTTCATTTAGCCAGCTACAAAGTTCTGAACAAGCTCAGTTTTCAACTCAGGAGCTGTTACCCTCGCTTGATGGCAATAACAACCAGCAAGATGAGTTAGCAAATTCCTTTTTATACACCTACAACTTTAAACAAACACGACGAGTTATCACCAAAGAAACTCATTATTTTGACCACCCGTTTATGGGCATGATCGTGCAAACAAGGCGGTACAAATGGTAAAAGTTTACACAAAGCAAGGTGACCAGGGTAAAACTCAAATTTACACCGATGATTTACATCGAGTCGATAAAGACAGTGCCGAATGTCACTTATATGGAACACTTGATGAATTAAACAGCTATGTTGGTTTATTAATTGCTGAACGTCCGGCGGTTGATCATGTACTCTTCTCGACATGTTTTGATGAAAAACTTGAAGCCATTCAGCAGCAATTATTTAAGATTGGTTTTGCTGTTTCTGACCATGCACAGGTAGAGAGCGGCGCAACAGAACAACTTGAATCACTCATCGATCAGATGGGGGAAATTATTCCACCTCAAACCTCATTTATCTTACCCGGTGGACACAAAGCTGCCAGTGTTGCACACGTCTGTCGCACCATTGCTCGTCGCGCTGAAAGAAACATGGTTACTGTACTTAAAACTGCCAGTGTCAAAGCCGAAATATTACAATATATCAACAGGTTATCCGATTATTTTTTTGTTCTGGCTCGCTTTATCAACCACCTGACTAAACATCCTGAAGTAAAAGTTTAATCCTACTTTTCCAACCACCGGCTGCCTGGTCAGTCGGTCAATTTCTTGTTCGATCCGGTTCCCACGTCCAGCAAAATTTGATTTTACTTCCCGCCACGCATTTTGTAATGTGTACCGAATAAATATAATCCAGTCTGTCTCTTCTTTATGTCTGATTTTTCGCCTGTTTTCTGTCGCGCAATCTGCAATACAAAAATTATCTCTGTACTGATCGTAACCATCTTTTTGTCTGTAAGTACTGCTAAGGCCCAAAGCTATTTTCACCACGATTTAACGGTTAATTTCGAGCCAGATAACCAACAATTAAAAGCAACAGATACCATCACGATTCCGGCCGATCGACAGCGGAGTCGATTTCTCACTTTTAAACTTCATGCCAGTCTTCAAATCATGCAAATTGCCGGAAATGTCTCGGTTAAACTGGTAGATAACGCAATTTCAACCTTTGAAATAAACCGCGTACCGTTAAAAACCTATCAACTAACGCTGGGTAATGATCAGGTAAATCAGTTCACCATTAAGTATCAAGGCATGATTAATTCATCAAAAAATGAATTTACTCATACATTAGATAACGCTGACGAACACATGAGTGACAGTATTGATAATGATGGCATCTGGTTGTCAGGAAATAGCCGCTGGTATCCGGATTTTGGTGACGAGCTGATGACTTACAATTTGTCTGCCACGCTGCCCGATGACTGGACGGGAATAAGTCAGGGCTTGTCGCAAATTTTACCCCAGCACCAGGAAAATAAAATTGCATGGCGAATCGCCTCTCCCGCCGATGGAATTATCCTGATTGCAGGGCAATATGAGACATACACCAGAGACTCTGAAAGAACTTACATTAGCATCTACCAAAGTGATGCGGATGCTGTCGTCGCGAACCGTTACCTCGATCTGGCTGAAAACTACTTACATATGTACTCTACGCTGATTGGCGAATATCCATATCGACAATTTTCATTGATCACAACAAATAAGAACATCACTGCTGCCCTGCCATCGATTGCTATTATTGATTTGAATAAACTGGATCAGGCTGAAACTATCAACTCACTGTTTCCACACTTTCTCCTTCATAACTGGTGGGGAAATGCAGTTTTTGGTAGTGAGCAATTCGGCAACTGGCAAGAAAGTTTAATTACCTACCTCACCGATCACCTGATTGCAGAGCAACGCAGTAAAGGCCGCGATCAACGACAAAAAGCGCTCTATCAATTTGCTAACCATGTGTCACTTGATCAAGATTTTCCGCTCAGCATGTTTCGCTCTTTATTTTCCGAACATTCACGAGCGGTTGGATTAGCCAAAGGCCAGTTAGTCTGGCATATGCTGCGCTTACATTTAGGTGATGCCGCATTTGTAGAAGGATTAAGACAACTCTTCAAACAACAACTCTATAAAAAGACCAGCTATGAAGATATTCGCTATATTTTTGAGCAAGTCAGCATGCAAAAACTGGATAAATTTTTTCAGCAATGGGTTTTTCGTGCCGGAAGTCCAGAAATTCACCTGACCGATATTAAAACCACAAAGAATGAATCTGGTTATGAAATTTCTTTTACCGTAGAGCAAAAACAAGATGGTTTTGATTTTGAATTACAGCTTCCTGTCGTTATTCAAACTCGCAAAGATCCTAATGTTGAAGATAGCAGCGTTGAAGATAGTAATATTAAAAAGATTAGCGCTGAACATAGCAGTATTAAAGACAATCTGTTCTGGCTAACGTTGAACAAACGCCAGGTGAAAGCTTCCTTTAGCGTTAAGGATAAACCATTAACTATCCTACCGGACCCGGGTTTTGATATTTTCCGACGAATCAACAATCAACCGCTGGCCTATCAGTTACAATCCTCCAACCCTGTCATTGTTAAAA
Source organism: Alteromonadaceae bacterium (assembly GCA_965656875.1). Lineage (GTDB taxonomy): Bacteria > Pseudomonadota > Gammaproteobacteria > Enterobacterales > Alteromonadaceae > CBFHMJ01. The sequence continues at coordinate 249,515 of CBFHMJ010000027.1, forward strand.
CTGTCACCCCTGACATTGCCAGTACGCTACGACACGCCAGTCAACATCTCCCGGCGCTTGTCTCGATGCCGAAACGCTTTTCTGAGAAACGCTTTTCAACAATCAAAAATATGCTCACGGCTATCAATAATCGCAGTACCTTAACAGGAAATAGCAACAGCGACATTATCCGCTATCTGACACTGAGTTTTGAAAAAGCACGATTAATGTCTCTGTCAGGCTTACAAAGCTGGAAACAACCCGTACCCGGTGCAATCGCAAACACAACTATTACTCAACAAAATGACGTCAACATTATCGGCATGATCCCTGGTGTAAAACCATTTAACAAGAACTCAATCATCATTTCATCCTGGTACGATGCTTCCGGTAAACAGCAAGCTGATCCTGCTGCGCTGGCACTATTGATAGAATTAGCGCACACCTTCAATTCTATGCAGCCCAATTACAATCTCATTTTTGTCGCTTTGTCAGCTAAACAGCAGGAATTGGCATTGGCATCTTTTATTGATAATCCACATATTAATGAGGTAGGCGGTATTATTGCGCATCTTCATTTAACGACAGACGACAGCCAGCATAGTAGCCCTATGACACTATCGAATCTTGCTTCATCACCAAACTGGCCGACGCTAGTCAATGATGTTGCAGAAGAAACCGATATATTTTTAAAAACATTCGACACGATTGACAATAATGACCTGACTCATCAGATATCAAGCAATCGTCAAATCCCCATGATCAAAATTGCTCTGACAAACTCTGAAACAATGGGCAAAAACAAACCAGAACAAGTGAGTCAAAACACCTCAAATATTATCTACTTCAACAAACGTTTCATTGAACGACTGATGTATCGAAACCATCCAGTACAGTTTGCAACGTCACACCCTGACACACAGCATCACTCCACAAAACGGCATTACTAACTCCCGCAAAGGTCAACACGCTTTGGCCTTTCCACTCTAATGCGAACAAACATAAGTGTTAAGCGGCTGTTTTTGATGATGACAATCGCTGAATTCACGTCCATAAATATGTCCGTTTTCATGTATATGAAGCATTTCTTATAGAATAAACCGATATTTAACATATCAGACAGTAATTAATTTTTATTACTTTAAGAAATGAATTTACCGTTCAAATACCACTAAAAATCTATAGCAACCATATACTTAGGGCTTTTATCCGGAACACCTGTTTCTCAATCCAATTCATGTTTTTTCTCAATAACTTGAATAATTTCAATGAGGAAATATTTCAGCATTGGCGATTTTTACCGAATAACTAAACATTACCGTCGATGCTTTGGGTAACAATTTATAAACACACTTGATTAACTCTGCTAAACAAACATGCATCAAGGAACCATGTTAAGGCAAAAAGAGTTATTGGGACTCAAGTAACAGTAAATTTGCTTTACGCACAGCATCGAGTCGGTGAAAACCCACAATAATATTAAAACAGGAGGAGTTATGATTACTCGTACACAGGGGACTACTTTAGCTAACAATATCGAAGCGCAACAGCTGACCGCAAAGGTCGAGCAATCCACATCACAGCCAGTACAAACCATGAATGTACTCGCACAGGATAAAGTGACCATTGGTGGGCATGGGGCAGCCAATGAACCAACTTACTCACGAGGAGCAAAGCCATTGAATGGTGGAGGTTATATTCCGCCTGAAGCAAAACAAGCAACAGCCGTAGGCAAAATGGACAACGGAGGTGGTTATATCCCACCAGAGCGAGACTAATTAACGTACAAATAAAAAAGGCTGCCCGAAGGCAGCCTTTTAAATCATGTATCGTCTAAAGCTTAGTGCTTACGACGACGAACCATTAAGAATGGAATTAGTGCAGCGATTAACCAACCGAATGAACCACCACCTGACTTGTTAGAAACTTTAACAGTCACAGTTTCAGATGAAGAGTTAACACCATCAGAAACTACTAGTGAGAATGTCATTACCTGGTCGCTAGTCACGTCAGGTGCAGTGAAGTTAACCTGAGCGCCATTAGTCGCAGACAACTGAACAACCGGACCACTTAACTGAGCCCATGTGTAAGTTAGCTCGTCACCATTTGGATCAGTAGTACCTGATGCATTTAGTGCAACAGAGCTGTCTTCTTCAGCTGCTGGTGGAGCACTGATAGAGATAACAGGGTTACCTTCAGCAATCACAACATCAACGTTAGTTGTTTCAGTGAATTTACCGTCAGTTACTGTTAGTGCAAACGTAACAGTCGCATCACCGTCTACCGCTGGAGCGTCGAACGAAAGCTCTGCGCCAGATGCAGTGAACTCAACACCAGTACCGTTAACCTGTGCCCATGTGAACGTCAGGTCGTCGCCATTTGGATCTGTTGAAGCTGAAGCGTCAACTACTACCGCATGACCTTCCTGGTAAGAAGCTTCCTGAGCAACAGAGATTACCGGAGCACCTTCAACTTCAACGTTACCTGTTGATGTTTCAGCTTCCTGGTCACCTAGTTTCGAAGAAATCATCGCACCAATAGAACCACCTTCGTAGTCATCAGCAACTGTTGCACTGAACGTGTAAGTTACAGGCTCAACGTCAGGCTCTTGAAGCGTGTGACAGATGATCAGGTCATTAGTGATTGCAGCAACAGTACCAATCTTCTCTGCAGATGATGTGTATGCAAACATACCAGCTGAAGAAGAATCAGAGCTTTCGAAGCCAACTGTTGTTGGGATAACGTCACCAAAGTTGTGCTCTACGTTGTCGTAGATGTACATGAAGTTACCAGTTTCATTACTGAATACTACCTGGAAATCAAGGATATCAGTAACTTCTGGCTGATCATTGTAGAAGTTGTAGTGACGCATGTTATCGAACTCAACGATTGTCCATGCATCGCCAGCAGTAGCAACAGAGATACCACTATCGTCAGCATTAGAGACAACCATGTCACGCCATAGAGGAGCAACTAAGTCGTTTGGAGCGTCAGGGTTAGGTAATTTTTGGTTTACGTATGGACGTGTACCTGCATCACCAGAGAAGAAGATGAAACCATCGTCAGTTACAGTGAAGCCATTTCTTAGCTCACCGAAGAAGTTAGCTGGAGAATCAAACGCCCCTGAAACGCCGTCACCGTCGATAGAGCTGAAGCCGATACCGAAACCAGCAAGGTCGATGTAGTTGCCTTCCTGACCGAATGCAGGTGCAGTACATGTTGCATCTTCAACACTTGTCGTGATTGCGTAGTTAGGCTTAAGACCTCGCAATGAAGGCTGAACTTGTGACCAGCTGATCTTATTACCATCTACAACACCTTCACCAGTTACGCTGTCTGCAACCAGTGTTAATGTTTCAGGAAGTTCAACTTCTACTGCATACTCACGATCTTCGTTAGTGAAGTTAGGATCGATTGTTACAGTGAAATCTACCGTATCACCCGCTTCAACACGGCCGTCAGTGTTAGCTTCAACACGAACGTCGTCTTTACCACGAACGATATCAACAGCTACCGTACCCAATGTAGTTGGATTTTCTGCATCAGGGCCAAGCTCAACAACACCGTAAGCAACAGAAGATTCAGAGAAGTCTACGTCCCAGTTGAAACGAATATCGTAGTCAGTTAGCTGTTCGATAGTGCCAGTAGGACCAACAACGTCAAGGTTTTCGTTATCAGTACCAGCTGTAACTGATGCAGTAGCCAGTTCAAACTTATCAGTAGCACCTTCTGCAGACGCTTCCCAGTTTTGAACAGTGATCCAGTATGAACCAGCTGCCGGGTTCATCAGGCTTACTTTTTCAAAAGCAGTCGCTGTCGCACTACGTGCAACTTCTTCGTCTTCAGTTACAACGCCGTCACCATTTGTATCTAAACCAACACGAAGGTCGATATCTGATGAAGATGTAGCAACGATTTCAGCAACAAAACGCTTCGCATCTTCTGGAACAGTTACCCAGTAGGTTGCAATACCGTCTGTTAGATCGTCGTATGCACTGCCGTTTGCAGAGTCAACCGGTAACTCGCCTTCAGCGATGTCAGCAACAGTCAGACCAGAAACCGTTGAAGTGAAATCAGTTACTTTAACTGACTGAAGATCAGTTAGAAGTAAAGAGTCAGCATCACGGTGCGCTTCAATACGCAGTTGCTCAGGGATGTTACCATTTGACGGATTAACCGCTACTGGCATCTTAGCAGTTGGAATACCTTCTGCTTCAAGAACAACGTGGCCGAATGCCCAAACTTCACTCGTTGCGTCAACTGCATCAGCAGTTACTGTGATTTCAACTTCTTCACCTTCAGCTAGCTCGAAGCTTGCTGGAGAAATTGAGATATTCAGACCATCAGTTTTAGCTACACCTGTTGCTGTGTAAGCACCAGCACGTTTAGCAGTAAGTGTACGAGTCCATGAACAGATGCCTACACACTGGCTGTTAGCCATTGATGCAAGGTTAACGTTCTTAGGATCGCCTGACTCAGGATTAGCTTCTTCGTAACCTGCACGCGTTTCATTAAGAACAAGGCCAGATTGAACGGCATTGTCGATCTGAATCATACCAGCACCAGCATCAAAGAAATCAGATGGTGTTTCACCGTCTTCTTTGAACGTGTTGTCATCAGCAGTTAGCATTAATGCTGATTGAACTTCAGCTGGTGTCCAGTCTGGACGTGTAGCAGCGATAAGCGTAAGCGCACCAGCAACGTGCGGGCTTGCCATTGATGTACCGCTCAGGAATGAGTAATTAGCCGGATCCGGGAATTCTTTAAATCCAGCAGACTGCTCGTCTGCGTATGATGCGAAGATTTGAACACCAGGTGCCGCTACGTCAGGAACCATGATATCTGGAATTGAAGCACCAGGACCACGCGATGTGAAGCCAGCAGCGATGTTAGCGAATGCAGCATCATGCGTGATTTCAGTATCAGTAATAGTAGCACCGTGATCAGACGCGCCGTCAGCTAACCATGCTTTAAGCAGGTCACCATTAGCAGCATCAAGGTGAATCGCAGGGATAACGTGCGGGTCAGCAACAACAGATGTTGCGCCACCGTCAAGGTTAGCCAGTACTAAACCACCAGCACCACCGTCACGAACGTTAATACCTTTTTGAACACGCGCGATAGCACCACGATCACACACAACGATCATGTCGCTGGTGAAAGTGCCAGCCGGGAATGGCTGTAAACACTGAGCTGAATCACCGTCAGGGTCATTAGCGTTTTCGAAGTTACCTGCGTAAACGATTTTGCCTGTGATAGAACCAGACATCGCTTTACCAGTCAGGTTAGCTGGCGCATCAGAAGAACCACCAGTGAATGAACCGATAGTTTTATCAGAGAAGCCACGGTCATGCGTATAAGCTGCAACCGTTGTAAGCCACGGAGCATCACCTGGAGAACCAACTGTTGCAGGCTCTGGACCAGAGTTACCAGCAGAAGTAGCTACATGGATACCCGCTGCACGAGCACTTAAGAATGCCAGTGAGTCAGCGTCATTCCAAGGGTTTGAAGAACCACCACCTACTGAGTAGTTTAACGCGTCAACTTTGTTTTCGATCGCGTGCTCAATAGCCTGGATAGTTAATGATGGGAAACAACCACGGAAGTCGATTGCATCGTCTTCACCTGGTAAACATACCTGGTAAGAGATGATGTTCGCACGAGGTGCAACACCAGCAATTGACTCAAATGTAACCGCAGTATCATTACCTTCAGCGTCAACGATTGCTACGTTTTCAAGGTAGTTACCTGCAGTAGTACCAGCCGTGTGGCTACCGTGACCGTTGTAGTCAACACCATTTTTAGGCATGGTGTCGTCATAATCAGCATACATATCTGTCAATGTAGGATAGCTCACTACACCAACAAGTTTGTCGTTACAAAGGCTAACGTATTCATCTTTTAAACAGTCGCCGAAGTAAACGCCTTCGCCATATGGGTTAGTGTGGTCATAACCATCACCAGCCACGTCTGCGAATGAAGGATTATCAGCATTGATACCAGTATCGATGATACCAACTACCATGCCTTCACCTTTATGAGCTACACCAGAAGCAGTGCCGTCCCATACTTTGTCAGCTTTGATCCAGTGTGGACCTGAATCAGTATTTGGGTGACGAAGAACTTCACGCTCAACGCGTGCAACACCAGGAAGAGAAGCCAGTTTCTTCGCTTCAGCCTGAGACATCTCTGCAACGATAGCGTTAACAGCAAGCTGTGTACGCTGAGTCACGTCTAATGCGCGACCTAGTTTGTTTTGAGCTTTAGAGATAAAAGTTGTTTGCTTACCTTCAACATATGAACGGTATGCTTTTACGTGAGATTGTTGAACATCAAGCTTACGGCTTGACTCACCACGAAGACCACGGTTTGCTACAGATGGGTTTGTCGCTCTAAGGCCATCTACACCACCACGGTATAACGCAACAGGATCGTCAGTAAGACGAACGATATAACGGTAAGAACCTTCCGCAAGATTCGGCTCTTCTACAAATATGTTGTTTTTATATTTAGCTGCTTGCTCTTTTTTTACAGACAACGCTTTAACTTGCTGGAACTTAACGTTTGCAAGATTTGTAAAGTCAGACGCTCTGGCTGTTCCCAGCTCTGTAGCAGCGTTCACACTCATGGACATAAGTGCTGCCGATACGGCAAAGGCTACTTTGTTAATCACTATCTACCTCCAGGGGCTTCAACAAATATTCTATTTGTTGAATATTTTTATTTATTTGATTCGATTTAAATGAGCATTTGATGTCAAATAATCGAATTTCCCTCTACACCTCGAAAAAAAAGGCAGCATAGTTTTACCACATATAAGCACCGAGTGTAATAATCTTTTTAAACAATTCACCGCAAAATTACCGAAAACCCATAACAGGTAAAATAATATTTAGTCTTTATTTTTCAATGTATTGAATATATTTTACCCATTTAAAGTACAGCAACCACCATTAATTAAGAATTAACGCATATATACCAATTCATTAAAATTGCTCAATAATCAAACTTACGTTTCATATATGAGTAAAAATTAACGTTAGTTTCCATATTGATACAGGTTAATTTAATTTTTAATTAAGTACACTTTATAGTCATTAGAAAACACTTAATCCGTTATATCCAGCACTCATCAGACGAGTTTTACGCTTGAAGTAATTGATATCAAGTTACTAAAACAATGTTTAAACACACAATTTATTAACATATGATAATTTACAAGACATAAAAAAGGCCCGATAAAATATCGAGCCTTAAAACATTTAATATTCTGAAAATATGGTCAGGTTATTTTATGACGGTCTCCAATGCAGACAAACATAATGCAATATTTTCCCGACGAGCAGCGTATCCCATCAAACCAATTCGCCACGCTTTACCTGCTAACGCACCCAGTCCAGCACCAATTTCCAGATTATAGCCATCCAATAATTGCTTTCTGACCAATGCGTCATCAACACCATCTGGGATATAAATTGAATTCAGTTGAGGTAGTCGATGCGCTTCATCAACAATGAATTCAATACCCAGATTTTCCAACCCCTCTTTAAGCAGGTTATGCATGTCACGATGACGTTGCCAGGCATTTTCAAGTCCTTCTTGTTGCAACAGTACTAACGACTCATGTAACGCATACAAAGAATTAACCGGTGCAGTATGATGATAAGAACGTTTTCCTTCACCACTCCAGTAACCCATTACCAGTGATTGATCCAAAAACCAGCTTTGAACTTTCGATTGACGGTTTTTGAGTTTTTCGACAGCTTTATCACTGAAACTAACCGGAGAAATACCGGGCACACAGGACAAACACTTCTGACTACCGGAATAAATCGCATCAATGCCCCACTCGTCTACTTTCAATGCCACACCACCTAACGATGTAACAGCATCGACAATCGTTAATGCGTCATGTTCGCGAGCAATGCTACACAGGGTCTTTGCATCCGATAATGCCCCTGTTGACGTTTCCGCATGCACGAAAGCCAGAAACTTAGCATCAGGATGTGCAGTAAACGCTTCCTTAACTTTATTAGCATCAACTGGTTTGCCCCAATCGTCATTGACGATGATGGCTTCACCACCAACGCGTTCAACGTTTTCAGCCATTCGTCCGCCAAAAACGCCATTGACACAAACAATCACTTTGTCACCTGGCTCTACCAGATTAACAAAACACGTCTCCATACCCGCCGAACCCGGTGCAGAAACTGCAATCGTAAATTCATTTTCAGTCTGGAATGCGTATTTAAGGAGGTTTTTTGTCTCATCCATCATGTTTATAAACAATGGATCAAGGTGACCAATTGTTGGTCTTGCCAGCGCTTGCAAAACACGAGGGTGAACATCACTGGGACCAGGCCCCATAAGTGTGCGTTGTGGTGGGAAGAATGAAGAAATCGTCATAGTGTTGTCCCAATGTTGCTTTTTATAAAATAAACCCGGCATTAAGCCGGGTCAGAGTCTTTTAACCTTTGCAGGTAAACATATTCGGTCAGTTAAGTGCGAATCGACTAAGTACGCGCCGCTTTTAATGAATCAGCGATTAAGAACGCCAGTTCAAGCACCTGATCCGCATTCAAACGAGGATCACACTGCGTTTTGTAGCGATGCTCCAAATCATCTTCCGATAATCCATAAGCGCCGCCCGTACACTCTGTTACGTGTTGTCCGGTCATTTCCAGGTGAATACCACCAGCATAACTACCTTCGGCTTTATGAATTTCAAAGAATTGGCGGATCTCGCGAAGAATCGCATCAAAGTTACGAGTCTTGTAACCATTATTCGCTTTAATCGTATTGCCGTGCATCGGATCACTACTCCAGACGACAGAACGACCTTCCTGTTCAACTTTACGAACCAGTGCTGGCAATTTGTCAGCCAGATTATCAGCGCCCATTCGAGTAATCAGTGTCAAACGCCCTGGATCATTTTCCGGATTCAGGCCATCAATCAATCGAATCAATTCATCCGGGTCCATACCCGGGCCAACTTTGACGCCCACCGGATTGTGAATACCACGGAAGAATTCTAAATGCGCGTGGTCAAGCTGACGTGTCCGTTCGCCAATCCACAAGAAGTGACCCGAACAGTTATACCAGTTACCTGTCAGGTGATCACGGCGCGTCAATGCTTCTTCATAGTTCAACAGTAACGCTTCATGTGACGTAAACAGTTGCGTCTCTTTGATCATTGGTGCGGTTTCAGAGTTAATACCTACCACTTCCATAAACTCAAGTGTTTGATGAATGCGGTCAGCCATTTCCTGATAACGCTCTTTCAGCGGATTCGCTGATACAAAACTCATATTCCAGCGATTCACCTGATGTAAATCTGCCAGACCACCCTGAGCAAATGCACGAACCAGATTCAATGACGAAGCAGCCTGGTAATATGCTTTTACCATTCGCTCCGGATCAGGAATTCGTGCTTCTTCTGTAAATTCAAAACTATTGATGATATCGCCGCGATAACTCGGTAACGACACGCCGTCGATGGTTTCCAGGTCTGACGAACGAGGTTTAGCATACTGTCCTGCCATACGAGCCACTTTTACCACCGGGCATGAACCACCAAAGGTCATGACCACAGCCATTTGTAGCATCACTTTAAATGTATCGCGGATAGACGGCGCACTAAAATCTGAGAAAGACTCAGCACAGTCACCACCTTGTAATAAGAACCCTTTGCCGTTGGCAATATCAGCAAGACGACGATATAAATCACGAGTTTCTTCTGCAAATACCAAAGGTGGATACGATTTTAATTGTTCTTCTACCGTTTTTAATTTCGCCAGATTTTCATAAGTTGGCTGTTGTTTGATCGGAAAATTCCGCCAACTTGAAGGAGTCCACATAGTCATGGCTTGCACCTTAATGTTTTTGTATTAAGAGAAAATACCTGCTGCATCCTGATTTCCTCAGTCTCTTTGACATGTTGGTGATGAAGACAGGTTAGTTGGAAAAAACGCTGCTTATGAAACTGATTGAGTTACTGAATCGATGTGGAGGGAAGAAGAAGAAAACCGTTAATCAACCTGTATTTTGGTTATTGAACGAACTGATTTTTTAATTATTTTAGTTTGATTAATCAGAAGCTCAATTAATTATCAACGACTTAAAAAGACCACCTGTAAAACGCGATTCTCCGGTAATTTGTTTACCGGGCTTAACTAACATGTGCACTAAGCAGAACAGTAGTGAAAAACTAAAGATATCCGTCGATAAAAGCAATGGGCTTGACTATAAATTTTAGAAATAATCGACATTAGGATATATCTGTACCGAATCTTTTCTTGTACAACAGACTATAAGCGCCTGGCAGCGCGGAAGGAAGTGGAATGATTTCCCGGCGAGTTATGACAAACAAGTCGAAAAACGGCAAGAAGATTTAAGTGTTCTGAGCCAGAAACCACCAGCTAGATACCGAGGATAAATCGCGCACCTGATTCAGAACGTTTGATACGAGAGCCAGGCACCTGAAAAAGCAATGAAAGCTGTTCATCCGACAGCACCGATTCAACTGCGCCATGACCTGCGACCTGACCACACGCCAGAAGCAATACAGATTGCTCGCCAGCCAGTACCATATTGATCTCGTGATGACATAACACGATTGTTTTGCCCTGTTCGGACAACGACGCTAAAAACCCGTTGAGCCACAATCGATGATGAATATCCAGACCATTAAACGGTTCATCCAATAACAATAACCCGGCTTCTGGATTCAGTGATGCGTCCATCATCAACAACACTCGCAATAAATGCAGCCGCTGTAGTTCACCACCAGACAATTGCGTTACTGATTTCTCAAATAAGTGCGATAAATTCAGTCCGATAATCAACTCGTCGGCATGATCCCGCCAGTTTGTCAGCCCAATAGCGGCGAACGTATTATCGATTAACTGATAACTATTGACTGGAAACACTGCTGACGGCTGTTGCAACAGACAACTTCGAATCAACGCCAGTCGATGACGAGACATCGTATCGATGCCTTGTTGCCGAAACGTCACCTGTCCACTGAACGAATCAAGACCCGATACTGCCCGAATCAAGGTTGATTTACCCGCACCGTTCGGTCCAATTAAATGCGTAAAACTCCCTTCAGACAAATCAAAACTTACATCGTCCAGTAAACGCACCTGATTTTTGATCACGGTAAGATGTCTACACGACAGCATCAGCCTGCTCCACCGGTCGTCATGACTGGCTAATCATCAGTCGCGTCTGACGAATCAGAATGAATAACAACAACGGCCCACCGAGTGAAGCAGTCACCAATCCGGGAGGAAATTCCAACACCGACAAATGGCGAGATAACCCTTCAACAAGCACCATAAAACTCCCTCCAGCCAGTAGGATTGCCGGTAATACGATCCGCTGTTGATAGCCGATCGTCATTCTCACCATATGAGGAATAATAAGCCCAACAAAGGCAATCACGCCCGCCGTTGCCACCGACAACCCCGTAATTAACGCAACCACCAACAGAATCTGCACTCGTAACCGATGCGTATCTACGCCATATAAACGTGCATTTTCTTCACCGAGATACAGCAAGTCCAACGCCTTTAATTTACCTGGCACCCAGAACAATACCAGTGACAACACAACGATCACCGGCACAATCACAGACCATGTCACCTGGCTAAAGCTGCCCATAAACCACAAGGACAACTGGCGCAATTGCGTATTATCAGAGAAATAGATCAACCAACTGGTAATGGCAGAAAAAATCGTAGTCAGGCAAATCCCACCCAAAATAATCGCACTGGTGGAAAATTGCCCCATAAGCCGGGTAAACAGAAAAATAAAGCTGATAGCCACCAAAGCACCAAAAAAGCCAGCCACTGGTAACACCATGTGCAGATAATCAGCAATCAGCGAACCGGGTACGATCACAATACTAACCACTGCTGCCAACGCGGCTCCACTCGACAGCCCGACAATTCCCGGTTCAGCCAGTGGATTCTCCAGCAGAATTTGCATCATATGGCCTGCCAGCGCCAGGGAGGCACCAACCATTAATGCTGCCAACACCCGTGGCAGACGCAATTCCACCAACAACATTCGTTCCATTGAGGTGTGGTCGAGTAGCGCCTCCGGCGACAAACCGAAAAACAACGAACCACTGATGAACAGTGCTAACAGGATTAATCCACACAGAGAAACAGAAAAAACGGAAAACTTCACCACCGACGATCTCAGTACTCGCTGTTAAAGTGCGTCACATTGATGTGATCAAATAAGGCTTTAGAACCGGCCTCCACCAAATCGACCACCTTTATGAAATGAGATTCATCTCCGTAATACGGGTCCGGCACTTCCTGCGGCGAGTGAGTATCTTGTTGATTCAGATAGGATAAAAACAGCTTAATTTTATGTTGGTGTTGTTCCGGCGCATCAAACATCAAATCTTTATAGTTTTGATGATCCATTGCCAGAATATAGTCGTAGTCTTCAAAATCACTGGCGACCACTGGTTGAGAGGTAATGCCACTAAAATCAATCCCCCGTAACTCGCCAATATGTTGAGTTCTGGGGTCTGGTGGATTATTTTTGTGATAACCAATCGTCCCCGCTGATTCAACCTCAACAGGCAAACCAGTGGTGGTAATAAGGTGACGAAAAAACGCATGGGCCGTAGGAGAACGACAGATATTGCCCAGGCAGACGAATAATACTTTTACAGGTTGTACAGCCATAAATATCCTAATGAAATTTAAACACCAACTGGTTGTCTCTGACTTCAATATCTTTGCCGAGCTCAGCGAACAAAGCTTCTTCAAAGTCATTTTCATCTAACGGGTAATCCAGTTCGCCTAATTGAATAAGGTCTTCGATTTCTTGTTCAACTTCGGCTCGGTGGTAATCGAGTACACTTTGTTTACCTGAATCAGCCACCATAGCAAGGTAGTGTTTCAATTCAGTATCGGACACTTTATTGATCATTCCGACCGCTGTATCCAACGTTGCGCCGATCACGCCCCGGAATAAAGAAGGCGTGAGTGATTTAACAATATTGGCGCTGGATTCCAGAAAAAAATAGCTGTCATTTTTCAACGTCAGACTTCGAATTTCACAATCTTTAAAACTCAGACATTTCTTTTCTGCATTAAACCAAACACTGGCACACGCCAGTACATCAATGTGAGCGCGATACAGCGTTTGACCGCCAATTGCGACATCTATACTCGTGTGTAGCAGAAAACCGAGCGCCGCTCTGTCGTTAGCTTCAAGAATGAGTGAGCCGTCCATAATCACTAACTCACCTTTACTGAGCACACCGCCGGGTACATCAAGTTCATGAACGTGTGGTAATTGCTGACTCACAGAGTCGCTAAGTTCTTCCAGCGTATAGACAGACTCTTTAATTCGTTTGGTCCGAATTAACAATCGCGCAATCCAGTCTTTAAAGGAACGCCGTGGCGTATCGGGTTGTGACATAGTCGCTATACAGTGGCTTAACTATCAAAAATTTAACGAATAATAACAAACAATTCAGGGAATTAAAGTGAGGATTAACGATGGAGGGATGTTTAACGGGATTTGCTATGGGTTATACGTAGATATCAACGCCTAACATGCTTTCTAATTCACTGCGTTTCTCCTGATTTGCAAGGCTTTGATAAGCCGATACGGCTTGTTGCCCATTGCGACCCGGTAAATCAAACGTGGTATTGTTTTGTTGTTCACGTTGCTGTTCTTGTTGATCGAGGAGTTGAATCGCCTGGCGATTGTTGCGGATTTGCGGTTGTTGTTCTGGTGGAGGAATACGCCGTTGCGACGCCTGATCGTCGACGCGACGAGATTCGGCATCAATGACATTGCCTTGTGGATTAAATATCGATGCGACGCTGTGCGCATTAATATTATTTCCAACACTTACTGGCACCAGAAATTCCTCTGTTAGTGAATGAATGTTTGACGTATTGCTTTAGCAATTCCGTCAAGCTTTTTGTAGACGATTTTTAATTATAGCTCGTGTTTGAAAAAATCAAAGAACTAATTACCCACTTTGTCCCGGCATAATTTACCGATAAGACATGTTTTTCATACATTTTATTTATGGTTATTCCTGGTGAAGAATCTTCTATTTTCACCAGGAACAATACTACCCGGGCTGGGCCAAGGGTGCTATAATCGCCGCCTTCCTTATAACACCTGTCAAAAGTAAACTTCATTTCCCAACTATGACTGATTCCAGACTGTCTGAAAACGCAACAAAAAAAGTAATTGTCGGTATGTCCGGCGGTGTTGATTCCTCGGTTTCCGCCTGGTTATTGAAACAACAAGGCTATCAGGTTGAAGGCCTGTTCATGAAAAACTGGGAAGAAGATGACACCGATGAATATTGTGCTGCGGCGGTCGATCTGGCCGATGCTCAGAAAGTGTGTGACAAACTCGGCATTGAACTTCATACAGTAAATTTTGCTGCGGAGTACTGGGATAACGTCTTCGAATACTTTTTACAGGAATACCGTGCTGGCCGGACACCAAACCCGGACATCATGTGTAATAAAGAAATCAAATTCAAAGCATTCCTTGAATTTGCCGCAGAAATTCTGGGGGCTGATTATATCGCTACAGGACATTATGTCGGTCGTAAATGTATCGATGGCGAATGGAAAATGGTGCGCGGCCTTGATAACAATAAGGACCAAAGCTACTTCCTTTATACCCTGGGCGAGCAACATATCGCGCAAACCTTATTCCCGGTATCTGAGCTTGAAAAACATGAAGTGCGGAAAATTGCTGAAGAGCAAGATCTGATTACCTTTGATAAAAAGGACAGTACAGGTATCTGCTTTATTGGCGAGCGTAAGTTCAAGGATTTCCTGCAAAAGTATCTCCCTGCCCAACCGGGCGACATCGAAACACCTGACGGTAAAGTGATCGGTCGCCACGATGGATTGATGTACCATACTATCGGCCAGCGAAAAGGCCTACATATCGGTGGATTGAAAGATGCCGGAGAAGCACCGTGGTATGCGGCAAAGAAAGATTTAGAAAGAAATGTATTAATCGCTGTTCAGGGCGCAGATCATCCGCTACTTTTTTCTAATGGACTCATCGCTGATCAATTACACTGGGTAGACCGGAAAGGCCCACAGGAAACCATTCGTTGTACGGTGAAAACACGTTATCGGCAA
The DNA here is from genome assembly GCA_965656875.1 of Alteromonadaceae bacterium. Taxonomy (GTDB): domain Bacteria; phylum Pseudomonadota; class Gammaproteobacteria; order Enterobacterales; family Alteromonadaceae; genus CBFHMJ01. The sequence goes on from CBFHMJ010000027.1 coordinate 264,649, forward strand.
CAAGATGTTCCCTGCACCTTGATACCAAAAGCTGACAACAAGGTTCAAATCATGTTCGATAAACCGGTTGCAGCAGTAACACCAGGACAGTCAGCCGTATTTTATGACGGCGATGTCTGTCTCGGTGGCGGTATCATAGATACAACGATAAAAACAGAAACAATGTAACAGACAGGCGGTTAATACCGCCTGTCCTTTTTCAGTACATATAATTCCTACAACTTTAATTTTATGTATAAAAATGACTCAAATCGCTGTATAGCACTCGCAGCACTGTGTCAGGCTGCTGACCTGGTCAGAGGCCTTGCTCGCGATGGCGAATATAGCGCGGCTCATGCAGAGCCATTACTCCAGAGCCTGATGAAAACCGATGCTGAAGATCCGCTGGAGATTTACAGTGGACGCCACTCACTAAAGCACGGCTATGATGTACTCATTGACCAGCTTGGTAACGCACATCATAAAGATATTGATGTCACTCGTTATGTCATCGGCTTACTCTCATTAGAACCCAAACTCGCCAAAAATAAACAGTTAATGGCTGAATTATCCCGGCGCATTAATGATGCTAAACGTCAAGTTGAGCATTTCTCTATTCAGGATTCATCCGTAGTAGCTAACCTGGCTTCAACCTATATTGATATCGTCAGCTCACTCGGACCTCGTTTACAGGTTGCAGGTAAACGAGACTACCTGCAAATTCCATCGAACCAGGAAAAAATTCGTGCATTGTTGCTCTCAGGCATTCGGGCAGCAGTACTTTGGCGCCAACTTGGCGGCAAGAAACGTCACCTGATTTTCCGCCGCAATAAACTTGTGACGGAAGCGAAACACCAATTAACACAGATTATTTAACGCTTAATGGAGACGATATGAATCTCACCTCTCTATCTGCCATTTCACCGGTTGATGGTCGATACGGTAGTAAAGCTGAAGAGCTACGTAGCATTTTTAGCGAGTTTGGACTAATCAAATACAGAGTCATCGTAGAGGTACAGTGGCTTAAGCACCTTGCCGCAGCCGAAAGTATTGCAGAAGTTCCTGCGTTTTCTGCTGACGCTATGTCACTACTGGATTCAATTGCTGATAACTTCAGTGAAGAAGATGCACTTCGAGTTAAAGAAATCGAAAAGACCACGAACCATGATGTAAAAGCGGTTGAATACTTTCTGAAAGAACGTATTGCAGATAACGCTGAACTGGCGGCTGTCAGTGAATTTATTCACTTCGCCTGTACGTCTGAGGACATCAACAACCTGTCACATGGTTTGATGCTTAAAGATGCGCGTGACAACGTTATGTTGCCTTCTTGCGATCAGATCTTGTCAGCTATTCTTGGTCTGGCCAGCGATTACAAAGCCGTTCCAATGATGAGCCGTACACACGGTCAGCCTGCTTCACCTTCTACTTTAGGTAAAGAAATGGCGAACGTGTATGTTCGTTTAAAGCGTCAGCGTGATCAAATTGCCGAAGTTTCATTACTGGGCAAGATTAACGGTGCAGTTGGTAACTACAATGCGCATTTATCAGCTTATCCGGACTATGACTGGCACAGTCACTCAGAAGCGTTTGTTACCAGTCTTGGGCTGAGCTGGAATGCCTGGACAACGCAAATTGAACCACACGATTACATCGCTGAACTGTTCAATGCTTTTGCTCGTTTCAACACGATTCTGTTGGATTTTGATCGTGATATCTGGGGTTACATCGCACTGGGTCACTTTAAGCAAAAAACAATTGCTGGTGAAATTGGTTCTTCAACCATGCCACATAAAGTAAACCCTATCGACTTTGAAAACTCAGAAGGCAACCTGGGTCTGGCGAATGCTATTTTTGATCACCTTGCAGCAAAACTACCGGTTTCTCGCTGGCAACGTGACCTGACTGACTCAACCGTACTACGTAATCTGGGCGTGGGAGCAGCGCATAGTTTAATTGCTTATAAATCAACACTTAAAGGCATTTCTAAACTGGAAGTGAATGAAGAGAGCTTATTAACCGAGCTTGATCAAAACCAGGAGCTTCTGGCTGAACCAGTGCAAACGGTTATGCGTCGTTACGGTGTAGAAAACCCGTATGAAAAACTAAAAGAGTTAACGCGTGGCAAACGTATTACCCAAACAGAATTACATACGTTCATTGACTCATTGGACGTTCCAGACAATGAAAAAGCTCGGATGAAGACCTTCACACCGGCAAACTACATCGGCCAGGCAATCGCACTGGTCGACGAATTACTGGCAAACGCTAAGTAATCTACCTCTGGCTGACTGTAACGATCCAGTCGATTGTTACAGTCACCGACAAACCATGCCCAACCTGACCACCAATCACGGAATAAAACCATGAATGAGCTAAACCTGAATGGCCTCTCTCCTGCTGAGTTTCTTACAACCTACTGGCAGAAAAAACCCGTTGTGATCAAACAAGGATTCAGTAACTTTGTCGACCCAATTTCTCCTGATGAACTGGCAGGACTGGCGATGGAAGAAGATGTTGAATCTCGATTTATTCATCTGGAAAGCGACAAATCGACCGTTAGAAACGGCCCGTTCGAGGATTTTTCCGATTTTCCGGCAACGCACTGGACATTGCTGGTGCAAGCCACCGATCACTGGGATGAACAGGCTGCAAAGCTTATCGATCCCTTCCGGTTTATTCCAAACTGGCGACTGGACGATTTAATGGTGAGCTATTCCGCACCCGAAGGTGGCGTTGGACCACATCTCGATCAATATGATGTATTTATTATTCAGGGCATGGGGAAACGTCGTTGGACGGTGGGCGAAAAAATCACAAAACCCGTCCGTGATGAGCGCCATGCAGACTTAGATTTGATTCATCCATTTGAACCGATCATAGACGAAGTACTGGAACCTGGCGATATCATCTACATTCCGCCTGGATTCCCACACGATGGTATTACTATCGAGCCTTGTCTGAATTACTCAGTTGGCCACAGAGCGCCGGACCAACAAGCATTGTTCAGTGGATTTGCCGATTACCTGATTGATCAGGAAGTCGTAGGCGAGCGATACAGCGATCCGACACTGACACCAGCGCTGTCGCCAGGTTTACTGTCGCCAGCGGCGCTGAAAGACCTGAAGCAAATGATGCATCAAGCCATCGACAGCAGTCATTTTAACAACTGGATCGGTAGCTATCTAAGTGAAGCAAAACATGACATGAACATCATCGAACCAGACGAACCGTGGGATATTGATGAGCTATTGCAGGATATTCAGTGTGATAATGACGTCTGGTTTATCCGAGCTGGTGGGTTAAGAACCTTATATATTGAAACTGATGACGGCACATTAAGTCTGTTTATTAATGGCGAACGACTGTCGTTTGATCAACAGTATTTACCTTTCATTACTTTGCTGACAGACAATACTCGTATTCACAACACGGCTCTACAACCATGGGCAGAAGACCAGCAAGTGTTAAACACGCTGATTGCACTTATTAATCAGGGATACTGGTACGTTGAGTAGTTTCAGGTAATTCGGCAGGTTGTATTTTTTTCTTTACAAAAAAAGCCGTAAAATCGATTAATTATCAATCAAGTTCACGGCTTTATTCGGTATTAAGCTAATCAGAAAAAATTTAAGTCACTAAGTAACTAGCTGATAATTAAAGCTATTTACTCATTTCTCCCCAATATTTTTCATTTTCATACATGTCATACATGTTTTCAGCACGGTTAATCAGCAAATTCGCGAAAGCTTGCTGATCCTGGGTTTTATTCGGCGAACCTAAAATTTGTTCGGCTTTTAATTGCCAACGTAATGCAAAACTCCGAACAGCATCCCGAGCGTGTTTTGCACCACTTAATGCCATATGATCCGTTGGAAGATCACCTGAGATTACCCATAATTCATTTTTATCAACAGTCTTAATTTTCCACACGGCGAGCAAAGGTATTAAATATCGACTATCTTCCAATACAACCTTTTCAGTAATAACTCCTTGTGAGGCTAGATATTTAGTGGCTTTCTGGAAATGTTCTTTCACCCAGTTTTGTTGATTTATTTCGTTGTTAGCGGTGTTTTCCATAGTGTTTCCTGTAACAAATTTTTCAGGCTAACTTTATGCGGAATGCCTGACAGATACAAGTATCAGTATCTATTGGTTAGTTTTCGACCTGAGAACTAACAAGGTCCGACCAGAGGAGAGATTTCCTAATGGGTGGAAGATAGTTATTCAAAGTGATAAAGTGCGCGACGCTATTTAATCAAGCTACTTACGTTGAAGCATAAACTGGTTATAAATTAAAGAGTTATATCGTTCCACATGCGATATACGGAGATAAATCCAGTATTTTGGGACCATGCGAATCCCCGCTTTTTTCAGCTGTTTTTCGCCCCAAATCAAGCGACGTAAAGATAATCGGAGACAAATCTGTGGCTGTACTTACTCAAACTGAATTTGATAATCACGAACAAGTCGTATTTTGTAGTGATGAAGAAACCGGCCTTAAGGCAATTGTTGCTGTTCATAGCACAGTATTAGGCCCGGCAGTAGGCGGCTGTCGTCTATGGAACTACCAGAGCGAAGACGAAGCAATTGTTGACGTACTACGTTTGTCTAAAGGCATGACGTACAAAAACGCACTTGCTGGTTTGAAGATGGGTGGCGGTAAGTCAGTTATCATCGGTGATGCGAAAAAGATCAAATCAGAAGAATTATTCCGTGCATTTGGCCGATTCATTCACTCTTTAGGCGGTAAATACTATAGCGCCGAAGACGTCAATATTACGACAAATGACATCATGATCGCCCACAAGGAAACACCGTATCTGACAGGCCTTGAAGGTAAGTCTGGTAATCCTGGTCCGTACACAGCGCTGGGTACTTATCTTGGTGTTAAAGCATCGGTTCAACACAAACTGGGCGCAGACTCTGTAAAAGACGTTCGTGTCGCTGTTCAGGGTCTTGGTAGTGTTGGTTATGGCTTGTGTCGTCATCTTCATGAAAATGGTGCGAAGCTAATCGTTACTGATATCAATGACGAATCAGTTAAACGTGCTGTTGAGGAATTTGGTGCGGAAGCTGTAGCACTTGACGATATCTATCACCAGGACGTTGACGTGTATGCACCATGTGCACTCGGCGCAACAATCAATGACAAAACCATTGAGCAACTAAAAGCTTCTGTTGTTGCCGGTTGTGCGAATAACCAGCTTGCGGAATCTCGTCACGGCCAGGCATTATTTGATAACGGCGTGCTATACGCACCTGATTATGTAATCAATGCTGGCGGTATCATCAATGTATCGTTTGAACTTGAACCTCAAGGCTGGAGCCATGAGCAATCAGCGGCAAAAGTTGCTGAAATCTACGATACTCTGATCAGCATTTATCAGCGTTCAGATGAAACTGCGACGCCAACCAATCTTGTTGCAGATGTGATGGCACAAGAAATTATCAAAGCAGGTAAAAAATAAACACCTGACTGATTTTCAAAGAAGAGTTGGTTGATTCAGCCAGCTCTTCTTACTCCCCCTGTAAATCATCGCTAAAATCCCACCATTCATCAGTCCTACATTAACCTCCCTTTGAAATATACCTACAATTAGCAGCACTCTCTTTATAACAAATATCGGGATCTTACCCAGACCTTATGCCTCTTTCTTTTAACGTTTCTCCTTTAAAATACAATGTACTTACCAGAGTTTTTCACTGGTTATCTGCATTATCGATTTTTGGCTTGTTTGGCCTGGGCTGGTATATGGTTGATCTGACTTACTACGATGACTGGTACCAAACGGCTCCGTTTTATCACATCAGTATCGGTATCACTCTACTGTTTATTACGTTGCTGCGGATTGTCTGGAGAATTCTCAGCAATCAACACTTCACATCGAACAACAAACTTAACGACCGTATTGCCCGGCTGGGCCACTTAACGTTGTATCTCTTACTGGCAGGTGTCCTGTTCAGTGGCTATCTGATTTCATCCGCTGATGAAGCGTCAATATCAGTTTTTGGGATTATAGATATCCCTACGCTACAGCTTATGGACAATCAGGAGGAACTAGCCGGAGAATGGCATGAATACAGTGCCTGGGGATTGGTCATCATGGGCATATTACATGCCCTGGCAGCACTTTGGCATCATTTCATTAAAAGTGATAATGTCCTGACGCGAATGCTGTAAAACACCTTAGAATCAACGGGTCAAAAGATTTTAAATAATAATAACGCTACATAACGGACTGTAAGGTACTTTCAACATTTCAGTTTAATAAGGTTCAATAAATGAAACGAACAATTAAAAGTCTTTTCTGCGCAGGTATTATTGCGTTTACCGCGCCAGGCATGGCAGCCAATTATCAAATCGATGTTAAAGGCGCTCACGCTTCTATCGAATTTAAAATTAAGCATCTCGGCTACAGTTGGTTGACTGGCCGTTTCAACAAGTTCGATGGTTCATTCGAATATGATAATAAAACGCCTGAAAAAGCGTCGATTTCAGTTAATATTGATGTTACCAGTATCGACTCTAATCATGCTGTTCGTGACAAGCATCTTCGCTCTGACAAATATCTGAATGTTGAAAAGCATCCTGCAGCATCATTCAAAAGTACAAAGATTAGCTTACCAAACGGCACGAATGGCACCATGACCGGAGAACTAACTCTTAATGGTGTTACTAAGTCAATCACAATGGATATTGAGAAAGTTGGTGAAGGTAAAGATCCGTGGGGCGGCTATCGCACAGGCTTTACGGGCACTACAACGATCAAGCTGGAGGATTTCGGCTATACCTTTAATCTTGGGCCTGCGTCAAAGACTGTCGATCTAACGTTGAATATTGAAGGTATTCGTCAATAATACTCAACGCGTGTTGATCTTCGAAGATGGACTTTCCAGCCATTCAATGACTGGATGTTTTCAACCATTGAGAGCAACACTCATAAATAAAAAGTGGGAGCATTCGCTCCCACTTCAAATTACTTCATCCACTACCAACTTTTTCTAATTTGCCAGTTCAATCAGATAATCTGCGATAGCTTGCATACCAAACACTGGCACACCTGCAGTTTCTTCCGCCTGTCGGTTGTAATTCGTGTTGGTGTTGACATCGTAAGCCTGCCAGTCGCCCTGCTCGTTTTTAATCACCTCAATACCGGCAACATCAATATCATTGTCCGCTAAAAACTGTTCAAGGCTTGCAATGACAGGATGCCCATCCAACTCATCAGTGATCGTAAACTTGTTCGGTGGCTGAGATGCATCTGCAGGACAAAATTCACCTTCGATTGAGCAAACATCTGCCGGACAAAGCTGAAATCCTTGTTCTGTATTAACTCGGACGGCATACAAGAATTTGCCGCCGACAAATTCACAGCGGGTTATATAAGGTTGGTCAGATTTAATGTATTGCTGTACCAACCAGGTACCATCTAAGGGTTCTTCATACCCATCGCTTTCTAACCAGAATGTTAACTCCTCGACTGAATTAAAAAGCTGTACGCCCAAACCTTTACCGCCTCTGTTTGGCTTAATGATAAAAGGAAACTGATTAAAGGCTTCTACTGCACTGACAAGATGTTGTTTGCCAACGACAGCACTGGTTTTAGGTGTTGGCACATTTGCTTGTTGTAACGCCGCATATTGAGAAATCTTGCAGACTTCCAGATAAAGCGCACTGGTATCGTTCACTACAGTCCGGTTATGCTTCTCAAGCCACGTCAGTACCATACGAGTAAATTCAGGCGCATAGCGATGTCCACGGGTGTGCGATGATGCACTCATTCGATTATAAAAAATACCTTCAGGTGGTTCTGCATCAAATGGAATGTAGCCTTCGTTAATAAACCAGTCTTTCGCTGCTACACCACGTTTATCAAACGCTTCGTAAAGTGGCACAACCCATTCAGGGTTTTCATGCAATATGTAGATATCCTGCATTACGTTCTCAATTTACCGTTGTAAAAATTGCTGCAATTCTAAAGCATTTTTGATTGTTTTCTATAACACTTGCACAAGATCAGTTTCGACGTTGTTATTACTGGCTGAACTCTGTTGACTCTAACTTATCTGAATCTAACAATTTATTAAGTATGAGTGTCAGTACAATGGTCGCCACCAGGGTAATGTACATTAAATGAATATAATGCAATGGCGACCAGACAAACGTAAAGACCGCATATAACGCAGCGCCAAAAACCAATCCAATACGTATAGCCAGTCCCTGCACTGATTTAAATGCAAGCGCCACAATAAATGCTGCCAATACAGGCATACTGTACAGTCCATTCATTTTTTGCAGCATTTCAACAATTGACTTGGATTGTTCATAGACTGGCACCAGCAACACGGCAACTGTTGCGAAAATAAGCGCAACCAGTTGCCCTGTCTTTTTTACATTAACGCTGTCCGACACCAGCTTTTGATGAATATCAACGGTATAAAGAGCTGCTGCAGAATTTAAACACGAATTGAAACTGGAAAGGACAGCACCAGCAATAACGGCTGCAAATGCACCAGATAACCAGGGCGGTAGCACATCACCAACCAGCTTACCGTAAGCAACATCACCTACGTCACCATATAACTTGAATGCAATTATCCCCGGCAGTACAACTATCGCCGGAATAATTAATTTAAACGCCACCGCAACATAGATCCCTTTCTGAGCTTCCTGAACACTTTTAGCAGCCAATGCACGCTGCGTAATAACCATATTTGTCCCCCAGTAAAAGATATGGATAAACACCATACCCGTGAGTAGCGTATGCCAGGGAATATCCGAATCGTTGTCACCTACCAATGTCAAACGGTCAGCAGGGATACCAGATAAATCAAAATCTATTGCCGTTAACGCAAAAACAGTGACTGCTACCCCCATCACCAGCAGACCTATACCATTAAATGTGTCTGAAACTGCAATAGCTCTTAATCCGCCAAAAATTGCGTAAATCGAACCCACAACAGCAAATAAGGCGGCTATTGTTGTTACTGACATACTCAAACCAAACATGGATTTCATGAACAGCGAACCGGTATACAACACGACTGGCAGTAAAATAAACATATAGCCAAACAGGAATAACGTCGAAACCATCATACGAATACCTGAATCATTGAACCGATGCTCCAATAATTCCGTCGTGGTTGTACATTGATAGCGGTAATAAAGAGGAATTAAGAAACGAGCAAGAACCAGCAGACCAATCGCAGCACCAAATTCCCACCAGGCAACCAGCAGATTTTGCGCTCCGTTCATGCCAACGATTTGTTCAGCACTGATATTCGTCAGAAGAATAGAACCTGCAACAAACGGCCAGGATAAACTTCCTCCAGCCAGAAAGTAGTCTTTACTGTCATTACCATCACGCGGAACATCTTTACATTTCAACCACGTAACCAGACCAACCAATCCGGTCAGACCAAAAAATATTGCTACCTGAAGCCAGTTGAAGCTCATACGAATACCTTATTCTTATCAGTAATTTATCGATATTTTATACAGTCGATAGTACCAAGAATAACGTCTCATCACGGATTACATACGTATGCACTAGCCAGAAAGCGTTGGATGTATATTACAGACATAAAAAAACCAGCCCAAATGGGCTGGTTTTTAAAAGGATTAACTAACCGTTCAAATTAGAACTTGTAGTTGATACCAATCTTCAGACGCCATGCTGATTGAAGAGCACGGAACTCTTGTGGCGTGTCATCTACAGAGATAACACCATCAGCGTCACGTACAGCGTTGCCATCGTCATCAGTGAATACTGGTGAGTAGATGTACTGGTTGTTAGCTTCGTCATAAGATACGTCAACTAGTGAACGACCATTGAAGAAGTTAGTTCTGTAAACTTTACCAGAGCTGCTGTCGATTAGGTTAAGAAGGTTTTTGATATCAAAGTAAACAGTACCTTTGTGGCCTTCCCAGAAACCAGGAATTTCTTGTTCTACTTTAAGATCTAAACGAGATACCCAAGGACCACGCTCAGTGTTTTTACCCATGATGCCGCCGTTAGTAGACAGACCGTGCTTGTTAAGAATTGAAACAAGCTCATCGTAGCTCATGCCGTTAGCATAAGTAACTGCTGCGTCGTCAGCACCTGTTGGGATGTAAGGAAGGTATAGATCTTCGTTTGAATCGTCGAACTGACCCTGATCACCAAACGCTTCAACACCGTTTTGGTAAACCCAGCTGTATGGACGACCTGAAGAACGCTCACCGTATAGAGAGAAGCGCGTGTCTAAACCGTCGAAGAACTGATGCGTGTAAGAAAGATTTAACTTGAACGCGTGCTCAGTCATGAAACGAGCGTTACCGATACCTGGGTTGTTACGGTCAATAACAGGCGACTTCGCGTAGTTTGAAGTAGCTGTTGAAGACGTACCTGGAACAACTTCAGTGTTATCCTGGTTCGCGTATGAGAAGTTCATCTTAATGCCGTTATCAAATGCTTTGAATACGGATAGTGAGAATGACTTGTTCATACCGCCTTCTGCGTTAGTCAGAAGGATATCGTAACGGTCACGGCTGCCTAAACGATAGATGTTACGGCCGTCAGGACCAGTTACTGGACCTTTAGATGCGTCATCTGGGAATTCACGGAATAAATCTTTCCATGCAACCGTTTTGTCTTTGTTGATGATTAGGTATTCAGCAGTGAACTGCCAGTTATCACCGAAGAACTCACCAAAGTCAGCTGTGTAGTCAGCAGCGATGCTGTAACGCCAGTCAGACGGAAGCTCGAAGTTAGGGTCGATAGCATTTACGAAACCGTCACCCGGCTCAAGGAATGCTTCTTCAGGGATAGACGTGATATCAGCATTTGAAAGATCAACGTTGCTGGTATTTGCACGAACGTTTGTTACACCGTCGTTAGAGAATGAGTTTGAAATCCAAACATTTGGATTACCACCACCGAAACGACCGATACCACCACGAATTGTCAGGTTGTCATCAGCTAACCAGTTGAAGCCAAAACGTGGAAGAACTAAGTCTTCACCGTCAAGGTTTTCAGTGTTAGTAATGCCGTAGCGATCGTAGAAGTTTGCATTGAATGTTGGAAGATCGTCAGATACTTTCTTCTCGTAACGTACACCGAAGTTAACCCAAAGGTCAGATGAGATATCCCATTTGTCTTCGATGAAGAATACGTGTGTTTCATACTCAAAGTTTGCTTCTGCGTCTGCTGGGTTACCAGAGAATGCATTGCTGTAGTTGAAACGTGATGCGTTACGGTTAGCGAAGTCTTCGATTGAATCGAAACGCCACTCACCCAAAGACCATGGTACGAATGTGTTGATTACTTCAAGCTTCTCGTATTCAGTACCGAAGCTGATTGAGTGATCTTCCCAAAGGTACTCACCAACTAAACGAACAGTAAGATTATCATTGTCCAGTTTGTTACCGTGACGGAATACGTCTGGACCGATGCTTACGTAAGTACCATTGCTAGTGCCGATACGAACGTCACCCATTTGCTTACCAAGTAGTGATTCTTGACGGTTGTCAGTCGTTTTGTAACCAACTTTCAATTCTGTCGAGAATTCATCTGACCAGTAGCTGTAGAAGTGAGCTGAGTATGTTTCAACTTCCTGGTTATTCATGTACCAGTGAGAAGAAAGACCGATTTCGTCACCACGTGAACTTTGGAAAGTACCTTGACGACGAGCATCGCTACCTTCGTTGAACTGGTACGTGAATGATGCACGGTGGTCATCATTAATGTTCCAGTCAAGTTTAACCATGATTTTTTCGTCTTCTTCATCTGGTGCTGGAGAAGCAACACCTGCGTCTACACCGTAAACGTCGTTCGCGATTTGAACGATTTGATCGATGTCAGACTGAAGAACGTCAAGCTCGTTAGGAGCGCCAGAGCCAGCAGGACCAAACTCAGTTACGAATGGAGATTCCATTTTCTCGTAAGTACCGAAGAAGAATAATTTATCTTCGATGATTGGACCACCAACAGCACCACCCCATACTTTACGCTGGAATTCTGGTGCGTCGCTGCTTGCTAAGCTGTCACTGTCGTATTCGTAGAAGAATTCACCTTCGTAGTCGTTAGTACCAGACTTAGTTACTGCGTCGATACTACCACCAGAGAAGTTACCTGATTTAACAGTGTAAGGTGCAGTATTTACAGAAACCTGTTCAAGTGAAAGAAGAGAAACAGGAGAGCGCTGAGTTGGGTAACCATTGTTGTTCAGACCGAAGTCATCGTTCTGACGAACACCGTCAACAGTCAGGCTGTTGAAACGAGGGTTATTACCAGCGATAGACATTTCGCTTGAATCGCCGCTGTCAATAGACACTAGCGGGTTGCTACGAAGGATATCTTTAAGGTCACGGTTGAATGCAGGAGCACGATTAATATCGTCTGCACCATAAGTGGAACCCGGGCCTGATTTACCTGAGTTTAGAAGTGCGTGACGGCTGCCCACTACCACGATGTTTTCAATCGCCTGGCCTTTAGACTCAAGCTGCGTGTTAACACGTGATACTTCACCTAGTGTCAGGTAAATATTATTTAATTCTTTGTCTTCGAATTTATCCGAATCAACAGTCACAGAGTAAGGACCGCCAACACGAAGACCATTCGCAACGAATGAACCACTTTCGTTTACTTTAATCGTTTTCTTCAAGCCTGAAGGCTTGTGAACGATTGTAATCGTTGCATCAGTTACTGCGTTACCTTGCGGCCCCACAATCTTACCACGCATTGCAGAGGTGGTTTCCTGAGCGAAAGCTGTACCGGCAATACCGATTGATAGTGCAACAGCAGCAGCAACGCGAGTTAACTTAGACGAATATTTCATCCCAAATTCCTATATAGTCGTTCTACAAACTACAAGTTTTTTTGATATTTATAGTTACAGTGTCGATTCTGGTCATCCAACTATTGGACAGACGCGCGGATTTTACACTGGTCAAAAAAATTTCATAAGGTTTTTATTGAACTTTATGCAATAAATTTTTGTCGTAAGTAAAATCCGAAAATTAACCAAATTGGTTATAAGCCCTTATTTGAAGGGATGTGCATCCTACCAGAGGTTTTTTACAAAATAATTCATTTTCATGAAAGTTTTATGACGAACAGTTTTTAACCACTTAAAAATCAATGAGTTAGGTGTTAATTATATGATATTCCATTTAGATATAAAAAGACCTCATAATTATTAACATTTACAACACAATAAATATTCATTACTGCAAACAATTGAAAACACTCGTCTGTTTGAATTGTAAAACACGTAATTCATTTTTATGTCCAATAAAACTCTCATCGTTTAAGCATTAGAAACAAATCAGCGTACTACGCTATATTAGAGAGCACTTATTTCTATAATATGTCAGCTGCTAAAATAATCCTGATAATTGATACATGTGAACTTAGAAGACTATTTAACCGTCTTTTCAAAGATCAACGGATGTCACTTGTCCAATTGCCCCTCATTACCATTCTAACTTTCGCGACATTTAACATCATTGATTTAATTCACTTATCCTCTTTGTGCCACCTTTACTTACCTGTTCATCAATAATTCACGCAGTAAATATAGGCCAGAAACATATTTTTCGACCGGATAAATCTGACTAAAAACCTATTCTTTTCTTACTAAAGGTGTAGTGCTCTTAATAAATATGTGAAAACTTGCCAGTTAAGGATGAAAACCAGACAGCTCTGATTGTAAACGATGGGTTATAGCAACCACTCACATGTCTTAAGTAATGATTTTTCAATGTCTGTCGATAGATTCGTTCAACTAACTTTCACTAGTAGACAAACTCACTTAGAGGCAGGGGAAAATTTGGAATAGTAATTAGAGCGTATTTATAAAAGGACTCAGAATGTGTGGTGTCGTCTATTCATATGTAGCGAGGCTGATACGTGGGACGAGCGTTGTTCATGTAATCATTCAAGCAATGAATGAATTCGTTTCAATGGTGTTCATGCCGTATTCCACGCCAATGAAGACAAACCATCATCCACAAAGGTCAACAGCCCCTAAGGTCTTTCTCGGACTGACAAAAAAACCGGACCTGTACAGTCCGGTTTTTGAACGTAAATCCTTTTTAAAGGAAGGATTAGGATCTAATGACCCATGTAGTCGTCGCACATTTGAGTCTCAGTTCGATCAATATCTGCAAAATATCGACATACCTCTAACTGAATTTTTCTTTCAGAACCACAATTTCATCTATATGTTCTTTAAATAATTTCACCAGATGAGGGTCAAAGTGTGAACCACTGTCTTTTTCTATAAGTGCGATGGCCTCTTCAACTGTCCATGCCTTTTTATAAGGACGATCGGATACCAGTGCATCGAAAACATCAGCTATTGCGACAATACGACCAGACAGAGGGATTTTTTCACCTTTCAACGCACCCGGATATCCCGTGCCATCCCAGCGTTCGTGGTGAGAAATGGCAATCTCTCTTGCCAGTTGAATCAAATTAGATGGATCGTCACTCAATATGTCTCCGCCTATCGTAGTATGGGTTTTCATTATCTCCCATTCGTCAGGCGTGAGCTTACCCGGCTTTAATAATATATTGTCAGGAATGCCGATTTTTCCAATATCATGCATCGGCGCAGCATTAAACAACAGATCAGCCCATTCATGATCCGTTTCCATTGCTAACGCCAGCAATTTTGAATAATGACTCATCCTTACAACATGCATACCAGTATCGGTATCTTTAAATTCAGCCGCTTTCGCTAAATGTCGTATTACATCGAACCGCGATTGGTGTAATTCGGCCGTGCGAATTTTTACCATTTTTTCCAGTTCACGATTCTGATTATACAAAGCAAGGTGCGTTTTAACCCGAGCCAGCACAACTTGTGGGCTGATTGGCTTAGTGATGTAATCTACCGCCCCCATCGCCAAACCTTTTTCTTCATCTTCCTGATCGGTTTTGGCCGTTATAAAAATTACGGGAATGTGTGCCGTAACCGGATTTGATTTTAAAATTCCAATGACATCATAGCCATCCATATCAGGCATCATGATGTCGAGCAATATCATATCCGGTTTCGAATCGCTCCTGGCAATCTCCAATGCTCGTTTGCCGCTGGTTGCAGCACGCACTCGATAACGGGGTTTTAGTACACCCGCAATAACATCAATATTTTCTGGTGTGTCATCTACAACTAAAACAGAATGTTTCTCTACCTGGTCACCCATTTTATTTTACCGTTCATCGTCTCCGGAACTGTCTGAAACGATCAAGCCGCGAATAAATAGTCTGAATTACGACGACTCGATTGTCAGGAAGACACTACACCTGACATTCATATGAAACGTCCGTTGAATAAAGAAGTACCCGCATAAACTTCCAGTAACTGTGTACTTTATCAGTGAGGTTTGCACTCGTTTAAGTACCAACGTTATTGATTTGATTCAATGACGTTTCAACCCCGTTTTACACGAGGTTTGTACAATTAAAGCAAATACTGATCGCCAAACTGTACGTCTATCGAACTCAAACGACATTTCACTATCAAAAAACAACAGCTTCCGGATCTGTAACGCGTCGAAAGCGTAAAATTACGATTGCAGTAATTTTGTCTCTAATTCATCCAGACTTACTTGAGCGTGATCAAATTCATAGGCCTCAATATATTTACCCAGTTCCATAACATCAGATTTGTACTGACTTTTAATTAATTGTTGTTCCAATTGCTCAAAAATATCACTGGCCGATGTATCATCATCAGCAATCAGTTCTTTTAGTTCTTTAATGAGTGGGCTCACAACTGATTTGTCTACGTCCACCGCTTCAATCACGTCTTCTACTACCGTGTCTTCACTGACTTCGCTGTTACTAATTTCACTTAGAATAATATGAAGCTTTTCAGCAACCGACAGTAGTAATAAATCAATATCTTTACGGGTTTTTCCTGCTTTACAGGCAAATTCAAGCTGCTTAGCAGACAATTGCAGATCGTAAGCAGCAATGTTCCCCGCTAACCCTTTTAAGGTGTGTGCTGAACGTGTAGCGCCCTCATAGTCTCGGTTTTCCATCATTTTTCGGAATTCATCAATGAAGTTTTCCTGACTCTGACGGAACTTATGAAGTAATTTTCTAAATTTCATCTCATTACCGAGGGTAATTTTCAATCCGGATTTCACATCAATGACATTCAGTCGAGCCAAATCTGGTAATCCATGACTAACGACTGAGTCATTATCATTGGTTGTCGAGCCGGTATATCCCGGATTACTGGATGTAATATGCTGTGTCATTGTCTTCAGCATTTCTTCTATATTGATAGGTTTACCAATATGAGCATCCATTCCTGATTCACGCGCTTTTTCCAAGTCGTCAGCCATGACATTAGCGGTCATCGCAATAACAGGTAACTCCGTTAGTTTCAGCTGATTTCTGATGCATCTTGTGGCCGTGTAACCATCCATATTCGGCATTTGTACGTCCATCAATACTCCATCAAATTTTTGTTGCTTCAGAATATTGACGGCTTCCTCACCATCGGCTGCAACCGATACGATCATGCCATAGCTGGTTAACAGATCAGCAGCCAGCTCCTGATTAATATCATTATCTTCCACCAGCAGAATAGACGCCCCTCTTAAACCATCTGCATTTTCAGCCAGTTGAGGCTCCTGAGGTACTGGCTCTCGGGTTGAATCCCAGCCTAATGAATTAACGATTGTGTCAAATAACGTTGATGGTGTAACTGGCTTGATAAGTACACCATCAAAACTGGCTTTATCAGCACTCTGCATCACATCTTCACGGCCATATGCGGTTACCATAATAAAGGTAGGCATACGTGGCATTTCTTTATCTTCCTGAATTCTGAATGTTGTCTCAACACCATTCATGCCTGGCATATTCCAGTCCATCAGAACCAGGTCGTAGCCATTTTGTTTTCCCTGGCGGCTTATTTCACTGATGGCCTCTTCACCACTGCTAACCAGTGATACGCTGCATCCAAACTGACGCAACATGTCATGCAAAATAATTCGGGATGTTGCATTATCATCAACGACCAGAATTTTGAGATCTTCGAGACCATCATATAATTGGTAGATTTTCCCGGACGTTGCTCTCGCGGGTAAATTGAAACCGAGGGTAAAATTGAATCGACTGCCTTCACCAGGCTTGCTCTCAACCCATATTTTACCGCCCATAAGCTCTGTTAAGCTTTTAGTAATAGCAAGCCCTAATCCGGTACCACCATACTTTCTGGTCGTCGATGCATCAGCCTGACTAAAAGACTGGAATAAGCGCGATTGCTGTTCAATGCTCATACCTATTCCAGTATCACTCACGCAGAAATCAACAATTACGCGATCCTGCTTTTCTTCTTTTACTCTGGCAACAATAACTATCTCACCCTCGTCCGTGAATTTAACAGCATTACTGGCCAGGTTAATCAGTATTTGTCCAAGACGAAGTGAATCACCAATCAGAACGTCAGGTAGTTTTGAATCAATATCTAATAAAAGCTCAATTTTCTTCTCATAAGCTTTTAAGCCAATAAAGTTCGACAGACTTTCAAATACATCTTCAACTCGGAACTCAGCATATTCGATATCTAACTTACCGGCTTCAATCTTAGAGAAGTCGAGAATGTCATTAATAATACCGAGTAATGCTTCGGCTGAACGATGAACCTTTGTCACATAATTGGCTTGTTTAGGATTAAGATCAGTTTTCAACGCCAGATGAGACATCCCGATAATGGCATTCATCGGGGTTCTGATTTCATGGCTCATGTTCGCCAGAAAATCACTTTTTGCTTTATTCGCTTTCTCTGCCTCTTTTATAGCATCGTTTAGTTGTCTCTCTTTCGCAGCGAGTTTTTTCACCATGTCATTGAATGCACTGGCCAGTGAGCCAACTTCATTCGCATGGTCTACATTCCAGCGAGCGCCCATGTCATGATTTGATACCGAGCTAATCGCTTTTGCTCCTCGGTAAATCGGACGAATGACCCGGGACATTAAATAAAGAATGGTAATGGCACTGAACACCAACAAAGAAAAGATAAGACCGTTGAACAGAATAACCAGGTTGTCTTCATGAGCCTTATAACGACTTAAATCTTTACCGGCTCGTTCATTAACGACTTTAAGGAATGTTGAAATACGTTTTTCGAAGATGGTGGATACTTTGTAGTAATCATTGCTGGACAATTCCATGATGGATTGCTGACGTTCTGTTTCACCACGATTATTAAGAACCGCCCCCATAGCCAGTGATTCTGTGGCAGCCAGTTTATCTGTCATCAAAATTGCTTCCGTCAGCAATTCGACTTCATTTTCACTAAACCCATGTTCTTTAATAAGGTTTAAGAAAGACTGTTTATGACCTTCAATATTAGCCTTTAAGCCTCGACGAACATCCAGTTCATCACGATACGCCTGGTAATCACGCATATCACCTGTGGTCACAAAACGTCGTGCCAGTGAGGTCTGATGCTCGTGGTTCGCTCGTAATTTCTCAGCTATTCGATAAGCCGCCGTTATCTGATCCTGACTGTCATGCAACTCTTTAGTATTCTCATGGCGATAGAATGAAATGACCGACATAACCACTAGCAATAACAATGTAATCAAGCTTAATGTCTGGAATGTTCTGACGATCGAAATATCAGCAATGAATGCTGGCAACGACATGATAAAAATGGCTGAAATACTGACCGAGCCAATCAGTAAAAGAGGTTCTATTTCTTGTGTTATCAGCATCTCGCCTTCAATGGCGAAATAACTCACCGATGCCATGCCTGTGTAATGCATACCTGAAATAGCTAACGACATAATTAGCGCGGTATACATTCGTAATTTAGGGTGATGATGGGTAATAAAATTAATTTTGATTGCAGTAGTGGATAACATCATTGCTACAAAGAAAGACACGACAAACAACACAGGGTCATAAGCCATTTTTGCATCAACAATCATCGCAGCCATACCGGCATAGTGCATCACACAAATACCGATTCCCATAATAATGCCATTTACAATAAGAACTTTGTTACTCACTTCTCGTTTACTGATGGTATTTAACGCAAAGGCGGCACCTATGAGGGCAGGAAAGTAGGAAAGAAATGTCTGTCCTATCTCATAATTGACAGGAACAGGAAGACTCAGCGCAAGCATCCCAATAAAGTGCATTGACCAGACACCCATGCTCATCATGAATGCTCCGATACCTAGCCAGACCTTTTTAATAAACGGATTGACTTCCGTTCGAATCTTAAGGGCGAAGTTAATCGCTGCATCTGCGCCAAAATACGCAACGATTAGAGATATTATGACCACGCCCGCGTTATACGAGCCTATTAACTGTGCACCCATATCCACATCTTCAGTTAAAAAGAACATGTGATTCATGCACCCCTCCATATTGTGATTGGTTTTTGTGATGATGAGTGGTCATTTCCCGTCAGCAGCTCACTATTTAATCGCCACAATTACAATTTAATAGTTTGTTAATAAAGTATATGTTTATTTCGATACTTTGCTAACAGCTCTCAATCGTTGAATGCTGTTTATAACAATATTTTTTACGAAAACCGAGCCTTTTTTTCCAAATTGGGATTACTGAAAAATTAAATAAATGATAATTCAGATGGTTATAAATCATGAATCACGCTCTACCGCCCGTTATTACGGTAAATTCATGTATCACGCAATATATTGACAAATTAGTTTTCGTTTTAAAATATTAAATCTATAAAATTAAAAGTTATAAGCAATCAATCGGATACGAGCAGCTATACCGATAACAGAGAATTCCTGGTCAAAACTTAGTACTCAATCATATTGTTAACATTTCGTTACTAACTTTTAGTTATAACAGATTGATTTTGCCTTCCTTATTGACACTAACACTATCTTTACATAGCATGCACGCCACCGGATTTGATACAGTTTTTGACCGTTACTTCTCACTCAGGTTAACGGTTAATGAACACAGCTAAAATTTGTTTCAGTTAAAAATCTAACTGAAAGTGACGTCGTAATCACAGTTGAATGATGGTACACGTCAACACATAATCAGCCTCCCTATTTTGATTCAAACAACACGAACAGTGTTTTTTAATCAAAATTCAGTTGGCAAACCATGCGAATTTCATCAGCTGGCTTTTTAATCTGTACCGTAGTAGATCCGCAATTTATGTTCCAATCACAATAATTTACGTTGAAATTAATGACCGACTGGTGTTTGTTTTTGTTGTCAACATCCTTTACTGGAATACATGGATTGTACCCATTACTTAGCCTGACGCTTAAGTAATTCAGTGTTTCAGGATTCTGCAATAGCCACACTCCACTCTGACGTTAATTGATCACATGCTTTTTCTTACGTGGTATTGAATGACCGATTCATTCAACTGGAGTACTAAATGCGAAAACTGGCAACACTATTAGCATTAACTGCATTATTTACGGGCAGCGCGCATGCCCAATATGTTTCTGTAGACTATCTGGATGGCGATGATGGCGTCGATGGTTACAGATTCGCTTACTCTCCCTGGGAAACAACGTTTTCAGACCTTCCGATCGTTGGCGATGTTGATATGGCACTGGAATTCAGTGCAGCGGTATGGAACTACGATGAAGGATCTGCAGATGAGAGTGCATTCGTTCTGGCTGCTACACCCGTTTTCACCAAAACAATTGGTGTCATTGGCAAACATCCAGTCTATCTGGAAGCAGCTATTGGTATTTCCGTGATGGATACCATCCATTTTGCTGATAAAGATTTATCCTCTCACTATCAATTTGAAGATCGTTTTGGCATTGGAATGAAATTCGGTCAACGTTTAAATCATCGTGTTGCATTGCGCTATTTCCACTATTCTAATGCGGGCTTTGATCAGCCTAACCCAGGAATGGACTTCTTTAATCTAAGTTATAATTATTCTTTTTAATATAACGATAAAAAATTAACGGTTAAGGAGTTCTTTTTTCAGGACTCCTTAATTGTTGACATAAAACCTTCATATTCCTTAATTTCTTCCATAAATCTTGCCAATAAACTTAACCCTGTAGTTTAGCGAGCCTGACCAAAAACAATCGGCTGACCATCATTTTACCTATTTACTTTTATTGCTAATTCATTATTACTGTACCTCGTCCTATATTGGGGCCTTACATCCCTGTATACACCGTTAATTTGGTGTCGATATTAGGATCAATTATTTCAAACAACAGGAAAGCAGGACGTCAAATGACATTCCCGGATAACAATCATGGCAATGTCGAGCATCGGAGCGCATAAGGGAACTTTAAATAACAACAAAAAGAAAGGTAATCTTATGAAAACAATAATTAAATCAGTCGCATTAACCAGCTTGTTGGCTGCCGGAACAGTCACAGCCAGTGATAGTACCAGCCTGACTTCAGCTCAACTTTCACCTGCTCAACCGCTACATATCGCCGATCTAAAACGTGAAGCAGCTAGTTATATCTCGAACCATGCAGATATTTTTACCGCATCAGTTACCGCTGAACTGTCTGTAAATAATCTGGCAGTGCAACTGGACCAGTTAAGCACTAACAAGCAATTGCAACGTCATATCGACACGTTAAATGTTATCGATGATCGTATGATTGCCCATAAAGGCATTGGTCGTTACGAACAGGATATCCTTGAAATTCGCCTGGCAGACGAATCAATGTTGCCAGCCGTTAAGCGTGGTCAATCAGCGTTGTTTGCCTGGGAACCGGCTGGCGATGAAAGTACCTGGACACACATCGAAGCTTTTGATGCATCTGGCAGTATTCACTATCTGTCAACCGAAGAACTGCCACAACAGCCTGTCTTTGTTATCGATATTAATCAATCTAAATCGATTGCGGCTGGTGTAAAGGTAATGCAGTCAGTGCTTGCAAAGAAAGGCATGACACAAGCTGTACCACAAGATCGTATTGAATCATCGATTGCAGTAACAACTCTGGATAAAATTCGCCTGAATGATGACCAGGAACCCTGGATCTCCGGTAAAGCAGAAATTTATGGCGTTGTAACCGGCATTGATCCATCACGCGATGAACCGCACCTTGATATCGTAGATATGCCATACCTGGATCATGACGAAAAAACGTATTACCCGGGTCAGGTCGTTATCTACTGGGATCGCTACCGCTACCAGGCTGCTGATCTACTGCTAATGGAGCACGATGACAACACGAACTATCAAACTATCATCACTGGATTGCTTGATATTGCAACTCAGGCGCTGAATACCTTCGGACAACCTGAGTTTGCTGCGATCACCTACATCACAAGCCAGATCATTAGCCTGTTTCCGGGTAGCTGGTTCACTAATGATGATGACTATGTAGATGTGTTCTACACGTTACGTAAAGGCTATAGCTACACCAACAAAAATGGTGCCAGTGCCAATGCTAAAGCTGACTTCCGTCCACTTACTATTCAGTCAAACTAATCGTTGCAGTAAGTAGGTCCAAAACCGTTATTACTGGTGTAGATACGCACCATTCTTTCCATTTTAAGCAGGGCTGATGCCCTGCTTTTCCCACATTAAAACACCCCACTCATCTTTCTCTGTACAGAATTTTCATACCAGATAAGTTAATAAAATCGAGCGACTTTATTTATTTAGATTGAACAACGTTCTCATTAAAGGTAATCTTACGCGATTTTTTGCCGAAGAATGGGACGAGAATAATAACTTCTCGTTTGCTTGTTTCTTTTCAAGAAATCATATCCCCGCCATGTCATTGTCAATCTGGCAAGTATGGCGCTAACAATAATCAAAACAGATAATTACAGGGGAGAGATTTAGATTATGCGTGCATCGAAAATTGCATTGCTTGTCGCCGCAGCGCTGTATAGTGGTACTCAGGCTTATGCTTCTGATACATCATCATCCATTCGAGGAAAAGTGGTTGATACCAGCGGCAATCCAAAAGCGAATGTCGTTGTAGAAGTCATTTACGAACCCACCAATAGCATCAAGCGGCTAACCACTAATGAGAACGGTTCCTTCCAGGCCAGAGGTCTACAAGTTGGTGGTCCGTATACAATTAAGCTTCAGGACGGTTCAAAGTTACGGGCAGAAACGATTGACGACTTGTTTCTGCAATTGTCGAAAACCTCCAGTGTGAATCTGGTTGTACAACCAGATAATGTTGAACGCATTGAGGTCAGAGGATCAGTCATGATGGCTGGCGCTTATAAAACCGGTAGCGCCAGCGAATTCTCCAGCGATGACATCAACAATACCGCATCCATCAGTCGTGATATAAAAAGCGTGCTACAACGCGATTCTAAAATCATGGTTGATAACACCGTTGATGGCGGCCCTGCTCTGTCTATCGCGGGTTCAAATATCCGTTACAACAGCCTGACCGTTGATGGCGTAAGACAAAACGATGACTTTGGCCTTAACAAATCAGGTTATCCGGGCCGACGCACACCAATCTCTCTGGATGCGATTGAGCAAATCTCTGTCAATATCTCCCCTTATGATGTCACCTTCGGTAATTTCCAGGGCGGTAACATCAACGTCGTCACCAAATCAGGTTCTAACGAATTTCACGGCTCTGCTTTTTACACACGTTCAGATGATGATCTGGTAGGCGATGAAAGCAAAGGCGAAGATATCGATATTGGTGACTTCAAAGAAGACACCTACGGCGCGACATTTGGTGGCCCCATTATTCAGGACAAATTGTTCTTCTTTGCGTCATGGGAAAAATTCGAGTCATCAGCCCCCTATCCGTTTAGTCTGGGCAATGGTGATGGCACATCATCACCGAATGAAATCGATAAGGTCAGCGTGGCTGATTTTGAGCGGATAACACAGATAGCACAGGATGTGTACAATTTCGATCCGATGGGCTTTGACAGCAGCGATGATATTGAAGACGAGAAAAAGCTTTTAAAACTGGACTGGTACATCAATGATGACCATCGTGCTCAACTTACCTGGCAGGATAACGAAGGTAATACCATTCGTGATTTTTACACGAATCCAGCGGTAAATCGGGCAGCCAGTTTATCAAATCGATACAACATGTCCGAAAAACTTGAAGTACTCTCCCTTCAGGTTTTCTCCTACTGGACTGATGAACTTTCAACCGAACTGAAAATCGGTAAAAAAGAAGTTACTACGCGCCAGAACCCGTTATCCAATGGCTTCGCACAAATGGAAGTAACGACCTCTAACGGTGGTACGCTTTACTTAGGTCCTGATGTCTTTCGTCATGCCAATACGCTGGATAATGATTTAACTAATATAAAGTTCAAAGCCGATTATGCGTTAGATGACCACACCATTACATTTGGCTATGAATATGAAGAACTGGAAATTGTTAATATGTTCGTCCCCTGGTCTCAGGGTAACGCCATCTACTTCTCCATTGATAACTTCGAAAATCAGACGCCTGATTTATTTATCTACTCAAACTCTTTCAACGGAACTCCTCAGGACGCCGCAGCTGATTTCGCCTTAGAAACCGATACCATTTACATTCAGGATGAATGGATTGTTACCGACGATCTGACCTTGACGTTTGGTATGCGATATACCGAATACACCAATGATGACGACATCGTACTTAACGAAAATTTCGTTGAACGTCACGGTTTTGCAAATACTGAAAACTTTGATGGTCTGGACTTGTTTGAGCCACGCTTTGGCTTTAACTATACCTACAGCGATAACACGATCATCCGTGGTGGCTTTGGCTTATTTGGCGGTGGTACACCGAGCGTCTGGTTAGCAAACTCATACAGTAACGATGGTATTCGTAAACCGTTCTTCGTGATCGACAATGCAGATAATGCCGCTGGTCTGAACGGGTTTGATGGACGTAATATTCCTACCAGCGTCACTGATTTACTGGGTCCGGCTAATGCTGAAACCAATTCCATATCACCTGACTTTGAGATCCCAAGTACCTGGAAAGCAAATCTGGCTATCGAACATCGTACAGACATTCCTTACCTGGGTGAAAACTGGTATCTAACGGCTGAAGCCATTTTCTCTGAAGTCAAAGACGCACCGATTTACCGTGAATTGAGCCACGAAGTTGTTGGAAACGCACCAGATGGACGTCCCATTTTTAATTCGATGGGTACTTACGATTTGATGCTGGATTCAACCGGTAAAGGTGAGAGTGAAGTTTACAGTTTCAGTGCAGCTAAAAAATGGCAAACCGAGTACGGTAATTTTGACCTCGATGTCGGTTATACCTATCAGGATGTAAAAGAGGTGAATCCTGGTAACGCTTTTATTGCCTGGGAAGGCTATGCACAGCCAGCAAACAGTAACTTTGAAGAAGAACGTCTCTATAACTCTGAATATGAAGTTCCTCACCGTATCACTGCCAATTTAACCTGGGACATGAAAATATTCGGCGATAATAAGACCACTGTTGCTCTAGCCTTCACGGCTCGTAGTGGCCGTCATTTCAGCTATACCATGGCTGCTGACGGTCAGTTTGGTGGCCACTTCCTGTTCTGGGATGAATACGATTCACAACTACTATATGTACCGACGGGCATTGACGATCCACTGGTTAACTATAGTAGTCCTGAGTTTGCACAAGCATTCAATGACTTCATCGACAATGAATCCTGTTTATCTGGCAGTCGTGGACAAATCGCTGCCCGTCATGCTTGTGAAAGTAAATGGACCAGCCGACTGGACTTACACCTGGCACAGGAAATTCGTTTTGGCGAGTCACAACTTATCGAAGTTTACTTCGATGTTGAAAACTTCACGAACATGCTGAACGATGACTGGGGTCGCGCAGAGCAATATCCATATTGGTATGTCGCACCGGTTGTTAATGCAGAAATCGTCAATGGACAATATCTGTATTCAGGCACAGGCAATGATGGTGAGTTCTCATTACCTGCGAAGGAAGTGTCTCGTGTACCATCTGTCTGGAAAGCACAACTGGGCATTCGTTATAAGTTCTAAGTAGCAATTGACGCCACTAACTTGATAACGACACGTTCTATAAAGCAATAACTAAGAAGCCAGCAAATTTCTGCTGGTTTCTTGTTTTTCTCCCACGATTATTACCAAAAATTCCCAGCTGAGAATTTGCACTATCCCACTCCTGTTACCATACTTAATTCGTCTCTAAGCCATTTTAGTAACAACCCTGTACACATCAGGCACCTGGGCGTAACAGACAACTGTACTTAGTGGACGCAAAAGGAACGTCCATTCGCCAAAACCATAACTCTGACCAAAGGATTTATATGCTGAAAGAAGGACTCAGACAGTTAAAGCTATCTTCCTTATACTCGCATCAATACATAGCTTTCTTTTTGCTCGCCTGTTTAACGATGGCTATTGCCGCAACGCTTGCCAAACATGAATTTGATGTTGAAGACACATCTGACAAATTTCTAAGTGAAATAAAGGTTTATCACGAACCGCCAAATTCACAGCAAACAGCAGAATTCCTAAAGAACAATACGTCATTGTTTAAAGAATCCATCGCCAGTTCCTGGCATCGTACCGATCAAACCGAAACCTGGTGGTATTTGATCGACCTTGCCGAGTTACAACGGTGGAATCACTACCATATTATGGTTGATAAACAATGGGTTGAGAAAATGAGCCTGTATGTGGTTCATGATGGTCAAATCACCGAACGTAATACGCTAAGCGCTTCAAATCATGATGCTACAACGCCATTCCTGAACTGTATTACATTGACGTTTACCAATAAGAACCAGGATGTCTCTCAACTACTGGTGAAAATCGATAGTACGACGACTCATGCGCCACCCGTTACGATACAAACCGAGCAAGCATTCAACGCTTCCGTATTGCAGGCCTATACACTTTGGGGAGGACTCGTCGCGGTCTTAATTCTGGTTGCGCTGTTTTCAACCCTGGTCCATCTGGAAAAGCCAAAACATGGCAAATATCTGATATTTGCCTTACATATCTTCTGCATTTTGCTGGCAGTCCTCTCTCACACAGGCATTGCCAGCTTGCTTCTGTCTACTATTGTCAGCAATCTAATAAATGACAACATTCTCTTCATCAATGCCGCAATTATCCTGAGCGGGATCTGGATGATAAAAACGTACTTTGTTAATCGACAAATTAATTCGCAAGGCGAAATCAGCTTGATCGGCGCCATTTTTTTACTGAGTGCAGCTGTTATTAATACGAATCTGGGAATTGAATTAGGCGGCATTGTCTGGCTAAGTTTGTATGGTATATCTGCTGTCTGGTCTGCATGGCTGATTATGACTACGCCAACACGGATATCAATCTTCTGGCGTTTCATGACCTTTTTGGTTGTCGCCCCAGTCTACAGCTCTCTGGTTGTCCCTATTGCCATTGAAGAGAACATTATTCCCTACAATACCCTGATAGCCGATATCCCACTGGTTGCAGCCACAGGTGGTGTTTTACTCATGGCTTTGCTGATCACTAAGCGTGAATTTGCTTTGCAAAACCAGCAAGTCTTCTCCGTCACTCATGATACGGAAACCCGGCTCCCCGGAGTTGGTCTGCTGGCACTGCAACTGAACGAACTGATTAATGAACGCCAACCCTTTACGTTAATTTTATTTGAACCAGATCACCTACATAAAATCAAACAGAGTTTCTCCATGAGTGCGTACACGGATTTAATGCACACATTATGTGGACATATTTCAGATGGACTGGTGGATATCACAGGCTTGCATTCGTTTGAAGTTGAGAACAACAAGCCTATTAAAGTCGCTCGGGCATCCTCCGATATTTTTGCAGCCATACTAGTAGATGAACATCGAGAAGAAGAGCTTATTTATGTCGTTCTGACCATTCAGGAATTACTGAGTCAACCGATTCCGGTTGAGAACTACCGCTTTACCACCAGCTGTGCCGCAGGTGCTATCAGCTATCCGGAAAATCAGCTTAAAGGGCATGAATTACTAGCAAAAGCCAAACACAGTTTGATGATGGCAAAAGACAAGCCTAATCAGTGGTTGTTATACCAACCCAGCGACGAACACAACTTTAAAGAGCAACTGGAACTGGCCGCCGATCTACAACAAGCCATTGAAAACGATGAGATAGAAGTCTGGCACCAACCGCTGATAAACCTCAAAACAGAAGAAGTCTTTGCCAGTGAAGCACTGGTCCGCTGGAAACATCGTAGTCGTGGGATCATTTCTCCGGCTGAATTTATTCCTCTCGCTGAAACAACCGGGTTGATCAACCAGTTAACCGAACAGGTAATCAGTAAGTCACTTGAGCAACTGGCAATGATCCAGCAATGGGGATTCTCACAAACAATCTCTATCAACATCAGCGCAAAAGATCTAACGCATCGTAGCTTGATCCCTCATATTATTACCGTGGCATCAGAACATGATGTTTCACTGTCGAATGTCATTATTGAATTAACAGAATCAGCGATGGTTGATGATTCCGTTCGTGCTTTACGGTTATTGAATGATTTGAAAGAGATCGATGTAAAAGTCGCGATAGATGATTACGGAACGGGTTATTCATCACTGGAATATTTGTGCAAACTTCCCTTTCATGAATTAAAAATCGACAAGAGTTTCGTCACTGAAATAGTTGAAGCCAAACGCAACCGAACAATTACCCGTGCCACAATCGAAATGGCAAAGCATCTGGGGGCAATTGTCGTTGCAGAAGGAATAGAAACAAAAGAAATTGAAGAACTGCTGCTGGACTACGGATGCGACTATGGACAGGGTTATTTTTATTCACGTCCACTACCTGTTGACCAGTATATTGACTGGTTAATAAACAATAGAAGCTGGCAACAAAATAAAAAGCAAAATCAACAGCTAAAACACATTGCAAAATAAAATTACTCGGCTAATATAAGCCCCCTCGGTCGGCTAGTAGCGCAGCTTGGTAGCGCACTGTCATGGGGTGTCAGGGGTCGCTGGTTCGAATCCAGTCTAGCCGACCATTAAAATTCTTCCCTGCTTAAACTTCTGTTCTTCTCCTGATTCTTTTCTCATTTTTTATTGTCTCTATCTGTTGCGTCTTATAAACAAAAAAACCAGATACAAACTGCATCTGGCTTTATATTTATCCTTCTGTACTAAAGAAAGATGTTTATTGAGAATACTTTTTAATCATCACTGATTTTACTGGCAACCGCACTACTCTGGTCGCGATATTTAGCATCTTTTTTCACGTTATATGGTCTGTCTGCATCACCAGACATTACCTCAAAACTCACCGCGCCAATCCGCATATTTGGTCTTAATGCTAACGGAAGTTTCCCACTGTTATAGAATTCCAGTACGATATTACCCGACCAGCCTGGATCAATCCGGTGTGCCGTTACATGAACCATCAAGCCTAAACGAGCTAACGATGAACGACCGTCAAGCCAGCCTACAATATTTGGTGGTAAGGTAATAGATTCATGAGTGACAGCCAGCGCCAGTTCACCTGGATGCAAGAAAAATGCATCACCGTCTTTTACATAGATTTCATCACTCATCACAGCATCCAACTGACTGGACACATCCTGACGAGGGCCACTTAAATCGATGTAAGGAGCAGCATGGTGTTCAAACACTCTGAAACTGTTTCCTAATCTTACATCTACTGTCACCCCTGAAACCATATCTTCGCCTGGCTCAGGTTCTATGGTGATCTTTCCTTGCTTTATATAATCCAGAATGTCTCTGTCACACAATCTCATAGTGTTTAGTCGTCCGATAATTGAATTACTGGTTGTTGAATATTGACTGACGAGTCTGACTCATCAATTGCATAAAGTGTTTTTGCCAGGTTGATTGCTATTGCATGATATAACGGTGCTACCGGATTGCCATCCTGAGAGACGACAGGCTTACCTTCATCTGCACCGGCTCTAACTTCTGGTACGAGTGGTAATTGGCCCAGTACATTCACCCCGTAACGGTGTGCCAGGCTGTTTGCACCATCCTGACCAAAAATATATTCCTGATTACCGCACGCTGAACAGTTAAACCAACTCATGTTCTCAATTAATCCCAAGACTGGAATATTAACCTTTTCAAACATCGCAATGCCTTTTTCAGCATCAGCAAGCGCAATATCCTGAGGCGTTGTAACGATCACCGAACCGTTACAAGAAAATTTTTGCGATAGTGTAAGCTGAATATCACCTGTACCGGGAGGTAAATCGACAATCAGATAATCCAACTCACCCCAGGCGGTGTCAGCAATTAACTGGCTGAGTGCCTGACTCGCCATAGGACCACGCCAAACTGCCGCTTTTTCAGCTGGGATTAGAAAGCCTATCGAATTAACACTAACGCCATGAGCTGACAATGGAACCATTTTTCCTTCAGCATTTTGCTCCGGTACCTGGCCTGTTAGCCCGGTCATCATCGGAATTGACGGACCGTAAATATCCGCATCTAACAAGCCAACTTTTGCCCCTTCCTGTGCCAGTGCCAGTGAGAGGTTAACTGCAGTAGTCGATTTGCCAACGCCACCTTTGCCCGACGCTACCAGTACAATATGTTTGATTTTTCCAAATGCAGGATCGCGTTTTACATTCAGCGTAACATCAGCCGTTACCGATTTACCGGTTTGGCTTGCTAACCAGCCCGTAAACTCTTCAATAATCGACTGAGCTGGGAAAGCCATCGAACCCTGTACTCTGATCGTGGAATCAGTCTGTAAAAACTGTAATTCGGTATAGGATGCAAAGGCTAATTCTGGAAGGATTTCACTTGTGAATTGTGGTGCTAAATTTTCTATTTCGACATTCATTACACGGACTCTTGTATTAAAAAAGAACTATTGACGCAGCAATTGAAAAAACCACCGTGAATTTAGTGTTCGGGAGGATGAAAAATGCGTTTGAATTATGTAACATCAGCCGCATTATCTCCAGCATTTTCTATTCAAACGGAAACTACTAACGACATGTCAACCCGTAAAATACTAGTAACCAGCGCATTACCATATGCTAACGGCTCGATCCATTTGGGACACCTTCTGGAACATATTCAAACTGATATCTGGGCCAGATTCCAACGAATGCGTGGTCACGAGTGTTACAGCGTTTGTGCAGACGACGCTCACGGAACACCTGTTATGTTAAAAGCGCAGGAATTAGGCATTACACCAGAAGAAATGGTGGCCAAAACCTGTGAAGAACACCACACTGATTTAGCCGACTTTGGTGTAGCGTATGACAATTACTACGTTACTCATTCACCAGAGAATCAAGAACTGGCCAGCCTGATATATACACGTCTTCGCGACGCCGGACACATTCAGACGCGTACAATTACTCAGCTTTTTGATCCGGAAAAGAGCATGTTCTTGCCTGATCGTTTTGTAAAAGGTACTTGTCCAAAGTGTCATGATGAAGACCAGTATGGCGATAACTGTGATAAGTGCGGCGCGACTTACGCAACAACCGATTTAATCAATCCACGTTCTGCCGTTTCAGGCGCAACACCAGTGCTTAAAGATTCAGAGCATTTCTTCTTTGACCTGCCTGCATTTGAATCCATGCTAAAAGACTGGCTTCAGTCTGGCGCAGTACAGGGTGAAATCAGCAACAAACTGGGCGAATGGTTTGAGCAAGGTTTACAGCAATGGGATATCAGCCGCGATGCACCATATTTCGGTTTTGAAATTCCTGATGCACCGGGTAAATACTTCTACGTATGGCTGGATGCACCGGTTGGTTACATGGCCAGTTTCAAAAATCTGTGTGACAAAACGGATGGTCTTGATTTTGATAGTTTCTGGAAAAAAGACTCAGACGCGGAGCTTTACCACTTCATTGGCAAAGACATTACCTACTTCCACTGCTTATTCTGGCCAGCTATGCTGGATGGCGCAGGTTTCCGTCAACCAACAGGTGTTAATGTTCATGGCTTTGTAACTGTGAATGGCGCGAAGATGTCAAAGTCTCGTGGTACTTTCATCAAGGCAAGAACATATCTAAATCACCTGAATCCAGATTATTTACGTTACTACTTCGCTGCAAAATTGAATAGCGGCGTGACTGATATCGATCTGAACTTTGAAGACTTCATCACCCGTGTAAACTCAGACATGGTCGGTAAAGTGGTTAATATCGCCAGCCGTTGTGCAAGTTTCATCACCAAGAAATTTGGCGGCAAATTATCTGACAACATCGTTGATCAAGCTCTGTTAAATGAGTTCAATGCTGCATCAGACTCCATCGCCAATCATTTTGAAACGCGAGAATATGGCCGCGCCGTTCGTGAAATCATGGCACTGGCCGACAAAGCGAATCAATTTGTTGATGCTCAGGCACCGTGGGTATTAATTAAAGATGAAGATAAACAGCAATTAACTCATGATGTATGCACCATGGGTATCAACATGTTCCGCATTCTGATGACCTGGTTGAAACCCGTGGTTCCAGAACTTGCGGCTAAAGCCGAAGCATTCCTGAACACTGAACTGACCTGGGATTCAGCCAGCACACCGCTGCTTGGCCACGATATCAATAAGTTCAAAGCGATGATGCAACGTGTTGAGAAAGACAAAGTAGAGAACATGGTAGAAGAATCTAAAGAAGAAATAGCAACGGCAGCTAAACCGGTTTCTGGCCCTCTGGCTGATGATCCAATTGCAGAGACCATCAATTATGATGACTTCGCAAAGATCGATTTGCGGGTTGCAAAAATTGCTAAAGCAGAACACGTAGAAGGCGCAGATAAGTTACTTCGTCTTGAATTAGATCTGGGTGGTGAAACTCGCCAGGTCTTCGCGGGCATTAAATCGGCCTATCAGCCAGAACAACTGGAAGGCAAGCTAACGGTGATGGTTGCTAATTTAGCGCCTCGTAAGATGCGTTTTGGCATGTCTGAAGGCATGGTATTAGCGGCGGGTCCTGGTGGCAGTGATTTATTTGTTCTGAATCCTGATGATGGCGCATTACCAGGTATGCGCGTTAAATAGTCTTATCAGCTTTATTCACTATTTTTAGAAAATCCGGCCTTTGTGCCGGATTTTTTATTTCCATCTGTGGCTGTTGACCGTTGATTGTGCTGTTTCACTTAGAAACCGTAAAACAAAGCTGATCAGAACAAATAAAAAGGGGAGAACCATCAACTGGTCTCCCCTTTTGTTTTACTTTGGCTTGTTAAGCGCTTAAAGCGCCTCACGTAGTGTGTGTTGTCAGTATTTTAATAAAATTGGTTGTGACAGCGCTGAGCATCCGGCTCTATGCTTGTTGCCTGTAACCCGGGTTCCCCAGAACACCAGCATGACAATCAAAAATTCGGTCCTTCATCACTTTAATAGCATCAAATTGATTTAAAGCAGTACCCTCATTGTCCAGAAAGCACTGAGCTTCAATCAAGATACATAACACCGCATTACCGCAATCTTCCACAATCAGAAATTCTGCGCTATCAACATCACTGTACAAGCGAATCACTGGCTCAATAGCAGACATTGCTTGCTGATTCTGCTTAAAGAACCAACTTTTCGGTAACATCGGTTTGTAAAACCGTTTAACTGCTACCGCATTCAACATAATTTGTGCTATATGCGGTTCACCCCAACGATTCAAGTCCGATAAATATTGGCTCATGCCGATATAAAACGACGCATCATCGATGTTAAACGGTGTGCTATCAATGATTTCTTTGTTTAACTGTTTTTCACGGTATGGCGTTTCAAACACCATCTCGTTATCTAAATCCAGCAGCAAGCGACTTTCACTGTCCTTCGACAACTGCCAACACCATGTATTTGCTGGTTGTAGCATCGCTAAAACTCTTTCCTGTGTATAGAAATCATCCCGATTATATTCTTACAAATTATAAATTTTAGACTTTTTATAATAATTTTTTCGAATGTCAAAAAAAGATTAATTACGGATCTTTATAGTGCGTCAGTGATCGTTTTGATCAATTCCGGACCTTCGTAGATAAACCCTGTATAAACCTGGACTAACGATGCTCCGGCATCCATTCTTGCTTTCGCTGACGATCCATCATTGATCCCACCTACACCAATGATCGGGATGGTAGGATCCAGTTGATCACGCAACTTTTCTGTCACCTGCTGACTTTTTACCTGCAACGGTAAGCCACTCAAACCACCAGCTTCTCCACCATGAGTCAGATTCTCAACTCCCTGTCGGTCTAACGTGGTATTGGTCGCAATCACACCATCAACCTGATTTTTATTAAAGCAATCAGCAATCCAACCCAGTTCCTGCTCATCAACATCTGGTGCAATCTTTACAACCAGAGGTACTTGCTTGTTGTGTTTTACACTTAGATCCGCCTGCTCTGCCTTTAATGACTCAATCAGGTCATTTAACGCTTCTCCATATTGTAATTCTCGTAAGCCGGGGGTATTTGGGGATGAAATATTAACGGTGATATAAGAAGCATGTTCATACACTTTTCTCATACAGTGAATATAGTCATCTTTACCCTGCTCGTTAGGCGTGTCTTTATTCTTCCCTATATTAATGCCTAGAATACCGTCATAACGCGCACTCTTAACATTGTGAACTAACGCATCAACGCCTTTATTGTTAAATCCCATTCGATTGATAATCGCTTGAGCCTGTGGCAAACGAAATAGCCGTGGTTTCTCATTTCCAGCCTGTGGACGTGGCGTAATGGTGCCAATTTCAATGAAACCAAATCCCATTGAGCCGAAGGCATCAATACAATCGCCATTTTTATCCAGTCCCGCTGCAAGCCCTACCGGGTTTTTAAACTCCAATCCCCACAATGACACAGGTTTTACCGGTGTTTGTTGTTTCCACAATTGACTTAGGGGTGAATGAGCATGACGGGACAAGGTTGAAATCGCAAGATCATGACTCTTCTCAGCATCCATCTGAAACATGACGTTACGAGCTAATTTATAGAACATGGCGAAATTTCCGGAGTGGTAATCGAAAAAAGGCCCGTATACACGGGCCTCAAAGGTTTATTTAGTTATTAACTGCTTTAACCCGCTGAGTGGTCGCAGTTCAGGCTAAGTAACATCAGTTCACGTAGAGCGACTGAGAACTTAGCGAATTCATGACTTTGCGAAGTCTTGAATTCAGCCAGCATTTGACGCCAGCGTTCAAGTAACTTGTCTTCGGATTCCAGCCAGTTTTGTAGCTGTTCCTCAGCGTTACAATCTGACTCGCAGCTACGAAGCACAACATTCGTTAATGCACGTTGTTGCCAGTCCAGCTCTTCACGATATGAAGCTCGGGCCAGTGCTTGCCAATGATTCTGGACTGGTTGATGCGTAATCTGATCAAGGAACCAGTGAAGATCAAGACTGGCACCCAGTTTGAAGTACATTTCAGATACCAGAGATACCGGTTTTTCAACATCCGAAGCAATCTGAGCGATATCCATTAGCGAGAAGATTGTGCTCAGGTTAACAATGTATGTCGCTACATCACCAGGTACACCTTCACCCACCAGACTTGCTGCTTCTTCCGATAGCTGCTTGTACTCATCTTCAACCAGGTAATTACCCAGGTTAGCCATCAAATCGTCAAATACATCACGATAGAATTCGATAGTAGCTGGAATATCCAGTGCTTTGTTGCGATGTCTCAGGAACCAGCGAGTTGCACGACGTACATTACGACGGATTTGGAACAACATCTCCGTTTGTACAATCGTTGGGATTTGATTATCCAGCGACGCAATTTGTGACCAGTAATCAGTCATACGGAAAATATCACGCGCCATAACATAACAAATAGCCACTTCATCGACAGGTGCGCCCGTCTCTTCCATCATACGATGCATGAAGTTAACCCCCATGTCGTTAATGATGTCGTTAGCCAGTTTGGTCGCGATGATTTCTTTACGCAGTGGATGTTCATCCATTGCTGCTTCAAAACGTTCCTGAAGCACTGGAGGGAAAGCACCAATCAACAGTTGACGGAAATATGGATTATCACAAATTTCAGGTGTAACTAATGTCTCTTTCAGTCCCATCTTCGCATAAGCAACCAGTACCGACAGTTCTGGTCGTGTTAAGCCATTACCTTTAGCAAGACGCTCTGACAACTCATCATCGGATGGCAGGAATTCCAGTTCACGATTCAGATTGCCTTCTTTTTCCAACCAGTGGATATAGCGAATATGCTCTTTTAACTGGTTCTTCGCTTTAAGATGAGTAATAGAAATTGAATGAGTCTGGCGGTAACAATCTTCCAGTACAATTTCAGCGACATCATTGGTCATATCGATCAACAACTTGTCACGTTGTTTCATGGTGATATCACCATCTGTCACAAGGCTGTTCAACAGAATTTTGATGTTTACTTCATTATCCGAACAATCCACACCACCAACGTTATCCACGAAGTCAG
Organism: Alteromonadaceae bacterium; assembly: GCA_965656875.1. Taxonomy (GTDB): domain Bacteria; phylum Pseudomonadota; class Gammaproteobacteria; order Enterobacterales; family Alteromonadaceae; genus CBFHMJ01. Next base: position 300,938 of record CBFHMJ010000027.1, read on the forward strand.
TGTTAATTCGACCACCATTCATGGCGTATTCGATACGGCCTAATTGTGTCAGACCCAGGTTACCACCTTCACCGAAGATCTTAGCCCGAATCTCAGAACCATTGATACGTAATGTATCGTTCGCACGGTCTCCAACTTCAGAATCAGATTCAGACGCGCCTTTGATATAAGTACCGATACCACCATTCCAAAGCAGATCGACCGGAGCTTTTAATAACGCCTTAATAAGTTCATTTGGCGTCATCTTCGTTTCTTTGGTATCAATCAGCTTTTTGATTTGAGGCGTCAACTTAATTGACTTGGCGCTACGTGAGAAAATACCACCGCCAGCAGAAATTAAGCTTGCATCGTAGTCTTCCCAGCTAGAACGCGGTAGTTCAAACATACGCTTACGTTCAGCGTAACTGGCTGCGGCATCAGGCGTCGGATCAATGAAAATATGCATGTGGTTGAATGCAGCAACAAGGCGTGTGTGCTCAGATAGCAGCATACCATTACCGAATACATCACCCGCCATATCTCCAATCGCAATACAGGTGAAATCAGTCGTTTGACAATCAATACCACACTCACGGAAATGACGTTTAACCGATTCCCAACCACCACGCGCTGTGATACCCATCTTCTTGTGGTCATAACCAATACTTCCGCCTGAAGCGAATGCATCACCTAGCCAGAAGTCATATTCTTTTGAGATTTCATTGGCGATATCTGAGAAAGTTGCCGTACCTTTATCCGCAGCAACAACCAGATAAGGATCATCGCCATCCAGACGAGCAACATCTCTCGGTGGAATAATATCGCCGCGTGAAATGTTGTCAGTAATGTCTAGCAATGCGCGAATAAAGGTTCTGTAACAGGCTTTACCTTCTTCAAAGAACGCATCACGACCACCTGTTGTTGGTAGTTTTTTACAAACAAAACCACCTTTTGCACCAACAGGTACAATAACCGTGTTTTTAACCTGCTGTGCTTTAACCAAACCAAGGATTTCTGTTCTGAAATCTTCGCGTCGATCTGACCAACGCAAACCACCACGCGCCACTTTACCACCACGAAGGTGTACACCTTCGATACGCGGTGAATAGACAAAAATTTCAAAATGCGGCAACGGTAATGGCATTTCAGGAATCAATTCAGGACGAATTTTGAAGGAAATATATGGCTTCTCTTCGCCAGCTTCTGATTTCTGGAAGTAGTTAGTACGTACCGTTGCATTAATCATCGCAACATAGCTACGAATAATGCGGTCGTCGTCCAGGTTCGCGACGTCTTCAAGGTATTCGTTTATTTTGCCTTCAAGCTTTTCAATCGCCGTTTCTACTGGCTTTCCTTCGATATTGAAACGTGTTTCAAACAAGGTAACCAGAATGGCCGCAATGTGTGGATAGTTTGCAAATGTACTTTCAACATAGCTTTGACTGAACGTGCTACCAATCTGACGAAGGTATTTCGCGTAGGAACGAAGAATCGTCGCCTGACGACCTGACAAGCCAGCGCCCAGTACCAGGCGATTAAAACCATCGTCTTCCAGCTGACCTTGCCATACTTTGGAGAAAGCATCCTGGAAACGATCCTGACACTGTGCAATATCCATTTGTTGCGAGCTTGAGTGCAACATTGAGAAATCAAGAATCCATCCGGTTTTCGCGCCTGCGCAGTTAACGGCAAATGGTGTTTCACCAATAACACGTAAACCGAAGTTTTCCAGAATCGGCAGCACGTCTGATAAATGAATCGGATCGCCCGTATGATACAGACTCAAACGAACCATTTTGCTGTCGGCTTCTTCTTCCTGAGGACGATAGAACAACATTTCCAGTTCGTTGTCATCGCTTAGTTTTTCAAGACGCTCAATATCAACTACAGCAACTGTTGGTAGCACAGTATCTTTATAGCTTGACGTAAATGCACGGTCATATTTCTTCGCCAGTTCAATGCCTTTTGATTCACCAAAAGCATTTACCAGAGCTGACTTTAATTTGTCTTCCCACGTTTTCGCGGCTTCTACCAGATTTTGTTCAATTGCTTTCACATTAATGTCTGCGTTGTTATCTTCTACTCGTACAATATAGTGCGTTCTGGCCAGAACAGACTCTGAGAAGAAAGTAGTAAATTCTACGTAATCCTCGCTTCCGAATTCGCGTTGCAAAATCGACTGAGTTTCACGTCGTAGCAAGGTGTTATATCGTTCACGCGGTACGTACACCATGCATGAAACAAAACGACCAAAAATGTCTTTTCTGACGAAAAAGCGCGTCATATCGCGTTCCTGCATTTGCAGAACACCCAGCGCCGTTTCTTGTAGTTCTTCTTCTTTGGCCTGAATAAGCTCGTCACGAGGATACGTTTCAAGAATATTCAAAATTGCTTTATAAGCATGACTTCCTGCAACAAAACCAGAGCTGTTAAGAATACGATTCATCTTTTGACGAATCAGAGGAATATCACCTGGATTATTGTTGTAGAAGGTCGATGAATATAAGCCAATGAAGCGGTGTTCACCAATAACTTCGCCTTTTTCGTTGAAGCGCTTGATACCGATATAATCGATATACGCAGGACGGTGAACCCGAGACTTGGAATTAGTCTTTGTCAGAATCAACAAACGATCATTCAATGCTTCTTTTTTTGCTGACTCAGGCAATGTAGAAAGCATACGAGGCTTACAAGCATTCGCATTCTTCATTAAGCCTAAGCTACTGGATGCGTCACCCTGCAATGTGTGATCGCCTTGAATAGCTTTCAGGTCATACTTCCGATAGCCCATGAATGTGAAGTGATCGTTTGCCACCCAATTAAGGAATTCGATTGCTTCATCCAGTTCTTCTTTAGTACCAGGATAGCTATCGTTGGCTACGTCTTTGATAACATCAAGTAAGGTATTGCGAATCGGTTGCCAATCTTCAACCGCTTTTGAAACATCCTTAATCGCAAGAATCAGTTCATCTGAAAGTGTTTTGAGATCTTCTGCGGTGTTTTGACGATCTACTTCAACCAGGAATACGGTTTGAACACAGGTGTCATCCTGCCGATCAGCAGGTTGTAGGAATTGAGTAATTTCGCCTGATGATTTACGTTCAAAGAACATCGGGCTGTGAAGCAGTAAATGAGAAGTGACACCGAGGCGACTCAGAACCATGCGAACTGAATCCACCAGGAATGGCATATCTGTCACAATAATTTCGATAATGGTGTGAGGTGATTCCCAGCCATTTTTAGATAGCTCAGGATTGAATACCCGGACACGAGCATTTTCATCATTCTGACTGTTTAAGGTATGCCATAAACTTAATGCAGCACCGTATAAATCACCATCATTACGATGCGCTAAATCTTCTTTAGAAATATTGCTGTAAAGTTTTTCAGCAAATTGCTCGACTAGTCGGGCCTGGTCACCCTTTACTTTTTTTCGGATGAGTTTTCCGACATTTTCTAACAGGACAGTAGGTTGACTATCTGTTAATGCCATTTATAAATCCTTATTACCTGATTGGATGAGATCGCTCTCATTATTGAATTGAGGACTGCGCCTGCCCCCTGTTAACAGTCATTGGTATAAGTTATAGGTCATAAGACAAAAATTGTCCTGAAATCAACGTAAACTCCTTCTTATATGACTCCTTCCCTGTCACCTCATCTGAATGAAATTGCATTGGTATGCAACTCCCAGATTACATCACGCCAGTTGGATACTTATCAGCTGTTTTTTAGGCAAAACGCATGATTACGACAGCATAATCACAGGAGCGGAGTTTATTAGTAAATAGTTCGATTTACGAGGGGTTTTACCAGCTTTTTTGCAGGACGGACCAGTTAATTTACAACCTGGTGAAAACTATTACCGCCAACAGGCCCACGGGTTTCTATATTGAACACATTTACGTACAAAAAAGCCCCGAATCATGATTTTATGACTCGGGGCTGTTTGACTTTATGTAGTGCTGAACAAATCAGGCAGTCTGTTTATCACTACTATTCTTTTTACCAATCGGCCATAAAATTGCAGATATTGCGGGTAATAATATAACTGCACCCAACATGTTTACTACGAACATGAAGGTCAGAAGAATACCCATATCCATCTGGAATTTCAGTGCAGAGAACACCCAGGTGCTAACTCCTACCGCCAGCGTGATTCCAGTAAACAATACCGCACTACCACGTTCTTTTAACGCCTGAGCATAAGCCTGTTGCATAGGCATACCGCTACGAATCAGTGGACTCATATTCGCCAGGATATAAATACCGTAATCGACCCCGATACCAACACCCAATGCAATAACAGGCAATGTAGATACAGTAAGACCGATCTCCAGATAAACCATTAATGCCTGGGCCATTGTCGATACAATGTACAATGGCAATACGACGGCAATCGTGGCTCGCAATGAACGGAAACTTAGTAAACACAGCACAAACACTGCACCGTACACATAAATCATCATTGGCGTCTGTGCTTCGCTTACTGCTTCATTCGTCGCAGCCATAACACCAACCGGACCTGAAGCCAGACGGAATTTAACTTCATCCGTTTCAAATTCAGCAGCTAGTTCTTTAGTACGATCAACTACACGTTCGATTGTTTCAGCCTTGTGATCAGACAGAAATAAAACAATTGGCATCACACTACAATTCGTATCAAGAAGACCAGTACTTGTTTCTACTCTACTGACCGATTGAGACAATGTACTTTCTGTTCTTGGAATTGTACGCCACTTCGCATTACCTTCGTTGTAGCCAGCGTTAACCAGCTTTGCCACCGAAGAAAGACTCATAGCCGACTGAACACCATCAACATTCTCAAGTCGCCACTGGAATTGATCAATACGATCCATGATTTCATGTGACATACAAGATTCGGACGGTGCTTCAACGATTATCTTTAATAAATCAATGGTGATTGCGTACTTATCTGTAATAAGTGCGACATCCTGATTGTAACGGCTATATTCATGCAGTGCTGGCGCTCCTGCATGCAAGTCACCAATCTTCATATTCTTACTGTAATCAAACGCCAGCAACCACGCAATAGCGGCGGTAATAACGATGACAACAGCTACTCTCGGACGAGAACACAATACCAGTGTCTTCCAGAAACCTTTAGGTTCACCCGATGATTTCTCAGCTTTTAAATTAACCTTTGCTAAATACTTCGGCGAGAATTTAAGGAATGATGCAATAACCGGTAGCAAAATAAGATTCGTCAGAATGACAACTGCAACACCTAAACTTGCCGTAATCGCCAATTCACGAATAACACCGATATCAATAGCCAGCAAGGTAAGGAAGCCAACGGTATCAGATAGTAAGGCTACAATGCCCGGAACCAGAAGATTGCGACAACAACGTTGTGCAGCTTCTTTTGCATCACAACCAGTTACGGCTTCTTTACCCAGTGCATTAATCATTTGCACACCATGGCTTACACCAATCGCAAACACCAGGAAAGGCACCAGAATAGACATTGGATCAATGACAAATCCAATGACCGATAACAGACCCAACTGCCAGACAACGGCAATAAACGAGCAGAAGATTGGTAATGCTGTCAGGATAATCGAGTGAGAGAAGAACCAGACCATGATGGTGGTAATAACAATCGCCACAACGAAGAACAACACAACACCTTTTGCGCCGTCAGCTATATCACCCACCATTTTGGCAAAGCCGATGATATGAATGGTCACATCGTCACTTTGAAATTGACCACGAATCTGATCTTCAAGTGTTTCAGCAAATGCTATTGCATCTATTTTTTCATTCGTTTGCGGATTAATTTCCATGAGCTGGGCAGTAACCATTGCACAAGAATAGTCATCTGCAATCAACCGCCCTACAATTCCGGCTTTTTCAATATTGCTTTTTACGATCTGCATATTCGCCGGTGTTGGACTGAAGTCAGCAGGAACAACCGGACCACCGGCAAATCCGTCTTCAACCACTTCAACGAAACGCGTACTCGGAGAAAATAATGATTTCACCAAAGGACGGTTCACACCTGGAATAAAATAAAGTTGATCGTGGACACCCTTCAATGTACTGAAGAATGTTTCATTAAAGATGTCGTCATTCGCATCACACACAGAAATTAAAATACTGTTCGCACCACCAAAATTTTCCTGGTGCTTCAGATAAGTCTGCATGTATTCATGATTCAGTGGGATATTTTTGGTAAACGATGCCCCCATTTGAATCTGAGAGGCCTTATAACCAAGGAAAACTGTCGCTAATGTAAATAACATCAGGACTATAAAACGATGCCGGAATAGCATCAATTCTAAAAATGAGACTATCGAATTGATCATATTATTTATTTAACGCTTATAGTTTTTATACCGACTTCAGAGGCAACTACCAACTGACCATTTGAAAACACGCCATTCATTAATGCTTTGCCATCAGGCTGAGATTTAGACGTAAAGCTAGAACCATTATCTGAGCTCACAAACGTAACACCAGAATTAGCCAACAATACAATCTCATTCTTACTATTTTTAACAACACTGTTAATTGTTGCGATACGATCAGTTTTTACTTGTTTCCATTGCTGACCATCATCCGTACTGATGTATACACTGCCTCGTAAGCCCACAGCTAACAGAGAGCCATTTTCTGTTTTAGTGATATCAAAAAATGAGCCCAGGTAAAACTCATCATAACGTGTCCATGTCTTACCAAAATCGTTACTGTGACAAAGCAGACCTGCTTCTCCAGCGATATAAAAATCGTTTCCAAATACTCTTAAGCGATTGAAGTGCGGAAGAATAGAAGTGGTCTCTTCTTCATAAGCTTCAGGATCTGATTCCTTCAGCTCGTCCAGGTATTCGGCATCTTCAGGAAATAGAAGTTCAGAATGGAATTCTTTACGCCAGTTTTTACCGCCGTCTTTAGTACGGTAAAACAGTCCGTAAGAACCAATAGCGACACCATTCAGCTCATCTTTAAACCAAACGTCCAGAAGTGGCTTCTCAACTTTCGGCAAAAACTGCTGTATTGACCAATCGACTCCACCATTCTCTGTTACCAGGATAGTTGCGTCATGACCGACAGCCCAACCTCTATTTTCATTGATAAAGAAAACTTTGGTTAGGAGGATGTTTACAGGTGAATTCGCCTGTTGCCATGCACCGCCATTATCTGAATACAGAATATGGCCACGCTCGCCAACGGCGACCTGACGTTGATTGGGCAATAAAGCAATGTCTGTTAAAAGGGACTTTGCAGCATGCTGTGCTTTGAAGGATTCGACGGGAAAAACCGTAGATAACGACGTCGAAGAATAAACTACCAGAACGGTAAAAAGGAGTTTAAGCGCGAAATGTTTCATTAAGTTTACTTGTTAGAGTTATTACTCGAAAAGTTATCATATACGAAAACGGTTGGCTTAAGCCAACCGTTTTTTAGAAATTTATAGATTAACGCTTACCTTCACGGCGTAACGCTGCAGGCGTAAAGTCACGATCTCTGAATTTAACACCAAAGTCATACATATCTTCCTGGTTGTCTAAACCAATTGCGATATAACGACGTGAGTTCAGATCGTAATATACATCCAACGTACTCCAGTGAGTCGGCACTTCGTAGTAGTTGATACAATATGCAACCGCAACACGATATAGCTCGTCACGATTATCATACAAATCAGCTACTTGAATTTGCCAGCTGTCCTCATCAATATAGAAAGTACGCTTTTTATAAATGTGAGATACACCATCTTTTAACGTCGCTTCTACAACCCATACACGGTGTTTTTCCCAACGGACATGTTCAGGATTGATGTGACCAGGCATCAGGATATCGTCATAATCCAGTGAATCACTATGTAACTTATAGTTGTTATAAGGAACAAGTAATTCTTTCTTGCCTTTCAACTCCCAGTTGTAGCGGTTTGGTGAACCGTTAAACATATCGAAGTCATCAGTTGTTCTTAAACCATCAGACGCCGTTCCCGGTGCATCATATGCAACATTTGGCGCACGACGTACACGACGCTGACCAGTATTGTATGTCCATGCCTGTCTTGGTGTTTTAATCTGATCCATTGTTTCATGAACAAGTAACGCTGTACCGGCCAGACGAGCCGGAGAAGTTACTGCTTGTTTGAAACGGAACAAGACATTTGAATCTTCAAGAGCACCTGGTGTTGCATCATCAGCAGAATACTTAGACATTAGCTTTTCATCAAAGCCAATCATCGTGTAAGAACCACCAGCAGTTGGTGCGGCCTGACCACCCCAACGTTTTACATCAACACCACGGTAACGTGTGATGTGATTCCAGATCGCTTCCAGACCATTTTTTGGAATCGGGAATGGGATACCAATCGCCGTTCCTTTAATACCGTTACCGCCTTCGATTAGTTCAGCAGTTGATGCATTTTTTGCTGTCTGATCATAAACATGTTGTGGATATGATGCTGTTCTGCGTGATTGATAAACATGCATTTGATACGTGTCCGGGTACGTTTCAAACATTTTCTGTTGACCCGGAGAAAGAAGCTCACTGTATTTATCAAGATTCTTCTTACTGATGGTATAAAGAATTTTGTCACCCGCAAATGGATCAGGATGGTGATCACCCGCCTTATAACCTGCTGGTGCTTTTGTTATACCACCGTTCCATGCCGGGATACTTCCATCGGCATTACCTGCTTTTTCTGCACCTAACGGTGTCAGATCTTTACCAAGACGCTTGATCTCGTCAGGCGTCATTTTTGCTAAACTGCCCGCCGACGTCAGCGTTAGCGCGATCGCGGCAGAAATCAGGGTTAGCTTTTTCATACTAATACTTTCCCTTAAATTGCATACTTAACGTTAAATGAAATGTAATCGCGGTCACGGAAATTATTCGTGTTACCTTCACCACCCCAGAAAGCGTTGTAGGTGATATCCGCTGAAATACGGCTCTGATAATCGAATGTTACAGTGAATGCCGCAGATTTGCGGTCTTCAACGAACAGGAACAATGGATCAGGCGTAATACCGTTAACGTCATGAGAGAATGTTACTCTTGGGAGAACGTTGATACCGGCAAATACGTTATTGTACTCAGCGCGAGCGATTAAACGATAACCCCATGCAAACTTGCTTGGGAAAGGATTTGTTTCAGGACCATTCTGAATAGCAGTCAGAAGCCCTTCTTTGCCCGGTAATGGACCACTACGAGCAGTACCCGGACCATTCAAACGAAGTTCATCTGGATCAGGCATGTCATTAATATTAATACCACCAACTTCCGCTAATAACACAAGGTTATCCGTACCAAGCGTCGGCCCCATAAGATGGGTAAATGTTACCTGAGCCTGAGTTGTATCAGAAAGAATAAAACCCTGTGAATACTCGCCAGGAGGAGGCGTATCTAATTGAGAGATATTTGTAAATTCTGGACGAAGACCTGCCGCAGCCAGCTGTTCCGGCATACCCGCATAAAGAATTTCAACGTCATCAATCTGTAAAGGCTCATCCTGACGATAACTAATTTCACCAGATACAGCTGTATCACCTACCGTTGTATTAAAGCTGAAGCCATACAGTTTTATATCTTCAACATATTCCAGCGCCGCTTTGGAAAAAGCAGTTAAAGAATAAACATTGTCAATACTAATTTGATTCTGAGCAATATATGCAAGATCAGATTGGATGGATTCCTGGAAGAAATCTGAAGTAACACCAGAAATAACAGGTCGACGACTATGATAATTCATATAGTACAAACCAAACTCTGTATCATTTAGCTCTGGCGAATAAATCGCTAGTTTCAAACCATATTGGCCTGAATCTGACGGCTCGTTGATGCCGCGAACGTCACGTCCTGATGCAGTAGGAATTCTTGTACTGTTTGGTGGACGAAGTGCTACTTTGGTAGGGTAAGCCAGATACATATTGGCTAGTAATTGCTGTTGCGCTACTGGATCAGTGATGCCCTGAGCTGCTACCGCAGTTTGCCAGTCACTATATAATGAATTCAAACCACCGATAACGCGTTCAAGGTCCATATCCGGATTACTGGTAAAGCCAAGATTTACGTTATTCCGATAGCCACCTTCACCAGCGAAATCGTTCGTTGAAAAATAAGAGCCTGGCGTTGGAAGTACGGTTTCTTGCCAGTCATACTGATAAAACATTTCAACACTGACATTATCGGTAATGCCGATTGAACTCCACACCATACCGACAGGAATAAATGCTTCTTTTACTTCAGCACCCGGCGCACGTAAACGTGCAATATCAACAGGGTTAACATTCAGACCATGAGAGATAAGCGTACTTTCACCCCAACTGACAACCTGATCACCAATACGGACCGACACAGGGTTCATGCCATCATTAAAATCGAAGTCAGCGTATAAGAATGCATCCAATAATCTGATATCACGACACGTCAGGTCTTTAGCCTGTTCATCACGACATGGATCAACCGGAGTTCCAGAGGTATTGTTTCTGTATGGACGTTTGCCATCCATCAATTCAAAATCATAGAAATACATGAATCGCGTAAAGAAGCCCCAATTGTCTTTACGGATATCTAATTCGTGCGTTCCTTTGAAGATCTTTGAAAACGTTTCACCTGAATCAAAGTTCAGGTTACCTGCATCACCATTATTAGAGTAGCTACCTGGCTGAGCCCAGATGTCTCCGGAAGTATAGATAGGATTTAATGCGGGATGGTATCCAGTCAGATTAAATTGTCCTGGTACATTTGTTTTACCAATCAGACCTATTTCTCTGTCTTCTACACGCCAACTGGCACCAAGTGAAAAAGTTGAATCAAAAGAAACTTCGAAGTCGCCAACATCAAAACTCACAGCATTTGCTTGAGAGCTTGACAAGGCTAAGAGAGCAGAAGCAACGCATATTGCAAGCGGCTTCCGGGCAAAGGTACCTGGCCCTTTTATCATGTTTTTATCTCCCCCTGTCCCTTCAGGTGTATTGTTCTTAGTATGTGGTTTTATTTATCTATGTGCCGTGTTAACAGCAAAATTGCGATTAATAATTACATCATTTATTTGCTTAAGCAAGCAATTAACAGCCTTTAGATACTAAGCTTATATCGTTAATTTACAAACACTTTTTTAGATTCATGCACCTTCTCATTTGAATAAGTTTGAACACCAGTAAGTCACAAATGTGAATAATGAATCTAAACAGTTGAAAAGGTTAGTTATATAAATGTCACATTAATGACCTCAAACTGTAATTACAGTTTGAAGTATTTACTCTAATTGAGTCTTTCCAGACTTAAAAATTTATTATTATCATCCAGTGTTAATCGAAACCGACCTCGTATACCAATCGTTGTAACGTAAGGTCTGAAGCGGTTAACCGGTATCTGAATACGTTTACCGCCGTCCTCTCTTACTACCAAAAAATCAATCGCCCCTTGATACCAGGACAAACATTCCTGATGAGACAGGTTCATGGAGAATGTGTAAATAATCATTTGATAACTGTAAAGAAAAGTGAAAAATAATTATCGTTTAAATACAAAAGGCGAGCTTTACGCTCGCCTCATAGATCTACGGATCAGTTATTTACCCTAAACTCAGCGTTACTTTCTCAAAAAGATCTTTTGAAAGATTTGGCAAGTCAGCCAGTTTTTGCAGTTTATCTCTCATCATTTCACCACGTTCAGCATCAAACTTTTTCCATCCCATTAGTGGCGTAATTAAGCGAGATGCTACTTGAGGGTTAATATCGTTCAATGACTGGAGAATACCACTTAGCAATTCATAGCCTTTTCCGCTGCCATCATGAAATACCGCATGATTTCGCTGTGAAAACACACCGATAAGTGAACTAACACGGTTCGGATTATTCAATTCAAACTGAGGGTGAGTTAACAGATTTTGTAATCGCTCCAGTGCATCTTCACCTTTATAGTTGGCATGTAATGAGAACCATTTATCCATCACCAGGCGATTTTCCTTCCATTTAGTCTCGAAATCTACCATCAGCTCATCAAATAGTGCCGAATCACTCAGATTTCCTGCGCACCCTATCGCCGCGAGCGTATCAGTCATGTTGTCAGCATTGTAATATTGATCTTTTATTACAGCTTTTGATTCATCATTGAAAGACATAAGGTGCAAAGCAATATTTTTGAGGTCACGACGACCAATAGCAGTCGCATTTAATTCATATTTATCACCTGCAAAAGACTGATAAATTTCATTGAATTTGGCATACAACACCTGAGTCAGCGACTGTTTAATATGTTTCATTGCCCCAACAAGCGCATCAACAGGTACAACATCCCAGCCAGTGGACAAGCTATCAAAGCCAGGTAACTGGAATAGCTCAGCAATTAAACTCAGATCCGCGTTTTCGTCAGATAGTAATGATTCATACATTGCGATCACACTGTCAGGTAGTGGCGCATGTTTTCCTGAATCAACAATATCTTTAATCAAAACAGTATAAAGAGACTGAATTGCATCCCAACGAGAGAAATCGTCTGAAGAGTATTTCACCGTATGAATCAACGCTTCAATACTCTGTTCTCTTGAAATTCTGATAGGCGCAGAAAAGTTTTTACCTACGACCAGAACGGGTCTTTCGGATAATCCATTAAATGCGAAAGTTTCACTGTCCCGGCGAATGTTAAGTACATCACCATTCATGGCCGGGTGACTGACAGTCATTACATCACCATTGACATTCAACAACTCAATACGCAATGGAATATGTAATGTCTGCTTTTCATTCTGATCAGCAGTCGGAGCGTTAAATTGTTTAACAGTTAGATTGAATGTCTTTGAAGTTTGATCCCACTCTTCTGTTAGAGACAACTCCGGCGTACCAGACTGAGAATACCAACGTCTGAATTGCTTCAGATCTACATTACTGGCATCTTCCATCGCAGCAACAAAATCATCACAAGTGACAGCTTGTCCGTCATGGCGTTTGAAATACAAATCCATGCCCTTTCTGAAGCCTTCCTTACCCAGTAAGGTGTGCATCATACGAATAACTTCCGCACCCTTGTCATATACAGTAACCGTATAGAAATTATTCATTTCTATCACTTTTTCAGGACGAATAGGATGCGCCATTGGTCCTGCATCTTCCGCAAACTGGCGTTCCCGAACAACTCTGACTTCGCCGATACGATTGACGCCCGGACTACCCATCGCAGCACTAAATTGCTGATCACGGAAAACAGTCAAACCTTCTTTCAAGCTCAGCTGAAACCAGTCTCTGCACGTTACGCGATTGCCTGTCCAGTTGTGGAAATATTCATGACCGATAATTGATTCAATATTGAAAAAATCCTGATCGGTTGCAGTCTGTGCATCAGCCAACACATATTTACTATTAAAAACATTGAGTCCCTTGTTTTCCATTGCCCCCATATTGAAGAAATCGACAGCAACGATCATGTAAATATCCAGGTCGTATTCAAGACCGTAGGTATCTTCATCCCACTTCATCGAATGCTTTAAAGATTCCATCGCATAGCTGGCTTTCGACAAATTTCCTTTATCGACGTAAAGCTCTAATGCAACTTCTCTTCCTGATTGCGTCGTATACGCATCAGTCAAGCAATCAAATTCACCTGCAACCAGAGCAAACAAATACGAAGGTTTCGGGAAAGGATCTTCCCACTTTACAAAGTGTCTGTTATCGGATAACTCACCCTGCTCTATCTTGTTACCGTTTGACAATAAGCTTGGGTACAGATTTTTGTCAGCAGTAATCCGTGTAGTAAATTTCGCCAGATTATCCGGACGGTCAAGATACCAGGTAATACGGCGAAAACCTTCAGCTTCACATTGTGTACAAAATGCATCACCGGATTTATACAGTCCTTCCAGCGCAGTATTCGCCTTCGGGTTTATTTCATTGACGATTCGAAGCGTAAATTCACTCAAATCAGTTACCAGAGTTAATGTCTCTTCATCAATAGTAATCAAATCATCGTTGACCTGCTGATCATTGATAGACAAAGAAATGAACGTCAGTCCTAATCCGTCTAACACTAATGGTTCCTGATGAGCACCATTTCGCGTTACTGTCATCACACTCTCTACACGTGTTTTTTCATCTTGCAAATCAAATGACAGATCAATATGGGAAATAGAAAAAGCGGGAGACTTATAATCTTTTAAGTACTTCGCGACAGGCTGCTGTGTATCAGTTTTCATCATTCACACCTTTTTTGCGTAAGTTTGATCAATTGGGAATACTATCCCTGAATAAAAAATAAAGCCGCTACATGCGGCTTTTATTAACTTAAAACTATCTATAACAAAACATTATCAGGCAGTTTGTGCTTGCTGTTCTGCTGGCTTAGCCTGAAGAATTCGAACGCCCATAAATGCAAACGCGATTGCAATAACAGGATTTATCAGATTAAAGAAGCAATACATGAAATAGTCACCTGTTGGGACAGCCAGAACACCAGCCATAAACGCACCACAGGTATTCCATGGAATCAGCGGACTGGTTATCGTACCGCCATCTTCAAGCGTTCTTGAAAGATTAACACCATCTAATCCTCTACGTTCAAACTCTTCTTTAAACATACGGCCCGGCATCACAATAGACATATACTGATCCGCAGCCATTAAATTAACACCTATACAGGTACATATTGTACTGGCAATCAACGCGCCGGTTGATTTCGCTAACTTCAAAATTGCCATGACAAACACATTCAATAACTGTGTTTTTTCCATTACCGCGCCAAACATCAATGCCGACATAATAAGCCAGGTGGTATTCAGCATGCTGGACATTCCACCACCACTAAGCAAATCATCCATCTTTTCGTTGCCAGTAACAACGGTTACGCCGTCAAAGAACGCCGTCCAGATAACTTTAATATAGTCAACGCTACTGGCAGCAGATGAGCCCGCCAGTTTTGCAATTAATTCGCCCTGAAACAGAACGGCCCACAAACCACCAATCAACGCTCCGATCAAAATAGCCGGAAATGCCGGTACTTTTCTGATTGCCATCGTTAACAGAATAACCAGAGGAATAAGATTAAGAATACTGATATCAAAATTAGCCGTTAGTAACGTGCTTAACTCTTCTACCGTTCTGTCATCAGCTACCGATGATCCAGATAAACCGATGAATGTGAATATAACTAAAGCGATGGTAAAACTAGGAATGGTCGTCCAAAGCATATTTCTGATATGCGTAAACAAGTCGGTTCCTGCGACTGAAGGTGCCAGGTTTGTCGTTTCTGACAGAGGAGAAAGTTTATCACCGAAATATGCACCTGAAATGACAGCACCAGCAGTAACTGGTGCAGATAAATCCAACCCTGCGGCAATTCCCATTAAGGCAACACCAATAGTCGCCGCAGTAGTCCAGGAGCTACCAATACTCATTGCAACGACTGCACACATTAAACAACTCGCAGCATAGAACCAGTCAGGGCTTAAAATCTTTAATCCATAGTAAATTAGCGTGGGAACCGTACCCGATAATAGCCAAGTACCAATTAAAGACCCTACAGCCAGAAGAATAAAAATTGCTCCCATTGAAAGGGATATGCCATTAACCATCGCTTTTTCAAGTTCTTTCCAGCGATAGCCATTCTTAATGCCTATAATACAAACAATGCCTGCTGCAAGGATTAACGAAATCTGATTTGGTCCATAAGAAGAATTATCTTCAAACAACCACACCCCGGCAGCAAGAAGCCCAATCAGGATGACAACAGGAATAATCGCATCCAACAATGATGGGCTGCGAACATTAGAAGAAACCGTCATAAAAACACCGTATTTAAAACTGAACGATTAAATTAATCGTTACATACAAAATTTACAAATTAATCACACCGATCAGGCGTAAAAAGACAATTAAAATTGCAACAGGTGCAATCCAACGTAACGTTAACCGCCATAATTTAAAAACTGTTTCTGAACTATTAAGCGTTGACTTAGCGCCTTTCTCCGTAAAAATCCAACCAGTGAATACTGCAGTTACTAAACCACCTAATGGCAACAAAACATCAGACGTCATGTGATCGATGATATCGAACAAACTGGTCATTTCTTTACCAAGCAATGGAAAATCAACTTTAGTCCATTCAGCACCAGAAAAAGAGAAGATTGAAAGCATACTTAACGCCCACAACAAGCCAGCGGATGCCATTGATGCTTGCCAACGTGTAAAGCCTGTTTTTTCAACTAACCAGGCGACTGACGATTCAATCATTGAGATTGCAGATGTGAAAGCTGCAAACGCTAACATAATAAAGAATAAAGTGCCGAAGAACGTGCCACCCCACATTTGACCAAATGCGATAGGGAGCGTCATGAAGATAAGTCCCGGTCCTTCTCCTGGTTCCAGCCCAAAGCCAAATACAATCGGGTAAATAGCCATGCCTGCTAATAATGCAACGACAGTATCAGCTATCGCTATCCAAACCGTTGTTTTTGTAATAGATACGTTATCAGGTAGGTAAGCGCCGTACATCATAACAACACCAGATGCCAGACCTAACGTAAAGAACGAATGCCCCAGAGCGATGAGTACGCCCCCCATGGTAAGACTGGAAAAATCCGGGTTAAACATAAAGGAGAATGCAGCGCTGAAATCCCCCAGATTAGCTGCGTAAACAGCCATGACAATTAAGAGTAGAAGCAAACCAGGCGTTAAATAACGAGCTACTTTTTCGAGGCCATGCTGAACCCCTCTCGCAACAATCGTTGCGGTAACGGTAAGAATAAGTCCAGTCCAGAGAATCAATTTCAACGGATCTGCCAGTAGTGATGTAAATACGCCCTGCACTTTTTCTGGTGATGCATCAACAAACTGACCACTACCAGCTTCAAAGATGTATGCCGCAGTCCATCCCGCAATAACACAATAAAATGAAAGAACAAGATAACCCGCGATAACGCCCAGCCACCCTGTTAACGACCACGCAGAGTGATGGCCTTCATCTTCCGCTATCGTTTTTACAGCATTACCAGGGCTTTTTCTGCCACGACGACCAAGGGATACTTCGGCCATCATAATTGGGATACCAATAAACAGAATACAAAGCAGATAAACCAGTACAAACGCTCCGCCGCCATTCTCGCCAACAATATAGGGAAACTTCCATATATTGCCCAATCCAACTGCGGCACCTACAGACGCTAGCATGTAGGTGAAACGATTACTCCATAAGCCATGCACCGGCTTAGTTCCTTCCGACATAATTGTGCCTTTTTGTTATTAGTTGCTGCGCAGCTTCAGGCTCAGGCTGTTTTAAACCTGTATCACCGGGAAAAAATACGAGCAGCTTTATTTAAGATCCTCAAATTGCCCAAGGAGACTAATTAATTTTTCCTGACTTATCAATCCGACCTCGGCTTAAATGGCAGACGATTAATCGGATAAACCATCCTTTCGGTTAAATAACATACTAAAGTGTATTGAACTTGAACATCAGGCACAAAAAAACCGGCTTCGCCGGTTTTTTCTTTCTACAATTTATTCTGCATTTACTTCTTAACGAATCGACCCATACCGATCAAATCCTGAGTGATCAACGCAGCTTCTTCTAACAACGGATCAAGCTCTTCAAGCACTTCAGGTGCATCATCCATTGTCTTGATTGAATCTTTATTCATTCGAGCTAAACGTTCATTAGCGCGTGTCAGGCGACGTTTTTTATTATCTTCCTGCTTCGCTTTACGATCTGCTTCTTTCAATGAAATAGACAGTTCGCTGTCTTGCTCTTTATATTCTTTAATGTCTTCAAGCAAATATTTAAATTCAGGTTCTTTTTTGACTCGTTCGCTGTGTTTTTGACGAAGCATATCAATATCTGAACT
This sequence comes from Alteromonadaceae bacterium, assembly GCA_965656875.1. GTDB lineage: Bacteria > Pseudomonadota > Gammaproteobacteria > Enterobacterales > Alteromonadaceae > CBFHMJ01. Next base: position 318,726 of record CBFHMJ010000027.1, read on the forward strand.
CAAATCAGCTACGCTGGTGTACTTCACGTTACGAATGCTATCCCACGGCAAGGCGTTATCTTCTTTACTCTCGCCCCACTCAGATGCATTTACCATGGATGGATAAACAATATCCGGAATAACACCTTTATGCTGAGTACTTCCACCATCAATACGGTAGAACTTTGCAATCGTGTATTGCACATTGCCTAACGGCTTTTCATAAAAGTCGAATATTTTTCCTAAACCTTTATGTTGTTGAACCGTACCTTTACCAAAGGTCTGCTCACCGATAATAACAGCGCGTCCGTAATCTTGCATCGCTGCAGCAAAAATTTCAGATGCTGATGCGCTGTAACGATTCACTAAAACCGTTAATGGGCCATCGTAATAGACTTCGCCATCGTTATCCGGATGCACAACGATGCGTCCATTCTGCTCTTTTACCTGAACGACCGGTCCGCGATCAATAAACAACCCACTGAGTAATCGAGCCTCTGTTAAAGCACCACCACCATTCATTCGCAGGTCGATGATAATTCCATCAACTTTCTCAGCTTTTAGCTTGTCAATTTCCTTTTTGACGTCCTCAGATAAGTTGTTGTAGAAACCAGGAATAGAGATAACCCCTATCTTGCTGGTTAAATCATTCAGAATTGGTTTGATTACTTCACTCTTTGCTGCTCGGTCTTCAAGACGAATTTTATCTCTGACAATATCAACAACTTGAGGAACATCATCACCTGAATCAATATCACCTAAAACCTGAAGACGGACAGTTGTGCCTTTAGGGCCTTTGATTAAATCAACAACATCATCCAATCGCCAACCGATGACATCGGTAAACTCTTCATCGTCCTGAGCAACACCAATAATTCTGTCTTTTGGCGATAACTTTTGAGTTTTGTCAGCCGGTCCACCAGCCACCAGGCTTTTAATAACGGTATAGTCTTCGTCCGTTTGAAGTACAGCACCAATGCCTTCAAGTGACAGATTCATTTCCATTTTGAAACGATCAGCACTTCGTGGCGAAAGATACGATGTATGCGCTTCAATACTTCTGGCAAACGCATTCATCACCGTCTGAAAGACATCCTCACTTTGCGTTTGACTCATACGCTTCATCGCATAGCGGTATCTCTTAGCCAGGACTTTCTTAATTTCTTTCCAGTCCTTGCCAGTCATTTTCAGACTTAACGCATCATACTTAACTTTTTGACGCCAAAGTTCATCCAGTTCCTTCTCATCTTTGGCCCAGGTTGCATCTTCACGATCAAAGAAAAATTCATCAGTTACCGTAAAATCCATTTCTTTTTCAAGAAGCGAAATCGCGTATTCAAACCGCTGGAAACGTCTTTTAAGACTAAGATTGTAGATTTCGTAAGCAAAATCCAGTTTTCCCTTTCTCAGCGCGTCGTCAAATTCTTTTTCAAATTTAGCGAAGTTATCAACATCAGACTTCAGCAGCGACATCTTATTGTAATCCAGGTGTTCTAAATAACGATCAAACACCTGGTTTGCAAAGCGGTCATCTAAATCAAATGCTTTATAGTGAGAGCGGATAAAAAGATTAGTAGTTCTTTGTGTAGCTGGAACATGTTGTTCTTCAGGCTGGAGTTTTGGCAGGTCTTTTAATGAAACAGCAGCCATCTCTGCTTGAGATGCTGTAGTAAATGCCATCGCCATAGCGACAAATAAGCTGACCTTTTTACCCATATATCGATACCTCGCTGTTAATTCAGGCTACGAACAAGTTTTCACGAGCCGTTTTGATAATTACGCCCCCATTCAACTGAACGTGTATATCTTCTTTGCCCACATCAGTAATTACACCGGGTACAGGTGACTTCCCTAATTTAACCTTGACATTTACACCAACAACAACATTTTCAGTTGAAAGTGGTGTCATATCGAATTTCCGGGCTGATGGGCGTTTCTTGATTACTTCAGGCTTGTGAGATTTGCGATCTGTGTGCTTAACATTAGCCTGTTTTGCTTTACCATTGCCAGCTTCGGTTCTCGGTTTTTTGTAAGTTTTTTTATCACCATCACGTTTAGGTTTGAAATTCTTAGATGGCGTTTGTTTACTATTCTTTTTCTTTTCAGCAAACCTTGCTTTACTTTCTTCAAGCGTCTTCTTCGCGTGCTCGATGTGCTCTTGTTCCAGCTCATCACAATTATTGCCGTCTAAATCAACTCGAAATCCACCTTTCTGGATCGCAGCAAGGTACTTCCAGCTTGACGTATAGCGGCGTAACGCCTGTCTCAATTGAGTTCTGCTGATCTCAGAACTCTCGTCCATTCTCTCGGTAATATCCTTAAAAATACCAACTTTAAGTGGCTTAGCTTCTTTCCCTAACGTAAAACACTTAGGAAACGTTTCAGCCAAATAAGCGATTACATCATTTAAATCTTTTGTTTTTTCGTTAGTATCCATCAGATAACCTTTACTCTGAATCCTCTATAAATGAATTTGTATACACAGTAACCCAATCAACCAGCTCATCCATTTCCGCGTCTATTAGCGCAAGGTCGCCGCGGAGCTGCTCCCATATACCATTTAAACACTCCTCTATCCTTTGCGAACTCATATCATCGGGTATTAACACCCAGGCAACATGATAAAGGTCGTTTAATCGATCGGTAACTTCTTCTTCTTGCCCTTCCCAGTCACCAACATCATCGATGGTAAACAGAAAGTCTTTGATATCCACTATATCTTTCATGGCGATCAGGCAATTGATTTTTCAAAAATCTTTACGATAGTCTCTAATGCGTGTTGATCGACTTCATCAAAGCGATTTTGAACGGGACTGTCGATGTCCAGAACACCCAGAATGGCGCCTTTATGATAAACAGGCACGACTATTTCTGAATTACTGGCTACATCACATGCGATGTGACCATCGAACTGATGTACGTCATCAATACGCTGTGTTTTTTCTTCAGCCACGGCTGTTCCGCATACGCCTCTGCCAACTGGAATTCTGACACACGCAGGATTACCCTGAAACGGTCCCAGAACTAATTCGTCTGATTCCAGAAGATAAAAACCAGCCCAGTTAACCTGTTGAAGTGAAGTGAAAAGGAGAGCACTTAGATTTGCCATATTAGCAATAATGTTTTTTTCACTGCTTAGAAGAGATTCTGCCTGCAGAATCAGATCATCGTAAAGTTCTTTTTTCATGACTGACATGAAATCAATAACACCTGAAATACAAGTTAAAAATAATTCTTGTCTAACATTCATCAAACAAGCATATGTGTGTCAGAAACTGCTTCTGAACAACAAGTGACAAATAGTATATAAATCGACGGTAATCCGCTACCGGGATTGTTATCGGATATCGCTAAATTCGATACCGGATTTTTAAGGCGGTCATTAATAACAGTGATCTCCATGAATGGCAATCTGATTGTTAAAAAAAGCTGATAATCCCTGTATATTCCGCCTCTATTTCCCCTAATTCTCACGTAACCGTTAAATTCATCCCTTGCCCATCAAAATACCAGACATCAATTATACGAAGAATATTTTGGTGATTTGTCAGAATAACAACAAATTCAAAATTTAATTAGCGAGATATTTCAGCTCGTTCTAATCTTATAGTAATAACACGATTCGTGAGTCTGCTTGTGAAATTACTACCTGTACTGGTTCTTTTTACCTTATTAATTTCCAACTTGTACCAGCACACATATGCCTCTGAAAAAATAACACTGGCAACATTTCCTATTCCACTGATGGTCGAAAGTGAATCAGAAGGCATCTTTATCGAACTAACTCAGGAAATAGCCCTACGTGCCGAATTAGATATAACGGTTCAGGTCTATCCAACAAGACGTGCTTTGAAAACATTCCATGATAATAAAGTAGACGGAATTTTCCCTGCGCTTGAAGTAACGCTATTGAAGAACTTCATTCGCTCCAGTTCTATCTATGTAAAAGAAGATTTTGGTTTTGTTACAACAGGACACAATCCCCCTGAATCAACGCTGGAGTTAGTCAATAAAAATGTCGGCTTGACGATGGGTTATCCCTACACAAAAGAACTCACATCCGTACAGGCATTTTTCGCGTTGGGAGCAAATGACGTTACAAACATGAAAAAACTCGCCAGAGGACGCATAGACATTTTTGTTGTAGAAGAGTTTTCGGGCCTTAAAGCACTGGAACTCAGTGAAGAAGAAGGCATTCATTACAACCCAGACACGCCATTATCAAGACAAGATGTATTTTTCGCTTTCCAGGACACAGAGTCAGGCGAATCACTGGCTGTGAAATTCAGTAGCGCGTTAAAAGCCATGAAAGAAGATGGTACGTTTGAAAAATTAATGGCAAAGGCGAGATAGGAAACTATCTCCCCCTCTTATATGACTTGTTGCATTAATTATTGAAAGAACCAGTAGCTAACAACTATAGCCGTAATTATACCGGTAATGTCTGCTATCAATGCACACGGTATCGCGTGTCGTGAATGCTTTATGCCTACGGCTCCAAAATAGACCGCAAGCACATAAAATGTCGTCTCTGTTGAACCCTGCACAACTGATGCAACTCTCCCGGGAAATGAGTCAGCGCCATACGTTTGCATTGTATCGATCATCAATGCTCTTGAACCACTGCCACTAAATGGCTTCATCAACGCTGTCGGTAGTGCTTCAACAAATTCAGTACTACTACCTACTAAAATCATCAGATACCGAACAGCATCAACGATATAACCCAGTATCCCACTGGCCCTGAATACCGCAATTGCCGTCAACATTGCCAATAAATAGGGAATTAACGACACACACAGCTGAAATCCTTCTTTTGCCCCATCAATAAATGCATTGTAAACATCTACCTTTCGTCGATTAGCAATCGTTATACAACCAACGATGAATGAAAAAATAAGTAAATTAGACAGTAAAGCACTTTGTTCAGACAGTGCTTCAGCTGCAAGTGACGAGAAGTAACCAATAACAGCTATCATGAAAGCCACAAAGCCTCCCAGCCAGCTTAACAGCACAAAATCAGTTAACTTAATTCGTTGAACAATTGAGACAGCGAGTAAACCCGCAAAAGTAGAAGCTGACGTCGCTAATAAAATAGGGATAAAAACGTCAGTTGGATCAGCCGCTCCCTGTTGAGCGCGATAAACGAAAACAGCGATGGGAAATAAAGTGACAGATGAAGTATTTAGCACCAGAAACAAAATCTGAGAATTAGTTGCGGTGTCTTTTTCCGTATTCAAAGACTGTAAATCTTTCATCGCCTTCAATCCCATTGGCGTTGCAGCATTATCCAGCCCCAGTACATTTGCCGACAAATTCATAGTAATACTTGCAAGTGCCGGATGACCACGGGGGATCTCGGGCATTAATCGCGAAAATAACGGCGATAATAGTCGCGATAATCGCTCTATTAATCCGGCTTGTTCTGCAATCTTCATCATACCTAGCCAAAAGCTAATTGCGCCCACCAAACCTATTGCTATCTCTACAGTGGTTTCAGACATCGAAAAAATGGCTGCGACCACTCGTTCAAAAACTTTATGATCACCCGCAATTAGCCATTGCCCCATACAAGCTATAAAAGCACTGACAAAGAAAAATACCCAAAGCCTGTTTAACATTTAATTATCTCTTTCATTTCCTTAATTCCAGGTGTGATGTCCGAGCGAAGTACTCAGTAAATCCGTATGCATATGTTAATATTCCGGCCTTCATCGTCCATTGAAAATTTATTTTGCAACACCGGAGAACAAATTGGACAAGAATACACTGATTCCACAAGCATTTATCGACAAAATGGCAGAAGTTATTCCTGAGGGTCTGACCTTAACCGATTTGGTTAATTACTGCCAAACACCGTTAAGAAAAAGTATTCGGGTCAACACGCTGAAGATCAGTGTAGATACCTTCAAAGCCATTATGGATGAGCAGAAATGGCTCTATGAACCCATTCCATGGTGCGTGGAAGGATTTTGGATAGACCGTTATCGCGATGGTAATAGCTCTGTACCACTAGGCAGTTCTTTCGAACATATGGCTGGTCTGTTCTACATTCAGGAAGCCAGTTCAATGATTCCTCCGGAGGCGCTATGGCACAATGAATCAGGCACTTTTACAGAAGTACTTGATGTGGCTTCAGCTCCTGGCTCTAAAACCACGCAGCTGGCAGCATTAATGAACAATGATGGTTTTTTGGTTGCTAATGAATATTCAGCGAGCCGAATCAAGGCATTACATGCAAATGTGCGCAGGACGGGTGTCAAAAATGTTGCATTGACTAATTTTGATGGTCGTATTTTCGGTCAATATATGCAGGAAAGCTTTGACGCCATTTTACTGGATGCACCTTGCTCCGGAGAAGGAACAGTAAGGAAAGACCCGGATGTTTTTAAATCCTGGAGCGAAGATCTCGTATCATCGATCGCTGAAACACAAAAAGAACTGTTAGAAAGTGCATTTCACGCCCTCAAATCAGGAGGCGCATTACTTTACTCGACCTGTACTCTAAATCATCAGGAAAATCAGGACGTTTGCCATTATCTTAAAGAAAAGTATGGCGATTGCGTTGAATTTGAATCATTAGATGATCTTTTTGAGGGTGCAGAAAAGAGTCTGACACCAGAAGGCTTCCTGCATGTCTGGCCTCAACACTACAACAGTGGAGGCTTCTTTATCGCTAAAATTCGTAAACGTGGTAAAGACTATGATTACCCAGCCAAGAAAACAGCAGGCGTTAATAAGTTCCCATTTACACCTGCCACTAAAAAGCAAATTCAAACTTTAAATCAATATATTAATAATCAGTTTGGTTTCACCCTTCATGAAGATGATGGGGCTTTGTATACCCGAGAAAACGAACTTTGGTTGTTTCCAAATGCCTTAAAGCACCACATTGGAAAAGTAAAATTCAGCAGGATTGGTAATAAAATCGCAGACATTCTCCGTCAAGGTTTTCGTTTACAACATGAAATGGCGATTAGTTTGGGTCACCGCGCTACTTTGAACTCCGTAGAATTGACATTAGAAGAAGTGAAAACCTGGTATCAAGGTAAAGACGTTCCTCATGAATATGCAAAAAAGGGAGGCGGTGAAATCCTGGTAACACATAATGGTGCAGTGCTGGGATTTGGAAAAGCCCTGGCAGGCAAAATCAAAAACTCGCTACCGAGAGAATTAGTCAAAGACCACAACATAATTTATTAAGATATACATCCATTATCAATTCAACTGGCAGTAAGCATTATTGAAGCTTACTGCCTGCTCAACGAAGTACCAGGCATTCAATTAATCCGCCAAAGGCTATTTTTATTTACAACGCCCTTCACTCAATACTTGCACCATAAAAAATAAAAAAGTTGGATAGATTTTTTTACTTTTCCAGAACCTTTACTACACTTAAATTATCGGAAAGAAGTTATCCAACCCCACGGATAACGGGCCCTTCGAGAAAGTTTGTATACCTGTTGTTTTTGCTTAAAGTAACTGTAATTAGCGCACGGCTCAACCTTGAGCCATTCCCCTAAGCCCGGAACAGGACTCGTCCCGGGCATTTTTTCGTCTATCATTTATGACATAGTTAATTAGACAATTTTCTTCATCGCTGTCATATAACCACGTAGCTTACGACCAACAATTTCTACCGGATGCTGACGCGTTGACTCCTCAATAGTCAGATAATATTGATTATCTACATTCTTCTCTGAACTATAACCGTAGCCAATAACATCAGTATCGATCTCGTTCATAAACGATTTTTGCAGTAAAGGAACCGCTTCGTTAGCAAACAAGTAGTTGCCGTACTCTGCTGTATCTGAGATAACAATGTTCATTTCATGCAGTCGTTTTCTGGCTATAGTATTTGCTATTAACGGAAGCTCATGTAGTGACTCATAATAGGCAGAGTCCGCTTTAATCCCCGCCTCTGTCATAACTTCAAACGCTAATTCAACGCCAGCTTTTACAAAAGCAATCATTAATAAGCCATGCTCAAAGAACTCTTGCTCTTTAATCGTTACGTCATCATCCGGGTATTGCTCAAACGCTGAACTTCCAGTTTCTGCTCGCCAGCTCAGTAAGTTTTGATCGTTATTGGCCCAATCAGCCATCATCGTCGTTGAAAAATGACCTGAAAGTATATCGTCCATATGTTTTTGATACAGTGGCGTCAAAAGCGTTTTCAATGACTCAGATAACTCATATGTTTTAACTTTAGCGCTCATTGGCAAACGATCCATCATTAACGTAATACCACCAAACTTCAACGCTTCTGTAATGACCTCCCAACCATGTTGAATTAATTTACCGGCATACGCTGCGCTAATTCCCTTCTCTAACATCTTGTCGTAACACAGCAAAGAACCAGCCTGTAACATGCCACATAAAATTGTTTGTTCACCCATCAGGTCAGATTTCACTTCCGCAATAAATGAAGACAACAAACAACCAGCGCGATGGCCACCGGTAGCAGCAGCCCATGCTTTTGCTATATCAAGACCTTTTTCTTCGGGATCATTTTCATGATGTACTGCAAGTAACGTAGGCACACCAAAACCACGTTTATATTCTTCACGCACTTCTGTGCCCGGACATTTAGGAGCGACCATTACAACGGTGATATCTTTACGAATTTGTTGGCCTTCTTCTACAATGTTAAATCCATGAGAGTAGCCCAGTGTTGCACCTCGTTTCATCAAAGGCTCAACATCTTTTACCACAGCACTATGTTGTTTATCAGGCGTTAAATTAATGACTAAATCTGCATCAGGAATCAATGCTTCATAATTACCAACACTGAAACCATTTTCTGTTGCTCGTTGCCATGATGGCTTTTTCGATTCAATAGATGATTGTCTCAACGCATAGCTGATATCCAGGCCAGAATCACGCATGTTTAAGCCCTGGTTCAAACCTTGAGCACCGCAGCCTACAATGACTATTTTCCAGCCTTTAAGAAATTCAGCTTCCTGACTGAACTCGCTTGCTTCCATGAATCTGCACTGTCCAAGTTGAATCAACTTTTCTCTGAAACTTAATGTATTGAAATAGTTTGCCATTGCTCTTTACTCGATAATTAACACTAAACATATCGTAAAGCGCTTTTTATATTGCGTATATTGAAATATCATCAAGCATTAATTGCATAATTCGCAACATATCATCCGTTCAACATAAATTGAGCTTATTCATGAATATAAAAAGCTTGAAGTTATTTCACCATCTGGCTCAGAGTAAAAATTTCTCTAAAACTGCTGTAGCAAATCACATAACTCCGTCTACATTAACCAGAACAATTCAGGGGCTTGAGAATACAATCAAACAGTCACTTTTTATCAGAAGTAACAAAGCGGTAGAATTAACAGCTGCTGGAAAAGAGCTTTTCTCCGTGGCAGAAAACATTATTACTGAATGGGAAGGATATCTTGATGGTATTTCCAATGGAGAACGTAAACTACATGGCTCTCTTAAATTGTTTTGCTCAGTGACAGCAAGTTACAGTCATTTGCCAAAAATCATTAATCATTTTACTAACAATCATTCTGGTGTAGATGTTTCACTAATTACAGGAGATCCGGAAGCGGGTATTAACCAGGTGATACAGCATGATTGCGATGTTGCATTAATTGCCAAGCCTCTCAATCTACCCGCACATATCCATTATGTAAAAATTGACACCATTCCTCTTGTGCTTATCAGCCCAAAATTACAACCCGCAATCAACGAACATAGCATGCTTAATCAACCCATTATTTTACAAAATTCCGGGTTTATTCGGGAACACCTTGAAAACTGGCTGATAAAGCAAAGGCAAGAACCTGACATTTACGCTGAAGTCGCTGGTAACGAAGCCGTTGTTAGTATGGTTGCTCTGGGCTGTGGCATCGCCGTTGTTCCAGAAGTTGTGGTGTCTAAGTCTCCTGTGAAAGAAAACATTCACACTGTAGCTCAAACACTCATACCCGCTGCGGAGCTTGGCTTTTGTTGTAAAGCAGCCAGAGCAGATGAAAAGATAGTCAATGCATTTCTTACTGAGTCAACTGCCGTTTTCAATCAATAAAAAATTTCAAGATTAAACATCCAGAACATAGTTAATACAAAGCAAACGTTGAAAAGTATGCAAACTCTTGTATTGAAATCTGGATATGTATGGTTAACAGGCAGTTTTAGGTATGAAGGAAAGCGCCATCAAAAAGTAAAACCAGTTTTTAATGGCCATAAACGAAAAAAGCCCCGCGAGTGCAGGGCTTTAAAATGAGGTGTCTGGCAGTGACCTACTCTCGCATGGGACCTCCCACACTACCATCGGCGCGGATGCGTTTCACTACTGAGTTCGGGATGGGGTCAGGTGGGACCACAACGCTATT